>NZ_CP076543.1:0-1227500 GCF_030440515.1 Streptomyces xanthophaeus
GGAGAGGTCGTGGGGGTGGATGCTGCTTGTTCGAGGGCGCGGCGGCCGGCGTGGGGGCGGCGAGGTCGGAGGTGGCTTCGTGGGGGGCGGCGTGGCGGCGTTCGCGGATGCCTGTCTTGCGTACGATCCACTCGTCGGTGACTCGGTGGCGTCGGCGACCTGGTCGTTGCCGATGATCTGTTCGGGCAGGTAGGAGCCGGTGGCCGGATTGCTATCGGGTTTGCCGGTGTGTGGGGTCTGTTCGTCACGTTCTCGTCTCCTGGGGTCGGGGCTCGGCGGCCGTTCGTGTGCCGGGCAGCCGTTCCCATCCGGCGAGTTGTGCGTGTGCGGTGAGTACGGGGTCGGAGCCGACGACGACGGGGCGGCCGACGGCGCGGAGCAGGTCGAGGTCGCTGCTGTGGTCGCCGTAGGCCGAGCAGTGGGTGAGGTCGAGGCTGCGGATGGCGGCGACGGCGTGGGCGGTGCGGCCTTTGGTGGTGCCGATCAGCGGGGGTGACCACTTCGCCGGTCAGGAGGCCGCGGCGGATGACGGGCCGGTGCCGAAGGTCCAGTCGGCGCCGAGGTGTTCGGCGACGGGGTCGAGGCAGGCGAAGAAGGATCCGGAGACGAGGACGGTCAGGTCGCCGCGCTGGCGGTGTGCGGTGAGGGCGGGCGGTGGGGCCGGGGATGAAGGGTGTGCCGGCGAGTTCGTGGGTGAACCAGGCTCGGCCGGAGGCTGCCAGGGCTGCCGCGCTCTCCCCCGCGTAGAGGCGGTAGTACCGGCGGTTGATGTCGGCGCGCGGGATGCCGTCGGCGGCGGCGCGGTGGAGTGTGCGGTGAGGCGTTCGTAGGTGCCGGGGGCCGCTCCCGGCGTTGGAGGTGGAACGCCAGGAAGCGGAACATGCTTTTGAAGGCGATGAGTGTCTCGTCGACGTCGAAGAAGGCGGCGGTGGTCATCGGGGGGTCCGGACCGGGCGAGGTTGAGGGTCAGCAGGCACAGGCTTTCGCCGTCCTGGTGGGCTTCGACGCGTACGGGTACGCGGTCGGTGTCGGGGGTGTGTTCGTCGCCGAGTTCCACGATTCCGCCCTGGGTGTAGTAGACGGCGGGTTCGGCCGGGCGGTCGGTGTGGCGGTGTTCGCCGACGACTGCGGTGAGGGTGGCGGGGCTGTCGAGTTCGCCGAATCGGCTGAAGGTGACGGCGAGGTCGGTGGGGTAGGTGCGGGAGGGTGACATGCCGCGTACGTCGAGGGCTCCGTAGAGGGCGATCTGGCGGGCGGCTTCGGCGATGACCATGCCGGGCAGGTGGTCCTGCGGGTGGTCGAACATGCTGGGGTGGCTGCCGGGGGTGCGGATCCCGGCAGTCAGGGTGTCTCCGGCGACTTCGATGCCGGTGAGGACGACGTTGTCGGCGTTGGCGCGGCCTACGCGGTACGGCTCGACGGGTGCGCCGGTGGTGGTGCCGGGTGCCGGGTGGTCGGCGGAGGAGGGCAGTGGTCTCTGGTCGCGGTTGCGCAGGCGCAGGGCGGTGTAGGACTCGGGGGATTTGAAGCGCAGGCCGATGCCGGCGCGGCCGATGCTGGTGTCGCCGACGCGCAGGTCGACGTCGTAGTCGAGGCCGTTGGTGCGGCCTTCGCGGACGTAGTGGTTGCTGGTGGTGACGTGCAGGGTCAGCTGGCAGGGGGTGGCGCCGACGGCTATGCGGTCGGGGGCGGAGAGGTGGACGCGCAGGTGGGTGAGGATGAATTTGTCCGTGCGGGGGACGGAGAAGTAGGCGTGGGCGCCGGCGAGTGCGGCCTGGCGGCAGGCTTCGAGCAGCAGGACCGGGTCGTAGACGTTGGGGTTGAGCAGGTGGTCGCCGTAGTAGGCGTGGGAGCGGGGCAGCTGGGCGGCGGCGACGTAGGAGGCTCCGCCGAGGGGCTGGAGGTCGGTGAGGAAGACTTCGCCGAGCGAGTCCCGGTGGACCAGTGTGCGGTCGACGGTGCGGCTGTAGCTCAGCTCAAGTGCGGCGAGGTCCTGTTCCAGCGGCGAGGGTGCGGTGGTCACGTGCGGAACCTGCTTTCTCGGGTGGTGTGCTGCTTCTGCTGGTGCTTGTTCGTCGTCGTCCGGGTGGTCAGCGGCGTTCCAGGAGGACTCCTGTCCAGGTGAAGCCGGCTCCTGCGCCGAGCAGGAGGATGCGGTCGCCGGTGGTGAAGGTGTGGTGGCGTTCGAGGTGGTCGAGGCCGGCGATCTGGTCGCCGCTGCCGAGGTGGCCGACGGTGGCGCCGAAGTCCCACAGGGATGTTTCGGCGCCGCCGGGGAATTCGGGGAAGTAGTTCTCCTGGAGCAGGGGCAGGCCCAGGTTGGGGTAGATGACGCGGCGCAGTGCGGGGTCGGTGCCGGTGGGCAGGAGGGCGCGGCGGATCTCGCGGACGGCTCGGCGGGTGGCTTCGCGGAGGCTGTCGGTGCCGTGGGTGGCGAGGTAGCGCTTCTTGGCGGCGCGTACGTCGTGTTCGGTGCCGAAGAGGGCGCGTGTCTCGGGGGCCGGTTCGTCGAGGCGGTGGAGTCCTTCGAGTTCGGGGTCGCTGACGCTGTGGATGGTCAGGACGTGCCAGCCGGGGGCCTGGGGGGCGGGGGGGTGTCGGCGGTCAGGACGGCGGCGGCCGCTCCGTCGCCGTAGACGATGCCGTAGTCGGCGGTGAAGCGGTCGAAGCCGGAGGCGGCGAAGCGGTCGGTGGCGACGATGAGGGCGTTGCGTCGGCTGCTGCCGGTGAGGAGGCCGGCGGCGAGGTCGAGGACGAGGAGCTGTGCGTTGCAGCCTTGGCTGACGGTGAAGGGCAGGGCGTGGGTGGCGCCGAGGCGGGACTGGAGCCAGGAGGCTGGGGACCAGAGGCGTTGGTGGCCGTGGCGGTGGATGGCGGTGACCGCGATGAGGTCGATGTCCTGGGGTTTGGTTTCGGCGGCGGCCAGGGCGCGTTGGGCGGCGATGAGGGCCATGTCGCCGGGGTAGAGGGTGTGTTCGGCGGCGATGGTGTGGTAGCCGGTGGCGCGGATGCGTTCGGCGTCGGGGTCGGGGTGGCGGGCGGCTTCGGTGTTGAGGTCGAGGCGCTGTTCGGGGAGGTAGCTGCCGGTGCCGGTGATGCTGAGGCCGGTCGGGGGGCGGGGCGTGGTGGTGGTCATGCTGCCTCCTTCTCGGTTTCGGCGTGGGCGGTGGTGGTGGTGTCTGTGGGGGTGGGGGTGGTGCGGGCGACGTGGCCGTCGGGGCGTACGAGGACTGCGGTGGTGCCGGGTGGGAGCCAGGCGCGTTGTGCCGGGGTGAGTTCTGCGGTGTGGGTGAGCGGGGGCAGGAGGGTGTTGTCGGGCTGGGCGCCGGGCAGGTGCAGCCAGGTGTGGCGGCCGGGTTGGGGGCGGTGGCCGGGGACGCGGGCGCCGGGCTGCAGGCGGTGGCCGGTGCGGGGTGGCAGGACGAGGTGGCCGGGTGTGGTGTCGGTGGGTGGTGTGGTGGGGGCGGGGGTGGTGCGGTAGTAGTGGAGTAGAGCTGGCTCCAGGCTTCGGCGTATCCGGTGAGCGCCTCCTGTACGGAGTTGCGGGCTTCCTGGGTGGTGGCCCGGCGCATGGCGTCGAGGAGTGTGAGGACGCTGGTGGAGCGGGCGACCTGGGCGGCTGCGGCGCGGCGTTCGCGGTCGTAGTCGGCGAGGAGGGTGGTTTGGGAGCCGTTCTGGAGGGCGGCGAAGCGCCAGGCGAGTGCCCAGGCGTCGCCGAAGCCGGTGTTCATGGCCTGGCCGCCGGCGGGTGCGTTGAGGTGGGCGGCGTCTCCGGCGAGGACGGTCCGGCCGTGGGTGAAGCGTTCGGCGAGGCGTTCGTGGACCTGGTAGTGGGCGATGCGGTCGACGCGTTCGAAGTGCAGGGTGGGGCCGAAGCCGAGGGTGTCGACGGTTTTCTGGAAGTGCTGGGTGCTCAGTTCGCTGTCGCGGTCGATGGATTCGGCCGAGACGGGTCCGGCGATGCGTACGGTGCCGTGCGGCAGTGGCAGCAGGGAGACCGCGCCGGCGGGTCCGATGTACATGGCGGAGGCGTGGGGGTCGGCGGGTCGTAGTGGGGTGCCTTCGGCGAGGAGGTAGCTCATGGGGTAGGTGATGCCGGGGAAGGCGATGTCCAGGGCGGTGCGTACGGCGCTGCCGGCGCCGTCGGCTCCTACGAGGTGGCGGGCGGTGATCGTGTGGGGTGTGCCGTCGGTGTCGGTCCGGGCGGTGATGCCGTGTTCGTCTTCGTGGTGGCGGGTGTAGCGGTGGCCGCGCAGGAGCCGGCCGCCGGCGGCGGTGAAGCGTTCGGCGAGGACGGCTTCGACGTCGGGCTGCGGGACGTTCAGGTAGTAGGGGAAGGCGGTGTCGAGTCCGCTGAAGTCCACGGTGAACTGGGCCTGGTGGTGGGTGTGGAAGTCGATGCGGGTGTGGCGTATGCCCTTGGCTTCGACGGCGGTGCGCAGGTCGAGGGTGTCCAGGATTTCGAGTCCGGCCGCGTGCACCATGATCGCCCGGGTGCGGGGGTCGATGTCGTGGCGCTGTTCGATGACGGTGCAGTGGCAGTGGAGCCGTGGTGGCGCAGGAGGCAGCCGAGCATCAGTCCGGTGGGGCCGGCGCCGACGATCAGGATGTCGGTGGTGTGGTGGTGGTCGGTCGCCCGGGCGCGCGGGGTGTTCCGGTTCATCGGTTCGTCGCTTTCTCTGCGTACGGGCGTGGCCGTCGCCGGGGGCGCGGTCGGGGGTGGGTCCGGGCCCCCGGCGACGGTCGTTCGGTGCCGGCCGGGGCGGTCAGTGGCGGCCGGCGGTGCGGCGGTTGCGGAGGAAGAGGGCGACCAGCAGGGCGACGGCGATGAGGATGAGGCCGTTGACGAGGATCGCGAGGTTGATGCCGGACAGGGTCGCGGCCTTGACCGGTTCGCTGGAGAGGCTGCGGATCTGGGCGGTGGCGATGGCGCTCATGATCGGGATGCCGATGGTGATGCTGACCTGCTGGGTGAGGGTGGTGATGCCGGTGGCGAGGCCCTGCTGTTCGTTGGGCAGGCCGGAGGTGGCGGTGACCATGAAGCCGACGATGGCGGCGACGTGGGCGTAGCTGCTGAGGAAGGCAAGTCCCAGGACTCCGTAGAGCCAGGTGCGGGCGTCGCCGGCGAAGTAGAGCGCGCCGACGGTGATGCCCTGGATGAGCAGGCCTGCGACGAGTACGGCCCGGCTGCTGCCGAGGACGCCGATCCAGCGGGGGGCGGTGACGCCTCCGAGGAAGGCGCCGACGCCGAGGACGCCGAAGGTCAGGCCGGTGGCGATGGCCGAGTAGCCGAGGACTTCCTGCAGGTAGAGGGTGAGCAGGAAGATCATGGCGGTGAAGCCGATGAAGGTGGCGGCGCCGCCGATGTTGCCCCAGGTGACGCTGCGGCGGCCGAGGATGCGCAGGGGTGCCAGCGGTTCGCTGGCGTTGAGCTCCACGAAGCCGAAGACGACGAGGAGGACGATGCGACGGCGAGGGAGATCAGGGTGGTGGGGTCGCCCCAGCCGTACTGGCCCGCGGCGGAGATGCCGTAGACGAGGGCGATGAGGCCGGCGCTGACGGAGACGGGCCGGGGATGTCGAGTTTGCCGCCGTGGGAGCGGGAGCCCTTGAGGAGCAGGGGGGTGACGACGATCAGGAGGATGCCGATCGGGATGTTGATGAAGAAGCCCCAGCGCCAGCTGAGGGTGTCGGTGAGCAGGCCGCCGACGATGGCGCCGCAGGTGAAGCCGGCGGAGAGCATCGCGCCGTTGAGTCCGAGTGCGCGGTCGCGCAGGGGTCCTTCGGGGAAGGAGGTGATGAGCAGGGCGAGGCCGGCGGGGGTGACCATGGCGGTCGCCAGGCCTTGTGCCACGCGGGCGGCGAGGAGGGGGCCTGCGAAGTCGACGAGGCCGCCTGCCAGGGAGGAGAGGGTCAGCAGGACGAGGCCTGCGAGGAAGACCTTGCGGGCTCCGACGAGGTCGGCGACGCGGCCGAAGAGGAGGCTGAATCCGGCGGCGCTGAGTGCGAAGGCGGTGGCGATCCACTGGAGGTTCTCGGTGGCGAAGTCGAGTTCGCGGCCGATGACGGGGACTGCCACGTTCATGATGGAGAAGTCCACCGCCAGGGTGAACTGCGCGCCGAGCAGCAGGAGCAGGATGAGTGTCTGCCGCTTCGTCATCCGCTCGGGTGCGGGGGCCGGGCCCGGCGAATGATCTGCCCGAGTCTCCTCGGGGCTGTTGACCGTTGACATGAGAGACCTTTCGCTTCCTGCCGGTTGGGGTGTTCCGAGCATCTGCGGGGTGTGGGGGGCTAGCCAGTACCCGCTGTTTCATAGGGCTGCGGTGGGTACCACTGGCTGGGTCTGTCTCATGCGGGCCGGTCGTGAATACGTTTCGGGGCATGACGAATTCCACACGCTCCGTAGTCGAAGACTTCTTCGGCCGGCTCGGTGCAGGCGAGGCCGACCGTGCCCTGGAACTGCTGGCGGAGCCCCTCGACTGGTTCACTCCCGGTGACACCGCGCTGATTCCGTGGATGGGACGGCGTACCACCCGCGGCGAGGTCGCGGACTTCTTCAAGCAGGCGGGCGAGAACCTGACGCCGGAGGAGTTCGCCGTCGAGCGGATCCTGGCCGAGGACGGCACGGCTGTTGCCCTGGGGCGTTTCCGCTACCGGGTGAACGCCACCGGCAAGGCGTTCACCTCTGAGTTCGCGGTCGAGCTGCACGTCTCGGACGGGCTGATCACCCGCTACCGCATGCACGAGGACAGCTACGCCATCTCCCTGGCCTTCCTCTGAGCCGTCCGGCCCACTTCGATCCGGCTTCGGACGGCGAGCGTGAAAGAGGCTTCGATGACCACCCGGTACCCCATTGACGAAGACAGCGGCGCGGACGCGGCGCGGCCGGATGCCTACGACGTCCTGGTCGTAGGTGCCGGCCCGACCGGCCTGACCGCGGCCTGTGAACTGCTGCGGGGGGGGTCCGCGTCAGAATCGTGGACGCGGCCCCGGCCCCAGCGTCCATTCCAAGGCGATGCTGGTGTGGCCGCGCACCCTGGACATCCTGGAGGACCTCGGGCTCTCCGGGGGTGTCGGCCAGGTCGCGGTCAAGCTGCGGCAGATGACGTACTACTCGGAGAAGAAGCCGGTCACCCGGATGCGGATGGCCGATGACATGGCTCCCTACTGCCTGCCCCAGCGGCTCACCGAGGAGGTGCTGGCCGAGGGTCTGCACCGGCTCGGCGGCCGTGTGGAGCGCGGTGTGCGGCTGGTGTCGCTGCAGGACGTGGACTTCAGCGGGGCGATACGCGAGGGCCGGCCGGTCACCGCGGTGCTGGAGCATGCGGACGGGAGCGTCGAGCGGGCCGCCGTGCCGTGGGTGATCGGCGCGGACGGTGCGACGAGTGCGGTGCGCCGGCAGCTGGGCATCGCCTACGAGGGTGCCACGTACGAGAACCGGTTCCTGATCACGGATGCGAAGGTGGCGGGCGACCCGCTGGAGCCCGATGAGATCCACTACTACCAGTCACGGATGGGTGTGCTGGCGATCGTGCCGCAGCCGTTCGGGCTGTTCCGTTTCTTCACCAATGCTCCTGCGGACATGGCGGACGGGACGCTGGCCGACATGCAGCGGCTGGT
The DNA here is from genome assembly GCF_030440515.1 of Streptomyces xanthophaeus. Lineage (GTDB taxonomy): Bacteria > Actinomycetota > Actinomycetes > Streptomycetales > Streptomycetaceae > Streptomyces > Streptomyces kutzneri. The sequence goes on from NZ_CP076543.1 coordinate 7,620, forward strand.
GGACCTGCGCGGGCCCGGCGGGCTGCGGCTGACGGACCCGGACTGGGTGACCACCTTCCGGGTGCACCGGCGCCGGGCCGCCTCGTTCCAGCTCGGCCGGGTCTTCCTGGCCGGGGACGCCGCGCACGCGCACAGTCCGATGGGCGGGCAGGGTCTGAACACCGGGATCCAGGACGCCCAGAACATCGCCTGGAAGCTGGCTTCGGTGGTGCGCGGTGAGGCGCGGACCGGGCTGCTGGAGAGTTATACGCCCGAGCGGGCCGCGGTGGCCGATGCCGTGGTCCGCGACACCGACCTGCAGACCCGGGCCGCGATGTGGACCCGGGGCAGTCAGGTCACGCTGCGGGACACGGCGATGCGGGCCCTGGACCGTACGGGGGTCCTGGACCGCTTCTACGTGCCGGTGGCCGCGGGGCGGCGCTGGGTCTACGGCCCGGTCACGGAGGGGCCCAGGCGTGCGCGGCCCGTGCACTGGTGCTCGGCCCGGGCGGGTCTGCGCCGGCACGCCCGGGAGGGTGCGGCCCTGCCGCGGCCGCTGGCCGTGGCGCTGGGGGTGGCCGGGCCGGCTGCCGATCCGGTCCGGCTGCATCTGGTGGTGCTGCCGGGTGAGAAGGATCCGGACCGTGGCCTGGCGGATGCGGTACGCCGGCTGGCCGGGCCGTGGGCCGGCCAGGTGCGGGTGGTGGACACCGCGGCGCTGCCGGGCGGGGCCCGGCCGCGTCGGCCGCCCGTGAACTGCACTGCCGGCATGCCGGTTTCCATCTGGTGCGGCCGGACGGGCACATCGTCCTGCACGGGCACCGCGAGGAGCTGCGCGAGCTGTACGACACTCTCGACCGCCTTCTGGTCCCCGGGGCGGGTACCGCTCCGGAGGCCGGCTTTTCACCGACCGTTGAACTCCCGCTGGAGGAAGAAGACATGTACCAGAGCTCCGGATCCGTTCCCTTCGCCCACATGGTGGGCTCCGGCCCGCACAAGGTGATCGTGCTGCATTCCCTCTTCGGCGGGCACCAGTCGTTCTCGCCGCTGTGGCCGTACCTGGACGGGTCGCGTTTCACGTATGCGTTCATGGATGCCCGGGGCTTCGGGCGCAGCCTGGACGTGGCCGGTACGTACACGACGGACGAGATCGCCTCGGACGTGCTGACGCTGGCCAACGACATGGGCTGGCAGGACTTCTCGCTGATCGGGCACTCGCTGGGCGGGCAGCCGATCCAGCAGGTGCTGCTGAAGGCCCCGCAGCGGGTGCGGCGGATCGTGGGGCTGAGCCCGGTGCCCGCGGGCGGCATGCCGATCCCGGACTCGGACTTCCCGCTGTTCGCGGAGGCCGCGCACAAGGTCGAGAACCGTCGCATCGTCATCGATCTGACGACGGGGAACCGGCTGTCCCCGCACTGGGTGACGGCTTTCGCCGAGTCTTCGATGAAGGAGGTCGGGCCGGTCGCTTTCCGCAGCTACCTGGATTCCTTCCGCACCACCGATTTCGCGGACCGGGTGAGCGGTGCCCAGGTGCCGGCGCTGGTGGTGGTCGGTGAGCACGATCCGGCGGTGACGGCGGAGTCGATGCAGGAGACGTGGATGAAGCACTATCCGAACGGGCAGCTGGCCGTGGTCGGGAACGCCGGCCACTACCCGATGGTGGAGACCCCGGTCGCGCTGGCCACCCTGCTGGAGGAGTTCCTCTCCCAATAGTCCTGGCTGCCCCTCCCCCGTCCCCCGCGGGCGGGGCGCCGAGGAGGCGGAGGCGGATGTCCGGTGACTCTCCTGTCGGTTGCCCGGGCATCCGCCTTCGGCCTGTCCGGGACCGGTCCGCGGGCCGGCGCAAGAGCTGGAGGAGGGAGAGCGGATGCCGAAGGTGATGACGGCGGCGCCCGCGGGGGTGCGCGGGCCCGGGACGGGGCTGGTGGCGGTGGTGGCGGGGCATGAGCTGACCGCGTTCGTCAGTGCGGCCCTGGAGTCGGCGGGTGTCCGCCCGGCCGACGCGGATCTGACGGCCGAGGTGCTGGTGGCCGCGGATCTCGCGGGGACGGCCCGGCACGGTGTGGTGCGGCTGCTCCCGTACGTGCAGGGGCTGCTGGGGGGAACGATCAACGGCGCGGCGCGGCCCGAGATCGTGCGCCGGTACGGGATGTGACGGTGATCGACGCGCATCACGGGCTGGGGCAGCCCGCGCTGGCCTTCGCCGTGGATCAGGCGGTGGAGCAGGCCCGGGTGCATGGTTCGTCGGTGGTCTCGGTGCAGCATTCACGCCATGTCGGCATCACGGCCTGGTATTCCGGGCGGGCGGCGCGGGGCGGTGCCTTCGGTGTCATCACCACGCGTGCGGCCCGGTCGGGAGGGGGTGCGGGGGTGCTCCGGGAGGGGGCGGTAACAAGCCAGTTCCTGATGTGTCTGAGCGCAGCGGCGGCGGGCGCCGCGCGGCCGGCCGCAATGGTCGCGCCGGCCGGCGCGGGGGCGGTGCGGCCGCGGTTGACCCTGCCGGTTCCGGTACTGGAGGAGCTGGTGCGGATCGCGGCTCTGGTCAAGGTGACGCCGGTACGGGCGCTGGACCGGCGGCGGCCCACCCGTTCCGAATGTCCGTGAGTAAACACTCCGGACCTTTTCTATTTACCGACCCTCCTGGAGAAGGCGCGGGAAGCAGGTAGTACACACCCGAACCAAAAATCGTACACACCTCAACAATCAAGGTGGATTTACACGGTAAGTGACCAGTAACGTCGCCACCGGGAGCCCGCCCGGGAATACCGCGGCGCTGGCTGAATTGTTGCCGGTGTTCCCCTGCAGGTGGACTCGCCGGTCCTGCTCTGCTCGCCAAATCGCCTTGCCGCATGGGATCTTGGCCCCCAGTTATGCGGAGTGACGGACGTCACGGGCCGGAATTCGCCGTTCCGGGTTTCCTTTGTAAGGAGGCCCGTGTGGCGTGAATCAGCCGGGCCGCGGACGGCACTTCCCCACGTTTCCCATCGGCTAGTATTCGGCGGATGTTTCAGCGCAGTGCGCGGGCAGCGAAAGGCGAAAAAAGAATGCAGCGGGCGACGGGAGTTCGAGATTCTGATCTTGGAAAGTTCCTTCAGGTACGGCGCAGCCTGCTGTCGCCGGACGACATCGGCCTGCCCAGCGACGGCAAGAGACGGCGGGTGCGGGGGCTGCGCAGGGAGGAGGTCGCCCACATCGCCCAGGTCAGCGTCAACTACTACACGCGCCTGGAGCAGGGGCAGAACCGCAGCGCCTCGCCCGAGGTGCTGGACGCCATCGCCAACGCGCTGCGCCTGAACCCGGGCGAGCGGGCCCACCTGCACAACCTGTCCCGCGCCGCCGAGCTCGCGCGCCCGGCCAAGGCGGCCGAGGAGGTGCGGCCCGCGGTGGCCCGGATGATCTCCGCCTACCTCCAGGGTCCGGCGGTCGTGCTGGGCCGGCAGATGGACATCCTCGCCTGGAACGCCCTGGCCCGGACCATGTTCTCCGGACACATCGACATCGAGGAACTCCTCGCCCGGGACACCCCGCCGAACCTGGCCGAGCTCGTCTTCCTCCACCCCGGCGCCCGCGCCCTGTATCCCCGCTGGAACGACGAGGCGGTCGAGATGGCGGGGTACCTGCGGATGATGGCCGGCCGCTTCCCGGGCGACCCGGAACTGGTCGAGCTGATCGAGCGTCTCTCCCACGCGAGCCCGGAGTTCACCGAGATCTGGTCGGGACACGTGGTGTGGGACAAGACGTTCGGTACGCGCCATCTCCACCACCCGGCCGTCGGTGAACTGACCCTGGCTTTCGAGAGCCTGCGCCTTCCCGACTCCCCGACCAGTGCATCGTGCTGTACCACGCGGAGCCCGCCTCCCTTGAGGAAGAGGCGCTGCGCGTCCTCCTGGAAGGCCGCGGCGGCGGCTAGCGGCCCGTGCCGGAAGGACGCCGGCGCCGGTGGGCAGGGAGTCGAGAATCCGTCAATTCCCGCTGAGGATGACCAGCAGGGGCAGGCGAGGGGATCAACGCCTCGCCGAGACTGGACCCATGGAATCCTTCGCCGACCTCAGCCACTTCCTGCGCTCCCACCGCCTGCGCACGGCCCCCGGGCAGACGGGGGTGCCGGCGGGCGCGGGCCCCCGGACCGCGCCCTGTCTGCTGCCCGCCGAACTGGCCCGGGCCGCGGGGCTCGACGCCGACCGCTACGCCGACATCGAGGACGGCCGGGCCGGCCGTGTGTCCCTGTCCGCACTCCATGCGCTGGCATCGGCGCTGCACCTCGGGGCGGACGAGCGGGCCGAACTGTTCCGGCTCGGGGCCTCCCCCGGTACGTCCCGGCTGCGGGGGCTCGGCCACCTGACCCGGGCCGTGCCCATGCTGCCGGTCATCGCCTTCAACCACCGCTACGACATCACCGGCTGGAACCTGCCGGGGCAGGCGCTGCTCGCCTGGGACCTGGACTGGCCGGTCGAGGACGTCCGGCCCAACCTGGCCCGGATGCTCTTCCTCGACGGGGCGACGCGGGCGCTGTACGGGCCCGGGCAGCGGCAGGTCTCCGGGCTCGTCGGGGCTCTGCGGCGGGCGGTGGAGCAGCATCCGGACGAGGAGCTGACCCGCCTGGTGGCCGAACTGGCCGCGGGGAGCGGTGAGTTCGCGCAGCTGTGGTCGCGGCCGGCCGGGGAGAGGAGGGACGAGGACGACTGTGGTGTCCTCTTCCGTTTCGAGCATCCCGCGGTGGGTTCCATGGAGCTTTCCCGGGTGGTGCTGGAGGAGGGGGCGCAGAACGGGGAGTGGGCCGTGGTGTTCAGCCCGGAACCCGGTTCCGTGTCCGCCGCGGCGCTGGACGATCTGCTCGCCCGGGTCGCCGGGCGGTCCGTCTGATGCACCGCGGCCGGCCGCCGCGGCCGGGCCCGGCAGCCGTCGCTCCGCGGGGGCGCGCGTCGGCGAGGGGCCCGGCCGGCTCAGGCGTGCGGCTGTGGCAGCCCCGGGTAGGCGCGCCCGGCGCGCGGGGGCACGGCGAAGGTGGCGCGGCTGCGGACGTCCATGAAGGCGTTGATGCCGTTGTTGCGGCGCACGCCGATCCCGCCGTGGTGGGTGGAGGCGTCGGCGGCGTTCATCATCGCCCGGGTGGCGTGGAAGTCCTCCATGGTGCGCTGCAGGGACACGAAGTGGGTGCCGGGCACCCCGTGGTCCATCGTCGCGAAGTCCCTGCGGTTGATCCGCGGACGGCCGGCGAGCCGGGCCCGCCCGGTGGCCTGGGCATGGCCGACCCGTCCGTGGGCGGCGGCCACCGCCGCGAGCTCCGTACGGTCGCTCTCGGCGTCCTCGACCAGGGCGTGTGCTTCTTTCGCGGTGGTCCGGGGCGAGTACATCAGTGCGGCGCGTTCGTCCTCGTGCTGCTCGTACCAGCTGTCGGTGTCGAGGACGATGTAGCTGACGTGCATGGTGGTGCCGCCGGCCAGTGGTCCCGCGGTGATCGAGACCTCTTCCTCGGTGGCCTGGTTGCGCCGCAGTCCCGAGTGGAAGCCCAGCAGCAGGGGGGCCTCGTCGGGGACGCCGGCCTGCGGGCGCCGTTCGGCGGGCAGGCCCTGCCCGACGAAGCCGCTGCGGGTCTCGCGCAGTTCGAGGCGCCTGCGCTGGTCCTGCGGTCCGGGCCCGAAGAGCGAGGCGGCGGCCTCGGTGAGTGTCTCCTCCCGGTCGGAGGCGAGGTGGAGGCAGGCGTCGTACTCCTCCAGCACCGGGTTCTCCCAGCGGGCCATCGGGACGGGCCGGCCGACCGGGGAACGCAGCCGTGTGTGCCGTTCGAACCAGCCCGGGCCCCAGCCCATGCACATCAGGATGCCGTCGGGCCCGTGCCCGTAGCGCTCTTCCAGGGCGGTGAGGGCGGCCTCCAGGTGCCGGGCGTCGGCCCGTTCGGGGGTGCCCGTGACGTCGAGCATGAGGAGCCGGTGGTGGCGGGGCGGCAGTGCGCGGCCGGCCTCGTCGGAGCGGAAGGTGTCCTCCCAGGCGTGCTGGGCGGCGGGGCGTGCGGGCATCACAGCTCCTTCTGCGGTTCGTCGCGGCGCAGGGCCGCGAATGCTGCGGCCCAGTCGGCCACGGGGGTGCCGGGTTCGTTGAACAGGCTGAAGGTCGTGGACCGGCTGGCGGGCTGTTCGATGGCTGCGACGATCGCGGCGGCCATGTCGGAGCGGGCCACCATGCCGTCGCCGTGGGGGTGCTGGCTGAGGGTCAGGGCGTGGCTGCCGGGCGGGTCGTCGGTCATCCAGGTGGGCCGCACGATGGTGTAGGGCAGGCCGCCGGCGCGTACCAGTTGTTCGGCGGCGACCCGGGCCGGGAGCAGGGTGTCGTTGATCCGGTTGAGGGGGTGGGCGGGTCCGTGGCCGACGGCGAAGGAGCTGAAGAGGACGAAGTGCGCGGCGGGCCGGTGGCGGCGTACCTGTTCCAGCAGTACGCGGGTGGCCCGTTCGGTGTGGATCCGGGCGTCGCCCCGTTGGGGGACGAGGACGACGGCGTCGGCGGCTTCCAGGACGGTGGCGGCGTCGGTCAGTTCGCCGAGGTCGTCGGGGCGGGCCGGGTTGCCGAGGTCGCTGACGTAGCGGATGGTGTGGCCGCGTCCGGCGGCCGCCGAGGCGATGATCTTCCCGGTGCCGGCCCGGTAGGGCGAGCCGGCGACGACGATCCGTGCCACGTCCTCACGCCCCGTCGTGGATGAGGAGGGTGGCCTTGCCGGCGATCCGGCGCTCGCGCAGCGACTCCATCACCTCGGGGAGCCGTTCCCAGGTGTCCTGGTGGCCCAGGGCCGGCCGCAGCCGGCCGAGGTCGATCAGGCGGACCAGCAGTTCCAGGTCCTCGCCGACGGGTTCGCCGGACCCGAACACCCAGAAGGGGTGGAGGGTCTGGCGTGCGTGGGGCACGAAGGAGGAGATGCTCAGGGAGGCCGTGCGGCCGGAGGAGGTGCCGAGGACCACGATGTGGCCGAGGGCCGAGAGCCGTTTGAGGGCGGTGACGAGTACTTCTCCGCCGACGGATTCGAGGATCATGTCGAAGTCGCCTTCTGCGTCGGCGAGCGAGGTGACCACGTGGTGGGCGCCCAGTGCTTTCAGGTCGAGGTCGCGGTGGGTTCCGGTCAGTGCCGTCACCTCGGCGCCCTCGGCGGCGGCCAGTTGCACGGCGAAGGAGCCGACGCCGCCGCTGGCCCCGGTGACCAGGACGCGGCGGCCCAGCAGCGGTCCGCCGCGGCGCAGGGCGCGCAGGGCGGTCAGTCCGGCGACGCCGAGGGTGGCGGCCTCGGGGAAGGCCACCGCGTCGGGGAGGACGGCGAGGCGGTCGACGGGGACGGCCGCGTACTGGGCCCAGCCGCCGAAGTCATTCATCGCCGCTATGCGGGTCCCGGCGGCGGGGCCGCTGCCGTCGGCGGCGGCCCGTACGACGGTGCCGGCCAGGTCCTGGCCGGGCCGCCAGCCCTCGGCGCGGCGCCGGAACAGGTTGAGTTCGCCGCGGTTGACGGAGAAGGCGGCGACGCTCACCAGTGCCTGGTCCGGGGCCGGTTCGGGCAGGTCGACGGTGCGCAGGTCGGGGCCGTCGGGGGTGCCGATCCAGGCGCGCATCCGCCGGGGCGGGACCGGCGGCGCGGGGTGGGCGGAGGCGGGAGAGGTGCGGGAAGGGGTCATGGACCGACGGTAGGCAGGGGCCCGGCCGGGAGGGAAAGACCAGCTCTGTCTGGGTTGATAACCCCCGGATATGAATGGGGCGGCGCCTCTACGATGGCGGGGTGACGATGCCCGAGGCGAGACTGCTGCGCTACTTCCTGGCCGTGGCCGAGGAGGGCAGTTTCACGCGGGCGGCGGCCCGGCTGCACATCGCGCAGCCGGCGTTGAGCACGCAGATCCGCCGGCTGGAGAGCCGGCTGGGTGTGCTGCTGCTGCACCGCACCACCCGGGTGGTGCGCCTGACGGAGGCCGGGCAGGCGGTGTACCAGCGTGGTGCGGGTGCGCTGGCCGCGCTGGAGGACGTGTGGGAGGCGGCCCGCCGGGCGGGGCGCGGTGAGCTGGGGCGGCTGCGTCTGGTGTACAGCACCAGTACGGGGTACGGGACGGTGCCAAATCTGGTGGAGGCGGTGCGGGCGCGGCTGCCGGATGTCCAGGTGGCTGCCGAGGTGCTGCGGACCCCCGATATCGCGCATGCGGTGCTGGACGGGCGGGCGGATGCGGGGATCGCGCGTTCGCCGGAGGCGGTGGCGGGGGTGCGGCTGCTGCTGGTGCGTACGGAGCCGCGCGGGGTGTTGCTGGCGGCCGCCCATCCGCTGGCCGGGCGGCGTGAGCTGACCTTGGCCGAGGTCGCGGCCTTCCCGCTGGTGCTGCACGAGCGGGAGGCCAACCCGGGCCACTACGACGAGGTGCTGGCGGTGTTCCGGGGGGCGGGGCTGGTACCGCGGCTGACGGAGCGTCCGATGGCTTTCGATCCGACGCAGAGCGTGCTGCGGGACGCCCGCACGGTGGGTCTGGTCGCCGCGTCGTCCGGTGACCAGCTGCCGGGGTGGCTGCGCTGGGTGCCGCTCGCGCCGGGGGTCCGGCCGCTGGCCACCCATCTGGTGCTGCCGGAGATCTCGCCGTCGCCGATCGTCACGCACTTCACGAATGCCGCGCTGGAGGCGGCCCGGGAGGCGGGCTGGCTGGAGGACGGGGCGGCCGCGCGGGGTCCGGGGGCTGGGGCGTGACCGGCGGACGGGAGGCGTGGTGGCCGCGGGAAATCTGCTTGGCGGGCCCGGCGGGCACTGCTACGTTCGCGGAGGCCGTGCGAGAGAACGAGGAGGTGGTACCCGTGAACGCAGTATCGACACGGGTGCTCCCCTGCGGGGTCACGGTCGGACGGTAGGCAGGCCGTCCGGGAGCGCCGCTCGCGAGCACTCCCGAAAGGGCACGACCATGCACTTCACTTCCGAACAGCGCCTCGACGACGGCGTCCTCGAACGCGAATTCACCCTCGGCGAGATCCCCGGCACCCTGTGGACGCCCGGATCCGCCGTTGCGGTCCCGCTGATCCTGATGGCGCACAACAACGGCCTGCCCAGGGGGGCGGCCCGGCTGGTGGCCCGGGCCCGGCACTCGGCGGCGCAGGGCTACGCGGTGGCCTCCATCGACGCCGCCGGGTGCGGCGACCGGCCCCGCTGCGCCGCCGACGAGCAGGCCCGCGCCGGTCTGCGCCGGGCGGTGCAGGCCGGCGAGCCGGTCGAGGAGATCTTCGAGTCCTTCATCGGCCCGCTGGTGGAAAAGGCGGTCCCGGAATGGCGGACCACCCTGGACGCCCTCCTCACGCTGCCCGAGATCGGCGGCCCGGTCGGCTACTCGGGGTGGACCGCCGTCGGCATCCGCCTCGCGGTGAGCGAGCCGCGCATCGCGGCCGCCGGTTTCTTCGCCGGGGGTTACGTGCCGCGCGCCCAGCGCGAGGAGGCCCGGCAGGTCACCGTTCCGCTGCTGTTCCTGCTGCAGTGGGACGACGAGGGCAATCCCCGGCAGCGGGCCCTGGACCTGTTCGACTCCTTCGGCAGCAAGGAGAAGACGCTGCACGCCAATCCGGGCGGACACACCGGCACCCCGTGGTTCGAGGTGGAGGACGGGAGCCGGTTCTTCGGCCGGCATTTGAAGTGAGGCGGGGCCGCCGGGCCCCTGGCGGACGGTAGGCGGCGCGGGCCGGGATGCCGCTCCCTTGGAGGACGGCTCCCGGCCCGGCGCGGCTCTGTGCGGCTCTGTGCGGCTCTGTGCGGTACGGGCCGCTGCCGAGCCCGGCCTTGACCCTGACGTGACGTCAGGCCGCACCGTCGGTGCCGTGGAAGATGACCGGACCGTGGGACGCGTGGCCGGGCTGGCCGGCGTGGGCGTCCGCACGCTGCATCGCTAGGACGGGATCGGGCTCGTCCGGCCGTCGGCGCGGACCCCGGCCGGGTACCGGGCCTGTTCGGCGGGCGACGTGGAGCGGCTGCGGGAGGTGCCGGCGTACCGGCGGCTGGGCTTCGGGCTGCGGGAGGTGGCGGACCTGGTCGGCGACCCGGCCACCGACCGGGTCGAAGCCTCGGCGACGGCTTCGCCTCCGGCCGGTGGGCCGAACGTAACGGCCACCTCGCCGGCCTCGACGCGGTGGGCGTGAGAACGGGAGCCGTTGGCCGGCGGGGGCGGGACGCAGGGCAGCGGGTCGGGGCCTGGGCGGTTCATCGGCCGTTCTCGGTGATCAGGTCGATCAGGCCCTGGGCCGTGTTGTGTTCGGAGTCGATCCCCGGGACCTCTCCGCCTTCGAAGGTGACGGCCTCGGCGCTGCGGGGGAACATGGCCTGCTCGTACTCGGTGAGTGCGGCCTCGACGTCGCCGGGGTGGGCGGCGAGGGCCTTGCCGAGTTCGGCGCCGTCCTGCATGGCCAGGTTGGCGCCTTCGCCGTTCGGGGGTGCGAGGTGGGCGGCGTCGCCGAGCAGGGTGACCCCCGGCACCCGGTCCCACCGGTGCCCGGCCGGCAGGGTGTAGTGGGGGCGCAGGACCGGCGCTGTGTCGCCGTCGGTGATCAGCGCGGTGAGTTCCGGTGCCCAGCCGTCGAACTCGCGCGCGATCCGTGCGGTGGCCGCGGCGGCATCGGTGAAGTCGATGGCGGCGAACCAGTCCTGCGGCCTGGTCAGCGCGACGTAGGTGTGCAGGGTGTCGCCGCTTTCCCGGTGGGCGAAGATCTCCCTGCCCGGCGCGGGCGCGATCAGCATCCCGCCGCCGACCGCTTTCGCGGCGGCCGCGTGGCGGGTGTCGGCGTGGAAGAGGTACGTCTCGACGAACGATGTGCCGGCGTACTCGGGTGTGGCGGTGGAGAGCAGCGGGCGTACCTGTGACCAGGCGCCGTCGGCGCCGACCAGCAGGCCGGTGGCGACGGTGGCGCCGTCGGTGAACGTCACCTCGTGACGGCCCTGGCCGAGGGCGCGGGTGCTGCTGGCCTTGTGGCCCCACCGGACGGTGCCGGGCGGGAGCGAGTCGAGCAGGATCTGCCGCAGCGCGCCGCGCTGCACCTCGGGGCGTCCGCCCGTGCCGTCGTCGGCCTTGTCGAACAGGACGGTCCCGTCGGTGTCGAGGACCCGCATCGCCTGGCGGCCCTCCAGGACGATGGCGCGGAACTCGTCCATGAGGCCGGCGGCCTCGAGGGCGAGCTGTCCGTTGTAGTCGTGGATGTCGAGCATCCCGCCCTGTGTGCGCGCCGTCGGGGAGGGCTCCGCCTCGTAGACCGTGACCGGGATTCCGTGGACGTGCAGGACGCGGGCCAGGGTGAGTCCGCCGAGTCCGGCGCCTATGACCGTGACGGGCATGTGCATGGTGGCTCCTGGGGATCGGGGCCGTCCGGTGGGCTCCGGCCGGCCGTCTCCGGAAGGCTGTCGGGCCTCGCCGACAGGCCACCGACATCGCACCGGCGGCCGCCGACGGATGACCGACAGCGCGCATCGGCCCCGGGGGGGGGCTGCCCGGAACTCCCCATGGGGGCGAAGCCCGCCCCTGGCGACCGGCGATGATGGGCGGCGGCGGGCTCCGTGGTGGTGTCCGGCGGGTTCTCGGGGGTGGGGCAGTGATCGAGGTCGGGCAGCAGGGCGCGTTCAGCGTGAACAGTGTCGGCATGGAGCGCCGGCCGTTCCCGTTGAGCTTCGGCGTGTGCGAGGCCGAGGGGGTGTGGCGGGTGACGGCCGGTGCGGCCCGGGCGGGTGAGCTGGCCGACCTGCTGGTGGCCGTGGCGGACGACGCGGTCGCGGTGGTGTCGCTGGAGACCAACTCCTATCTGGACGAGGACTGGCAGCCGCTGCTGCCGTCGCTGATCGCGGCCGATCTCGGCGTGCCGTGCGCGGTCCGCCCCGTCGGGTCCTGGGCGTCGGGCACGTGCGGGCTCGCGGAGGAGATCCTGGTGATGGACCGCGGTCTCCTGCCGCGTTTCCTCGACGGCACCTGGTCGCCGTACGAACTGGCTCTGATCGGTGTGCCCGCCGGTGTGACTGCGGAGCGGCTGGACGAGATCGCCCTCGTGGTGGGCACGGCCGGCGCGGGTGAGCCGCTGCTGGAGCGCCTGGGTGACTCCCGGGTCTGGTTCTCGGGTCATGACGACTGCTACGTGCTGCTGGAGGCCCGCGATCCCGGCCTGCCGGCCGCGGTCCTGGCCCGGCTGCTGACCCTGCTGGCCGGCTCCGCTCTCGCCGGACTCACCGGGAGGCCCTCCGTGCGTGTTCCCGAGCCCGGGCCCTGGCTGCCGGGGCAGCTGATCGCCACGGCATCCCACTGGATCGGGGTCCTGGGCGAAGTCACCGAGGATCTGGTGACGATCGCTCTGGCCGTCCTGCCGGGCCCGTGGCGGCTGGACGTTGCGTTCCCGGGGCGGGCGGACCTCACGGCGACGCTCGATGTGCGCGGCGGCACCTGGCGGATCGCGCCTGCGGAGTAGCGCGAGGAGCAGTGCGGGGGGGGGCCTGGGGGGGTGGTGTCGGGGCGGTCGGGGTGGCGCGTTCGTGGAGTCCGCGGTGTGCGGTGGGGCCCGGTTAGGCTCGTGACCGGTTCGGGCCGGTCCGGGCCGGTGTGTCGTGCGGAGCCACGCTTGCGGCCGGCGCGGGGGGCTTGTCGCTGTTCGGCATCGCCCACGGAAAGAGGCCTGATCATGCAGCTCACCCTCCTCGGCGCCACGGGTCCCATCGGCCGGCAGGTGCTCGTGCAGGCCCTGGCGGCCGGGCACCGGGTCACCGTCCTGGTCCGTGACGCGGCCCGGCTGCCGCAGCGTGAGGACGGGCGTGTCACCGTCGTCGTCGGCGACGCCGCCCGCGCCGCGGACGTCGAAGAGGCGGCCCGGGGCAGCGAGGTGCTCATCTGTGCCCTGGGGCCGGGCCGGGACTACAGGTCCACTCTTGCCACCCGCACCGCCGGTCCGGTCCTGGAAGGGATGGCCGCGGCCGGTGTGGGGCGTCTGGTGTGGCTCTCGGCCCTCGGTTCGGGCGCCACCGCCCGGCGCCAGTCCCTCTTCCAGGCCGGGGCGGCGAAGCTGGTGATGGGCGCGCTCATGGCGGACAAGGGTGTCGCCGATGAGACCATCGCCCGCAGCGACCGCGACTGGACCATCGCCCTGCCGGTGATGTTCGGCGACAGCCGGGCCACGGGCGGCTACAGGGTCATCCCGCTGGACGGGACCCGGGGGCGGGTCGGCGGGAGGATCGGCCGTGCCGATGTCGCGGACTTCCTGCTTTCGGCTGCGACCGGCGGCCGGTGGGTCCGCCGGCGCGTCATCCTCACGGGCTGAGCGCTGCGGGCGGCCGGATCGCCCCCGGGCGTCAGGTGGCGGGGCAGGGCGGGTCGAAGTCGACTGCCGTGAAGTACCGGGCCCATTGGGCTCTGGTGATCCGGGGGTGGGCGCTGTCGCAGATGCGGGTGGTGACCCGGTCCAGGCCGGTGTCCCGCAGCCGGATCGTGAAGTCGTTGCCGCCGGTGGCCAGGGTGGTGCCGTCCGGGCTGAACGCCACGGCCGGTACGGGGTTGGCGTGGCCGGTGAGGACGGTGGGGGTGGACGGGCCGTCCAGGTCCCACAGGAGGGCCTTGCTGTCCGCGGCGCCGGCTGCCAGCCGGCGGCCTTGGGTGTCGAAGGCCAGTGTGTAGAGCCAGGAGCCGGAGGCCGGCAGCTGCTCAGTCTTCGCCGGGTGGCGGATGTCGTCGACGTCGATCAGCCAGATGGTCCTGTCCGTCCGGTGGAAGGCGGCCAGTCGCCGGTTGTCGGGGCTGAACACGCCGCCGGTGAGGGGGTCGGAGCGGAAGGGGGAGGGCAGTTCCCGGGGGGTGTGTGGCCGGGTGATGTCCCACAGCCGCAGGGAGGCGGACTCGCCCGTGCTGGTGACCAGTGTGTGGCCGTCCGGCCGGAACGAGGCCGTCGTGACGTTCGGCCCGTCCTCGGCGATCCGGCTCAGCGGCCGGGGGTGGGCGGGGTCGGTCAGGTCCCACAGGCCGGCCGTGGCCTGTGCCCACAGGGCCAGGAGGCGGCCGTCCGGGGCGAAGGCGGTGCCGGCGACTTCGCCGCCTTCGGGGGCGATGACCGATGTCAGGCGGGGTTTGCGGGGGTCGGTGATGTTCCAGACGCGGGCGGTGCCGTCCTCGCTGGCGGTGACGAGGGTGCGGCCGTCCGGGCTGAACGTCACGCAGCGGACGAACCTGGTGTGTCCGCGCAGGGCCGACAGCGGCCACAGGGCGTGGCCGCCGGTGACCTGCCACAGGCGTGCGGTGCCGTCCCAGCTGGCGCTGGCCAGGAGGTGGCCGCCGGGTGCGAAGGCGAGGGAGGTGACCACGTCGTCGTGGGTGGCCAGGGAGAGGTCCTGCAGGTCCAGGAGCAGGTCGGCGTTGGCGAGGAGGCGGCCGTCGGGGCTGAACGCGGCTTGGTAGAACCCGCCTTGGAGCGTGCTGGTGCGTTTCGGGTCGGCCGGGGCGGTGATGTCCCAGAACTGGGTGGTGCCGCCGACCGAGACGAGTGTGGTGCCGTCCGGGCTGAAGGCGAGTGACCAGACGATCGCGGGATGGCCGGGCAGGACGGCGGGCGGCCGTGCGCAGTGGCCGCCGGTGATGTCCCAGACGCGGGCGGTGCGGTCCCAGCTGCCGGTGGCCAGGGTTGTGCCGTCGGGGCTGAAGGCGGCTGCGGTCACGGTGTCGGTGTGTCCGCGCAGGACGTCGAGGAGGAGGGGATGGGCGGGGTCGGCGGCGTCCCACAGTCGGGTGGTGGTGTCGCCGGTGGTCGCCACCGTGCGGTTGTCCGGGCTGAACGTCACCGAGGTGACCGTGCCGGAGTGGCCGGGCAGGGTGGACAGTTGCCGGGGGTGGCGGGGGTCGTGGACGTTCCACAGGCGCGTCGTGCCGTCGGTGTGGCCGGTGGCGAGGAGGCCGTCGGGCCCGGACGCCACCCAGGTCGGTGCGGACCTCTGGTCCGGCAGGGTGCTCAGCTGGGCGGGCGCGCGCCGGTCCGTCACGTCCCAGAGCCGTACCGAGCGTTCGCTCGCCGTGGCCAGGATGCGGCCGCCGGGGTCGAAGGCCACCGCCATCAGCCGTTCCGGCTGGGTCACGGCGGCGAGCTGTACGGGGTGGTGGGGGTCCTGGGTGTCCCACAGCCGGACGGTGCGGTCCCAGCTCGCGGTGGCCAGGATCCGGCTGTGGGGGGCGAAGGAGATCGAGACCACGTCGGAGGTGTGGCCGGTGAGCCGGTTCGTGTAGGGCGTGGCGAACGTGCTCATGAGCTGGTCGCGGACGTCGGGGGTGGCGGCCAGCCGGTAGGCGGCCAGGTTGAGTTGGGCGGCGAGTGCGGGGTCGTGGGGGCGTACTTCGGCGGCTTCGGCGGCGGCTTTGCGTGCGATGGCCACGTTGCGCTGGCGCAGGGCGGAGTCGCGTGAGCCGACGGCCAGTGCGCCCGCGGTCGCCGCGACGGCCACCAGCACGGTGAGCAGGGTGACCAGTTGCCGCAGGCGGACCGTACGTCGCCTGACGGCCGCCATCTCGCCTGCCTGTGCTTCCCGGCTCGCGTCGAGGAAGCGCCGTTCTTTCGGGGTCAGGCGGTTGCCGTCGGTGGCGGCCAGGTCCAGGGCGGCGGCCAGGGCGGCGCCGCGGTACAGGGTGTGCGGGTCGCGGTCCTGCCTTTCCCAGCCGGCGGTGGCGTCGGTGAGCCGGCGGTGCAGGAGCAGCCGGTCGCGGTCTTCGGTGAGCCAGCCGCGCAGTCTCGGCCAGCAGCGGATGATCGCCTCGTGGGTGATCTCGGCGGATTCGTGGTCGAGGGTCACGAGCCTTTTACGGGCGAGGGATTCGAGGACGTGGACGGTGTCGGGGCTGGGGTCCAGTTCGTCCCTGGTGATGCGGCGCCTGGTGTCCTCGGTGCCGTCGCCCAGGGCGGTCAGCCGCAGGAACAGCGATCGGGCGAGGTCCTGCTGCGGCGGTGACAGCGCTTCGTAGGCGGCCTCCGCGGTGTGTGCGAGGGCGTGCTGGATTCCGCCGGCGGCGAGGTAGCCGTCCAGGGTCAGGCGGCTGCCGCTGCGCCGGCGCCAGGTTTCGACCATCGCGTGCGAGACCAGGGGCAGTGCGCCCGGCTGGCCGGTGGCGTCCGCGACGACGGCCGCCAGGAGGGGGCCGGTGACCGTGCAGCCGGCGAGGACGGCCGGCCGGGTGATGGCCTCGCGCAGTTCCTGGCTGCTCATCGGGCCGACCGCGATCTGCGCGTCGCGGATCGCTTCGACCAGGTGGGGGTCCTGGACGCAGTGGCCGTAGAAGTCGGCGCGGACGCCGAGTACCACCCGGGTCCGGCTGGTCGCCGCGGCGGCGGCCGCGGTCAGCAGGGCGATGAAGGTGCCGCGTTCGGCCCGGTCCGTGCAGAGGGTGAAGATCTCTTCGAACTGGTCGACGACGATCAGTGTGTCGGTGTCCGGTGGGTGGCCGGTCATGGTCTGCCGGATGCGCAGGTGCAGTGCCGCGGGGTCGTCCTGCAGCTCGGTCAGCAGTGTGCCGGGGGCCTCGCCCGTCGCCGCGGCGAGGTGGACGGCGCATTCCTCCAGGGGGTGCGGGCCCGGGGTGAGGAGCATGACCGGCCACCCGGATGCCCGTGCGCGGGCGACGAGTCCGGCCCGCAGCAGTGAGGATTTCCCCGATCCGGAGGGTCCGAAGACGGTCAGGAAGCGGCGGTCGGCGACCTTCGCGAGGAGTTCGCCGGTCAGCCGCTCGCGTCCGAAGAAGCGGTCGGCGTCTTCGGGCTGGAAGGCCGACAGCCCGGCGTACGGGGCGGTGTGGCGGCTGGTTTCCGCGGGTTCGTCGTGTGGTGCGCTCGCGGCGATCTCGGTGGCGACGGCGTGCCATCGGGTTTCCCATGCGCGGCGGTCGCCCTGGCAGGCGTCGACGTAGGCGAGTGTGACGGCCAGGCTCGGGAAGGTGTTCCCGCCGGCGGCGTCCGACAGTGTCGTGGACGAATAGTGTGCTTTTTTCGCCAGTGCCCGGTAGGGCGGGCGTCCCGCTGCCTCGCGCAGTTTCCGGAGGTCGGCCGCGAACCGTGTCAGCGGACCGAAGTCCTGGTCGAGCGGGCGTTCGGGGCGTGGCATTGCCTTCCTTCCTGCGGGTTTCCGCAGCCGTGTCGGGTGGTGTTTGTCCAGCTTTTGATGTCCGGAATCCTCGTTCCGGCGCCGGACATCGGCCGGGGGCTAGACAGGGGCCTGCGCAACTGCGCCACGGTGATGGGAAGGGGAAATTTCATGAGGTCCGTGCGACGACTGATGCTGCTGGCGGCGGTCACCGGGCTGCTGGCCGGCCCTGTGTTGACCGGCTCGCCCGCGTATGCCGCGGCACCGCTGCTCAAGTCCAACCTGAACGGGAGGTGCGCCGACATCTTCATGTTCCACAACGAGAACGGTGCTTCCACGGTGACGTGGGACTGTCACGGCGGGACCAACCAGCAGTGGTACTGGGACGGTGAGCAGATCCGTTCGAGCATGAACGGGAAGTGCCTGGAGATCTACGGCCCGCATCTGGGTGACCAGGGGTCGGTGAGCATGTGGGACTGCCACGGCGGCCTTCACCAGAAGTGGTACCGCAACGGCAGTGAGATCCGTAACCGGGTGAACGGGAAGTGCCTGGACATCCTGGCCGGGCGGCCTGAGATCGGCCAGCTCCTGGTGAGCTGGAGCTGCAACGGCGCGCGGAGCCAGAGCTGGGACTTCTGAACGCCGGCCCGGCCCGGTACCTCGTGTGCCGGGCCGGGCAGGGCCGGGCAGGGCACTGTCCTGTGTCCTGTGTGTCGTGTCCCGTGTCCCGTGTCCGTGCGGTTCATTCCTCCCGCGGCGCCGTGCCTCGGTCCAGGACGGCCGAGACCGCGGCCACGAGTCGCTCCCCCGCGCGGTCGACGCTGCTGGCGGGTGCTGAAAGCGGTCCTGGGGGGGCCGGGACGGTGTCGGGGTGGCGGGCGGACAGGGGACCGGCAGGGCCGCGCCGGTCCCTGTGAGGGCGTGGTCGACGCGCGGTGGCACCTGGGCGCAACGGCGGTGCTCCGCCGGGCCGTTGCGCTCCAGCCGGCGTAGCTCGCCGTCGGGCACCTTGGGGCCGGGCCCGCCGGGGCGGCCGGGGCGCCGCGTACGGCGGGGCGGCCCGGATGGCCGTACCGGCGGACAGCGCGCCGCGGTTGGCGCGGGAGCTCGCCCCTGTGCCGGCCGGGCGGGACGGTGCTCGACTGCACGGTGCCCATGGCGGCGGGGCGGCACGCCGCGTGTTCCCCTCCCCCGCCCTGGCGCCGGCGCGGTCGGCGACGGGCCCTGGGTGCCGCGGTGCCGTGCGGTCTTGTCGCGTGCCCAGGTCACCTGCCGTCCGGGTGCGGCCTGCGGCCGAGGGGAAGGAGGTACTGGAGCGGCTGGTCCGGGTCGTGGAGTCCGAGCAGTTCGTGGGCCAGGTCGTCGTGGAAGCCGCCCAGCGGGGTCCCGCCCAGGCCCAGGGCCGATGCTGTGAGCAGCAGGGTCTGGGCCAGGTGGCCGGTCTCCAGCAGGGCCAGGCGCAGTGCGCGCAGTCCGTAGCGGCGGCGCAGCAGGCCGAGGTCGGCGTAGAGGGCGAGGAGTACCGGTGCCTGCGCGATGCCGATCCAGTCCGGGTCGGTGGAGGGGCGCGAGAGGTAGGTCGACAGGGCGGTGATGTCCTCCAGCGGGGCCGCCGGGCCGATGCGGCGCAGGGTCCGGCGTTCGGGGACGCAGTCGTAGGTGCCGGCGGGCAGACCGCTCACGTCGAGGACGAGGAGGCGGACGCGTGCCGTGTGGAGGGCGCCCGCGCTGGGGTAGGGGCGGTGGGCCAGGGTACGGGTCGTGCCGTCGGCGAGGTGCTGCTCGCTGCGGCCGCTCTCGGCGAGGGAGTGCCACAGCAGGGCGCCGAGCGTGCCGGTGTCCAGGGGGCCGGTGAGGGCGCCGCGCAGCGAGGAGCGTGCGGCGAGGACGGCGGCCAGGGGCACGGCGGGCAACGGGTCGGCGGGGAGCGCGATTTCGGCGGGCCCGGCCGGGCCCGCCTCCGGGGCCGAGGCGGGGGCGGGGGCCGGGCCGGGGGCGGGCAGGGGGCGCAGTGCCGAGTCCTCGCCGCGGCCGATCTGGAACTTGCTGCGCTCCAGGTACTGCAGGTCGGGGGCGGTGTGGCCGGGCGGGAAGAAGCCTGCCGGTCCGTCCGTCTCCAGCAGGGTGCGCGCGGCCAGCCGGCACACGGCCCGTTCCTCGTCGGGGCTCACTCCCAGCCGGTTGAACAGCATGTGCAGCTGGGAGCCCCAGATCCCGGCCCGGGTCCGCTCGCCGGGGCCGTCGAGAGCCGCGTCGGCCTCCCGGACCCGTTCGGCCCAGTGCGCCAGCCAGGGCGCCGCGGTGCTGGCCCGCAGGCGCTCGCGCAGGTCCGCGGCGCGCCCCGCGAGGGTGGTGCGCTGCGCGGCGTGGACGGTGTTGACCCGGGTGTGGACGGCGGCGGCGGGCAGCAGCGGCACCTCGGTGACCCAGCGCCAGCCCGCCGCGTGCGCGCGGAGCCAGCGTGCGGCGGCGAGGGGGTCCATGCCGAGCGCGTACGCCGTGGTGTGCGCCAGGTCCGCGGCCGCGGTGAGCCGGGATGCGGCCGTGGCCTTGGCGGGCAGGGCCCGCAGTACGTCGAGGGCGGTGCGGGTGGAGGCGGCGAAGAGCGCCTCGGCGACGGGCAGGGCCCGCGGTCCGCCGTAGCGCCGGGTCTCGGGTACGTAGGGCACGGCGCGGATCTCGGCGTGGTGGGAGGGCCAGGGGCCGGGGACGGCGGGTACCTGGCGGGCCCGCCCGGCCAGCAGGTCCGGCAGCCGGGGGAGGTCCGCGGCGGTCGCGGTCGCGGTGGTACGGACACGGATGCGCAGGTGGGGGCCGTCCTGCCCGTAGCGGATGAAGAACCAGTCGGCGGCTTCGCCTGCGGTTACGAGGCCGTCGAGGAGGGGGGCCGCGTCGCGGATCAGGAAGCGGTCGGTGTCCTCGGTGGTGGAGTGCAGGAAGAGGTGGTGGCTCTGCCAGGTGCCGGCGGCGGCCGTGCCGGTGCCTGTGCCGGTGTGGTTGTCGGTCGTCGTCACGTCGTCCGGTCCTCGCCTCGCGTGTCGGGTCAGGGGAAGGGGTGCGGGTGCAGGGGCAGTTCGCCGTGGTGGACCGGCCGGCCGGTGCGGCCCAGGCGGTGGGGCACTTCCAGCAGCCGGGACAGGCCGAGGGTGCGCCGGTTGACGTGCCCGAAGGTCATCGGGAGCGCGCCGGGGACGATGACCTTCACGCAGTGCAGGCCGAACCGCTCGCGCAGTCCCGGCTCGCTCTGGTCGACGGTGATGACCTCCAGTCCGGCCCGGGCCAGCCGGGCGACGGTGCGTGTCAGGAGGTCGGAGAGGTCGGGCACCGGGGCGGGGGCGCCGGGCCAGGCCGCCTCGACCGCCGCGGCCGGGGTGTCGGCGAAGAGGAACTCCAGGCGCGGGGCGGCCTCGGGCAGGGTGCTGAGCCCGACGTGGTCGTCCAGGGTGAGGACGAGTTCGGGGTGCTCCAGCATGGGCCGCAGCCGTTCGGGGTCGCGTGGCCCTCCCCGGGCGGAGGAACGGTGCGGTGCCTCCAGCACGTTGGTGACGACCTCGGCGACGGCGGAGCGGATGGCGGCGCGCGGATCGTGGTGGGCGCCGGCCGCGAGGAACATCCGGGGCGCGTCGGGGTGGCTGCCCTCGTAGCGGCAGACCGCCAGGACGGCCGGGACGGCGAAGTCGTTGGTCGCGTCCAGGAGCAGGAGCCGGTAGCCGGCGGCGGCCGCCCGGTCCGCGAGCAGCAGGGTGTCGGTGTCGCCGGCCGGCGGGTGGATGCGGCGCAGCGGGGTGGCGGCGTACCAGGCCATGAGGAAGGCGTCGCGTTCCGCGACCTCGAACAGCCCGTACAGGGCGGCTTCTTCGGGGCTGTTGCCGAGGCCGCAGCCGTTGGAGGACTCGTAGACGACGCGCGGCCGGCCGGGTCCCGGCACGTCCCAGTAGGCGACGTGTTCGGGGACGGCGGTCGGCTTGCGGTGGGTGAGGGACCAGCCGTGTACCCAGTGGAGCGGCAGGTCCGGGGTGTAGGGGACGGTGGGTGAGGCGGGGTGGCCGTGGTGGGCGGGGTCGGGCAGGCCGAGCCGTGCGGGGTCCAGTGCGCGGCCCGGGCCCAGTTCGGCGAAGGAGGCCAGGAGGTCGGTGCGGCGGCCGGTGGGGCGCATGCCCGCGTACCGTTCGACGGCCTCGAAGAGGGCGATGCGTTCGCTGTCGGGGAAGGTGCGGGCCCGGCCGTGGCCGCCGTCGTCGACGGTTCTGCCGTCGGTGACGACCGCGCTGGTGAGGCTGAACGCCGAGTCCTCGGAGCGGCGCAGCAGCCGCACGGGTCCGAACCGTTCGTCGTGCAGGGCGGCTCGCAGGGCGGCGCCGGCCGTACGGGGGTTGGGGCCGCGCAGGACGGCCGGGTCGGGCATCGGGCGGGGTCCGCAGGGCAGGGGGTGGAGCGGTGTCTGCGTGTCGGAGGGCAGCGGGTGGCATACGTCGCAGCCGCCGACGGGGCGGACGTGGTGGGTGGACCAGGTGCCGCGGCCCTGGTGGACGATGTGGACGACGGCCGCGTCCGCGTCGGGGTGCGCATCCGGGCCGGGGCCGGGGCCGGGGTCGGGGTCGAGGAGGTCGTGGACGAGGGCCTCTACGGCCGGGGTCAGGGCTGGTGAGGGTACTCCGGCCAGGGTCAGTTTCGGGGTCTGCCACGGGACCCGGCCGCCCGCGGTCGCCAGGCGCTGGTACTCGGTGCAGACGAGGCAGGCCGCGGCGCCGGGCCGGAGCACCGGTCCGATCACCGCCAGGGGCCCGTCGTAGCGCACCGGGACCAGGGTCACGGGCCGGTGCAGGGCGTGTCGGCTCAGTTCCTCGGCGAGGCCGAGCGTCCAGCGGGTGAGCTGGACCGCGGCCCGGCCGGTGGTGGCCGCCAGGGCGGCGGCCGCGTCCAGCACGGGGACGGGGCCCGGACCGGGTGCGGTACCGGCCGCGGTACCGGCCGCGGGGGTGGGTGCGGGGGCTGTGGCGGGGCGGGTCATCGGGCCTCCTCGGCGGTGTGGAGCACGGTGAAGCCGAAGGAGCGCAGCAGGCCGGCGAGGCCCGGGTCCGGTGTGGTGCCGGGTGCGGCGGGTGTGATCGCGGGGCCGGCTCCGGTCAGTTGGTGCAGGGTGTCCTGGAGGGTTTTCTCGCGCCGGGCCAGGTCGGCGAGCCAGCCGCCGGTCCAGCCGGGGTCCTCCCAGGCGGCGGTGGGCACACCGGCTGCCGCGAGCGGGGCGGCCGCGCCCCCGGAGGGCGGTGGCGGGGCGCCGGGCGTCCCGGCCGCGGTGGTGACGGCGGTGGTGACGGCGGCCAGCGCGGCGAAGGAGGCGGCGTCGCCGGGTGTCGCCTCGACGGCCTCGCCGAGCAGCGGGCCCGGCCCGCGTCCCGGCCCGTGCGGGGTGCGGCGGACCACGGCCCGGTACGCCTGTGCGTGGGGGGCCGCCCGGTGGACCTCCAGTTGTGCGGGGACGGCGAGCCGGCCGGTGAGGGTCGTCCACCAGTGGCGCAGTTGCGGGTGGCCGGACCAGCGGGCCGGGTCCAGCGGGGGGTGGCCGTGCGGGGCGGCGGCGAGGCGGCGTGCGGTGGCGTGGCGCAGGGCGCGGCCGCGGGCGTGCCCGGGGTCGGCCCCGACGGTGAACGCGGTTTCCCCCAGGAGCAGTTCGGCGGCGCGGCAGAACAGTTCGAGGCGGGCCAGGTCGAGGCGGGGCCCGCCGCCGGTCAGGGTGCGGGGGTGTGTGGCGTGTCCGGGGGCGGGGGCGGGCAGTGTGCAGGTGGCGAGGGGGACCGGGAGTTGGGGCAGGTCCCCCGGCAGGGGGGCGGGCAGGGGTCCGCAGCGGTGCTCCCCCAGGGCGGTGATCCGCCGCAGTGCCTCGGCGAGACCGGCCGGGGGCGCGAGGCGGACGCGGCGGTCCGCGTCGATCCGTTCGGGGCCGAGCCAGCTGTGGTGGTCGGCGCGTGCGGGGCGGGCGTCGGCGAGGAGGACGGCGGGGATGCCGGGGAGCAGCCGCGGGTCGTCGGCCTCGGTGGCCGGGTCGGGCAGGCGGGCGGCCGCGCACAGCAGCCGGTGCGCGGCGGCGCCGGCCAGCAGTGCGGCGAACGTGCCCGGGGCCGTGTGGGGTTGCGGTGCGGCGGCGCCGTCGGCGGCGTCGGTGCCGTGGGTGAGCCGGGCTTCGAGGGCTGCTGCGTCGGCGCGTGCCTGGGCGGGGCTGCCGGGGGCGGTCACGTATCCGGTGGCGCCGCCCCGTCCGGCCGCGACCGCCCGGTCCGGGCCTGCGCCGCGGACGGTCAGCAGGACACAGCCTGGGGGCAGGTCGGGGTCGGGGGTGAGGGTGACGGGCACGCCGCCGGCCGTCAGCGCCCGTACGGCGGCTGCGGCGGGCGGGGAGGACGGGTCGCGGGCCAGGACCTCGGCCCGGGCGGTGGCGAGGAGGGCGGTCGCGTCGGCGGGGTGCGCGGCCGTGGCGTCGATCCATCGTGCGACGGCGGGGTCGGGGTGGGGGGCGGCGGGTGGTGCGGGGAGGAGGAGGTCGTGGTCGGCGAGCCGGCCGAGGAGGGTGTCGGCGGCGGTGCGGACGGCCGATCCCGGCTCCAGGCCCTCCCGGAATCCGGCGAGGCCGCCGGTGCGCAGGGGTTCCTCCAGCAGGCCCCACACCACGGGGACGGCGGTGCTGCCTTCCAGCGTGACGCAGCCCCTGCGCCCCCGCAGGTGCAGGCCGGCGCGCAGGGGTGTGACGGCGGTGCCGGGACGCAGCCGGTCACCGGGGTGCGGCCGGCCGCCGGTGCCCTTGGCGTCTTGGGTGTCCTTGGTGTCCTGGGCGGTGGGTTCGCCGGTCATGTCCGGGCCTCCACCGCGTCGATGACGGTGCCTATCTCGGTGCGCCAGTCGCAGCCGGTCAGGGCGGGCACGGCGCGGACGACGAGGTGCGCGGCGAGGTAGCGCTCCAGGGGGCGGACGTCGCAGACGGTCAGCAGCCGGTACAGGGCGTTGGTGCAGGCCCGGTGGATGAGGTAGTCGGGGCGGCTCCACATGGTGCCCTGCGGGTCGGCGCGGCGCAGCAGGCGGTGGAACTCGCTGTAGCGGGTGCGGATGTCCTGGTTCCAGCGTTCGTAGGCGGCGGCGTCGCCGGTGGCGGCGGCCCGGGTCCGGTAGGCGAGGGGGTTTCCGTGGAGGTCGGCGCCGGCGGCGTGGCGGCGGGCCGTGAGCTGCCAGGCGTTGCGGGAGAAGCCGGCCCAGGCCTGTTCCCAGTCGTGGGCGTGTCCGTCGGCGATGCGTGCGACGAGGGCGGTGACGGTGTCCCCGGCGGTTTCCGCGTGCCGTTCGAAGGTGGCGCGGAGTTTTCCGTCGGGGTCGTCGTGGAGGAGGAAGTCCTCCAGGTGGGAGACGTAGGACCAGTGTCCGCCGGTCAGGCCGCCGGGGTGGGCGCAGGCGTGGGCGGCCAGGGCGGTGACCGCGAGGCGGAGCCGGGCCCGGTCGGTGTCCGCGTGCCGGCCGAGGAAGCCGGCGCCGGCCCGCAGGGCGTCCAGGCCCGAGTGCAGGAGGTCTTCGCGCAGGGCGGTTCCGTCCGCTCCGAGCAGGCCCCGTACGGGGGTGCGGTCGACGGGTTCGATCCGGGTGGTGTTGTCGGGGTGGACGGGCCCGTAGGGCGGGGGGAGGAGTTCGGCGCGCCCGGCCTGGGCGGCCTGTTCGAGGAGCTGGGCCTGGTCGAGGTCGCTGTGGGAGGGGTGGTCGCGCAGCCAGGTGCGGATGCGCCGGGCGGCGGCCTGGGCGGTGTCCGCGACGGCGGCGGGGTCGGTGCCCTGCAGGCGCAGCCGCAGGTGCGGGCCGTGCAGCCAGTGCCGTTCCACGTGGGCGGTGGTGCCGTCGGCGGTGGCGGCGGTGGCGAGGGGCAGCATGACCTCGCGCAGCAGCGGGGCTTTGACCGGGTGGTGGTAGTAGGCGACGACGTCCAGCGCGCCGTGGTCGCGGGGGTCTGGACCCGGGGGGGCTTCGGGGTCGGGGGACGGCATGTGCGGTGCGCTCCTGTCGTGGTGCTGCGGGCCGGTCGGGCGGGGCGGGCGGGTCATCGCGGGCGTCCGTCCCGGTAGACCTCCAGGGCGAGTTCGACGGCCCGGACGGGTGCGGCCTGGCCGCCGGGGGCGGGCAGTGCCTCCTCCAGGACGACGCCGTCGGTGTGCCGGGACAGCCATTTGGCCAGGCAGCGCAGGTGGAGGGCGTTGCCGAGGTCCGCGAGGTGCGGTTTGGGGCGGGTCAGGCGGCTGAGGAAGTCCTCGGCGGCCCGGCCGGTGGGGGTGCCGGCGGCCGGGTGGAGGAAGACCTGTTCGGGCAGGCCGAGGCGGGCGCGCCAGTCGGCGGTGGCGGCTGTGGGGACCCGGTGGGGGTGGGTGTCGGCGGTGAGGTCGGCGCGCAGGGCGGCCACCACGGCGGGCGGCAGCAGCCAGCGGCGGCGCTGGAGGACCACGTGGCGGTGGCGGAGCCGGGAGCTGACGGTGACCCGGCCGCCGGGTGCGTCCAGGGTCCGGCGGGGGGCGAGGGGCCGGAAGTCGACGGCGCCGGCCGGGTGGTCGGCGAGGTGGGGGGCGATGCGGGCGGGCAGCAGCACGGGGGCGAGGAAGCCGGGGTAGAGCACGTCGAGCGGTTCGCCGGTGGTCCGCAGGTGGATGCGGACCTGGTCGGTGGCTTCGTCGTGGACGAGTTCGAGGTCGGCCTCGGCGATGGGGGTGCGGGTGCGGTCGGTACCGATCTCGTCGGGGACGAGGAGGGGGTGGAGGTTGGCGTTGAAGCCTCCGACGGGGCGGATCTGGGCGGGGCGGGCTCCGGGTCCCAGGCCGCGCCGGATCTGCCGGGACACCTCGGCGGTGGCGCTCGGGTCGAGGGAGTCCAGGAAGCGGCTGGTGAAGCGGCCCCATCCGCCGTAGACGTGGTTGACGGCCAGCAGCCCGGCGGCGGGGTCGCGCTGGAGGAAGTAGGTGTAGCTGAGGGGGCGTTCGAGGGCCGGGGCGGGGAGCCGTTCCCCGAGGGTCCTGAGGGTGTCCGCGGGCAGGACCGCCTCGTCGGCGTGAGCGGGGTCGTGGCGGCCCGGGGGGCCGTCGGGCTCGCGCAGGGCGGCGGCGATCTCCGCGCGCAGCCGGGCCAGCGGTTCGGTCGCGCTGGGGAACGCGTCGCGGTCGGCGGGGTCGAGGAGGGCGATCCGTCCGGCGGACTCCCAGGCGGCGGTGACGTCGGCGCCGAACTCCCAGGGGTGTGCGCAGCGTCCGCCGGGGCCGTAGCGCTCGACGAAGCGGTCGCGCAGGGCGCGGCGGACGAGGTGGCCGAGGTCGAAGAGTTCGGCGAGGGCGGTGACCTCGGCGAGGGCCTGGTGGTCGGCGGCGCCGAGGAAGCCGTCGAGTGCCAGCGGGCGGGGGGCGATCACATCCTCGGACAGGACGGTCAGCGGGGCGGAGCCGGTGGGGACGGGCCGGCCGGCGGCGGCCAGCTCGGCGGTCCAGCGCTGGGTGAGGGTGGTGAGCAGGCCGGGGCGGTCGGCGGCCGGGGCGGCGGCGAACCGGGCGGTCAGCGAGCCGAGTTCGGCGATCCGGTCGGCGCGGCGGGCGTCTTCGGGGTGGCCGGGCGCGAAGGAGCGTACCCAGGCGTCGAGGCGTTGCAGGGGGTCGGGGTCCTGCGGGGCGACGGGGTGCTGCGGGACCAGCAGGTCCGCGCGGGTGAGCTGGTCGAGGAAGGCGGCGACCGCGGCCCGTCCACCGCCGCCGTCCCCGTCGGCCTGGCTGGCCCCGTCGGGCCCGTCGTCCTGGCCGGCCGGGCAGAGCGCCGCGGCCAGGTGCCGTGTCAGGTCCGGGAGGGGTACGGGGTTCTCGGCGAGGCCGGTGAGCAGGCGCAGCGGTCCGCCGGAGGCCACCTCGGCCTCGTCCTCGCCGGGCACGAGGTAGCGGCCGCCGGCGAAGGAGGGCCGGTCGCGGGTGTAGGCGGTGCGCGGGCCGGCGGTCCGTGCGGTGCTGGTGATGCGGTGGGGAAGGGTGGTGCGCCGGTGCGGCGCGTCGAGGAGGGCGAGGGTCAGGGCGGTGGTCAGGGTGCGGTTGGCCCGTACGACGGACCGCAGGGGGCCGTCGAGGACGGGTGCGGCGCCCCAGGAGGTCACCGGGCGGGCCAGGCCGCCGTCCAGGTCTCCGGCCAGGCCGCTGTCCAGTGGGCCCCATCCGACCGCCGTGAACCAGGACAGCGGGCTGGTCTTGGTGCTGGCCCGCAGGGCGTAGCGCAGCACGGTGGGTTCCTCCTTGCGGGCGCGGCGGTCGGCCGTGCCGGTGGCGGCACGGTTCATGGCGCGCAGCAGGTCGGCGCTGGTCAGGGCGGTGGCCTTGGCGAGGGCGGGTTCGCGGCACAGGGCGGCGAGCAGGGCGCGTTCGGCGTCGAGGGCGGGGCCGCAGGCCGCGTCGAGGGCGGTGAGGAGGGTGTCGCGGTCGGCGCGCAGGGCGAGCCAGGCCGCGAGCCGGGGCAGGCGCTCGGGCAGGTCGCCGAGGCGGGCGAGCAGGGCGGGGCGGGGTTCACGGTGGTTGTGCAGGGCTCTGCGCAGGGGCAGGACGGTGCCGCGGTGGAAGTCCGGGGGGTGGCCGTCGCGGGCGGCGTACAGGTCGTCGCAGAGCGGTGCGGCGGTCAGGGCCAGTTCGGTGTCGAGCCGGTGGAGGCGGGTCAGCAGGTCCCGGAAGGCGGCCGCGGCGGGGGGCTGGGCGGGGTGGGCGAGGACGGTGGTGCGGACCAGCGCGTAGGGCGCGGACCGTACCCGGTAGCCGTCGGTGCCGGGGGCGGAGTGCGGCTGCGGCTGCGGCATGGGTTCCCGTCCTGTGGGTGGGGGCGGCGCGCGGCTTCCCGCCGCGCGCGTGGGCGCGGCGGGAAGCGTCTGGCGAGCGGTCCTACGGTGGTGCGGTGGCGCTGTGGTGCGGTGGTGCGGTGGTGTTCCCCGGTTACAGGGGCAGTTCGGGCAGCTGCGGGTGGGCGCAGGAGGACGAGCCGCAGGAACAGGAGCTGCCGCCGTTGGACGCGCCTCCCTCGGGCAGCGCGACCGTGTCCCGCATGGAGGTCACGGTGAGTTCACCGAGGTCGAGGTCGTCGAGGTCGAAACCGGCGGACTGTGTGGCGTCGTTCATGGGTTGCCTCTCGTGTAGGGGGGGTCAGACCTCGAGGGCGGTGACGTTCTGCGGCTGGGCGCAGGACGACGACCCCTGGCAGGAGCAGGAGCCCCAGGACGCCCCGCCCTCGGGCAGCGCGGCGGTGTCCCGCATCGAGGTGACGGTGAGGTCGCCGAGGTCGAGCTCCAGGTCGTGGAGTTCGGTCTCGGGGGTGTGTGCGGTGTCGGACATAGCTGTCTCCCGGGATGTGGAAGGGGAAAGCCGAAAGTGCACTGATGCCGGTCGGCCGGACCGTCGGGAGAGTATTGCGATGCCGTCCGGACGGCGGCAAGTGCCTGAGGGTTATGTTCGCCGTCCGTCCAAGTCCGGTTCTGATCGGTGATGTCTCCGTCGGCCGGAACCGGCCGCGGGGTATTCCGGCCGCCTCCCCGGCATTCGGTCCGCTCCCCCGCTATTTCACGGGGCCGGCCGAAGTCTGATGGAATGGTGGAATCCGTATTTCCCGGCGGGTTTGCGGAATGCGCGGGGTGCGGGCCGTCCGCGCCGGATGCCGTGCACCGGTGCGGCAGGCGGCCTCCGGCGGGGCGGAAAGCGGTGGCCCGCGGGTCCGGACCGCCCCGGTGGACATCCGGCCGCGCGGAGGCGACCGGCGCGGTACCGGAATCCCCGCCCCCTCTTTTCCCGCGGGCGTTTTCCCGTCACACGGCACAGGGGGCGGCGGCCGTTTCCCGCCATTCTGGAAAAACCCCCGACCGGATCCATTCGTCATACATTTATCGCGTGCCAGCATGTGGCGGGTGAGATGAGCCGTCCGATTCGGACACCGACATGACGGAGTGTTTTCTTGACCCCTTACCTCGAACATGGCAGCGGCCCGCGGATGCTCCTGGCGCTGCTCTCGGCCCTGTGCGCGGTCGTCGCCGCCACCGCGCTCGGTACGGCCCCGGCGGCGGCGGCCGACCAGCGTCACCCGGTCTACGCCATCGCGCACCGCGTCGACACCCTGGACGGTGTGGACGCCGCGCTCAGGCATGGTGCCAACAGCATCGAGATAGACGTCTGCGCGTGGTGGAACCCGAACGAATGGCGGGCCTATCACGACTGTTCCTCGGCCGGTGACAACCGGCTGGGCCCCGGCTTCGACAGCATGATCGACCGCATCCTCTCCCACGCGGGCCAGGGGCGCAGGCTGTCGCTGGTCTGGCTGGACATCAAGGACCCGAACTACTGCGGGGAGCGGGAGAACCGCGGGTGCAGCGTCGCCGGGCTGCGTGACAAGGCGCAGCGGCTGACGGCTGCCGGGATCCAGGTGCTCTACGGGTTCTACGAGTACCACGGCGGCAGCACCCCGGACGTCGGGGGCCGGGGCTGGAAGAGCCTGGAAGGCAGGCTCGGCGCCCTGGAGGGCATCACGACGACCGGGACCCGCGACCGGGTCCGGGGCGCGTTCGACCGGTCCGGTTCCGGATTCCCGGCCGGCCGCCGGGTGATGGACTACGGCGACAGCGACATCACCAAGGGGTTCGGCAACTGCACGGAAGCCACGTACTACACGTGCGCGGAACTGAAGAAGGGCGCCGCGGACCGTGACGCCGGACAGCTCGCGGCCACACTGTCCTGGACGACCACCTACAACGATCCCTGGTACGTCGACAAACTGCTGGGCGACGGGCGGGTGGACGGCATCATCGCGGGCTACGGGGCCTTCACCGGAGTGCGCGAGTACGACGACAGCTGGCAGTGCGCCAACTCCGTCGGTCTCATCCGTGACTGGGTGAACCGGCACGGCGGCACCCATCGCATGGCCGCACCCGGTGACCGCCTGTTCCGGTAGGGGGCGGGACGGGTACGGGGGCGGGCGTGACGTACTGCGGTCCGGGTCGTTGAACCGGTAGGTCAGCGAAGTGCGCGAAGGCCCCGGGTCGATGCCGGGGCCTTCGCGGTGTCCGCGGGCAGGGGCCGGCGGGGCCGGGGCGGGGTGTCAGGTGCGGCCGTGCGGGGCGATCGCGAGCATCGCGACGTCGTCGTGGAGGTGGGGGGTGTGGCGGGGGAGGTCGGTGTTGAGGAAGTCGACGACGTCGGCGGGACCGGGTGCCGGGCGGCCTTCGAAGCGGTGGCGGAGCCGTTCCACGAGCGGGTAGAAGGCGCCGCCGGTGTCACGGGCCTCCACCAGTCCGTCCGTGACCAGCAGCAGTACGTCGCCCCGGGTGAACCGGTGGCTGCACGGCACCGGCCGCTCCGCCGCGGCCAGGCGGCCCAGCCCGAGCGGCAGCGCAGGCGGGCCCTGAAGCGTGCGGACCTCGCCGCGGGAGATCAGTACCGGCTCCACGTGCCCGTGGTTGGTCACCGTCACCCGGTGCGCCAGGCTGTCGTACTCGATGAGCACGGCGGTCGCGAACAGTTCGGGATCCCGGATCTCCTCGGCCTCGCGGACCAGGCCGCGTTCCAGCCGGGCGGCGATGGCCGGCAGGTCCGGCGCCTCGTAGGCGGCCTCACGGAAGGTGCCGAGGATCGCCGCGACCGTGCGGACCGCCGGGAGCCCTTTGCCGCGTACGTCGCCGATGATGGCGCGCTCCCCGGTCCGGGTGGCACGGATGTCGAAGAGGTCGCCGCCCACCATGGTCCCCGCCTCGCTCGGCCGGTACAGGCCGGCCGCGAGCACGTTCCCGACCTGGTGCGGCACCGGGCGCAGCAGGGCCCGCATCAGGGCCTCGGCGACGGAGTTGGCGTGGACGAGGTGGCGTTCTTGGCTGCGGCGGTGCGCGGCGAGGGCGGTGGCGAGGATGCCGACGACGGCGGTGGCGATGTCGGCGGTGACGTGGTGGGTCTCGCCCAGGTGGTGGGAGACCGCGGCGAGGGAGCCTTCCAGGAGGATCGCCAGGACGGTGAGCGCGGCCACGACGGCGGGGCCGTAGGCGTAGGCGGCGATGGCGGGCAGGGCGACGAGGAAGAGGCTCACCGCCCATTCCTCCTGCTGGGCGGTTTCCAGGAGGAGGACGAAGGCCACGTAGACGAAGGGCAGCCACCGTGTCCAGGCCGGCGGCGTGGCCGGCCGGAAGCCGTCGTCGGTGGTGGCCGTGAGGGAGACGTCCGGGCGGGTGCGTCTCACCGCCCGCCCCCGGGCGCCGTGCGGAGGGCCGCGCACCCACGGGAGCTGTGCACACGGGCCTCCTGACCTGAGCGTGATCGACTGTCACAGCGTGAGGAGGAAGCCGGGCCGAAGCTGCGATTACGCCGAACGCGGCATGTTGCCCGGTGGCCGGCGGGGGTGCGTGCGGGGGCTGTCCGCCGCCGCCCGCCGTGCCCGCGCCCGCGCCGTCGCCGGGGGCACGGGCCCGGGGCGGACCCGGCGCTGTGCCCGGCAGACCTGGCGGGGACCAGGAAGCTGCCGGGCCGCCGGGCCGGGCGGCCCGGGTAGGCCGGTGGGCCGGGCGGCCGGGCGGCCCGGTGGGCCGGGCGGGCCGGGTGGGCCGGGCGGGCCGGTGGGCCGGGTGGGCCGGTGGGCCGGGCGGGCCGGTGGGCCGGGTGGGCCGGGCGGGCCGGTGGGCCGGGTGGGCCGGGCGGGCCGGTGGGCCGGGTGGGCCGGGTGGGCCGAACTTGGCCTGCCGGGGCGCCTGGTCGGCCGTTTCCCCTCGGGCCGGCCCGGAGTCCCCCGCCGGGCGGACGCCGTGGGGCTACTCGGCCCGCAGTGCGGCCAGGCGTTGTTCGAACGGCACCGTGCGGAAGCCGTTCGCCCGGTCCGTCGATGTGATCGCCCCGGTCGGCGAACGGGGTGCGAGCGCGGCGGCGGTGTCGGGGTCCGGGGCGGGGGCGGTGTGCGGGGCGGCGGGGTTCATGGCGTGTGCCAGTTCCGTGCCCGCGCGGGTGATCCGCCGGGCCAGGCCCTGCTCGCCCCAGTCCTGCGAGGCCGCGTACACGGCGGTGGGCTGGACCTGTGCGCGCAGGTAGGTGAACAGCGGGCGCAGGGCGTGTTCGGTGACCAGGCTGTGCCGGGCCGTGCCGCCGGTCGCGCCGAGGAGGACCGGTGTGCCGGTGAGGGCGTCCTTGTCGATGAGGTCGAAGAACGACTTGAACAGGCCGCTGTAGGAGGCCGCGAAGACCGGTGTCACGGCGATCAGGCCGTCCGCGGCCGCCACCGTGTCGAGTGCGGCGGCCAGCCGGGCGGGCGGGAATCCGGTGACGAGGTGCTGGGCGATCTCCGTCGCCAGTTCCCGCACTTCTATGACCTGGGGTTCGGCGTCCAGGTGGCCGAGTGCCGCGGCCGTGAGCCGGTCGGCGAGCAGGCGTGTGGAGGAGGGCGAGCTCAGCCCTGCCGATACGACGGCGAGTTTCATGCCTGTGTCTCCTGCTCCGGGGCCGGGCGGGCGGCGGCCACGCGGGCCTGGTGGGTCGGCGCGTCCGGTACGCCTGTGGGGCGCAGGTTCGCGAACTCCTTGCGCAGGACGGGTACGACCTCTTCGCCGAGGAGGTCGAGCTGTTCCAGGACGGTCTTCAGGGGCAGGCCCGCGTGGTCCATCAGGAACAGCTGGCGCTGGTAGTCGCCGGCGTAGTCGCGGAAGGACAGGGTGCGTTCGATGACCTGCTGGGGCGAGCCGACGGTCAGCGGTGTCTGGGAGGTGAACTCCTCCAGGGACGGGCCGTGGCCGTAGACGGGCGCGTTGTCGAAGTAGGGGCGGAACTCGCGTACCGCGTCCTGGGAGTTCTTGCGCATGAAGACCTGGCCGCCGAGTCCGACGATGGCCTGTTCGGGGGTGCCGTGCCCGTAGTGGGCGTAGCGCTCCCGGTAGAGGCTGACCATCTGCCGGGTGTGGGAGGCGGGCCAGAAGATGTTGTTGTGGAAGAAGCC
This sequence comes from Streptomyces xanthophaeus, assembly GCF_030440515.1. Taxonomy (GTDB): domain Bacteria; phylum Actinomycetota; class Actinomycetes; order Streptomycetales; family Streptomycetaceae; genus Streptomyces; species Streptomyces kutzneri. Next base: position 40,630 of record NZ_CP076543.1, read on the forward strand.
GTCGCCGTAGTAGGCGGCCTGCTCGGCGATCTCCGGGGAGCGGATGGAGCCGTGCCATACGAAGGGCGCGACGCCGTCCAGGGGGCGCGGGGTGGAGGTGAAGGACTGCAGCGGGGTGCGGAACTTGCCCTTCCAGGTGACGGTGTCCTCGTCCCACAGGCGGCGCAGCAGGGCGTAGTTCTCGATGGCGAGGTCGATGCCGTCGCGGATGTCCTTGCCGAACCAGGGGTAGACCGGTCCGGTGTTGCCGCGGCCCATCATGACGTCGACGCGGCCGTCCGCGACGTGCTGGAGCATCGCGAAGTCCTCGGCGATCTTCACCGGGTCGTTGGTGGTGATCAGCGTCGTCGAGGTGGACAGGATCAGGTTCTCGGTGCGTGCGGCGATGTAGCCGAGCATCGTCGTCGGCGAGGAGGGGACGAACGGCGGGTTGTGGTGCTCGCCGGTGGCGAAGACGTCGAGGCCGACCTCCTCGGCCTTCTGCGCGATGGCGAGCATCGCCTTGATGCGCTCGTGCTCGCCGGGCACGCGTCCGGTCGTCGGGTCGGCCGTGACGTCACCGACGGTGAAGATCCCGAACTGCATGGCTGCCCATCCCCTTCCAAGATTGTTGACTGTTCAACCATACTCGGAAACGGGGGGTGCGGCCGCGGTATTCCCGGCGGCGGGTACGGGACCGCCCCCGCCGCACCCGGCCGCGGGGGCCGGGCACTGCGGGGGCGGGGAGGCGGACACCCGGGGCGCCCGGGCGCGGGCGGCCGGGGGCCTGGGGCCTGGGCGGCCTGGGGCCTGGGGCCTGGGGCCTGGGGGTGTCAGGCCTGGCAGAGGCCGCGGGCGTAGTCGTACGTCGCGGTGGCCTGGGAGTAGCGCCACTGCGGGTCGAGCAGGTCGCTCTTGACCTGCCCGGCCGCGGCCGGGCTCTCGACGACGTACCCGAAGTCCTGGAGCCAGGACGGGTACAGGTTCTTGGAGCCGATGTAGAAGGCCGATCCGTCGACCGAGACCAGCTTGTGGTGCTGGGCGTAGGGCTTGCCGTCCGCCCAGGTGGGCCGGTCGGACGCGCGGAACGTGGCCAGCTGGAGGTTCTCGCACATGGCCGTGCGCGCCCGGCCGCCGTCGCCGGTCAGGGCCGTCAGGCGGCCGCGCAGGGCGTCGCTCACCTCAGAGAGGGACTTGATCTGCGAGTAGCCGCCGCTGCCGATCGTGCCGCGGTTGGCCGGGTCGCTGACGACGATGCGGACCTTCACGCCGGAGGCGAGTTTCGCGGCGAGGGCGTCGTAGAGGCGTATGTCGTAGCGGGGCAGCGGCGGGCAGGTGGCGTGCACGTCCTGCTGGGAGATCTCGATGTGCGAGGCCGCGCTGGAGACCAGGGCGCGCAGGGCGCTCTCCTCCGGGTTGACGGTGTCGTAGTCCCGGTCGGCGTTGGTGTTGTCGTGCACCCCGATGCCGCACCTGGTGTCGCCGGCCGTGGGCAGGACGGGGCGGAAGGAGGAGGCGGGATCGCTCTGGCGGATGCCCACGCCGAGGCCGCCGACGGCGAGCGCGGGCACGTCCCCGCCGCCCGCCGGGGCGGCCGGGCGGGGCAGGGAGGGCATGCAGTCCGCGCCGGGCGAGGCGGCGAACCAGACCGAGGCCCAGTTGCTCTTGTTGCGGCAGGTCCAGTCCCACAGGGAGTCCAGGTAGCGGCCCGCGGAGCCGGCGGCGGGCCCGGTCAGCGCGAGGTCGACGTCGGCGACCGGGTGGGCGGTCTCCAGGTAGTCGTCCTTCCAGCTGTTGATGCCGCCGGTGATCACCGAAGTGCCGTCCACGACGACCAGCTTGGAGTGGTTCCAGGAGAACGCGGTCTTGGAGGTGGTCATCGAGGCCACGTTGAGGGTGATGCTGCCCGCGGCGGCCGGGCCCAGCTTCGCGAGCAGCTCGTCGCGGTAGGACGAGGGGATCACCGTGGAGTGGTAGATGGGCGCGGCGCCCACCAGGACGCGCACCTTGAGCCGGCCGCCCTTGCCGGCGGCCTCCTTCAGGCCCGCGACGATCGCCTCCTGGTAGCCGCCGTTGGGGAAGGGCGCCAGCGTCGATATGTCCACCGTTTCCCGGGCGCCGGCGATGTCCTGGCGCATCTTGTCCAGGAGGCGGCGCGATCCGGGCCGGTCGGCGCAGGCGGCGTCGCCCCAGCAGCCGGGGGTCTGCAGCAGCCAGTCGGCGCCCCCGGGGACGGAGGAGCCGAGCCGGTTGCCGGCGGTGCGCTCCCACACCGAGCCCTCCAGGCCCGGCGAGACCTGGCGCAGGGTCTGCTCGACCGAGTCCAGGTGCGGTGTGGGTGCGTCCGCGGCGGACGCGGGGGCGGCGGCGAGGAGGGAGAGGCCGAGTGCGAGGGCCGTGGCGGGGACGAGGGCCGCCGCGGCGACGGTGCGTGCCAATGTGGTTCCTTGACTGGGGTGGGGGTGGCTCCGGCCGGGAGCGTGGCCGGCCACACCCCGACCTTGATCAACTCGCGTAAGTTACCAGCACGTAGCCCCCTGTTCACCCGCCCCGGGCGAGTTCCGGCCACCCGTGCCGGACCGCCCGCCGCACGGGACCGGGAGCCTCTGCCGGGAGGGACCGGGAGGGCCGACCGGGACCGGGATCCGGGGGGGGCCGGGAGCCTCTGCCGGGCGGGACCGGGAGGGCCGACCGGGACCGGGATCCGGGGGGGGTGTCGGCCGGGCCCGGGATCCGGGGGGCGGCCGGGCCCGGGATCCGGGGGGCGGCCGGGACCGGGATCCGGGGGGTGGCTGGGAGTGTCCTCGCGGGCGGCTCCGCCCGGTGGCGGGGCCGTCCCCTTCCGGCTCGCTGCGGGGGTTGTCCGGGCGGTCTCGTAGCCTGGGCCCATGAGCAGCACCGCTGAGCCGGAAGCCGTCCCGGAAGAGGCCCTTGGGCTATACCTGCCGGTCATCGACGCGATGATCGCGCAGCCCTTCCCGGCGGCGGGCTTCGAGGACGCCACCGGTTACGGGGGCCCGGACCATCGCGTCCGTGTGCTGCGCGCGAGCGAGGACTTCTGGGACGACGCGTACCACCGGGCCCTGAACCGGGCCGACGCGCAGATGAGCGCCGTCCTCGGCGCTCTGGCCGCGGCCCTCACGGTGCGCTGGGGTGATCCGCTCACCGTGGACCTGGGGTCGTACCTGGAGGCCGGCTTCGACGGGAGGCGGGCCCCGGAGCCGGTCGAGAGCCTCTCCCAGAGCGCCTGCAGCATGCAGGTGTGGACCGTCCCGGGCAGCGGCCGCTGGATCGGCCTCACCGTCGGGCAGCACGACACGGAACTCCCGCTCGAACTCATGGCCGTGGCCGGCCGCACCCCCCTGCCCGCCTTGAGCGCCGACGGCGCGGGCTGAGCGCGAAGCCGCGTACGGGCCCCGCCGCAGGGGGTGCGGACGGGGCCGGGGCCGGGGTCGGGGTCGGGGGGCGGGGGCGGGGTCCGTACGGCCGTCCGGCCGGGCCGGTGGCCGTACGGACCCGGTGTGGGCTCCTCAGGAGGCGGCCAGGGCCTCCAGGGCGGGGACCGTTTCGGCCGGGGTCGGCAGGGCCGCGTTCTCCGCCCGCAGGCGGGTGGCGGCCTCGCGCAGGGCCGGGTCGGCGGTGAGGCGGGCCAGGAGCGGGGCGTCGACGTCGTCGGAGGCGGAGCGCAGGGCGGCGCCGGTGGCGGTCAGGGCGGCGGCGTTGGCGAAGTGGTCGGCGCCCTGGGGCAGCAGGAGCTGGGGCAGGCCGGCCTGCAGGGCGGTGAGCAGGGTGCCGGAGCCGCCGTGGTGGACCAGTGCGTCGGAGGCGGTCAGCAGCTCGGCGAGCGGGACCCAGGGCAGCGGGCGGACGTTGTCCGGGAGGGTGCCGAGCGGGCCGAGGTCGGCATCGCCGACGGCGAGCAGGAACTCGGCGTCCACCGACGCGGCGGCCTCGATCAGGCGGACGATGGCGCGGACGCCGTCCAGCTCGGTGAGCACGGTGCCCAGGGTGATGGCGACCCGCGGACGGCTTGCGCGCCGGAGCAGTCCGGCGGGGACGGTGCCGCCGCCGTTGTAGGGGAGGTAGCGCACGCGCAGGCCGCCCGGGTCGCCGCCGAGCGAGGCGGGGACGATGTTCAGGGCGGTGGGCTCGGCCGGGGCGTCCACCCCGTACGTCCCGTACGCCTCGGTGAAGTTGGCGGCGAGCCGGGCGACCATGTCCAGGCCCGAGGTGACGCCGAAGTTGTGGACCACCGACGGGATCCCCAGTTTGGCCGCGACCAGCGGGGCCGACGCCTGGAAGGAGTCGTAGACCAGCAGGTCGGGGCGCCAGCTTTCGGCGGCCTCCAGCAGACCGTCCACGGTGGAGCGGGAGACGAGCGCGAAACCGTGGGCCGCCCGGTCCAGGATCTGGTCGGTGGTCATGTCCGGTGCGACGTAGCGCACTTCCTCGTCCGTGGACTGCTCGAAGACGTCCCGGATGCTGCGGCCGTCGCCTATCTCGACGATCGGGAAACCGGCCTCGCGGAGCTGGCCCAGGGGCTGCGAGCCCGCGAACAGCACCTCGTGGCCGGCGGCACGCAAGGCCTGGGCGGTCGGGATCATCGGGAAGAGGTGGCCGGCTGCCGCCGGTCCGGTGAAGAGTATGCGCACGGTTTCTCCTTGCCATCGAATCTGCCGGCCGGGACCGATCGTGCGGGCCCGGCCGGCCCGGTTCCCTCCGGTGAACCGACGCGCACACACGCTGCGTTCCCCCCGGAGGATCGATAACCGGACGTTCTCGGGCACGCCTGTCCGGGAAGAGTGCAATGTGCTCCCGGGCCGCCGCCGCACCGGAAGGAGCGGGGCCGGGCCGGGGGTTGGGGGCGGGCCGGAAGAAGCGGGGGCAGACCGGGGGGCGGGGCGGGCCCGGGGGGCGGGGCGGGCCGGCTTTCTGCGCTGCCGGCTGCAAAACGGCACCGGTACGGTTGGGGGCGGGCGGGGCCGTAGCGCAGAGGTCGACGCGCGCGGTCTCCAACATCGCGAGGACGCCGGTTCGATTCCGGCCGGCTCCGCCCGCCCCGGGCCCGCCCCGGCCGGTGATCACCCGGGTGGAGGCGGCGAGGGGCCTTCGGGCCGCCGGCCAGAGCAGCAGGACGGCAGCGTGTCCGGGCCGGCCGGCTGGCCGGGCCGGCGTCCGCTGCTTTCGCGCAGGGGACCGGCAGCCGTCGTACCCGAGACCGTTCGCCGTGCCCGGACGGACCGGCGGACGGGCGGGCCGGCGGGCGGTCAGGCCATGGGCGTGCGCCGCTTCATGCGGGGGGCCCGGCGGGGAGCGGAAGGCGGCGGGCGCCGGCGGCGTATCGCAGTCCGCGGAGCCGGCGGCACAGGTGCTCTCAGGACCCTGGTGGCGGCGGCCGGCCGTGACGCGGCGGGCGCCGGCGTGCCGACGCCGACGGCGGAGGCCGGCCGGGCGCGTGCGGCCGCTTCGCGGACCGCGGCGGCCGGGGCTTGACGGGCCGGTCGGGTACGCGTTCACCCACGAGGTGGCCGGTCCGCGGCCGCCCGTGCCGAAGCCGGACGACGGTACGCCGCCGGTCACGTGCCCCCTGCGGCGCGCGGAGCGCGTGAAGGGGCGGGTGCTTCCCCTCCGCCGGCATCCCGGGCCGGGCCGGGCCGGGGATGCCGGGATGCCGGCCTGCGCCGGCTTGTGCCTGCCTGCGGCCGGGGATGCGGTCCGCCCGGCGGGTGCCGGTCCCCCGGGGCCGGTTTCCCTGTCAGGATGGGCCCGTGACCGAATCTCATGCGTGGACGGACTCGTGGTGCGGGGGTGAGGGGTCGGCCCTCTCCCTCTGGTCGAAGGACTCGGTCCTGTCGATCGGCTCGGTCGGCTCGGTGCTGTCGATCGGCTCGGTCGGCTCGGTCCTGTCGATCGGCTCCGTGGGCAGCGCGCTCTGTGCCGCCTCCATCGGTTCCTCCCTGTCCGTGCTCTCGGCGGCCTCCTGGCTCAGCACGGGCTCCCTGCTGTCCGCGCGCTCACGCTGGTCGGTGCTGTCCTGGCGCTCACGCGACGGATTCATGGTGGCCGGCGTCGCCGCCGCGACCGCCGCCGCCTCTCTCGCGCTGCACTTCGGCGCGCGCCGCGGCGGCCGCTAAAAGGGGTGCCCCCGGCCCCCTGGCGCGGGGCCGTAACACGCGCGCCGTGCGGGTCCGGCAGGCCCTTATGCTGCCGGGATGATCAAGCCGGTGGAACTCGTGATATTCGACTGCGACGGAGTGCTCGTCGACACCGAACGCATCGCCGTGCGTATCCAGATGGCCCTGGGAGCGGAGCTCGGCTGGCCGCTGACCCACGAGGAGGCCGTCGACCGGTTCATCGGCCGTTCCAAGGAGTCGATCTGCGAACAGATCGCGCAGCGGCTGGGCCAGGAGACGGCCGCCCTGTGGTGGGAACAGCTCCTGCGGCGCCACCGGGACGCGGTGGACCGCGGGCTGGAGGCGGTCGACGGGCTGCCCGGGGCTTTGGCCGAGATCACCCTGCCGGTGTGTGTCGCCTCCAGCGGCTCGCACGACAAGATGCGCCACACCCTTGGTGTCACGGGGCTCTACGAACGCTTCGCAGGCCGTATCTTCAGCGCTGCCGATGTGGCCCGCGGCAAACCCGCCCCCGACCTCTTCCTGCACGCGGCACGGCGGATGGGCGTCGACCCCGCCGCGTGCGTGGTCGTGGAGGACAGCCGCCCCGGCGTCCAGGCCGCCCGCGCCGCCGGCATGCGCGCCTTCGGCTACGCGGGCGGACTCACCCCGCCGGAACGGCTCGCGGGCCCGGGCACCGTCGTCTTCGACGACATGCGCGAACTGCCCGCCCTCGTCACCGGCCGGCACCAGGGGGCGTCCCCCTCGGATCCTGCCGGCTGAGCCCGCACCGTCTGGCACCGTGCGTCTCCCCCGGCCACCGCCGGGAGGAACCCCCGGACGGAGAAGCGGCCCCCGGGCGGAGGAGCCCCCGGGCGGAGGGGCGCGCGGGCGGGAGGTACGTGGGCGGCCCGGCAGCCTGGGGGCTCCCCCGACCGAGTCCGGGGGGATGAGGTGCGGTGCCGGGCGGCGCGGGAACCGGGCAGGATCCGAAGGAGACGGCCTGGCAGCGCCCGGCCGCGGGCGGCGGGCGGGGTCAGGCCGCGGGCGGGGTCCAGTCGGCGGGCAGGCCGGACTGGGCGAGGACGGTGGCCAGGCTGTAGTGGTCCTGGTCGACGGCGATGCGGCAGTGGTTCCTGTCGAGGTCGAGCCGGGTGGTCATCGGTACGGCGAAGGGCTTGGGTGCGCCCTTGAGATGGCCGGAGTAGACGGCCCGGACGGTGATGCGGTCGCCGTCGAGGCGGGCGCTGCGGATGGTGACGTGGACGTTGTCGATGAGGGTGTCGGCGCGGGCCTTCCACCCCGCGATCTCCTTGCGGCCACGGAAGGTGACACCGACAGCTTCGTCGGTGTAGGTGCCGTCGGCGGTGAACAGGGCACCGAGGGCCTGGGGTTCGGTGCCGTTCCAGGCGCGGGCCCAGGCGGCAGCGATCCCCGGCGTGCGGTGGCCGGTGTCCTGTGCGGCGTAGGCGGCGGAGGCGGTGGCACAGAGGGAAGCGGTGGCGGTCAGCACGGTGAGGGTACGCAGCGCGCGGGACGTCATGGTGGAAGCTCCTGGGAGTACGGGCGCGGCCCTGCCGGCAACGGCAACGGTGATGGCGGTGGTGGTAGCGGCGGGAGGGTGCGGGGGGTGCGGCGGCCGGGTGGGCGGCGGAGCCGCCGGGGGCCGGGGGCGCGGGTGTGCCGCCCCGTCCGGCTGTGTACGTGCAACGTTCATGGGACACAGACTCGTGCCGGGCGGTGTCCGGTCTCCAGGCCCTGCAGAGCCGGTGACTGTCCAGCACTGCCCACCCCTGTCCACCCGCCCCAGGCCCAGGCCCCCGGGGCCGGGGCTGGGGCCGGGTGGGAGCCGGGGCCGGGTGGGAGCCGGGGCCGCGTGAGGGCCGGGGCCGGGGCCGGGGCCGGGGCCAGGGCCGGGGCCAGGGCCGGGTAGGGGCCGGGGCCGGGGCCAGGTAGGGGCCGGGGCCGCGTGAGGGCCGGGGCCGGGTGGGAGCCGGGTGGGAGCCGGGGTCTGGGTCTGGGTCTGGTGGGGGCGGGTCTGGTGGGGGCGGTGATCCGCTCCAGGGGTGCCGGCGGCGCGCGGCGTCATGGCTGTGTCCCGGGCGGCGGACGGGACCGGGCGGACCGCGGGATTCGTGGACGTGGGCCTGGTCCAGGCGGTCTCGGTACCGGGCTGCGCACCCGGTTCCCCGAACTCCGGTGCCTGCGCGACGCGTCGGGAGGCGGCCGGCCGGGCACGCCGGTGCCGCAGCCGTCCTGCCGCGGGCGCGTCTTCCACCACCGCCGGACCCGTTGCCCGTCCCGGCCCGCACCCCCGCAGATCCCCGGAGCGGCGGGCCTGGTGTCCGGCGGCGGCCGCTGTTATCCGGCCGTGGCCGCGAGCCGTCAACGCGGGAGGCGGTCCCGTCCGGAGCGGCCTCGCCCGTGTCCTGACGGCCTGCCGGCCGCTCCGGCCCCGGGAGGTCCGGGTGGCCGCCCGGCAGTTGTTCCACCGCCGGCGCACCCGGCTGCGCACGGCACAGGCCCGCCGGGGACACGGGACACGCACGACAAGGCCCCCGGACCCGGAACACGCGCCGCCGGCAGGCGCCGGTGCCGGCGATGGTGCCGGTGCCGGTGCCGGTGCCGGCGATGGCGATGGCGATGGTGCCGGCGATGGCAGCATCGGCGGCGCGTCCCGGGCGCTCACAGCCGTACGCGCGGCCGCGGGCGGGGCCGCGCGATCGCCGGCCCGCCCCGTCACGGCGCCGTCCCGGCCGGGCTGGATGCCGGTCGTGGCGGGACGGCCGCGCTGGTGCCGCCCATCGGCGGGGACGGCCGCCGGCACCCGGGCCAGACCTCCCCCGCCCCCTGGGCTCCGGCCGGCAGCGGCTCCATCGGCATGGCCGCGGTCCTGCCGGTCCAGGGCGCGCCGCAGACCCGCGGACCGGTCCGGCCGGCAGCAGATCGGGGGGAGGTCCCCGGTGCGGTGGCCGGCCGCCCCGGGGTGGCGCCGCGGGCCAGCGCGGGCCGCCGGCCCTGCCCTCGCGTCCCCCGTCACGGCGTGCGGGACACGGCTGAGGAACGCGGGTGAGGGACGCGGGTGAGGGAGGCGCGGCCACCCGGGGTCCCGTCGGCCGGGCACACCGGGGCGTGGCGTCCGCTCCGCGCCCGTCAGGGCCGGCGGCCCGGCTCCCGTGCGGTGGTGTCGTCCGCCCGCAGGGACAGCGGCGGGATCCTGCCGCGCCGCACGAGCCGGTGGCGTACGGCCATGACGACGGCCGATGCCGCGACGATGACCGTCCCGCCCAGCTGCAGGACCGTGTCGTAGGCGTCCTCGGGCGGCCGCTGCGGGGTCATCGCGGAGAGCGCCGCGGCCGTCCCGGCGAGGGCGATCGCGCCCAGCGTGACCAGGAACGTCAGCAGTACGCCCGAGGCCTCCCCCGCCCTGGCCGGTGCGACGACCTGCTGGGTCGCCACGCTGGAGTAGGTCCAGCCCAGGCCCAGGCCCAGGCCGCACCACGCGAACACCGGCACGTACAGCCACCATGCGCCGGCCTGGGCGAGCGCGTACATTCCGGTGCCCGCGACCGCGCCGGCCAGTGCCATGACCGCGGTCGGCCGCATGTGCCGGCCCAGGCGTACCCCGAGCGGGCCGCTGACGGCGACGAGCAGGGCCGGGGCCAGGAACACCGTGCCCGCCAGCAGCGGCGAGAGCCCGCGTACGCCCTGGAGGTAGAGAGTGGCCAGGAAGACGGTGACGCCGTAGCCCATGTTGGTGAGCGAACCCATCGCGGTCACCAGGACGTACGGGAGATTCCGCAGGAGCCGCAGGTCGACCAGCGGGTGGCAGGCGGCCCGCTCCCGCAGCAGGAACAGAGCACCGGCCGTCACGGCCAGGGCGGAGCACAGCAGGGTACGGGTACTCCCCCAGCCCCAGGCGTCCCCGCGTTCCACGGCCAGGGTGAGCGCGGCCAGCGAGCACACGATCAGGGCACAGCCCGGAAGGTCGAGCTCACGGGGCACCGAGGAGTCACGCGAGTCCGGTACATACAGGACAGCGGTGAGCAGCGAGAACAGGCCCAGGGGGGCCATCAGCCAGAAAATCCAGCGCCAGCCGGGTCCCTCGGTGAGCCCGCCGCCCACGAAAGGCCCGAGCGCGGTCCCGATGTTCGCGACGCCGAACACGGCACCCAGGGCCCTGGCGCGGGTCTCCCCCGGGAAGGTGTTGGTGATCACGGACACGGACACCGGGAAAACGAACGCCGCGCCCACACCCTGCAAGACCCGGGCCGCGACCAGCAGGCCGAGACCGGAGGCCAGCGCGCAGCCCACAGAACCGGCAGTGAACAGGGCCAGCCCGGCCAGGAGGCTGCCACGCCGGCCGAAGACATCCCCGACCCGGCCGCCGACGATGAAGAAACAGCCGATCGCGAGCATGTACGCGGACAGGGTCCACTGCGCGGCCGAGACCGTGACACCGAGTTCCGCCGCGATCCCGGGAAGAGCAAGGTTGAGAGCGAAAAAATCGAGCTGGATACAGAACAGAGCGACAGCGACAGCGACGAAAGCCCCCGTCCTGCACGCGGCCGGCGAGGTCTCAGCGTGCATCAGGACGTTCCCCTCTCAGCCGACACACCCGGAGCGGAGGCGCACCCCGCACCCGGCCCCTGATCCCATCGTCGGACGACCCACCACCAAACGCAGCCCAACCCCCAGCCCCTGGCCGCGACGACGGCCCCGAGCCCCGAGCCGGAGGCCGCGGGGCTGGAGGGGGCCGGGGACCGGAGGCCGGGACCAGGAGCGGAGGCCGGGACCGGAACCGGGAGCAGGAGCAGGACCGGGAGCAGGACCGGGACCGGGAGCAGGAGCAGGACCGGGAGCAGGACCGGGACCGGGAGCAGGACCGGGAGCAGGACCGGGACCGGGAGCAGGAGCGGGAGCAGAAGCGGAACCGAGACCGGGGCCAAGACCGGGACCAGGGGCGGGGGCCGGAACCAGGGCCAGAGCCGGAACCGGGGGCCAGGAGCCAGACCCGGGGGCCGGGGGCCGCAGGCCAGAGCCGGGGCCAGGAGCCAGACCAGGGCCAGACCCGGGGGCCGGGGCCGCAGGCCAGGAGCCAGCCCAGAGCCGGGACCGGGGGCCAGGGCAGAGCCGGGACCAGGACCGGCACCACGGGGGAACCGGGACCAGGCCGTCTCTTTCGGATCTTGCCGGTCAAGCCCGCGTCGTCCGGTGCCGTGCCTCGCAAAGCGGAGAGGCGCCCGAGTACTGGACGTACTCGGGCGCCCCGAACAACCTGCTGGGGTCCCCCCGGACGGAGTCTGGGGGATGAGGTGGGTGCCAGGCGGCGCGGGTCAGGCAAGATCCGAAAGAGACGGCCCAGGGCCAGAGCCGGGAACGGGGCCAGGACCAGGGGTGGGGCCAGGACCAGGGATGGGACCTGGGGGTGTGTGGTGTCCCGTCTGCCGGGGCCAGGGCCGGGACGGGAGCAGGGGCGGAACCGGGACCCCAACCGGGGCCAGAGCCGCGACCAGAACCGGGGCCAGAGTCGGGGCCACCGGGGGCGGGGTGTGTGGTGTCCCGTCTGCCGGGGCCGGGCGTGCGGTGCCGCTCGGGCCATGGCGAAGGCGGGCAGCGGCTCGTCCTCCAGCACCCCGCGGGGCAGGCTCGGGCCGAACCGGGCTTCTATGAGTGCCAGTGCGTGGCGGTCCCGGTCCCGGCAGGACTCCTCCCGGGCCGCGCGTACCGGCCGTCGGGGTACAGGACACCGGCCGCCACCAGCTCGGGCACAGAAAGTCCGACTGCCCGCCCCATCACCACAGCTCTTCTCCCATGTTGAAGCCGCAGACGTCCACGCCGTCCCTCACGTAGGAGAACACCGCCGGTGGACGCTCCACCCACGGGTCGAGACCGATCGCCTCCACCCGTGCTGCGGAAACATGCCGGCCGGCCCCGCCGCGCCGTTCCCCCGGCCCGTATGCGACGGCGAAAAACCATCCGCCGCACGCCGACCCGCACCACGTCTTCATCGTCCGCCGCCAGACCGAGAACCACGTGCCATGCCTGCACATCCGTGATCGGCGACGCGACGGATCCGTGCACACCCCTCACGCCCGTTCACCAGTTCCCGCTGCGTGACGCCGTACGCGAAAACCACACGGTGCCGCCCTCCGGCTACCCGGTCCGCAAGCCAATGAACACCGTCCTGCACGACACCCACACTCCCCGCCCGGCACACCCTGTGCCACCACCCACTCCCAGCCAGTGACCACACCAGCCACAGCCGGCAACAAGCCCGCATGCAACCAGGCCCGCCCCGAACAGCCGCCGGACAACCCGGCAGGCCGACGGCGAGACGGGCGGGGCGGGGCGGGCGGGGCGGGTACGCGAGAACGCCCGGCCGGGAGGTCCCGGCCGGGCGTTCTCGTATATCTGCTGTCTGCTGCGCCGCACGATGCCGCGCGGCGCTGTGCTGCCGCTGGTGGCTTAGTACCAGTGGTTGGCGGACCAGAAGTTCCAGGCGCCGACGGGGCTGCCGTAGCGGTCGTTCATGTAGTCCAGGCCCCACTTGATCTGCGTGGCCGGGTTCGTCTTCCAGTCCGCACCCGCGGAAGCCATCTTCGAGGCCGGCAGGGCCTGGGCCAGGCCGTACGCGCCGGAAGAAGCGTTGGTCGCGGTGTAGTCCCAGCCACTCTCATGAGAAATGATCTTGTCGAACGCGGCGAACTGGGCCGGGTCCTTGATCATCTGCTGCGCGATCGCCTTCGCGCTCACCGGAGCCGCCTGAGCGGGAACCGTGGCAAGCATGGAACCGGCGACACCCAGGGCGACGACGGTGCCCGCGAGGGCCTTCTTCGAGATGGCGATGCGGCGGATGACGGCGTTGGACACGGATTGACCTTCCACAGGGAACAAGGGCGGTCGCAGGCATGCCTAAGACATGCGTGAGCCACTCACGCGGTGGAGAGGGGTTCGTCGGCGGCGGGTGAAGTACCCGTGCCGCCTGGCGACTCATCCAGTTCTACAGACGCCCCGACCCCCTGGCAACGACCCCACGTACTAACAACCCTCGCAGCCACACACCCCCGCCCCCACCACCAGCAACCCGGAAACCACACAGGTCAGAACCGGTACCAGCCCCCGGCAAGAGACCACCCGGAGGCTACTAACCCGACTCGTATGTGACATGGACCCTATGGGCCGAGTCACCCCCAACACCCCCCAACCTCACCAACCGTCACCACCCACACCACCCAACGACACAACCCCACCAGACCGCAGGCCCCGCTCCCGCCGGGGCGAGGGGGCCTGCTCCCGCCAGGCCAGGGGCCAGCTCGCCAAGGACCACCGGCAGCTCCTCACGCCAGCCCACAGACAAAACAGGCACAGCCGTACCAGGAGCCGTATCGGTCGTGACACCCAGATCCTTGCGAGCCGCGTCACGAAAAGCAGCAGCGAGACCCACGAGATGACCCAGCAGACCCGCGACCGTGTACACAGGACAGGGCGTCCACCCGACGAGCCGGGCGTCCGGGACGGCGGCCGCCAGGCGGGCCACGATCCGGGCCTGCGGTCCGAGGTCGAACGTCGGCGTACCGGTCATCTGCCGCTCCTCCCGGACGGTGGACCTGCAGGGTAGACCGGCCCCTCGGCCCGGACCCGTACCCCCACCCGTCACGGCGCGGCGCGGCGCGGTGACAGGCCCGCGGGGATTGGCCGGGCGGGGCAGGGGGCACGGAAGGGGCGTCGCGCCCGACTCGACGGGCCCTCCGCCGCGGCGGAGGATGAGGGACTGTGATGACAGTCCTGGTGGTCGGCATACCGGAAGGCGCGGAACTGGAGCTGCTGCGGTCACGGATCCAGCACAACCCCCACTTCCAGGTCATCTCCCACGCCCACACACCCGGCGTCGCCCTGGCACACGCCCGAATCCTGCTCCCCGACATCACCGTGCTCACCCTGTCCGGCGGCTTCCGTGACGACCCCGCCGCACTCAGCGTGTTCCAGGGCGTACGCACCCTGGACCCACCCAGCGGCGTCGTCCTGCGCACCAGAGCCGAAACAGCCCCGGACGACCTCGGCATCCTCACCACCGACGGAGCCGTCCACCTGGTGCGCGCGGGCGACGAGGAAGGGCTGATGCGGGCCCTGCGCACCATCGGGCTACGCCGCGCAACCTGCGACCCCGACCAAATGCCCTGACCCTCCAACCCGACCTGTCATTCATGACGAGGGCGCCGGGGTCGGCCGGGACGGGTTCGGAGGGAGCGAGGTTGCCGAAGACCGCGAGCCGGCCGTGGCCGCCAGCTGTTCCAGGGTGGCGCGGCCGACCGGGGCGAGGATCACGTCGAAGCGTTCGCCGTCGAGCCCGGCCGGGACTGCCCGCGACACCGACGACCCAGCCGGCGGCAGTGCCGACACGGCCCGCGTGCGGGCCGGGCAGGAACGCCTCCGGCATCAGCCCCGCCACCGTCACACCGAGCGCGATCGCGAACTCGCACTCGAACGCGCTGACCGCAGTCGTCGGACTCGGGCTGCCCGGCGGCGAAGGCGATCGCAGGGCAGCGGCGAACCCCCACACGGCCGGGACCCGGCATGGCGTACGGGATCGCATCCCGACCGCCCCTCATCGAGGCCGCCGGACACGCTCCAGGACACGCCGCACCCACTTGGCCAGGTCCACGAAGCGCGGCGCCGGGCCCCGCCAGCGCTCGCGGCGAGGAGTCCGAATGCGCCGCCGCCCAGGGCTAGTTCACGGTGTGCGTCGACGACGACCGCGGGGCGGGGCTCGTGGCCGCTCAGGGTGTGGCACGGTGCGATGCGTACGCGGTCGGGTGCGTGGTCGGGTGCGGGGCGGACGGGGGTGTAACCGGCGGCCGGTCAAAGCCGGTTGCGCCCACCGAGGGCAGTTCCACCGGTTCGCCCGGACACACGACCACGGTGGCGCCGGGCTGTAACCGCACGGCGGAAGGGGCCTTCGGGGGGTGTCCCCCGAAGGCCCCTTCACATGGTGCGGGTGACGGCTCAGGCCGTCGTACGGCGGCGGCGGCCGGTGCCGGCCACCAGGGCCGCGCCCATGGCCAGCGCCACGCCCGCGCCTCCGAGTGCCCAGCTGGTGGCCGCGTCGGCACCGGTGGCGGCGAGCTCCCCGCCCGCCTCGGTGGTGGTACCCGTGCTGCCGGTGGTGCCGGTGTTGCTGATCGGCGTGGCGCTACCGCCGTTCGGGCCAGGCCGGTTGCCGCTGTCCGGGACGGCGGCCAGGATCTTCACCAGGACCGGTCGGCTGTCGCTCCGGATGTGCGAGCCGATCTCGAGGACCGTACCCGAGGCCCGGAACTGCGCATAGCCGAGCGGGGTGTCCGCGGCGAACCGGATACGCAGCTTGACGTCGAAGACCTTGCCCGCGGGGATGGCGCCGCCGGCAAGATGGTTGACGACATAGGCGCCGTCGCTGTAGCCGAGTTCCGCGCGCTCCCAGCCGTTCCTGCCGTAGACCTCGACCTCCAGCTGCTCGCCTTCCATCGGTACCCAGTCGGGCCGGGCGAGGCTGAAGTACAGGTGGAAGTCGTCCAGGGCCGGCTTGCCGGAGTTGTCGACGTGGACCGTGAGGTCCTGCCAGGCCCCGCCCACCGCGATGCCGTCGGGCAGGCCGCCGATGGTGAGCTCGGGGCCGTCGACCACCACGGGCTGGCCGCTGTCGGGCGTCGCCCCCGTGATACCCGTGTTATACCAGGCCGGAGGGGAGGCGCTGATCTTGCCGCCGATCCGGCTCGTGCCGTTGGAGGTGAGGTCGAAGGCGACGACCGGGGTGTCCGCGGCGAAGCTGACCCGCACATCGATGCCGTAGACGGCGCCGGCGGCCACGGAAGCGGTCGTGCCGAGCTTGTAGACGAGCCCGGGCCCGAACTGCGGGCCGTGAACCAGCTTCGCCGGCTGCCAGGACACCGACCCGTCCCCGGCCGTGACTCGCTGCTCGACCTTGACCTGCGAGGCTTTGATCTTCCCGTCCCACTGCATCACGGAAATCTCAGGCGTGTAATTCGCAACGGCGATATGGCCGGTGTTGTCGACCTGCACGGTCAGCGGGGTCCAACTGCCGTCCGCCTTGAAACCGCCCTTCGGGATCCCCCGCACACTGACCTCGGGACCCATGAGCATCCCGGTCGGCGGCTCCTCGTCCGGATCCTCGGCCGCGGCACTCGCGGCGTCCTTCGCCGGCACCTGAGCAGCCGGGGCCACAGGCGCCTGGGTGGCCGGCGGCTGCGGGTCGGCCGGCGCCGCCACCACGGGCCCCCCGGCCTGCGGCCCGGCCCCAGCCCCGGCCGTGGCGGGCTTCTCCCCCGCCGTCTCCGCCGTCTCCGCCGTCTCCGCCGTCGCCGTCTGCGCCGCCGCCCCCGCGGCCGGCGTCGTGTCGTCCTTCGGCGCGGCATCCGGCACGGTCACGGCCGGCTGCTGCTGCTCATCGGCCATCGCAGGCGTGGTCAGCAACACCGGACCGACGACAGCCGCGGCCGCGACGGCAGCGATACGCTTGATCTTCACTTCTGAACTCCCCCTCGTTTTGAACATGATCAGAATAGAGGGGCGGGAGGGGCGAGCGTCCGAAAATCGGATCACGGGTCGGACAAGACTTCCGGACGCGCTCACTCCGAACCACCCGCCCCCGCAACCGCCGAACAGCCGGACGCGTCCGCCCCCGCCAGGCTCCCGCGCACCGGGCACCCGGCACCGTGGCGGGGGGCGTGCCGGGCTCACCCCGGGGCGGGTGGGGCGGGGGCCCGTCCTCTAGGGTCCATCACGGCGGCCCGGCGCCCGGGCCGCGCGGTGCGGTGCGGTGCGGTGCGGGCCGGCAACGGCCCCGGGGGCAGGGGGAACTGATGAAGTCTTTGCGGCCCGGTGACCCGCTGGAGATCGGCGGGTACCGTCTGCTGGCGCGGCTCGGGGCAGGGGGCATGGGCGAGGTGTTCCTGGCCCGGACGACGTCCGGGCGGGCGCTCGCGCTGAAGACCGTGCACCGCGAGCTGAGCATGGACGCGGACTTCGCCCACCGCTTCGACCGGGAGATACGCACCAGCGACCGGGTACGCAGCCCGTGGACGGTGTCGGTGGTCGATTTCAGCGCACCGGGCGCGTCACCCCAGTGGCTGGCGACCGAGTACGTGCCCGCACCGTCACTGGGCGACTGGGTCAGCACACGGGGGCCGCTGGAGACGCCTGCCGTACGGCGCCTGGGACAGCAACTCGCGGCGGCACTGGTCAGCGTCCGGGCGGCGGGAGTGGTCCACCGCGACATCAAACCGGCGAACGTACTGCTGGGCGCCGAACGGCCCTTCCTCATCGACTTCGGTATCGCCCGCACGGTCCGCGACCCCCGGCACACCCGCACCGGCACCGTCATCGGCACCCCCGGTTTCCTGGCACCCGAACAGGCCACCGGCACGGTGGCCGGAGCCCCGGCCGACGTGTTCTCCCTCGCCGCGGTACTCGTCTACGCTGCGACCGGCCGCAGCCCTTTCCTCGCCGACGGCGAGGAACTCGACCTGCCCGCCCTGCTCTACCGGATCGTGCACGACGAACCACGGCTCGACGGTCTACCGCAACCACTGCACGCACTGGTGAGGCAATGCCTGGCCAAAGACCCACAACAACGTCCCCTCCCCGAGGACGTGGCAGCACGGCTGACCGACGACCCCCCGGAGCAAGGCTGGGGACCGGCCACACCCCAGGCCCTGACCGCCGAGACCCGACGCCGGGAAACCGAACTCCACCAACTCCTCACCCACCCCCAACCCGGCACCGCCACCGGCACGGGCACGGGCACCGACACCGGCACACCCGCGACTTCCGGAACTCCGGGGGCGGACGGCACTCCCCCCGTACCCGTACCCGTGCCCGCATACCCACCCGCATCCGGGCCTGCAGCCGTACCCGTGCCGCTGTCACCGCCGCCGCCCCCGGCAGCGTCGCCGTTGCCGGGGGGCCTCACGGGTGACGGGACCGCGCCGAACTCCCCCGCGCCCCCAGGGCGCGGCCCGGGGCGGGCGGTGCTGCGCTCACGGGGCGCCGCTACGGCCGCGGGAGCCGCCGCCGTCGCCGCGGCGGCCGTCGCCCTCGCGGTATGGCTCCCCGGACACGGCAACGACGGCGAGGGCGACGGGCATGGAGCGCCCTCGCCCACGCCGTCGGCGGGCCCGGCAGGCACGCTGCCGGCCGCGTGGACCGGCACATGGACCGGTGTCGGACCCGGAACGCCGGAGGCCGACGGCATCACCCGGGCACGCACCGGCGAATTCTCCGTCACCGTCACATTCAACGGCGGAGCGGTCGGCGAACTCGTCGGCCGACAGGTCAGTGACCTCAAGGAGTCCTCCACCGGACGGAACCTGGGATGCACCGAAGCCCTGAGACTGCAACAGATCCGACAGAACGGCGCGGTCTTCGAAGCCGTCACCAGCCACCCCACCGACCGCACGGCGGTCTTCGAATGCCCCCGGGGCAACTTGTACGTCCTGACCATGACGGACCCGAACCGCCTCACACTCGAAACAGAAGGCGCACAGTCGGCAGGAGCTCCCACCGCACTGACCCGCCACCCATGACCCCCGCACCACGTCGGCCGCGATCCCGCGAAGGAGGAACCCCGTGAACGGACAAGGCCGGAAGGTGCTGCGACGGAAGTCCTTCATCGCCATGTCGGCGCTCTTCACCACTGGAATCGGCGTCTTTGCCGCTGGGGCCGGGATGAGCATCGCGGTGGATGGTCCGGACTCGGATGCGCTCACGGTCATAGCCGTGTGCCTGGGCACGATCGCGTTCATCCGGCGGATCACGGGGTCGCGCATCGTGCTCGACGAGAAGGTGCTGTCTGTGGTGAATCCTGTGTTCACCCATGACATTCCCTACCGATACGTCGCCAGAGTGGCAGCGGACAGCGGTGGGAACCTGATCATCACCACCTCGCAGGCGACCGACATCGGCGCCTTCGGGTTCGCCGGGTCGTTCATCGATCACTTCGCCGGTTCCACCGACCGGACCGTGGCCCAGATCAAAGCCGGACTTGCGCAGCGGGACCTGCGCGGGAACTCCCGTACGGTCCGACGCTGTACCCGTGCGTGGGTGGCCGACGGCTGCACCGTGGGGATGCTCGTCTTCTTCGCCCTCGCCGGCACCATCGGTGACTGGGCTCCTGCCGCGTGAGCCCCGGACGCCGCAACTGACCTTGTGCGGGGACACGTCGACCATCGCGCCGGCGGTCTGGCCGGCGGGCGGACGGCGCGGACGCGGCGGCCACCGCCGGGCAGGGCTCCTCCGTCGAGGCGCCCCCGTTCAGGCGCTCGGCACCTGGACCGGCCTGGCCAGCACTTGGTCCAAGACCTCGGTGAGGAACCGCGCCGGATCCGTCGCCGCAACCGTGGCGCGCATCGCGACGATCCCGTCCGGACGGACGAGCAGCGCCCCTTCGCCGGGGAGCCACGGGGCCGCGACGCGATGGGCGGGATACCTACGTCCGCCGCGGCGGTGAGCCAGCGGTCGCCGCCGGCGCCCGTCAGCAGGGTCCACCGGGACGCCACGAGGTCGAGCGTCGAGACCCCGTCGATCCATGCGTGGGGCACCCGTGAACCCGGGGACCCGTCCAGCACCAGGTCCACCGTGGAGGGGAGTTCCGGCTGCGGATCGACGACGGCGGCCGAGCCGTACCTCTGGCCGAGGTGCACGACCGGCGCCGCCCACACCCCGCCGCCGCCCTGGCGGCGTCGGCCTCGGGTCCGCGTCCCCAGTGCAGCTCCGGGTCGGCGAGCCTGCGCATCGCCTGGTCCAGCGTCGCCGCGGCGACCGGTTCGCGTTCGTGTGCGTAGGTGTCGAGCAGCGCGGCACCGGCCTCGCCGTGGTGGACGGCGGCCAGTTTCCACGCCAGGTTGTGCGCGTCGGCGATGCCGGTGTTGAGGCCGAACGCGCCCAGGGGCGACACGGTGTGCGCGGCGTCGCCCACGAGGAACACGCGGCCGGCGGCGAAGCTTTCGGCCGCTGCGCTCCGCGGCCGCCACGACAGCACGCTGCGCACCTCGACGTCGAGGTCGGGATCGCCGACCGCCAGCCGGACGAGCGCGGCGCAGCGCTCGTGCGTGAAGTCCTCGGGGCGTTCGCCGCCCTCGACGTCGCAGGCGACGTGGAAGACCCAGTTCGTCTCGCCGTCCACCGTGGCCAGCAGGCCGGGCGCCTCCGGCGTGGTGATGGTGCAGGTGGCGAAGGACATTCCCCGCAGGTGCGGTCGGAGGTCGGCGCGGAACAGGATGTTGATCATCGACTTGCCCAGGTCGCCCGGCCCGGAGGTGCCCACGCCGAGTGCGGTCCGCACGGTGCTGTGGGTGCCGTCGGCGGCGACCACGCGTGTGCACCGGAGCGAGTAGCGGCCGTCGGGGCTCTCCAGTTCGACGTCGACGCCGTCGGCGTCCTGGGCGATGCCGACCAGGCGGGTCGACCACCGCAGGTCCGCTCCGCGGCGTGCCAGGTCTGCCGCTACGACGGCGTCGAGCCGGTCCTGGGCGCAGACGCCGCGCAGTCGGAACGGCGTCACGTCCAGTTCGCCGGCGGACGGGACCGGCATGGGCACGGTCACGACGTCGCCCGCGCCCATCTCGACGACGGTCCGTGCCACCGCCTTGCCAGCGGCGCCCCTGAGGTCGACCGCTGCGGCGTCGACGGCGGCGTCGAGGCCGAGTTCACGCAGGACCTCGACGCTGCGCGGTCCGATGCCGGTGGCCCGTGGGTGCACCGACGGTCCGGACCGGCGTTCGACGAGCACTGCGGGGACGCCGTGGTGGGCGAGCAGCGCCGTGGTGAGCAGGCCGACGCTGCCGCCTCCTACCACGAGCACCGGGACTTCTGGATACACTGTCTCCGTCATGGATACACCGTAGCCAGAAGGTAGGATGCGGGTCAACGAGGAAAGGAACCTCCCCCATGACCGAACCCGTCCCCCCGTCGGTGTGGACCCGGCCGCGCCCCGAGCCGCGTCGACGTGCGCCCGGGGTGGACCAGTACGTGGCCGCCGCGCTGGCCGTCGCGGACGCGGAGGGATTGGCGGCGGTTTCGATGCGGCGGGTCGCAGGGGATCTCGGTTCCGGGACCGCCTCGCTCTACCGCTACATCACCAACCGCGACGAGCTGGTGGACCTGATGGTCGACGCGGCGCAGGGCGAGGATCCGCTGCCCGAGTCCACGGAGGAATGGCGTGCCGATCTGGGGGCGGTCGCGCACGCGTTGCGTGCGACGCTGCTGCGGCATCCCTGGCTGGCGGGTGAACTGGCGGGCAGGCCCGCTCTCGGCCCCAACTCGTTGCGGCGGTCCGAGTCCGCGCTGCGCGCCGCCGTCGCGCTCACGCCCGACATCACCCTGGCCTCGCAGGCGCTCGGCGCCGTGCACGCGTACGTGCTGGGTTCGGTCGCCGCCCAGCAAGCCCTTCGACGCGCGGAGCAGCGCACGGGGCTCAGCGGAGAGGAGTGGCAGCGCAGCGTCGGCCCGTACATCAGCGAGGTCCTCGCGGCGGGCGAGCACCCGATGCTCGCCCGCCGCGTCCTCGAAGCCGAAGAACTCGACCCCGACGTCGAGTTCGCGTTCGGCCTGGACTGCGTGCTCGACGGGCTCGCGGCCCGGCTGGGTCGCTAGCGGTCCGTACGCGGAGCGGTTCACGGCTGACGGTCCGCGGGTGAAGGACGGGGCGTACGCGGTCCTGGGCCGGGATTCAGGCCGGACCGGCGGTGCGCGACCGCCGCCGAACGGTCGCTCAGGGCAGGGCACTCCGGCCCCGCCCCAGCGGCCGAAGTCCCGCCGTCGGCGCGGTCCGGCGGCGCTGATCACCGGCATCCTGCTGGCTGCCGCCCTGCCCTTGGCCGCCGGGGCCCCGCCGGCCTGGGCTGCCGTCGGCATCGCCGAATACCCCGTGCCCACCCCCAGCACCCCGGTCGGCATCACCACCGGCCCCGACGGGGGCCTGTGGTTCACCGAGGCGGTCGGCAACAAGATCGGCCGGATGAGCCCGGCGGGCACCCTCATCGCCGAGTACCCGCTCCCCGGCCAGTTCAGCACTCCGCACGACATCACCACCGGCCCGGACGGGAACCTCTGGTTCACCATGCAGCACTTCGACTCCCGAGTCGGGAAGATCGACACGAACGGCACCGTCACCGAGTACCCCCTGCCCGACCGGTTCGCCGAGGCCACGGGCATCACCGCCGGCCCGGACGGGGCCATGTGGTTCACCGAGCAGAACGGCCACCGGATCGCCCGCATCACCACGTCCGGCGCCATCACCGAGTACCCGCTGCCGGCCGGCTCCGGCCAGCCGTCCTACATCACCACCGGGCCGGACGGAAACCTCTGGTTCACCGAGATCGGCGACAACCTCATCGGCCGCATGACGCCGTCCGGCGTCGTCACCGAGTTCCCGGTCCCCGGCGGTGGCGGCCCGACCGACATCACCACCGGCCCCGACGGGAACCTCTGGTTCACCGTGTTCAGCGGCAACCGGATCGGCCGGATCACCCCGTCCGGCGTGATCACCCAGTACGACGTGCCGTCGAACGGCCTCGCACCCCAGCCCCAGGACATCGTCGCCGGACCGGACAACAGCCTGTGGTTCACCGATCGCAACAGCGGACAGATCGGGCGGATCAGCACGTCCGGCGTCATCGCCATGTTCCCCCTGCCCTCCTCGGAGCGCGGCCCCTGGGGCATCACCAAGGGACCGGACGACGACATCTGGTTCGCCGAGACGTCCAGCTTCATCGGCCGCCTCCACCTGACCGACGCCGACCTGGCCGTCACGAAGTCCGACACGGGCTCCGATCCCGTCGTGGCGGGCCAGAACGTGACGTACACGCTCACCGCGACGAACAACGGCCCGCAGACGGCCGAGGGGGTCGTCCTCCAGGACACCCTTCCGGCCGGACTGCAGTTCGTCTCGGCGTCCCCCGGGTGCACCGCGGCCGACACCCCACCGGACGTCGTCTCGTGTGACGTCGGCACCCTCACCGCCGGAGCGAGCGCCGCGCGAACCGTCACCGTGACGGCCACGACCGAGGACGTCGCCCTCGACACGGCGGGGGTGGCCGGGGCGGTCTCCGACCCGGCCCCGGCCAACGACACCGCGACGGAGACCACCACCGTCGACGCGGTCACCTGCCTCGGCGAACAGCCCACCATCACCGGCACCCCCGGCAACGACCAGATCAACGGCACCCCCGCACGCGATGTGATCCTCGCCTGCGGCGGCAACGACACCGTCAACAGCGGCCCGGGCGACGACCTCGTATGCGGCGGCCCCGGAGCGGACTCGATCACCGGCGGGCCCGGCAACGACCGCATCGCGGGCGGCGCGGGCGGCGCGGCGACGACACCCTCCACGGCTCCCCGGGCGACGACGCCGTGACCGGCGGCCCCGGCGACGACTCCCTCTTCGGCGACGTGGGCAACGACAACCTCGACGGCGGCCCGGGTACGAACAGCAATGACGGCGGCCCCGGCACCGACGTCTGCGCCAATCCGGGAACGGGCCCCGGCTGCCCGTGACCTGAGCCCGACGGGGCCGGACCGGGAGCACCCGACGAGCTGCTTGCAGTCGGCAGGCGGAGCCGCTCCTCCCGGGGGGCTTCGCTATACCGCCGCGAGGACGGGTCCCTGCGCGGCCCTGGCGTGCTGCATGGCCGTCAGCCTGCGGACGAAGAGCACCGCGAGGACAGCCGCGGCAAGGTCGAGGACGTCCCCGACCAGCATCGTGGTGGCCGCGTCACGCACGGCGGCGGGGCTTTGGGCACTGCTGTAGGACATGCCCCCGTACCACCCCAGGAGCCGGGACAGGACGAAGGCGCCCCACCAGAGGTTCACCAGGGTCAGCGGGAACCGGCGGTAGCCTCCGTCGGCTCCGGAAGGGGTGCTCGACCCCCAGGTCGTGACAGCGATCCGGTACGGCAGCCAGAGGTTCGCGAGCGGTACGAACCAGGCGCCGATCGCCCAGCCGCGGGCGAGCTTGTCCGCGCCGGGGGCGAAGACTTCGGCGTTCGTGCGCACCCGGTGGAACCAGACGATGAAGACGATGCCCGTCACGATCACGGCATTGCCCTGGATCGTGCCGACCAGGCCGGTCAGCCTCTCGCCGCGGACCAGATCGGAGTCGCTGACCGCGGTGGGATCCGCGAGGAGTCCTTCCATGAGCGAGCGGGTGTTCCAGTCGGCGTACACGGCGCAGACCGTGATGGCGATGACCAGCGCGAACAGCGCGGCCAGCGCGATGGCCAGGCCCACGGGCGCGCGCAGCCGTACGCCGTTCACACCGGGCGCCGCATACGGGGACGGGGCCGGGGCCGGGGCCGGGACTGGTGCCGGCGGACCGACCGGAGCTGCGGACATGCTGAAGGACCCCCACGGGTACAGGACACGAAAAGGCGCACCGGACAGGGCGGGCCAAGCAGAACCTACGTCAGGGGGGCCATCCGCGTCACGCTCGTTTCCCCAGGTCAGGGCGAACGACGATCCCAGCGGGGCTTGCACGACCGTGCAGCGGCCGCCGCCGGACGCGCATGCAGGGTCGGGGCGGCGCCGTCGGGACTTCGACACCGGTGGGCTGGACCGGAAGCAGGGCTTCCTCCGCAACGGTTCTGCCCGGGAGGGCGGCAATGCCGGCAGCGACTCCTGTCCTCGCCTGCCATTTGCTTGCGGCTCTGCAAGGGTGCACACTTGCGCGAATTCCGACCGGGCGCAGCGTCGCACCCCCTCATGACGAATAGGCCCGGAACCGACGCCCGGGTCATCAGAAAGCCACACGGGAGCACGTGTTGAGTACATCGGGTACCGCCCGTCAGCAGCATCTTCGAAGCCTCAGCGACGGGGAACTCTGTGCCCTGTTGCGCGGGCACACCTCGGAGCCGGACGCGGCGGTCAGCGACGTGATGGACGAGGTGTTCGCCCGTCACCACTCTTCGGTGCTCGCCTACGCCCGTACGTGCTGCCGAGACCTGTCCACGGCCCAGGACCTCGCCGCCGAGGCCTTCGCCCGTACCTACCGCGCCATCACCTGGGGTGCCGGACCCGAGTACGCCTGGCGGCCGTACCTGTTGACCTGCGTGCGCCGTCTGGCGGCAACATGGGCGCGGGATGCCGCCCGTACGCGGCTGTCCGACGATTTCGAGGAATGGGCCGCCCAGCTGTCGGACGGCCAGGACACCGAGGACGCCGTCTTCTCGGCGGAAGAGGGATCGCTGGTCCTGCGTGCCTACCGGACGCTGCCGGAGCGCTGGCAGGCCGTGCTGTGGCACTCCGTCGTCGAACACGAGCCGGCGGCCGAGACCGCAGCACGCCTCGGGATATCGGCGGGTGGCATCGGCTCACTGGTCTCGCGTGCCCGGGAAGGCTTGCGGGAGGCGTACTTGCGCGCTCACCTGGACCAGGCCGCGAGCGACGAGTGCAAGCACTACGGTGGGCAGATCGCCGCCAGGCTGCGCCGACCGGGCAAGCGCCTCACCCGGGACCTGGGCCGCCACCTTCAGGGGTGCGACGACTGTGCGCGCGCCGAGCGCGACCTGCGCGATGTCAACGGCCGTCTGGGCGTGCTGCTGCTGGGTGGGATCCTGCTGTGGAACCCCGCCTCCTTCCTGTCGGCCCTCGGTGGGGGCGGGACGCAGCTCGCCTCGGCCACACTGAGCGGGACGCAGCTCGCCGGAGCCAAGGCCGGCCCCGTGAAATGGGCCGCTGCGGCAGCCCTTGCGGGAACGGCGGCCACCGTGGTCGTCCTGCTGCCGGCCGACTCCGGGAGCGACAGGCCCGGGCAGGCCGCAGCTCCTGCCAGAACGTCCGCGGCCCCTGTCGGCCCGCTCCCGGAGACCGCACCGGTCGTGGCCATCGGTCCGGCAGCTTTCGCCACCGCCCCCGCCACAGCGCTCCCTTCCGCCACCGCGTCCGCCTCGGCCTCCGCTTCTGCGTCCGCCGTGCCGCCTTCCGCGTCGCCCTCGACGGATCGCACGGGCGCCGCCCTGGTCAACGTGGCTTCGGGGCTGTGCGTCGGCCTTGGCGGCGACGGTTCTGCCGGCCCGGTGCAGCTCGAGAAGTGCACCGGAAAGGCCAGCCAGGGATGGCAGCAGCTGCCTGCCCATCAGAACACGTACCAACTCCGCAACGCGGACACCGGCACCTGCCTCGACGGAACCAACGGCGGCGGGAACCTCGTCGCGGTCACCCTTCGCCCCTGCCGGACCGGCCCGGACCGCGCGACGCAACTCTGGCGGTTCGAGCCGGACGCACGACGCGGCGCGTTCCGCGTCTGGTTCGTGCCGAGGGTCTGGCACACCGACTACTCCGACCATCTGCTGGGCCCGCGGAACTGGCCGAAGGCCGACCCGCCGCGCCCGGGATCGGAGATGGTGCACCTGCCCAACTACTACAACTCGGTGAACCTGCTCTTCGCCCTCAGGTGAGCGCCCGGGCGGACAGGGGGCGGCTCGCCCGAAGTGGCGGCCGTCCCGCAGGCAAGGATCACCACTGACCTGCGGCCAGCTCGGTGACACTCGCATCGCGTTCTGCCAGGCGGGCGCAGGCTACTCGCGTCCGACAGACGACACTGGACCCATGAGCGAGCACCGCTTCACCCGCGACGACACCAGCGCCAGCATGGCCCCGGCCGCTGTCCGCCCACCCCACTACCGGCACAAACTCCGATACGAAAAGCCGGCGGTGGCGGCCCGGACCAGTCCCGAGGGGCACACGCTGCGCGCTCTGTCCGACCTCACGGTGGTGACCTGTGCCTGCGGCCTCACCACCCCGGCGCTGCCGAACGACGACGCGCGACTCGCCTACGAGGCGCACCGCAACGAGATCCGGGACGAGCTGGCCTGAGCACCGGCTCAGCAGCCGATCGCGTCGCGGACCGGTGCGCCCCGGGTCGGCCCGCCGGGCGGCGTGGTTGGCGCCCGGCGGCCGCCCCGGGCGGCGTGGTTGGCGCCCGGCGGCCGCCGCCCGTCGTCGTCGAGGGCGCCGTCATCCGCCCGGTGTGGAGGGCCCGTTCCGCCTGTCCGACCTCCGACCGCCCTTCCCCAGGAACAACAACAGGAAGGTGCAACCCCGCTGCACCACGGGGCCACACGGACCACTCCACCCTTATGATCAACGGACCCCGCCGCCACACAGCGCAGCAGCAGCCACCGGCCCGGCGCCACACCACCCGCCAGGCCCGGCAAAGCCCCCGGAGACCACCGGCACGGCGCGGCCTGCCGACCCCGGCCCCGCACGGCACCACTGGCACCACCCCTGGCACGACCCGGCACGGCACGGCACCTACCGGAACACCAGAGAGGAACCCACGTGGAAACTGCACGAACCGCAACGCTGGTCGCCGCGACCATCGCCGCCGGACTCATCAGCGGCCTCTTCTACGCCTTCACCGTCGCCGTGATGCCCGGCCTCGCCCGCAGCACCGACAGAACCACCGTGGAAACCATGCAGAACATCAACAAAGCCATCCTCAACGGGTGGTTCATACTCGCCTACCTCGGCGCACCGCTCCTGATCACGGCCACCCTGGTCCTCCACGCCACCGACCCTGACACCCGGGACACCGTCCTCCCGCTCGCCGCCGCGCTCGCCGCCTGCCTGGCCGCGATGATCGTCACCGCCCGCATCAACATCCCGCTCAACAACGCCCTGGAACAGGCCGGACCCCCCGAACACCACACCGACCCCGCCATCCACACCACCCGCACCGCCTACGAAACCCCCTGGGTCAGGGCGAACACCTGGCGCACCATCCTCACCACCCTCAGCCTCGCCCTCCTCGCCTACGCCCTCACCCTCCACTGACCCCCGGCACACAGGAACACCAGCGGCCCGCACCATCTCGACCGGGAGGCAGGGGCATGCCGCCCGCCGTTCCGTTCCCCCAGACGATCCATCCGGGTGAGCCGGCCGGGCCCTGCGTCACCGCGCAGCAGGCCCGCCCGGCTCACCCGAGTGCGACATGATCGTCGGATCAGATGACGCCCTGGGCCAGCATCGCGTCCGCGACCCGCTCGAAGCCGGCGATGTTCGCGCCGGTGACGTAGTCGCCCGGGGCGCCGTACCGCTCCGCGGTCTCGTGTGCGACGGCGTGGATCGAGCTCATGATGGCGGCGAGCTCGTCCTCCACCCGCTGTGCGCTCCAGGCCACCCGGCCGGCGTTCTGGCTCATCTCGAGGGCGCTGACCGCGACCCCGCCCGCGTTGGCGGCCTTGCCGGGCCCGAACGCGACCCCGGCCTCCTGCAGGATCCGTACGGCCTCGGGGGTGGTCGGCATGTTGGCGCCCTCGGAGACCGCCTTGACCCCGCCCGCGACGAGCGTACGGGCGTCCTGGGCATCCAGTTCGTTCTGCGTGGCGGAGGGGAAGGCGACGTCCGCCGGCACCTCCCAGACCCGCCCGCCCGGCACGAACCGCGCCGAGGATCCGCGCCGCTCCGCGTAGTCGCTCACGCGCCCGCGCTCGACCTCCTTGACCTGCTTGAGCAGGGCCAGGTCGATGCCCTTGTCGTCGACCACGTAGCCCCGGGAGTCCGAGCAGGTCAGCGGGTTCGCGCCGAGCTGCTGGAGCTTCTCGATCGTGTACAGCGCGACATTGCCCGAGCCGGAGACGACCGCTGTCAGTCCGTCCAGCGACTCGCCCCGGACCTTCAGCATCTCGGCGGCGAACAGCACACTGCCGTAGCCGGTCGCCTGCGGCCGGATCGCGGAGCCGCCCCAGCCCTGCCCCTTGCCGGTCAGGACGCCGGCCTCCCAGCGGTTGGTGATGCGCCGGTACTGGCCGAAGAGGTAGCCGATCTCACGGCCGCCGACCCCGATGTCCCCGGCGGGCACGTCGGTGTGCTCTCCGATGTGCCGGTGCAGTTCGGTCATGAAGGACTGGCAGAACCGCATGACCTCGGCGTCGGAGCGGCCGTGCGGGTCGAAGTCGCTGCCGCCCTTGCCGCCGCCGATCCCGAGGCCGGTCAGGGCGTTCTTGAAGATCTGCTCGAAGCCGAGGAACTTCACCACACCGATGTCCACCGACGGGTGGAAGCGCAAGCCCCCCTTGTACGGGCCGAGCGCACTGTTGAATTCGACGCGGTAGCCGCGGTTGACGTGGATCCGGCCCCGGTCGTCCTGCCACGGCACGCGGAAGACGATCTGCCGCTCGGGCTCGGTGAGCCGCTCCACCAGGGCCATGGCCGGGTCGGCGTACTCGGGCCGGGCGGTGAAGACGGGGGCCAGGGTCTCGAGGACCTCCCGTACCGCCTGGTGGAACTCCGGCTGTGCGGGATTGCGGCGCTCGATCTCGGCCCGCAGTGCTTCCAGCCTGTCCTTCGAGTCCTTCACGTGTGTCCCTCCAGGGAGCGCTCGGTGCGCCGACGACGGCAGGTCCATGGTCTCCGCGGGTCCGCGAATACCGGTTGATTTCAGGCGCGGCGCGCTCCGAACATTCGCTTCCGGAAAAGCTTTTCCGGAGCGTGCCCCCCCCTTTCGGAGGCTACCTCGCACGGTGCTGCTCCGGGGAAGGCTTCTGCCCTGAGGATAAAAACGCCTGCGCCGTCGACTGTCGTCCCGTGGCGCAGACCGCACGCGCACGCCGGATGTGACAACGCCGCCGCGTCGTGACGCCCCGACTGCGTGCAATATCCCATATCTGACGTTTCGTGGGGCAGGCTGGTTCCCGCCAGGAGCATCAGCACGCGGTCGGCCTCGGCCGGCCTTCGACCGGCAGGAGCAGAGCCATGGCGGAGAGCCCCGAGGTGTCCGACAGCCCCGCGCAGCCACCCCCGCGCGACTGCGTCAACGAGCCGATCGCCGGGATCATGGCCGAGTTCGTCGGCGAGCGGATGGGGGACCGCGTCGCCCAGGGGCAGGATCCCCTCCTGCGCCCGGTCTTCGTCAAGTTCCACGGAGCGGCCCGCGGCGTGCTGACGGTCGCCCCGGATCTTCCGCCCGAGTTCCGCATCGGTTTCCTCCGGGCCGCGGCGGAACAGGGCGGCCTGACCGCCTGGGTGCGCATCTCCAGCGACACCCAGCCGGAGCGGCCGGACCTGCGCAGGACCGTCGGGTGCGGCATCAAGCTGTTCGGCGTGCCGGGGCCGAAGCTGCTCGCGGACGACACCCGGGCCGACACACAGGATCTCGTACTCCAGAACCACGACGTCTTCTTCGTCGACACCGCCCGGGACATGTGCGAGTTCCAGCTGGACCAGGCGGCGTACCAGCAGCAGCACCCCCTCACCCGGCAGATCCTGGCGGACATGCGCAAGCCCGTCGAGAGCACGCTCACCTCGACGTACTGGGGCGTGCTGCCGTACTCCTTCGGGCCGGACCGGCACGTGAAGTACAAGCTCGTCCCGGCCGGCTGCGCGGACGGGGACCCCCTGGCGGCCCCGCCGGACGAGGACCCCTCCTTCCTGCGCGGGGACCTGCGCCACCGCCTGGCAGCCGGCCCGGCCGCCTTCGACCTGCTGCTCCAGTTCCGGACCGTCCCGGACCACATGCCGCTGGACCGGGCCACCGTGCGCTGGGAGGAGGCCGAGAGCACGCCCGTGAAGGTGGCGCGGCTGACCCTGCATCAGCAGGACACGACCGCACGGGGGCAGGAGCAGTACGGGGACAACCTCGCCTTCAACCCCTGGCACAGTCTCTCCGAGCACCAGCCCGTCGGCAGCATCGCCGAGGCCCGCAAGGTCGTCTACCACGCGTCGGCGGCCCGGCGGCGCGATGCCAACGGCGTTCCGGCGGCGGAGCCCGGTCCCGCGCGGCCGGCGGCCGCCGAACCGCACGGACGCGACACCCGGATCGTACGGGCCGCCGTGCACCCGGCGATCGGGGTGGCCCGCGTCGGTGACAGCGCGGAGGAGTTCTTCCTGGCCCCGGAGGTCGACGGGGCTCCCCCACCGGACACCGGTACGTACAAGGACGCGACGGGCGCACTCAAGCGGCAGGCCGTCCGGTTCCGGGTGTACGGCTACAACGCCGCCGGCGAGGCGGTGGCCGAGCTGACGGCGGACAACGCCGACCTGCGGTGGACCGTGGAGGTCGCCAACAAGAAGGCCGCCTGGTACCAGTTCCAGCTGGCCCTGGACATCCCCGAGGCGGAACAGGCACCGGCGACCACACTGCGCAACGTCGCCACGGTGCCCGCCGGGGAACGCCACCGGCTGGCCATCACCCCCGGGCCCCGCTCGATCCGGGGCCGCGAACGCGCCGGGAAGCCGGAGTACGCGTTCGACTCGGGCACGTTCCTGGGGCATCCCGTCTACCTGGGAGAGTTGCGCACCGATGGCGCGGGCCGCCTGCTCTTCCTCGGCGGGCGCGGGGTGTCCGCCTCGTACCCGGCCGTCCAGGCGACACACTTCGCCAACAACGACGGCTGGCACGACGACACCTGCGACGGCCCGGTCACCGCGCAGGTCCGCATCGACGGCAGGAGCGTCCCGGTCGATCCGGCCTGGGTGGTGGTCGCTCCCCCGAATTTCGCACCGGAGCTGAAGTCCGTGCGCACGATGTACGACCTGATGCGCGACACCTTCGTGGCCGCGGGCATGCTGGCGCCTCCGGCGCGGGTCTCGTTCACCCACGACGTGCTGCCGGTGCTGCGCCGGCTGTGCGATCTGCAGTGGGTCAACCGTGGCTTCGCGGCCCTGTTCGGTCACGGTGGGCGCGAGCACTTCCTGGCTCCCGAGCGGCTGGCGGAGCTGGCCGGCCACGGCACCCGGCGCGACGAACTGCGCCGGCAGATCTGGGCGATGATGCGCGATCCCGACCGCGACGGGCTCTCCCCCGTACCCTGGCCGCCGATCTACGGCGACTCGATGAGCGTGCGGCCGGTCTCCGCCCGGCAGCACCTGGCGCTCTCCCCGTTGCAGTACGACATGCTGGCCCGCTGGGCCGCCGGGGACTTCGACGCCGACCACGATCCCCAGGCCACGCCGCCCACGGCGCTCGACGGCCTGCCGCTCGCACAGCGCCCGGCGGCCCTCGACCGGGCCGCCCTGTCGTACTGCCTGGCCGACGCCTTCCACCCCGGCTGTGAGCTCACCTGGCCGATGCGTCACGCCACCTTGTACTCCGCTCCCTTCCGCGTGCGCCACCGCGACCCGGCCCGGCCCGAACCCGGTTACGGCTCCACCCTCACCCCGCAGACGGCGCTCGCCGTGGACGGCCCGGTGTACGGCCAGGAGCCGGGCGGTCTGACCCGCTGGATGGCCGTGCCCTGGCAGACCGACACCGCCCGCTGCCGCTCCGGGTACTACCTGGGCTTCGGGCCGCGCTACGACCCGTACCTCCCCACCTTCTGGCCGGCGCGGGTGCCCAACCACGTGCTGACGGACGAGAACTACCGGACCGCCGTCGATCCCGCCGCCGACCCCGAGGACCGTCGCACCGCCTTCGAAAACAGGGCGGTGTGGGACAGATGGCTGCCGTCCGACCGCATCGCCCAGATGAACGCCATGGTCAAGGACTTCGGCAAGCTCGGCATCGTCGCACGGCGGGAGGGACCTGCCGCCGATACCGGTGACGTGGTGAGTCTCCCCGCAGCCATGCTGGTGGAGTCCGAAGTGAGCTTCCATCCCGAACAGGCTCCGCCCCCGCTGCGGAACCTGGTGAGCCTGCACGTGCCCGAGGCCGCCGATCCCGCGGTGCGGGAGGAAGCGGTGGCCGCCGCCATCGCCGCCGCCGACCGGCCCGACGAGGAGGTGCTGGCGGGGTACTTCGAGAAGGTCGCCCGCTTCCCGGAGACACCGTGACCGCTCGGACCGGCCCGGTTCCCCTCGCCGGGCGTTTCGAGGCCGTCGTGGCCGGCGGCGGGCCGGCCGGGGCCGTCGCCGCTCTGGTCCTGGCCCGGGCAGGCCGGCGCGTCCTGCTGGTGGACGGGGGCAGGCCGGGTGTGCCCTCCGCCGCTTTCACGATCGGGGAGACCCTGCCGCCCGCGGCCCGGCCACTGCTCGACGACCTGGGGCTCTGGGCCGCCTTCAGCGCCGGCACGCACCTGAGCTGCCCGGGCACCTACGCGTCCTGGGGATCGGCGCAGTTGCACGGCCACAGCCACCTGCTCGACCCGCACGGCCACGGCTGGCACCTCGACCGCGACCGGTTCGACGCCTTCCTGCGCGAGGCCGCAGGGGCCGCGGGGGCGCTGGTCCGGCGGGCCGTCGTGATCGGCCACCGCAGCACGGCCGGGGAGCAGCACCTGCTGGTGCGGGAGGGGGGCGGCGCCGTACGGGAGCTGCGCTCGGGCTGGGTGGTGGACGCGACGGGCCGCCGCGCGCTCATCGGCCGCCGCCTGGCCCGGCGGCGCCGGCAGGACCGGCTCGTGGCCGCGTACACGCTGCTCGGCGGGCACGGGGTGGGCGGCCACGCCGGGGACCTGGAGCTGCGTACCCTCGTCGAGGCGGTGCCCGAGGGCTGGTGGTACACCGCCAGGGTCCCCGCCGGGCGGGTGGTCGCCCATCTCACCGACGCCGACCTCGCCGCTGCCCGGCTGCGGACGGCGGACGGATTCCGGTGCGCGGCGTCGCGCACCCGGCACGTACGGGAGCGCCTGAGCGGCTACGACCCGGCCGGCTCCCCCGCGCCGCGCTGGACGGCCGCCCACGGACTGCGGCTGTCCCCGCCGGCCGGCCCCGGATGGGTCGCCGCCGGGGACGCCGCGATCGCCTTCGACCCCCTGTCCTCCCAGGGCATCCTCACGGCCCTGCACACCGGAGCCCACGCCGGCCGGGCCGTCGACCGGTGCCTGGCCGGCGACACGGGCGCCCTCGCGTCCTACGCCTCGTTCCTGGACGGCGTCGCGGACGCCTACCACCACCATCACGCCCGGTCGTACGCCGAGGAGCGGCGGTGGCCGGAGCACCCGTTCTGGCGCCGCCGCAACGGGTGGCCGCACTGACCCGCGGCCGCCTGTACCGGTGGCAGCCCCGGGGTCTTCACGCTGCGTGCTGCCACAGCCGGCTACGGTCGCTCGAAGAGCTGCAGCACCCCGCCGAACGAGAAGCACAGCGCACCGGTCAGCGTCGCCCAGTTGGCGATGTCGACGTTGACCAGGCTCCCGGTGGCGGGGCGGGTGAAGGCCGCCAGCGCCGAGACCATGAAGAGGACCGAACCGAACTGGTTCACCGCCACGACCCACCACCCGAGACTGCGGGAGCGCATGCACGGCCGGTGCCGGTGGCAGATCTCGGCGAACGCGAGATGCCCCGAGACGAGGAACAGCACGCACCCGATCACGTCGGGCGTCCAGATCAGCCGGTTGACCTGCCGGACGGTGAGGCCTTCCAGGAAGGAGTCCAGCAGATTGACACCGAACACGAGCGTGCCGGCGAACAGGACGAACGTGCTCAGCCAGTCCAGCCGCATCGGCTCGTAACCCCACCACCGCCAGCCGGCCGTGACCAGGAAACCGCCGCCCTCGGCGTGCCGGGGCGCGTTCAGCACCTGCAGAACCGAGACATAGCCCCCGGTGCTGAAGAACAGTCCCCCGACGAGGTACACCCAGGCGCTGACGAGCGGATCACCCGAACCGAACTGTGAGACCGCGGCGCCGACGGCGAAGAGCGCCCCTCCGACGACGAACGCACCGGAGGCGACGACGTTGAGCCTGCGCAGACGGCGCAATGCCCCGGGATCGGCGGCCGAGACCCGGCCGGCCGTGTCCCCCGGGCCCCGGACCGACAGCGTGCCGCGCTTGCGCGCCGGCCGCGAGTCCCAGACCACGGTCTCCCCCTCGGGACGCCGCCAGGTACGCCGGGTGATGAACGGTCCTGCGCCTTCGACGCTCTCCAGAGGCTGTCCCACGAGCCGAGACTAGTGCCGGGGGCGACATCCGGCCGTCAGCGAAACGGACCCGGCGCCCACGGCCCGCCCCGGCGGGAGGGGGCCCGTGTTGCCGTGACCCGGGTGGTGGAATCCCGGGTGCCGGATGCCTGGTGAACACGCACAGTGGGTTCTCAGGGCGATGCGACCGCCCGGAACGGAAGTGCGGCGCATGGCCTCGGGCACAGCTGTGCACCTCGTACGAGTGGGACTCGGGCGGATGGACGGCGGTCCCGTACGTCGTGCCACGGAGCGCCCCGGCGCCGACGCGTGAGGATGCCCGCCATGACCCAGCCCGCCGCCCAGCCCGTGCAGTCCGAGCAGTCCGAGCAGTCCGAGCAGTCCGGCCGGTCCCCCGGGGTGAGCCCGGCCGACCACGTCATCGTCCTCTTCGGCGCCACGGGGGACCTGGCCCGGCGCAAACTGCTGCCCGGCCTGTTCCATCTCGCCATGGCGGGGCTGATGCCGCGGCGCTACCGCATCGTCGGCTCGGCCCCGGCGGCCGAGGCCCTGAGCGACCAGGATTTCCGTGCCCATGCACGGCAGGCCGTGGAGGAGTTCGGACGCTCGCGCCCCGAGGGGCCCGTATGGCAGGAGTTCGAGTCCGCCCTGTCCTTCGGCTCGGCCGACCCGCAGGCCCCGGAGCCGCTGGTGGCGGCGGTACGCGCGGCCGAGCAGGCAGTCGGCGGCACTCCCGGCGGCTCTTCCACCTCGCCGTCGCCCGCCCGTGGCGTTCGCCTCGATGGTCGAACTCCTCGGCGCCACGGGCCTCGCCCAGGACGCCCGTGTCATCGTCGAGAAGCCCTTCGGGACCGACCTCGCGTCCGCGCGCGCACTCAACGCGACGATCCACGCCGTGTTCGACGAGTCGCGCGTGTTCCGCATCGACCACTTCCTCGGCAAGGAGGCGGTGGACAACATCCTCGCCCTCCGGTTCGCCAACGGCCTCTTCGAACCCCTGTGGAACCGCGAGCACATCAGTCATGTGCAGATCGACGTGCCCGAGCAGATCGACATCCAGGGCCGCGCGCACTTCTTCGAGGGCACCGGAACCTTCCGCGACATGATCGTCACGCATCTCTTCCAGCTGCTCGGGTTCGTCGCCATGGAGCCGCCGGTCGTCCTCGACGCGCAGTCTCTCCGGGACGAGCAGGTCAAGGTGTTCCGCAGCATGCGGCCGCTGGATCCCGCGCACGTCGTCCGCGGGCAGTACACGGGCTACCGCGCCGAGCCCGGGGTCGATCCGGCCTCCGATACCGAGACCTTCGCCGCCCTGCGCGTCGAGATCGACAACTGGCGCTGGGCCGGCGTCCCGTTCATCCTGCGCTCGGGCAAGGCACTGGCCGAGGGCCGGCACGTCGTCACGCTGGGGCTGCGCGAGCCGGTCCTCGGCATGTTCCCGCTGAACGCGCGTGCGGCCGTCCACGGCCGGGGCAACGAGCTCGTCATCGACTTCGCCGATCCCGGTTCCATCACCGCCCGATTCCTCGTCAAGGAGCCGGGCCCTGCGATGCGGTTGGCGGAGGCCGACATGGTCTTCGGCTACCGGAGTTCCTTCACCGCCGACAACTCCCTGGAGGGTTACGAGCACCTCCTGCTGGAGGCCATGCTCGGCGACCAGTCCTTCTTCACCCGGTCCGACGGCATCGAACGCCTGTGGGAGATCTCGGCCCCGCTGCTGGACGCGCCCCCGCCAGTGGAGCCGTACGCCCCCGGAACCTGGGGGCCCGACAGCATCGACGCGCTCGTCGCCCCGCACCGCTGGCACCTGCCCGACCGGCGACAGTGAGCGGGGTGCCGGGCGAGGGAACGGTGCTGGGGACGCCGCCGGACCTGGCGGCCGAGCCGTTGATCGCGTCGGTGACGCGCTTCGCGACCACCGTGCTCCGGCCCGACGCGGAGCGCACCGCCGTCGAAGGCGTCTCCCGCGCGCGGTTGGACGAGCTGGCCCGAAGCGGCGCCCACGGAATCCTCGGGTACGAGCCGACGCCGGGCGGCGGCTGCACCAGGGATCAGGTGGTCCGCGAGGTCCACGAGATCCTCTCCGCCGTCGACCCGTCCACCTGGTTCGTCTACACCCAGCACTTCGCCTTGGTGAAGGCGCTGGCCAAGACTGCCAACACCGGTCTGCGTGACCTCTGGCTGCCCGACCTGGTCACGGGTGCGAAGCAGGCCACGGCGGGCTTCGCGTACCTGCGCCGTCCACGGCCGCCCGTGCACGCGGAGCGCAGCGAGCAGGGGTGGCGGCTGCGTGGCCGTGTGCCGTGGATGACCGGCTGGGGCCTCGCGGACACGGTGATCATCGGTGCTGTCACCGCCGATGACCAGGCCTTGTTCGTGCGCGCCGACTGCACGCCGGGGCCGGGCACCGGCCTCGGCATGGACGCTGTCGAGTCGCCGCCGCTGTGGGCGATGGGCGCGACGCACACGACGGCCGTCGAGCTGCGGGATGTCGTCGTGCCGCCGGACGACGTGATCTCCGTCGAGCCCAGGCCGGACTGGATCCGGGCCTACGATCTGGAGAACGCGAACGCCAACCCGGCCGTCTTCGGACATCTGCGCGCGGCCGTCGACCTGCTGCTGGCCGCCGCGCCACAGGCCGGAGCCACGTACGAGACCCTCGCCCGCCGGCTGGCGGAGGAGGCTGCCCGGCTGCGCACCGAGGCGTACGCCATGCGGGACGAGCTGGCCCCCGAGGTGGGGGTACCGGCCCGGACCGGGGTCCGGGCCGCGGCCCTGGACCTCGGGGTGCGGGCTGCCACCGCCTGTGTGGCGGCGACCGGCGGGCGCGCCGTGCAGTACGGGAACACGGCGGGCCGGCTGGCTCGGGAGGCCCTGTTCCATCTGATCCAGGCACAGACCCGGCAGCTGCGGGAAGCCACCGCGGACGTGACGCTCCGAGGCATCTGAGGACCAATCAGCCGGTCCACATGTGCCAGCGGGCACGGGGTGGGTCGCAGCGGCCCGAGTCGACGGCTTGCCGGTAGCCGCGGTCGGCGAGTTCCTTGTACGACAACACGCGGCCGTTCGCGTCGGGCACGCCGTGCCCGTTGCCGTCGGTGAGTCTGGAGACGGCGTAGACGCAGTCGGGGCGCACGGTCTGCGTGGCGTACCAGCCGAGCGCGACAGCGGTCAGACCGATGACCGTGCAGGCGACACCGAGGAGTTGTCGTGGACCGGCGGGGCGGGGAAGGGTCACCGTCGCATCGTACGGATGGCAGCACCGTCCTGTCGTGGCGCCGGGGCGCATGTGGTCACAGGGGCTGGAGCCGCCTGTGCAGGAGGCAGAATTCGTTGCCCTCCGGGTCGGCGAGGACGTGCCAGTTCTCGGTGCCGGTCTGGCCGACGTCGGCGGGCCTGGCGCCGAGGGCGAGGAGCCGCTCCAGCTCGGCGGCCTGTTCGCGGTCGGTGGGGTTGACGTCGATGTGCAGTCGGAGCTTTCCGCTCCGCGGGGTGCTGCCGGCGCTGAGGACGAGGGTGGGCTGCGGGCCGCCGAAGCCGGCGTCGGGCGGCCCGATCTCGATGCTTCCGTCGTCCTCCCGGCCGAGTTCGACGTAGCCGAGTACCTCGCTCCAGAAGGCGGCGAGTCGGGCGGGGTCCGCGGCGTCGATGACCAGCTCACTGATGCGGCATGCCATGTCCGTCAGTCTACTGAGAGAACCCGGGAGCCGGCCGTCGGCGGCGCGCTCGGATCCTCGCCCCGCAGCGAGAACATGCCGGCGCGGGGCGAGGATCAGGATCTGCCGCTACCGGGAGGCCGGGGCCACGGGGTGGAAGTTGACGCGCTCGCGGACGACGGGGAAGCCGGCCTTGGCGAAGTTCGCGGCCATGGGGAAGTTGCCCCGGTCCGTGGCTCCGGTGACGGCCTCGGCGCCGTGCTCCACCAGGAAGTGGGTGCACTCCGCGAGGAGGTCGTAGGCGTAGCCGCGGCCGCGGTGTTCCGGCAGGACACCGATGAAGCCGATGGTCGGTCCGGAGGGGTTGTGTGCCGGGATGTGGATGCCGGCCAGCTCGCCCTCAGGTGTACGGGCGGTCTGCCACCACTCCCGCGGGGACGGGCACCAGTGGAAGAAGTCGAGCTCCTCCTGGGCGGCCTGGTCGAGGCCGCCCTCCGCTATGGCCTTCAGCGCGTGGGCGTCGAGGGTGGCCGAGTGGATGCGGCGCAGTGCGTCGAAGAAGACCGCGTCGTCGGGTTCGGCGCCGAAGACGAGGCGGCCGGGCCGTTCGGGGAGTCCGCGCTCGGGGGTCCAGCGGTAGAGGAAGCGTTCCACCAGGAGCTCGTAGCCGGCCGCCCGGGCGGCGGCGTAGCGCGTCTCGGTGGCGGCGGCCAGGTCGGGGTGGTCCCGCCAGTCGCCGGGGAGGTTGATCTCGAGCTCGACCTGCCAGGGGGCGGAGCGCAGGAGTTCGGCTCCCGCCTCCACCTCGCCCTCGGCGACGTCGAACCAGTTGACGTTGACGGGTTCCTTGTCATCGGTGCCGCCCCACCAGGCGCCACGGGCGACGACCGTGCCGTCGCGCAGGGCCACCCGCTTCCACTCGGGGCGGTGCGTGGTGCGCTCGTGGGCGGCACGGGCGTTCAGCGGATCGGGGTGTGCGTCGAACAGGTGGGCGTCGCTCTCGTCGAGCGCGCGGATGACCAGATCGGTCACGGGTTCCTCCGGGATGTGTACTGCGTGGGGCGCTCCCGGTTTCGGATCAGACGAACCACACCGGGGTAACGGGGAGGGAGCGCTGGATGGTTGTGATCTGCACGGCACTCGCCTCCTTCCGTTCAGCTCGCGCGACGTGGTCCGAGCCCGGACGATACTTGATCGTCAACAGGTCCGTCCACGCAATTGCGAGCCGGTCACGGTGGAGCCTCGGGTGCCTGTTCACGCCGCTGCTCGCCCTGGATCCGCTGTCAGGAAGGGTGTACGTACTCGGTCACTCCTACGGCGGTTCGGTGCTCACCGGGTGCGTGGAGCAGGACACTTGGTGTACCTGGCGGCCTTCGTGCCGGACACCGGTGAGAGCGCGGCCGGTCCGGGTGGGGCGTCCGCGCAGCTCCAGGAGGCGATCCGCCCTGAGCCGGACGGCCTGCTGCGGGCCCAAGCCCCGGGCTGCGGGCGCGGAGTTCCGGAGCGCCACAGCTGGAAGGACATCCCCTCCACCGACGTGGTCTGCGCGCAGGACCGGGCCGTCGACCCGGTCCTGCAGCGGAGGATGGCCTCGCGCTGCGCCGGTGTGCGCGAGTGGCAGACCGGCCGCTCCCCGTTCGTGGGACGGCCCCGACTCGTCGTCGAACTCGTGCAGGAACTGCTCGCGTCCACTCTCCGGAGCGGCGAGCGCGTGTGAGACCACGGGTGAGGCATGCGCGGTCTCTTCCGGAATCCGATGGCCTGTGCAGTACTGACCTGCGACTATCTGCGGATGCCTATCCTTGCCGACGATCTCGGCCACCTTTCCTACACCGTCACCGGCGAAGGTTCGCCCGTGGTGCTCGTACATGCCGGCGTCGCCGACCACACCATGTGGGACGCGGTCGTGCCCGCCCTCGCCGAGCGGAACACCGTCATCCGGTACGACCTGCGGGGCTTCGGCGAATCCGCGCCCCCGACCGGGCCGTTCAGTGAGACCGATGACCTGTGCCGGCTCCTGGACCACCTCGGTCATGAAAGCGTCCGGCTCATCGGCGCGTCCTGGGGCGGGCGGGTGGCCGTGAACTTCGCTCTCGCCCACCCGGGCCGGGTCCGGTCGCTGACGCTGCTCGCCCCGCCGTGGCCCGGCTACGGCTGGTCGGCGGACATGGTGGCCTACGACGAGGCCGAGACGGCGGCCCTGGAGGCAGGTGACCTGGATACCGCGGTCCGCGTGAACCTGGACATGTGGCTGCGCGGGCCCGGCCGCGGCTGGGAGGACGTCGATCCGGGACTGGCCGAACGGCTCCGTACCCCGGTGCGGACGTCGCTGGTCAACCAGGACGCG
The DNA here is from genome assembly GCF_030440515.1 of Streptomyces xanthophaeus. Taxonomy (GTDB): domain Bacteria; phylum Actinomycetota; class Actinomycetes; order Streptomycetales; family Streptomycetaceae; genus Streptomyces; species Streptomyces kutzneri. Next base: position 81,511 of record NZ_CP076543.1, read on the forward strand.
GTCGGGGAACACTCCCTGGGTGGCGCGGCGGGCGACATCGCGACGATCGCCGTTCCCACCCTGGTCGGGATCGGCCTGCTCGACGTCGCCGACTTCCAGGACATCGCGCGCCGGTACGCGGCCGAGATCCCGGGCGCCACCCTGGTCGAGTTCCCGGCCGCGGCCCACCTGATCGCGCTGGACGCGCCCACCGAACTCGTCGCGGCGCTCCGGCCGTTCCTCACGCGCTGACCCGGGGACGCGGACCGGCTCGGCGGTTTCGCCGCCGGTACCAGCGCGGCGTGGACGCCGACCGCCCTGTGCGGTGACGTCCGGCCCGACGGCTGGGCAGCGGCGCGCGGGCGCCGGCCGGTCCGCGCGCCCCGAGCCGGGGCTCGCCCCGGACAGGTCGGCGGACCTGGCGGAGGGAGCCTCCCGGGCCTTCGAGCTGGTGTCCCTGCACGTCCCTGCACATCCCTGCACGTCGAACGGGACGCGCCGGATGCCGGCCGGATCGGCGAGGTGGCCGCGGTGCGGCCGAAGTCGCTGCGGCTGCGGGAGGCCGGCGCCGGGGCGCGGTGGCGCCCGGCGCTGCCGAAGTTCCGGTCCGAGGACGTCACCCGGGTGGGCTTCTTCGCCGGGCCGCGGCGCTGACCGCGGGCTCCTCCAGGCGGGCGCCCTCAGGCTGCGCCGGCCGGGGGCGCGGGTGCGGTGATCCTGCGGACGGATTCCACCACCGCCGCGCGGTGCTCGGCGAGCCGCTCGGCGGCCCAGCCGGTGCCCGCCGCGCCTGCCGCCGGGCCGCCCACCGCGGCGAACCAGGCCTGCGACAGGCCCATGACCAGCGTCAGCACATCCGCTGCGGGCACTGCGGGATCGATCCGGCCCGCTTCCTGGGCCCGCCGAACCTCCGCGATCTTGCCGTCGTAGGACGCGGACTCCTCGTCCGTGGACCCCGGGCGCTCCAGCTGCTTCCACAGCACGAGGCGCATCAGTTCCGGCCGCTCGACGAGGTGGTCGAAGACCGCCCCCGCGTAGCCGGGCAGGTCGTCGACGTCGAACGGGACGGACTCCGATCCGGTCGCGAGGGCCCGCTGGAGCACGGCGTCGAAGAGCTGCTCCTTGTTGCCGTAGTAGACGTAGATGAGCCGCTTGTTCGCCTGCGCCGCCTCGGCGATGCGGTCGACGCGCGCACCCGCGATGCCGTACGTCGCGAACTCGGTGAAGGCCGCGTCGAGCAGGCGCGCCTTCGTCGCGTGGGAATCCCGTGCCATGGACCTCACCCTAGCAAGTAACTATCCAGTTATTGACAAACGAGGCGGACGCGTCGCAGACTAAAACTATCCAGTTAGTTACTTCCTGAGGAGCACACCATGGAGATCCGCGCACTGGGCGGCCAGGGACTGAAGGTCGGCGCCGAGGGCCTCGGCCTGATGGGTATGAGCGCCCACTACGGCGCCACCGACGAGACCGAGTCGCTCGCCACCATCGACCGCGCCCTGGAGCTGGGCGTCACCCTCCTCGACACCGCCGAGGGCTACGGCCCCTTCCGCAACGAGCAGCTCCTCGGCAAGGCCCTGGCCGGCCGCCGCGACGCGGCCGTCGTCGCCACCAAGACCGGGGTCGAGTTCACCGACGACGGCGCCTTCGTCGGGCACAACGCGACCCCCGAGTACATCCGCCGCTCGGCCGACCGCTCCCTGCGCCACCTGGGCACCGACCACATCGACCTGTACTACCTGCACCGCGTCGACCCCCACGTGCCGATCGAGGAGAGCGTCGGCGCGCTGGCCGAGCTCGTCGAGGCCGGCAAGGTCCGCCACATCGGACTGTGCGAGGTCTCCCCCGCCACGATCGCCCGCGCGCACGCCGTGCACCCGCTGGCCGCCGTACAGACCGAGTACAGCCTCTTCGAGCGCGGCATCGAACACGACGGCGTGCTCGACACCCTCCGCGAACTCGGCATCGGGCTCGTCGCCTACTCCCCGCTCGGACGCGGATTCCTCTCCGGTGCCCTCACCAGCCCGGACGACTTCGCCGCCGACGACTTCCGCCGCACCGACCCCCGGTTCCAGGGCGAGAACTTCCACCGCAACCTCGCCGTCGTGGACCAGGTGCGCCGGCTCGCCGCCGAGAAGGGCGTCACCCCCTCGCAGCTCGCCCTCGCCTGGACCCTCCACCAGGGCGCCGTCCCCATCCCGGGCACCAAGCGCCGCAGCTACCTGGAGGAGAACATCGCCGCGACCGCCGTGACGATCACCCCCGCCGAGCTGGCCGCCATCGACGCCGTGGCGCCGCACGGCGTGGCTTCCGGCGACCGCTACGCACCCGAGCTGATGGCCTCCCTGAACGGCTGATCCTGTCGGGGCGCGGAAACCGGGCCGGGGGACCACCACCTGGACCACAGGACCTCGTGCCTGCTGCGGCTGCGGGACCCCGCGGCCGCAGCCCTGGGGCGCGGGTACCGCCCGGGTCACCACCGGCGCGCGCTCCTGTCGGACGACCCGGACCTCGTGGCGGCCGCCCTCGTCGACCGGCGGGGCGAGCACCGGGCGACCACGCGCGCCTTCGCCTCGGCGACCGTACGCGCGCACGGCGGAACCGCCCAGGTGCGGGGGCTGCTGCGCGCCCTGCGGAACGCGCACCGCAAGGACTCGGCGCCCCGGGTGGTGCAGCGTGCGATCGGGCAGGTCCTGGCCGAGCGCTATCGGATCGGCCAGGCCCTGATCGCGGCGGCGCGGCTGGGCGGCCGACTGCCGCGTACGGCCGCGGAGGTACTGGCCGGGGCGCCGGTTGCCGCCGACGGCACCCGGGCCGGCGACACCGGGTCGCTCGGGGAGAGCGCCGAGCCGGCTCGCCGCGCTCTGCGGACCATGGCCGTCGCCTGCGACGCCCGCGAGGATCCGGCCGACGCCACCCTCGACCACCTCGGCGCGGTGATCGAGGTGGCCCCGTCGGTCCGTCCGGCGGTGGGTCGCGCTCCGGTCCCGGCTGCGGCACTGCCCGGGCTCCCGGCCGTGGTGTCCCCCGCCCGTCCGGAGGCCCCGGGTTCACAGCATGACGTGCTTGACCTGGGTGTAGTCCAGGAGGCCCGCCATCGAGAGGTCGCTGCCGTAGCCCGAGTGCTTGACCCCGCCGTGGGGCATCTCGGAGACGGTGGTGCCGTGGGTGTTCACCCAGACGATGCCGGTCCGCAGGGCCCGGGTCGCCCGCATGGCGCGGTCGTGGTCCGTCGTCCACACGCTGGCGGCGAGGCCGTGGCGGACGTCGTTGGCCAGGTACAGGGCCTCCGCCTCGTCCGCGAAGGACTGCACCGTCACGACAGGGCCGAAGATCTCCTCCTGCACGATCTCGTCGTCCTGGCGCACGCCCGCGATGACGGTCGGTTCGTGGAAGAAGCCGGGCCGTGGGAGGCGGGCCCCGCCGGTGACGATCTCGGCACGGCTCGGCAGCCGGTCGAGCAGGGACCGTACCGACGTCAGCTGGGCCGCGTTGTTCAGCGGACCGAAATCGGCGTCCGGCTCGTCCGGGGCGCCCGTACGCAGCGCAGCCGCCTCGGCCGCGAAGGCCGCGAGGAACGCGTCGTGCACCCGGTGGTGGACCAGCAGCCGGGTGGGCGCGGTGCAGTCCTGGCCCGCGTTGTAGTAGGCGACCGCGGCGAGGGCGGCGGCGGTCGCCTCGACGTCCACGTCGTCGTGGACGAGCACCGGGGCGTTGCCGCCGAGCTCCAGGTGGACCCGTTTGAGGTCGGCGGCCGCGGCGGCGGCGATCTGCCGGCCGGCGCGCACGCTGCCGGTGACCGCGATGAGGGCGACATCGGGGTGGGCGGTGAGCGCGCGGCCGGTGTCGCGGTCGCCGCAGACCACGTTGAGCACGCCCGGCGGCAGGTGCTCGGCCGCGATCCGGGCCAGCAGCGCCGACGACGTGGGGGTGGTGTCGGCGGGCTTGAGCACCGTCGTATTGCCTGCGGCGACGGCCGGGGCGATCTTCCACACCGCCATCATCAGCGGATAGTTCCATGGGGTGATCTGGGCGCAGACCCCGATCGGTTCGCGCCGCAGCACGGAGGTACGGCCTTCGGTGTACTCGGCGGCCGCGAGGCCCGGCAGGTTGCGCGCGGCTCCGGCGAAGAAGCGGAGCGTGTCGACGATCGCGGGCAGTTCCTCGGCCCTGAACTGCCGGGGCGGCTTGCCCGTGTCGCCGGTCTCGGCGGCCACGAAGGCCTCCGCGTGCTCCTCGACGGCGTCGGCGATGCCGAGCAGGGCGCGCTGGCGTACCGCCGGTGTGGTCGTGGACCAGTGCGCGTACGCGGCTGCGGCTGCCGCGCAGGCCGCGTCCGTGTCGGCCCTGCCCGAGCGCGGGGCGTGGCCGTGCACCCGGCCGGTGGCGGGGTCGACCAGCTCCATCGTCTCGCCGGAGGCGGCGGGCCGGTCCACGCCCGCCACATGGTTGAGCACGGGGTCAGCCACGGCGCAGCGCCTCCTTGGCGGCGTCGCGTCCGGTGCGTACGGCGCCTTCCATGTAGCCGGCCACCCACTGGTCGGATCCGCAGACGTAGAAGGGTGGTTCGTGGGTGCCGTGGCGGGGGCCGACGGCCATGACGTCGCCCGGGGTCCACTGGGTGACGTACCCCTGCGTCCACGGGTCGGTGCCCCACATCCGGACGTAGGTGGCCAGCGGCCGGTACGCCTCGTCGCCGTAGAGGCGGGCGATGTCGGCGAGGAGTTCCCGGGTGCGCAGCGGGGCGGGTGTGCCGAGCAGGACGCCGAGCCGTTCGGGTGGCACGAGGGCGGAGAGGATGCCGTCGCTCTGCGGCCAGGTGCTGCCGAGGACCCCCTCGCATTCGGAGAGGCCGCTCTTGCCGAGTGTGCGCCAGAACGGCCGGTCGTACGCGGCGACGAACTTCGCGGCGAGGGCCTGGCGTTGGCGGTGCAGGGAGGCGAGTCGCTCGTCGCGGACGCCGGTGACGGCGACCTGGCGGAGCGGGCCGACGGGCAGGGCGCTGACGACGGCGCCGGCGGTGAGGGTCTCGCCGCCGGCCAGCCGTACGGAGCAGGGGCCGGCCGGGCGGACCGTGACGGCCTCGACGGGCGCGCCGGTGCGGATGCGTCCGCCGAGGTCCGCGGCCATGCGCAGGGCCACCGTGGCGGAGCCCTCGGCGACCCGCAGGCCCTCCCATGCCTCGTAGTCGTAGGCCTCGGGGCCGGGGACGGCGGCGTGCTTGCGCAGGGCGGCGAGCAGCGACGTACGCTCGTACGAGCCGTCGGCGAGGGCGAGTTGGCCGATCTCCCAGAGGCGGACGACGGCCGGTGTCGCTCCCTGGGCGCGCAGCCAGTCGGCGACGGAGGACCGGTCGAGGGCCGTGGCGTCGGGGTGGGACCAGGGGTCGGCCGGGTCCACGGTCCGGGCGAGGGCGCAGAAGGCGGCGGTGACCTTCTGGTGGCAGGCGTCGTCGCCGGGGCCGAACCAGTGGGGCGGATCGCCGGCGGAGACCCCTTCCGGCGTGGCACGGGTGAGGACGCCGGGCTCGGCGACATAGCTGGGGACCAGGGTGAGGCCGAGTTCCTCGGCGAGGGCCAGGTAGGCGGTGTGGGCGCGGCCGACGACCTCGCCGCCGAGCTGGACCAGCCGGCCGTCGGGGAGTTCGGTCTGTTCGACGCGTCCGCCGACCCGGTCCCGGGCCTCGACGACGAGGACGTCGGCTCCGCCGGCGGCGAGGTCACGCGCTGCGGCGAGGCCGGCCAGGCCGGCGCCGAGCACGATGACGTCGTGGTTCATGAGGGTGTTCCTTCGGTCGGGCGGAGCCGAGGCGGCTCAGGCTTCGGCTTCGGCTTCAGTCCAGGACGAGGCAGTGTTCGGGCTTCCAGCCGATCTCGACGCGCTCGCCGCCGCTCCAGCGGTCCTCCCTGCGGGAGCGGACGGTGTTCTGCTCCAGTACGGACACCGTGACGCCGGGAGCCAGTTCGATCAGGTACGTGGTGGTCGGGCCGCAGTAGACGGTCTCGCGGACGACGCCGGTGGCGCGGGCCATGTCCGGCTCCAGGTCGGACAGCCAGATCTTCTCGGGGCGGATCGACAGGTTGACCCTGCTGCCTTCGGGGACGGACGTCCGCTGTCCGACGGGCAGTTCGGGGCCGTCGTCGAGGACGACCCGGCCGGAACGGTAGGTGCCGGGGACGAGGTTGGAGGTGCCCATGAAGGAGGCGGTGAAGCTGCTGGTGGGGCGCTCGTACACGTCCTCGGGCGTTCCGCACTGCTCGACGCGGCCCTCGTTCATGACGGCGAGGCGGTCCGACATGGTCAGGGCCTCGTCCTGGTCGTGGGTGACGAAGACGAAGGTGATGCCGACCTCGCGCTGGATCTGCTTGAGCTCGACCTGCATGTGGCGGCGGAGTTTGAGGTCGAGGGCGGCCAGCGGCTCGTCGAGGAGGAGGACCTGGGGCCGGTTGACGAGGGCGCGGGCGAGGGCGACGCGTTGTTTCTGGCCGCCGGAGAGGGTGGCCGGCTTGCGGTTCGCCAGGTGGCCGAGCTGGACGAGGTCGAGCATGCCGGAGACCCGTTCGCGGATCTCGGCGCGGCCGACGCCCTTGCGCTTGAGGCCGAAGGCCACGTTGTCGGCGAGCGAGAGGTGGTCGAAGAGGGCGTAGCTCTGGAAGACGGTGTTGACGTTGCGCTTGTCGGGCGGCAGGCCGGTGACGTCCTGGCCGTCGAGGAGGACGCTGCCCGAGGTGGGGTCGGAGAAGCCGCCGATCATCCGCAGGAGGCTGGTCTTGCCGCAGCCGGAGGGGCCGAGGAGGGAGAAGAACTCACCCGGGGCGATGTCGAGTTCGACGTCGCGTACGGCGTACGTGCCGCCCGCGGCCGGGTACTGCTTGCTGACCCGGTCGAGCCGGACGGCGGGGGTGGGGTGGACGGGCGTCGGGGTCATGAGGGTCCGGGTCCGGGCGGTCGGGCTCGTGGGGGGCTGGGTCGTGGGGGTCGGGGTCGTGGTCGTGGGGGTCGGGTGCTCGGGTGTCGCGGGCATGGGTGTCACTTCCCGGAGAGCAGGTCGAGGCCGCCTCTGCGCCCGAACAGGCGCGGGATGGCCAGTGCGAGGACGATGAGGCCGATGGAGCCGACCAGCATCAGGGTGCCGACGGCGTTGATGGTGGGCTGCACGCCGAACCTGATCGCCGAGTAGATGCGCACCGACAGGGGTTGCGGGTCGACGCCGGTGGTGAAGTAGGCGAGGACGAAGTCGTCGAAGACGAGGGCGAAGATCAGCACCGCGGAGGCGAGGATGCTGGGCAGCAGCGCGGGCAGGGTCACCAGGCGCAGGGCCTGCCCGCGGGTGGCCCCGAGGTCCATGGCCGCCTCCTCGACCTCCGGGTTGAGGGCGGCGATGCGGGAGCGGAGGATGACCGTCACGTAGGAGATGGAGAAGGTGATCTCGGCGAGCATCACGGTGGTGGTGGACAGGGTGATGCCGAGGCCCTTGAAGAGGAGCATCGCCGCGACGCCGGTGACGATCTCCGGGGTGATCAGCGGGACGAGCATGATCAGGCCGGCGAAGGAGCCGAGGCGGCTGCGGCTGCGTACGAGGCCCAGGGCCAGGGCCACCCCGAGGACGAGCGAGCCGGCCATGGCGACCAGGGACACCCGCAGGCTCATGCCGAGCGAGTCGAGGAGTGCCTCGTCGTGGAGGAGGGCCGTGTACCAGCGGAGGCTGACGCCGTCGAGGACGGTGAGGGATTTCTGGGAGTTGAAGGAGAACAGGACGACGACGCCGACGGGGAGGTAGAGGAGCGCGAAGAAGAGGGCGGTGACGGCGATGGCGAAGCGGGGGCGGCGCTCGGCTCCGCGCCGGCGGCGCTGCGGGGCGCTCATCGGGCGGCCTCCGCCTCGTCCTTGCGGGTGCGCCGCAGGTAGCCGAGCATCCCGAGGAACAGGACCGCCATCAGCAGCATGGTGAGGGCCGAGCCGAGGGGCCAGTTCTGGCCTTGGAAGAACTTGTCCTGGATCAGGTTGCCGATCATGATCTGGTCGGGACCTCCCATGAGCTGGGCGCTGACGAAGTCGCCCATGGCGGGCAGGAAGACGAGAACGCAACCCGCGGCCGCTCCCTGCCGGGTGGCGGGGACGGTGACGAAGAGGAAGGTCCGCAGGGGGCCGCCGTAGAGGTCGCGGCCGGCCTCGATGAGCGAGGTGTCCATGCGTTCCATCGCCGCGTACAGCGGGATGATCATGAAGACGACGAAGCCGTAGACGAGTCCGGCGATCACTCCCACACCGGTCTGGAGGATCTTGGTGCCGTCGTCGGCGAGACCGATCGCGCGCAGGGCCCTCAGCAGCGGTCCGTCGTCGGAGAGGACGACGGACCAGCCGTACATCCGGACCAGGTAGTTGGCGAAGAACGGGACCACGATCGCGGCGATCAGCAGGTTCTTGAACCGGCCGCCGCACAGGGCGATGGCGTAGGCGACCGGGTAGGCCACGGCCAGGCAGATGAGGCAGGTGATGAGCGCGTAGCCGAGGGAGCGCAGCAGGACGGTGCTGTAGGCGGGGTCGGCCAGTGCGGTGAGGTTGGCGAAGTTGAGCCCGAAGCGCGGATTGCCGAGGGGGTCGGTGGTGCCGAGCGCCAGGGTGGCCACGAGGAGGAGGGAGGCGACGAGGAAGCCGGCCATCCAGAGGGTGCCGGGGAGCAGGAGCCAGGTCCACAGGCGCGGCTGCCGCCTCCGGGTGCGGGTGCCCGGTGCGGCTTCGGGCCGTGTCCGGTCCGGGGGCGGTGTTTTCGGCCCGTCCGGGTCCTCGGGCGGCCGGACCGCGGTTCCGGTGCGGTTGCTGCGTGTCGCCATGTCAGCCGGCCTTCACGTCGGTCCAGGCGGCGTCGCGGGCCCGTTCGGTCCCCGCGTCGCCGTTGCGGAAGAAGAGGTCGGCCGCCAGGTCGTCGGCGGTCACCAGGCACTGGGGGAAGGGCTCGACGAGCGCGGCGTAGGTGTCCTCGGTACCGCGGACCGGCATCGGGTAGCCGATGTACTCGATGTTCTTCTTCACGTTCTCCGGGCGGAGCATGTAGTCGATGAAGAGCATCGCGGTGCCGGGGTGCTGCGCGTTGGCGGGTATGGCGTAGCAGTCGGAGTTGACGGGGGCGCCTTCGCGGGCGACCTCGAAGCCGAAGACGGACGGGTCCTCGGCCTGGGCGAGCATGGCGGCCATGTCGCCGCTCCAGGCCTGGGTCATGTCGGCGTTGCCGTTGAGGAGGTTGTTGTAGCTGTCGCTGGAGAAGCCGCGCAGGCGGGGGCGGAGCGAGCGCAGGGTGTCGGTGACGCGGTCGAGGTCGGCCTGGTCTCCGGTGGTGAGGCCGAGGCCGAGTTTGAGCGCGCCCAGGCCGAGCACCTCGTCGCGGTCGTCGAGGACGAAGACCTTGCCCTTGGCCTTCTCGTTCCACAGGTCTTCCCAGGAGCCGGTCAGGTCGCCGAGCCGGTCCCGGCGCCAGCCTATGCCCGTCTTGTACATGGTGAAGGGGACGGTGTGCGCGGAGCGGGGGTCGTACCAGGGGTCGGCGAAGTAGTCGTAGCCGCCGAACACGGCTTCGGCGCCCCGTAGCCGGGAGTGGTCGATCGTACGGAGCCGGCCGCCGGTGGCGAGGCGCTCGGCCCATTTCGCGGTGGGGAAGATGATGTCGTAGCGGTTGCCGGCGTTGAGTTTGGCCGCCATGCCCTCCATGGAGTCGTAGTTCGACTGGACGACCTTGACGCCGTACTCCTTCTGGAAGCCTTCGAAGACGGTGGGGTCGACGAAGTCCGCCCAGTTGAAGTAGACGAGGTCGCCGTCGACCTTGACGTCGATGGGTGCTTCCGCGGTCGCCTTGCCGGCCGGGTCGTCGCCGGTGGCGAAGCCGCAGCCGGAGGCGGTGAGGGCGAGGGCGGCGGCGGTGCCGGCGCGGAGGAACGAGCGTCTGGTCGGGGGGAGTGCCTCGGGGGACATGGGGTCCTCTCCGTAGGGGCCGCAGGGGGACGGCGGAACGAGCGGTGCGTGGGGGCTCGGTCGTGCGGCGGGCGCGGCGCGGGGGGCGGGGCGCTGCGCTGCGTTGCAGTGGTGCGGTCGTGCGGGGCCGTGCGGTGCGATGGCGCGGTGCAGTCGTGCCGTGTTCGGCGGGGGGGGCGGGCCTCAGTCGTCGGCGGTGTCGAGGTCGGCCCGGACGCGGCCGGCGAACCAGCCGACCGCCGACTCGCGTCGGGACAGCGGTCCGGGCTCGAAGCCGGGGGTGGAGAGGCCCTTCTGCACGCGGGCGACCAGCTCGGCGTCCTCGTCGTTGGTGATCCAGCCGATGTGGATGTTCAGGCGCCGGGCTAGGCGGGTGCGCAGGCCGGTGCCGCGGCGGGTGTAGAACGCGCCGGGTACGGCGACGCGGTCCACCGCCGTGGGGATCGCGGTCCAGGCCAGTACGTGGTCGGGGTAGAAGTCGATGAGGGTGTTCGGATAGATGACCGCGTACCGCCAGATCCGGCGGTCGGCCTCGCGGAGGCCCGGCATCGGTGCGGCGATGCGCTGGTAGAGGCGCTCGGCCCAGTTCGAGGACGGCTTGTCGCGCAGCGGTGAGGCGAAGAGCGCGTAGGACTCCTCGATCTCGCAGGTGTAGCCCTGGTAGTCGAGCAGCCGCATCAGGCCGGGGTGGGCGACCGGGACGTGGTAGCCCTCCAGGTAGTTGTCGACCGCCACCTTCCAGTTGGCCTGTTGCACCTCGGCGGCGGCCAGGTCGTGGATGCGGGCGCGGCCGATGGGCACCAGGTCGGCTCCGGCGTAGTGGCCGACCGCCTCCGCGAGGCCCGCGCAGCTCTCGGCCAGCGGTACGGCGTCGGGGTCGAGGTTGACGAACACGAAGCCGAGGAAGGACTCGACGCGGGCCGGGAAGAGGCCGAGTTTCGGCTTGTCGAGGCAGGGGATCTGGCGGGCCTCCGGGGCTCCGACCAGGCTCCCGTCGAGGCGGTACGTCCAGCCGTGGTACGGGCAGCGGATCGCCTTGCCGTCCGGTTCGGGGGTGGTGACCAGGCGGGTTCCGCGGTGGCGGCAGACGTTGAGGTGGGCTGCGAGGCTGCCGTCCTCGGTGCGGACCACCAGGACCTCGCGGCCGGCGACGGTGGCGGCGAGCCGCGCTCCCGGGTTCGGCAGGTCGGACTCGTGGCAGACGAGCTGCCACGACCGGCCGAAGACGTGCCGGGTCTCCGCGGCGGCGGTGTCGGGGTCGGTGTAGTAGCGGGCGGGGAGGGCCGGCCCGGGGGTGTCGGGGGCGGCGGCGTTGCCCGGCGGCCCGGTCCGGTCGGTCCGGTCGGTCGGATCGGACGGGTCGGACGGGTCGGACGGGTCGGATCGGACGGTGACGTCGGATCGGACGGTGCGGCCTGTCGGTGATTCGGGAGCTCTTGAGTGCATCGGTGACTCCTCCGTGCCGGCGTGCGGCGATCGGTGTCGGCGTTCGATGGCAAGGCAGGACAAGAGAGGGCAAGGCAGGACGAGGCATGGCGATCCAGCGGCGGACAGGCGGTCGGGGCGGGAAAGCCGGAACCAGGCTGACCGATTGGACAGCCAGATTGCTGGCTCATTTCCACCGGGTCAAGACTTGTTCACTGACCGATCGGTCAGCTAGCGTAATTCTTGCCTGACCGATCGGTCAGCAAACGTGCTTTCCTGTCGCCGCACCGGCCCCGCTCCGTATACACCCTGTTCACCGGGGCGGACGCAGCCGTGCGGCCCGCCCGTCCCGTACGGGTCCGCACCCCCGATCCCCCCGGTCCCCCGCCCACGGCTCCCGCCGGGCGCCGGACCGGCGGCGGTATCCCACCTCCCGGAGGCACGCATGAGCGGTCGTCGGCGTCTGGACTGGCTCGGGCTCACCCCCGAACCGGAGCGAGAACTCCCCACGGCGGTCGCCGCCCTGCGCGCCTCGTCGCACGGTGCGGCCGCCGGCCCACCACCCCGTGACCTGGCGGCCACGGAGCGGCGCCGCGTCGAGCGCCTGATCCTGCGCGGCAGCCGGCACAGCTGGCTCCGCTACCTCGCCGAGGTCACCGACCTGGTGACCTCGGTGGCCGCCGGTTCCCGGACGGGCGACCCCGCCGCCGCCCTGCTCGCCGGCGAGGTCGTCCTCGACCACCACCGCATGCTCATCGGCCTCCCGGGACCGGGATACGGCCGCACCGCCCAGGACCGCACCGCGCTGGAGCGCGCCGTACGGACCCTGCGCACCCACACCACGACAGGAGCCGGCCGATGACCACGATCCGCCTCCCGACGGCGCAGCCGCCGGGCACCGTCCTCGGAGCGGCGCCGCAGGCCGTGGAGAGCGCCGACGCCTACCGGGCCACGGGCGGCTACGGCGGCGCCACGGGCCCGGAGGAACTGCTCGCCCACCTCGCCGCCTCCGGGCTGCGGGGTCGCGGCGGGGCGGGATTCCCGGCAGCCGTCAAACTGCGCTCCGTACGGGGCCGCGGCGGCTCCCCGGTCGTCGTGGCCAACGGCGAGGAGGGGGAACCGGGCTCGGCCAAGGACCGCTGGCTGCTGCGGGCCCGGCCGCACCTGGTCCTCGACGGCCTCGCCCGCGCCGCCGCGGTCACCGGCGCCGTACGCGGCTTCGTGTACCTCTCCGACCCGGCGGCGGGCGAGAGCGTACGCCGGGCCCTCGCCGAACACCCGCCGCCGCTGCCCGTCGAGGTCGTCGAGACCGGCCACACCTACGTCGCCGGTGAGGAGACGGCGGTGGTGCGCCGGATCGACGGCGGCCCGGCGCTGCCCACCGCCAAGCCGCCCCGCCCCTTCGAGCGGGGGGTGGGCGGTGCGCCGACCCTGGTGTCCAACGTCGAGACGCTCGCCCGGATCGCCCTCACCGCCAACCGGCCCGGCCTGCGCCGCGCCATCGCCCGCAGCACCCTGGTGACCCTGTCCGGCGGCGGTCCGGCCGCACCGGTGCTCACCGAGGTCCCCTACGGAATCCCGCTGCGCACACTGGCCGCGCGGTACGGGATGCCGGACGCGGCCGGAGCCCTGATGGGCGGGCTGTTCGGCGGACTCGTCGACGCCGGCGCCCTGGACCTCCCCCTCGAACCCGGCGCGCTCACCGCCGCCGGTACCGCCCTGGGGTGCGGAGCCATCCACTTCCTCGCCCCGGGCGGCTGCCCCGTGACCACCGCCGCCGACGCGGCCGGCCACCTCGCGGCCGAGAGCGCACGGCAGTGCGGGGTCTGCGTGTCCGGCACCGCCGCCGTCGGCAGGGCCCTGTCCGGCCTCGCCGCCGGGACCGCCGGCCCGGACACCGCGGACAGCCTGCTCCGCTGGTCGCAGGGCCTGACCGGGCGCGGCGCCTGCGGACTCCTCGACGCCGCGGCGGGGATCGCGGGCAGCCTGCTCCGCTCCTTCCCCGGGCTCGTCCGCTCCCATCTCGCCGCGCCGTGCCCCGTGTGCGCGGACGCGACACCCGAGGACGGCCGCCGCCGTCTCACCGTGGCCGTGCCCGGGGTCGCCGCCCCGTTCACCGCCGCCTCCGACATCCCTGTGCCCGCGCTGAAAGGAACGCCATGAAACTCCTGCTGGACTCCACCCGCTGCCAGGGCTACGGACTGTGCCAGGAACCCGCACCCGACCTGGTCGAACTCGACGAATGGGGCTACGCGAACGTCATCGCCGTCCTCGTCCCGGCCGGCACCGAGGACGCCGCCCGCGCCTGCGTCGAAAGCTGCCCCAACTCCGCCCTCCGCGTGGAGGGATGACATGGGACGCGACCTGACCGCCCTCTTCGATCCCCGCTCGGTCGCCGTCGTCGGCGCCAGCGACGACCCCGCGAAGTACGGCCACGCGGTGGCCGCCCAGGCCCTGCGCGCCCCCGGCCGGCGACCCGTGCACCTGGTCAACCGGCGCGGCGGCACCGTACTCGGCCGCACCGCGGCCACCTCCCTGACCGCCGTCGGCGAACCCGTCGACCTGGTGGTGATCTCCGTACCCGGCGCCGGCTTCGAGGCCGCCGTCGACGAGGCCCTGGCCTGCGGGGCGAAGGCGATCGTCGCCATCACCGCGGGCTTCGCCGAGGCCGGCCCCGCAGGCCTGGCCCGGCAGCGGTCGGTCGCCGAACGGGTACGGGCCGCCGGAGCCGTCCTCGTCGGCCCCAACTGCCTGGGCATCGCCGACAACACCACCGAGCTGTACCTCGCCTCGGACCGCTTCGCCCCCGGCGGGGTCGCCCTGCTCAGCCAGAGCGGCAACCTCGCCCTCGAACTCCAGCTCCGCGGTGAGCCGCACGGGCTGGGCTTCTCCCGCTTCGTCTCCCTCGGCAACCAGGCCGACGTCACCCTCGTCGACCTCGTCGAGGACTGCGCCCGCCACGAGGAGACCTCGGCGATCGCCGTGTACGCCGAGGACTTCGGCGACGGCCGGGCCTTCGCGGCGGCCGCCGCCGCGGCGGGCAAGCCGGTGGTGCTGCTCACGGCCGGCCGGGGAACCGCCTCCGCACGCAGCGCCCAGTCTCACACCGGGGCGCTCACCACCTCGGCCGACGTGGTGTCCGCCGCCTGCCGCGACGCCGGGGTCGAACTCGTCCGCACCCCGAGGGAGATGACCGTCGTCCTGGCCGGACTTGCCGCCCTGGGCGCGGGACCGCGTACGAGGGGCCGGCGTACCGCGGTCTTCACCGACGGCGGCGGCCACGGCGCGGTCGCCGCCGACGCGGCCGAGGACGCCGGGCTCGGCGTACCGGAGCTCGGCGGGCCGACGCAGGACAGGCTGCGGACCGTGCTGTGGGAGCAGTCCTCGGTCGGCAACCCCGTCGACCTGGCGGGGATGGGTGAACAGCGGCCCCTCTCCTACGCGGACACGGTCGGTGCGCTGCTCGCCGCCGACGAGGTCGACGCCGTCCTGATGACCGGGTACTTCGGTGGTTACGCAGCTTCCGAGAGCGGTCTGGGCGGCGGTCCGGCAGGCGGCTCCGTCCTGGCGGAGGGTGAGGCCCGGGCCGCCAAGGAGATCGTCGCGCACCTCGCCTCCGTGCCGAAGCCGCTGGTCGTGCAGTCGATGTACCCGCAGTCTCCGAGCTGCCGGGTGCTGGCCGAGGCCGGGGTGCCGGTGTTCGCCGCGACCGAGGACGCCGCCCGCGCACTGGCGGCGATGACCGGAGGGCGGGCGGCGGACGCGGACCGCCCCGGCGTGCCCCCGCTGCCGCCGGCCGCAGCACCGCCCGCGGACCTGGGCTACCACGGGGTCCGGACGCTGCTCGACGCCGCCGGCGTGCCGTTCCCGGCGGCGCGCGAGATCACGGACGAGGTCGGGCTGCTGGCCGCGGCCGCGGAGTTCGGCGGCCCGTACGTGCTCAAGGCCCTGCACGTCCTGCACAAGTCCGACGCCGGCGGTGTGGCGCTGCGGCTGGCCGACCGGGACGCGCTCCTCGCCGCGTACCGGGAGATGCACGCCCGGCTCGGCGCGCCCGCCTACTCGGTCGAGGCGATGGCCGACCTCACGGACGGCATCGAGCTGATCGTGGGCGTGAACCAGGACCCGCGGTTCGGGCCGATCGCCCTGGTCGGGCTCGGCGGCGTCCTCACCGAGGCGCTGCGTGACGTGGCCTTCGCGCTCGCGCCCGTACCGGCACGGCGGGCCGAGGCTCTGCTGCGCGGTCTGCGCAGTGCGGCGCTGCTCGACGGCGTACGCGGCCGGCCGGCCGTCGACGTGGCCGCGGCCGCGGCCGTCATCGAACGCATCACCACCGTCGCCGCGGCTCACCCGGACATCGCCGAGCTGGAGGTCAACCCCCTGCTGGTACGCCCGGACGGCGCCCTCGCCCTGGACGCGCGGGCCGTCCTGCGCTGACCGCTCCACCCCCACCCCCTGTGCTCTGGAGGACTGACGACCCATGGACTTCCGCTACACACCCGAGCAGGCCGACCTCAAGGCGCGCGCCGCCGCCTACGCACGGCTCCTGATGACCTACGAGGACCGGTCCGAGGAGGCCGGCGGCCCGCTGCCCGCCGACACGGTCCGCGAGCTGACCCGCGCCGCCGTCGACGCCGGCGTCTACGCGATCAACATGCCCGCCGCATGGGGCGGCGCCGGGCTGTCCCTGCTGGACCAGGTGATCGTCGAGGAGGAGTTCGGCAAGGTCACCAACTGTCTGTGGGACATCCCGTGGCGGCCCGCGAACGTCCTCGCCTACGGGACCGAGGCACAGCGGGAGAAGTACCTGCTACCGGTGATCCGGGGCGAGCGGTTCGACGCGTTCGCGGTGACCGAGCCCGGTGCGGGCTCCGACCCCGGCTCGGGCACGAGTACCGCGACCCGTACCGACGGCGGCTGGCTGCTGAACGGCGAGAAGTGGTTCGTGACCTGCGGGGACATCGCGGACTTCCTGCTGGTGCAGGCCGACGCGGGGCCCGGTCGGGAGGCGACCCTGTTCTTCGTGGACAAGCAGGCGGCCGGGGTCGAGATGACCCGGGTCCCCCGTTTCATGCACTCCGCGGTGAACGGGCATCCCGAGTTCACCTTCACCGATGTGTTCGTTCCGGACGAGGACGTGCTGGGCGGTGTCGGCAACGGCTACGAGCTGACGAAGGAGTGGTTCACCGACGAGCGGCTGATGATCGCCGCCCGGACCGTCGGCGCCGCGGAGCGGGCCCTGGAGCTCGCCCGGGACTGGGCGGTGGAGCGGCGCCAGTTCGGTTCGCCCATCGCCGACTTCCAGCTGATCCAGGGGATGCTCGCCGACAGCGCCGTCGACATCGCCATCAACCGCGCCTACACCCACCAGGTGGCCTGGGAGGCCGACCGGCCGGAGACCGACCGCAAGACGCTGCACGCGAAGGCCTCGACGGCGAAGCTCGCGGCCAGCGAGGCGGCCGGGCGGGTCATCGACCGGTGTGTGCAGATCTTCGGCGGGCGCGGCTACGACCGTACCTACCCCGTCGAGCGCATGTACCGCGAGCTGCGGGTCGACCGGATCTGGGAGGGCACCTCCGAGATCCAGCGCCTGATCATCGCCAACGAACTGATCAAGCGCGGCACCCGGGCCCTCGCCCTTCCCACCTCCTGACGACCGCTCCCCCACCACGACCCAGAGGACAGACAGACATGGACTTCCGCCTCACCGCCCGTCAGGAAGAGCTCCGGAGCACGGCGCGCGCGCTCACCGACTTCATCACCAAGTACGAGCTCGACTGCGAGGAGAACAACGGGCTGCCCCCGCAGGCCCACACCGAGATCCGCGACGCCGTCCTCGACAGCGGGCTGCAGGCCGTCAACATGCCGACGGAGTGGGGCGGCGCCGGTCTGACCATCCTGGAGCAGGTCACGGTCCAGGCGGAGCTCGGCCGGCTCACCGGGGCCCTGTGGGACATGGTGTGGCGTCCGGCCAACGCCCTGTCCTACTGCACGCCCGAGCAGCGCGAGCGCTACCTCGTCCCGGTGATCCGGGGGCAGCGCCGGGACTGCTACGCGGTGACCGAGCCCGAGGCGGGCTCCGACCCGCAGAACCTGCGGACCACGGCGACGCGAACCGACGGCGGCTGGGTGCTGAACGGCGAGAAGTGGTTCGTGACCGTCGGCGACCACGCCGACTTCATGATCGTGCTGGCCGCGGCCGGTGAGGAGCGGGCACCGACGCTCTTCCTCGTCGACAAGGACACGACGGGCATCGAGATGACCCGGGTGCCGCGCTGGATGCACACCTTCGTCTACGAGCACCCCGAGTTCACCTTCACCGAGGTGTTCGTCCCCGACGACGCGGTGCTCGGCGAGGTGGGCCAGGGTTACGACATCACGCGCTCGTGGTTCACCGAGGAGCGGCTGATGATCGCCGCCCGGACGATCGGGGCGGCGGAGCGGGCCCTGGAGCTCGCCCGGGACTGGGCGGTGGAGCGGCGCCAGTTCGGCTCGCCCATCGCCGACTTCCAGCTGATCCAGGGGATGCTCGCCGACAGCGCCGTCGACATCGCCGTCAACCGCGCCTACACGCACCAGGTGGCCTGGGAGGTCGACGAGGGCGTCCTCGACCGCAAGACGCTGCACGCGAAGGCGGCCATCGCCAAGCTGGCGGCGAGCGAGGCATCGGGCCGGGTCGTCGACCGGTGCCTGCAGATCTTCGGCGGGCGCGGTTACGACCGCTCGTACCCGGTGGAGCGGCTCTACCGCGAGCTGCGCGTCGACCGGATCTGGGAGGGCACCTCCGAGATCCAGCGCCTGATCATCGCGGGCGAACTGGTCAAGCGCGGTACGGGCGTTCTGCGGATGCCGTCCGCGCAGTGACGGGCGGGGCCTGACGGGCGGGGCGACCCGGGCCGGTGGTCCGGGTCGCCCCGCCCCGTGCGCAGCACGAGCAGCAGGAGCAAGCAGGAGCAGCGAGGCATCAGAGGAGGGAGGACCGATCGATGACCGATGTCGAACGGGTCGGGATCGTGGGCTGCGGGCTGATGGGATCCGGTATCGCCGAGGTCTGCGCCCGGGCCGGACGGGACGTCGTCGTGGTGGAGACGACCCGTACGGCCGCGGCCGCCGGCCGGGAGCGGATCATCCGTTCCCTGGACAGCGCCGCGGCGTCCGGCAAGCTGACGGCCGCCGAACGGGACGCCGCCGTCGGCCGGATCACGGTGACCGTCGACGTGGCGCGGCTGGCGGACCGGGACCTCGTCGTCGAGGCGGTGGCGGAGGACGAACGGGCGAAGCTGGAGGTCTTCGCCCTGCTCGACCGGGTGGTGGAGCGCCGGGACGCCGTCCTCGCGACGAACACCTCCTCCATCCCCGTCATCAGGCTGGCCGCGTCCGTCTCGCGGCCGGAGCAGGTCGTCGGCCTGCACTTCTTCAACCCGGTACCGGTGCTCGCGCTGGTCGAGCTCGTACCGTCCCTGCTCACGGGCGACGAGACCGTCCGGCGGGCGCACGCGTTCGCCTCCGAGGTGCTGGGCAAGGAGGTCGTCCGGGCCCGGGACCGGGCGGGATTCGTCGTGAACGCGCTCCTCGTACCGTACCTGCTGGCCGCCGTGCGCATGGCCGAGAACGGCGCCGCGTCGGCCGAGGACATCGACCGGGGCATGACCCTGGGCTGCGCGCACCCGCTGGGACCGCTCGCCCTGGCCGATCTGATCGGCCTGGACACGGTGCAGGCCATCGCGCGGTCGATGTACGCGGAGTACCGGGAGCCGCTGTACGCCCCGCCGCCGCTGCTGGCCCGGATGGTCGACGCGGGCCGGCTGGGCCGCAAGACGGGCAGGGGCTTCCACACCTACGGCGACCGCGGAGGCGGCGCGATGCGCGAGGATGGTGGTGTGGTGGCCACGGCAACCGGGCCCACCCGCCCGGTCCACGGGCGCCGACACGGGGAGCAGCCAACGTGACCAAGGCCGAGCGCGCACTCGAGACGCGTGAGCGAATCCTCACGGCCGCGTGCGAAGTCATCGCCGACATCGGCTTCGAGAACGTCAGCATGCGCAAGGTCGCCGAGCACGCCGGTGTGTCGAAGGCCCTGCTGCACTACCACTTCGACACGCGGGAGAAGCTCTTCGACGAGGCGATGACGCATTCCTTCGCCCAGACCGGTACGGACACCGAGGGCGTCCCCGACTCGGTGCCCTCCGCGGTCGTCCTGGCCCGCATCCTGCGGAGCATGCTGCCGACCGACGCGGAGCTGCGCCAGGACTGGAAGCTCTGGCAGGAGTTGTGGGTGCGGGCCCAGCGCGACACGGCGGCCCGGCATTTGGCCGTCGACCTGTACGACCAGCTCCACGCGTGGGTCGGCGGGGCCGTCGAACGGGGCATCCGCTCGGGGGAGTTCGCCGCCTGCGACGTCGCCGCGCTCGGCACCCTGGTGCTGGCCCTGT
Source organism: Streptomyces xanthophaeus (assembly GCF_030440515.1). Taxonomy (GTDB): domain Bacteria; phylum Actinomycetota; class Actinomycetes; order Streptomycetales; family Streptomycetaceae; genus Streptomyces; species Streptomyces kutzneri. The sequence continues at coordinate 101,313 of NZ_CP076543.1, forward strand.
GCGACGGGCTCGGGATCCGGCTGATGCTCGACGATCCCCGGGTGGACCTCGCGGCGGCCCGGTCGACGATCTGGCGGGCCATCGCCCCCACGCTGGGCATCGCCCCGGAGTTCCCGGACGTGTGACCGGGCCGGCCGGTCCGGGTCAGCCCGGACCGTGCACGGTCTGGACCTGGCCGGTCTGGTCGACGGTGAGGGCGACGCGCTCCGTCCTGTTCCCCAGGGCCAGCACGATCCACACGACGCCCCACAGCAGGCAGGTGAAGATCGTCAGGATCGCGTGCAGGAGGTGGTTGACGTTGCCGCCGCGCACCAGCACCGCCTGGGTCGGGGAGCGCGATTCGACCCGCCATCCTTGGGCGACGTACTGGTTGACCGTCCAGTCGAGGATCGCGGTGCGCCGCGCGTCGTCGAGGGGCTCGCCCGGGGGCGCGTAGAAGAGTTCCGGGGGCGGGTCCGGAGGCGGCCCCCAGCCCTTCGGTTCGTCGGACTTGGCCATATGTCCTGCCTCCCCACGCTTCGGGGCCGCCGGAGGGCGGCACGGGGAGCGGGACGGTCTCGGTGCGGTCGGTCCCGCATATCCCCAGAGTGCGCCGGGCGGGCGGGGGCGGCATTCCGAGCCCGGCGGGCCGGGCCGCTCACCGGATGTACGTTCGAATCAGGGCCTGGCCTTCGGGGCATTGTCAGTGGCTCGCCCTACAGTCGGAGCATTCCCATTCAAGGGTTGAGGCGGGCTGCCTCGCTGCACGATCCCGCCCCACCGGACCCCCTCGGGGGACAGCGCCCGGTGGGGTGGCGCGCGGCCTTGCCGCGGGCTCGCAGGGCGGCCTGTCCGGGTTCTCAGTCCCAGAACTCGCCGTCGTGCGGCAGGGCGGCGAAGTGCTCCGGGTCGTGGGAGAGGAAGACCCGGATCCCGGACCGGGACAGGACGCGCAGACGCCCGTAGGTCAGCATCTTCTCCTCGGTGTTCCAGTCGCTGAGCATGGGCACGTTGTGGTCCAGGCCCTGCTGGAGGTGCGCCGCGTCGCCCATGAGCGCGATCCGTCCGTGGTGGTCGAGGTCGAGGATGAGTCCCTGGTGGCCGGGGGTGTGGCCGGCAGTGCGCACGAGGGTGATCGTGCCGTCCCGGAACAGGTCGGTGTCACCGCTCAGTTCGAGGTAGTCGTAGTTGCGGCCGCCCGCGTAGTCCTCGAAGGCGTAGCCCCGGGCCGTCCAGCGGTCCGGCCACCAGGCGTGGCGCAGTTCGTCGTGCTGAGCCACGTGCACGGCGTGCGGGAAGTAGGTCATCCCTCCGGCGTGGTCGAGGTGCAGGTGGGAGTAGAGGACGTACCGGACGTCGGCGAGCCGGTAGCCGAGGCGCTCCAGCTGGGCGTCCACGGCGTGTGCCCGGGTGAACCCCTCGGCGCCGTACGCCGCCCGCAGGCCCGGGCCCCAGTGGGCCTCGGCCGCCTCCGGGTCCGCGACACGGTGGTTGACGCCCGTGTCGAAGAGGATCGGTCCGTGGGTCGCGTGCTCGATGACGGCGACCGTCGAGGGCACGGTGACGGTGCCGCTCGCCCCGTGCAGGAGGTCGCTCTTCGGCAGGGTGAAGGGTCCCGCGTCCAGTGTGGTCACGCGCAGTCTCGGGGTCACCACGGGGACCTCCCTCCCCACGTGCCGGCGGGCGGATTCCTCCTGTCCAGGCTAGCTCCGGTGCGGCGGGACCACGCGCCGGAGGGCCGCCGCGAGGTCGGGCGGCGAGTCCACGCAGATGTACACGGTCGCCGCCTCCACCGGCCCGGCCGGGCCCAGATCGAGGCGTACGGGCGGGTCGAGGTGCACGGCCACGTTCAGCGCGCTCTCCACCGAGCAGGCCACCGCGTCCGGTTCGCCGGGTACGGGCCTCGGGCCGCGGCCGGGGACGGTGCGGACCACGTGGGAGGTGGAGCGGACCGACGCGCGCGGCAGGGTCACGTCGCCGAGGAAGGCGGTCCGCAAGACCACCCGCTCCTCCGCCACCTCGTGCGAGTGCCGGACCAGCGCCGCCACCAGGCCCAGCCCGCCCAGCACCAGCAGGAGCTCCAGTGCCGCGTGCACCGGCCGGACCGCGGGCGGCAGCATCGAGGAGAGCAGGAAGGCCACCACGATCTCCGTCGCCGCCAGGACCAGCACCACCTGCCGCATCCCGGCCGAGTGCCGCGGCCCCGGTGCCGTCGGGCGCCGGAGCACCACCGCCGTCAGCGACCGGGCCCATATCCGTACGATCCCGGCCCGGGTCGGCCGTGGTGTCACGGCCCCCGTCTCCGGTCCTGCCATCCGTCCACTCGGTCCCGTCACCGTCATGGCCGCCCCTGCCCGTCGTCGCCCGTCGCTTCCCCTCCTTCAGGCTCGCGCGCGTCCGGCGGGACGGACAGTGACGAATGTCAGGGGTGTGCCGGGTACATGCCAGGGGTGCGCGGACGGTACCGCCCTCGGGTCCTCCGGGGCTGGGGAATCGGCGAATCGGGGGCGGTGCCCGGCACCGGTCGGCAGGATGGGGCCATGGACCGTGGGGACATGAGGCCGCGCGGGTCGCGGCCGGTGGTGGTGCGGGTGCCGGTGGAACCGGTGGAAGCCGCAGTGGAAGCCGACGCGCTCGACGCCGTGGCGCGGGCGGGCGATGTGGTGGTGCGCGGCCCGCTGTTCGGGGTGGCGGCGCAGTCGGCCGGGGACGGGCCGCGGTGGCGGGTGGTGCTCGAAGTGACGGCCGGCTGTCCGCAGCAGGCGCGCGACGGGCTGAACTCGCGGCTGTGGTTCCACGCGAAGGACGAGGCGCAGGACCGGGCGGAGCGGCGCGAGCTGCTGGCGGCGGTCGCCCGGCTGGAGAGCGAGCGGGTCGACGAACTCGTCGTGGCCGGGACCCGGTACCGGGTGGTGCGCGCCGAGGAGTACGCGGCCTCGGGCCCCGGCGGTATGGAGACGCCCCGCCCGACGGATCCGGAGCCCCTCGTCCGCGACTGGGACCGGACCGTACGGGAGCCCGGGATCGATGACGGTCTGGTCGTGGATCCGGACGCTCCGGTCACCCCGACCCAGGCGTTCGAGCAGCTGGCGCTGCGCGGCCTGTGCTACACGGGCGAGCGGTTCCCCGAGGAGGTGCGCGCCGACTCGCGGCGGGCCCTGGACACCCACCCGGACGTGCTGCTGATGCCGCCGACCTTCGGCGTCGTGGAGCGGACCACGGACGGCTGGCGGCCGGTCAGCGGCCCGCACGCGACCCCGCACGCCGCCCGCAAGTCGCTGGACTTCGCGCTGACGTGGATGTGGCCGCGGATGCGCGGTCACATCCCCCACGACGCCGACCCTCGTACGGACGCCCGTACGTGGACGGCCGCGGGCGGCGGGGAGTCCGCGGACCTGCGGGCCGCGAAGCTGGCGGCGTACGCCGGGGCCGCCGACACGCTCCGGGGCGGACGTGTGGACCGGCTGGAGTTCCAGGGCGCCGTGTACCAGATCGTCCGTACCCGCCGCCTGCTGCGCTGGGGGCCCGACGGGCCGGAGGGCCCGCGGCCGTCCGACGTCAACAGCCAGGAGCCCGCGCGGATCCACCTCTCGCTCGACGAGGACGGGCGCGTCCTGCCCGACGACTGACCCGCGGCACACGTCCGCGCTTCCCGCAGAAGTCGGCGCCCGCCGGGCGTTTCGACGTGCGCCACCGGACCGCATGGGGAACGGTGGACCCGCCCCGCTGTGCGACCCGCCGATGCTCCGAGGGAGACACCCATGAACTGGACGCTCGAAGTCGTCCCCGTCCCTGTCACCGACATGGATCGCGCGAAGAGTTTCTACGCCGACCAGGTCGGCTTCGGCGTGGACCTCGACGACGAGGTCGCCCCGGGGGTGCGCATCATCCAGCTGACCCCGCCCGGTTCCCGGTGCTCCATCGCCATGCTCCAGGGGATGCCCGGGGCGCCCGGCGGACAGACCATGGCGCCCGGCACCCTGCACGGTCTTCAGCTGTGCGTCACGGACATCGAGGCGGCCCGCGAGGAGCTGGTGGCCCGGGGCGTGGACGTCTCGCCCGTCCGGAACCTCGGCGCATCGGGCTGGGAGGAGGGCAAGGGCGGCGTCTGGAATTCCTTCATGACCTTCGAGGACCCCGACGGGAACAGCTGGGTGGTCCAGGAGGCCCCCTCGGAGCTGTCCGAGCGCTGACCGGGCCGGCGCCCGCTCGGCCGCGACGGCGGGCAGATGTACCAAGCCCCGCCCCTGCGGGGAGGAATCCCGGCGCGTCCACCCCGGCCGCTCGCACACACGGCCGGTACATTCCCGATTTCAGCCGGTCCGTTCTATTCCGGGGATGTGCCTTGCGTCGTATCGCTGTCGCTCTGACCCTGCTGACCGCCCTCTCCTGCGGATCCTTCGCGGGTTCCCAGGCCGTCTCGGCCGCGAGCGCGTCGGCAGGCGGTGGTGGCGGCGGCCGGGGCACCAACATCCTGGTCGTGGGCATCGACAGCCGCGCCGGGCTCTCCGCGGCCGAGAAGCGGCGCCTGCACGTGGGCGGCAAGGGCTGCAACTGCACCGACGTGATGATGCTCGTCCACCTGGCCAAGAACCGGCGGCGCGCGAGCATCGTCTCCATCCCGCGCGACTCCTACGTCGAGTACGCGGGCACCACCGCCACCGCACCGGCCCGTAGCGGCAAGATCAACGGTGCGTTCGCCCTCGGCGGCGGCCCGCTCACGGTGGCCACCGTCGAGAAGGCCACCGGTCTGCACATCGACCACTACCTGCAGACCGATTTCAGGGGCTTCGAGCAGACGGTGAACAACCTCGGCGGCGCCACCGTGTGCACGGACAGGCCGCTCAAGGACGAGAACTCCGGACTCGACATCGGCGCCGGCCGCCACCTCGCCGACGGGAACGGAGCACTGCGCTACGTCCGGGCCCGGCACGTCAACCTGCGGCCCGGCGACCTCGGCCGGGTCCGCCGCCAGCAGCGCGTGGTCGACGACCTGCTGGCCCGGCTCACCGCGGAGGGCGCCCTGGCCGGCCCCATCAGCACGGCGCGGACCGTGCGCACCCTGCTGAAGACCGTACGCACCGACGCAGGGACGGGCCTGGACGACCTGGTGCGCATCGGCTGGGCGCTCGGTCACCTCCGCTCGGACCGGACGGATGTCGCGACCGTCCCCATCCGGCTCTTCGACCACCGCGTACCCGGAGTGGGTTCCACCCTGGTGTGGGACGAGGCCCGCTCCGCCGCCCTGTGGGAGGCGCTCGGCGCGGACCGCCCGATCACGGGCGACACCCGGATCCAGCCCGTCGCACAGAACCCGGCCCCGACCGACCCGACCCGGATCGCCGTCCGCGTGGACGACGCCGAGGTCGCCGCCGCCCTGCGCGGCAACGGGTTCGCCGTCACCGACACCTCGGCGACCGCACCGGCGGTACGCCCGTCCGGGCCCCCGGTCATCCGGTACGCCACCGGCCAGGAGGACGACGCGGCGACCGTCGCGGCCGCCCTGCCCGGCTCCCGTCTGCAGGCGGACCCGGATCTCGACGCGGTCGTCGAGGTCACCGTCGGTGCACGGCCCGTCCGGGTCACGAGCGTCACCTACGACCGCAACGTGGCCGACGGCGCCCCCGTGACCGCCGACCGCCTCCGCTGCGCCGAAGCCCCGGCCGCGGCCGGGGCCGCGCAGCCGGGGGGCGCCGTGGAGCCATCCGGGCGACGATGAGAGATGTGGACCACGCGCAGTCGCAGCATGCACCAGGTGAGTGGCCGCAGGAGCGGACCGTGGCGCGGCCGCGGCGCCGGGTCGGCGGGCGCGCACGCCGCCCCGGTGGGGCTGCCGCGGCGCGAGGCCGGGGGCGCCCCGGAGGAGCGGGTGCAGGATGCATGAGGAGATGCCGCTCGACGACCTGATCAGCAGCGCCGCCCAGGATGCCGGAGGATGGCTGGGCGCCCTGCCGGTCGCGCTCGTGGCCACCAGCAGTGACGGCATGATCGTGCGCTGGAACCACGGCGCGCAGCAGCTCCTCGGCTACGCCCCGCCCGAGGTGCTGGGGCGGCACATCTCCGATCTCCTGCATCCGGGAGCCGATCGCAGCCTGGGCCGGTCCTTGTGGGAGACGGCCGCCACCGGGCGCGGGGTCATGGGTACGGTCACCGCGTGGCACAGCAAGGGTCACCCGCTGGAGCTGGAGATCTGGGCCTGTCCGGTCCCGGACCGCCGCCACGGTGCTTCGGCCGTGCTGGTCTTCGCGGCGGACGCGCACGCGGCCCGCCGGATCCGCGGGTCCTCGGCCGTCTGGGACGGGTTGTTCGCCCGCTCGCCGGTCGGGATCGGGGTCCTCGACACGGAGCTGCGGTTCCTCCAGGTCAACCCGGCCCTCGAAGCGATGAACGGTCTCGCGGAGTCCGCCCATGTGGGGCGGCGGCTGGCCGAGTTGCTGCCCGAGGTGAACGCCGACGAGATGGAGGAGGCGATGCGCGAGGTCCTGGCCACGGGTGAGCCGGTCCTCGACCGGCGCCGTACCGGCCGGACCCCGGCCGACCCGGACCACGACCATGTGTGGTCGTGCTCGTACGTGCGCGTCGAGGATCCCGGCGGCCGGCCGATCGGCGTGATCGCCTCGCTCCTCGACATCACCCTGCAGCAGCGTGACCACAGCGAGGTCGAGGCGGGCCGCCGCCGCCTCGCCCTGCTCAGCGAGGCGAGTTCCCGCATCGGCGCCAGCCTCGACCTGGAGCGGACGGCGCAGGAGCTCGCCGACCTCGCCGTCCCGCATCTCGCGAGCGCCGTCACGGTCGATGTCCTGGATTCCCTCGCCCGCGGTATCGAGCCCGGCACGGGACTGGCCGGGGGCGTCGCCCTGCGCCGGCTGGGCAAGGCGCCGCTGACCGGTTCCGCCGTCACGCAGACCCTGGCGCCCCTGGGCCGGACCCTCATCTTCCCCTCGACCGCCCCCTACACCCAGGCCCTCGCGGCCCGTCAGTCGTTCCTGATCGCCCAGCTCGACGACCGGACCGTCGCCACCGCGGCCCGGCACTCCCCCAAGCCGGCCCAACTCCTGGAGCTGGGCGTGCACTCGTTCATGATGACGCCGCTCATCGCCCGCGACATGGTCCTCGGCGTCGCCACCTTCTACCGCACCGGGCACACCGGTCCCTTCGGGTCCGACGACGTCACCCTTGCCGGTGAACTGGCGGCCCGCGCCGCCATCAGCATCGACAACGCGCGCCTCTACCACCACGAGCACGAGACCGCGGTCGTCCTCCAGCGCAGCATGCTCCCCCAGCACGTCACCCCGCCGGCCGGCATCGAGATCGCCCACCGCTATCTGCCGGCCAGCGACGTCAACGAGGTGGGCGGTGACTGGTACGACGTCCTGCCCCTCAGCGGGGGCCGGGCCGCGCTCCTCATCGGCGACGTCATGGGCCACGGCATCGCGGCCGCCGCCGTGATGGGGCGGCTCTCCGCGACCGTCCGCGCCCTCGGCCGCCTCGACATGCCTCCCACCGCCCTGCTGCACCAGCTCGAAGCCACCCTCGCCGACCTGTCCGACCCGATGCTCGCGACCTTCCTCTACGTGGTCTGCGACCCCGCCACAGGCCGTTGCACGGTCACGCGCGCCGGACATCCGCCCCCGGCCGTGATCCAGCCCGACGGCACCGTCTACCTCGTCAAGACCCCGCCGGGCGTCCCGCTGGGCGTCGGCGGCATCTCCTTCACCACCACCGACATCGCCCTTCCGCCCGGCAGCACCCTGGTCCTGTACACCGACGGCCTCATCGAGGCGCGCAGCCGTGACATCGACGAACGCCTGGACGAGCTCACCGGTCTGCTCGCCGCGCCGGAGCAGTCGCTCGACCACCTCTGCGACTCCCTCATCGCCCATCTGGTGCCCGCCTCCGCGGACGACGACATCGCCCTCCTCGCGGCCCGTATCGGCGTGCCCGCCCACCGACCAGCCGTGTGAATCGGGCCATCGGCCCTCGGGTGCTGTCACCGCACACGTCCGTCCCCGTACAGTCCGTGGTGCCGACGTACCCTCGGGCGCCGTCCCGACAGCCGGACAGGAGAAGAGCCGTGGCCATCGACGCCAGCAGCGGGCCGCCCGCCGCGCAGCGGTCCCGGGCGGGGCGACCGCTCCCCGAGGCGGACGCCGGCTGTGTGGAACGGTGGCGCACCCACCAGGGTGAACTGGTCGACCTGTTGGCGCAGGTACGGGAACGGCTCGGCGGTGTCGCCTCGTTCCGTCTGGGGCCGCAGCCCACCGTCCTGGTCACCGCGCCGGAGGCCGTGCAGCACGTGCTCGCCCTGCACCCCGACCGCTACGTCAAGCGCTCCCATCGTGCCCGCCTGCTCATCGGTGACGGGGTGCTCGCCGCGACGGGCGAGGCCTGGAAGAGCCAACGGAAGCTGTTGCAGTCGCAGTTCACCGGGAAGGGGATGCGCCGCTACGAGGCGCGGATCGCCGGGGCGGCCCGGACCACGGCCGAACGGTGGGCCGGACACGAGCGCACCGGGCGGACCTTCGACCTCGGCGAGGAGATGCGCCGCTTCGCCCTGGACACCATCTGGCGGGCGCTCACCGGGCACCCGCTGGACGACGTCACGGCGCACGAACTGACCGCCGTGGCCACCGTGGTGGCGGCGCTGCCGAGCCTGCCCGCCGACCAGGTGGACGCCCGGGACGCCGTCGCGGGCGACCTGGCCAGGATCGACGAGGTCGCCCGGCGTGCGGTGGCCGCGGCCCGAGACGGCGCCCCGGGACCCGACGGGCCGGGGCTGCTCCAGGTGCTGGTCGACGCCTCGGCCGAGCGTCCGGAGTACACCGACCGGCTGGTGCGGGACGAGCTCGTCACCCTGCTGGTGGCCGGCCACGAGACCACGGCGACCACGCTGACCTGGCTGTACCTGCTCCTCGACCGCCACCCCGCGGCCCGCGAGCAGGCCCTCGCGGCCGGTCCCGAGGGCTCGGCGGAGCGGCGCGAGGCCATCCAGGCCCTGGTCGGCGAGACGCTCCGGCTCTACCCCTCCGCGTGGATCCTGCCCCGGCACGCCGCCGAGGACGACGTCCTGGCGGGCTACCGCGTCGAGGCGGGCACGGATCTGCTGGTCTGCCCCTACCTCACCCACCGGGATCCCGAACTGTGGCCGGATCCGGAGCACTTCGACCCCCGGCGCTTCACGGTTCCGGGCGGCCGTCCCACCCGGCCCGGCGCCTACCTGCCGTTCGGCATCGGTCCCCGTGCCTGCCTGGGCCAGCAGTTCGCCCTACGGGAGTCGGTCGCCCTGCTCGAACTCCTGCTGCCCGCCCACGTCCCGGAGTTCCGGGCCGTCCCCACCGGGGCGGCGTACAGCATCACCGTCCGCCCCGACGGCCCGACGCCCGTCACCCTCACCGGCGGCAGGACCGAACGGCGTGTCATCCAAGATCGCCACGGATAGGGTGAAGGCGGCTCCTGCCTCGCCCGGCAGGGCCGGCCCGGGCTTCGACGTCGCGTACGACATCGCGGCCGGCGGCGGGGAGGAGCCTTGACGTGCCTTGACGTGCCCTCATGCGCCGTCGGACGCACGGCGGATCGCGTCGAGGGTGCGTGCGACGTCCTCGTCGGTCGTCGACCAGTTGCTCACCGAGATGCGCATGATGCGGCGGCCGTGCCAGGTGGAGCCGCTGATCCACGCCTCGCCTTCGTCGAGGAGGCGGGCCAGTACCCGGTCGGTGCGTTCGTCGTCGCCGAACTCGGCGCAGACCTGGGTGAAGACCACGTCGTTGAGGACGGTCGCGCCGTCGATGGCGGCGATGCCGGTGGCGAAGGCGCGGGCGTGCCGGCACAGCCGGTCGACGAGGTCGGCCACGCCCTGGCGGCCGAGGGATCTGAGGGCGGCCCATACGGTGAAGGCGCGTCCGCGGCGGGAGAGTTCGGGAACCTTGTCGACGGGGTCGCCGTGTTCGTGCTGGATGAGGTAGTCGCCCCGCTGGCCCATCGCCGACCGGAGGGCGGAGGGGTCGCGGACGATGGCGAGGCCGCAGTCGTAGGGGACGTTCAGGGTCTTGTGGGCGTCCGTGGCCCAGGAGTCCGCCATCGCGCAGCCGTCGGTGAGGTGTGCGTGGGCCGGGGAGGCTGCCGCCCACAGGCCGAAGGCGCCGTCCACGTGCACCCACGCGTCGGCCTCGCGGGCGGCTCGGACCGCCTCCGCGAAGGGGTCGAAGGCGCCGGAGTGGATGTCACCGGCCTGGAGGATCACCAGGGTGGGGCCGGGGCCGCGGGCCGCCAGGGTGCGGCGCAGGGCCTCGGGGTCGATGCGTCCTTCCTCGTCCGCGTCGACGAGCTCGGGCCGGCCGAGCCCGAGGTAGCGCAGGGCCAGGTCGACGGCCATGTGGCGGTCCCGGCCCGCGACCACGCGTACCGGCGGCCCGCCGGCGAGTCCGTCCTGGGCCACGTTCCAGCCGGTGCGCCGCAGCACCGCGTCGCGCCCGGCGGCGAGGCAGGTGAAGTTCGCCATGGTGGCGCCCGTGGCGAAGCCGACGGCGCTGTCGGGCGGAAGGCCGAGCAGGTCGAGCAGCCAGGCGCCGGCGATCTCCTCCGCCGCCGAATAGGCGGGCGAGACCGCGCGCATGACGCAGTTCTGGTCCCAGGCGCTGACCAGCCAGTCCGCCGCGAGCGCGGCCGGCTCGGTGCCGCCGACCACGAACCCGTAGAAGCGGCCGCTGGGGAAGGCGGTGAGCCCCGGCTCGCAGGCCGTGGCCAGCAGGTCGACGACGTCGGCGGGTGTGCTCGGCGCGTCGGGCAGCTCGGCGCCGAGCGCACCCACGATCTCGTCGACCGAGGCGCGTGCGGGAACCGGGCGGTCGGACAGGCTGGCCAGCCAGCGGACGGCATGGCCGTGCGCCTGTCGGAGCGCCGCCTCGCGCTCGTCCATACCTCGGACTATGGGGCAGGCCCGGCCCGCCCGCAAGCGGCGGGCCGGGGGCAGGAGGGCGCGGGGTCAGTGGATGACGCTGAAGCTGCGCCAGGGCAGGCTCACGGGGGCCGTGACGTTCGAGAGGGTGGTGGCCACGTAGATCCCGTCCGCCTTGTCGGTCTTCTGGCAGTCCGGCGTCCGGTACAGGACGATGTCGACGAGGGTGTTGTTCTCGACGTGCGTGGCCCCCTTCGGGATGCCGATCTTGTGGCAGCCGACGACCAGCGTGTTGGAGTAGCTCAGCTCGACCGGCGAGTCGTGTCCGCGGAAGGTCAGCATGCCGACGGTGCTCCGGCCCAGGCCCGAGCAGGCGCTGGCCGTCAGCAGCAGTGCTGCGACGCCCACGATGGTGCTGATACGTCGGCTGTGGGACATGGGCTCGGTCCTCGTCTGTGCGGTGGTGACGGTCCTTGTCCACAGCCTGACCCGGCGGGGCGCGACCGGCCTGCGCTGCTCCGCCGACCGGATGAACGAGGAACGCGGACGTGCCGGGACCGTCACCCCGGGCCCCGGGGGCGGCCCCCCTACAGGCTCAGCGCGTCCTCCGCGTTGTTCATCCACGCGGTCACGGAGTTCTTGCCGGGCGAGACGTACAGGCCGGGGGTCGACGCCTTCAGCGGTGTCTGCTTCAGGTCGGACTCGGTGTTCATGGTCAGCGCGATCGAGTTGACGGTCTTGCCCTTGCCGTCGTTGGCGCCGCCCATGAGCCCGGCGTAGGCCGACTGGCCCGGTTCCAGCCGGAGCGCGTCCTCGATGCCGGGGGCGGCGCCGCGCTCCGTGGCCTGGCCGTCGAGGTCGCCGAAGGTGACGATGGGGTGCCCGAGCGCCCTGCAGGCCTTGGTGCCCTTGTTGGTGATCTTCAGCAGGTAGCTGCTGGTCGTGGGCTCGGCCAGGGTCGCGGTGAAGGTCACGTCGAACGTGCTGCACGGGAACACGTCGAAGTCGGGGTCGGTCGAACCCGGCTTCGGCGGCTTCGCCGGGGTCGCGGTCTTCTTCGGCGCCGCGGACTTCGACGCGGTCGCGCTCGGGGCGGCGGTCGCGCTCCCGGTGGGGCTCGCGGTCGTCGGGCTCGCGCTGGGCGTCCCGGACCCGCCCGCCGCTCCGTCCTCGGTGGGTCCACAGGCCGTCAGGGCCAGTGCGGATACGGCGGCGAGGGCGATGGCGGCCTTGCGTACGGTGCTCATGATGGTGGTCCCCCCTGGGGAATGCGCGGAACGCGCCGGGCTGGGCCGTGCTGGGAGCACCAGCGTCCCGTAGAAGCTTCACAGCTTGGTGACGGTGTGTCGTCGGATCGACCACGGTTGCCGTCCCCTCGAAGACGGCGGGTCCGGTCCGCGCAGCGCTTAGCATCTGGCTCCATGGGGATATCGGAGGAGAACGGCCGGGCCGGCGCGTGGCGGGTCACGGTGCGGGCACGGGGGCGCAAGGCCGGTCTGCCGCCGGGCGGTCCGCCGCGTCCCGCGGGCCGGCCGCTCGCCCGGCGGCTGGATCTGCGGATCCACGGCACGGCCGGGAAGATCAGCTGCGTCGACGACTCGGGCCGCACCCGCTGGACCGCGCTCTGTTCCGGCGTCCCCAACGCCGCCCACATCTCCGGCGGCCGGGTCCTGGTCACGACGGACTCCCTCGCGTACACGCCGTGGGGCAACCTCGGCCCGGCCGTGCTGCTGGACCTGGCGGACGGCAGCCGGATCGCCGAGCTGCGCGGTGCGCGCGGCGCGGCCCTGGGCGGGGGCCGGTTCGTACTCGGCCTGGAGGGCTACGACGTCTTCGACACCTGGGCGTACGACCGCGACGGCACCCTGTACGACTCCTGGCGCAGCTACGGCCACTACGTCGTCGGGACCGGTATCCGCGTCGTCGAGACCGACCGGAACATCCCCACCGGCAGCCGGGTGGTGCGGCTGCTGCCCGGTGGCACCGTGGAACGCGGACCGTCGCTCACCGATCCGCAGGCCCCGGAGCCGCTCGTCCTCGGGGACGGCACCCTCCTGGTGCTCGACGCCGGGGTGCTGCGCGCCGTCGGCCGCGGGCTGGAGGACACGGTCCTCGCCGAGCTGCAGACCATCGACCCCGGGGAAGCCTGGCGTCACCACGGCGCGCTCCACCGCACCGGCGACGAGATCACCGTGACCATCACCGAGCAGCACCCCGACCGGCCCGGCAAGCACAGCCACCGGACCTGGACGCTCACCCTCCATCAGGGCGGATGAGCGCGCGGACGCGGCCGCGGGCCCGGGGGTACCGCGGGGCCGGCCGGGCAGGCCGTCAGTTCGCCACGACGGTCAGGACGGCGGAGACGACGGTGACCGCGGACGCGGCCACCATCCAGTTCCGGGCCCGGCCCGACAGCACCGGGATCCCGTCGGGATCGGCCTCCGCGTCGGCGTCGGCGTCGGCGTCCTCCGATTCCTCTCCCGGCGCCCGCAGACGCGGACACGACCGGCAGGCCGGGTCGTGGACCAGTGTGTCGAGCCAGACGACACCGTCGAGCGGCGCCCGAGCGAACAGCATCCCGTCAGTTTCCATAACCGGACAACGCCATGATCCGCATCAGGCCACTGCCGGAGGCCGGACCGAGGCCCAACCGTTGCCGACCAGCCGATCACACAATGAGGTGAACGCACCGGACGGCGGCGCTGTGTGCCGGGGTCAGCGGCCGCGGCGGTTGTCGTAGATGGTGAGGCAGAGCGCCTTCATCGCGGTCTCCGCCCGCCCCGGATCCCCGCCGTGGTCGATGGCTTCGAGGGCGGCGGCCGCCGAGCTCCGTACCGGGTACGGCAGGCCCTCGTAGGCGGAGATGCGGTAGGCCATCGTGCGACGGGCCTCCCGCTCGGCCTCGCTCACCCCGTCGGTGGTGAGCGGGAAGACGGCGGCCTGGTAGGTCGCGATGCAGACGAGCGCGGCGTCGGCGAGGCCCTCGGCGTAGCCGTCGGCCGGGACTTCCCCGTGGTCGGGCTCGAAGAGGGCGAGGACCTGGCGGCGGGAGAAGAACGCGCCCAGCCCGGCGCCGAGTCCGGCGACGGCCGCGAAGACCACGGCCGTCAGGCGGCCGGACAGGAGCAGGCCGAGGCAGCCTCCGGCGACCGCACCGCAGGTCACCAGGACGAAGGTGATCATCAGGTGGATGCGCGCGCCGGGCGGGGACTTCATGGCAGCAGTATGCACAGTGCCGTTGGCGCCGGGGGAATCCGGCGGGCCGCCCCCGCGGCGGCGGTGTCAGGCACGGCGGTCGGCGGCGTCGAAGCGGGCCAGGGTCAGGGCTCCGGCGTGCAGGCATTCCTCCAGGGCGCGGTACGTCGTCCCGTCCAGGCCGCCCAGCGCCTGCGCCACCTCCTCGGTGGCGTCCCGGGCGATCTCGGTGGCCAGGTCCGACGGCGGGGTGCGGGGTCCCAGCTTGCTCACGGCCGATGCGGCCCGGGCCGGGGTGAGCAGGCCGGTGCCGTGGGCGAGCAGCCAGCCGGGGACTCCTGCCGCGCCTTCGGCCGGCGCCTGGTAGGGGCGCGAGCCGTCGAACCGTTCGTCCTCGGCGAAGGCGGGCTGCTTGAACTTGGCCATGGGCCGGCCGGGTCCGCGGGATCCGTCGGCCGGCTTGACGACGAGGCCCTCGGCGAGGTTGTCGGGCAGCGCGGGCAGTCCCAGCAGTCCGGGCAGCCGGGTGGGGAAAACCGCCGGCAGTTCCTGGAGGCGCCCGAGCGGGCCTTCGGCGAGCAGCGGGACGCAGAGCAGCCCCGCCCCGGCGGCCGCCGCGCGCAGCGCCCGGTCCCCGACCCAGCAGGTGCCGTCGTCGTCGGTGACGGTGGCGTCGAACGGGAGCCAGAGGAGTTCGGGTGCGTACCAGACGCCGGTCTGGACGGGCTCGGCCCCCGGTGTGGCGGGTACGTCGGGGTGGGGGTAGCGGCCGCCGGCGAGTTCGCCGTAGACGGTGACGACCGCGGAGGCCGCGGCTCCGCCGTCCTCGCGCAGGCTCTGCGCGCAGCGGGCCGCGGCGACCGCCAGCGCGGGCCAGATCCGGCCGACGCCGAAGAAGTCGTCCAGTCCGCCGTCCGTGAGCAGTTCGCGCCGCTTGGCGGGGTGCGCACCCGACGCGTCGCACACGACGGCGAAGTTGGCGCCGTGGATCTTCTCGTGGGCGACCCAGTTCCGCCCGCGGGCCTCTCCCAGCCGGGTGTTGGCGGGGATCTTCGGGTACGGGGTCCAGAGGCGGGATTCGGGGTGCACCGGACGATGGTAGCGAGGGCCTCGGCGAAGCTCCCGGGTTTGTTTTCCACCTGCCCGGCATGATCGGCAGGACACCCCTTAAGGTGGCCCTGAAGATCCACATCCTGATGCGGGAGGAATCCGGTCGTGTTCGCCGTGATCTACCGGTGGCGGCTCCGGCCGGGCATGGAGCAGCAGTTCACCGAGGGCTGGCACCGGGTGACGGCCGCCATCCACGCGCGGTGCGGCAGCTACGGGTCCCGGCTGCACCGGGCGGACGACGGTACGTGGGTGGCGTATGCCCGCTGGCCCGACGAGGAGGCGCGGGAACGCTGTTCGGCGGCCGACCCGCAGGGCGTCGAGATGATGGTGGAGGCGATCGCGGAGCGGCTGCCGGAGACGCGGATGCAGATCGTCGACGACATGCTCGCGGAACCCGCCGGTGGCCCGGTACCGGCGCCCGGACCGCGCGCCGGCTGAGGCGAAACCCCTTGGTCGCCGGGGTGTTGGCGCTCTAGCATCACGCCTCATGCCTATGAACGAAGAGATGATCGAACGTGCTCTGGACCGGATCGGTGCGGGCTACGTGTTCCCCGACAAGGCCGTTGTCATCGAGGCCGCGATACGGAGCCGCCTCGCGGCGGGTGCGTACGAGGGCCTGGACGGCCCCGCGCTCTGCGAGGCGGTGACGGCCGACCTCCAGGAGGTCTGCCCGGACAAGCACCTGCGCCTGCTGTGGACGGACGAGCCGCAGTCGCTGGACCCGGTGGACGAGGACGGCGGGGAGGCCGCGTTCCTCGCGCTGCTCCGGGCGGAGAACCAGGGGATCCAGCGCGTCGAGCGGCTGGAGGGGAACATCGGGCTCATCGAGCTCCGGTGGATCGCGAGCGCCGTCGAGGGCGCGAGCGCGATCGGCGCGGCCATGCAGCTGGTCGCGCACAGCTCCGCCCTGGTCCTGGACCTCCGCGGCTGCCGCGGCGGGGCTCCGGAGGGCGCCGCGATGTGGTGCAGCTACTTCTTCCCCGACGACCAGGTGCACCTGAACGACATCTACGACCGGTCCTCCGACACGACCCGCCAGTACTGGACGGTCGGGCATCTTCCGGCTCCGCGCTATCTGGACCGGCCGGTGCACATCCTCACGAGCGAGTTCACCTTCTCCGGCGGCGAGGACGTGGCGTACACCCTCCAGGCGCAGGGGCGGGCCGTCGTGGCCGGTGCCACGACCCGGGGCGGCGCCCATCCGACGGCCCGGCACGCGGTCGCCGAGCACGTGCTCGTGACGGTGCCGACGGCGCGCACGATCAACACCGTCACGGGCGGCAACTGGGAGGGCGTCGGAGTCGTCCCCGACGTCCGGGTCCCGGCGGAGCAGGCGCTCGAGACGGCGCTGAAGGCCCTTCGGCCGGCCGTCTGACCCGCGCGGTGCCCGGTCCGGCCGTCAGGGGCCGTCAGATCGGGTCCACGTCCAGGAAGGCCACGAGGGCGGCCTCCGTGCCCCCCGCAGCGCCGGGCAGGGCCAGCTCCGCCCAGATGACCTTGCCCTCGGGCGTGTAGCGGGTGCCCCAGTGCTCGCTGAGCTGTGCGACCAGGAACAGGCCGCGTCCGCCCTCGTCGGTGGTGGCGGCGTAGCGCAGGTGGGGGGCGGTACTGCTGCCGTCCCACACCTCGCAGGTCAGGTTGTGGTCGTGGAGCAGGCGTACCCGTACGGGCCCGCTGCCGTGCCGCAGGGCGTTGGTGATCAGCTCGCTGAGGATCAGTTCCGTGGCGAAGCCGAGGTCCGTCAGGCCCCACTCGTCGAGCTTCTTCGCCGCGGCGTTGCGCATGGCGCCCACCGCGCTCGGCTGGAACGGTACCTCCCACTGGGCGACCCGGTCCGGGCCGAGCGTCCGGGTCCGGGCGATGAGCAGGGCCACGTCGTCGGTGGGCCGGGGCGGCAGCAGCATGTCGAGCACGGCCCGGCAGCTCTCGTGCGGGTCCCGGTCGGGGTGGCTGAGGGCCGCGCGCAGCAGTTCCAGCCCCTCGCTGATGTCCCGGGTCCGCTCCTCGATCAGCCCGTCCGTGTAGAGGACGAGCTGGCTGCCTTCCGCCAGGTCCAGCTCCGCCGTCTCGAAGGGCATGCCGCCCAGCCCCAGCGGGGGTCCGGCCGGCAGCTCCACGATCTCGGTCGTGCCGTCGGGGGCGACCACCAGGGGTGGCAGGTGTCCGGCCCGCGCCATCGTGCAGCGCTGGGACACGGGGTCGTAGACGGCGTACAGGCAGGTCGCGCCCAGGACGCCGCCGTTCACGTCGTCGCCCTCCCCGTCGTGGTCGATGCGCTGTACGAGGTCGTCCAGGCGGGCCAGGATCTCGTCGGGCGGCAGGTCGAGGGAGGAGAAGTTGTGCACGGCCGTGCGCAGGCGCCCCATGGTGGCGGCGGCGTGCAGGCCGTGCCCGACGACGTCTCCGACGACCAGCGCGACGCGGCAGCCCGCCAGGGGGATCACGTCGAACCAGTCCCCGCCGACCCCGGACTGCGCGGGCAGGTAGAAGTGCGCCACGTCCATGGCGCTCTGCTCGGGCAGGGCGCGCGGCAGCAGGCTGCGCTGGAGGGTCACGGCGAGGGCGTGTTCGCGGGTGTAGCGGCGGGCGTTGTCCATGCTGACCGCCGCGCGGGCGACGAGTTCCTCGGCCAGGGACAGCTCGTCCTCGTCGAAGGGCTCCTGCTTCTCCGACCGCCAGAAGTTGACCACGCCGAGGACGACGCCCCGGGCCATGAGCGGGGCCGCGATGAGCGAGTGGATGCCGTAGTCCACGATGGCCTCGGCGCGCGGCGGGTCCTGGGCCTTCCAGCCCGGCGCGTCGGCCAGCTGGGGCACCAGCTCGGCCCTGCCGGTGCCGTAGCCGCGTGCCTGGGGGGTGGAGGGCAGGAAGTCGATCAGCCGGCCGACGGGGTAGAGGGGGTGGTCGGAGCGGATGCCGCTGACCGCGGTGCGCCGCATGTCGGAGCCCGCGCGGGGCTCCTCGCCGTCGATGACCTGGTCCGCCAGGTCGACGGTGACGAAGTCCGCGAAGCGGGGGACGGCCACGGCGGCGAGCTCCTCGGCCGTCCGCACCACGTCGAGGCTGGTACCGATGTCGCCGCCCGCGTCGTACAGCAGTTTGAGCCGTCTGCGGGCTGTCTCGGCCCGGCTGGTCAGGACCTGCATCTCGGTGGAGTCGCGGATGGTGATGGCGGCGCCTTCCGGCCGGCCGCGGGGGTGGGTGGGCCGCTGGTTGACCACCAGCAGCCGGTCCCCGCTCTCCAGGACCTCGTCGGTGGCCTCGCGGCCGGAGAGCAGCAGGTCGGCCATCCGGCGGTCCAGGCCCGGTACGTCGGCGATGTGGCGTCCGTCGGCGTCCTCCGGAAGCCCGAGCAGGCGTTTGGCCTCGTCGTTCGCCAGCAGGAGGCGGCCTTCGCCGTCGGTGATCAGCACCCCTTCGCGGACGGCGTGGAGCACCGCGTCGTGGTGCTCGTACATGCGGGTCATCTCCTGCGTGCCGAGGCCGTGGGTCTGGCGGCGCAGGCGTCTGCTGATGAGCGCGGTCCCGACGGTGGCCAGGGCGAGGCCGGTGGCGATGGCCAGGAGGATCACCGGGAGCTGGCGGTCGACGACGCCGGTGACGTTCTTGACGGTGAGGCCTGCCGAGACGAGCGCGTTGACCTTGCCGTCGGGCCCGGTGACCGGCACGACCGCCTGGATCTCCTTGCCGAGCGGGCCGTCCACGCTCTCGGTGTGGACCTGGCCCTTGAGCGAGGGCTCGATGTTGCCGACGAAACGTTTTCCGATGCGGTCCGGCTGGGGGTGGCTGTACCGGATGCCGTTGGTGTCCATCACCACGATGAAGTCCACCCCGGCGGCCTTGCGGGTGGTCTCGGCGAGGGGCTGGAGCGTCTTGGACGGGTCGGACGTCTTGAGGGTGTCCTGGAGGCCCAGGGAGTGGGCGAAGGTCTGGGCCACGGACACCGACCGGTTGCGTGCCTCGCGTTCGGTGTCGTGCCTCGACTGGAGGACCAGGGCCAGCAGGGCCCCGGCCGCGAGCAACACCACGATCGCCACCTGGAGGACGAATACCTGTCCGGCGACGCTCTTCTTCCGGTTGCCTAGAGGTGACCGCACCGACGTGCCCGGCACGGGTGGCGAGGAATGGTCACGAACCCAGTTGTAGCACTTCCGGGCGCCCACGGCCCCCGACATGCACGGTGAGCGCCCGGATTGTCACACCTGGTCCCTCGAGGACCTCAGTCGGCGTGGCGCGGGGCCGCAGCCTGGGCGCCGTTCGCGGCGGCGGAGGACGGGGTCTGCGAGGGCCCCGGGGCCCCGGGGGTGGCACCCGGCGTGGCTCCGGGGGTGGCTCCGGCGGTGGCACCCGGAGAGGCCTCCGGCGCACCCTCCGGGGTGCAGGTGACCTCGTCGCGCGGCGTGTAGTGGGTCTTGAAGTCCTCGTGCTTGACTTCTTTGCCGCCCTGGACGAAGGTCCGGCCGACGGTGACGTCGAAGCCCTCCAGAGGCGTCTGGACCTCACAGGTCTCACCGCTGCCGGTGCGCTTGCCGGGCGGCGTGATGTTGGTGCGCGGCCCCTTGGTCGCACGTATCTCGTCGTACTTCTTCGTCCCGAGGAGGGAGATCGTCAGCGACGTGTCGGTGGACCGGGCCTGGATGTACAGAGGATGGCCGGAGTCGTTGATCCAGCGCAGGTCGAGGGTGCCCCAGGCGACGGTGGCCTCCCGGCCCTCGGGGTAGCGCTCGATGTAGAAGGAGTGCGCGCCGTGCTCGACGGGCTTGACGCCCGCGAAGAACGCGGCGTTGTACATGGTGGTGGCGACCGCCGAAACACCGCCGCCGGGCGATTTCACGTACTGGCCGTCGTTGATCATGATCCCGTCGACGAAGCCGTTCTCAGGGGTGCGCTCACCGACCGTGCGGTTGAAGCTCCACTCCTGTCCCGGCATGACGACGGATCCGTTGATGAGCTCCACGGCGCGGCCGATGTTGGTGGTGCGGTACGGGGCGGCCGGGAATTCCACGGTGAAGGAGGAGACCTTCTCCTTGATGCCGAGCCGCCGCGCTTCGTCGGCGGTGAGCTCCGGCTGGACCGCGACGGTGGCGACCTCGCCGCTGCGGGCCGCTCCCGAGCGGGTCAGCAGCGGCAGCACGGCCCGGCCGAGCGCCTCCTGGGTGACCTGTCGTCCCGTACGGCCCTGGTCGGCGATCACCACGCGGCCGTCGGTGGCGAGGCCCGGCGCGGCGTTGCGCGGCGTACGGGTGACCGCGTCGATCGTGGGCGCGACGGCGGGGTCCTTGAGCAGGCTCTTGGAGTCGAGGGCGGGCACGAGGCGGCCCTGTCCGTCGGCCCGCATCTTCAGGTGCTCGCCGAGGGCGGCGGGGGTGATGGACATGTGCCGGCCGGCGACGGTGAGCGTGACGGGCCCGGACATCGCGGGCTCGGCGAACTGCCGCATGGCCCGTCCGGTCTCCTCTGCGCCGACGCGCGGCTCGGTGCGTGTGACCGGCAGGACGACGGGGCCGGCCGCCGGCCGGAGGTAGGCGTCGCGGAGGGTGTCGAGGGCCTTGTCCTCGACGAGGGAGACGCCGGTGAGCGGGGCGACGGCCTTGGCCGTGCCCTGCTCGAACGCGATCGCCCCCTCGCGGACGTGCTGCTCGGTGGTCTCACGGAGGCGGTCCACCGCGGCGCGGGCCGTCTGCTCGTTCATGCTGATCACGGGCGCCACGTCGTGGCTGCCCGAGGCGAAGAGGCTGCCGACGACGGCGACCGGACCGGCTCCGTTGCGGGCGGCGCGGTCGACGGTCGCGTCGGTGTCGAGGGAGAGCCCCAGCGCGGCAGGATCGGTCTTCTCCACCCGGTCGCCGATCTTCACCGTGATCGGCGCCGCGGCGGCGGGCCCGAGCTCCCGGGTCAGCGTCCGGCGCGCCTCGGCCCGGCTCATGCCGCCGAGGTCCACCCCGAGGACCCGGGTCCCCTGGTCTATGTCGCCTCCGACCGCGAGGGCGGTTCCGTAGAGGCCGCCCAGTCCGAGGACGAGGGCTCCTGCCACTGCCACCGGCAGAGCGATCCGTCGGTTGACCGTCCAGCTGCGCACGCGTCCCATATCTCTCCCGTGGCGCCGACCGGTCCCTCAGGTGGCGCGGGCCGCAATGGCAGCCATATACGACAATTACGGGAAATAATGATCCCTGCTGATCGCTCGATTTGGGGATGAATGTAATCGTTGTCACGATTCCGGCCGGGCCGGGTCTCCTGCGGAGCGGGGGCTCTCAGACCTCGGCCACGGGTGTCCCGCCGGTTGCGTCCGTGCCGTCCGGTCCGGCGACGACGAAGACGTCGGACAGCGGGGCGGTGTCGGCTCCGGCGCTGATCAGCAGGTCGTACGTGCCGGCGGGCAGCAGGCCGATGTCGACCCGCTGCCGCTGCCGTGCGACCGTGAGGTCGCGGGCGACCACCGCCGCCCCGGTGGCCCGGGCGGTCACCGAGAGTCGCGCCGGCACCTCGGGCAGTTCGCTCTCGCTCAGCGCGCTGATGGCGCCGACCTCGCAGACGACGGGTTCGTCGGCGAGGTAGAGGTCGTCACCGAGGTAGCTGAACCAGGAGGTCACGGCGGCGCGCAGGTCGTCGATGCGGATGTCGTGCAGGGACTGGAGGATGCCGCCGAGGTGGTCGAGCATCGAGTCCTGGTTCTGCAGGCTCCCGTGCTTCTGCGGGACGAAGGTGCGGGCGTCCTCGGTGCCCGAGAGGGCGGCGGAGAGCTTGGGCACGGTGCCGTCGCCCCCCTCGTCGGCGTCCCCGCGGATCAGCAGGGTCTCGACCTTGTGGTCGGTGAACCGGGCCGACTGCCGGGTGGGCTGGTCCATGCCGACGATGGGGTGGTAGACGACCTGGTTGGACTCCCAGGCGGATTCCTGCCGGTTGTCGGTGGCGGCCTTCTCCATCTCGTCGAAGAAGTCGGTGAGGTGGCTGCTCCACTGCGGCTGCCAGCCGGGCAGCCCGGCCTTGGCCGGGGTGGCCGCCTCGCCGTCCGGCCCGTACACGCACTTGTAGACGGGTACGAGCTGGTGCAGGCCGGTGAAGGAGCGCAGGAGCTGTGTGAGGTCCTTCTCGAACGGGCCGATCCGCTTGTGGAAGCCGTTGCACAGGAACTCGACGGCGTTGAGCGAGCCGTAGTAGGGGGTTCCGAAGGTCACGATGGCCCGGGTGTCCTTCCAGCCGCCCAGCACCTCGACGAAGTAGCGCGAGACGAGCCCGCCCATCGAGTGCCCGATCAGGACGAGCTGGGCCGCGGAGTTGCCGCTCGCCGCACGCCAGTCCCGCAGCCAGGTGGCGCTCTGCTCCGCGAGCCTGCGGGCGGCGGCCCGGTTGTCGCGCCGCCAGTCGTACGGGAACGGGAAGTAGTTCCGGCCCTTCTGCAGGTCGAACCGTGCCAGGAGGAACTTCTCGATCGCCGTGTAGCCGTCGATCTTCCACAGTCCGGGCAGGGTGTGCAGATCGGGCACCAGCCGGTCGGCGGTGATGCCGTCGCCGAGATCGTCCACGAGCCAGTCGTCCGCACCGAGCTCCAGGGACTCCAGCGAGCCACCCAGGCTCGCCAGCGCGCCCAGCACCGCCGAGGCGGAGGGCGCCCACACGTCTTTGCCGTTCCTGGTCAGCACGCTCCCGCTGATACCGGGGAGCAGTACGACGACGTCGGCCATCGGGATCCTGGCCATGAGCGGACCTCCTAGTTGCCCCCTGGTCGGACGAACGGGTCGGCCGCGTCCCCGTAGTGCTGGTAGGCGGCCCAGGAGCTCCAGCGCTGCCCGCTCGGCGTGACGTGCGGGCTGCTGCCGGGACGGTCGGCGCTGTCCGGACTCTCCGCGCTGTCCGGTCCGCCCGGACCGCCGGGGCCCTGCTCCTGCTGCCCCGCGGCGCGCAGCCCGTAGAGGTGCCTGCGCGCCGCGCGGACGGCGCCGCCCACCGTCGGGGCCGCCTCGCCGGACCCGCCTTTGAACAGGTGCGTGTAGAACTGGTCGGCGAAGGAGATCCCCTGGTCGTCGGGGATCCGCCAGGCCGCCCCGACGTAGTGCCCCACGCCCATGCGCAGGAATTCGTCGGCGAGGCTCGGCACCAGCGCGGCCTGCGGGTTCCCCCAGGGGCTGCGGCCGGCGAGGCCGGGCGCTCCGTCCGGGGTGCCGGGGCCGGCGGCGGCTCCGAGGCGGGCCGTGTAGCAGGCATTGGCGACGACGATCAGGGGCGGGCGTTCGAGCAGGGCGAGTTCCTGGGCGGTCAGCAGGCCGTCCGCGAAGACCCAGCCCGAGCGCCGTCCCGTGCCGGAGAGGTCGAAGTCGCTGTGTCCGCAGTAGTGGACGATGTGGTTGCCCCCGCACAGCAGGACCCGCAGGACGTCCAGGCGCCGGGCGGGGTCGACGCCCGGCTGGCGCAGCGCGTTGGCCGCGCCGACGAAGAGGCTGACCTTGGCCCCGAGCTCCTTGAGCCGGGAGGCCACCGCGAGGGCCTCCTGGCGGGCTCCCGGCAGGTGGAATCCCTTCTCCGGGTCTCCCGGGTCTCCGATCACGAGGGCGCGCAGCGGTCCGTCCGCCAGGCCCTCGGTCATCACCCGCGAGTAGGTCGTGCGCAGTTGCCTGGACAGCTGGGTGCGGATCGCGAGGGGATCGCGCTTCTCCACGCCGGCCTGCTGGATCTCGGCCAGGAACTCCCAGGGGACGGAGGCCGTGTCCCGGTCCAGTTCCAGCAGCACCGTCGAGTCGTCGGTGAGCAGCCGCTGGAAGTCCGGCGGTACGACGAACCGGGACAGTAGGTCGGGCAGTTCGCACGCGTCCTTGACGCTCGGCTCGGTCAGCCGGTCCACGAGTTCCCTCAACAGGTCCATGTCCACGGGTACGAGCCGCTCCGGTACGGTGGCCCGCCCGGTCAGCGCCGCCCAGCGCAGGCCTCCGACCCCCGACTGGACTGACATCCGGACGGGCACCGCGTCGTCCTGGGCCTCCGCCGGTCTGCGGACGGTCAGGGACAGCTCGGTGCGTTCCACCGAGGCCAGGTCCGCCAGCTGCTCGCGGATCTTCGCCTGGATGTTGGCGTCGAAGCCCGCCAGCACGGTGTGCAGGACGTCCTCCGGCACCCCGGGCGGGGCGGGGCCGCCCGGGGTGCCGGGGGTGCCCGGGGTGCCGTCACGGGCGGCCGCGCCCGGCGAGCCGGCGAGTCCGGTCAGCGCCGACAGGGCGTACACCGCGGCGGAGGGCCCGAACAGCTCGCCGCCGCTCTCCTCGCGCAGCCCGGGGACGATCCGTACCTGCGGGAGCTTCGCGGCGGAGTCCGTGAGGGCGAGGTGGAGCTGCTCCGCGCGCAGCCGGTCGACCTCCATGACGAGTACGTCGGTGAGCCGGGGCGGTGGTGCGGGCGGGCCGAGCGGGGCCAGGGCGTCGGCGAATCCCCGGACGAGGGCGCGGGCCGCCTGCTTGACGGTCAGATTGCCGGTGCCCGAGCCGATGAGCACGGTGGCCATGGTCCCGACGTGACCGAGCCCGAGCGCTTCGCCGAGCAGGGAGGCGTACATCTGGACGGCGCGGCGTTCCGTCAGGGTGCCCATCGGCCCCATGCCGACGACCGCGGCGCACCGTACGGGGCCCTCCTTGCAGGGGAAATACGTGACTTCGCCCAACTGGGCTTCGATCCAGCCGAGCTTGGTGTGTTCCGTGATGGTGCGGCGGGGGTCGACGGAGATGGCCCGGTCGAGTGCGAGTTCCGCGGCCGCGGGCACTACCGACTGGTAATGACCTGTGACATGCAGATCGGCCGCGATCTGCGCGATGTCGCCCCAGATCACGGTGATGTTGAGCGTTGGACCATCGGTGCGCGGCGGTCGGTCGGGGGCCGGAGCGGGGAACCGTGCGGGCGGGTTCGAGGCCGTCGGTACGCCCTCCAGCAGGTCAGCGATGCGAGCCGCGGCGGGGGTGCTCACCACGCTCCTCCCTTCGAGTCGCCCGAGCTTCTCGATCCGAGTGCGTCACATCTGTCTCCCCCACTGGATTATCCCACTGCCGGCAGGGGCGGCCAGTGGGGCCCGGCCAGGGTCCGGGCCCGGCCGGCAGAGCGAAGGCGGGGTTGCCGGGGGCGAAAACAGGATCAACTCGGCCTTCGGAGGCCCGCATTGCCGTCCCGGGATCATCAGGGTTAGATTCCTGGAAACTTCTCCAATTCGAGCGGGGCTGACGTGTTAGAGCTGACGGGCAGCGGGGCCGAACCGCTGGAGCCGGGGGATCCGCGCCGGATCGGGTCCATCCCTCTGGCGGGCCGGCTCGGGGCCGGCGGCATGGGGCGCGTCTACCTCGGCATCCGCGAGGGCCGGTACGTCGCCGTCAAGCAACTGCTGTCCTCCGTCGTCGGGGAGGACCAGGACTTCCTGCGCCGTTTCGGGCACGAGCTGGACAATCTCGCCCGGCTGCCCGCGGACGCCACCGCGCCGCTCCTCGACAGCGACCGCACCGCCACTCCCCCGTGGTTCGCCACCGCGTACATCCCCGGGCTCACCCTGAGGGAGGCCATCGCGCTGCACGGCGGCCCGCTGCCCGCGCGGGCGCTGTGGCTGCTGCTGCGGGAAGCCGCGGCGGGGCTGGCGGCGGTGCACGCGCTGGACATGGTGCACCGGGACCTCAAGCCGTCCAACGTCATGCTGACGCTCGACGGTCTCACCCTCATCGACTTCGGCGTGGCCCGGGCCGCCGAGCAGAGCCAGCTGACCCGGACCGGCATGGTCGTGGGTACGCCCGCCTACATGGCCCCCGAACAGGCTTCGGGCCGTCGGCGGTTGAGCGGCGCCACCGATGTGTTCGCGCTGGGCTCCGTACTCGCGTACGCGGCGTGCGGCCGGCCGCCGTTCGGCGACGAGTCGGGGCACGGGGTGCTGTACCGCATCGTCCACGAGGAGCCCGACCTGGAGCCGTTGCGGGAGCTGGAGCCCGACCTCGCCGAGCTCGTCGCGGCCTGCCTCGACAAGGACCCCGAGGGACGTCCCACCGCCGCCGAACTCCTCGAACGCGCCGCCGGGCACGGCCCGTTCGCCGCCCCGCTGTGGCCGGAGGCCGTCACCGAGCGCCTGACCGAGCGGGCCGCCTTCGCCGCGAACGTGCAGGAGGCCGACGTACCGACGGTCCCGCTCACCGGCGAGCAGCCGGATCCGGAGCCCGGGCCGGATACTGGGCCGGATACCGGGCCGGATACCGGGCCGGATACCGGGCCGGGTACCGAGCCGGAGAAGGCCCCGGTCCCGGTGGCGCCCGCCGCTCCCCCGGCCACGGCCCGCCCGGAACGGACCGCGCGCCGGCGCCGCACCCGCGTCCTCCTCGCCGTCGTGCCCGTCGTCGTGGTCGCGGGCGGTACGACGCTCGCCGTCCAGCACCTGCCGTACGTCTCCGCGCCCCGGGCAGGGGCCGGGAACTCCCCGTCCTCCGCCCCGGTCACGGCGCCGGCCGACCCGAGGGCGTCGGCGGCCGCACCGGGTACGGCGGATCCGGCGGGCGCCGGCCCGTCGGGTACGGCATCACCCGCGCAGCCGCCCGCACAGGACCCGGGACAGGCCGCGGCCGCCGGGGGCGCGGGCGGAACCGGCACCGGGCCCGGCACCGGCACCCTCCCCGGCGGCGGGGCACAGCCCGGCTCGGGGAGCGCCGGGAACTCCGGCAACCCCGCGAACGCGGGCGGCTCCGGCAGTACGCGCCCCTCCAACGGCGGAACGTCCACCGCACCGACGACCCCGGCACCCCCGGCACCTCCCGCGTCCGGCACCTACCGCTTCCGCAACGGCAACAACAGCAAGTGCATCACGCAGGTCTTCGGGGCTTCGGACTACGGCGACTGTGCGGACGCGAGCGCCCGGTGGACCGTCCAGAGCGGGCCGGACGGCAGCTTCAAGCTCGTGAACCAGCAGGGCGGCGGCTGCCTGTACGCCAACATGCTCGGCCAGGCGGTGTTCGTCGGCGACTGCTCCCAGGGCACCGCCAAGCTGTGGCGCACGGGGTCGGGCGGCAGCCTCCGCAACGACTTCAGCGGGGGCTGCCTCGACCTGGGCATGAGCAGCGGCCTGGTGACCAAGACGTGCGGAGGGGAGGCGTCGCAGCGCTGGACGAGACAGAGCTGACGGGGTGTATTCGAAAGCGCCGGTCACAGCTACGGCGAGCAGGACGTCCCTGGGCATCCTGAGGATGGTCGTGCATGATCAGCTGGGTGGAACAAGACCTCGATGCCCTGTCGGTTCTGTGGGAGCGGCAGTGGCCGGCTCCGCCGTGTGTTTCGTTGCGCCACGCCTATCCGGAGCGGTGGGTGCGCTTCCACAGCCTCCCGGGGTCCAAGGAGTATCCCGAGAGCGAGGACGAGTACGCCATCGTGCTTGAACGCCAACGCGTGCTCTTGGAAGAACTGGGTCCCGATGACGACCTGCTGTGGGTCATCACCACGGAGTGGGACGGACGCCCCGAGCCAGGACCACGCATGACAGAACTGCAGCGGGTCGATCCGCACGCGCGGCATTGGGAGAGCCGGCTCTCCGACGATGACGACCCGGACGACCTCGTCTACGAGCACGTACATGTGAGCTCCCGCTCACGCAGCGGGAACTCCCTGTACCCCTTGCTCCGACTGGTCGCGGACAATGCCGGCATCGCGGTCACCCTCGCCCCGCCCGACCTGCGCTGGGTCTTCCGTCCCTATCCCGGAGGCGTGGATGTATGTGCCCCCAGCACCGCCGGGCGTGACTCCTTGAAGGCGGCCCATCCCGACTGGCTCTCGGCTCATCCCAGTGGTCTCTAGGTAGCGGATCATGAACCGGCCATGATCGTGCTGCGGGAACACGGGAACAGGCGACCCGACGGACACGCAGTGGGACAGGGACGATGCGGCTCAGTCGCGCAGGGCCGCGGTGAGGTCCACTTCGATGAGCTGCCCCGTGAAGCCGAGTTGCGCGACACCCAACAGCGTGCTGGCAGTGGTGAACGCCGGCCCGAGAGCTGAGTCGGTGAGCCGGCGCCAAGCGACGCCCAGAACGTCTCTGTCGTCGCTCCGCACGTAGATCACCGAGCGCACCACATGTTCCGGCTCGGCATCAACCGCAGCCAAGGCAGCGAGTGCGTTCGCGACGACCTGGTCGACCTGAACCTCGAGCGATCCGGAACCGACGAGGGAACCACTCCGATCGAGAGGGCACTGCCCCGCCAGGTAGGCCGTACGACCGGCCTCCACCACGGTGATGTGGTGATAGCCGGGCGTCTCATGCAGCTGCTCGGGGTTGATACGAGTGATCTTCGCCGTCATGCCCGCGAGTTTGACCGGCTCACTGCCGGTGCGCATCGCAATTTGTTCCACCGAGCGACACGCGCAACGTCCAACAGGTCCAGGAACAAGCCAGGGGTGGCGGACGGCGCGGTGCTGGGGCAGGCTGGGGCGCATGGTTTCGGTGGTGCAGAATGTGGCGATCGACTGTTCCGACGCGTATGAACTGGCCCGGTTCTGGAGTGAAGTGACCGGAAGTCCGCTGTATCCGGATGCCGAACGCGGCGACCAGGAGATCCCGGTGATGCTTCCGGAGGGCCCGCTCCTGTACTTCAACCAGGTGCCGGAGCCGAAGACGGTCAAGAACCGGATCCACCTGTGCCTGCGTCCCACGACCTCGCGCGAGGAGGAGGTCGAGCGGCTGTTGCGTCTCGGGGCCACCCTGGTCGCCGACCGCCGGAAGCCCGACGGTACGGGCTGGGCGGTCCTCGCCGATCCCGAGGGCAACGAATTCTGCGTCCTGCGCGGCGAGTCCGATCACGCCGCGACGCTTTCCTGAGGCTCCGGCGCCCCGGACCGAGCGCGTCGGACGGTGTCACCGTTCGTCCGTGCCCAGCCATTCGGCGAGGGTGCCGTGCAGGCGCTCGACCTGGGCCCGGTCGAGGATCACGGTCGCCCGACCGGGTCGGCCACCCGGATCGGTCCCGGCGGACTGGGCGACCGACAGGCGCAGGTACTCCACCGGCCGGCCCTCGGCCGTCACCGGGGCGTCAGCGGCCAGGTCCCGGTTCCGGGCCCCGGGATGACAGTGATCCGGTATCGCCGCGATCTCCAGACGGCCCGCACGCGGGTGGCTTTCCGCGGGGTTCACATGCGATCCCTGGTAGACCAGCGGTGCGGCCCCGTCGCCGTCCTCGGCGAGCAACAGCCAGGTGGCAAAGATCGACATCGGTCTCCCCTTCAGCAGCTCTCGGTTCGCAGCCGTCGCAGGCTACGCCAATCCCAGCCACCGGCCTCGTGGGTGGCGAGGGATCGGGCAGGTGGATGATCTAATCTGCGCGCTATGTGGTCTCCTCTCCTCCGCTTCCTCGCCGTTCCCGGCAGGGCGGCGGTCCTGCTGCGGTCCCTCGCAGCCTGTGTGCTCGCGGCCGCGGCCTGGGTGGACGTACGGGCCGGGACGTTCGCCGGACCGGCGTCGCAGGCCCGGCTCGCCCTGTCGGCCGCCGTCGTGGGCGCCGTCCTCGTCGCCCTGCCCCTGCTCAAGGAGGCCCGGTCGTACGCCTACGCCGGGGGCGCCGCCGCCACCGCCTCGTTGGTCTGCTCCGTGGCCCTGCTCCTGAGCCACCCCGCCGCCGGCGCCGCGTCCGCCTACGGGGCGTTCGAGCCGGTCGCCCTCCTGCTGGTGCTGGCCTTCGTCGCCCGGCGCGGGCCGGCGGCCCCCACCGCGCCGATCGCCCTGCTGCTGGCGGCGGCCGTCGTCCTGCGCCCCCTGTCCATCGGCGTGCGGGAGGGAAGCCTGACCGTCGCGTTCGGCCTCACGCTGGTCGCCTTCCTGGTGGCCGGGGCGAGTGTGACCGCACGGATCGTGGAGGCGGACCGGCGGCAGCGCGCACACCGTGTCCGGCTCGAACAGCGGATCGAGCTGGCGAGGGATCTGCACGACCACCTCGCCCAGCACGTGACCGGCATCGTGGTGCAGGCACAAGGCGCCCGGGCGGTCGCCGCCAGGCGGCCCGACCTGGTCCTCCCGGCCCTGCAGCGCATCGAGGAGACCGGAGCGGAGGCGCTCGCGTCCATGCGGCAGATGGTCGCCGGGCTCAGGGCCGGCGAGAGCGACGCACCGCCGGCCGCGCCGGGCTGCATGGACGACCTGCGGGCCCTGGTGCAGGGGTTCGCCCTGAACGGGGTACCGGCGTACCTCACCGAGGAGGGCCCGACGGACACCGTTCCGCCCGAGGTGGCCGCCACCTTGCACCGGGTGACGATGGAGTCCCTGGCCAACATCCGCAAGCACGCCCGCCACTGCCGCCACGTCAGCGTCCACGTGCGCGTCCGTCCCCACGAGGCCACCGTGCGGATAACCAACGACGGGACGGCCCGCCCGGCCTCCCGCCCGGGCTACGGGCTGAAGGTCCTGCGCGAACGCGTCACCCTGGCCGGCGGCACCTTCCGGGCCGAGGCCACCGCCGAGGGCGACTGGCAGGTGCGGGCCCGGATGCCGCTCACCACCGACACGATCTAGGGGGTGTCTTGTCGATCAGGCCGGATCAGGGAGCGGGGCCTGGTGCCGTGGATCGCAAGGCGGACGAGGGAGGCGACGCGGAGCGTCGCCGACCGAGGACAACGCGGCGAGGCGCGGCACCAGGCCCCGCGAGCCCGGCATGATCGGCAAAACACCCCCTAGGCGGAGGCCTTGCCCCGGCCGCCCTTGGGCCCGCGCCCGCCGTTCGTGGGCGGGTATTCGGGCCTCGCCGGTATCGGCGGCCGGGCCGGGGCCGGCAGGGGCGGGAGGGCCGGCTCGTGCAGCCAGGCGGTGAACAGGTTGTCCAGCGGCTCGGCCGCATAGCGGGCCACGTGGTGGGTGAAGGCCACGGTGGAGACCACCCCGTGGCGGTGCACGGTGGCCCAGTCCCGCAGCATGCGGAAGAACGCGCCGTCGCCCAGCGCGCAGCGGATCGCGTGCAGGGTGAGGCCACCGCGCTGGTACAGGCGGTCGTCGAACATCAGCTTGCGACCGGGGTCGGACAGCTGCAGGTCCCGTGGCTGCGAAGCCAGCAGCCGGTGTGCGGCGGTCGCCAGCTCGTGCGCGGTGCGGCCGCCGGAGCGCTCCGACCAGAGCCATTCGGCGTACTTCGCGAATCCTTCGTTCAGCCAGATGTGCCGCCAGTCGGCGATGGTCACGCTGTTGCCGAACCACTGGTGCGCGAGCTCGTGGGCGATGAGGCGTTCCGAGCCCCGGACGCCGTCCACGTGGTTGGCTCCGAAGGTGGACAGGCCCTGTGCCTCCACGGGGACGTCCAGTTCCTCGTCGGCGACGACCACCACGTACTCGCCGAAGGGGTAGGGCCCGAAGAGTTCCTCGAACAGGCGCATCATGGCGGGCTGGCGGGCGAAATCGCGGGAGAACCGCGGCAGCAGGTGCGCCGGCACATGGGCGCTCTGCGGTACGCCGCCCAGTCCCGGGTCGCCGAGGAGCACCGTCTGGTACATGCCGATGGACAGGCTGACCAGGTAGCTGGAGGTCGGCGCGGACTGCTCGTAGACCCACGTGGTCGTGCTGGCCTTCGTGGTGCGCGTGAGCAGCCGCCCGCCGGCCACGACCGTGTACGGGGACGGCGTGTTGACCGAGATGTGGTACGAGGCCTTGTCCGCGGGCCGGTCGTTGCACGGGTACCAGGAGGGCGCGCCGACGGGCTGGCTGGCCACCAGCGCGCCGTCGGTCAGTTCCTCCCAGCCGATGCCGCCCCAAGGGCTGCGCACCGGCTTGGGGTTGCCCGCCCAGTGCACTTCCACGGTGAAGGCGGATCCGGCGGGCAGGGGCTTGGCCGGGCGGATGCGGAGCTTGCCGCCGCGGTGGGTGTAGTGCGGCGCCCGCCCGTTCACCAGGACGCGGCCTATTCTGAATTCGGCCAGGTTCAGGTGGAACTCGGTGAGCGGCGCCCGCCCGGCGATCGCGCTCAGCCGGGCCGTGCCGGCGAGCCGGTTGGGACCGGGACGGTACTACTCAGAGCGAGTTCGTACCGGTGCACTCGGTAACGGGAGTCGCCGTTGGCCGGGAAGTACGGGTCCGATGACTCTGTTCTCTGGCCGCTCACTGCCGCTTCCGCTCCCTGCGCTGTGCTCGTACGACGTGCTGGTGTGCCGGTGTACCGGGATTGCCGGTGCCGCCCTGCTGCCTGCCGCGGCGCGGACGGCCGGTCAGGACCGCCACGCCTCGATCGGATTGCCCAGCCAGCGGGTGTCGGCGGGGACGGATTCCCCGGCCATCACGAGGGATGCGGGGCCCAGCGTGCTGCGGGCCCCTACCGTGCTCCCGGGCAGGACGATTCCGCCCGGGCCCAGGGTGGCGCCCTCACGGAGCACCACAGTATCCGTCCTCAAGATCCGGTCGTGGAAGAGGTGCGTCTGCAACACACAGCCGCGGTTCACGCTGACCCCGTCGCCCAGCACGACCAGGTCCGTCTCGGGCAGCCAGTAGCTCTCGCACCACACGCCCCGGCCGATCCGGCCGCCGAGCGCGCGCAGCCACAGCGACAGCACCGGCGTGCCGGGCACCGATCCGGCCAGCCACGGTACGGCCAGTACCTCCACGAAGGTGTCGGCCAGCTCGTTGCGCCATACGAAGCCGCTCCACAGCGGGTGCTCCCCCGTCCGGTGCCGGCCCACCAGCAGCCATTTGGCACTCACCGCGACCGCGCAGGCGGCCGCTCCGGCGGTGAGCAGGACCGCTCCGGAGAGCAGTGCGGCTCCCCAGATCCCCACTCCGCTCCACGTGATCAGCGCGCAGAGAGCCGCCGCGTCAGCACCGCCAGGGCCACCGAGCAGAACACCGGGACGAGCCGGCACAGCTCCACCAGGCCGCGCGCCCACAGCAGGCGCGCGGGCGGTTCGTAGGTACGGCTCTGGTCGGCGTCCGCGGTGGACCGGGGCAGCCGGACGGCGGGAGGCCCAGGTAGGAGCTGCCCTTCTTGGCCTTCTTCGGGGTGGCGGACAGCACGCCGACCAGCCCGTCGTCCGGCACGCTGCGGCCCGGAGCGGTCATGCCGGAGTTCCCGAGGAAGGCGCGGCGGCCGATCTCGGAGTGCCCGATGCGCATCCAGCCGCCGCCGAGCTCGTAAGGGGCGGTCAGGGTGTCGTCGGCGAGGAAGGCGCCTTCGCCGACGGTGGTGAGGCTGGGCAGGGCGAGCACGGTGGACACCTCGGCGCCCCGGCCGATCTTCATGCCGAGCAGCCGCAGCCATACGGGGGTGATCAGCCCGGCGTACAGCGGGAAGAGCGTCTCGCGGGACAGGTCCATCAGCTGGGTGACCGTCCAGGCCTGCCAGCCGACCCTGCTGTGCGTGGGGTGGGTGCCGGTCCGCAGGCCGAGGCTGAGCAGGCGTACGGAGACCAGCAGCAGGGCCGCGTAGGCGAACCCGAAGGCGAGTGCCCCGGGCACCACGGCGAGCAGCGCTCCGCGCAGTGCTTCGGTGAGACCGGCACCGGCGGGCACGAAGCGGCCGGCCACGAGCAGGGCGGGCAGGGCTGCGAGCACGGGCAGGGCCGTGAGGGCGAAGCCGGCCGCGCCGTAGGCGGCCCGCCAGGGGAGTCCGCGCGGCGGGCGTTCCCCCGGCCAGTTGTGCTTGGCCTTGCCGAGCTTTCCGGCGGGTGCGCCGGCCCAGCGCTGACCGGTCGGGATCTGTCCGACGACGGCGGAGCCGGGGGCCACCTCGGCGCGCTTTCCGACCCGCGCGCCGGGGAAGAGGATGCTGCGGGTGCCGACCACCGCGCCCGCGCCGACCCTTATGGCGCCGATCTCCAGGTGGTCCCCGTCCAGCCAGTGGCCGCAGAGGTCCACCTCGGACTCCACGGCGCAGCCGCGGCCGAGTCTGAGCATGCCCGTGACCGGGGGCAGGGAGTGCAGGTCCACCTCGGGGCCGATCTTGGCGCCGAGGGCCCGGCCGTAGCGTTCCAGCCAGGAACCGGTGAGGGAGGTGGCGCCGGCGCATTCGGCCAGCCGCTCGGCCGTCCACAGCCGCAGGTGCACGCTGCCGCCGCGCGGGTGGCGGCCGGCCTGCACGCCGCGCAGCAGGAGGCGGGCGCCGCCGGCCGCGATGGCGAGGCGGCCCGGCGGGCTGTACAGCAGCAGCGCGCCTGCGGCGACGAGCCACCAGGAGGCGGTCGGCGCCCACGGGAAGGTCCCGAAGCCGTGCAGGACGTTGCCCAGGGCCAGCAGGGCGACCGTCCAGCGCAGGCCCACCAGGGTGAACAGCGGGAGCAGCAGGAGCGACTGCGCCACCTGGGAGCGCAGCGGGACCGGTGCGACGGTACGGGCGGCTCCGTCGCCCTGGGCGGACTTCTCCAGGTGCCGGGCCAGCTTGCGCAGGGTGGGCTGCTGGTAGATGTCGAGGACGGCCGCGCTCGGGTGGGGTGCGCAGCCGGGTGGTGAGCTGGGCGGCGGCGAGGCTGCTGCCGCCGATCGCGAAGAAGTCGTCGGCGGCGCCGGTGACGGTCACGCCGAGGGTCTCGCTCCACTGTTCGGCGAGCCAGGCCTCGGTCCCGTAGAGCTGCTCGGTGGGGCCGGAGGTCTCCAGGTCGGGGAGCGGCCAGGGCAGCGCGTCGCGGTCGACCTTGCCGGAGGTGCGGGTGGGCAGTTCGGCGACGGGTGCGAGCAGCGGTACGAGGGCGGCGGGCAGTTCGGCGCGCAGCCGGGTGACCGCCGCCGCGTGGTCCCAGCCGTCCTGGGTGACGAGGTAGCCGACGAGCAGCTGGTTGCCGCTGCGCGCGGTGCGGACGGCGGCGGCCGCGCCCGCGACGCCGGGCAGCGCCTGGAGTGCGGCGTCCACCTCGCCGAGCTCGATCCGGCGGCCTCCGAGCTTGATCTGTTCGTCGGCGCGGCCGAGGAAGACCAGGCCCTCCGGTTCGGCGCGTACGAGGTCGCCGCTGCGGTAGGCGCGCTGCCAGCCGAGGGATTCGAGCGGGGCGTACTTCTCGGCGTCCTTGCCGGGGTCGAGGTAGCGGGCGAGGCCGACGCCGCCGATCACGAGCTGGCCGCTGCCGCCCATGGGTACGGGTTCACCGGACTCGTCGACGACGGCCAGTTCCCAGCCGTTCAGCGGGAGGCCGATACGGATCGGCTCCTCACCGGTCAGGAGGGCGGCGCAGGCGACGACGGTGGCCTCGGTGGGGCCGTAGGTGTTCCAGACCTCGCGGCCCTCGGTGACCAGGCGCTGGGTGAGCTCGGGCGGGCAGGCCTCGCCGCCGAAGATCAGCAGCCGGACCTCGTTGAGCGCCTCGGGCTCCCACAGCGCGGCCAGGGTCGGCACGGTGGAGACCACGGTGATTTCCTGGTCCACGAGCCAGGGGCCGAGGTCGGCGCCGCTGCGCACCTGGGAGCGGGGTACGGGCACCAAGCAGGCGCCGTAGCGCCAGGCCAGCCACATCTCCTCGCAGGAGGCGTCGAAGGCGACGGACAGTCCGGCCATGACCCGGTCGCCGGGGCCGATCGGCTCCTCGGCGAGGAACAGCGCGGCCTCGGCGTCCACGAAGGCGGCGGCGCTGCGGTGGCTGACGGCGACGCCCTTGGGCTTTCCGGTGGAGCCGGAGGTGAAGATGATCCACGCGTCGTGCTCGGGGCCGGGGCGGGAGGCGGCGGCGCGGGGGCCGGGCTCCGCGGGCCGGCCGGCATGGATGCGCTGTCCGCCGCCGAGCACCGCGCGGACCCCGGCCTCGCCGAAGACGAGGTCGGCGCGCTCGTCCGGGTCCTCGGCGTCGACGGGTACGTAGGCGGCGCCTGCCGCGAGGACGGCGAGGACGGCCACGTAGAGCTCGTTGGTCCCAGAGGGTACGCGGACGCCGACGCGGTCTCCGAGGCCTACTCCGGCGGCCGCGAGGGCCCGGCGCCGGCGCTCGACCTCGACGGCGAGCGCCCGGTAGGTCAGTCGGGTGGTTCCGTCGTCGAGGGCGAGCTCGTCGGGGTACGTCCGTACGGTGGCCTCGAAGATGTCGACGAGGGTGCGGGTGGGGGCGGCGGGCCCGGCGGTGAAGCGGGCGGACTTGCCGGACTCCTCCGGCGTCTCCCCGCCGTCGAGCAGAGTGAGTTCACCGCGCTCAGGTGTGACTGCCATCGGCCCTCGCGTCTCGTTCCCGGCATGATCCGGGTCGCGGGCGGAGCCCGGGTCTGCCCAGGTTGTTCCGGCCCAGCGCCAAACAACCCACCAGTCTAGTGCGGTATCAAGGATTTTCTTGCTGAAGCCTTGCGCGTGGCCGGTAAGAGACGGTATTGCAGCCACGGAATGACGAGGGTGCGGGCGCCTACCGGGCCCTGTGCGCGCAGTCGGGGCACAGGCCGCGGTAGGTGACCTCGGGCCCGGACACCGTGAAGCCGAAGCGCTCGTCGGCCGGGAGGCCGGCCAGGGGGTCGTCCGTCGGGTGGACGTCGCGGATGAGGCCGCAGGCGGAGCACACGAGGTGCTGGTGCGGGTGGTGCGCGTTGGGGTCGTAGCGCTTGGCCCGGCCGTCGGTGGTGACTTCGACGACCTCGCCGAGGGCGACCAGCTCGCCCAGGGCGTTGTAGACCGTCGCCCGGGAGATCTCCGGCAACCGCTGGGCCGCACGCGCGTGCACCTCGTCCGCCGTCAGGTGCACATGGTCGCCGTCGAGGACCTCCGCGACCACGCGCCGCTGGGACGTCATCCGCCAGCCGCGCCCGCGCAAACGCTCCAGCAGGTCACTCATATCGGCCCACCTATTCAGGTTCGACGGGGTGCCCCGAAGTCTATCGGCGGACATCCGGAATCCGATCGAATGTCGACCTGGTGTCCTTCTTGACTTGGATTCCGTCCATCGTAGGATCGGTTTCGTAGATAGCCAAGAGACAGGAAGACTCCAGAGCGGCAGGTGACGAAGACGTGACGGATCACCGCCGAGGAGCTGCCCGGTGCCGTTGCGTGTGCACCGGCCGCCGGCGTCCCACTGCGCGCAACCGTCCGGGACGGTGACCCCTCGGCGTCGAGGCGATCGACGAGCGCCGAGCCCATTCATCTTGGGGCCCTGCGCCCCGGCT
Source organism: Streptomyces xanthophaeus (assembly GCF_030440515.1). Taxonomy (GTDB): domain Bacteria; phylum Actinomycetota; class Actinomycetes; order Streptomycetales; family Streptomycetaceae; genus Streptomyces; species Streptomyces kutzneri. Next base: position 138,506 of record NZ_CP076543.1, read on the forward strand.
GTTCCATTGCATTCAGTCGCATTCAGTTCCTGAACACCGTGATCCGCCTGGTACGGAAGGATTCCCATGTCTGAGAACCATGATGCAATCGTCACAGATGCCAAGTCGGAGGGCGGGGACGGCTGTCCGGTGGCCCACGGACGGGCCCCGCACCCGACCCAGGGCGGCGGAAACCGCCAGTGGTGGCCTGAACGGCTCAACCTGAAGATCCTCGCCAAGAACCCGGCCGTCGCGAACCCCCTCGGTGAGGAGTTCGACTACGCCGCGGCCTTCAAGACCCTCGATCTTCCCGCCGTCAAGCGGGACATCGCGGACGTGCTCACCACCTCCCAGGACTGGTGGCCCGCCGACTTCGGCCACTACGGCCCGTTCATGATCCGTATGGCCTGGCACAGCGCGGGCACCTACCGGATCAGCGACGGCCGCGGCGGCGCCGGGGCCGGCCAGCAGCGCTTCGCCCCCCTCAACAGCTGGCCGGACAACGGCAACCTCGACAAGGCCCGCCGTCTGCTGTGGCCGGTCAAGCAGAAGTACGGCCAGAGCCTCTCGTGGGCCGACCTCATGATCCTCACCGGCAACGTGGCCCTGGAGTCGATGGGCTTCGAGACCTTCGGCTTCGGCGGCGGCCGCCCGGACGTCTGGGAGCCCGACGAGGACGTCTACTGGGGCCCCGAGACCACCTGGCTCGACGACGAGCGCTACACCGGCGACCGCGAGCTGGAGAACCCCCTCGGCGCGGTCCAGATGGGCCTCATCTACGTCAACCCGGAGGGCCCGAACGGGAACCCCGACCCGATCGCCGCGGCGCGCGACATCCGGGAGACCTTCCGCCGGATGGCGATGAACGACGAGGAGACGGTGGCCCTGATCGCGGGCGGCCACACCTTCGGCAAGACCCACGGCGCGGGCCCGGCGGAGAGCGTCGGCGCCGACCCCGAGGCCGCCCCGATGGAGGCGCAGGGCCTGGGCTGGGCGAATTCCTTCGGCACCGGCAAGGGTGGCGACGCGATCACCAGCGGTCTCGAGGGTATCTGGACCAACACTCCGATCACCTGGGACAACACCTTCTTCGAGATCCTGTTCGGCTATGAGTGGGAGCTGTTCAAGAGCCCGGCCGGGGCGTTCCAGTGGCGGCCGAAGGACGGCGCAGGGGCGGGCACCGTGCCCGATGCCCACGACCCGTCCAGGACCCACGCCCCGACGATGCTGACGACCGACCTGTCGCTGCGGGTCGACCCGGCCTACGAGCAGATCTCGCGGCGCTTCCTCGCGAACCCCGCCGAGTTCGCCGACGCGTTCGCGCGCGCATGGTTCAAGCTGACCCACCGCGACATGGGCCCGGTCGTCCGCTACCTCGGCCCGGAGGTCCCGGCCGAGACGCTGCTGTGGCAGGATCCGCTCCCCGCGGTGACGCACGAGCTCGTCGACGCCGCCGATGTCGCCGTGCTCAAGCGGCAGGTGCTCGCCTCGGACCTGTCGGTGTCCCAGCTCGTCTCCGTCGCATGGGCCTCGGCCTCGTCCTTCCGCGGCAGCGACAAGCGCGGCGGCGCCAACGGCGCTCGGATCCGCCTCCAGCCGCAGAGCGGGTGGGAGGTCAACGACCCGGACCAGCTGGCCGGGGTGCTGCGCACCCTGACCGGCATCCAGGAGTCCTTCAACTCCGCCCAGAGCGGCGGCAAGCGGATCTCGCTCGCGGACCTGATCGTGCTGGCCGGCGCGGCCGCCGTCGAACAGGCGGCCACGGACGCCGGGTTCGCCGTGCAGGTGCCCTTCACCCCGGGCCGCGCGGACGCCACGCAGGAGCAGACGGACGTGGAGTCGTTCGCCGCGCTGGAGCCGGCCGCCGACGGGTTCCGCAACTACGTCGGGAAGGGCAACCGGCTGCCGGCCGAGTACCTGCTGCTCGACCGGGCGAACCTGCTGACCCTCAGCGCTCCCGAGATGACGGTCCTGGTCGGTGGTCTGCGCGTGCTCGGTGCGAACCACCAGCAGGCGCCGCACGGTGTCTTCACCGCGACGCCCGGGTCCCTCACCAACGACTTCTTCGTCAACCTGCTCGACCTGGGCACGACGTGGTCGGCGACGTCCGAGGACGCGAACGCGTTCGAGGGCCGGGACTCCGCTACGGGCCGGGTCAAGTGGACCGGCACCCGCGCCGACCTCGTCTTCGGGTCGAACTCGGAGCTGCGCGCCCTCGCGGAGGTCTACGCGAGCGACGACGCGAAGGCGAAGTTCGTGAAGGACTTCGTCGCGGCGTGGACCAAGGTGATGAACCTCGACCGGTTCGACCTCGCCTGATCGTGACGTCCGGGCCGGCCCCGCCGGCCCGGACATCCGGCACCCGGCACCCGGCACCCGGCACCCGTGGCCGGTCTACGGCTCCGCGCGGACGCGGCCCACGACGAGCCGGACGGCGCTGATCGTCAGGTCGGGATCGTGCACCTGTACGTAGTGATCGCTCCCGGTGGCCAGGAAGTGCGGGGTCTGGGACCCCAGCTCCACGAGCTTCTGCTGGACTTGCGGCCAGGCCCGCTCAAGGCTGGCCAGCAGGTCCTCCGGGGCCCCGGGCGGGGCGGCGAACGGTTCCGTCTTGCTGAGGACGGCCATGGGGACCGCGGGCAGCGGGTGCGCGGCGGTGACGGAATCGATCGAGCCGTCGATGTCCACCCTCTCGAACGCGGGTTGCGTGTCGAAGGGCGTGCCGGGCCGGTCGAGCAGCGTGCGGTACGCGGCCCACCGCGCGCCGAAGAGGGCGCGGATGTCCGTACCGAAGGCGTCGACGAAGACCAGGCCCGCCGTCTTCCCCGGATGCCGCTGGGCGTACAGCCGGGTGATCATCCCGCCGAAGGAGTGGCCGACCAGTACGTAGGGGCCCGGCAGGCGTGCGGATGTCAGCAGCTTGTCCAGATCGTCGGCCATCGCGCCGAGGGAGCGGGTGCCGTCGACCGGCGTGCTGCGGGTGGTGAGCGCCGGCGGGTCGGTGTACCGGACGGTTCCGGGCCGGTCGTAGACGCAGACCCGGGTGAACTCCGCGACGCCGGGAAACACCGCCGGGGATTTCGGTACGGGCGGCCGGGTGTCGGTGAAGGTCCACGTGTCGGAGGAGTCGTGCAGCCCGGACTCCAGCAGGACGAGGGGGCTGCCGCTGCCCTTGCAGCTCAGATGGATCTTCCGGCCGCCGCCCACCTCGATCTGGCCGGAGAAGTCGCCGGTGGGCGGTACGGAGGAAACCGCGGGAGGTGAGCCGCGCAGCGCCGAGGGGCTGCCGCACCCCGCGACGGCGGCCAGTACCGCCACGGCCACCAGGACGGGCAGGAGCGGAATTCGGTGTCGCATCGGCTCTCTCCGGGTCCCTGGTCGGTGCCCCTCCCCCGTCTCCCCCGATCATCCGGCACGAGGGGCCGCGCGCCCGGCATTTGCCGGACGGGGAGTCGCGGCCCCTCGCTCCCGGTCCTCTACGCGCCGGCGCCGGAGGCCACCCGGGCCATCTCCCGTTCCACGGCGTCGAGTTCTTCCTTACGGTCCATGAGCGCCAGCTGTCCCCGGTAGCGGTCCAGCGCCTTGATGAGCAGGAGGTCCCTGGCCGGCTCCATGGTGTACATGCGGCGCGCGGCGGCGACCGCCTCGGCCCGCAGGGCCAGTGCGGTCTCGGGCAGGTGCGCGAAGTCCTGACGGCTGTATTCGTACAACGCCTCGGCGAGCAGCGGCAGATACGCGAGCGGACTCACCTGGACGAGGACGCGGTAGACGGCGACCTCCTGCCGGGCCGGCAGGGTCTGGGATCCCAGGAGGGCAACTCGGGCTCGGAGTACGGCGTCGTGACCGGCATGCGCTGAGTAAGTCATGACGGTGATTCTGAAAGCCGCACAGGGGTCCGAACAAGGGCAATCCGCTGTGCCCTTGGTCCTACGAAAACCGCCTCTGACCTGTCATGATTGATACGTGTTCACCCCTGTGACCCCCAGGGCGGGTCAGCAGCCGAAGAAGGACAGGCGGACCTGACGCCGGGGGTTGTCGCGGTTGGTGTCCACGAGGGTGACGGACTGCCAGGTTCCGAGCTCCAGCAATCCGTCGATCACGGGCAGCGTCGCGTGGGGCGGGACGATCGCGGGCAGTACGTGGTCCCGGCCGTGGCCGGGGGAGCCGTGCCGGTGCCGCCAGCGGTCGTCGGCCGGCAGCAGGGAGGCCAGGGCCTTCAGGAGGTCGTCGTCGCTGCCCGCTCCCGTCTCGATGACGGCGAGTCCGGCGGTCGCGTGCGGCGTGAAGATGTTGAGCAGTCCGCTCCGGCCCCGCGCCACCTCCCCGAGGAAGGACGCGCAGGCGTCGGTCAGGTCGTGGACGGTCTCCCGGTCGCCGGTCGTCACGTCGATGGTGCGTGAGGCAAAGATGTCGGCCATGGCCTCATCCTTGCGCGGGGTCTCCCCGCCGGCCCGCAGCCTCGGCCGGTGTCGGCCGACCGGCCGGGCCTACGATGATCACAGGGGGCGCGATCCGTCCCCGCTCACGCTCCGGGGGGATTCGTGACCGAGGTGACCGGCCGGTCCGTACGCCGTCCACCGCTCGTCCAGGACGAGCTGTGACGGAAGGGGAGATCAGGGCGCTGGCGCAGGAGCTCGTCGCACTCGACGTGGCGGCCGGTGCGCGATGGGCGGTGGGTACGGCGCTGGGGGCCGTGCGTACGGTCGGCCGGAGTCGGCCGCTGCCGCAGGACGGCGCGGAGCGGGCCGCGCGTGCCGAGCTGTACCAGGTCGCCGCGTGGATCGCCTTCGACGCCGAACGGCACGGCGTTTCGCGGCGGCTCCACCTGCGGGCCCTGGAGCTGGCCCGCAGCGACCGGGCGGAAGGTCCGGACGCCGCCGTGGAGCCGCTGATCCTCGCGGTGCTGGCGATGCAGGAGGAACACCTGGGACGGCCCGGGAGCTCCTTGCGGATCGCCTCGTCCGTGCTGGCCCGCGCCGGGCTTCCCGGCCGGGTCGCGGCGATCTTCCACGTACGGGCGGCGCGCGCGCTCGCCCGCATGGGGGACGGGCCTCGGGCCCGGCGGGCCCTGGGGACCGCCGCCGAGCTGCTCGCCGACCCGCCCACGGACCGTGATCCGGCCTGGGCCTGGTGGTTCGACCGGCACGAACTGGACGGCCACCACGGCCTGGCGCTGGCGGCGCTCGGCGACCTGGGCGGGGCGGCCGCCCTCCTCCACGACGCGGCGCACGCCGGCGGTGACGGCGGCCCCGCCTACCGGATGCTGTTCGCCGCGGAACTCGCCCGGGTGCAGGCCCTGGCGGGTGACTGGCGCGGGGCCGGCACGGCCATGGCCGCCCTGGTGGACGGGGTGCCCGCCGTCGGGTCCGTGCGCGCGCTGCGGGTCATGGGCCGGGCCGCCCGGCTCGTCGAGGACGGCCGTCGCGTCCCGCGCCGTACCCGTGACACGGCCCGCCACCTCGCCCTGGCCGTGCGCGACACCGGCACCGGCACCGGCGCGGGCGCCGGATGAGCCGGTCAGTCGACCCCGAGCAGTCGCCGGCGCTCGCCCGGACTCGCTGCGAACTCGGCGCAGGCCGCCCGGTGGACGATGCTCCCCTTCTGCATGACGGCGACGTGCTCGGCGACGGAGAGGGCGAGCCCGAGGTTCTGTTCGACCAGGACGACCGTCACGCCCTCGGCGCTCACCTCCCGGATCACCTCCCCCACCTGGGCGACGATCGCGGGCGCCAGGCCGTCGGACGGTTCGTCGAGGAGCAGCAGGCGCGGATTGCCCAGCAGGGCCCGGGCGATCGCGAGCATCTGCTGTTCGCCTCCGGAGAGTTCGTCGCCCCGGTGCCCGAGCCGCTCCCCCAGCCGCGGCAGCAGGCCGAGGATCCGCGCCCGGGTCCACGGCCCGGGCGCGGGGCGGCGCCGTGCGGCGATCGCGAGGTGCTCTGCCACGGTCAGCGGGGCGAACACCCGGCGCCCCTGGGGTACGACGCCCACTCCGGCCCGGGCGATGACGTCGACGCGGGCCCCGGCGAGCTCCCGGCCGGCGAGGGTGACGCTGCCTTCGTAGGGCCGGACGAATCCCATGACGGTCGAGATGAGGGTGGTCTTCCCGACCCCGTTGCGGCCGAGGACGGCGATGATCCCGCCCTCCTCGGCTTCGAGGTCGACGCCGCCGAGGACGACTCCCCCGGCGTAGCCGGAGCGCAGGCCGCGTACGCGGAGGAACGGCTTCACGAGGTGACCTCCGTGGTGCCCAGGTAGGCCTGCTGGACCTCGGCGGAGGCCCGCACGTGATCCGGTGTGCCGGTGGTGAGGTGTCGGCCGAGGTGCATGACGGTGACGGTGTCGGCGAGCTCGAAGACCATGTCGAGGTCGTGTTCGATGAGCAGGACGGTCACCTCTTCGGGCAGTGCGGCGATCAGCTCGGTGAGCCGCTCCGTCTCCGCCTGGGACATGCCGGCGGCGGGTTCGTCCAGGAGCAGCAGCCGGGGTTCGGTGGCCAGGGCGACGGCGACCTCCAGTTGCCGCCGTTCGCCGTGCGAGAGGGTGCCCACCGCGAGGTCGTGCCGATGGGGCAGGCCCACGCGTTCCAGCAGCGTGCGCGCCCGGGCGAGATCCGTGGCCCTGGCGCTCACCCTCCGCCATCCGCCGAGCCCCTTCCCGGTACGGAGCAGTGCGGCGAGCAGGACGTTCTCCAGCACGGTCTCCCGCATGAAGAGACTGGAATGCTGGAAGGTCGCGGCCGTACCGAGTCCGACCCTGCGGTGCACGGGCAGCCGGGTCACGTCCCGTCCGTCCAGGAGGATGGTTCCGGTGCCGGTCGCCAGGGTTCCGGAGATGAGGCCGAACAAGGTGGACTTTCCGGCACCGTTGGGTCCGATGATCGCGTGCCGCGCGCCGGGGCGCACGGTGAGGGACACCTCGTCGACGGCGGTGAAGGACCCGAAGTGCTTGGACACCCGGCGCAGTTCCAGTAGGTCGAGATCGCTCACGCCGTCCTCTTCCGGCTCGGCTGGTGCGGGAGCCGTACGCCGGCCAGTCCGCGGGGCAGGGTGTACACGGCGGTGACGAAGAGCAGTCCGAGCAGCAAGGGGCCGCGTCCGGCGACGGCTTCGAGGTTGCCGAGGTAGTCGCGGGTGAGCCAGATGAGCGCGGCGGCGGCGCAGGTCCCCCGGATCGAGCCCGCGCCGCCGATGACGACGGCCAGCAGTGCGAGGGCGGCGATCTCGAAGCCGGCGTCGCCCGGTGACACGAAGCGCTGCACCGAGACCCACAGCGAACCGGCGGCGCCTGCGAGCGCCGCGGCGCCGCAGTAGACGGTGAGGGCGTACCGCCGGGTGGGGTAGCCGATCGCCTTCATGCGGGGCTCGTTGTCGCGGATTCCGCGCAGGGCGAGGGCGAAGGGGGTCGAGCCCAGGCGGGTGACGGCCGCGAGCAGGAGCAGGAAGACGGCCAGTACGTAGAAGTAGACCAGCCCGTCGAGCTCCAGCGCGGGGGTGCCGGGCAGCGGCACCACGGGTGGGACACCGGATATGCCGTCGGTGCCGCCGGTCACCGGCTTCCAGTTGACGGCGGCGCTGTAGACGATCTCGCCGATGGCCAGCGTCAGCATGAGGAACACCACGCCGCGGGCCCGGACGGCGAGCCACCCGGTGGGCACGGCCACCAGCGCGGAAGCCGCCGCGGCGATGAGGAGTTGGAGCGGTCCGACGTCGGTGAGGCTCTTGGCGGTGATCGCCGCGGCGTAGGCGCCGACACCGAAGTAGGCGGACTGGCCGAGGGTCGGCAGCCCGGTCAGTCCGGTCAGCAGGTTCACGCTCAGCGCGAGCAGGGCGAACACCAGGATCCGCGACAGGGTGGCGACGGCGTACGGGCCGAGCAGGAAGGGGGCCAGGGTGAGCCCGAGGAGTACGGCGGTGCCGATCGCCCGGGATGTCAGAGGTGTGCTCATGTGCGCACCGCCGAGGCGACCAGGCCGTGCGGGCGGACCACGAGCACGGCCAGCATGGTGCCGAAGAGGAGGAAGGGCGCGTACTGCGGGAGCAGCGCCACCCCGAGCGTCTGGACCTGGCCGATGAGCAGGGCCCCGGCGAGGGCGCCGCGCACCGATCCGAGGCCGCCGACGACCACGACGACGAGCGAGAGGACGAGCACGCTCTCGTCGACGCCCGGCCCGGGGCCCAGGATCGGCGCACCGAGGACGCCGCCGACCGCTGCCAGGGCGGCGCCGAGCGCGAAGACCCCGTAGAGCACCTTGCGGATGTCGACGCCCTGGGCGCGGACCATGTCCCGGTCGGCGACGGTGGCCCGGACGAGGGCTCCGAGCGAGCTGCGCTCGAAGACCAGGTGCACGAGGACGGCGAGGCAGGCCGCGACGGCGATGAACACCAGCCGGTACACCGGATAGGTGTGGCCGAACAGGTCCACCGTTCCGCGCAGCGGTGCCGGCGGGTCGGTGGGCAGCACCTCCCCGCCGAAGGCCGCCGCGAGGAGGTCGGCGACGATGAAGGTGATACCCAGGGTGAGCACGGCCTGGTCCAGGTGTCCGCGCCGGGCCAGCGGCTGGGTGAGCCAGGTCAGTGCCGCTCCCCCGAGGGCGCCCACCAGCGCGCCGGCCGTGAGGGCGAGGAGCAGGCCCGGAAGGGTCCCGTCGGAGAGTGCGTAGGCGGTGTAGGCCCCGCCGAGGTAGAGCGTGCCGTGCGCCAGGTTGAGGACGTCCATCATGCCGAAGACCAGGGAGAGGCCGACCGCGATCGTGAACAGCAGCAGTCCGAAGGCGATCCCGTCGACGACGCTGACGACATTGCCGTCCAGCCATCCGGCCATGTCAGCCGCCCAGCCGGCCGAGGTCGCCGGCGACGGTGTTGGCGCCCAGCTTCACCTCGCGCAGGTACCAGGGCTGGATCGGCGTGCCGCCGCTGTTGAACCGCCAGGTGCCCCGCGGGCTGTCGATGTCGCCCACCGTGGAGATGGCGGCGTTGACGGTCTCCGGGGTCACGGTTGCACCGGCTGCCCCGATCGCCTTGTCGAGCACCTGCGCCGCGTCCCATGAGGCCATCGCGTAGGTGGTCGGATCCGTGCCGTGGGCGGCCCGGTAGGCCGGTGCGAACTGCCGGTTGGCGGCGTTGTCCAGGTCGGCGCTGTAGTTGAGGGCCGTGAGGATGCCTTCGGCCGCGTCCCCTTGCCCCTTGAGCACGCCGCCCTCGGTGAGGAAGCCGGGTGCGTAGAGCGGGATCTTTCCGGCCAGTCCGAAGTCGCGGTACTGCTTCACGAAGTCGACGGCCGCGCCGCCTGCGTAGAAGCAGTAGACCGCCTTCGCCCCGGAGTTCTCGATCTGGGAGAGGTAGGGCTGGAAGTTCTTGGTGCCCGGGAACGGCGTGTACACCTCCTCCCCCGCGATCTTTCCGCCGGCGGGCAGGAAGGTGGACTTGAAGCCCTCGATCTCGTCCTTGCCGGCCTGGTAGCCCGCGGCAACGAGGAAGACCGGGCCCCCGGCCCGCTCGGCGACGTGCTTGCCGAGCGCCTTGCCGGGCTCGTCGTTGACGTACGAGGTGCGCCAGATGTATTTGGTTCCGGTCAGGGTCGTGGGCGAGGCGTTCGAGCCGACGAGCGGGATCCGGCTGGTCTCGAACAGGTCCTTGACCCCGTTGACGGTGGCCGAGCTCACCACTCCGCTGACCGCCAGGACCCGGTCCTGCTTGACGAGTTTCTCCGCCGCCGCCTTGCCCGAGTCGGCCGTCTCCCCCTCGTCCGCGACCACGATCTGCACCTCGCGGCCGCCGAGCCTTCCGCCGTGCTGCCGTAGGTAGAGCTCGAAGCCCTGCTTCATGTCGTCGCCGAGTGCCTTGTAGGTCCCGGACTGCGGGACGAGGAGCCCGATCTTCACGGGCCCGGTCTGCTTGTTGTCGTCACCCGTGCCCAGGCTGGCACCACCGCATCCCGTGGCCAGCAAGAGGCCTGTGGTGACGGTGATCAGAACCAGGGGGCGAAACCGACCTGCCATGGAGACTCCGTACGTTGTCAACCGGTCTTCGCGGACCGGATGGTGCTCCTGAGGTGACACGTGTCTATCGCGTAATTGCGACGCCCGTCAAGACTTCGCAAGATAGAGGCCGGACCGTCGCCGCACCCCTTGACCCGCGCCTCACGTATGCCGTAGCACTAGCCATCGTCAATTTCACGCCATACAACTTCGGTGGGCGAATCCACGATCCGTCAGGGAGTGAAGCACCATGACCGACGATCCATCACGGCGCAGAATCCTCCGGAACACCGGGGTGCTGACCGGAGCCGCACTGCTCACCGGCGTCCCCGGCGGACCGGCCGGCTCGGCGCAGGCTGCGCCGCCCGCGGGCGGGTCCTCGCCCGTCGTCGAACTGCCCGCGGGCCTGCTGCGCGGAGCCGTCGAGGGCGGACTCACCGTGTTCAAGGGCGTGCCCTACGCGGCGCCCCCGGTCGGAGCCCTGCGGTGGCGCCCCGCCCAGCCCCATCCCGGCTGGGCGGGAACGCGTGACGCGACCGCCTTCGGGCCGAGCGCCCCGCAGCTCTACCGGGAGGGCGGCGACGCGGTGCTCGGCACCCACGGCGCTCCCCCCTTCAGCGAGGACTGCCTGACGCTCAACGTATGGACGCCCGGAGCCGATGACGCCCGGCGGCCGGTGATGGTCTGGATCCACGGCGGCGGCTTCATCTCCGGATCGGGCTCCCTGCCCAACTACTCCGGAGAGACCTTCGCCCGCAACGGCGACCTCGTCGTCGTGACGCTCAACTACCGGCTCGGCCCGCTGGGATACCTCTACTTCGGTGAGGACGGCGCCGGCGGCAACTTCTGGTTCACCGACCAGCTCGCCGCACTGCGCTGGGTACGGGACAACATCGCCGCGTTCGGCGGCGACCCCGACAACATCACCGTCGCCGGACAGTCCGGCGGAGCGCTGTCGGTGGCGGCGCTCGCCGGCGCCCGGCCCGCCGGCCGACCGCTCTTCCGGCGCGCCATCCTGCAGAGCCCGCCGCTCGGCCTGCAGATCCCCACCCGCGCGGAGTCACTGCAGCGCAGCGCCGTCTACCTCGACATCCTCGGTGCCAAGAGCGTGGCGGAACTGCGGGCCCTGCCCTGGCCCCAGCTGATCGGTGCCACGATCGAGATGTTCCGCAGGACCGGACGCTGGGGGTACTGGTCGACGCCGTTCCTGCCGGTGCTCGACGAGGTGACGCTGACCCGCGGCCCGGCCGATCTGCTGCTGACCGGCCCCGGGGCGGACATCGACCTCCTGATCGGGTGGACCAGGGAGGAGGCCGCCTTCGCCTTCGCGCTGAGCGAGCCGTACGCCGCCGCCACCAAGGATCAGGTGCTCGCCAGAGCCCGGGACACCTTCGGGGCCCGGGCGGCGGAGGCCTACACCGCGTACGAGGAGGCCCGGCCGGGGGCCCGCCCCGTCGACGTGCTCATGGACCTGATCGGCGACGATCTGTTCCGCATGCCCGGCATCGACCTGGCCGAGCGGCGGGCGGCCCGCGGCCGGCCGGTCTGGGCGTACCAGTTCGACCTCCCGACGCCCGCGCACGGCGGCCAACTGGGCGCGGCGCACTGCCTGGAGCTTCCGTTCGTGTTCGACAACTTCGACAAGTGGTCGCAGGCGCCGTTCCTGGCGGGGCTCAATCCCCGGATCCGTGACGGACTCGCCGGGGCCGTGCACGCGTCGTGGATCTCCTTCATCCGGACCGGCGATCCCAACCACCGTCCGATGCCGAACTGGCCACGTTACGAACGCGGTTCGCGGACGACGATGAGCCTGGACTCGGTCACCGGCACCGTCGACGACCTCGCCGGGTACTGGCGGCGCCTGCACCGTCCGACCGCGCGGTAGTCCGCGTCTTCCGGTCAGGCCTCGGCCAGGCCGGTGACCTCCTGCACGTGGCGCAGGCTGGGCGGGGCGAGCACCTCGTTCAGCTGCTGGAAGATCTGCCGCGCGGCCACCGCGTTCCAGTCCGCGGGGAGCAGCTCGGCGGGCAGCCCGGGGTCGAGGTACGGCAGGCGGCGCCACTGGGTGAGCATCGGGACATAGTGGCGGAAAGCCTCGGCGCCGTCGACGGCGGGCCGCTCGGCCAGTCCCGCGGCGACCGGGCCGTAGGCCTCGGTGAATCCGGCGTACTGCTCCTCGATCGCCGGGAAGTCCCACCACGAGCTGACCGTGCCGGGCAGGTCGCTGAAGGCCGCGTATTCGGCGGCGAACAGGTGCACGTACTCGCTGAGCCCGAGCCGGACGAGCATGTCGCGGGCGTCGCCGAGGAGCCGGCCGGGCGCCAGCCACACGCCGGGGGCGATGTTCCCGAAGCCCAGCCAGGTCAGCCGGGTGCGCAGCTGGTAGCGGTAGGAGCGCTCGGATTCCGGTACGGAGAAGACGGCCATGGCCCAGCCGTCGCTCAGCTTCGCCGGTTCCAGGCTGCCGAAGATGCGCCGGTCGCCCTCGTCGAAGACGGGCTGCGCGCCCGGGCTGAGCCGGTACCCGGTGGCGCCCCGGCGTTCCGGTTCGAGGACGCCCTTCTTCTTGAGCCGGGAGATCGCCGAGCGTGCCGCCGGGCCGTCCACGTCCAGCTCGGACATCAGGGTGATCAGGTCGGCGACGGAGATCCAGCCGCCGAGGCGTCGCAGGAACGCCCCGTAGACCGTGTTGATCAACGAGCTGGGCCTGAGGGGACTGTCCGCCATGATCGCCTTCCGTCGTATGCGGTGGTGATCCTATCGACCTGGGCGAACGGGCCGCCGCCCAGGTCACGGTCCCCGGCGGCGGGCTCAGAGGCGGGCGGCCCGCTTCAGGAGCCCGAGGTCGACGAACTTGAAGTCGGTGTCGGTACGGGCCTCGCCGTCGGCTCCGGTGGTCCCCGGGGTGTTGTGGCCGTCCTGGACGACCAGCAGGCCGTTCGGGAACTTCTTGCCCAGCGGTGCGCTGGTGACGGCGGCGCCGTCGCACTCCTGCGAACCGTCCGGCGAGCCGGGCGTCGCACCGTCGCCGATGCGGAAGCCGCGGACGTACGCGTTGCCGTGCTCACGGTCGAAGACGGCGAAGGTGTCGTCGCCCTGGCTGGACGCGAGCAGGTAGCCGCCGTGGCCGGGGTGCTTCGGGTCGCGCCAGATCGTCAGGCCTTCCACGTCGGCGGAGATGTGCCGGCCGCCGAAGCCGGGGTCCGCGCCCGCGTCGCACTCCTCCGTCCCCGGGTTCCAGGTGCCGGGCACGCCGAAGGAGCGGACCTTCTCGATGAGGCGGGCGGGCGAGCGCAGGTCGGCGTCGAGCTTCCAGATGCCGACGTCCTCCTGACCGGCGTAGAGGTCACCGGTGTCGGGATCGACGACCATGCCCTCGACCTGGGGCCGCTCGCCCGGTTCGCCGCACGGTGTCCAGCTCTTCCCGTTCGGCAGGGTGAAGGAGGCGGGCAGCGAGGTGGTGCGGACGGTGCGGTAGCCGACCTTGCCCTGGGCGTTCGGCAGCAGTTCGGCCAGTGCGAGGTCAGTGGCGTGGCGCCGGCTGGTGACCGCGTACGAGCGGCCGCTGCGGCGGTCGGTGTAGGCCGCGAGGCCGTAGGCGGTCCGCTGGTCGTTGACCTCGTCCTGGCTGCTGGAGAAGATCTGCGGGGCGGCGGTTTCGTCGGTGACGTCGACCAGCGGGGCGGCGGGCCGCTTCGGGTCGATCCGGTAGACGCGCAGCTGGTCGCGGCCGCGGTCGGAGACGACGGCCACGTCGTGGCGGCCGTCCGGGAAGCGGAGTCCGGTGATCAGGTCGACGTTGTTGAAGCGTCCGGGCTTGTCGCCGTCCCTCGGCGGCGCGGGGGCGGGCAGGGCCTGCACCTGGCGTCCGTCCAGGTCGTAGACGCGCAGGCCGCCCTCCTTGGCGGTGGCGATGACCAGACTGGCGTCGGGGTTCCTGGCATTGCGCCAGATCGCGGGGTCGTCGGCGTTCGCGTTGCCGCCGGCCTCGTCGTCGAAGAGGGAGGGCGTCTCGACGGAGGCCGCCACCCGGGGCAGCGACGGCGCGGTGCCGCCGTCGGTCGCCGCCTCGGCGTGCGCCGGTCCGGCGATCACGCCCAGGGCCACCATGGCCGCCGCGGCCACGGCCGGGGTCCGCCTGCTCGGGATCACGCGCATCTTGCCTCCTGTTGGGGGGTACGGGGTGGGGCCGGCCGCGTGGTGGCCGGGGTCTTCCGGCGTTCCGCGGCGGGCCGCCCCCACCGTGGGCCACGTGCGGGTGACGACCATGGAGCGGGCATGACGTGCGCATGACTGAACGGTGAAATCCGGCGGCCCCGGGGCGGCCACGGGGCTTTCCCAGGAGCTTTCTTAGCGGAACGTTAGATCTGCGCGGCGGACCTTGTCCGGGTACGGCGGTCACCGCATGCTCTGGACACTCCCCCACCGCCGGGGCAGTTCTACCGTCCCCCATCAGGGAACTTCCGTCTGGAGCCGCCATGTCCCCGTCCGTCGTCATGCCCGCGCCGCCGCCCGGGGACGAGCGCAGGAAGCGCCGTCTCGCCCTGGTCGGCGGCTCGCTCGGCAATCTCGTCGAGTGGTACGACTGGTTCGTCTACGCGAGCTTCGCGATCTACTTCGCCGATTCCTTCTTCCCCGGCGACAACCCGACCACCCAGCTGATGAACACGGCGGGGATCTTCGCCGTCGGCTTCCTGATGCGGCCCGTCGGCGGGTGGATCCTGGGCCGTGCCGCCGACCGCCACGGGCGCAAGAGCGCGCTCACCCTCACCGTCACCATGATGTCGGTGGCCGCCCTGCTGATCGCCGTCGCCCCGACCTACGGCCAGGCCGGGTACTTCGGCGCCCTGGTGCTGCTGCTCGCCCGGCTGCTCCAGGGGATGAGCATCGGCGGCGAGTACGCGGCCAGTGCCACCTACCTGACGGAGGCGTCGGCCCGGAACCGGCGCGGGCTGGGCTCCTCCTTCCAGTACGTGTCCATGACCTGCGGCCAGCTGCTCGGACTGGGCATCCTGATCACCCTTCAGCACACCTTGACCACCGCCCAGTTGCAGAGCTGGGGCTGGCGGCTCCCGTTCCTCCTCGGGGCGTTGTTCGCGGTGGTCGTCTTCTGGCTGCGGCGCCGCCTGCAGGAGACCGACGCGTTCAAGGAGGAGTCGTCGGCGCCGGGCGAGGACGCCCACGACGACAGCACGCGGGGCACGCTGAAGGCCCTGTGGCAGTACCGGCGGCAGGCGGGGCTGGTCATGGCGCTCACCCTCGGCGGCACCGTGGCCTACTACACCTACACCACCTACCTCACCAAGTACCTGGTCGGCAGCGCGGGCATGGAGAAGACCACCGCCACGCTCGTCAGCTTCACCGCGCTGACCCTCTTCGCCGTGCTGCAGCCCTTCGCCGGCATGCTGTCCGACCGGATCGGCCGCCGGCCCCTGCTGATCACCTTTGCGGTGGGCTGCACCGTCGGCACGTACCCGATCATGACCGCGCTCGGGTCGGCGTCCTCGTACTGGTCCGCGCTCGGGCTGTCCCTGCTGGCCCTGGTCATCATCACCGGCTACACGTCCATCAACGCGGCGGTCAAGGCCGAGCTGTTCCCGACCCGGGTGCGCGCGCTGGGCGTGGCGCTGCCGTACGCGATCGCCAACGCGCTGTTCGGCGGCACGGCGGAGTACGTGGCGCTCTGGTTCAAGAACAGTGGGCACGAGACCATGTTCTTCTGGTACGTCTCCGGATGCGCGCTGATCTCCCTCGTGACGTACGTACTCATGCCGGACACCCGCAATGCCGCGCTGAGCCGCGCCGAGGCCGAGGCCGAGGCCGGCGGCGAGAGCGAGCAGGATCGGCCGGCGGCGGCTCCCGCCGAGGCGGCGCGCTGATCCGGCCCCGTGGCCCGGTGCGCCGGCTCCCGTAAGCTGCTGCGCCGGGTCACGGGGATCCGGACACGGAGGCTCCGGTCATGGGGCCTCCGTCATCGGGGCTCCGGTCACAGGTCGCGAGGGACTGTCTATGCACGCGCTTCTCGTCGAGGACGACGATCGCATGGCCCAGGCCCTGGGCACGGCCCTCGCCCAGCGCGGGCACACCGTCCGCCGGGTCGGGCGGGCCCTGGACGCCTTGCGGCACGTCCACGAGGCCGGGTTCGTCCTGCTCGACCTGGGCCTTCCCGACCTCGACGGGCTGGAGCTGCTGCGGCGGCTGCGGACCGTGTGCGACGCGCCGCTGATCGTGGTGACCGCGCGCTGCGAGGAGCGCGACATCGTCCAGGGCCTGCGGGCGGGGGCCGACGACTACGTGGTCAAGCCGTTCCGGATGGCCGAGCTCATGGCCCGGATCGACTCCGTACGGCGCCGGACGGACCCGCACCCGGGCCGTCCGGACCCCGCACCGACCGGGTCGCGGCCGGTGCGCGCCGGCGATGTCGAGGTGGACCTCGCGGGCCGCACCGTCACGGTGGCGGGCGCCGTTGTACGCCTCACCCGACGCGAGTTCGACGTGCTCGCCTTCCTGGCCGCCCGCCCGGACGAGGTGCACTCCCGCGAGGTGATCCTGGACCGGATCTGGGGCGACGCCTTCCTCGCGGCCTCCCGCTCCCTGGACGTCCATGTGGCGGGCATCCGCGCCAAGACCGGCCGCTCCGGCCTCGTGCGTACGGTCCGGGGGTTCGGCTACCAGCTCGGCCTCCCCGCCCCCGTACCGGACCCGGCCGCCGGCCCGGACCCGGCCGCCGGCCCCGCCCCGGACGTGCGGGGCGGCGAGCGGTGAGACGCAGGCTGCTGGCGGTGCTGATGGTGCTCATGGGGGCGGCGGCGCTGCTGCTCTGCATCCCCCTGGCCGATGCCTACGCACGCGGACGCACCGAGCACCTGCTCCTGCAGCGGCGCTCGGAGGCCGTACGGTTCGCCGACCTCGCCGACCGGATGCGTACCGCCGCCGACCGGGCGGAGCTCTCGGCGGAGATCGGCCGCTACGCCCAGCTCTACGGAGCCGGGGTGGCCGTGGTCGATTCCGCGGGGGCGACGGTGGCCCGGGCCGGGACCGGACCGGCGGCCGAGACCGCCATGGACGCGGCCACGGACGCGGCCACCGACGCCGGTTCCGCCGCGGGCGGCGCCTCCGAAGGGGCGGAAGCCCGTCGCCGTGCCCTCACCGGCCGCTCGACCGACCGGCTGCCCACCCTGCGCCCGTGGGGACCGCGCACCGTCGTGCTGGCCGAACCTGTGGGCCGGGACGAGCGGGTGAGCGGGGCCGTCCTGATGGCCGTGCCCACCGAGGCCGCCCGCCGGGACGTGGCCGTCCGCTGGTCGCTCATCGCTGCCGGGGCGTTCGGCGCCTTCGCGGCAGCCGCCCTGGTCGCGGCCGGGATCACGCGCTGGCTGATGCGCCCGGTACTGGACCTGGACCGGGCGGTCGGGCGACTGACCGCCGGAAGCCTGCAGGCCCGGGCCGTGTCCGACACCGGCCCACCGGAGCTGCGCCGTCTGCGGCAGCACTTCAACACCATGGCGGAGGCGATGGCCGACTCCATCGGCCGCCAGCGCGACTTCGTCGCCGATGCCTCCCACCAGCTGCGCAATCCGCTGGCCACGCTGGTGCTGCAGCTGGAGAACGTCGAGCCGCACATCGCCCCCGGGCCGGGCCTGGCCGAGCACGGCCGGGCGCTGGACGAGGCGGAGCGCCTGGAGGAGCTGCTCGACGGCCTGCTGGCACTGGCCCGTGTGGAGTCGGGTACGGCGGAGCTGGGCGACGAGGACGTGTCGCGTGCGGTACGGGACCGGGTGACGGCCTGGACCCCGGTCTTCCAGGCCGCGGGAGTGGAACTCGTGGCCACCGGCCTCGCGCAGGGCCTGCGGGCGCGCGCCCTGCCCGACGCGGCGGGCCGGATCCTCGACGCGCTCCTCGACAACGCCGTGAAGTTCGTCCCGCGCGGCGGCCGCGTAGAGGTGCGCGCCACGCACGCGGCCGACGCGAGCGCCGTCGCCGTCGTACGGGTCGCGGACGACGGCCCGGGCGTACCGGAGGAGCAGCTGCCGCTGCTGCTGCGCCGCTTCGCGCGCTCCCCGGAGCACCAGAACGTGCCCGGCAGCGGCCTGGGACTGGCCATCGCCGACGAGATCGCCCGGATCAGCGGCGGCCGGCTCGACGTCCGCGGCAATGAGCCGCGCGGCCTGGTCGTGGAGCTCCGGCTGCCGTCCCCTCCCCCTGGGTGAGGTCTCAGCCGTACACCGACCGGTAGTGGGCGACCGCGCCCGGGTGGAGCGGCACCTCGCCGGTCGAGATCGCGAAGCGGGGCTCCAGCCGGGCCCCCGCCGTCACCTCCCGCAGCAGCTCGCGCCACCGCTCGAACACCACCTGCAGCAGGACACGTACGGCGCCCTGCGGTACGTCGGCCCGGGCCAGGAGGTAGTTGCCGACCCCGATGGTTCCCACCGGCTCCGTCAGTCCGTACACGCCCGCCGGCAGCGTGACCGCCGTGTAGACGGGGCCGTGGCGCTCCCGCAGCGCGCCGACGTGGGCGTCGAGCGGCAGGAAACGCAGCGGCAGCTCGCGCGCCAGATCCGCCAGGGCCGGTGTGGGCACCCCTCCGGACCAGAACAGCGCGTCGACCGAGCCCTCGCGCAGGGCGTTCACCGAGGCGGCGAGGCCCAGCTGCCGCTCGTCCGCCGCTGACGGCGGTGCGGGTGCGGGTGCGCGGGCCGGTGCGGCTTCGGGTGCGCCGCTCAGCCCGGCCGCCCGCAGGACCCGTTCCGCCACGACCTGCACCCCCGAGCCCGCCGCACCCGCCGCGACCGGACGGCCGGCGAGATCCCGCACCGAGCGCACCGGCCCGTCCGCCGGGACGAGCAGGTGCGTGTAGTTCACGTAGACCCGAGCCAGGGCCGTCGCGGTGATCGGCCGGGGGAACGGCTCCCGCCCCAGCACCGCGTCCTCGGCCACGTCCGCCATGGCCAGGGCCAGGTCGACGGAGCCGTCGTCCAGCTTCCGCAGGTTGTCCACGCTGGCCGCGGTGCTCACCGGGACGATCTGGATCCGGCGGCCGCTCGCGGCCACGGCCTGCGCGAGGGCCTGCCCGAAAGCGTTGTACGGCCCGCCTTCGGGGCCCGTGGCGAGCCGTAGCCGCCGTACCGGCCCGGAATCCCCCGAGCAGCCGGCCGACACCGCGGCCAGGACCCCGAGGCCGAGGCCCATCAACCGCCGTCTGGTCACTTCTGCGCTGGTCACGGCGGAAGCCTAGGCCGGATGTCAAGCCACGGGATTTCGGGCCGTGACGCGTTCTTCCCCGTCCATTTCCCTGGAAGGGGGAATGGACGGGGAAGAACTGGAGAAACTCATGCGTATCGCGACGATCATTGCCGCCGCCGCCGTCGCGGCAATCGCCAGCATCATCTACATCCGGCATCTCTCGAAAATCGGCTGCCGAGATCGATATATCCTCCCGACATTTCTCAACCACGGCGTCGTTCCATTCTGGATCGAAATGTCCTACGGGTTCGTGCTGGGCGTGAGCATGGTCGTGCTCAACAATGTGCTGCCGCTATGGGCGGCTTTCGCCGTCTTCCTGGCAGCGGTGGTGCCCTCCGCGGAACTGACGCGCCACCGCCACAACCGCCGGGTCGCAAACCCCACCACCCCGGCCGCCGGGAAAGACACCCCGTAGGCCCGGCCCGGTGCCGCCACGCCACGAGAAGGCGAAGCCGGCAGCCGCGTGCGGGCGGGCGAAGCCGGCTGCCCGAGGTCGTCGAGGCCATCAAGGTGCGCTTCGAAGCGATGTACAGGGAGTTCACCGACCGCGACGGTGTGCTCGCGCTGCCGCACAACGCCCTGCCGGCGCACGGCCGCGCGTAGAGAAGTGTTCGATGTTCGTGACGGTGCGCATGTACCCCACGGAGCTTGCGGAGCCCACGCGTTACCGGGGAGCGACAACAAGTGACCGGGACCAGAGCGGTGTTCGGGAACCGGGCGGATTCCGGCGGCACCTTGAAAGCGGTCTTCCGGGCCTGGACGGTGGAATTCGAGTACTCCCCCATGGCCGAGCACGTGGAGGGCAGGCTCATCACCTGGACACTTTCCCCCGATGCCGATCCGCTGACCGGCGCCCAGTGACGGCTCACCCGGGCGGCCGCGCACGTGGCGGGCGCGCGTCTTCGCCCTCGCCCCCCCGGTGACCTGGACCCTGACCTGCCCCCGGAGGCGGTCTCCACGGGCCTGTGGCTACCTGGTGCTCCCCGTACGCGGCGACGCGCTGCCTGCTGCGCGTCGGCGGCGGTGTCGCCCTCGTCGGGGAGGGCCGCCTGCGCGAGCTCCCGCCGTCCTGAGGTCCCCTGCGACGGACGGCTCACCTCGCGACCGGGGGCACGGGGACCTAGCCTGAGGGTGTTGCCCGGGGCCCTCGGACGGCAGGAGACCATGCCGTGAAGCCAACCCACCTCCGGCTGCGCCGGGCCTGCGCGGCCGCCGCCGCGACAGGAGTGCTCATCGCCCCGGCCGCCGCGGGCTCCGCGTCCGGGGCAGCCGGTCCCGGCCGGTCCGCTCCCGCCTCCGCGGCCGCCGCCACCCCAACCCCCACCCCTTCCTCTTCCTCTTCCCCTTCCCCGAACGCCGATACGGGCTTCACGCCCCTCACACCGGCCGTCGCAGCACAACTCGACGCGGCCGTGCGCCGGGTCATGCGCGAGGCGCAGGTGCCGGGCGTGACGGTCGGGCTGTGGGCCCCCGGCAAGGGGAGCTACGTACGGTCCTTCGGTGTGGCGGACAAGGCGACCGGCGCGCCGATGGCTCCCGACCTCCACGTGCGCATCGGCAGTGAGACCAAGACGTTCACCGTCACCGCCCTCCTCCAGCTGGTCGACCAGGGGAAGGTGGGCCTGGACGACCACATCGGCGCCTACGTCACAGGAGTTCCGAACGGCGACCGCATCACCCTGCGGGAACTGGCGGGCATGCGCAGCGGACTCTTCAACTACAGCATGGACGGGGACTTCATCAAGCAGCTCGAGGCCGATCCGGAAAAGTACGTCTCACCACAGCAGTTGCTCGACTACTCCTTCAAGCACCCCGTGCAGTTCGAGCCGGGCGCGGAGTTCGACTACAGCAACACCAACCTGATCCTGCTCGGCCTGGTGGTGGAGAAGATCACCGGGCGGCCGCTCCACGAGGTCATCACCCAGGACGTCCTGGGACCGGCCGGGCTGCGCAGCACGGTCTTCCCGACGAGCCCGGCCCTGCCGGCGCCCTACGCACACGGCTACACCGACCAGACGGCCTCGGGCAAGGTCGTGGACTCGACCCACTGGAATCCCTCCTGGGCCTGGGCCGCCGGAGAGATGGTCTCCGACCTCCAGGACCTCCGCAGCTGGGCCCGCACGCTCGCCACCGGCACGCTGTTGAAGCCGGCGACCCAGGCCGAGCGCCTGAAGACCACCCCGATGGACATTCCGGGTGCCGGCTACGGACTGGGCATCTTCGACGTCCAGGGCTGGATCGGCCACAACGGCTCGATCCCCGGGTACGAGGTCCTGCCCGTCTACCTGCCGTCGGCACAGGCGACGATGGTCATCGTCCTGAACACCGACAGCCAGTACAAGGGCCAGGAGCCCAGCACGCTCTTCGGCGAGGCGGTCACGAGCATCGTCACCCCCGATCACGTGTATCCCGGCCACAAACCGGTCGCGCCCAAGACCGGCTGACGGCTGACGGCGACCGGCGACGACCTGAGGACAGGAGCAGCCGTGAGCGTGGTCATCGGTACGTGGAACCTGGAGAACCTGTGCCGCCCCCTGCCCCCGGGCGGCCCGCCCTCGAACCGCTGCGCCGCCCAGGACGAGGCCACCTACCAGGCGAAGCTGGAGGGTCTCGCGGCCACCATCGACCATCTCGCGCCCGATCTCCTCGGCGTCCAGGAAGTGGGCAGCCACGAGGCGCTGACCGATCTGGTCGACCGGCTCGGCGGCGACTGGCACATCGCCCTGTCGACGCACCCCGACCGCCGTGGCATCCGGGCGGGCTTCCTCAGCCCGCGGCCGCTCACCGTGGTCGAGGACCGTACGGCCTTCCCGGACCACCTCCCGCCCGTCCGGGTCGAGGACGACGGGACCATGATCAGGAGGATGGGCCGCGGCGGCCTGGTCGTGCGCTGGAGTCCCGTGCCCGGCCACACCGTCGGGGTGGCCGTCTGCCACCTCAAGTCGAAACTGCTGACCTTCCCCGGCAACCGTCACAGCACGGACGACGAGGAACTGCGCGCCCGCTACGCCTCGTACGCCCTGTACCGCCGGGCCGCCGAGGCCGTCACCATGCGCTTCGTGGCCGACCGGCTCCTGCAGGGCGACGGCCGCACGCACGAGGTGATCGTGATGGGTGACCTCAACGACGAGTTCAAGGCGGCCACCACGCAGATCCTGTACGGCCCGCCGGGCTCGCAGATCGGTACCGGAGGCTTCCAGGACACCGACCTCGGCGACCCGCGGCGGCTCTGGAACCTCGCGCCGCGCATCCTCGAACAGGGCGGCTTCTCCCGCGTCTTCGAGGGCCAGAAGGAGCTCATCGACCACATCCTGGTGAGCCAGGCGCTGCTGCCGCGGCTGGAGCGGGTCTTCACCGGCACGGAGAAGCTGCCGACGGTGGACGGCGCGCACCCGGCCGCGCCGCACGACAGCCCCTCCGACCATGCGCCGGTCCTCGCCGTACTCGACTACTGAACCGGGCTCCCTTTCCCGCGCTGTGCACCACCGGCCCGCCCGGCCCGGGCGAGCCGCTCGGAAAGCCCTTGTCCCGAGCAGAGGTTGATGGCCCATCACCGTCGAATCCCGGCCAGAATGGGCCGGAAGGAATTCCGGTCGGCCGACCGATTTCTCACCGGTGGCCGTTCCGGAAACACCCGGTAAAACACGGCCGACAGGCCGTCACCAGGGACGCATCGGCCCGTTCGGAAAGGTGCCCGGGTCAACTGTGTTGTCCGACAGATGAGTTACTACCCAGAAGACATGGAACGTCGCTCACAGTTCGGGTAGCTTTCCATCACGTCGCCGCCACACCCGGGGCACAGGGCCCCATGGGACTAGCGGCACAAAGGACCCGACCCCTGTTGACGACAGCAACCGAAGTCTTCACAGTCCGGCCGTACACCCCGCATTGCCAGGTGATCAGCACCGAAGGCGATCATGCCGTCATAGGTATTTCCCCGGGGAACAGTTACTTTTCGGCCCAACGTGTCAATGACCTTGCCCACTGGGGCCTGCGCAACTTCGAGCAGGTCGACCTCATCTACACCGACATGCACGTGGCCGAGATGTACGAGGCTCTCGGCTACGGCGAGGACGAAGCGCGCCGGAAGGCGGTGAAGAACCTGCGCGGCGTCCGCGCCAAGGTGAACAACGCCGCCGCGGAGGCCGACCCCACCGGCACCCGCCTCCGCGCCCGCCCGATGTCCTCCCTCACCGACATCCCGGCCTACCGGGCGCTCCACAGTCACCTGACCACCCTTCTGGACACCGACCCGGAGTTCCGCAAGACCAGCAACTCGCTGGTCGACGCGTTCCTCTCGTCCAAGGTCCTGAACGGGAAGGCCGCCACCACGCGGCAGCGCGACGTGTGCCTGGAGTACGTCTGCGCCGAGATGCCGCTCTTCCTCGACACGCCGGCCATCCTCGGCGTGCCGTCCTCCCTCAATTGCTACCACCAGCTCCTGCCCATGGCGGAACTGCTCTACTCACGCGGCTCGGGCCTGCGCGCCTCGCGCAACCAGGGTCACGCCATCATCACCCCCGCCGAAGGAGCTCCCGATGTCCACTGAGACCCTGCTCGACTTCCCCTTCTCCGCGCGCGGCGACCAGCTCCCGGCCGAGATCGAGGAGCTGCGCGCCGAACCGGTGAAGCGGGTCCGCACGATAGCCGGGGACGAAGCCTGGCTCGTCTCCTCCTATCCGCTGGCCAAGCAGGTCCTCGAGGATCCCCGGTTCAGCCTGAAGGACACCTCGGCCCCGGGTGCGCCCCGCCAGTACGCGCTGACGATCCCGCCCGAGGTCGTCAACAACATGGGCAACATCACCGGGGCGGGACTGCGCAAGGCCGTCCTCAAGGCGATCAACCCGAAGACCGACGGGCTCACCGACTGGATGCGCGCCCAGGCCACCAGCCTGGTCGACAGCCTCCTGAGCCACGGGGCGCCGGTCGATCTGCGCGGCCGGTTCACCAACCCGTACGCCGAGAACCTGCACTGCCGCATCCTCGGCATTCCCGAGTCCGACGCGCCGCGCCTGGCGGCGAGCCTCGACATCGCGTTCATGAACTCGGCCTGCCCGGTCACCGGCGCCAAGCTCAACTGGGACCGCGACATCGCCTACATGGTGGAGCGCCTCGACGACCCCACCACCACCGGCCTGATCGCCGAGCTCGCCGCCCTGCGCAACGACCCCGACTACGACCACCTGACGGACGAGATGCTCGCCACCGTGGGCGTCACGCTGTTCGGTGCGGGGGTCATCTCCACCATGGGCTTCCTGACCATGGCGATCTTCTCCCTGCTCCAGAACCCCGAGATGTGGGAGCGGCTGCGCAAGGAGCCGGAGAAGATCCCGGCCGCGGTGGACGAACTCCTGCGCATCAACCTGTCGATCGCCGACGGCCTGCCCCGGCTCGCGCTGGAGGACGTCACCCTCGGCGACGTCGAGGTGAAGAAGGGCGAGCTGCTGCTCGTCCTGGTCGAGGCCGCCAACACCGACCCGGACGTGTACCCCGACCCGCACGTCGCGGACATCGACCGGCCGAACGCCGGTACGCACCTCTCCTTCGGCGGCGGCCAGCACTACTGCCCGGCCACCGCGCTCGGCAAGCGGCACACGGAGATCGCCATCGAGGTGCTCCTGGAGAAGATGCCCCACCTCGCCCTCGCCGTGCCGGTCGACCAGCTCGTGTGGCGTACCCGCTTCATGAAGCGCATCCCGGAGCGCCTGCCCGTGCTCTGGTGATCACGCAGGCGCGCGGGGACGACGCGCCTGCCCTGTGATGGCCCCGGCCGGGGGGAATCCGGCCGGGGCCGTCGCCCTGCCCGCGCCCGGACCACGTACGTGCCGCTACGCCAGGAACGCCGCGACGGTCGCCACGAACCGGCCGGCGTCGTCGAGCCAGGGGTAGTGGCCCGCACCCGGCTGTACGACGAACGTGGCTCCCGGGATCAGGTCGGCGAACTCGGCCACCGACCGAGGCGGGCTGTTCAGGTCGAACTCCCCCGCGAGCAGCAGCACGGGGCTCCTCCAGGCCGCGAGCGCGGCGCGCGTGGCCCGCGGGTCGAAGGCTCCATCGGCCGCGAAGAGGGTGACGGCCTCCGTGTTGTCCGGGCGGGCCGCCGCCTGGTGCCGCCGGGCGGCGTCGTCCCACCGTCCGTGGAAGAAGGGGCTGATGGCATCCCAGTCGCTGCCGGTGCCCTCGGTGATCGCCTCCAGTGCCGCGAACGCCTCGGGGAACCACGGCTCGTCCTTCCGCAGCCGCGCGAGCTCCCGCCGACTCTCCCCGGTGATGACCACGCCGACGGCGCGGGTGCCGGGGGTGATCAGGGCGAGCCTGCGGACACGGTCCGGGTACCGGGCCGCGTACTGCGTGGCGAGGTTCGCCCCGGCCGAGTGGCCGAGCAGGTCGATCCGGGCGAGCCCGAGGTGCTCGCGCAGGGCCTCGATGTCCCCGACGAGGCGGTCGCAGCGGTAGGACGAGGTGTCCTCGGGGACCGCGGACCGGCCGGTGCCGCGCAGGTCCGGGACGATCAGCCGACGGTACGCGGACAGACCCCCGAGGTCGCCGAGGTAGCCGGAGTCCGCGGGGCCTCCGGGGATGCAGACGACCGGGTCGCCGCTCCCCAGGATGCGGTGGGCGAGCCGGGTTCCGTCAGGTGCGGTGAATGTGGGCATGCCGCGGATCCTGACAGTCATAACCTGGTTGTACAACCTGGTTATGGCGCAGGGCGCGCCGCGGTGTATAACCGAGTGGTGGCAGACCGAGAGAGTGCGCGGCGGACATCCGGCCCCCTGACCGAGGAACAGGCTGTGCGGATGCTCGCCGGCATGAACGAGGTCATCCGCGCGGGTGAGGAGATGCGGAAGCTGCGCTCCGAGATGATCAAGCTGTTCGCCGGCTTCGGCTGGACCCAGGACACGATCGCCCGGATCACCGACATGAGTCAGCCCGCCGTGTCCAAGCAGGTGGCGAAGTACGCGGTCGGCACTCATACGCCGCCGATGGGGTTCGCCCTCGACCAGTACGACACCCCGTGGCTCGAAGGGCGTCTGTGGGGGCTGGCGGAGGCGGTCGCCGAGACCCTCGACGCCGCTCGCTGCACCCGCTGCGTGGACGCGCTCGCCCGGGGCCGGAAGCGCTTCACACCCCGGACCGTCGACGAGCTGCGGCGCCTCCTCGAAGACGACCTGACGCTCCGTCGCGCTGAGCTGCCCGCGGGTTTCCGGGCCGCCTACGACGAGATCAGCCGTGGTCTCGACGTCCCGCCGAAGGCGACGGCCGATGCGCCGGTGACGGTTTCGGCCTCGGTACGCCGCACCCTCGCCCACCAGTTGCAGCGCGACCGGCTCCAGGACGAGCGGCTCCCGGGCGGGCGCTGATCCCTCCACCTGCGCCGATCGGACGATGCGTCCGGCGCGGCCGGGCGGCGCACCACGCCCTGCCGGAGCGGCCGGCTGTCCCGTACCGGACAGATGCCCCCTTCGGCCTGCGCTGGCACGATCTCCGCTGCTGAAGTATGTGTGGTCAGCACTCCGATCGGAGAAGGGGAAGATCCTCATGCGCAGTCGACTCCGCGGCACCCTCGCCACCGGCTTCGTCGGCACCACGGCGGCCCTCGTCGCCCTGCTCGTTCCCGGCACCGCCCACGCCGCCCCGGCGAAGCTCAGCCACGCGTCGGCCGTGAGCCAACTGAACGCGACGGGCGGGATCGTCCTGTCCTCCAGCGGTGGTTGCAGCAACCGGAACAACGCCACCTGCACCTCGCTGGAGCAGGTGAATGCCGCCACCATCAGCGACGTCCGCACCCTGCGCACCGCGAGCCACTGCGCCCTCACCATCACGGGCGGAACCGAGGTGGGACACGCCTCGGGCACCTACAGCCACTGGAACGGCTACAAGATCGACTTCAGCCCGACCAGCTGTGTCAGCAACTACGTCACCGGCAGCTTCACCCGGATCGCCGACCGCGGGGACGGCGCCGCCCGCTACCGGTCCGCCGCGGGCAACGTCTATGCCCGCGAGGGCAACCACTGGGACGTCACCTTCTGCGGCGGCAGCGCGGCCTGCACCTCCGCGGCCAGTTCCTGAGCACACCCGACCGCAGGTCGGCGGGCCCGGGCCCGGCACACTCGCGGCCCGGGCCCGGCGCACTCCCCGGCCGGGCCCGGTGCACCTCCGCCGGGCCCGGTGCACCTCCGCCGGGCCCGGCCGGGCCTCACCGCGGGTCCTCTCCCAGCACCTCCCGGATCACGTGCCGGGCGTTGGCCGCCATCACCCGGTTCGTCGTGCGGTAGTAGGGCAGCGCGTTCAGTGCCTGCGAGAGCGTCCGCCCCCGGCCTCGGCGCCAGGTCGCTTCGTCCACGCCGAGCTCCTCGCGGAAGACCGCCCTCGCACCGGTCGGCAGCAGGTTCCACGCCGGGAACAGATCACAGGCGGGATCTCCCACCCCCATGCACCCGAAGTCGATGACCGACGTCAGCCTGCCCCCGTCCACCAGCAGGTTGCCCGGCGTCAGATCGGAGTGCAGCCACACCGGCGGCCCGTCCCACTCCGGGGCCCGCAGCGCGTCCTCCCATACGGCGGCCACGGCATCGCAGTCGACGCCCTCCTCCGGGATCTCCCGCAGCTGCTCGATCGCGGCCCGGGTCGGCGCGTCGAGCAAGGCGAGCGGCCCCCCGCGGTAGGCCTTCGGCGCGCCCGGCAGCGTGATGCCCTGCATCGCCGCCACGAAGGCGGCGAGGTCACGGGCCAGTGCCACGGGCTCGTGCAGCGCCCCGGCCTCGGGGTTCTCCCCCGCCAGCCACCGGTACACCGACCACGACCACGGATAGCCCTGCGCGGGCTCCCCGGCCCCGAGGACCTCGGGGACGGCCGTGGGCAGGCGGTGTGCGAGGCGCGGCAGCCACTCCCGCTCCATCGCCACGTCCTCGGCCCCGCCCGCCAGCATCGGCAGCCGTACGACCATGCTGTCGCCCAGCCGGTACATCTCGTTGACCGTGCCGCCCGACGGCAGCCGTTCCACGGTCAGACCGGCCCACCGGGGGAACTGACCGGCGATCAGACGGCGTACGAGGTCCTCGTCGACGGGGTGCGCGCCTGGATGCATCATCTGTGCGGTGCTCATGGAGTCCCATCCGATCGCCGACCGCCCGCGGGAGCAAACCCTTTTCCCACCACACCCGTGCGCGGCCCCGTTGCCCGACCTGGGTCGTGATCGTTTGCGTGGCTGACGGGACATCCGGGGCGGTCATCGACGGACAGGGCGAGTGGTCGGGTTGCGAGTTGCGCGAAGGACCGTTCTGCAGGCGGCTTCGGCGGGCGCCCTGACGGGGCTGCTCGGCCGCGCGTCCGCGGCGGCGGCCGTCCCGGGCGGCGGCGCCGGGGACCCGGTCAGGCTGCGCTTCACCCGGGCGACCAACGGAGCGGCCACCGCCACCGCCACCGGGGACCGGGTCGTCGCCGAGGTTCAGGGCGTGCTCTGGTCGCTGCCTCCGGACGGTTCGCCGGCGACGGCGCTGACCCCGCCCGACCTCGAACCCGGCCGCCCGGTGTTCTCCCCCGACGGCCGCCGGGTGGCGATGAGCGCCTACCGCGGCGGCGCCTTCCACATCTGGGTGATGAACGCGGACGGCTCCGGCCTGCGCCCGCTCACCGACGGGCCGTTCGACCACCGTGCGCCCGCCTGGTCGCCCGACGGCCGCTCCCTCGCCTTCTGTTCCGAGCGCGGCGGTGATCCGGTGGCCGGGAGCCCGTACCGGATCTGGACCGTCACCGTGACCGGCGGCCGCCCGCGCCGGCTGACGGGTCTGCCTGGACAGGACGGCCCCGGCCAGGACGGGGAGTGGGAGGACTTCGACCCGGTCTGGTCTCCGGACGGCTCGCGCGTCCTGTTCGTACGCGGCACGCCCACCGGGGAGACCCTGACCGCCCGGACCCTCGCCTCCGTGGCCGCGGACCCCGGCGGAGGCGGCCCGGTCCGGGTCGAGCACACCGTCACCGACGGCAGGCTGCTGGCTCCCGCGCTCTCCCCGTCCGGACGCACCGCCTGGCTGTGCGCGACCCCGGGCCCCCGCAAGGCCGAGAACCTCTCCCTCTTCGCCGACGGCCGTCCGGTCCCCCTCGAGGGTGACCTCGCACCCGCTCCCCCGCGCTGGATCGGCGACGACCGGCTGCTGATCACCCTCGACGGCCGGTTCCGGGTGATCCGCCCCCACCGGGACGACGGCGACGCCGGCAGCGAGATCTCCCTCGACGCCACCCTCGAAGTGGCCCGACCCCGCTACCGGGTCAAGGAGTACGTCCTGGAGGCCGAACGGAGCCTTCCGGTCCGGGGCATCCACCTGCCGGCCCTCTCCCCCGACGGCCGCCGTGTCGCCTTCGCCGCACTCAACGCGCTGTGGGTCGCGCCCGTCACCGGAGGCGCACCACG
Organism: Streptomyces xanthophaeus; assembly: GCF_030440515.1. Lineage (GTDB taxonomy): Bacteria > Actinomycetota > Actinomycetes > Streptomycetales > Streptomycetaceae > Streptomyces > Streptomyces kutzneri. The sequence goes on from NZ_CP076543.1 coordinate 168,115, forward strand.
CAAGATCGTCCAGGCCCCCGTGACGGCCTACGTCCAGGGGCCGGTGTGGAGCCCGGACGGCCGCGCGCTGGTCTACACCGACGACCGCGACGGCCTGAACACCGTGCGCCGCCGGGAGCTCGACAGCGGCCGGGAGAGCGTCCTCGCCCCGGGCGGGCGCGTCTACGGGGTGCTGTCGCCGGACGGTACGAGGCTCGCCGCCCTCGATCTCGCCGGGCGGCTCCTCGTCCGCGACCTCGCGACCGGGACCGAGACCCCGCTGGTCGCGGCCCTCGGCGGCGGCGGTCTGCCGGGCCCGCCCAGCTGGTCGCCCGACGGCCGTCTTCTGGCCCTCTGCGACCGCAACCGGCTCAGCCGGCGCTTCCGCGAGGGCTACAACCTCATCCGGATCGTCGACTCCGCCACCGGCGCCGCCCGCCTGCACGCGCTCGCCCCGCACGCCTCGCTCGCGGACCGCTACGCCTCCGGCCCGGTCTGGTCGCCCGACGGCCGTTTCCTGGCCTGCGTCGGCGAGTCCGCCCTCTGGCTGCTGCCCGTCGGCCCCGACGGCGCCCCGACCGGACCGGCCCGCCGCCTGACCGACGAGCCCGCCGACCACCCATCGTGGTCCGCCGATTCCCGCACCCTGCTCTACCAGTCCTGTGCCCGGTTGCGCCTGCTCTCCCTCGACGGATCCGGAGCACCCGCCGGAGCGCCCCGGACCGTACCGGTCTCCCTGAACTACCGGCGCCCCGCGCCCGTCGACACCGTCGTGCACGCGGGACTGCTGTGGGACGCCACCGGCTCCGCGCCCCGCGCCGACGTCGACGTCGTGATCGGCGGCGGCCGGATCACCGCCGTCGAGCCGCACCGGCCGGGCCGCCGCGCCGCCCGCACCGTGGACTGCTCCGACGGCACGGTCCTGCCGGGCCTGTGGGACGCGCACGTCCATCCGTACCCCTACACCTACGGGGCGCGCCAGGGTGCGCTGCACCTCGCGTACGGGGTCACGACCGTGGTCTCGCTCGGTGGTTCCGCCTACGAACAGGCCCGGCTGCGCGAGGACATCCGGGCCGGGCTGCTCGCCGCTCCCCGCCTGCTGGCGGGCGGGGAGCTCCTCGACGGCTCGCGGGTCGCCTACAGCATGGGGCGCGCCCATCGCACGCGAGCCGGGTTCGCCCGCTCGCTGGCCCGGGCCGCGGCGCTGGACTGGGACTTCGTCAAGACGTACGTACGAGCTCCCTACGAGCAGATGGCCGAGGCGGCCCGTTTCGCGCACGAGCGGCTCGGTGTCCTGGCCGGCTCCCACCTGTGCGCCCCCGGCATCCGGTCCGGCCAGGACCTGACCACGCACCTGGTGGCGACCGAGCGTGCCGAGTACGGGCACGGTGCGACCCCGCGGGGGCACACGTACCAGGACACCCTGGAGGTCTACACGCACGGCGGTCTCGATCTGATCGCCACCCCCTTCACGGCCCTCCCGCTGATCGGCGCCGATCCGGCGCTCGCCGACGATCCGCGGGTGACGTCCCTGATGCCGCCCTGGGACGTGGCGGCCATCCGGGCCGCGGCCGCCGCGCCGCCGAGCGCGGAACAGAGCGCGGCGCTGGAGCGGGAGGTCGGCGTCTACCGCCGTGTCGTCGAAGGCGGCGGGCTCCTCGCGCTGGGCACCGACGCGCCGCTCACCCCGGTCGGTCTCCATCTCCACCTCGCCCTGCGGGCCCTGCACCGGTACGGGCTGACACCGGCGGAGGCCCTGACCACGGTGACCCTGAACCCGGCCCGGATGTTCGGCGTCGCGGACCGGCTCGGCACGGTCGAGCCCGGCCGGATCGCCGACCTCACCCTGGTCGACGGCGATCCGTTCACCGACTTCGACGACCTGGTCCGCGTACGGGCGACCGTCCGCGGCGGGAACCTGCGTGAACGCCCCGCCCTGGAGCGTGCCTTCACCCCGTCCGCCGAGCCACCGGACCCGTCCCCGGACCCGGCCGGCTGGCGCGCGGTACTGGACCAGATGCTGCGCGACGGCTGCTGCACCCCGCACGGCTAGGCCGTCGCTTCCTCGGCACCGTCGCCGCGGCCGGCCGGTCGGAGCTGCGCTGCGCCGGTGGGCCACGGCCCTGTCGGTGGCGGCGCCTACAGTCGCGGCATGACGGTGAACGACCGGACGGCGGCGGCAGGGCACGGCCGTGCCGCCCTCGACCATCTCCTGCGGCTGATCGCGGAATCCGCGTGGGGCGACGACCTGGTCCTGCGCGGCAGCATGGTCATGCCCGCTTGGGTGGGCGGCCGGGCCCGGCCGCCGGGTGACCTCGACTTCGTCGTGCCGCCGCCGTCGCCGGTGCCCGTCGACCCGCGGTACCCCCACCCGTACGTCCCGGCGTACGACACCGTGCAGCAGTGGCCGGAGGCCGCCGACGGTGCGGCCCGCTACGAGATCTGGGCGGACGGGGAGGAGGAGTTCGAGACACGGGGACTGCGCGCTCACGTCCCCCCGGAGGGCCTGGTCTGGCAACCGGAGCCGGAGCCGGCGGACTTCCCGCCGTACGAAGATCTGCTGGAACGGGTCCGCGGTTGCCCGAGGGCGGCCGCGGGCGTCCTGCTGGACGCGGACGGGGCGCGCCGGGACGGTACGTGGGCCTACGCGTACACGGACGGCGAGGACGGGCCCGGCGGGATCAGGATCCTGATCCCGTGGCGGGCGGACTCCGGCCCGGAGGGGGTGGCGCAGCTGGACTTCTCCCGCGACGAGCGGCTGCCCGAGCCGCCCGTCTGGACGGCCGTGCCGCGAGGCGACGGCGGGGTCACGGTGGTCCGGACGGCGAGCCGCCGGCTGTCGCTGGCCTGGAAGCTGCGGTGGCTCGTGGCGGACGCCGCGGCCGAGGGCGGACCACAGTGCAAGGACCTGTACGACGCCGTACTGCTGGCGGAGGCCTGCCGGGAGCGGCCCCTCCCGGAGCCGCCGTGCCTGGCCGGCGTACGGGTGGACGAGGGAGCCTGGCAGCGCTTCTGCGCCGCCCACCCCGGGGTGCGGGGCTCGGCCGCCGACCGGCTCGCCCGACTCCGCGCCGCTCTGACCGGCCCGGCCTCCCGGTGATCGGCCATATCCGACAACGGCCTTGCGGCCGGGCGTGATCAGGGCCGGTCGTACCAGGCGAAGGCCGCGATCCGCCAGCCGTTCGCGGTGCGGACGAACTGGATGGTCTTGGTCCCGGCCCCCTCGAACGGCTTGCCGTCCAGGAGTCCGGATTTGCGGTACTCGCCGAACCGCGAGGCGATGTCGCCCGCGATCTCGGTCCGTTCGGAGGTCTCCCACTCGGAGAACTCGGCCAGGCGCCCGCCGGCGCCCAGCAACAGGCGGCGCGGCTCGATGAACTCGTCCACGGTCCAGACCGTGAACTGCGGGCCGGTCATGGTGATCACTCCGCCCGGCAGGACCAGCCGCCGGATCCGGTCCAGATCGGCCGCCTTGCCGCCACGGTTGTCGAAGGCGCCGAAGAACTCGGCGGTCACCACGTCTATTTCGGCCTTGGACGACATGGCGCGACACTAACACCGAGGACCTGTCCAGGGCCTGGCTCAGGCCGCGAGCGCTGTCGTGAGGACCAGGGGCGGTCCCGCCCGCTCCGCGGACCAGGTGCGGCCGGCCGCGAAGTCCGCGTCGGCCACGGTCCGTGCCTCGTCGACGGTGGGCCGGTGCTGGACGACGTCCCGGAATCCCGCACGCTCCAGCAGGGCCGGGAGGGCGCCGACGGGCCACGCGTGGTTGCGCACCTCCTGCCAGGATCCGTCCGTGCGCCGGAGCCGTACGGTCAGCTCGTCGCCCGGCCCGTACACCTCGCCCGGTTCGCCGATCCGCAGCGAGGCGTACTCGGTGCCGCTGCACGCAGGATCGGTGGCCAGCAGCACGAACGGGCCGCCCGTCCGCAGGAGCCGGCGGATCTCGGTGAACACGCCGAGCACGGCCTCCTCGGTCGGCAGCGAGGCCAGTACGTGGTTGCACATCACCGCGTCCGCGCAGCCGTCCGGCAGGCCGGTCACGCGTCCGTCCTCGACCAGGTGGTACTCGGCCACCGCGGTCGCCGAACCGCGGGCCAGCGCCAGCATCTCGGGGGAGGTGTCCACCCCCAGCACCCGTGCGCCCAGCCTCCGGGCCGCCTCGTCGGCCACCTTGCCCGGCCCGCATCCGTAGTCCACCAGGACCTCGCCGGCGCCGATGCGGCGAGCCAGGGCGCGGAAGACGAACGGGTAGCCGAGCAGCCAGTCCGTGGCCGCCTCCACCGCCGCGAAGGCGCGCGCCCCTTCACGTCCGGACCATGCGGTGCCGTCTCCGGCGCCGCCGGGCCCGGGTCCCTCCGGCCTGTCGCTCACCCTCCCACTATCGACCCACCGCGGCCGTACGGCCGTGGAACGACACGGGGCTCCCGGTGGCGCGCCCGCCCCGCCGGGCGGTTCCCGGTCCTGTCGCCGATGCCCCCAAGGCCGTGTCCGCAAAGTCCCGCCTGCCCCGCGACACGGCCTAGAGATCGATCCAGTACCGCCGCTTGGGGCCGATCAGGGTGTCGCGGACGTCCTCGAGTACCCCGCCGTTGCCCTCGATCGTGCGGATGGACGCTTCGTTGTCCGGGTCGCAGGTCAGCAGGACCCGGTCCATCCCCACGATGCGCGCCTCGTACAGAACGGCCCCCAGGGCCCAGGTGGCCAGGCCCCGGCGACGTGCCGAGGGCCGGACGCTGTAGCCGATGTGGCCGCCCGCGTCGAGGAGGAAGCCGTTCAGGTAGTGCCGCAGGTCGATCGCGCCCAGGTACGTGTCGCCCTCGGCGATCCACCAGTACGTCGCGTGGACCCGGCCGTGGTCGACCGGCAGGGTGCGGTCCGAGTACCGGCGCAGTCGCTCCACCCAGGCGGCGAAGCCCTCCGGGGTGTCCACTTCGTCGTCGGAGCCGAGCCCGCCACCGTCGATGTGGGCGTCCGGTCCCCCTTCACTCTGCGCGGCGAGCCAGGAAGTGTGCAGGTGGGGGGTCGGGGTTATGAGCTCAGGCATACCTCGGACGATAACAGCCGGCCGGGCCGGGGCCCGTCCGGCAAGATCGGGAAGAGGCGGCTCAGGCGGAGCCCGTCGGGAGGGATCGTGCGCGGGCGATGACCAGGGCGACGTCGTCGTGGTCGTCCGTGCGGCGCAGGGAGTCCAGGAGGCGGTCGCAGGTCTCCTCCAGCGGACGTCCGGTGTCGGCGAGCAGGGTCAGCAGGAGGTCCAGGCGTTCGTCGATGGGCTGGTCGCGGGTTTCGACCAGGCCGTCGGTGTAGAGGACGAGCTGGTCGCCGGGGTCCATGGCGATGGTGGTGGACTCGAACGGGATGCCGCCGACGCCGAGCGGGGCGCCTGTGGGCAGGTCGAGGAGCCGGGGCCGGCGGCCGGAGCGGATGAGGACGGGCGGCAGGTGTCCGGCGAGGGCGACCCGGCACTGGGCGGCGTGTGGGTCGTAGACGACGTAGACGCACGTGGCGATGGTCTCCTCCAGTGCGGCCGTGGTGTGGTCCAGCTGGTGGAGCACCTGGGGCGGGTCGAGGGCGAGTTCGGCGAGGGTGCGGGTCGCCGTACGCAGCTGTCCCATGCTGGCGGCGGCGTTGATGCCGCTGCCCATGACGTCTCCGACCACGAGGACCGTGGTGTCGTCCGGTCCGGCGATGGCGTCGAACCAGTCGCCCCCGATCTCGCTGCTGGCAGCGGCGGGCCGATAGCGGTAGGCGACTTCCAGGCCGGGCGTGGGCGGCGGGTGGTGCGGCAGGAGGTGGTGCTGGAGGGCGAGGGCGGTGTGGTGCGCGTTGCGGTACCAGCGGGCGTTGTCGATGCACACGGCGGCGCGGGCGGCGAGTTCGCCGGCCAGCACGATGTCGTCGTCGTTGAACGGCAGCGGGTTGCGGGTGCGTTTGAGGTCGAGGGCGCCGAGGACCTCGCCGCGGGCGATGAGCGGAACGGCCAGGTAGGAGCGGAGCCCGGCGCGGCTCAGGAGGTCGGCGGCGGTGCTGTCGCGGGCGATGCGCGAGATGTCCTGGGCCTGTACGTGGGCGACGAGGACCGGGTGGCCGGTCGTCACGGACTGGGTGACGAGCCGGTCCGCGGCGTAGCGGGCGATGTCGCCGGGCGGGTCGGCGGCGCGGACGGCGTCGCTGGGATAGGCGGCGGCCAGCGCGAGGGCCCGGAACACGGCGGGCTCGTGGGCGGAGGACCGCAGGGTCGGCCGGCCTTCGAGGACGGAGTCGAGGATGTCGACGGCGGCGATGTCCGCGAGCTCGGGCACGACGACGTCGGCGAGCTCGCGGGCGGTCTGGTCGAGGTCGAGGGTGGTGCCGATGCGGACGGTGGCGTCCGCGATGAGCGCCAGGCGGCGGCGGCTGCGGGCGATCTCGATGGCCGCCCGGTGACTCTGGGTGACGTCCACCACGGAGGTGGCGAGGCCCAGTACCCGGCCGGTGGCGTCCTCCAGCCGGTAGTAGGACACCGACCAGGCGTGTTCGGTGCGGTCCCCGCCGTGGGTGCGGCCGGCCGTGAACTGTTCGAGCAGCGGCGTTCCGGTGGCCAGGACCTGGCGCATCGCCGACTCGGCGGCCTCCGCGTCGTCGAGGAAGGCCAGGGCCTCGCGGACGCCACGGCCGATGTGGTCTTCGGCGGGGAGCCCGTTGATCCGCTCCAGCGTCGGGTTGACGAGCACGTACCGCAGCTCGGTGTCCAGGACCGCGAGGCCGATCGGGGACTGGGCCACCAGGCGCGCGGACAGGGCGAGGTCCCGCTCCAGCTGGCGCAGCCGGGTGCGGTCGGTCGCGATGCCCAGGGCGTACATCTCGCCGTGCTCGTCGAGCAGCCGCATGTTGCGGAACTCCACCAGGCGCGTGGCGCCGTCCCGGCGCCGCACCGGGAAGGCTCCCGCCCAGTCCCCCGCGCCGCCCATGACGCGCGCGAACAGCTCCGTGACCAGGCCTACGTGCTCCTTGGCGGCCAGCAGCTTGGCAGCAGGGCGGCCGAGTGCCTCCGCCGCCGTCCAGCCGAACAGCTGCTCGGCCTGCGGGCTCCACAGCGCGACCCGTCCTTCGGAGTCGAGGACGACCGCCGCGACGTTCAGGACGTCGAGCAAACCGCTCGGCGGCGAGACCCCGGACATGCCGGGTCTGATCCCACCGGTCCCCGACTCGTCGATCGCTCCCATCGGCGACGCTCCTTCCGGCATCGTCGGCCCGGCCGCCGCCCGCCGCCACCCGCCCTGGGGCGGTCCGAGGCGCACGGCTTCCTCTCATCGTGCCCCCGAACCTGCCCGGCAGCGTCCGGAGCGTCCCCGTCAGGGCCGCCACGCGTTCGGCAGGCGCTTTCCCGGCACGGAACGGCGCATGTCGCAACCCTGACGTCCGTCGGGGGCCGGGGCGGGCGGGCCCCGGCGTTCCTACGGTCGGACCCCATGGAATCGAACACCCGATACGGATGGGCCCGACGGCTGCCGCTCGCCGGCGCGCCGGGCACGCACGAGCCGGTCCACGTCACTGAGGGCGTTTCGGCGACGGCCTACCGGTCGCTCGCCCGGAGCGTGGCGGGCGACTGGCCGGCCTGGGCCGGGACGGCGCCGGCGGCGGCGGCGACCGAGGGCAGACTGCTGCTCCTGGCCCTGCAGCTGCTCTGGCGGGCCTGTCCGCCCTGCGGCGCCGTGACGTGCCGGGCCTGGCCGGGGTGGCCCTGGCGGCCACCAGGACCGTGGCCGCCTACACGCTCAGCGAGGGGCTGAAGCTCCGGGTCGACGGGGAATGGCCGTGCCGGGCCGTGGCAGGGGCCCTGGCGGTCGCGCCGTGTCCGGTGCCGGGCGGCTGGTCGTTCCCGAGCAATCACGCCACGCTCGCCGCTGCGCTGGCGGCCGAGGTGGCGCTCGTACGTCCCCGGCTCGTGGCCCTGGCCCTGCCGGTCCGCACGACGTCCTGGCGTGTGGGGCGCTCGGGGCGAGCGCCGTGCCGGCGGTACGGCCCGCCGCCGGACGCGCGGCGTCAGCGCTCCTCGGGCGCTGCACCGCCTCCGGGCGGCGCCAGGACCGCTCCGGCTTCGTGGGCGACCACCGCCGCCGCGGCCCGGTTGCCGACGCCGAGGCGGGCGAGGATCGAGCTGACGTGGGCCTTCACCGTCCCGTCGGCCAGGTGCAGGCAGCGCGCGATCTGCCCGTTGGACAGTCCGCCGCCGAGGAGGCCCAGCACGTCCCGTTCGCGGGCGGTCAGGGCGTCGACGCGGGCGCCCGCGCCGTCGGCCGCGAGATGGGCGACGACGGTGGCCCGGGGGGCGGGCGCGTGCTCGGCGACATTCGTCGGCGCCTCCTGGACGACGCGGTACGCGGCCCGGTCGACGGCCCGCGGCAGCGCGGCGGCCACCGCTTCCCCCTCCATCTGCAGCCGGACGTCGAGTCCCGCCTCGGCGGCCCGGTCCACCAGGACCCCGATCCCGGCGAGCCCGTTCCCCGGTCCGCTCTCGGGCCCGGGCTCCGGGTCCGAGGGTTCGCGCAGCAGGCCGATCACCTCGCCCAGCCGGTCCAGGGCGGCTCCCGCCCTGGACCGGACGTCCCGCGCGGCGGTGCGGTGGGCCTCCGGGAGGCCGGGGCCAGTTGCAGCGCTCCCGCCGACAGGGCGACGAGGCTGAGTTCGTGACCGAGGAGGTCGTGCATCCCCTGCGCGATCCTGGTCCGTTCGCGCAATCGGGTCTGTTCGGCGAGCAGGCGCTGTTCCCGCTCCAGCCCGGCGCCCAGCAGTTCGCCGTACTGGCGCAGGAACCGGCCCGCGCACCACGGAAGCACCGCCGCGGCGAGCGGCGTCAGGACGAACCGGGTCACCCACGCGAGCCACTCGGGTACGAGGATCACGACGGGCACGGCTGCTCGCGCCGACGGCTGCGAGCGCTGCGACGAACAGCCCTGCGGACACGACCGGTTGCGGGACGCGGGGCTTGATGATCATTGATCTCACGCTCCCGACCCGGATCCCCGGACCCCGTCAGACCGTGCCCATGAATCCCGGGTCGACCCCGTCGAACTGCTGCCCGGTTTCCCGCGCGAAGCCCAGCAGCTCCGCCATGGGGACGGCGCGACGGCTGGTCGCCGCCAGGTCGCGGCGGCCCTCGGCGGACCACAGGGGAGGGTAGAGCGACAGTCCCCGGCCGCCGTTCAGCACCGCGGCTTCCGCCCGCCATCCGGGCCAGCGCAGGTCGGCGTAGAACTGGTCGAGGGCTCCGGACAGCAGCCAGGACAGCCAGGCCGCATATCCGGCCCCTAGGGCCTCCCAGCGCAGCGCGTCGGGCGCGAAGTAGACGATCTCGCCCGGTCCTCCGGGGCGGCCGCTGTCGGCGGGACGCGCGCCGTTCAGGGCGAAGACCCCGCCCAGCACGTCGTACGCCACGACCAGCCCGGCATCCGGGCACCAGTCGGGGTCGAACAGCGACGGGAAGGCGTTGGCCTGTGCGAGTCCGGGCAGTCCCCGGGAGCGGTCGGCGGCGGGGCTGCCGAGGACGCGCAGCCAGCCGTCGTCCAGGAGCAGGCCACCGCAGTGCAGTGTCACCGCGCCCAGGTACGACCGTGCCGTGACCTGCAGCTGGAGGAGCGACGCGCGGGCGAGGGCGGGATCGGCCGGCAGGACCTCCACCGGAACGGATCCCGCGCCGAGTTCCGCGCTCAGCTCGGGCCAGGCGGGACCGTCGACGTCGATCAGCTCGTTCAGCGTGCGCATCCGCGCATCGTCGCACCCGTCCCGCGCGTCCCGGCGGGCAGGGCCGCAGGCAGGGCCGCAGGCAGGCCCGCCGGGCCGTTCCGGCGCCGGGGTCCCGACCGCGTACGCTCGGCGGATGGCGAAATACTTCGACGTACACCCCGAGAATCCCCAGCGGCGCACCATCGACAGCGTGGTCGACATGATCCGCGGCGGGAAGCTCGTCGCATACCCGACCGACTCCTGCTTCGCGCTGGGCTGCCAGCTGGGCAACCGCGACGGCATCAGCCGGATCCGGTCGATCCGCAATCTGGACGACCGTCACCACTTCACCCTCGTGTGCCAGAACTTCGCGCAGCTGGGCCGGTTCGTACAGATCGACAACGACGTGTTCCGCGCCATCAAGGCGGCGACCCCCGGCAGTTACACGTTCATCCTCCCCGCGACCTCGGAGGTGCCGCGCCAGCTGCTGCACCCGAAGAAGAAGACGGTCGGAGTCCGGATCCCCGACCACGTCGTCACGCAGGCCCTGCTCGCCGAGCTCGGCGAGCCGCTGCTCTCCAGCACCCTGCTGCTGCCCGACGAGCCCGAGCCGATGACTCAGGGCTGGGAGATCAAGGAGCGGCTCGACCACGAGGTGGACGCCGTGCTGGACTCGGGCGACTGCGGTACCGAACCGACCACCGTGATCGACTTCTCCGGTGGCGAGGTCGAGATCGTGCGCCGGGGCGCGGGTGACACCACCCGGTTCGAGTAGCCGCCGGAGCGGGCAGACCCGGAGCCCGCAGACCCGGAGCCCGGAGCCCCCTGGCCCCGTTCACCGCACGGACGCGGGGCTCACGTCCGGGTAGATGCCCAGGTACCGGTACGCGCCGGATTCGACCTGGTAGAGGTGGGCGGTGCGGGTTCTGGTCAGCACGTGGGAGTTGGTGTCGAAGGACAGCGGCTTGGCCAGGCCCTCGTGGGCCGTCCGGAAGATCCGCCGGGTCACGCCCGCCCGGTCCCGCCCCTCCTTCTCCAGGCCGGCCAGGGTCGCGGCGAGCAGCCCCACGGCGTCGTAGGCCTCGGTGGCCCAGCGGGCGGGCGGGGTCCCGTAGGCGGCGCGGTGGGCGGCGACGAACTCGGCGGCGGCGGGGACGGCGAGCGGGTCGGTGAAGAGGGAGGCGAACAGCCAGCCCTCGGCGGCCGGACCGGCATCCGTGAGGAAGGCCGGTTCCATGGCGTGCTGGATGCCCATCCGCCGGCCCTGGAATCCGCCTTCGGTGAGGGCGCGGGCCATCGTGGCCGCGCGCTGCGCCGAGGTGCCGGCGTAGACGACGGCCTCGGCCCCGGCCTCGGTCAGCGCGCGTACGGCGCCGGCGAAGTCGGAGCTCCCCGCGGGGATCCGATGGACGGTGACCGTGCCCTGCGACGGCGGTGACTGCTGCAGGTGCCGGACGACCGGGAAGGCGGGCTCGCCGCCTTCGACGTCCTCCACCAGGCCCGTGCGGCGGACGGGCCGTATCCGGCTGAAGCAGTCGATCACGGGGAGGGCGAGCTGGTCGCCGGCCGGGCGGGTGGCGACCACCGTGCGCCATCCCTGCCGGGAGGTCGCGGTCTCGGGGCTGTCGGCGGACACGAGCAGCAGGGCGAGATCGGCCGCGTCGCAGGCAGCGGCCATCTGGGGCACGACCGCGTCCCAGGTGGGGCCGGTGAGTGCGACCACCGCGGGGTCTGCGGCCAGCTCCTTGACCACCTGGGCGGCGCGCGTGGCGTCCCCGCCGTCGTCGGCGACGCGCAGGGCCAGCCGGAACGCGGCGTCCGACCGGCTGTTGTGCCGTTCCACGGCGAGCTTCATGCCGCGCTCGTGGGCCTGGCCGATCTCCTTGCCGGGCCCGGTCAGGTCGGCCTGGAGGGCGAGGGTGTGGGTGGCGAGTTCGCGCTCGGGCGGGGGTGTCGTGCCGCGGGCCCGGCCGCGGGTGGTGAACCAGGCGACCGGCGCGCCGATGACGGCCAGGCCCGCGCCGGCGCCGAGCAGCCGTCTGCGCGTGAGGCCACGGGCGGCCGCCTCCGGCGCGTCGATCCGGGTCGGTTCCGGGACGGGCAGGTCCAGGGCCCTGGTGGAACGCTCGGCGATGAGGCGGGGCAGCGGGGGCGGCAGCCAGTCCTCGCCGTCCGGGCCGGCGAGGTCGTCCCCGAGTACGGCGCCCAGCTGGTCCGGGGTCGGCCGGGCCTCCGGGTCCTTCGCCAGACAGGACAGCACGGTGTCGAGCAACTCGGTTGGCAGTCCGGAGAGTTCGGGCTCGTCGTGCACCGTGCGGTAGACCACCGCGGCCGCGTGCCCGCCGCCGAAGGGACCGTGCCCGGTCGCCGCGTACGCCAGGACGCAGCCGAGGGAGAACACATCGCTCGGGGCGCCCGCCACGGCGCCGTCCGTGCGGGCCTGTTCCGGTGCCAGGTAGCCCGGGGTGCCGAGGACGGCGTCCACGGCGGTCAGCGTGACCGCGCCCTCGGCCCGCGCGATCCCGAAGTCGATCAGCCGGGGCCCGTCCGGGGCGAGCAGGATGTTGCCCGGTTTGACGTCGCGGTGGACCAGTCCGGCGGCGTGCACCTGCGCCAGCGCCTCGGCGAGCCGCGCGCCCAGCGTCCGTACCGCCCGGACGGGCAGCGGACCGTACCCTCCTACGGCCTCGGCCAGGGAGGGCCCGGGGACGTAGGGGGTGGCCAGCCAGGGCTCGCGCGCCTGCGGGTCGGCGGCGACGACCGGGACCACCCAGCGCCCGGTCAGCTGCCCGGCGGCCTCCACCTCGCGCCGGAACCGGGCGCGGAAGTCCGGGTTCGCGGCGTGGTCGGCGCGGATGACCTTGACCGCGACCAGGGTGCCGGCGGCGGAGCGGGCGAGGTACACGGTGCCCATGCCGCCCGAACCGAGGCGTCCCAGCAGCCGGTTGCCGCCGATCTCGGCGGGATCGGCGGGGGTGAGGGGGCGCATCCTGGGCTACCCTGCCGCGGGCTGGACGGCCGGGCCGACGTAGCGCATCCGGCCCCCCTCCACCTTGTGCATGAAGTAGATGTTGCCTTTGACCTGCTGTCGGTCGTCGAAGGTGTATTCCTTGGTCAGCCCGCGGAAGGTGCCCTGGGTGAGCGCGGTCAGCAGCCCGGCGCGGGTCGGGCGCCGACCGCCCGCCGCGGTGGTGACCAGCCGGTCGATGATCAGGCGGGTGGCGTCGAAGGCCTCCGCGGTCCAGATGTCGGGGGCCGATCCGTACGCCGCCCGGTGCGCGCGGGTCATCTCCGCGACCTCGGGGGCCTCCGGGCCCGTGTACGGCGTGAAGAACTGCCAGCCTTCGGCCGCCTGGCCGGCCGCGCCGAGGAAGTCGGGGCCGGCGATGGTGTAGTCGGCCGCCCGGGGGCCCTGGAAGCCGGCGGCGGCCAGCAGCCCGGCGACCTTGGCCCCGCCGGCCGGGGTGCCGGTGTAGAAGAAGCCGTCGATGCCGTGCGCGAGAAGGTCGGTGACCACCGGGGCCAGGTCGGTGGCTCCGCGCGGGACGACGCGCCCGTAGTAGGTGGCCTCGGGTGCGAAGTAGGCGATGGTGCGGCCCATGAGCTGGGCCGCCTGCCAGGTGTCCGTGTCCCCGCCGCGGTCGCTGAGGATGCCCATCCGCCGGACGCCCTGCTTCCCGGCGAGCTGCAGGTTGACCGCGGCGGCCTGGGACGAGGAGATCGGGCAGCTCTGGAAGAAGCTGCGCCGGTCGGTGATGCTGAAGGTCGTCGCCAGGGCGGACACGGTCACCAGGGGGACGGAGCTCTCGCCGTAGAGTTCCAGGCACGGGATCACTGAGTCGTTGCCGGTGGGGCCGACCACGGCGAACAGGTCGCGGTTGGCGATGAGTCCGGTGGCGGCGGCCGCCGAGCGCTCAGCCTTCCCGGCGTCGTCGGCGGTGGCGACGGTGAGCGTGAAGGGCTTGTCCTTGCGGGAGTTGAAGGCGTCGACGGCGAGGCGCACCCCGCGCTCCTGGGCCTGTCCGGCGGCCTTCTGCGGGCCGGAGAGGTCGGCGTGCACACCGATCACCCACTGGCGCGGGGCGTCCGCGGCCTGATTCCCGGGTTTGTCCTGGTCGCGCAGCGCCAGCCAGGCGGCCAGGCCGCCGCCGGCCGCGAGGACGGCGCCGCCGGAGGCGAGGGCGAGGAACCGCCTGCGGGAGGGCGCCGCGGCCGTGCCGGGTGCGGGGGCGGCGTCCGGGTCGGCGACGGTCTCGTCGATGCCGGGCAGGGCGAGCAGCGCGGCGGCGCGTGCGGCGATGGTGGCGACGACCGGGTCGGGCAGCCAGTCGGTGCCCTCCCCCGGGGTGTCCTCGGTCAGTGCCGCGTCGAGCTCGCGCGCGCCGGGGCGGATGTCGGGGTGTTTGGCGACGCAGGTCCGCAGCAGGGCGGTGAGTTCGGGGTCGGCGAGGACCTCGGGGCCGAATTCGGGCTCGTCGTGGACCGTGCGGTAGAGCACGGCGTCGACGGTGCCGGTGCCGAAGGGCAGCCGTCCGGTGGCGGCGTACGCGAGGAGGCAGCCGAGCGAGAAGACGTCGCCGGCCGGTTCGGCGGGGCGGCCCTCGGCCTGTTCGGGCGGGAGGAAGCCGGGGGTGCCGAGTACGGCGTCGGCGGAGGTCAGGGCGGTGTGCTCGCCGCCGCGGGCGATCCCGAAGTCGATCAGCCGGGGCCGGTCCATACCGAGGAGGACGTTTCCGGGCTTCACGTCGCGGTGTACGAGTCCCTGCTCGTGCATCACCGCGAGGGCCTGGCCCAGGGCCTTGCCGAGGATCCGTACGGCGCGCAGCGGGAGCGGGCCGTGGGCCGCGACGGCCTCGGCGAGGGAGGGGCCGGCGACGAAGGAGGTGGCGAGCCACGGTTCGGCGGCGTCCGGGTCGGCGCCGGTGACGCGGACGGCCCACGGGCTGTCCACCTCGGCGGCGATCTCGGCCTCGCGGCGGAAACGGGCCCGGAAGTCGGCCTCCTCGGCGTACTCGGCGCGGATCACCTTGACCGCGGCGAGCGCACCGTCGTCGGTCCGGCCGAGGTAGACGACGCCCATGCCGCCGGCGCCGAGGCGCCCGAGGAGCCGGTGTCCGCCGATCCGGGAGGGGTCAGAGGGGTGGAGCGGCTCCATCAGCCCGCCGCCTTTCCGAGCTCCTGCTTGGCCTGGATCATCATCTGGCCGGTGCCCCGGGCCACGTAGGCGTTCAGGTCGCCGATGGTGATGCCCTCCGCGCCCTTGGCGGAGATGGCCACGGTGACGGGCCCGAACTGGGCCTGGGACCAGGTGTAGTCGTAGGGCCCGCCGTCCTGCGCGTTGACGTACTTGCCGGACTCGGTGAAGGCGTCCTCGGTCCAGGCGTTCATCTGCTCGCCGAGATAGAAGGCGCCGCCCCACAGGCTCTTGAGGTCCTCGCCCTCACGCAGCTTCTGGTCCGGGCACCGCAGGACCTCTTCCATGGCGCGGGCGGTCTCCCAGCCGGATTCCTCGCGATTGTGGTGGACGGTGACCGTGGCGTTGATCCGTACGCGGCCGCGGCCGTCCTTGGCCGGGACGTGGAAGTGGCGGGTGCTCGTGGCGAGCACGTCGGCCGGCAGGCCCTCGGTCTGCCAGACGCAGCTCTCGTCGAGCACGGGCCAGCGGCCGGGATCGCTCTCGAACGGGGTGTTGCGCACGACCTCGGACCCGAGGTCGTGCTCGGCGATGATGATCCGGCCGAGCAGGGCGCGGGCCTCGGCGGCCGTCTTCGGCTGCTTGGACTCGTCGACCGGCGGCATCGGGATCGGGACGGAACTGCCCGGCCGGGCGGCCGGGGTGCTGCTCGCGCCGGTGCTGCCCGGACCCGGACCTCCCGTGCCCGGACCGCCGGTGCCCGACGGCGTGCCCGACGGCGTGGCCGATGTGCCCGGGGTGCCGCTCGCCGTGCCGCCCTTCGGCGTGCCGTCGGCCGTGCACCCGGCGATCAGGAACAGACCCGCCACCGCGCAGCCGCAGGCGCGCAGGACGGCCTTCCCTCTGCTCTGTCCTACCAGTCCCCCCACGGCACGGATCGTACCCCGCCGCAGACGCGGTTAACTTGCTTACGGGAAACGCATGTTGAGGCGAAGCCGAGGATGAGTTCGCGGCCCATGCCCCTGCCCCTGGTGGGCGACGTCGACGGCGAGATCGCCGAAGAGGGTCAAAGACAAACCGGTCCACCGGTATGTATTGCTTCGCGGCCGGGCATGCTGCAAGAGCGTCAACCCATGGGGAAGGAGCCGCTCGTGCTCACTCAGGTTCTCACTTGGCTCCGACGGCTCAAGGGACGCTTCACCGGTACCCCCGACAGTGGGGCCGCACCGCTGAGCGCCCGGGCCCCGGTCTTCACCGCGGACTTCGGATCGACCTCCCAGTGGATCGCCGGCCGGTCCTGGGCCTATCCGAACGGCGGCCCCACCAACACCGGCGACAACAAACTCGACTATCTCGTGGCCGACCCCTCCTACAGCCGTACCGGCACGTTCCGGGCCACCCGCCGCCCGGACGGCAAGTGGAACGCGGGCCTGCTGACCACCGAGGGCAGCAGCGAGGGGTTCATGGTGCGGACCGGCGACGTGCTGGAGTCCCGGGTGCGGCTGCCCTCCGAGATCGGAGCCTGGCCGGCGATCTGGACCTGGCGGGACGGCGGCAACGAGATCGACGTCTTCGAGTACCACCCCGACAACCCCGACCTGCTCGAACTCTCCAACCACGTCAAGGGCGGCTCGCGTTACCACCGGGATTCCTCCATCACCCCCGGCGGCTGGGTGGACCTCAAGGTCGAGTTCGGATCGCGCTCGGTCGTGTGGTGGGTCAACGGCACCCGCGTCTTCGCCGACCGCCGGGGCGTCGGGCGCAACTGGCGGGCGTACCTCATCGTCAACCTGTCCGTGTGCGCCGGCCGCTACCACCCGGCGCCCGAGCCGGGCGTCTCGCAGATGTCCTACGAGGTGGAGTACCTACGCGTCCACCGACCCTAGAGCGCCGCAGGCCTGGTGACCCCACCGGCTGCCGTTCTTGGTGATCAGGTCACCGGCCGCGTAGGGCTTTCCGCAGGCGCAACTGCCGGGGAACTTCGCCTTGATGGCCCGGGACCCTCCGCCACCGGTCGCGGTGCCCGCGGACGTACGCTTCCCCGGCGCGGCCGCCTTGCGGCGCGCGGGGGACGCCGCGACCGGAGCCGGAACCGGCATCTCCGGGCTGCCGAGAGCCGTACCGGCGGCCTCCTGCCTGATCGCCGCGTCGCTGGCGGCCTGGTCGGCGATCGCGTTCAGCCGGTCGCCGTCCTCACGGTGTGCCGGAACGTACTGGAAGGTGACGTCACGGTCGGCCAGCAGCCGGTCGATCGCCTCGACGAGTTCACGGTTGGCCACCGGCTGGCCGGAGGCGGTCTTCCACCCGTTGCGCTTCCAGCCCGGCAGCCACTGGGTCACGGCCTTCATCGCGTACTGGGAGTCCATCCGCACCTCGACGGGCGTCCCCGGGTCCACCGCCTCCAGCAGCCGCTGGAGGGCGGTCAGCTCCCCGATGTTGTTGGTGGCCCGCCCCAGCGGCCCGGCCTCCCAGCGCTCGGGACGTCCCTGGGCGTCGGCGATGACCCAACCCCAGCCGGCGGGCCCGGGATTACCTTTGGCCGCTCCGTCACAGGCGGCGATGATGCGATCAGACATCCCCCGATCATGCCTCATCCGGCGGGTCTCCCCGATCGCTCAGCCCGGCAGCACGTCCTTGGCCGCCAGCCGGGAGCCCGTGCAGCAGAGCCGGTACACGTCGACCTGGTCAAGGAGGTTGCCGTTCGATCGGTAGTACGCGCACACGGTCCCAGGGGGTACGGGCAGCGCCCGGACGGCGTCCGGTACGTACCGGAACTCCTGCTCCGGAAGGAACCGGACCACTTCGTCGAGATCCTGGCCGACCCGGACCGCGGCGAAGTCCGCGGGGCGCAGGACACACGTGGTCAGCTGGTGGGCCGGAAGGGCGCAGGAGGCGAGTGCCACGAGGGCGAAGCCGGCGGGGGCGGCGAACGCGGCGACGAACCGGAGGCGGGCGCCGCGCCGGGCGGCGGCAAGCCGCTGCGCCGATTCCGAGCCGGTCCGCTCCCGGAGCTCCCCCGTACTTCCCGCGCGCTCCGGGTTCACCTGGTCGGGCAGGGTGGCGAGGACCTCGAAGCCGCCTTCCCGGGGTGCGGCGTGCAGCGTTCCGCCGATGAGCCGGACCCGTTCGCGCAGGCCGGCCAGCCCGCGGTGGCCCGGGGCCCGCCCGGCGGCGGAACCCGGGCCGGCGGACGGCGAGCCGGTCCGCGGCGCGGTGTTGGTCACCCGCACCTCGGTCCGGTCCGCCTGCCGGGCGATGCTGACATGGACCGTGCTGCCGGGTGCGTGCTTGATCGCATTGGTCAGCGACTCCTGGACCACGCGGTACGCGCTGCGTTCGGCCAGCGGCGGCAGGGCCCGGTCCGGACCTTCCCGCCGCAGGTGCACCGTGACCCCGGACTCCCGCGTCCGGGCGACGAGTTCCTCCACGGGTTCCACGGACGAGGCCGTCGGATCCTCCCCGTCGGAGCCGTCGCGCAGCACTCCGACGGGCCCGGTCCTGGCCGGTCAGCGTGGGCGAGAGTTCCAGCGCCCCGGCGCGCAGGGCGATCAGGCTCAGTTCGTGGCCCAGTGAGTCGTGCATGTCGGAGGCGATCCGGGTCCGTTCCCGCAGCCGGGCCTGCTCGGCCACGGACCGCTGCCGCTGTTCGAGGCTGCGCGCCCGCTGCCAGCCCTCGTGCACCAGGTCCAGCCTGGCCTGCCGGTAGCGACCGGCCGGCCAGGGCAGCAGGAGGGCCGCGGGGATGAACGACATCGCGTAGAACCAATGCACGGCGCCGACGCCCAGGAGGGCGCAGAGCGCGAGGTCGATGACCGTGCAGGCTGCGAACAGCGCCGGCGCCGGCCCCGTACGGTCGACCCGGAGGCCGAGGAGGTAGGCCAGTACGGCCAGTGCCGTCAGGTACGGACTCGCCGTCGGGGTCGGATCGGTCAGGCCCGAGGCGACCACCGCGTCGGCGAGGAACACGGCCGCCCCGGGCCGGGTCCGGGCGGCGGGCACCGCCGCGGCCAGGACCAGGAGCGGCGGGACCAGACCGAGGGCGGGCGAGGGATGGGCCGCTTCCCGGTGGGCGAGGACCGCGGCGCCCGCCATGGCCGCCCACAGCGCCGCGTCCCGTGCGGCCGGACCCCGCCCTGCGGCTGTCGGCACTGCACCGATGGTCCGGGCCGGTGTGCGCGCCATCCTGGCTCGGGATCCGCAGATCGAGGTCGTCGCCGAGGCGGCCGACGGGCACGAGGCCCTCGACGCCGTACGCCGGCTCCGGCCCGCGGTCGCCCTGCTCGACATCCAGATGCCCCGGCTCGACGGCATCGCGGCGGCCGCACGGATCCATCAGGAGCTGCCCGGCACTGCGGTGATCATGCTGACCACCTTCGGCGAGGACGAGTTCATCGGCCGCGCCCTGCGCGAGGGGCCAGCGGGTTCCTGCTCAAGGCGGACGATCCCCGGGAACTGCTGGCGGGTGTGCACGCGGTGGCCGCGGGCGGCGCGTACCTCTCGCCGAAGGTCGCCTCCCGGGTCATCGCCGGACTGCGCAGCGGGCGGACGGCGGGCGGTGTGCCCGCCCGGAACGCCCTGGAGAGGCTGACGGAACGGGAGAACGACGTCCTGGCGCTGCTCGGCGCGGGTCTGTCCAACGCCGAGATCGCCGCTCGCCTCCTCCTGGTCGAGGGCACGGTGAAGGCCCATGTGAGCGCGATCCTGGGCAAGCTCGGGGTGCGGAACCGGGTCGAGGCGGCGATCGCCGCGTACGAGGCCGGGCTCGCCGTACGGGGCCGCCGGACAGGTCCTTGAGCGGGGCGTCGACCAGGGCCGGCTTCGGCTTCACCGGTCAGGAGCCGGGTCCTTCGGCGGCGAGCAGTGCACACTTCTCGAAGTTCATGCATCCGCAGGCCAGGCAGTCGGCGACGGCGTCCCGCAGGATCTTCGTCTGCTCGATGAACCGGTCCAGTTCGGGGAGCTTGCTCTCGGCGAGGGCACGCCACTGCCGGGTGGCGCCGCGCTCGGCGTCGCCGTCGAGCAGGCCGCGGATCTCGGCGAGGGTGAATCCGGCCCGCTGGGCCATCTTGATCAGCGCGAGCCGCCGCACGGTGCCGGCCGGGTAGACGCGCCGGCCCGCGGCCCGTTCGGCGGGCGGGAGCAGGCCGACGCTCTCGTAGTAGCGCAGCGCCGAGGGCTGCATCCCCACCTGCCGAGCGAGCTCACCGATCCCCAGCTGTCGCACCCGTCACTCCCCCTTGACCTCAAGTGCGCTTGAACCATGAGTCTGACCTGGTGACTCCCGTACAGACAACTCGTCTCCTCCCCCGCACCTATCGGCCGCTGTTCGCCCATGCCGACTTCCGGCGGCTGCTGCCCGCGCTGGCGGCCTCCGATCTCGGTGACGGGATGAGCGTGGTCGCCGTGGCGTGGCTGGCCATCGAGATCGCGCCCCCGGGCCGGTCCGGGCTGCTCCTGGGTGCCGCGCTCGCCGCGTACGCGCTTCCGGGGGCCGCCGGAGCACTGCTCTTCGGGCGCTGGCTGCGCCGGCTTCCGGCCGGGCGGCTGCTGGCGGCCGACAGCCGGATCCGCGCGGTGCTCCTCGGCTGTGTGCCGCTGGCCTGGGCCGCTGGGGTGCTGCACCCGGTGCTGTACGTGGCCCTGCTCGCGGGCTCGTCCGTCCTGCACGCCTGGGGGAACGCGGGCAGGTACTCCCTGCTCGCGCAGATCCTTCCGCCCGACCAGCGGCTGGCCGCCAACGCACTGGTCAGTTCCAGCGTCTCGGCCTCCATCGTCGTCGGCCCGGCGCTCGCCGGGTTCCTGGCGGCGGTGATCAGTCCTGCCTGGCTCATCGGGCTCGACGCGCTGTCCTTCGCCGTGCTCGCAGCCCAGGTCGGGCGGCTGCGGGGCACGGCGGCCGGACAGGACGGGAAGGAAGGGAAAGGAGGGAGGGACGAGAAGGACGAGAAGGACGGGAAGGAGGCGACGGCCGCGCCGGTCGACGCCGACCGATCGGCGGCCGGCCTGCGCCTGCTGCGCAAGCAGCCCGAGCTCCTCGGCGTCCTGGCCCTGACCTGGTTCTTCAACTTCCTCTACGGGCCGGCGGAGGTCGCGCTCCCGTTGCACGTCACCGACGACCTGCATGCCGGGGCGGGCCTGCTCGGGCTGTACTGGACGCTGTTCGGAGCGGGCGCCGTGCTGGGCGGCCTGGCCGCGGGCGCCCTGCGGCGGTTCCCGCTCTGGCCCGTCACGCTGGGGATCGTCGCGGGCTGGGGGCTGGCGCTCGTGCCGTTCGGCCTCGGCGCGCCCGCGGCCGTCACCCTGGCCTGCTTCACCCTCGGCGGCCTGATCTACGGGCCGTTCACGGCGCTGTCCTACACCCTCTTCCAGGAACGCACCCCGGCTGCCTCGCTGACCACGGTCCTCGCGGCCCGCAGCGCCGCCCTCCTGACCGCCGGCCCGGTGGGCACCGCGCTCGGCGGCCCAATGATCGCGCTCCTCGGGCCCCGGCAGGTGCTGGCCGCGTCGGGGATCGCTACCGTCGCACTCGCCGTGATCGGGGCCGCGGTCCGGGTCCGGGGGCTGCGGCGCGTCAGGACCCCTGCGCCCCTGTGACGGCCGACCTGATCTCGTCCGCCACCGTCCGGGCGGCCGTGTCGGCGGCGCCGCCCACCAGGCGGGTGCGGGTGAGGCTGAAGGACAGGCCGCGGGCGCGGTCCGCGAAGGCAATGCTGCCGCCGCTTCCGTGGTGGCCGAATGCCGTGCGTTCGCCGGCCATCTGGGGCAGGCCGACGAAGTAGCCGAGCCCCTTGGCGTACCTGCCGAGGAGCATCAGGTCCCTGCCCTCGACCGCCACCTCCGCCGCCAGTGCCACCCGTTGTGGTGACATCAGCCGCACGCCCTGGACCTCACCGGTCAGGGCGGCGTACAGCCGGGCGGCGGCCCGCGCGGTCGTGGTGCCGCACGCGGGCAGGTCGGCCAGCAGGTAGGCGCGGCGGTTGGCGAGTTCGGCGACGGTCCACACGGTGCGGTTCGGGGCGACGTACCGGCGGAAGGGCGCGGAGGCGGGAAGGGCTTCCAGCCCGGCCGCCCAGTTGCCCTCCACCAGCGGCGCCGTACGGGCGAGCTCGCTCTCGGGCAGGCCGAAGTAGAGCTCGTCGGCCACCCCGAGCGGCCCGCTCACGTACGTGCGCAGGGCCTCGGCCGGGGTCAGGCCGGTGATGCGGCGCACGGTCTCGCCGAGGATCCAGCCGAAGGTCCAGCCGTGGTACCCGCTGGCGGAGCCCGGCTCCCACAGGGGCTCCGCGGCCGCGACGGTCGCGCACATGGTGTCCCAGTCGCAGAGCTCCTCCGGTGTGAGGGCGGAGGGGAGCTGCGGTACTCCGACGGCGTGCGTGAGGGCGTGCCGTACGGTGGCCCGCTCCTTGCCGTGCGCGCCGAACTCGGGCCAGTAGTGGGCGATGGGTGTGTCGTAGTCGATCAGTCCGCGCTCGGCGAGCACGTGCACCAGGGTCGCGGTGAAGCCCTTGCCGGTGGAGAAGCTGTGAATCAGCGTGTCGGAACGGACCGGGCGCCCGCCGGGCCGGTCGATCCAGCCCGCGTGGGCGTCGACGATCGGCTCGCCGTCCAGATAGGCCGCCACCTGGAGGCCGCTCTCCTGACCGGAGTCGACGAGCCGTTGGAGGATCCCGCCGACCCGCGCCTGCGCATCCGTGCTCACGCTGTGATCCACCCGGGCATCATGGCACCGCGCGGAGCCTGGGAGACGGATCAGGGCCGTGCGGCGAGGCCGCACGGCCCTGATCTTTCCCCGTGGCCCGTTCAGCGAAGGGGCGGTACGGGGAAACGGTTCTCCGGAGCCCGGCGGTCAGACCGGGCCGTCGTCCGGGACTAGGCGGGGGTGATGTTCTCCGCCTGCGGGCCCTTCTGGCCCTGCGTGATGTCGAAGGTCACGGCCTGACCCTCCTGGAGCTCACGGTAGCCAGAGGCGTTGATCGCCGAGTAGTGGGCGAAGACGTCCGGGCCGCCGCCGTCCTGGGCGATGAAGCCGAAGCCCTTTTCCGAGTTGAACCACTTCACAGTTCCCGTAGCCATGTTCATGCCTTCCCGTTGACGTACGTCTTCCACACGGCGTGGAAGACGGAGGTGATCGCCCTGGTCCTACGGCACAACACAGCAAAACTGCCCACACCAAAGGGCACGGGCAAGGCACTTGGAACCACGACAGCTACCCGTGAAGGTACACGCCTGCACGCACTGTCACCAGGGGGAATGATCTCGCCTTCGGGGCGAGATTCAGCCCTTTCGCCCACACTCCGGGCGCGGCCGCCCGTAAATGCGTCGAGGAGCGCCTCCTGGATGCCGTAGTGTGAGGTCTACCGACGCGGGGTGGAGCAGCTCGGTAGCTCGCTGGGCTCATAACCCAGAGGTCGCAGGTTCAAATCCTGTCCCCGCTACTACTCGGAAGGGCCCGGATCCTCATGGATCCGGGCCCTTCTGCTGTGCCGGGCCCTTCTCCCTCGCGCGGCGCGGCCCGACCGCGCGGACCCGGGGCCGGAATCGGGATCGGGCCGGGCACGGGGGCCGGGGTCGGGGTCGGGCGCCGGGCGCCGGGCCCGGGGCCGCGTCACCCGGTGGCCCGTGGCGCCGGCACTCCACCCCGTTCTGGCCGCCGCGACGATGAGTACCCCCACCCACCGTGTGACGGCACTCACACAACGATCTGTCGTCCGGTGTCGACCGGACGGGGTGCGGCGGGCGTATGCCCGGTGAGAGGGACACATGGATTCGGGAGCGATTTTTTGACCATCGAGGAGTTCGAGGAGTTCTACGCGCAAGCGGCAGGACGGCTCACAGGACAGCTCTACGTGATGCTCGGCGACCACCACGAGGCGCAGGACGTGGTGCAGGAGGCCTTCGTCAGGGGGTGGGGCCGCCGGCGTCAGCTGGACCGTGACGGCCGGCCCGAGGCGTGGATCCGCACCGTCGCGTGGCGGCTCGCCGTCAGCCGCTGGCGCGGGCGGCGGCGCTCCGCCGACGCCTGGCAGCGCACCGCCCCCGCCGGTCACGTGGAGGGGCCGGGGCCGGAGGCGGTGGCGCTGGTCGAAGCGCTGCGGCAACTGCCCCTGAAACAGCGCCGGACCATGGCGCTGCACTACGTGTGCGATCTGACCGTCGAGCAGATCGCCGCCGAGACCTCGCTGTCCGCGAGCACGGTCAAGACCCACCTGTCCCGGGGCAGGGCCACGCTCTCCCGTCATCTGCAGGACCCCCGCATTGAGGAGGCTCCCGATGCCTGACTCCCACGACCCGCTGCGGTCCCTGTTCCGGGAAGCGGCCTCCGCCGGACAGTCCGCGAGCACGGCCCCGCCCGTCGCCGTCATCGAGCGGCGCGGTGAACGGCACCGCCGGCGCCGGATCGCCGGTGTCGCCGCCGCCTGCTTCCTCGTCCTCACCGGATCCGGCGCGGCCCTGTCCGCGTTCCTCCCGGGGGACCCTGGCCCGACCCTTCCCGCGACCACTCCCTCGCCCGCGGCCCCGTCCCCGACGTCCGCACCGCCCCCGCCGCCCAACTCCACGGCACCGACGCTCAACTCCATGACGCCTCCGCGCAACACGACGCCTCCGCCGCCGCTCAACAGCATGATGCCGCCGCACAGCACGACGACGACGCCGCCCGATCCCACCGGCACCGCCACCGCGAGCATGTCGCCCACGCCGCCCCAGCCGCTCAGGTAGCCCCTGCCCTGCCCTTCCCGCCCCTCTCCCCACTCTCCCCACTCTCCCCGCAGCACACCGCCCGCGGACACCGGCCTGGACCAGGGCCGGTGACTCCGCACGCCTTCAGACGGTCAGGAGATCCCGATATGCCCGTTTCAACCACCCGTCGGCCGGTCGAGCGTCCGGGCTCGCCCACCCCCTGGCCGCCCGTGCGCGAGGGCGTTCGCCGCCCCCGCCGCGGCCTGCCGGCGTTCCTGCGGCTCGGTCCGGGCGAGCGGGAGGTGATGTGGCTGTACCTGCTGACCCGCGTCGGCATCTGGGCCACGGCGGGTGCCGTCAGCTGGCTGTTCCCTGCCGACGGCGAGGCCCGCCGGCCCGCCTCGCCGCTCTCGACCTGGCAGCAGTGGGACTGGTGGCACTACCTCCACATAGCCCAGGACGGCTACTTCCCCGGCCAGGCCGGGCCCTGGACGGCCGGCTGGGACAACCGGGAGGCCTTCCTGCCCGGGTTCCCCCTCGCCCTGCGCGCCGTTCACACCGTGGTCCCCGACTGGGCCGCGGCCGGAGCGCTGATCTCGTTCCTCTCGGGGGGCGTCGCCGTCCTGGCTCTCGCCCGGATCGCACGGCATCACCTGGCCGACCTGGAAACGGGCCGCCGCGCGGTGGTGTTCCTGCTGCTCTCGCCGTGCGCCGTGTTCCTCGCCGCGGGCTACACCGAGGCGCTCTTCCTCGCCCTGGCCCTGCCCGCCTGGCTGGCGGCGCAGCGTCAGAACTGGCCGACGGCCGCGGTGCTGGCCTGCCTCGCCTGCTCGGTCCGCATCACAGGTCTGTTCCTCGCGGCCGCCCTCGCGCTCCACTTCGTCCTGACCGCCCGCGGCCGCACCGCCTGGCGCGCGGCCCCGTGGCTCCTCCTCCCGGCCCTCGCACCCGCCCTCTACAGCTGGTACCTCCAGACCCGGACCGGGGACTGGATGGCCTGGAAGCACGCCCAGGAACGCGGCTGGTACCGGGACTTCCACACACCGTGGGACGCCTGGTCGAACACCTGGGAAGCCGCCTTCCACCACACCCACCCGACCGGGTACGCACTGATGTGGCAGGCCGAACTCCTGGCCATGGTGGTCGGTGTCCTGCTCCTGGTCCTGCTGGTACGGGGCCGCCGCTGGCCCGAGGCCCTGTACATCGGCCTCACCCTCTGGGCCCTGGGCACCTCCTACTGGTACACGTCCGTGCCCCGCTCCACCCTCCTGTGGTGGCCGCTGTGGATCGGCCTGGCCTCCTGGAGCCTGAAGCGCCCCCGGATCCGGACCGCCTATCTCTACGTCGTGGCTCCCCTGTCCACCGCGGTCGCCATCACCTTCCTCACGGGCCGTTGGGCCGGCTAGGCCGTCCTTTCGGATCCCGGCCGGATCCCGGCCGGACGCCGCCGGTCCGTCCGTCGTCGGCGTTGCGCCGACTGGCCCATCTCGCGCGGTGGGCGTTCCATCGAAGGGTGGGCCTTGTCCCGAGGGGCTCTTCGCGGCAGGAGATCGCCATGACCGGAGTGGGGACCGCGCACCCGGGCCGTGCCCGGACGGCGCTGCTGTGCGCCACCGCGCTGCTCGGCACGGTCCTGCCGGCGGGCGGCGCGTGGGCGGCGACCGGGGCGGGGTCCGCACCGGCGTCGTGCGTGGCGTCCCCCCAGCCCTCGGGCGGCGAGGCGAAGCAGATCATGGACATCGCCAAGGCGGCGCAGAAGGAGCTGGACCTGAACGCCGTCGTACTGCGGGTCACGCGCGACGGGCACGAGGTCGTCACGGGCGCACTCGGCGAGTCGATGACGGGTGTCCCGGCCACGGCGGACATGCACTTCCGGGCCGGTTCGGTGGCCATCGTCTACATGGGCATCGCCATGCTGCAACTCGTCGAGGACGGCAAGGCCGGCCTGGACGATCCGATCTCGCGCTGGCTGCCCGACGCGCCGCACGCCGACAAGATCACCCTGCGCATGCTCGGCGCCTCCACCTCGGGGCTGCGCGACTACGTGCCCGACCCGAAGTTCCTCGCGGCCCTGTACGCCGACCCGTTCCGCCAGTGGACCCCCGACGAGCTCGTGGGCATCTCCGCCTCCCACCCCCTGCTGTACGAGCCGGGGACGAGCTGGAGCTACTCCCACGCGAACTTCGTGCTCCTCGGGCAGGCCCTGGAGAAGATCTCCGGCATGCCGCTGGCCAAGGTGATGGAGCAGCAGATCACGGGGCCCGCCGGGCTGGACAACACCCTCAACAGCTTCACGCCCCAGATCGAGGAGCCCGTCCTGCACTCCTTCGACTCGGAGCGCGGCATGTACGAGGAGTCCACCTATTGGAACCCCTCCTGGACCACCGCCCCCGGCGCGGTCCTGAACACCCACATCTGCGATCTGGCCCGCTCGGCCGAGGTCGTGGGTACGGGTGAGCTCCTCTCGCCGCAGAGTTTCAAGGTGCAGCTCGACCCGGGCACGGTGGGCCTGGGCGGCAACACCCCCGGCTGTGCGCCCAAGGACTGCTTCCGCCAGCTGCCGGCCCGGCACTTCGGCTACGGCGTGATCGTCCAGAACGGCTGGATCCAGTCGAACCCGTCCTTCGCGGGCTACGCGGCCATCCAGGCGTACCTGCCGAGCGAGCACCTGGCCATCGCGGTGTCCACCACGGTCGGCCCCAAAGCCCCCGAGAACAACACGGCGCAGACCATCGCCGCCCGGATCGCCGCAGTCCTGGCGCCGGGGAACTCCCTGGCGGGATGACGACGTCGCCCCCGCACGGACACCCCGGACCGAGGCCCGGACCGAGGCCCGGTCAGTCGCCCGGGAAGGCGATCCTCAGGTCCGTCTCCCGACGGCATCGCAGGCCCCAAGCCAGCAGCGTGGCCATGATCCCGCGTTCCGCGCCGTGCAAGCGGGCGAGGTCCGAACCCTCCAGTTCCCGCACCATCCGGGCCACTGCTTCACCGCGGAGCGTGGTGTCCCCGTACGGGTCCACGCAGGCAAGGGTGGACAGCCCGGAGTGGTCGAGCCGCTCGATCGCCGCCCTGCGCGCGCCATCGACGATGATGCGTTCCAGCATCCCCGCCGCCGCACGCGGCCCGGGATTCCGGCGTGTCCGAGCCGTGGACATCCCACGCCGAAGTTCGATGACGAGCGTCACGGAGCCCCTTCCTCGATGCCCGTGAATGACGGGACCGTCTCGTCCCAGCACAGGCGCAGTTGTTCCCGCAGGTCCGTAACGGATGCTGCCGCGCAGGACATGACGATCACGAGCCTGCTCAGGTCGAGACCGTCGGACCGACGTGTGAAGGACCATCGCCGGCCTGCCCGCAGAAGGGTCCTGAAGAGCAGTCGCCGGGTGTCGGCATCGTCCGGCAGCATCTCGTCCGCAGCCTCGACGACGAGTACGCAGCCGTCCGCGGGCACGAGCCAGTTGAGATCACGCAGGCAGTCGAGGAGGGCGTTCCAGTTCCATCCGAAGTGGTCCGGCAGCTTCAGTCGGTCGTAGAAGTGCAGGAAGACCGCGT
The DNA here is from genome assembly GCF_030440515.1 of Streptomyces xanthophaeus. GTDB lineage: Bacteria > Actinomycetota > Actinomycetes > Streptomycetales > Streptomycetaceae > Streptomyces > Streptomyces kutzneri. The sequence goes on from NZ_CP076543.1 coordinate 196,166, forward strand.
CCGTGTCCCGCATCTCACGGCCGTCAAGGCGCACTGCGTACGTCCTGCCGGTGTCGGGCAGCAACAGATCGACTGGCAGAGCGCCTTGCTCCGGAACGACGTGTACCCAGGGCACGGTGTGCACACCGCCACCTCTCTCTCGGCCACCGTCAGAGCGGAGACGGCGGCGAGCCGCATTCCAGATCCGGAAACGACACGGCCGTGCGGCATGATCTGGATCATGACGCATCCCTCCTTGCCGACCACCGAGTCGGCCGTCGCGGCGATTCGGGCCATCGCGGCCGAGTACCGGCTGGCCATGTCCGTCACCGACGACATCGGCGCCGACCAGACGTCGCGGCGGACCTCCGCGCCTCTGTTCGCCGTCGTCGACCCCGACGGTTCCCTGCCCCACGAGGCGTTCGTGGAACTGGGCGGCAGCCCGGCCGTCAGCGTGCGGATCTTCCCCGAGGACGACGCGAAGACCGTCGACGGGGTGGAGTTCGACGACGTCCCCCGGGACTCAGTCCCCGCGTTCCTGAGGTCCGTCTACGGCGGACTGGCCTTCGTGAAGGGACGGTTCTTCCCGCCGGGCTACTGGCTCTCCGTCCCGTTGCCCGGCGACGAGACGTACCGGGAGAGCGTCGGGGGCCCCTTGCTCACGCCCTGGCTCTCCGGCCACGTCCGGGCCTGAGGCCGTCACTTCGGGCTCGGGTCGCCCCGCCCGCGAGCCGCACGGCGGCTGCGGCGGGGCCCGGGACCGGCACGGTCAACACCTGCGCCCCGTGAGCCCGCCGGACCGCCGCCGGTCCTGCGCCGAACGGGCCCCCGCCCGGTCACCGGGCGCGCATACTCGGAGCATGGCCGACACCACCACCGTCGAGGTCGACACCGATGTGCACGACCGCCTCGCCGTACTCGCCGCGGACCGCGGACTGAGCCTGCGCGCGTACCTCGCCGAACTCGCCACCGCCCAGGAGAACGAGGCCGCGCTCGCCCGGGCCGCGCTCGCCTTCGAGCGGGCGCTGGAGCGGCCCGGCTTCCGCGAGGGCTTCACGCGCGACTTCGGCCGCCTGGCTTCCCGCGACTGAACCGGCGGGCAGCCCTGGGGCCGCCGACGGGCCGGGTCCGCGAAACGTACCTATGCTCGGAGAAGGGGCTGCTCCGAGCCCTGGAGGACGGCTGTCATGACCGAGGCGAGCGATGCGGCCCAGGCGGACCGCACTCTGAAGGCCCGGCACCGCGCGATGTGGGCGCTGGGCGACTACCAGTCGGTGGCCTCCCACGTCATTCCGGAGCTGGGGGCCGTGCTCGTGAAGGAGTGCGGCGTCCAGCGCGGCGACCGGGTGCTCGACATCGCGGCGGGCTCGGGCAACGCCGCCATTCCGGCCGCCCTGGCCGGAGCCGACGTGGTGGCGTCCGACCTCACCCCCGAGCTGCTGGAGATCGGCCGGCATCTGGCCGCCGTACGCGGGGCCACCCTGGAGTGGCGGGAGGCCGACGCCGAGCACCTGCCCTTCGCCGACGGCGAGTTCGATGTCGTGATGTCCTGCGTCGGCATCATGTTCGCCCCGCACCACCGGCCCGCCGCCGAGGAGATGCTGCGCGTCTGCCGGGCCGGCGGCACGGTCGGGCTGATCAACTGGACCCCGCAGGGCTTCGTGGGCCGGATGTTCGCCACGATGAAGCCGTACGCTCCCCCGCCACCGCCCGGGGCCCAGCCGCCCCCACTGTGGGGGGACGAGGAACACGTGCACGAGCTGCTCGGCGACGCGGTCACCGACGTGGACGCGCACCGCCGGACGGTACGCGTGGACCGCTTCACGGGGCCCACGGACTTCCGGGAGTTCTTCAAGGCCTGCTACGGGCCCACCGTGGCCGTCTACCGTGCCGTCGCCGGCGATCCGGAGCGGGTCGCCGAGCTGGACGCGGCGCTGGACGCCCTCGCCGCCGAGCACACGGTGGACGGGGTCATGGAGTGGGAGTACCTGCTGCTGACGGCCCACCGCCGGAGCTGACCCCTGCCCGGCCCGTCAGTCGAGGGTCGGATGCACCTCGGGGTGGGCGTCCCACCACTCCTTGTGGAAGGGGTTGTTGTCCACATTGGCCAGGTAGGCGCGGGCCGCGGCCCGGTAGAGCAGTTCCGCCTGCCCGGCCGAGAGCGCCGCGCGGCTCCACGCGAGGCGGATGCGGCCGATGATGGGGGTGCCGACGAGCGGGCGCATCACCGTGCCCTCCCCGGACGGGGCCGTCGGCTGGCTGAGCGCGACCGCGCGTCCCGCGGCGATCAGGTCGTGCTGCATCTTGCGGTCGGTGATCCGGTAGCGCAGTGAGGGGCTGAATCCGGCCTTCGCGCAGGCGGTGACGAGCGCCTCGGGGCCGCCGTCGTCGTCCTCCACCAGGGTCATCCACGACTCCCCGGCCAGGTCGGCCAGTTCGATGCGGTCCAGACCCGCGAGGGGGTGCCCGGCGGACAGCCGGATGCAGAATGGCTCCTTCGGGATCAGCGTCCTGGCCAGGGTTCCCTCCGGCAGCGGCACCTCGTGGCCGTTGACCTCCCCGTACACGATGGCGTCGTAGCGTCCGGCGCCGAGCATCCGCGCCAGCACGGTGACCGAATCCTCCAGGTCCACGGCTATCTCCCGGCCTGACATGGACAGGTCGGTCTGGGCGAGGAGGCCGTCGAGCAGCACGAGCATGATGCAGCCCAGCCGTAGCGGGCCGCCGGTCGACATGGCGCGCGCCTGCGCGCCCAGGGCGTCCATCTCGCTGAGTACGCGACGCGCCTTCGCCAGCACGAACTGGCCCAGTGCCGTCGGTTCCACCCCGCTGCGGCCCCGTACGAAGAGCTCGCCCCCGGTGACCCGTTCGATGCGGCGCAACTGGGCGGAAAGCGCAGGCTGGGACACTCCGAGCCGCCGCGCCGCACCCCCCAGGCTGCCCGCCTCCGCTATCCGGCAGACGGCTTGCAGATGCCTCAACTCCAGCTGCATCCGGGCAGCGTACGAGCCGGGCCGCCACGGCACCATAACGCGGACCTTATGTCCCCCGAGATGTCCCAATCTCGTCATGTTCACGCTCATACTCGGCCGCGAACGACACTCATCCCCGACCCCCCACGATCGGAGTGGACGTTGCATCCCAGCAGATGGACGGCGGCCGTGGCAGCGATGGCGCTGACCGCGAGCCTTGCCGGCGCTCTGGCCGGGACGGCATCGGCTGCGCAGCAGGCGCAGCCCTCCCCGTCCCAGAAGGACACACCGGCCGCACGTGCGGTCGCGGCCGCCGACCAGGCCGTCGACAGCGGCCTGGACTCCCTGGTCAACTCCTCCCAGGAACAGTACGAACGGCGTCTCGTCACCCCCTGGGTGAAGGACCTCTACTCCGTCTCCTACGAGCGCAGTTACCGCGGCCTGCCGGTCGTCGGCGGCGACGCGGTCGTGCTCGCGGACGGCACCGGAAAGGTGCGCGCCCTCCAGTCCGCCTCCTCCGTGCGCATCGACATCTCCACCCGGGCGTCGGTGTCCGCGAAGGACGCCGAGTCCGCCTCGCGGGCGAAACTGGCCTCGGTCGACAAGGTCGAGAGCAGCCGGCTCGTGGTCCGCCTCAAGGACGACAAGCCGGTGCTGGCGTGGGAGACCGTGCTGAGCGGCCGTACGAAGACCGCGCCCAGCAGGCTGCACGTGTTCGTGGACGCGCGGACCGGCGCCTTCGTCGACAGCTACGACGAGGTGGTGGCGGGCACCGGGAACAGCAAGTGGAACGGGCCGGGCCCGGTCACCATCGACACCACCAACTCGGGTTCCACGTACACACTGCGCGACCCGGTCCGGACCGGCCTGAGCTGTGCGGACTACAGCACGGGCACGGTCTTCACGAAGTCCTCCGACTCCTGGGGCACGGGCAACCCCACGAGCAAGGAGACCGGCTGCGTCGACCTGATGTTCGCGGCGCAGAAGCAGTGGGACATGCTCTCCCAGTGGCTGGGCCGCAACGGCGTCAGCGGCAACGGGCGCAGCTTCCCCGCCAAGGTGGGCCTGAGCGACCTCAACGCCTACTGGGACGGCAGTTCCGTCACCATCGGGCGCAACAGCGCCAACGAGTGGATCGCCGGCATCGACGTGGTGGCCCACGAGTACGGGCACGCCATCGACTCCAACACCCCGGGCGGCACGAGCGGCCAGGAGTCCGGGCTCGGCGAGGCCACCGGCGACATCTTCGGCGCACTGACCGAGGCCTTCGCCAACGAGCCGGCCCCGTACGACACCCCGGACTACACGGTCGGCGAGGTCATCAACCTCCAGGGCCGGGGCCCGATCCGGAACATGTACAATCCGCCGGCCGTCAACAACGACCCGGCCTGCTACAGCTCCGCGATACCCGGCACCGAGGTGCACGCGGCGGCCGGTCCCCTGAACCACTGGTTCTACCTGCTGGCCGAGGGCACCAGCCCCGGCGGCGGCAAGCCAAGCAGCAGCACCTGCAACGGCACCACCCTGACGGGTGTGGGCGTGCAGAACGCCGGCAAGATCTTCTACGGCGGCATGCTGCTCAAGACCAGCAGCATGTCGTACAAGAAGTACCGTACGGCGACGCTGAGTTCCGCCAAGTCGCTCGACGCCACCTGTGACCTCTTCAACAAGACCAAGGGGGCCTGGGACGCGATCAGCGTGCCCGCCCAGACCGCCGACCCGACCTGTACCCCGAGCGGCCAGAACAACGACTTCTCCATGTCGCTGAGCCCCTCCTCGGGCACCGTCCAGCAGGGCGGTTCCGTCACCACCACGGTCGGCACCGCGGTCACCACGGGCAACGCGCAGTCGGTGACGCTGACCGCCTCCGGCCTGCCGGCCGGCGTGAGCGCCTCCTTCAACCCGGCCACCGTGCAGTCCGGCCAGTCCTCGGTGCTCACCCTGACCGCGACGGCCAACGCGGCTCCCGGTGCCTCCACGGTCGTCGTCAAGGGCCAGGGCGCGGCGCTCTCCCACACGGTCGACTACGCGCTCAACGTGGGCGGGACGCAACCCGGCAACGACCCGCCGGACATCGACGTCGCCGGCGTGCAGGCGCACCTGACCCAGTTCAACACCATCGCGAGCCAGAACGGCGGCCACCGCCGTGCGGGCAGCGCCGGCTACACCCAGTCGCTGGCGTACGTGAAGGGCAAGCTGCAGGCGGCCGGTTACACCGTCACCGAGCAGAACTGCACCTCCTGCACCTACCCGTCGAACAACCTGATCGCCGACTGGCCCGGCGGCCCCGCCGACCAGACCGTCATGTTCGGCGCGCACCTCGACAGCGTCTCGGCCGGCCCCGGCATCAACGACAACGGCTCGGGCTCCGCGACCCTGCTGGAGAACGCCCTCGTCCTCGCCCAGAAGAACCCGACGATGACCAAGCACGTGCGCTTCGCCTGGTGGACCGACGAGGAGCAGGGCCTCAACGGCTCCGAGTTCTACGTCAACCAGCTGAGCAGCGCCCAGCGCAGCGCCATCAAGGGCTACTACAACTTCGACATGGTCGGCTCCACCAACGGCGGCTACTTCATCAACAACGTCAACTCCACCACCGCCGCCCCGCTGAAGGCGTACTGGACCTCGCTGAACCTGGCGCCCGAGGAGAACACCGAGGGCCAGGGCCGCAGCGACGACTACTCCTTCCAGCAGGCCGGTATCCCCACCTCCGGCTACGCTGCCGGCGCCAGCGCCCGCAAGACCTCGGCGCAGGCCACCAAGTGGGGCGGCACGGCCAACGCCGCCTACGACTCCTGCTACCACAGCTCCTGCGACACCACGAACAACATCAACGCCACGGTGCTGAACCGCAGCGCCGACGGTGTCGCCTACGCCGTCTGGAAGCAGGCGGTCGGCGGTGAGACCCCCGCGCAGGACTTCTCCATCGGCGTCAGCCCGTCCGCGGGCAGCGCGGCCCCCGGCGGTTCGGCCTCCGCCACGGTCAACACCGCCACCGTGAGCGGCGCCGCCCAGACCGTCGCGCTCACCGTCTCCGGCGCGCCGGCCGGTGTCACCGCGACGCTCAGCCCGACGTCCGTCCAGTCCGGCAGCTCCTCGGCGCTGTCCGTCCAGGTCGGCGCGAGCACCGTGCCCGGCACCTACACCCTGACGATCACCGGCTCCGGCACCGTCAGCCACACCACCACCTACACGCTCACCGTCACCGGTGGCGGCACCTGCACACCGCGCCAGGTCGTGGCCAACGGCGGCTTCGAGAACGGCTCCAGCCCGTGGAGCGCGACCGCCGGTGTCATCACCAACCAGTCCGGCCAGACCCCGCACGGCGGCAGCTACAAGGCCTGGCTGAACGGGTACGGGTCCACCCACACGGACAGCGCCGCCCAGACGCTGACCGTCCCGTCGGGCTGCTCCACGTACCGGCTCGGCTTCTTCCTCCACATCGACACGGACGAGGACGAGAACGTCGTCTACGACCGGTTCACCGTCTCGGTGGCCGGCCAGACCCTGGAGACCCTCTCCAACCTGAACGCGAACTCCGGCTACGTGGAGAAGTCCTACGACCTCTCGCAGTTCGCCGGCCAGACCGTCACCCTGAAGTTCAACGGCACGGAGGACCAGTCCCTGCAGACCTCCTTCGTCGTGGACGACGTCACCCTCCAGGTGAGCTGACGCCCGCCTGAGCTCCCGACCGCAGCAAGCCCGGCCCGGCCCCCGCACCACGGGGCCGGGCCGGGCCCGTCCGATGGGGCTAGGCCGTGGCGGCCCGCGTGGCTCCCGCCGCGGCCACGGACCAGGCCGCCACCCACAGCGTGCCGACCACCAGCGCCGCGACGGCCGTCGCCATGTGGGGAGGCGGGTCACCCAGGCTCGGGGCCAGCCCGGCCGCCCGGGCGCCGAAGCCGATGACCCCGGCGCCGACCATCGCGACGCCCAGCCAGGAGACGCCGACCGCGGACCACCGCATCCAGTGGGCGGCCGGCGGGCGGACCAGCAGCAGGGACACGACCGCCATGAGCAGGCCGAGGCCGGCATTGCCCAGCTGGGCGGCCGTGACGTCGGCGACCTGGGCGTAGGCCTCGGGCGGGGCGGGGAAGCCCGGCATGCCCAGCTCGCCGTCCCGCGCGAGGTCCACCTTGCTCACGGTGTAGGCGAGCGCTCCGGCACAGGCGGTGAGCGCGGCGACCAACTGCTTTCGCGGTGTTCGGGTCATGGCCTCATCCTGCGGGCCGGGACGCCGCCGCCACCTCCTCCCCGCGTACCGTCCGCCTCCCCCGCCCGGGGGAGGCGGGCCCCAAGACACGCCCTAGGGCATCAACTGGTACTCGGGGAAGTTGCCCGGCAGCCGTTCTCCGTCCCGGCCGTCGGTGACGGCGTGCACGAGCAGTTCACCGCCGACGAACGCACCGCGCCAGGAGCCGCCGAACCCGCCGAAGAGCTCGTCGCGGTCGCCGCGCGAGCGGGGCTTGCCGTGGCCGAGTTTGAAGGCCCGGATCTGTGGGGCGAGCCGGGCGAAGGTGGCCGGATCGTCGGTGGACAGGGTCGCGACGAGGGCGCCGCCCGAGGCGTTCATCGCGGCGAGCAGCTCCGCCTCGGTGTCGACGAGGACGATCGTGTCGACGGGCCCGAAGGGTTCGGCGTGGTAGAGCGGGGAGGAGGCCGGCGGGCTGAGCAGCGTGAGCGGGGCCATGTACGCGGAGGTGTCCTGGCCCTCCAGGAAGCGGGCCGGATCCAGCGTGCCGCGGTAGAGCGGTACGGCGCCCCGCTCGATCGCCTCGGCGGCGTGGTCGGTGAGCTCCTTGGCCTTGGCGGCGTTGATGAGGGGGCCGAAGTCCAGCTCGGGCAGCGGGTCTTCGGGGTGCGCGACGGCGAGCGGGTGGCCGGTCCGGATGGCGGAGACGGCCGGCAGGTAGGCGGCGAGGAAGGCGTCGAAGGCGGTGCGCTGGACGACGAAGCGCGGGTAGGCGGTGCAGCGCTGCTTGCCGTAGTCGAAGAGCTTGGGGATGACCGCCGTCAAGGCGGACCAGTCGGTGTGCTCCCAGATGCCCCAGGTGTTGAGGCCCTCCTGCTCCAGGATGTGGCGCTTGCCGAGGTCGGTGACGGCGGTGGCGATCCGTGCTCCGGTGTCGCGGCCGCCGACGAAGGAGACGCAGCCGATCTCCGGGGAGCGTACGAGGGCTTCGGACAGTTCGGCCCCGCTGCCGCTGACCAGGGTGACGGGGATGCCCTCGCGGCGGATCAGCGCGCCGGCGAGGGTGAGGCAGGCGAGCCCTCCGTCGGTGGGGGTCTTGGCGATGACCGCGTTGCCCGCGAGGGCCTGTACGAGCATGGCGTGGACCAGTACGGACATGGGGTAGTTCCAGCTCGCGATGTTGGAGACGGGCCCGGCGAGCGGGGACCGGCCCTCGGTCATGGCCTCGATGTGCTCCACGTACCAGCGGACGCCGTCCACGGCCCGGTCCACATCGGCCTGGGCGAGGTGCCAGGGCTTGCCGATCTCCCAGACGAGCAGGAGCGAGAGCAGTTCCCGGTGTTCGGCGAGGGCGTCGAGGGCGGCGGTGACCCGTGCCCGGCGTTCGGGCAGCGGGACGTGCCGCCAGGCGCGGTGCTCGTCGAGGCAGGCCCGTACGGCCGCACCGGCGGTCTCGGGGTCCAGCCGCGGCGGGCCCGCGACGGGGCTGCCGTCGACCGGGCTGGTGGCGGGCAGGCTGCGGCCGTCGGGCTGCCAGGAGCCGGCCCAGAGGTTGAGGACGCGGTCGTCGCGGAAGGCTTCGGGGGCGGTGGCCAGGGACCGCCGCCACGCGTCGGACCAGGCGGTACCGGGCTTGAGGGCGAGGGTGGGTGCCATCTGTGGTTCTCCGCTCAGGGGTGGGCGGGGCAGGGAGGTGGCTCGTGTACGGCGGCCCTTCGCACGGGGGCGGCCGCACTCCGAGGCTACGGGGCATCACCGCGACCGTACGCAGCGTGGGTGCGAAATGGCCGGTGCCGGCCCCGAGCGGCGAGTCGCCCGGACCCCCCTGCGAGGTCCGGATCCCGCGCGGATCCCGCGCCTGAGGGGGGCCTTCAGTGCTTGCCGCGGCCCCGCTCGGGGGCGATCATGGCGACCAGCCCGTAGTCGAGCTCCGCACCGTCGACCAGCAGGGCCTCGACCGTGCGCGTGCTCGGGTCGATGTCGGCCTCGACGCCCTGTCCGCGGTAGCGGGGGTAGCCCGACGCACCCGTCTCACCGGTCGCCTCGACCGTGGCCGACCGCAAGGCCCGGTCCGCGGGGGTCTCGCCGCGCAGGTTCTCGATGTGCCCGGGCACCAGCAGGATCTCAAAGCTCTGCGGCTCTGTGCTCATGGACCGAAGCTACCGGATGAGGTGCCCCGGAGCGGGTGTGCACACGCCCCGCCTCGTAGGCTCTGCGGGACCCCCCACGCGGATGAAGAGGAACGACATGAGCGGCGACACCCCGAGCAGGATCCTCCTCGTGGCGAAGGAGACCACCCTCCGGGGCCTGCTGGAGCGCCTCCTCGTGGCCCGGGGGTTCACCGTGGTCGACGGCGGTACGGGCGTGAACACCGTCTCCCTGCTGGGCAGCGCCGGCCCGATCGACCTGGTGATCTGTGAGCGCACCGGGCCGGGCCTGGACGAGGTGGCGCTGTTCGAGGAGATCCGCCGGCATCCCGATCACGGGCGGGTGCCGATCCTCGCGCTGCCGCCCGCGGATCCGGAGTGCACGGTGCGCGCCCTGGAGGCCGGTGTGAGCGACTGTCTCGCGAAGCCGTTCCATCCGGCGGAGTTCGTGGCCCGCGTCGAACGGCTGGCCCGGCCGACCGCGGCCTGATTCCGCTCTTCGGCCCCCGGCCGGTCGTCCGGATCCGGCCGGTCCGGAGCGGGCGGCGCGATTGGCCGGACATCGCCCTGGTCCGGGCCGCCCGGGGTTCCTACGATTCGGGCACCCGGTCTTCACCGACCGGGAATTGTCAGGGACATGCCCAGATTCCCCTTCCTGGGCCTGCCCCGTTCCACCCTGCACACCGGTCTGTGACGACCCGGCCCCGCTCTGGCCGGCCGCACCCCCCACCCACCGGCACACAGGCATGCCCGCCTGCGCGCCGCCCGGTACCGAAAGCAGTGGATCGGAGAAACATGTCCGGTGGATTCCTCGTGAGCGGCGCGATCGGCGCCCTGCTCACCGCCACCCTGCCCACGCACGCCACCCCCTCCACGATCGTGAACCCGCCGCCCGACCGCATCGTGATCGAAGTCGCCACGGTCAACGGATCCGGGTGTCCCAAGGACACCGCGCAGGTCGCCGTGTCCCAGGACAACACCGCCTTCACGGTGACCTACAGCCAGTACCTGGCCCAGGTCGGCGGCGGCGCCCCGCCCACCGCGGCGCGCAAGAACTGCCAGCTCAGCCTGATCGTGCACGTGCCCCACGGCTTCACCTACGCGATCGCCAGTGCCGACTACCGCGGCTACGCCTCGCTCGCTTCGGGCGCCAAGGCAACCGAGAAGGCGTCGTACTACTTCCAGGGCTCACCGGACACCGCCGCGCGCACCCACAACTTCAGCGGGCCGCAGGAGGACAACTGGCAGGCCACCGACGTGACCGACTGGGCCCAGCTGGTCTGGGCGCCGTGCGGGGTGCAGCGGAACTTCAACATCAACACCGAGCTCCGCGTGACCAGAGGCACCTCGTCCCCCTCGTCGACCAGCTACATGACGATGGACTCCACCGACGGCAGCATCAACACCATCTATCACCTGGCCTGGAAGGAGTGCCCCGGCAAGTGATCCGCCCCGCTCCCGGCCGTCTCCCGCTGCGCGTGCGCGCGCAGCGGGGGGCGGTACCCGCGTTCGCGGACCAGGCGCGCGGTGAGTTCGGTGAAGGCGCGGGCCGCGGTGCTCTCGTACGCGCTCTCCCGGCGCAGCAGGGTGACCGTTCGGGACGGCAGGGCCGGGTCGAGCGGTACGGGTCTCAGGTACGGGTGGTCGTGGGTGACGGCGTCGGGCAGGACGGTGGCCAGGGTGGTGCGCCGGACGATCTCGGTGAGGGCCTGCACGGAGTTCGCCTCGACCGCGATGTGCGGCCGTACGCCGTGGGCCGCGAGGTAGGCGTCGACGTGCTCGCGGGTGGCGAAGTCCCCGCTGAGCAGGGCCAGTCGGCGCGTCGCGAGGTCACTCACGGGCAGCGGTCCGGGATCCTCGCCGGCGGCGGTGACCAGGCCCAGGGTCTCCGTGAACAGCGGGGTCGCCGCGATCCCGGGCAGGTGCGGCCCCTCGAAGGCGAGTCCGAGCTCGTGCTCGTCGGCGAGCAGCCCGGCTTCGATCCGGTCCTGGGGCATTTCCCGGATCTCCAGGGTGATGCCGGGGTGCGCGCTGTGGAACCCGGCGACGAGCGGGCCGACGAGGTACGCCGTGAAGGTGGGGGTCAGCGCGAGGCGCAGATGGCCGCGGGAGAGGTCGGCCAGGTCCAGGACGGCGCGCTCGGCCGCGGCCAGGTCGCGTAGGGCGCCGCGCGCGTAGTGGACGTACGTCGCGCCGGCGTCGGTGAGCCGCACGGCGCGCCCGGTCCGGTCCAACAGCTGGACGCCGACGGTGCGTTCCAGCTGCTTCACCTGCTGGGACAGGGTGGGCTGGGAGATCCGCAGCTCTTCGGCGGCGCGGGTGAAGCTGCCGTGTTCCGCGACGGCGATCAAATAGCGCAGGTGACGCAGTTCCAGAGCCATGGACCCGACTATAGATGGCATCGATGGCAGACATGGATATTGCGTCTTGGACACAATAGATGCAGGTCATGCATGGTGGAACACGTCAAGCCCCGTACGGGGCGCATCCCCGGAGGGAGTGACCATGCAGACCTTGCGGACCTTGCCCGGACCGCACGACCTCGCGGACGGCGTCGCGCGTTTCCAGCGCGAGGTGTTTCCGGCCAAGGCGGACCTCTTCGCCCACCTGGCCGAGGTGCACCGGCCGACGACCCTGTTCATCGGCTGTTCGGACGCCCGCGTCGTGCCGGAGCTGATCACCCAGAGCGAGCCCGGCGAGCTGTTCGTCGTCCGTACCGCCGGAAATCTTGTCCCCGCCCACGCACCGGGCGCGGACGGGGTGGCGGCCAGTATCGAGTACGCCGTCGCCGTCCTCGGGGTCACCGGCATCGTCGTGTGCGGGCACTCCGCCTGCGGGGCGATGACCGCCCTGGCGGAGGGCGCCGACCTGAGCGCCGCCGCCTCCGTCGCGGGGTGGCTGCGGCACGCGGACGCCTCGCTGGCCCGTACGGCGGGTGCCGCCGGCCCCGGCCGGCTGTCCGCCCTGGTCCGCGAGAACGTGCGCGCCCAGCTCGCCAACCTGGCCACCCACCCCTCGGTCGCCCGCGCACGGGCCGCGGGGACCCTGACGCTGCACGGCTGGGTCTACGACATCCGCTCCGGCGGTGTCACCGACGTAGCCGCCGCGGCGGCCGGCTGACCCCTCGCCCCCGCATTCACTCCATCCCCACGCGCTCACCCCTCTTCTCCGAAGGACACCTTGATGCAGCACGCCCAGTTCGACCCCTCCGCCCGCCAGGCCCTGGCCGTCACCGCCGTCGACGCCAAGACCCGGAAGGACCTGTCCTGGCAGCAGCTCGCCGACGCGACCGGTCTGTCGGTCGCCTTCGTCACCGCCGCCCTGCTGGGCCAGCACGCCCTGCCCGAGGCCGCCGCGAAGGCGGTCGCCGGCCTGCTGGACCTGGACGAGGACGCGGTGCGGCTCCTGCAGACGATCCCGACCCGCGGTTCCCTCCCCGGCGGCGTCCCGACCGATCCGACGATCTACCGCTTCCACGAGATGCTGCAGGTCTACGGGACCACGCTGAAGGCACTGGTCCACGAGCAGTTCGGGGACGGCATCATCAGCGCGATCAACTTCAAGCTGGACGTCAGGAAGGTCGCCGACCCCGAGGGCGGTGAGCGCGCCGTCATCACCCTGGACGGCAAGTACCTTCCGACGCGCCCCTTCTGACCTGTCCGCGGGCGAGCTCGCCCGCGCCGCTTCGCTCACCGAGCCGCCGGAAGGGCCGGTCGTGCCAGGCACTCGGACTTCCAGCGCTGGTGCTGCTCCTCCAGGCCGGCCAGCGCGCTGCGGAAGCGGTTCCACTCGGCCTCGTCGAACCGGACAGAGCGGCGCAGGTCGAGATAGGCCCGGACCACCGTGTCGTGGGCGTCGCCCGGGGCGGTCGGCAGGCCGCACAGGTTCTCGAAGCGCTCGTAGTGTTCGGACCCGCCGGCGTGTCCGGGTCGTACGGCGGAGCCCGTCCGGGGCGGCACCGTGGCCCGGTCGAAGTGACCGGCCGCACGGTCCACGTGGTCCGCCGCCGCGTCCAGCCGGCTCGCGCGCAGCGCCTCGATCGCCGCCCGTACGTCCGCCGCGATCTCCGCGAAGACCATGTCGTCTCCGTCCACGTGTCCGACGGCCGCCCAGCGGTCCGTTTCCGTGCCTTCCGGGTGCATCGCCACTCGCCTCCTGGACCTGCCGTGCCTCACCTCGTCCGGGTGAAGCGGGAGATTCCAGTGGGCATGATCGGAACACCTCCGGTCACGTCGCGAGCATTCGTGTCTTGACAGGGGCGGAAGGACATGCATAGAGCCTCCGGCCCGGTCGGGCAGGAGGCTCTGTGGCGTACGGTTCGGTGCCCACCCTGGCGGCCGGTCGGCCGCCGCGCGCCGGTGGTAGGGGGCGGATCCGCGAAACAGTGGATCCGGGTGGAACAAGCCGGGGCCCCGTGGGCACTCGCGCAGGCGTCGGAGGCCCCGGCTCGCACAAGGGGACTGCGTCAGCTGCCGGCCGAGACGTTGCCCGACAGGACCGGGATGTTGTCCAGGATGTGGGAGAGCGGCTCGTCGCCCTTGGCCTGGGTGGAGTTCTCGGTGCACTGCTGGTTCTGCGGGTTCGACAGGACGTTGATGTCCTGGACACCGACGTTGGCGAGGACCGCGAGCAGGGACTGGGCGTTGACCTTGACGGGCAGGCCGATGCAGGGCTTGTTCAGGGTTCCCTGGATCGCGCCGAGCTGCGGGCTCAGGTCACCGCGGGTCTCCTGGTTGCCGTAGATCTGCGCGGCGCCGTTGCCCTGGACGGTGTTGATCCCGTTGTCGTTGCCGATGGCCATGGCCGGGGCGGCCATGGCCGCGCCCGCGCCGACGATCGACGCGGTGGCGGCGGCGGTGGCCATGAACTTCTTGATCATCAGTGGTCCTTCTGTCGCACGAGTGCACGGTGATAAGCACCTTGATCAACGGCTGCGGGGAGCGCAGGTTGCGACGCTTCACCCGAACAGCCCTACCGCGTCTCGTGCCCCCGGACGGCCACGCTCAGCTCGGCGACGTAGTGCTCCTCCACCCATCCGTCCGGGAACCGCTCCATAAGGAGGGCGCGTTCGTCCTCCAGGAAGGCATCCGTGCCGGGCTCGCCGATGAGGAACAGGGAGTGGGTGGACAGCTTGGCCAGATGCGTGTCGACCGGGACGCGACGCGACCACGCCAGCCGGCGGTCGGTGAAGCGCAGCCCCTCCTGGGAGAGGGCGCGCTCGTTGATGTACCAGCCCGGGCCGAACCGCTCCTCGATCCGGTTCTGCTGATCGGCGATCCAGCCGACCGAGGTGTCCGGGTCGTTCTGCCACACCGCCAGGGCCCCTCCGGGGCGCAGCACGCGCAGGGCCTCGGGGACGGCGTGCGCCGGATCCGTCCAGTGCCAGGACTGCGCGTAGGTCAGCAGGTCCAGGCAGCCGCAGGCCAGCGGCAGCCGGTTGCCGTCCGCGCGGATCAGCGGGGTGCCGGGGTTGCGGCGCCGGAACTCCTGCGCCATGCCCTCGCCCGGCTCCACCCCGACCACCAGGGCCCCGCGGGCCTCCAGGAGGGCGGTGGCGATCCCCGTTCCCGCTCCTACGTCGGCGACCCGTGCTCCGGCCAGCGGAAAGCCGGCCATCTCCGCCAGCGTGTCGAAGAGCGCGGGCGGGTACGCGGGGCGATGGGCGGCGTAGCGTGCGGCCGCGGAGCTGAAGGAACGAGCACGGGATTCGTTCGTCATGTCGTCCATGATGCCGGTGTCCCGGAGCGGCGCGGAGAGGCAGTCCCCCATGGTGGCCGCGCGGTATGTCACGTCGCTGGTAGGGGCGTTGGAGCAGTACGGCGGACAGCCCGCGCTCGGCGCCGGCCCGGTCGTCCTCGGATTCCAGGAGGTGCTCGACGGATCCTGCCGGCTGGCCGGGGTGCTCTCCGGGGCGGGGATCGGGCGCGGCTCGGGACTGGCGTGCGTCACGGGTTCCAACCGGCCGGAGGTGCTGCTCGTACGGATCGCCGCGCACCTGCTGGGCGCCCGGCTGACCCAGGTGCTCGCCGGACCCGCCCTGTACGGGCTCGGCTTCGTGCTGCGGGACTGCCGGCCGGACCTGGTCGTGCACGATGTGCCGGTGCCCGCGACCGGGGCGCCCCGGCTCGGACTGGCCGAGCTGCTGCGCCGGGCCGGACGGACGGACCCCGGAGCGGTGGCGGTACGGGCGCGGGAGGAGGACGTGGCGCGGGTGACGTACACGGGCGGGACCACGGGGCGGCCCAAGGGGGTGGCGTTCACCTTCGGGGCGCTGGCCGCGCGGAACGCCGTACGGCCTGCGGCGTGGGCGGAGTCGGTGTACCTGTCGGTGACCTCGCTGGCGCAGCGGTCGGGCGGGCGGTGCCTGGAGCAGTGGCGGGCCGGGGGCCGGGTGGAGATCCTCGAACCGTTCGCGCCCGCGGAGTTCGCGGCGGCCTGCCGGCGCCTGGGGCCCGTGGCCACGTACCTGACGACCTCGATGGTGTACCGGCTGCTGGACGACCCGGCGACCGCGCACGGTGTACCGGGGCTGGCGGCGGTCTCCTACGGCGATTCGCCCGTCCACCCCGAGCGGCTGCGCGAGGCGGTGACCCGCTGGGGCGGCCGGTGGCGGCAGGGCTACGGCACCAACGAGGCGGCGGTGATCTGCCGGCTCTCCCCCGCCGATCACGATGCGGCGGTGGGCGGGCGGCCGGAGCTGCTGGCGTCGGTGGGGCGGCCCGTCGCGGGGGTGGCGGTGGAGGTGCGCGACGGGCGTGGCACTGCGGTGGCGGCCGGCCGCACGGGCGAGGTGTGGATGCGGTCGGGGGCGATGATGAGCGGGTACTGGGGCCGGCCCGGGCTGACGGCCGGGGTACTGCGGGACGGATGGCTGCGGACGGGGGACCTCGGGCACTTCGGGGCGGACGGCTACCTGTACCTGGACGACCGGATCCACGACGTGGTGATGGTCCACGGGGACAACGTGTACTGCGTGCCCGTCGAGGCCGCGCTCGCCCGGCATCCCGCGGTCGCGCAGGCCGTGGTGGTGGGGCGGCACAGCGACGTCACCGGCGAGGAGGTGTGCGCCTTCCTGGTGCCGGCGGCGGGGTACGAGCCCGGCGCCGGACTCGCCGCCGAGGCCTGTGACCTGGTGGAGAAGGAGCTGGCCCCGGCGCACCGGCCCACCGCGGTGTTCTGGGAACGGGCGGTCCCGCTGACGGCGCGGGGCAAGCCGGACAAGCGCCTGCTGCGGGAACGGGCGGCGGGGGCGGTCGGCCGGCGCGCGTAGGAGCGGCGGGGCGGGCGGGGTGGTCAGGGACGGGTGGGGGGCAGGGGCGGGTGGGGTGGTCAGGGACGGGTGGCGGCGTAGGTCCAGAACTCCCGCATCACCTCGGGCGAGGCCGGGCCGGTCAGCTCCCGCTGGGTGAGGAGCAGGGTGAGCGCCCCGGTGGCGGGGACGATGTGGGCGGCGGTGCCGGTGCCGCCGATCCAGCCGTACCGGCCCGGTACGTTCCACGGGTCGAGGCGGGCCACGTCGACCGATCCGCCGAAACCCCAGCCCTGGCCCTCCAGGAACAGGGTGCCGGCCGCGCGCTGGGCCGCCGTGAGGTGATCGGTGGTCATCTGCCGTACCGAGTCCGCCGAGAGCAGCCGCCGGCCACCCCCGTACGCGCCTCCTGCGAGCAGCATCCGGCCGAAGGCGTACAGGTCGTCGACGGTGGAGACGAGACCGCCCGCCCCGGACGGGAAGGCGGGGAGGGTGCTCCACTCGCCGTCGGGCGCGTCCACGAGCTCCAGGGTTCCGCCGTCGGGGGCGGCCCGGTAGTAGCTGGTGAACCGGTGGAGCTGCCCCGGCGGTACGGCGAACGCCGTGTCCCGCATGCCGAGCGGCTCGAAGACGCGCTCGGCGAGCACGTCCTGGAACGGCTGTCCGGTCGCACGGGCGATCAGCACCCCCAGGATGTCGGAGCAGGTGTTGTAGAGCCATGCCTCGCCGGGCTGGTGCAGGAGCGGGATCCGCCCCAGGACCGCCATCCACACGTCCGGCTCCGCCACCTCCTGCGGCCTGGGCGGCCCCTGCTTCAGTCCGCCGAACAGCGGGGCGACCGCGGGCAGCGAGAAGTCGGCGGGGAAGCCGTACCCGGCGCGGAAGGTGAGGAGGTCGGCGACGGTGATCGGACGGTCGGCCGCCACCACGTCGTCGAGCGGTGCGGACGGGGTACGGACCACCGTCGGCTCCGCGATTTCCGGGAGCCAGCGGGCCACGGGGACGTCGAGGGCCAGCAGTCCGTCCTCGACCAGCATCATGGTGGCCGCAGCGGTCACGGGCTTGGTGACGGAGGCGATCCGGAAGAGGGAGTCCCGGGCCATGGGTGCGGTGCCGGCCGTGTCGAGGGAGCCGACGGCCGCGACCTCGACGTCATCGCCGTGTGCCACCAGGGCCACGGCGCCGGGCAGGGATCCGTCACCGACATGGGTCTCCAGGAGACTGCGCAGGTCGCTCATGGTCCACCTTCTCGTACGTGCGGATGCTCGTAGGGAAGACTGCCGCCGGGCGCCGGATTCATCGGTCCGACACGGCCGGGCGCGGTCCGGCACGGCCGGGCGCGGCCGGGACCGCTATGCGGCCGGGACCACCGACGCGCGTATCGCCGAGGCCCACTCGCCCAGCAGGGCGGCGTGGCGGATCCGCTCCGCGTCGGAGAGGCGGCCCTCGGCACGTGCGAAGAGGCAGCGGATGTCGGCGTTGATCTCGGCGAGGGAACGGTCGGGCGCGAAGTGATCGTCAGAGGTCGGGCTCACGTGATCAAGAGTAGGCGGCGCCTCTGACAACGGTGGACCATGTCCGTCATGCGGACGCCCGGAGCGGGGTTCCGCCCGCTCATTCCGCGAGCCGGGCGGCCCGGAACCGGAGGTAGCGGCGCTCCGGAACGCTGAGCGTGAGACCGGCGGCCTTCGCGTAAGCGGCCCGAGCCGCCGCCCGTTCGCCCGCCATCTCCAGCAGGTGGGCGCGTACGGCCTCCAGGCGGTGGTGGCCGGCCAGGCGCTCGTCCTCGTCCAGGTCCGCGAGCAGGGCCAGGGCCCGCCGCGGCCCGTGCACCATGGCCACCGCGACCGCGTGACCCAAGCGTTCCCAGGGGCCGGGGACCAGGCGGATCAGCAGCTCGTACAGGGCCAGGATCTCCGCCCAGTCGGTGTCCTCGTCGCCGGCCGCCTCGTCGTGCACGGCCGCGATGGCCGCGCGCAGCTGGTACGGCCCCAGCGGTGCGTGGGTGAGGGCGTCGCTGACCAGGGCGACGCCTTCGGCGATGGCGGTGCGGTCCCAGCGCGTGCGGTCCTGCTCGGCGAGGGGGATCAGGTCGCCGTCGGGCGTGGTGCGGGCGGTGCGGCGGGCGTCGGTGAGCAGCATCAGGGCCAGCAGGCCGGACACCTCGCCGTCGGCGGGGAGCTGCGTGTGGACGGCGCGGGTGAGACGGATCGCCTCGGCGGCGAGGTCGGCGCGCTGCAGATCGCTGCCCGAGGTGGCGGTGTAGCCCTCGTTGAAGATCAGGTAGAGCACGTGGAGCACGTCGGCGAGCCGTGCGGCACGCTCCTCGGCCGCTTCCGGGCCGGTGCCGTGGGTGTCGTGGGTGTCGTCGGTGCCGTCGGGCCTGATGCCGAACGGGGCCTCGGAGGCCTTGATGCGCCGTTTCGCCCGGCTGATCCGCTGGGCCATCGTGGCCTCGGGCACCAGGAGGGCGCGGGCGATCTCCGCGGTGGTCAGGCCGCCGACGGCCCGCAGGGTGAGGGCGATCCGTCCGGCGGGAGGCAGTTCGGCCCGGCAGCAGAGGAAGAGGAGGGCGAGCGTGTCGTCCTCGGACGGGGCCCGGCCCTCCCCCGGCGGCGGAGCCACGAACTCGTCGCGCGGGGTCAGCGCGGCGGCCGTCTCCTCGCGGCGCCTGCGCGCGTCCTCGCTGCGCAGCTGGTCGGTGAGCCGGCGGGAAGCGACACGGATCAGCCAGCCGCGCGGGTTGGCCGGGCGGCCCTCCTCGGGCCACTGCCGGGCGGCGGCGAGCAGGGCCTCCTGCACGGCGTCCTCGGCCGCGTCGAAGTGCCCGTAGCGGCGGACGAGCGCTCCGAGGACCTGCGGCGCCAGTCGGCGCAGCAGGTCCTCGCTCGCGGGTGCGGGTCCGGGGCCGGGGTCGGGTCCGGTCAGCACATCTCGGTCCCCGAGCGGCTGTCGACGGGGTGGACGACGACCGGGTAGCTGGGTGCGCCTTCCGGCACCGGGCAGGCGTAGGCGCGGGCGGCGATCTCGGCGGCGCGGTCGAAGTCCGCGACGTCGACGATCCAGTACCCGGCGAGCACCTCCTTGGCCTCCCCGTACGGCCCGTCGGAGATCACGGGGGTGCCGTCGGCGGCTGCGGTGACCAGGCGGGCGTGGCGGGGATCGGCCAGGCCCTGCCCGTCGACCCATTCACCCGACTCGGCGAGGTCGTCGTTGAGGGCGCCCATGTAGTCGAACATCGCCTTGAGGTCGGCTTCGGACCATCCGGGGCTGTCGCTGTTCGCGGCGCCGCCCATGGCGTCGTAGTCGGCCTGCTTCCCGAGAACCATCAGCATGTACTTCATGGGGTGCCACTCCTTCGGTGCTGCGTGCGCGGCGGCTCCGGTATCGGGTGCCGGTATCGGTATCGGTATCGGTATCGGTATCGGGAGCCTTTCGCAGGGGACGTCGGAGCCGTCCCTCCCATTTCGACACGTCGGCCGCGGCCGCGCGCGACGGCTTCGCCCGGGGCCGTCCTGTACGGCCCAGTAGGCTCGTCATATGAAGATCATCGACCTTGAGCCCGGCGATCCCCGGCTCAGCACCGACCTGCTTCCCGTGCTGCTCGAACTGCGCCCCCACCTCACCGAGGTGCTGTTCCGAAGGATCCTCACGGAGGCGCACGGCCAGGGGCTGCGCTTCACCGCCGCCTACGACGCGGACGGCCGGTGCGTGGGCGCGGCCGGCTGGCGGATCGTCGTCAACACCTCGGCGGTCCGCTCGCTCTACGTCGACGACCTGGTCACCGCCGCCACCGCCCGCTCCACCGGCGTGGGCCACGAACTGCTCGCACACCTGGAACGGCACGCCCTGGCCGCCGGCTGCACCGCTCTCACTCTCGAATCCGGCACCCAGCGGACCGACGCGCACCGCTTCTACTTCCGCGAGCGGATGGCCGTCACCGCCTTCAGCTTCGAGAAGCCGCTGGGCTGACGCGTTCACCCGCGAGGGAGTCGTGGGCGTCGGGCGGGGGGTGGTGTGGTGCCCGCGCGTCAGGTGACCGTCCTGGCACCATGGCGGCATGGAACGTGTACTTGGAATCGGCGGGTACTTCATGCGGGCTGCCGACCCGGCGGCCCTCGGTGCGTGGTACCGCGACTGCCTGGGCCTGGACGCCGACGAGCACGGCCTGTGGCAGCAGGGCGCCGGCCCGACGGTGTTCGCGCCGTTCGAGTCCGAGACCGACTACTTCGGCTCACGGACCCAGCAGACCATGCTCAACTTCCGGGTCCGCGACCTGGACGCGATGCTCGCACAACTGCGCGCCAAGGGCGCGGACGTGGACAAGGAGACGCAGGACATGGAAGGCGTCGGCCGCTTCGGCTGGGTCACGGATCCTGCGGGCAACCGGGTCGAACTGTGGCAGCCCGCCTGACCGTGCCCCTGGACTTCCCGGCCCGACGCGGCCGCCGTACGGACCCTGCGGCCCGGCCTCGCGGTCACCCTCTCGAAGGCCACGCTCCGCATCCGGCCGGCCCGCAGGAACCGTGACCGAACCGTCGCCGCCTCGAAGCGTGATCGACCTCGTCGGCAGGGGCACCGCCTTGCTAGCTTCCAGGCGAAGCCGACCCCTGGAGGACCGATCCCATGCCAGTATCCCGAGGCCCCCGCAGCGCACTGGGCGCGGCGGCCGTGGCCGCCGTCCTGCTGGCGGGCACCACCGGGTGCGGGGACAAGAACGGCACGGCCCCGGCAGCGGCCTCGGTTTCGCCGTCCGCCGAGGTGTCGGCATCGGTGTCCACCTCGGTGTCGGCTTCCGCCTCGCCGTCGGTCCCCGCCTCCTCGCCGCCCGGGCCCTCCGCATCGGCGACCCCGACCGCGGCCGTGACCCGGCCCGTGACACCTCCCCCGGCTCCGACCCGGCTCACGGTCGCGGTCGACACCCGGGGCGGTCGGCTCGCCCTCGTACGGGGCGGCGCCCCGCAGGAGTTCACCGTCACCCTGCGGAACGGCAACTCCGCCGAGTACCGGCATGTGCTCGTCGCCTTCCAGATGGAGATGCTGGTCGGTGAAGGCGGCGCCGGGGCGGGCGGCGGGCCGGGGTTCCTGCTGGAACGTTTCGACCCGGGCTCGGGCAGCTGGCGGCCCGCCGACTTCCGTATCGCCAACGACGCCAAGCCGCCGTCCCTGTTCTCGGGTGGCAGCCCGCTCGCCCGCGGGGCCGTCCGCACCGAGCGCTACCGGCTTGGCGCCACGGCGGGCGGACCCACGGGCAGCAGCCCGGTGGTGGTGTCCTTCATCGACACGGACGCCGACGGTGAGGTCGCGGCCCATGTGGTCCTCGGGCACAGCACCCGCTGAGTGCGGTGGCCAGTGCCGTGGCCGGGAGCGTACGTGCGCGGTCCGACACCGCGGCGAGGTGCCGTGCCGGGCGTCGTGACCCGGTGAACCTTTCCGGTCACAGCACTAGCTCAGGATCGTCCAGGTGAACTTGCCGCCACTGACCCACCGGACCACTTCGAGGTCGTCGAGATCGTGGATCGTGATCCCGGCCTCCGCGGCGATCAGGAGCACGTCGGTCATCGATGTCGCCCTGCCGACGAACTCGCCGTCGACCTCAACGATGCGGAAGGGCGGGTTTCCGGGTTGCACCCCCAGTACGGTGATCCGCGCCGAGGAGATGTGTGGTGTCGAGCCTTCGGTCATGCGGAGACGGTCGCATGCCGTGACCGGTGACGGGCTCGGCGACACGCGAGGGGCCGATCGGCTTCCTCCGCGACGGCGTGCGCTTCCACGGCGCAGCTGTGCGGGACGGGCCTCAGACCGTCTCCCGGCCCGCCTCCCCGAGGGCGGACGCCGCGGTTCGCCAGGCGGCCGTGACCGCTTGACGGGCCCGGTCCGTGGCCTCCGGCACCCGGTCGGGCAGGTGCAGCGGCGAGCCGATGTGGACGTGGAAGCAGGGCCTGCGCAGCGGGGCGGTGAAGACGCCGGCGAGCTGCTTGGCGCCGCTCCCGGAGCAGAGGCGGCGGGCACCCGCCTGGCCGATGGGCACGACCGGGGCGCCCGTCGCGGCGGCGAGCCGGGCCAGGCCGCTACGGAAGGGGCCGGGGGCCGTCTCCCCCGCGTCGCGGCGTCCGGGCAGCCTGCCTTCGCCGTAGAGCAGCACGCTGCGGCCCGAGGCGAGGGCGACGGCCGCCGCGTCGAGGGACTCGGCCGCTCGGGCCGTGCCGCGGTGGACGGCGATATGGCCTTCGCGGCGCAGCGCGGAGCCGAGCAGCGGGACCCGCCAGAGGCCACTGGTGGCCAGGATGACCGGTTCGATCCCGTGCCGGCGCAGCGCGGCGACCACGACGGCCGGGTCGGCGAGGGAGGTGTGGTTGGCGACGAGGATGGCGCCGGGGGCGGGGCGGTCGCCGGGGTCGGCGGTGACGGTCAGCCGCCCGAAGGCGGGTACGAGGGCGGCGGCGATTCGGCTGAGCATGGACGACCCCGTTCGGACGGTGAGGTGGTGGTGCGGTGCGATGTGTCCCATGGTCGGCCGGTGGGGCGGGCGGGGGCATGAGTAGGCGTACTCAGCGAATATGACCGAACGGTCACAAGATCCAGCGGATGGAACGGGTGGAGATCCGGGGACATCTGGCAGTGCGGCGAGGCCCCGCGGGGCCTCGCCGGTCGTATCGGCATGATGTGAGCAGCAAGGCGGGGCTGGGATGAAGGCGGTAACGGTGGCGGGCGGTTCCTCGGACGACCCGGAGATCGAGGCGGCGGCCGAAGCCGGCGTCGACGCCGAGAGCGAGGACCGGGCGGAGCCGGAGGGCGACGCCGTCGCCGAGGCCGAGCCGCAGGGCGGGGCCGACGCCGAGCCCGAAGCCGACTCCGAATCCCCGGGCAAGGCGGAGGCCGAGACCGGGTCCTCCGATGCGGAAGCCGACCACAAGTCCGAGGCCGAGACCGGGGCCTCCGAGTCGGAGTCCGAGGCCGAGCGCGCGGGCGAGTCCGAGGAAGAGGCTGCGGCCGAGGGCGAAGCCGACGCCGAACTCCCGGGCGAAGCCCACGCCGAGACGGACGCCGAGGCCGAGGCCGACTCCCAGGCGGAGGCCGAGCCGGAGCACACGGACGCGGCTGACGCCGGGCCCAAGCCGAAGGCCGAACCCAAGGGCGAAGCCGAGCCCGTGGACGCCGGCGAGGCCGGCGCCGAGACGGACGCCGAGGCCGAGGCCGAGCAACTGGGCGAAGCCGACGCCGCGACGGATGCACCCGACGCCGATTCCGAGTCCGGCCGTGCGGGCGGAGCCGACGCCGAACTCCCGGGCGAAGCCCACCCCGAGACGGACGCCGGCCCCGAGGCCGAGGCCGACACCAAGGCGGAGGCAGAGCCGAAGCACACGGACGCGGCTGACGCCGGACTCCTCGGCGAAGCCCACGCCGAGACCGATGCACCCGACGCCGATTCCGAGTCCGGCCGTGCGGGCGGAGCCGACGCCGAACTCCCGGGCGAAGCCCACCCCGAGACGGACGCCGGCCCCGAGGCCGAGGCCGACCCCGAGGCGGAGGCAGAGCCGGAGCACACGGACGCGGCTGACGCCGGACCCAAGGCGAAGGCCGAACACAAGGGCGAAGCCGAGCCCGTGACGGACGTCGATGCCGATGCCGAGCCTGACGTCACGGACGGCTCCGTGGCGGAGGCGGACTCCGAGGAGGAAGCCGACGCCGGCGACGGCGCCGACGACCAGCCCTTGGCGGACAGCGACGGCGGCGACGAACCCGTCGCCCAGGACCTGGCCGACGAGCCGCGGCCCGACGGGGAAGCCGGGTCGAAGGCGCCCGAGGCCGGTACCGGGGACGAAGACGCGTCCGACGAGACCATGCTCATCGCCCTGCCCAAGCAGAAGCCCGCCAAGCCGGACGCCCCGCGGAAGCCGCCCGCCTGGGCTCGGGAGACGGAGCCGGACCCCGAGCGGACGAGCCAGTTCGTCGCGCTCAAGGACGTCGACCTGCCCGCGCCCGTCGCGCCGCGGGCCCATCCACAGCCCACCGAAGCCAGGGTCGCCCCGCCGGCCCCCGCCGCTCCGCTGCCTCCGCTCGATCTGCTGGCCGAGCTCACCAACACCCCTGCCCCGTCGGAGACCCCGCGCCGGACCGCGCTGCGCCGCGTCAAGATATGGACGCCGATCCTGCTCCTCCTCGCGGGCGCCGGCGTCGGCGCCCAGCTGCTGCGCCCCCTGCCCGCCCCACAGCTCGTCGCCTCCCAGGCCGACCGGACCGTCGACGGTCAGTTCTCCGTCCCCTGGCCCGCCAAGGGCCAGGGCGCCGTTCGCATCTCCGGCTCCGGCGACGTCGGCACCTTCGGTGAGCAGAAGCCCGTCCCGACGGCCAGCGTCGCCAAGGTGATGACGGCCTACGTGATCCTCAAGGGTCACCCGCTGCGCAAGACCGACCCGGGTCCGGACATCACGATCGACGCGAAGACCGTGGCGGACGGCAACGCCGACCACGAGTCCCGCGTCGAGGGTCTGACCGTCGGGCAGAAGTTCAGCCAGCAGGACGTGCTCAAGATGCTCATGATCCCCTCGGGCAACAACGCCGCGCGCCTGCTGGCGCGCTGGGACACCGGCACCGACTCCGAGGCCGCGTTCGTCGCGAAGATGAACGCCGCCGCGAAGGAGCTCGGGATGACGAACACCACGTACACGGACCCCAGCGGTCTGGACTCGGGCACCGTCAGCACCGCCGTCGATCAGCTGAAGCTCGCCGAAGCAGTCATGAAGGACGAGGTGTTCCGCTCGATCGTCGCGCTCCCGAACGCCAGCATCAAGGGGTTGTCCACGCGGCTCGAGAACAACAACATCCTGCTCACCTCCCAGGGGCTCAGCATCCGGGGGATCAAGACCGGTTCCAGCACGCCCGCCGGCGGGGCCCTGATGTGGGCGGCGTACAAGTCGATCGATGGCAAGGACCAGTTGATCCTCGGCACGTTGATGGACCAGCATGCGGACGGGCCGGACGAGGACGGAGCGGACAGCCTGAAGCTGGTGCTGGCGAACAGCAAGACGATCATCGGGGGGGTACGGACGGCGCTCGCGTCGGTCCCGGTGATCCGCAAGGGCGACGTCGTGGGCCATGTGGACGACGGGCTCGGCGGCCGTACGCCGCTGGTGGCCGCCAAGGACCTGAACGTGATCGGCGTCCCGGGACAGAAGCTGAAGCTGTCCCTCGCCCGTACCTCCGATGCCGGACCGCTCCCGCACACCGCGAAGGACGGCTCCGAGGTGGCCGTGCTGACGGTCGGCAGCGGGGCAGAGGCCAAGAGCGTGCCCGTCGCGGTCAAGGGCGCCCTGGCCGAGCCCGCGTTCGGGACCCGGCTGACCCGCGGCCGCTGAAGCGCGGACGAGTGAGGGGAGGCCGTGGCCCGCGGGCCACGGCCTCCCCGTTTCTCAGGCGCCCGGCGGGACCCTGGACGGGCGGCCCGCGCCGCGCGTCAGGGAGTACCCGAGGATGCCCGCGAGGGCGGCGAGCACGCCGCCCGCGGCGGTCCAGATCCAGCGGTCCGTCCACCAGCCGCCGGACCAGCCGTCCTCCGGCTCGCGCAGGGTCGCGGTCACGGTGCCCGCGACCAGCGGGGTGGAGAGGGCGCCGTCCACGGCCTGGACGCCACCGGTCTCCTTCACGTCGGCCTCGACGGCCGCACGCACCGGCAGGCCCTTGTCCTCGTCCGGCTGGTCGACGGCCGTCAGGCGGATGTAGTAGCTGCCCGGCAGCGGATCGTTGGCCCACGGCTCGGCGCCGGCGCGTACGGTGCGCAGGGTGCAGGACAGTTCGACCGTGGCGGCTTCCTTCGCGGCGGCCGCGGTCTGCGTGCCGTAGGTGCAGGCCTGCCGGCGGCGCAGTCCGTCGTACACGTCGAGCTGCCAGGTCGAGGCGCCGTGCCGGGCGGCCGCGTCGGGCAGGGTGACGGCGGCCTTCACCGTGGCGCGCTGCTGGGCGTCGATCGGCACCACCCAGTAGAGGTAGTCGCCGCTGGAGGCGCCGGCCGTGGCCTTCTGGCCCGGGCGGAACGCCGCCGCGGTACGGAAGCTGGTGCCGGCCTCGGTCGGAGCCGATTCGGCCTTGGCCCCGCCCGGACTCGCACTGGCGCTGGCGCTGGCGCTCGGCGAGGGAGTGTCCGCGACGGCCGTACCCACGGCCGTACCCGCCACCGTGAGCGCGGCGGCCGCGGCCAGCAGGGACGCGGTCAGTGTGCCTACTCTACGCATCAGTTGGTCCTCCAGACGGAGATGCGCCAGCGGGAGATCCATCCCCACACCAGACCGGCCAGCAGTCCGGCGAGCGCCAGCACGGCCAGCAGCCACCAGCCCCGCCCGAGACCGAAGGCGGCGACGTCGGAGGCCTCGTCGGGGCCGTCCACCAGGTCGATGGTCAGCTCGACGGGCATGCCCGGGGTCGTCTTGACGGAGGCGGGAGCGGAGAAGGAGTTGCTGACCTGGAGGCAGACGGTCTCGGGCACGGGCTTGTCGTCCGAGTCCGCGCCGTCGATCTCGGCCTTCGGGTAGCGCAGGCCGGTCGAGAGGACGTCGGTACGCCCGTCACCCGCCTCCGAGCCGCGGACGATCTCGCGCCCGTGGACGGTGGTGGCGCGCAGCAGGACGCCGTAGTCGTTGTTGACGGCGCGGTCGGCGCCGATGCTGACCGAGGCGCGCAGTTCCTGGCCGGGGAGGACGTCGACCCGGTACCAGCGGTGTTCGCCGAAGGTCTCGCGGTCGCTGTAGAGGCCGGCCTTCAGCTGCGGGGCGCCCTCGCACTGCTTCGCGCCCTCGGTCGCCACCGGGTTGACGACCGGGTCCGCGGCCCGGTCGACGAGTTGTTTCACCCTGCTGGAGAGGTCCGCCTTGTGCTGCACCGAGGTGTAGGTGCCGCCGGTGGCCTCGGCGATGCAGGTCAGCTGGGCCCGGGTCTTGGCGTCCGGGACCAGGCCGAGGGTGTCGATGACGAGGTGGATGCCCTTGGCGGCGATGTCGCGCGCCACTTCGCACGGGTCGAGCGGGGCGCAGGTGTCCTCGCCGTCCGTGATGAGCACGATCCGCTTGGAGCCGTTGCCGCCCTCCAGGTCCTGGGCCGCGCCGAGCAGGGCAGGTCCGATCGGCGTCCAGCCGGTGGGGGCGAGGGTCGCCACCGCGGTCTTCGCCTCGGTCCGGTCGAGGGGGCCGACCGCGTAGAGCTGCTTGGTGTCCTTGCATCCCGTGGCCCGGTCGTCCCCGGGGTAGTCGGCCCCCAGGGTCCGTATGCCGAGGCGTACCTCGCCCGGGACCGCGTCGATGACCTCGTTGAAGGCCTGCTTGGCCGCGGCCATGCGGGTCTGTCCGTCGATGTCGTTGGCCCGCATGGAGCCGCTCACGTCGAGGACGAGGTCGACCTTGGGGGGTTCCTTCGCCGTCGGTTCGTCGGCGGCGGTGGCGCTCGCCGGGAAGAGCCCGACGGCCAGGGCGGCGAGCAGGCCGCACGCCCCGACCGCAAGCCGTTTTCTTGTGATCATCGCCGGATCGTATTGAGGATCGTCCGGCAATCCAAAACGGGCTCCCGGCCGGGGCTTTCGGGGTGTCCGTGCGGTGTACGCGGCCGTGCGCGGCCGTCCGCGGGGTGGCGGGCGGGGCGGACCGGCGGATATCCGGATGCAGGGGACGCGGTGCCCGATCTAGGCTCCGGGGATGAGTGCTATCCGTACCTTCCGCATCACCGTCCGCGGCTCGTTCGACGGTCTGACCGACGACCAGAGGGCCGAGCTGATCGCCGCCGCGCCCGAGCACGACATGCTGCGCGCGGAGTTCAC
Organism: Streptomyces xanthophaeus; assembly: GCF_030440515.1. GTDB lineage: Bacteria > Actinomycetota > Actinomycetes > Streptomycetales > Streptomycetaceae > Streptomyces > Streptomyces kutzneri. Next base: position 224,508 of record NZ_CP076543.1, read on the forward strand.
CGCCGAGGGGCACCTCACGTACGACCTCGCGGCCCGCCCCTTCTTCACCTTCCGCTTCACGGACACGGGCGAGGCCGAGGAGGACATCCTCGACGCGACGGCCCGGGCGGAGCTGGCGGCGGAGAGCTGGCTGGACGAGCGCGGGTACGGCTTCAAGCAGCTGCGGTCGCAGGCCCAGGACATGTCGCTGGCCCCGCTGGGCAAGCGACAGCGCCGCGAGGCCGCCCGGGGCGCCCAGGCCTGACGGCCGCCCGGAGCGGCGCCCAGGCCTGACGGATCAGTTCGGCGGGGGCGCGGCGAAGACGGCCGCGAGGTGGGCGGCCAGCGGACGCGGGTCGGGCGGGGAGAGCGGGAGCCGGGCGCCGAGGTATCCGTCCGGGCGGATCACGAAGGCCGTGGGTTCCTCGGCCGCGTAGAGGCGGGCGAACTCGCCCCGGGTGTCGGCGTAGACCGGAAGGGTCGTCCCGTCGGCCTCGATGATGGCATGCGCGTCGGCGCCGGCGGCCGCGTCCGCCGCGAGCAGCAGGCAGACCTCCACACGGCCGCCCGAGGAGTCCCGGGCGGTGCGGACGAGTGCGTCGAGGCCCTCCCCCGTTTCGGACCCGGGCCCGAACGCGGCTCCGTACAGCAGCAGTACGTGGTCCCGCTCGCGCAGGATGTCGTACAGACGCATCGGGTAGGCGGTGCCGGGCCCGGTGAGGCCCGCGCAGTCGGGTGCCCGGTCGCCGGGCCGGGGGCCCCGGCCTTCGCCGGCCGGGTCCACGGTCGGGCTTCCCCGGTAGCCGACGAGGAGTTGGGCCTCGCGCATCATCACCGTGGCCGGGTCGTCGGGGTCGTTCTCCATCCCCTCGACGGCGTGCCGTACGGTGCGGCCGACGACTTCCTCACCGACGGGCCGGCGCTCGGCGTCGTAGCCGGCGAGCAGGTCGGGACGGGCCGCGCCCGCGCAGGCCAGGGCGAGCTTCCAGGCCAGGTTCCAGGCGTCCTGGATGCCGGTGTTCATGCCCTGGGCGCCGGTCGGCGGGTGGATGTGGGCCGCGTCCCCGGCGACGAAGACCCGGCCGTCGCCGTACCGGTCCACGATCCGGTGGCTGATGCGGAACACCGAGGTCCAGCGGATGTCGAAGGCAGTGGTCGGCTGTGGTGAGAGCCGGTCCAGGACGGCCTGGATGTCGGCCAGTACCGGGCCCCGGCCGCTCTGCAGGCCATGGGTGATGCCGTCGGAGGCGGTCGCGTCCTGCCGTGCGGTGGAGAGTTCGGGCGGCACCATCATCGACATCCGGTACCGGCCCCGGCCGGGCAGCGGGATGCAGACGAGCACGTCGTCAACCGCCCCGTCGTCGTCGAGGTGCATGGCGCGCAGGTTGTACCCGGGCGGCAGGTCCCAGTCGACGCGTACGTCGGCGAGCATGTACTCCTCGGCGAAGGCCCCGCCCTCGAAGGTGAGGCCGAGCCCTTTGCGGACGATGCTGTGCGCGCCGTCGCAGCCCACCAGGTAGCGGGTGCGCAGCTCCTCCTCCGCCCCGGACGGGGTCCGCAGCCGGCAGGTCACCCCGTCGGCGTCCTGGGCGAAGGACACGAATTCGGTGCCTCGTTCGACGGTCGTTCCGAAGCGCCCCAGGAACTCGTCGAGGATGCGCTCGGTCTCGTACTGCGGCAGCGCCGCGAATCCGTAGGGCACTTCGGGCGGCACGGCGAGCTCGGTGCGGGCCTTCTCGACGCCGTTGACGTAGAGGAACTGGCCCCGCATCGGGACGGCCGCCTCCAGTGCGGCGCGGACCACCCCCATGCGGTCCCACAGCTCCAGGGTGCGCGGCTGGATCCCGACGGCCTTCGCGAACGGCAGCCTGGCCGGCAGCCGGTCGGCGATCCGGCAGGTGACACCCCGTCTGCGGAGTTCCGCGGCGGCGGTCAGCCCGACCGGGCCGGCGCCGACGACGAGTACGTCCGTTGCGTAGGTGTGCGCCACTGACGCCTCCTGGCGTGCGGCCCCCGTGGAAGTGAATGCCTTTCCATGGTGGCCGCCCGCCAGATGTCCGGCATCTTTACTCGATCACGAGGTCCACGTCGATGTTGCCGCGGGTGGCGCGGGAGTACGGGCAGACCTCGTGGGCCTGCTTGACCAGCAGGGCGCCGGTCTCGCCGGCCAGGGACTCCGGCAGCTCGACGCGCAGGGTGACGGCGAGGCCGAAGCCGGCGCCGTCCTTGCCGATGGAGACCTCCGCCGTGACCGAGACCTCGCTGGTGTCGGCCTTGGCCTGGCGGCCGACCAGACCGAGCGCACTGGCGAAGCAGGCCGCGTAGCCGGCCGCGAAGAGCTGCTCGGGGTTGGTGCCCTGCCCGTTGCCGCCGAGTGCCGGGGGCATCGCGAGGGCGAGGTCGAGCTGGCCGTCGGAGCTGACGGTACGGCCCTCGCGGCCGTTGGCGGTGGCGACAGCGGTGTAGAGCGCGTCCATGAGAGGTCCTCTCGCAGAAATGAACCGTGGTGGCGGCCGGTGGTCGGCCGCGCTCCACTACTAGAGCACACAATTCAGTTGTGCACAATTCAATGCCTCGCAAGTCTCTCCCGGGTACACTGGGCGTCATGACCGAGCAGCCCACCGCGACCCACCCCGACCAGGACTTCCTGCGCCTCGACGGCCAGATCTGCTTCGCGCTGAACGCGGCGAGCCGCGCCTTCGGCAGCCTCTACCGCGTCGTCCTCAAGGACCTGGGGCTCACCTACCCCCAGTACCTGGTGATGCTGGTGCTGTGGGAGCACGGCGAGATGCCGGTCAAGGAGATCGGACAGCACCTGCGGCTGGATTCCGGAACGCTGTCCCCGCTGCTCAAGCGGCTGGAGACGGCCGGACTGGTCCGGCGCGAGCGCAGCACCGAGGACGAGCGGTCCGTGCACGCCCACCTGACCGAGGAGGGCGCCGCGCTGCGCGTCCGCGCGGTGGAGGTGCCCCGGCGGATCGCGGCCGCGACCGGCTTCGAGCTCGCCGAGGTCCTCGACCTCCAGGCCCGGCTGAACCGCCTCACCGCCGCCCTCGACGCCGCCGTGCCCCGGGAGGCCGGAGAGGCGTAGCGGCCTCGCGCACCGGAGACTGGGTTCCGGGAGGCGGGTGGCGGGGCGGTGGGGCAGCGGGCAGGAGGTACGCGATGGACCCGGTTGCGGCGCTCGACCGGATCGCCTTCCTGCTGGAGCGCGCCCAGGCCCCCACGTACCGGGTACGCGCCTTCCGGTCCGCGGCGGCCGCGGTCACGCGGATGGGCGAGAGCGAGGTGGCGGAGCGGGTCGCCGCCGGTTCCCTGGAGGCCGTGAAGGGCCTCGGCCCCAAAACGGCCCAGGTCGTACGAGAGGCACTCGGCGGCGCCGTCCCGGCCTATCTGCAGGCGCTGGAGGACGAGATCGCGGCGCTCCCCGAAGGGCCGCCGGCCACGCCCGCCGCCACCGCGCTGCGGGCGGCCCTGCGCGGGGACTGCCACGTGCACTCCGACTGGTCCGACGGCGGCAGCCCGATCGAGGCGATGGGGCGGGCGGCGGCCGCGCTGGGCCATGAATGGGCCGTACTGACCGACCACTCGCCGCGCCTGACCGTAGCCCGCGGGCTCTCCCCCGAGCGGCTGCGCGAACAGCTGCGCGTGGTGGCGGAGCTCAACGACACCTGGGCGCCCTTCCGGCTGCTCACCGGGATCGAATGCGACATCCTCGACGGCGGGGCCCTGGACCAGGAGCCGGAGCTGCTGGAACAGCTCGACCTGGTCGTCGGCTCGGTGCACTCGAAGCTGCGGATGGACGCGCCCGCGATGACCCGGCGGCTGCTGGCGGCCGTGCGCAACCCGCTGATGGACGTCCTGGGCCACTGCACGGGGCGACTGGTCACCGGCCGCACCCGGCCGGAGTCGCAGTTCGACGCCGAGGCGGTCTTCGCGGCCTGCGCGCAGAGCGGTACCGCCGTGGAGATCAACAGCCGGCCCGAGCGGCTGGACCCGCCCCGGCGGCTGCTGCGCCTCGCCGTGGCGGCCGGCACCTTCTTCGCGATCGACACGGACGCGCACGCCCCGGGCCAGCTGGACTGGCAGATCGTCGGATGCGAAAGGGCTGTGGAGTGCGAGGTTCCGGCCGAGCGGGTCATCAACACCTGGCCGGCGGACGTGCTCCTGGCCTGGACCCGTACCCGTGAGATGCCCTGACGAGCCTCCCGGAACGCGTGTCCGGCGTCCGAGCCCCGGATCCTGGTACTCGGGGCGGGCTGCCCGGTCCTGGTCGCAACCGCGCCGGGGTGGTTCACGGGCGGAGTTCGACGACCAGCAGGATGACGTCGGCCGCGGCCACCGCCATCGTGGCCAGGAACGGGAGCCTTCCGGCCGGCCGGCGGGCCGCGAGGAGCAGTGCCGTCGCCGTCGCGGCGAGCAGCGTCCAGCCGTACGCCGTCACCCGCCCCGGTGGTCCGACGACCAGGGTGGCGGTCGAGCCGAGGACGAGCAGCCCGGCGAGGGCGGCAGAGACCCGCCGGCCCAGCCGCTGCGGCAGCCCCGTCACTCCGGTGGCGAGGTCGTCCTCGATGTCGGGCAGCACGTTGGCGAAGTGCGCGCCCGCGCCCAGGAGGGCGGCGGCGGCCGTGAGCCAGGGGGGCGGCCAGGGGGCTCCGGGCAGGCCCAGGGTGACGAAGGCAGGCAGCAGACCGAAGGCCAGGGCGTACGGGACCCAGGAGGCGGCCGTGCTCTTCAGCCGGAGGTTGTAGGCCCAGGCGGCCGCCACGCCGACGAGGTGCGCGGTGCCGGCGAGCGGTCCGCAGGCCAGGGACAGCGGGACGCAGAGCAGCAGCGACACGGCCGCGGCCCAGGTCACGGCCGCGGCCGTGACCCGACCGGCGACGAGCGGTTTGTCCTGCCGGCCCGTGGCCAGGTCGCGCCGCAGGTCGGCCCGGTCGTTGCACCACCCCACCGACAGCTGTCCGGCGGCGACCGCGCCCACGGTGATGGCCGCCCGCGCCGGGCCCTGCCCCGCGGCGGCCGTCAGGACGGCGGCGAAGAGGGTCACGGCGGCCGCGGGCAGCGGGTGGCACGCGGCGGCCAGGCCGCGTACGACGCCGGGGCCGGGGCCGGGCGCTGCGGTCCCGTGTACTCCGGTGTTCTCGCGGGTCTGCGTGGTTCGCGCGGGCACGGCGACACGCTACGCGGCGCCGCGCCCGGTTCGCCTGATTCATAACGATGTGTCAGTTGTTTTCTATGGTGAACGAATGACACGTGTTCTGGCAGTGCGCAGCGTGTTCCCGCCCCATCGCCACCCCCAGTCCGAGATCACCGAAGCGCTCGCCCGCTTCCTGCCACCGGGCTCCGACACCGCCCTGCTGCGCCGCGTCCACGGCTCGGTGCGCGTGGACGGCCGACATCTCGCTCTGCCGCTGGAGCGGTACGGTCCGGGGAACGACTTCGGCGCGACGAACGCCCTCTTCATCGAGACGGCCCTGGAGCTCGGCACCCGGGCCCTCGAACTCGCCCTCTCCGACGCCGGCCTGGCGGCCCAGGAGGTCGATCTGGTCATGTCGACCACGGTGACCGGGCTCGCGACGCCCTCGCTGGAGGCCCGTCTCGCCACCCGTGCGGGCCTGCGTCCCGACGTACGGCGGGTACCGCTCTTCGGCCTCGGCTGCGCGGCCGGAGCCGCCGGAGTAGGCCATGTCCACGACCATCTGACGGGCCGCAGCGGCCACGCGGCCCTGCTGCTGTCCACCGAGCTCTGCTCGCTCACCCTCCAGTCCACCGACGCCTCGATGGCGAACCTGGTGGCCGGAGCCCTGTTCGGCGACGGTGCGGGCGCCCTGGTGGCGGTGGGCCGCGAACACCCCCTGCACGCCACCGGCGCCGGACCCGAGGTGGTGGCCGCCCGCAGCCGCCTGTACCCGGGCACCGAGCACCTCCTCGGCTGGGACATCGGCCACTGGGGGATGCGCATGGTGCTGGGCCGCGAACTCCCGGACCTGGTCAGGCTGCACGTGGCCGAGGAAGTCGAGTCCTTCCTCGCCGCGCACGACCTCAAGCCCGCGGACGTCGACGCGTGGATCTGCCATCCCGGCGGCCCGAAGATCCTCGACACGCTCTCGGACGCCCTCGCGCTGCCGGAATCGGCCTTCGCCGCGAGCCGGCGCTCGCTCGCGGCCGTGGGCAACCTCTCCTCCGCCTCGGTCCTGCACATCCTGGACGGCGTCCAGAGCGCGGGACCGCCCCCGCCCGGATCGGTCGGGCTGATGCTCGCCTTCGGTCCGGGCTTCGCCTCCGAACTCGTCCTCCTGCGCTGGTGACCCCGATGATGTCGATCCCCGCCCCGACCGCCCCCGCCTCCCTGACCCTGTACCTGCTGCTGATCGGGCTCGTCGCCGCCGAACGGCTCGCCGAGCTGATCACGGCCCGCCGCCACACCGCGTGGAGCCTGGCCCGCGGCGGCCGCGAGTACGGCCGCGGCCACTACCCGGCGATGGTCGCCCTGCACACCGCGCTGCTCGTGGGCTGCGTGGTGGAACCCTGGCTGACCGGACGGCCCTTCGTCCCCCTGCTCGGCTGGTCGGCGCTCGCCTGCGCCGTGGCCGCCCAGGGCCTTCGCTGGTGGTGCATCGCCACCCTCGGGAAGCGCTGGAACACCCGTGTGCTGGTCGTTCCCGGGCTGCCGCTGGTGGAAGCGGGGCCGTACCGGCTGCTGCGCCACCCGAACTACGTGGCGGTGGTCGCGGAGGGGGTCGCGCTGCCGCTGGTGCACAGCGCGTGGATGACGGCGCTCGGCTTCACCGTGCTCAACCTGGTGCTGCTGCGCGTACGGATCGGCTGCGAGGACGCCGCCCTGACCGACGGCGGCCGGCTGCGGGCGCCCGCCTCCGTCCACTCGGCCGGCGCCGCCTCGTGATCGACCTGCTGATCGCGGGCGGCGGCCCGGCCGGACTGGCCACCGCCATCCACGGCGCACTCGCCGGCCTCGAGGTCGTCGTCGTGGAACCGAGGCCCACCCCCATCGACAAGGCCTGCGGGGAGGGCCTGATGCCGGGGGGCGTACGGCGCCTCCGGGAGCTGGGCGTCGCGGTGGCCGGGCAGCCGTTCCGCGGCATCCGCTACGTCGACGGCGTGAGCGGCCGCCGCGCCGAGGGGCTCTTCCGGTCCGGCCCGGGGCTCGGTGCCCGCCGCACGGAACTGCAGGCCGCGCTGGCCGAGCGCGCCGCGCAGCTCGGCGTACGCGTCCTCCCCGGGCGCGTCGACCAGGTGCGCCAGGACGTCCACCAGGTCGGCGCGGCCGGGCTCACCGCCCGCTACCTGGTGGCCGCGGACGGCCTGCACTCCCCCGTCCGGCGCGGGCTCGGCCTGTCGGCGCCGCTCGCGCCCCGCAGCCCGGCACGCTACGGGCTGCGCCGCCACTACGCCGTCGAACCATGGACCGACCTCGTCGAGGTGCACTGGTCGGAGCGGTGCGAGGCCTACGTCACCCCGCTGGCGCCCGACCGGATCGGCGTGGCCGTCCTGACGTCCGATCAGGCCCCGTTCGACGTACAGCTGGCCCGCTTCCCGGTGCTGTCGGCGCGCCTGGCCGCGGCGACGGGAACGCCGGTGCGCGGGGCCGGGCCGCTGCGCCAGGGGGCCCGCGTACGGGTGGCGGGGCGCGTGCTGTTCGTGGGGGACGCGGCCGGGTACGTGGACGCGCTGACCGGTGAGGGACTCACCCTGGCCGTGACGGCGGCGGGCGAGCTGGTGCGGTGCGTCCGGGCGGGTCGTCCGCAGGCCTACGAGCAGGCCTGGCGGGACCTGTCGCGCAGCTACCGCACGCTCACCGCGTCCCTGCTGTGGGCCCGTCACCAGCCGCGGCTCGCGCCACGGATCGTCCCGCTGGCCGCCCGGCTCCCCCGCGTGTTCACCCGGGCGGTGAACCTGCTCGCGTGACCGCGCCGGCCGCGAACGGAGCGGCACCCCGCACGGTGCGCGGGGTGCCGCTCCGGCGGAGCCTGCGGCCGGTCAGGCCGAGGGCTCCCGGCGGTTCCTCAGGGCCAGCCCGGCGAGGACCGCGCCGACCGCCGCGCACAGCACGACGGTGACACCGGCCCAGGCCAGGGTGCCGCCCACCGCGCCCGCCAGCGGGTCGTACCGCAGCGATCCGCCCAGCACGTGCAGGGCGACCACGCCGAGAGCGGTGGCCGCGCCCGCCCGCCATACGGCCTCGGTGTCCCGGAGCGCCACCAGCGCGCCGCTCACCAGGCAGAGCACGGTGACGAGGAGGGGCAGGTGGTCGACGGGGGCCGCGTACGGCAGGGCCGTCAGGTCGTTCGGCAGGTGCAGGGCACCGCTGACCAGCAGGGCGGTCGCCACGGGCCAGCGCAGGACGCGCCGCAGCGCCCGGGCGCGGGACGCGGCGGGCGGGTCCACGGGAGCGGTGCGCCGGGGCGGCTCCTGGTACGGGGCGTCGTACAGCTCCGGATGGCGCGGCTGCGGCTCGTACGGCTCCTCGTACCTCTCGCCGAAGGGCTCCGCGTAAGGCTGGGCGGAGGGCTCCGCGTGCGGGTCGGCCGGGGCCGCGTACGGGTCGGCCGGACCGGCGGGCCCGGCACGGCCCCGGCGCTCCGCCTCGGCCGCGTCCTCCTTGCCGAGGATGGTCACCAGCAGGGCGACGTCCTCGATGGACCGTCCGACGGCGGCGGCGCGCAGCGTGAGGTCCGCCTCGGCCACCTCGTGCGGCGACTCGCCCAGGAGGGCCACCATCCGTCGTACGTCCTGCACCGGTCGGGTCACGGCGGCCGTGCGCAGCGCGTCGTGTCCGGCGTCGGGCAGCGGGCCGCCCTCCTTGAGGAGGCTCACGAGTGCGGTGACCTCCTCGACCGGACGGCAGGTGGCCGCCGTCTCCGGCAGGGTCCGCATGGGCATGGGCGGCGTGGTCGGCTCGTCCGGTGCGATGGGGTCGGGGGTCCCGTGGCAGTCTTCGTACTGTTTCGCCGCGAGGGTGATGGGGTCATTCATGGAAAGCTCCGTTCGCCGACGCGCGGGTCTACGCAATCGCGAGCCGGTCATCGTGCGTCATGGGAAGCGCACGTTTTGTTACATTGAGTGCCACTTCCACTCACTGCGCCATTCGGGGCGGGCAAACGGGGGTCTCCACCCGGGCCCCGAAGGGGAAAGGGCGTCGGCCGTGACCGACTTTCGCCAGTTCCGTCGCCGGTGGGCCCTGCTGCTGCCCGTCGTCCTGTTGCTCCTGGGCGCCGCGCCCGGTCCGGACCGGCCCGTCGTGGACACCGACCGGGGTCCGGTGCGGGGCCGCGGGCACGGCGCGTACGACACCTTCGAGGGGATCCCCTTCGCCGCTCCCCCGACCGGGCCGCTGCGCTGGCGGCTGCCGGAGCCGGCGCCGCGCTGGGAGGGCGTACGCGATGCCGGGGCGCCCGGTTCGCGCTGCGTGCAGCTGCCCGCGAGTTGGCCCGGCGGGCCGACCGGCTCGGAGGACTGCCTGTACCTCAACGTCACCGCTCCGGCGGGCCGGGCCACCGCCGGGGGCGGGGGCGGTCGGGGGCGGCCCGTCATGGTCTGGTTCCACGGCGGCGGCTTCTTCAGCGGCGCGGGCGACGCGTACCGGCCCGACCGGCTGGCCGCGCAGGGCGGTGTCGTGGTCGTGACGGTGAACTACCGGCTGGGCGTCTTCGGCCTGTTCGGCCATCCGGAGCTCGGCGGGGCGCCCGGTTTCGCCCTCGCGGACCAGCGGGCGGCGCGGCGCTGGGTGCGGGCGAACGCGGCGCGCTTCGGCGCGGACCCGGGCAACGTCACCGTATTCGGCGAATCGGCGGGGGCCCTCAGCGTCTGCGCGCACCTCACCTCCCCCGCTTCGGCGGGCCTGTTCCACCGGGCGATCGTGCAGAGCGGATCGTGCTCGACCACGGCGCCGCCGTGGTCCCTGCTGCCCGGCCTCGGCACGTACGAGCCCTTCGTGCCGGAGCGGCGCACGGTCGCGGACGGCGCCCTGGCGGCGGCCCGGCTCGGCTGCGACCGGCCCGGCGCGGTGCTGGACTGCCTGCGCGGACTGGACACCGACGTCCTGGCGACCGCCGAACTGATGCAGCGCTTCTCGCTGGTCTCCTACGGCAACAGCGTGCTGCCGCTGGAGCCCCGGCGGGCGCTGGAGGCCGGCCGGTTCCACCGGGTGCCGGTCGTCCAGGGCACCACCCAGGACGAGATGCGCCTCTTCCTCGCGCAGACCCTGGCGGCGTATCCGATCCCCGACGAGGCCGCCTACCGGGCCCGGCTGGAGCTGTCCTTCGACGCGCCGACCGCCCGTTCGGTGGAGGCGGACTACCCGGTGTCCGCCTTCGCCACCCCGGCGGTGGCGTGGGCCGCCGTACTGACCGATGCGTCGTTCGTCTGCCCGTCGCTGCGGGACGGCGCGGCGCTGGGCCGGCACGTGCCGGTGTACGCGTACCGGTTCAGCGACCGGGGCGCGCCGAATTTCACGGGGCAGCCGGAGCCGGCGGACCTGCCGTACGGCGCGGCCCACGGCTTCGAACTGCCCTACCTGTTCACGATCGCGCCGCTGACCGGACCGCAGCGGCAGCTCGCGGACCGGATGACCGGCTATTGGACCGGATTCGCCCGCACGGGCGTTCCGGCGGCGCCGGGAGCACCGCGGTGGCCGCGCGACCGGACTTCGGCCTCGGCCTCGGCCTCGGTGCTGTCGCTGGCGCCGGGGGCCGGCGGGATCCGTACGGTGGACGCCCGGGCGGAGCACCACTGCGCGCTCTGGGACGCGCGGTGGCCAGGGGTCACCAGGACTCGGTGACGTTCAGCCGCGGTCCCGTCGAGGTCTGGAGCGTCACCGTACCCGTGTCCCCGTAGACCTGGTGCCGCCAGGCGGCGAACACCTTGGCGATCGCGCGTGCGGCATCGCCCCGGCCCTTGCCCACTTCCTTGGTGGTGAAGGTGATCCTCGCCTCGCCGACCGTGCGCACCTTGCGGACGCGGACCTCCTTGATCACCTCGGAGTCCGGGTACCCGTCGTCGGCCTGGTGCTTCACGTAGTAGGCGGTGAAGTCGCGGGTCATGTCGAACCAGTCCGCCGGGCCGCAGGGGCCACCCCCGTTGGCCATCCGGCCGTCGGTCGGCGGGCCCACATAGGCACCGGTCTCCTCATCCGTGGGCGGACCCGCGTACCCGCCGGTCTGCTCATCCGTCGGCGGACCCGCATAACCGCCGGTCTCCTCATCCGTCGGCGGACCCGCGTACCCGCCCGTCTCCTCATCCGTCGGCGGACCGGCAGGACCGCCGGTCTCCTCGTCCGTCGGCACGTCGAGATCGCACTCCGCCGTGGCGAGCGTGGGTACGCCCGCGGGTGGCGCGGCCTGTCCCGCCCGTGTGGTCCCGCACGCCGCCAGGGCGGCGCACAGGAGTCCCGCCACCACCAGCCGCCCGGTCACGGACACCGCTGTCTTAGTCATGTCCATCCCCCCCTTCGGCCAGCAAGAGGCGATCGCGGCGGTCCGGGTTCCACCTCGCGGCCGCGAGCCGTCCCGCGCCGGCCCACCGCGCGGCGTCTCGGGACGTCCCAGGGGGCTCTGGGACAGGGAAACGGGCCCTGAGCTGGCTAGGTTCGCTCCTGACGCCGCCCGGCCCGGTCGGGCTCGTCCTCCGCCGTCGACACATCCTCGGGAATCCTCATGCGCATGCGCACTGCCGTCATGGCCACCGTGGCCGCCGCCACCCTCGGCCTGGGCCTGGCCGCGGCCCCGGCCCAGGCCGTCACGCAGAACAACATCACGATCAACATCTCGGACGGTCTCTGCCTCGACATCCCGCAGAGCAACCCCTACAACGGGCAGGTCGTCCAGCAGTGGTGGTGCAACGGCACCAACGCCCAGAAGTGGAACCGCGTCGACTTCGGCGCCCACTACTTCAAGATCCAGAGCGCCGCGTGGCCGCAGTTCTGTCTGAACAACTGGACCAGCGGCGGCGCTGTCGGCGCCGAGATCAAGCTCTACAAGTGCGACAGCAACGACAGCGCCTTCAACATCGTCGGTGTCGACTTCGGCAACTACTACCAGTTCCAGCCCAAGGCGGCGGCGAAGAACTGCTCGACGATGACGGGTCAGAACGTGGGCGATGTCATGCGTCTCGCCCCGTGCTCCGACAACGGCTCCAACTCGCGCTTCCGCCTGTTCCCCGTCTGGTAGCAGCCGGGGCGGTCCGGGCGGGCCCCGGTCCGGGACCGTACGGTCGTGCCCGGGCCGGGGACGCGCGCCGGCGCTCTCAGCCGAGCACGAGGCGGTCCCCGACCCGGGCCGTTCCCGGTGTGACGATGGTGGCGAGCGCGTCGAGCCGGTTGCCGTGCGCCCTGGCGATCGTCCTCAGGATCAGCGGCGAGTGCGGCAGGTCCTGCTGGGCCTGGTTGGTCATCACGCACCGCTCGCTGGAGCGCAGGAACGCGATACGGAGGGTGTCCCCCACGGTGGCCTCGCGCCCGATCCACTCGTCCTCGGAGAAGGGCGGGGTGCCGGGCGGGGTACGCACGAGGATGTTCGGGCGGAACCGGCGCTCGTCGACCGGAACGCCCGGCACCGCGCGGCGGATCCAGTCGAGGGTGGCCGTCGTGAGGACGCTGAGCGGCAGTTGGTCGAAGTGCGAGACCTCCCCCTCGCGGGCGAGCTCCACGTCGTCGCGGCCGAGGTGGGTGCGCAGGTACGCCGTGGGGTCGGCCACCATGTTCCCGTGCGGGTCGATCAGTTCGGGGGGACCGAGCTCCTGGGTGTTGCGCGCGTAGCGGGAGCTCAGCCGGAGCAAGCCGTCCATCCGCCGGAAGCGCCGGGTGTTCTTGCCCGAGCCGAACCTGCCTTCCGCGTCGCGTACGGCGAACAGCCGGTCGCCCACCAGGCCCCGCTCGTCGACGTCCACGCTGTGCAGGCGTTCGCCGCCCGTCGACTTGATCGGGTACCGCCACAGCCGCTCGATCACGCCCACGTTCCCCGCCACCGCCCCGACGTCCACCCATCAAGATCATTCTTCATGTGCACGAGGACTATCCTGGCCTCATGACCGGTTCCACCAGCCCCGTGCTGCTCTACCTCGATGTCGACGGACCGCTCATCCCCTTCGGGGGCGGCCCGTACCCGTCCGGCACGGACGACGAGGCGAATCCCCTGCTCGCCCGGGTCGATCCGGCGCTCGGGCCCCGGCTGGCGGCACTGCCCTGCGAACTGGTGTGGGCCACGACCTGGATGGCGGACGCCAACGCGTGCGTCGCGCCCCGGCTCGGCCTGCCGGAACTGCCCGTGGTGCTCTGGCCGGAACCCTCCGAGGAGGACGGGCGGGGCGGGGTCCACTGGAAGACCCCCGCGCTCCTCGACCACGCCGCCGGGCGGCCCTTCATCTGGGTCGACGACGAGATCACCGGCGCCGACCGGGACCATGTGGCCGCCCGCCACCCCGGCCGGGCGCTCCTGCACCGGGTCGATCCGGGGCGGGGCCTGACCGAGGCCGACCTCGGCGTGCTGCGGGCCTGGTTGGGCTCCGAGTAGCCGCCGGAGCTCACCGGGGATCACCGGGGATCACCGGCCCAGGACGGCCTTCAGCGTCTGCGCCGTGGCCCGGGGGAACGCGGTGTTCCCGTTGTGGCCACCGGGGAACCCGACCGGCTCCGTGCCCAGTCGCGCCGCCAGCGCCAGGGCGCAGCGGTAGGTGTGGACCGTCGTCCGGGTCGTCCGTCCCGTCGCCGCGATGATCCTCGTGCCGGCCCGTGCCGCGGCCCGTACCGGCTCTGCCGGGTCCAGGGCGTCCGTGGTGACGGCCGTGAACTCCGTTCCGATGAAGAAGCCGAAGTTGGCCCGGCGGCGCGGAGTCAGCGGCTGGGGGGTGAGGCCGTCCTCGCTCTCGTCGTGCGCCGGGTCGATGCCCAGGTGCCGGGCGATCGCCGGGAACGCCGCCGTCAGGCCCCCGGCCGCGTGGACGTCCTGGATGGCCGTCAGCTCGGCGAGGTGCTCGGCGCGGTCCGCCCCGGCCAGCAGGTTCGGCATCACGGGCTCGTGCGCGATCAGGGTGCTCAGCAGGCCCGGGTGGCGGGCGACGGCCTGGAGGCCGATCGCGGCACCCATGCTGAACCCGGCCATCAGCGCCGGATCGTCGGTGACCTCGGCGAGCAGCCGGGCGACGTCGTCCGCGTGCTCGGCCATGGTGACGGGCCCGGCGGGGTCGTGGAGGGTGCTGCGCGACAGGCCGCGCCGGTCGTACGTGACGACCGTGAAGGTGTCGGTCAGGTACGGGACGAGGTCGACCGTGCGGTCCGCGTCGCCCTCGCCGCTCTGGGAGAGGAGGAGGACGGGGCCGCGGCCCTCCACCCGGAAGTGCAGGGTAGCGCCGGGGACGGCGAGGGTGCGGGTGACGGCGGTGGTGGCGGCGGTCTTGGGCATGGCGTTCCCCCTTGCTGAGGTGTCACCGGCGGGTCCGGCTGACGACACGACAGTAATCCATCTCAATAGATGTATCAAGATAGATGCATCTATTGAGATGTACTCTGCTGCCCATGAACGGAGTCGAAGCGTTCCTCCTGGGACGCGCCCTCATGAAGATCGGCGAACAGGCGATGCCCCAGCCGAAGTCGGGACCGACGGGATCGGTCCGCTCGGTGGTCGTCGTCCTCGGCGACGTCGTCTCCCACCCCGGGACCACGGTCGGCGAGATCGCCGCGCGGACCGGCCTGCCGCAGAGTCAGGTCTCCACGTCCGTGGCCCGGTTGGAGCAGGCCGGCTCGGTCGCCACGGAGCCCGACCCCGCCGACCGGCGCCGCCGCCTCATCCGGCCCGCCGCCGAACCGTCCGCCCGGGTCGCCGAGGTCCGGGCCACCACCATCGACGACGCCCTCACCGCGGCGCTGACCGGCCCCGACGGAACCGCCCCGGACCCGGACACCGTCCGCGAGGTCACGGCGGCCCTGGACCTCCTGGCCCGCGTGCTGACCCCCGCCGTCAGCGCCCGCTGACCGGGGCGGCCGCGGGGGCCGCCGCCCAGGACGCGGCGATCAGACAGCGTTCCGCCGCCGCCAGGTGGGTGGCCGCGGCCAGCCAGGCCCAGGCGTAGCCGTCGGGCGAGGGGTCGGCCAGCCGGCCGAACACATCGCGGGGACGGCGGTCGGCCTCGGCGGCGAGCGCGGCGGTCAGGTCCGCCGCCCCGGTGAGCCCGGCCCGGCGCAGCGGGCCGTACGAGGCGGCGGCCAGGGACGCCGTGCCGCGGGCCGCCTCGGCGACGGCGCGGCGGCCGCCTGCGACCCCGGTCTCCAGGAGTCGGCGCACCCGCCACAGCGGGGAGTCGGCCAGCGGGTCCGGGCCCTCGGCCGCCGCCGGGGGCGGTACGGGGGCGGCGGCTCCCTGCGGGAAGTGCGCGCCCTGGAGGCGGTCGTAGCCGAGATCGGCCCGGCCCAGCCATTCCTCGGGCAGCCGCAGCGTGTACTCCGCGCCCGGCACCGGGCCCACGGCCAGGGGGCGCAGCGTAGCGGTGCGGTCCAGGTCGGGGCGGCCCAGGACGCGCAGCAGGAGCCCGGGGTACGAGGCGATGCGGCGCAGGTTCTCCGTGTGCGCCAGCTCCGGGTGCGGATGCGCGGGCAACAGCCGCAGCAGGGGCGCGTCGGGGCGCGTCTCGCGTACGAGGAGGTGTTCGCCGGCCGCGCCGACGACGGTGACGTCGCAGCCGAGCAGCGCGGACCCGGCTGCGTCCGGGGCGGCGAGCAGCTCGGCGACGGCCTCGGCGGCCGGCCGGGCGAAGAGCGGAGCGGCGGGCCGTTCGGTCCAGGCGATGCCGGGCAGCGGGGTCGCCCTGACCCCGCGTCCGGCGCCGAGCCTGCCTTCCGGGGAGACGGTCGCGCCGACGATGCGCAGGCCGCCGCGGGCGAGGCCGGCATGGTCGAGGGCGGCGCCGCCGAGGGCCACGGAAGCCGAACCGGCTCCTCGGGCGCGGGCCAGGCCGCCGGGTCGGACGTCGGAGACCGAGTAGGGGGTGCCGTCCGGCGCCAGCAGGTGGGTGACCACGCCGCCGTATCCGGTGGCGGAGAGGACGGGTTCCCGGCACAGGCCGTGCACCTGGAGGCTGCCGCCGGGCGCGTAGGCGCGGCGGGCGGTACCGGTCAGCGCGGGGTCGGCCGAGCCGGAGGCCAGCATCCCGGCGGTGTGGAGGAGCTCGCGGAAGGCACCGGTGAGGTCGCCGAGCCGCTGGCCGGCCCGGCGTTCGCGGGCGGCGCGCAGGCCGCGTACGACCCGTAGGGCGGCCGCCTCCGCGCGCGGCAGCCCGGCGAGGCGGGCGGTGTGGGCGGCGCGCAGCAGCTCGGCCTGGACCACCGCTCCCCCGGCGGTGACCCCGGCGGCGAGGGCTTCGGCGGCCGCGTGCCAGAGGGCGCCGGCGGCGCGCAGTTGGGCCGTGGTGAGTTCCGGAGCGGGCGCGGTGGTCCCGGCGGGCCGGACGGGTTCCGGGGACCCGGTGGGATCGGCGGACTCTGCGGACCCGGTGGGCTCTGCGGACCCTGCAGGACCGGCGGATGCGGCGGGAGCGGCCGCCGTGTCCGGCTCCGGCGGGCCGTCCGCGAGCGGGGCCGCGCCCAGGGCCGCGGCCCGGTGCAGGCAGCGGGGTGCCAGCAGGCAGCTGCACGTGGCCTGTTCCGCCGTGGTGATCGTGCCCGCCGGACCGGGGCTCAGCGTGACGAGGGCGTCCTCGCCGAAGCGGAGGGTGACCGTGCCGTCGGCCGCGAGGACGGCGCCCGCCGCGCAGCCCTCGGTGGCGGCGTCCAGCTTCTTGCGCAGGCGGGGGGTGAGGTTCTCGACGGCTTCGGCGAGCACCTCGGGGGCGACGGGCGGCAGTTCGGTGCTCAACGGGACTCTCCACGGAGGCGGTCGCCCACCCAGCGGGCGAGGGCGAGGGGACTGAGGGCGGCCACCGGCATCCCGGCCGCCACGAGTTGCCGCGCGACCGGGACCGAGTACCGGGGCGTCCCCTCGTCGTCGAGCGCGGCGCAGCCCAGCAGGTGGGCGCCGGAGGCGGCCAGCGCGCGGACCTCGCCGAGGAGCCCGCCGATCGGCGCGCCCTCCTCGAAGTCGCTGACCACGACGACGAGGGTGCGGCTCGGCACGGTGATCAGGGAGCGGGCGTGCGCGAGGCCGGCCGCGATGTGCGTGCCGCCGCCGACCCGGACCTCCAGCAGCAGGGAGAGCGGGTCCTCGACCCGGTCGGTGAGGTCCACCACCTGGGTGGAGAACGCGAGGAAGTGCGTGGACAGGGTCGGTACGCCGCCCAGCACGGCCGCGGTCAGGGCCGACCAGATGACGGAGGCCTCCATGGAGCCGGAGACGTCGACGACCAGGATCAGCCGCCAGTCGGCCTCGCGGCTCGCCCGGGTGCTGAAGACGGGCCGCTCCGGGACGACGACCACGCTGCCGTCGGCCCGGCGCCGGGTGTGCGCGAGGTTGGCGCGCAGGGTGCGGGCCAGGTCGAGCTTGCCGCCGGGCCGCCGGGTGGGGCGCGGCGTGGCGAGGCCGGACAGGGCCGGGCGCAGCCGGGTGGCGAGCTCCTTGGCGAGTTCGTCGACGAGCCGCCTGACCAGGGGCCGCAGCCGGGCGAGCTGGGCCTCCGGAAGCCCGCCTGCGAGGGACAGTACGGAGCTCAGCAGTTCCACCGAGGGCCGCACGGCCGCCGGATCGAGCTGGGTGAGGACGTCGGTGCGGCCCGCTTCGGCCGCTCCCGCCAGCACCTCCTCCCGTACATCGGCACCGAACAGCGCCTCCAGCTCCTGCGACCACTCCCGGGCGGTGGGGAAGGAGGCCTCCTGGCCGCCGCCCTGGCCGCGTCCCTGGCCGGGGTCGAGGTCGGAGGCGCCTTCGCCGCGCCCCGCTCCGTACAGCTCGTCCAGCGCGTGGGCGTAGCGGCGGGCGCCGGCCGGGAGCCGGTCCCGCTCACGGCCGAGCAGCAGCCGCCAGCGGTCGGCGGGGGCGAGCCGCGGGCCGTCGGCCCGGGGGGACGGCCCGCGCGGGGCCTCGGACACCTCGGCGGCCGGAACCGGAGTCGGCTCATGTGTCCCTGGCAGCGGGAGGGCCTTGAGGGCGGCGAGTCCGGCCGCGTCGGCCGCGGCCCAGAGGGCGAGCAGGGCGGGTGAGGCATCGAGCGCGAGGTCGATCCGGTCGCCGAGCCGCTCGGTGACGGTGTCGAGCAGCCGGTCCCGGGCGGCCGGTGACAGGGCGTCGAAGCCGCCGCGCAGGGCCGGGAGCCGGTCGAGGAAGTCCTGGTCGGCGAGGTGCTCGACGCGGTCGAGGAGCGGGGTGAGCGCGGCGGGCGAGGACTGCAGGAGGGGCCCCGCGGCGGTGAGCAGTCCGCCGAGCCGCCGGGTCAGGGCGCGCCGGCCGTCGGCGCTGCCCGCGCCGTCGATCCATCCGGCGGCGCGGCCTCCGAGCTCGGCGGCCGGGTCGAGGTCGAGCAGGACCCGTACGGCCAGGGCCGCGCCCTGCATCATCGGCGACGCGGTGGCGGCCAGGCCGGCGAGGGCGTCGTCCGTGCGCAGGCCCAGGTGGTGGGCGGCGGCCCGGTCGGCGAGGGCCACGAGGGCGGCCGCGTCGGCCGGGTCCTCGCTCCCGGCGAGGCCGGGCAGACAGCGCACGGCCGCTTCGAGGAGGTCCCCGGCGAGGTCCGCGGCGACGGTCCGGGCCGCGGCGGAGGTGCCGGGCAGATGACCGCGGTGGAGGGCCTCCAACAGGTCCAGGGCGTCGAGGAGTTCGGGCAGGGTGGCGGTCTGCGGCAGGGCGGTGGCCGCCTCGTGGAGGCGTACGTCGACCAGCTCGGGCAGATCGCACCGCGCGGCGGCGGCCAGCCCGGCGAGGATCTGCGCCGGGGTCGGCCCGCCGTCGGCGGCGGCGCGGCGGGCGGTGTCCCGCAGCGTGCCCGCGGCCGCCTGGGCGGCGGTGACCCCGCGCACCCCGGCGAGATCCAGCCGGGCCGGGACGGAAGGCGTCCAGGACAGCCGCCATTTGGTACCGAGGGCGGTGCCGTCGCCGGTGGCGGCGACGGTGAGGGGCTCCCCGTAGGAGGCGCCGCACACGAGGAGCCGCTGCAGCAGGACCTCGCGGCGGCCGTCGAGGGCGGAGCGGAGCGGGTCGAGGCGGATCTCGCGGGGTGCCGGGTCCTCGGGGGACGGCAGCCGCAGCGCGGCGAGTTCGGCTTCGACCGAGGGGCCGAGGCCGGAGCGGGGGGCGTGCGGGGTGATCCGGCCGCGGGCGGTGCCGACGAGCACGGCCTCGAGGGCGCGGGCCAGCGCCCGGCCGCGGCCGAGCGGTTCGCCCTGGCCGAGGACGGTGGTGACGGCTTCGAGGAGCTCGCCGCGGCCGGGCGCGGGCAGCGCGCGCAGGGTGGCGAGGTCGCAGGCGAGCCGCAGGGTCTCGGCGGCCTCGCCGGTGCCTGCGGTGTGCCCGGCGCGGCGCAGCTCCCGGCAGAGCCCGGTGACGGCGACGGAGGCGGCCTCGCGGACCCGGTCGGGATCCCCGGCGGCTTCGAGGACGGCCTGCTGCCAGCGGGGGTCCCGGATGCCGGCGGGGTACCCGGAACGGGAGTCGAGCAGGTCGAAGGAGTACGGCACGAACGAGGTGACGGCCGCCGCCGAGTCTGCGGCCGCCGCCCCGGAAGCGGCAGTTCCGTCGCGCCGGGGTCCCGGGACGACCGGGTCCGCCCCCAGGGCGGTGACTGCGTCGTCGGAGCCGGTACCGGAGCCGTGGGCGGAGCCAGGCCCGTGGCCGGAGTCCACGCCGGAAGCGTGACCGGGGCCGCAGCCGCGGTCCGGACCGACGGCGTCACCGGACCCGGAACCGGCGTCGGAGCCGCCACTTGGGGCGGAGCCCGAGTGGGAACCGAGGCCGGAGGCGGAACCGGAGCCGTGTTCGGCCGGCGATCCGGCGACGGCCGTGCCCGGGAGGGCCGGGGCGTGGAACGCGCCGATCACCGCCGCCACGCGGTGGCCCGCGGCGACCGCGTCGCCGATGACGCTCCGCATGTGGGCCTCGCGGGCCAGGTCCGTCGCCGGGACGGCGCTGCTGTCCGCGCGCAGCGCCCAGCCGACACCGAGCGCCGCACGGCGTACGGCCTCCGGCGTGCACCCCGGTGCGAGGACCTCGACGGCCCGGTCCCACATGTCGTCACCGTCGCGCCCCGTACCGGCGGCGGTCAGAGCGTCCGCGAAGGACCCGCCGGCAGGGGCGGTGCCCCGGGCCGGGGCCGTGGCCTGCCCGGAGCCCTGGTCCGGGAGCGCATCCCGGTCCCGGGCCGGGTCGGTAACCCCGATCGGGGCTGCGTCCATCGCCGGGGACGAACCGGGGTCCGAGACCGAGTCCGTGCCCGTGGCCGTGGCCGGGTCCGGGCCAGGAGCCGGTCGCGAACCCGAGTCCGGTGCCTGGCCCCGACCGTGCCCGGAGCCCTTGCCCGAAATCGAGTCCGTGGCCGAGGCCGCATCCGGGGTCCGGTCCGGGACCGGGGCCGGCGTCCCGGTCAGGGCCGGGGTCCGGTCCTGCGAGGCGGTGGCGTCCGGCGCCCCGGCCGGGGCCGCGGCCGGACCCGGGGGCTTCGCGGCCGGTTCGGTCCAGCCGCGGTCCGCCAGAGGGAGGTCGCAGCAGATGACGGCCGCGCCGGCCGCACGGGCCCAGCGGATCGCGGCCAGTTCCGGGGAGAAGTCCGCGAACGGGTAGAACGCCAGGCGGCCGTCCTCCCCCGTGCCCGCGAGGGCGACCGGGGCGACGGTCTCCGGGTCGGCGAGGTGCTCCAGCCAGGGCTGGAACTCCGCCGGGAGCTCGACGCAGACCACGTCGGCGCCCGAGGCGTCCAGCAGGGCCGGGACCACCGCGGCCAGCGCGGGGCTGTGGTGGCGCACCCCGATGAGGTACGGCTCACGGGCCGCGGCGAGGACCTCGACCGTGGCGCGCGGGTCGGTGTGCGTCAACGCAGGCTCCCGCGCAGGTCCCAGAGGCGGCGCCACATCGGCGAACCGTCCTCGGCGCGGCGCCGGACCGGGCCGTCCCAGTACCCCAGCAGGCGTCCGTGGTCGGCCGGGTCGTCCTTGCGTACGACGCCCAGCAGGTGCCCCGGCAGCAGGTCCAGCACGTCCCCGCCCGGCAGGTAGGCGGCGGCGACCCCGAGCGAGGCCGCCACCTGGACGGCCTCGGCGGTGGACATGACCGTACCGGGGCGCTCCACGTCCCAGCCCTCGGCGGAGCGGCCCGAGCGCAGGTCGCGGAAGACGGTGACGAGGGCGTCGAGCACGGCGTCGTCGACGCCGAAGGCGGCGCCGGCCCGCTGGACGGCGGCGACCGCCTGGCGGCGGATCAGGGTGGCCTCCGCGTCCGCGTCGGCGATCGGGGCGACGGTCTCGAAGTTGAAGCGGCGCTTGAGGGCGGCGGACATCTCCGAGACGCCGCGGTCGCGCAGGTTGGCGGTGGCGATGACGGTGAAGCCGGGGGCGGCGGAGACCACCGCGTCCTCGGTGGCGGTCAGTTCGGGGACGCTGAGCCGCCGGTCGGACAGGATCGACACCAGCGCGTCCTGGACCTCGGGCAGGCAGCGGGTGATCTCCTCGACGCGGACGACGCGCCCGGTGCGCATGGCGGAGAGCACCGGGGAGTCGACCAGGGCCTGCGAGGTGGGGCCCTGTGCGAGCAGCAGCGCGTAGTTCCAGCCGTAGCGGAAGGCGTCCTCGGTGGTGCCGGCCGTGCCCTGGACGGTGAGGGCGCTGGTGCCGCTGACGGCGGCGGCCAGGAGCTCGGACAGCATCGACTTGGCGGTGCCGGGCTCGCCGGTGAGGAGCAGGCCGCGCTCGCCGGCCAGGGTGACGACGCAGCGCTCCACGAGGGCGCGTTCGCCGACGAACTTGGGCGCGATGGCCAGCTTGGCGGGGAGTCCGGCGCGGCGGCGCCCCGGCAGCGCGAGCTCGGCTCCGTCGCTGCCGCAGACGAAGGTGACGACGGCGCGCGGGGTCAGAGCCCAGCCGGGCGGGCGGGGGCCGGGGTCCTGGGCGGCGAGGAAGGCGAGCTCGGCGGCGTGGCGCTCCTCGGCGGGCAGCACCTGTCGGGCGGCGGGGGCGGTTTCTTCGGTGACGGTCATCGGGTCCTCTGGAAGGTGTGGCGGGAGGTCGGTGCGGGGGCGCGGCGCACCTGCGGGCAGGTGCGCCGCGCCGTACGGGGTCCCGGGCGGCCCGCGGCGGCCCGGGACGGCCGCTTCAGCGGCGGCGGGCGCGGGTGCGCTTCACCTTGAGCTCCTCGAAGCGCGGCAGGTCGCCGTCCTGGACCCGCTGCCAGGCCCGGCGGTAGAGCTCCGCGGCCGGTTCGGCCGGGACCAGCACGCCCAGCGGGGGCCGGCCGCCGGCGCTCAGGCCGTACATCGGGAGCTTCCACTGCTCCACCGGCAGGGTCGGGGAGGGCATGTCGGCCCAGCCGCCCGGCAGGAACAGCGAGCGCCCGGCCCGGCTGCGGCCGGCCGTCACCACCAGGTCGGTGGCGGCCAGTTCGGCGCGGGCGGCCTTGAGGCGGGCCGGCTTCCAGCCGGTCCAGCGCGCGGTGTTGCGGTCGGTGGGGTCGGGCATGGCGAGCAGCATGAGGTAGAGGGTGGCCGCGTCGGCGCCCAGGCCGTGCCGGGCGCTCGCCTCCTCCACCAGTTCCGGAACGGAGCGGCCGGGGTCCTGCGGCCACCAGGTGCCGTCGGCGGCCACGGCGCCGGCCGCCGGGGCACCCGGGTCGGCGAGCAGCGCGGCGAACCGCGGGTCGTGGACCGCGCGCAGCGCGGCCTCGGCGGCGGAGGGCCGCTGGTCGTCACCGCGCAGCACCGGCAGGTACGGGTCGGAGCCGGTGGAGTCGAGCAGGGCCGGGCGCAGTGCGGGCTTGGGCTGGTCGTCGTGGGTGGCCATGACGACGGCTCCGTACCGCTCGTAGCCCTCGCCGGTCTCGGTAGGCGTGCCGGCCGCCTTCCGGAAGTCGGGAAGACTGGTGTAGTGCCCGATCTCCAGGAGCAGTTCGGGTGCGGCGAGCCGCTGCCGTACGGCGGTCAGTACGGGCGGCAGGGCCGCTCGTACGGGATCTCCCGCGGGCAGCCGGTGGGCCAGCCAGGAGGCCATGGCCAGGGTTCCGGTCAGGACGGAGGCCGTGAAGGGGGCGGTGGCCGGCCCGGCGGGCTCCACGTGGTCGCCCTTCACGGTCCAGGCGACGTCGACGGAGAGCTCGCGCGAGGCGGCCGGGTCGAGCAGCGCGGCCAGGGCGCGGTGCGCGGGCCAGGTGCCGCCCACGGCGCGCGCGGCTTCGGTGGCCAGCCAGTCGGGGACGGGTGTACGGCGGCCCACGCGCCGGTTCCAGAGCTCCGCGGCGGCGGTGACGTCGGGTCCCTCGGTCCACAGCTTCGCCGGATCGGCGGGGAGCAGGGCCCCGACGAGGGCGCGCCTCAGCTCGGTGTCGAGGCTCTTGAGCTCGTCGCGGGCGTACGCGGCGTCGGTGGCCTTGACCCCGAGGGCGGTGCGCAGTTCGGGGGTGAGGAAGCTGCGTTCGTAGCTGTCGACGCCCGGGAGTCCGGCGACCACCAGGCGGGCGAGGGTGCCGGAGACTCCGGTGAGCCGGGAGAACTCCTCCGCGGCTTCGGGGCGGAAGGGTGCGGCGCCGTGCTCGGCGGCCGCGCCGAGGAACGCGGTCAGCCAGCCGGCGCCGCGTTCGCGGTCGCCGAGCGGGGCGTCGCCGCGCACGGTGTAGGGGCCGGGGACGGTGAACCGGCCCGTGGGGTCGTGGAGCAGGGCACCGAACTCGTGGCCTTCGGGCACGGATTCGCTGTGCTCGGTCAGTGCGAGGACGGCTCCGCCGCCCAGGGGCAGCAGGCTGCGGTGGTGGACGTTGCGTTCGCCGTCCGGGGTGAGCAGGTGCTGCTGGTCGAGGCGGAGCAGGACCCGGCGCCAGCGGTCCGCGGAGCCTTCGGCGGAGGCCAGGCCGAGGGCGTCGACCGTGCCGAGCAGGGTGAGCAGCCCTTCCCGCTGCTCGTCGGTGGGCGCGACGGTGACGGCGCGGTAGGCGACGGCCGCGGGCTGGTCCAGCAGCGGGGTCCACGTGAAGGACCAGTACGGCAGCGCGGGTGTGTCGAAGTGCAGCAGGCCGGGCGCGGGGGCCGCGTCGGTCCGGGTGCGGGCGGCGGCGAGTTCGGTCAGCGTGTAGTGGGCGGCGTCGCTCTCGCCGCCCCAGCGGTAGTAGCCGGAGCCGATGAGACCGCTGAGCCCGTCGGCGATCAGCCGGTCGCCGGGGCCCTGCTCGCGTTCCTCGACGGGCGTGTTGTCGGGGTGGAGGCGGGCGGCGATCTCGTCCAGGGCCTTCTGCTGGGTGAGGGTGAAGCGGAGGACTTCGACGATGCCACCGATGATCTTGGAGGCGGTGATCTGCGGCAGTGCCGCGCTGACCAGGTCGGGCAGGTCGGCGGCCTTGTCGGCGGCGGCGGCCGTCTTGAGCAGTGCGGCCACGGTCTCCCGGTCGGCGGCGCGCAGGACGGCCGAACCCTCGGTGTCGCGGGGGCGCAGGGCGTACCAGTGCGACAGCGGCGGAAGGTCCACGCTGCCCGTGCCGTAGGCGGAGCGCCGGCGGTGGCCGTCGCGCGACGTGGCGGTGACCACACCGTCCGGGTCGGTGATGCTCAGCTCCTGCCAGTGCTGGGACAGGGCGCGGGGCCGGTCGTCGCCGGGGAAGGCGAGGGCGGCGACGGGCACCTCGCGGCCCTCGGGCACGGCGACGGTGCGGCCGCCGGTGTCGGTGCCCTGCCAGCCGTGGTCGCGGTCCCAGACGGTGCGCCAGCCGAGCAGGCCGTCGGTGGGCTCGCCGAGGACCGAGCCGGCCACGGTGGGAGTCGGCCGCAACCGGTTGGAGGACCCGCCGCGGCGGCCGCTGTCCGGGTCGGCGCGCAGCGCGTCTGCGAAGAACGCGGGCAGGGAGGACCGTCCGTAGGTCCCGCCGACGGGGTCGTACTCGCGCCAGCCGGTGTCGTTCTCCTCCTCACGCCGGTGCCACACCCAGTACGAGGTGCCGTCGGACAGCAGGGGCCGCTCGTCCGGCAGCTTCGTGTCGCCGCGGTGCAGGACGCCGCCGCCGGTGGCGCGCCCGCCGCCGGGGAGCGGCAGGGAGAGGTGGTCGCTGCGCAGCGACCAGTGGCTGCGGTCGGTGTCCAGGGTGAGGACGGTGCCGGGCGAGTGGTGCCAGTAACCCTGGGTCCCGTTGGTGCTCCAGGAGGACCAGAAGACGAGCAGTTCACCGTCGACGTAGTGGAAGCCGTGGTTGTACGAGGTCCCGGTCGGCACGCGCAGGTCGTGCGTGAGGACGGTGGAGTCGGCGTCGATGACCCGGACCTGGGTCTGGTTGGCGACGATCAGGTACGGCCAGGCCTCCACCACGGTGAGGGCCTCCCGGCCCTGGCCGGGGCTCAGTTCGGCGAGGGCTTCCTCCCAGGAGGGCCAGGCCAGTTCCTCGAAGAGGCCGCCGCGCAGGGTCCGGGCGAGGGTCTCGGCGAGGTCGGCGGCCGCGGCCGCGGCCACTTCCTCCGGGGCGAGTTCCAGGGCTTCGGTGGGCAGCCACCGCAGCCGTGCGATGGCCTCGGGCACCCCGGGCAGACCGGTGGCGGTGGAGGCGAGAGCGACGTCGCGCATCCACTCGGCCAGCAGCGGGCGGCCGCCGGGCGAGGCGGCGACGCACCGGACGACATCGGCGCAGCCGTCGCTCAGGTTGCTCAGCGCGCGGCGGAAGGCGGGGTGGAAGCGCCGGTCGGCGGCGAGGGCGAGCAGGTCGCGGCGCTGCTCGCCGTCGGCCCACTCGGACAGGTTCAGGTGGTCGTGGCGGTGGCGCCGGTCCTCGGAGGCGGCCTCGGGGTCGGTGACCGGGACGTCCAGGGCGAGCAGCAGGTCGAGGAGGTCGGTGTCCTCGACGCCGATGCGCAGGCCCGCTTCCCGTTCGGGCCGGGCGAGTTCGGTGCGCAGCCGGGCGGCGCAGCGCCCGACGAGGTCGAGGAGGAGCGGGAGCGTGGGGCGCCGGCCCCAGCCGGAGTGGCGGGCGGCGTGGAAGCGCTCCAGCCAGCCGGCCGTGCCGTCGGCGCAGCGCTGCTCGGCGGGCAGGTCCCCGTCGACGAGGCCGGCGGTGGCGCCGGACTCCTCCAGGATCTCCAGCCACAGGGTGGTGAACTCGCCGCCGTCGCCGCTGGGCGGGGTCAGTCCGAGGAGCGTGCCGCGGACGGCGGGCACGCGGCGGGCGAGCGCCACGAGGGCGCCGCGGTGTGCCTTCCACCAGCCGAGCGCGGCGCGCAGGGTGGCGGGCAGGGGCAGCAGTTCGGCGAGGTAGTCCTGCTCGGGTTCGGTGCCGGTCAGGCCGGCAGCGCGGGCGAGGCGGCGCAGTTCGGCGGCGGCCTGGGCGGAGGGCGGCAGCCCGCCGGCGGT
Organism: Streptomyces xanthophaeus; assembly: GCF_030440515.1. Lineage (GTDB taxonomy): Bacteria > Actinomycetota > Actinomycetes > Streptomycetales > Streptomycetaceae > Streptomyces > Streptomyces kutzneri. Next base: position 250,936 of record NZ_CP076543.1, read on the forward strand.
GCGGCGTACGCACAGGCGGCGGAAGCGCTCGTAGGCCTCGGCGGGGGTGACGCGGCCGGCGAGGGCCTTGCCGTAGCCGGTGAGCACCTTCACCGGCAGGGCGCCGACGAGGGCGAATTCGAGGAAGACGGCGTCGAGGCGGTCCTCGTCGATGGCCAGCCCGTACTGGGCCTCGGCGTCCCGGGCCCGCCCGAACAGCTGGGCGGCGTAGGTGGTGTTCTCGACGGCGAGGAAGAGGCGTGCGGCCTGCTCGTGGAAGAGGGGCAGGAAGTGCGGGACGGACGCGGCGAGGCGGCCGGCCAGTTCGAGGCAGGCGTCGAGGGCGGCCTTGGGCTTGGTCTTGGCCTGCCGGGCGATCCGGTCCATTTCGGGGACGACGGCGAGGGCGTGGTGGCCGTCCTCGGGGTGGTGCACGAGGACCCATTCGGGGAAGCCGAGCGCCTGGCGCCGGCTCAGGCCGACGACGGGCGGCTCGCCCTCGTGCCGTACGAGCCCCAGGAAGCCTGCGGCGAGGTCCTCGGCCGCGCCCAGCTCGCCGGGGGCGAGCCGGACGACGACGCGGTCGTCGCCGAGGCCGGGGTGGCGGTAGGAGCGTGCGGTCAGTTCCACGACGTCGCTGCCGGCGCCGGTGGTGTCCCGGGGCAGTACGGCACCGGCCTTGAGCAGCAGTTCTGCGTTGTTCATCCCGATGTCCTCCTGGTGGGTGCTCACGCGTCCCCGCCCTCCTCGATCTTGCGCCCGGCGTAGAGCGCCGCGGCCATCCGCATGCCTTCGGACCAGGCCACCGGTCCGACCTCCGTCAGGCGTACCGCCCGGCCGTCCTCGTCGTGCCAGCTCAGCGCGCCGGTGGTCATCTCGTCCTCGTAGTAGGGCTCGCCGATCCACACGGCGGCCTCCGTCCCGGTGCCCGAGTCCCGGACCTTGCAGGTGGCGTAGCCGCCGGAGACCCGGTAGCCGAGGCTCGTGGCGCGGGCCGCGAGGCTGAAGCGGGTGGGGAAGACCCCGCCCGCGTAGTCGCGGACCTCGGTGGCGGTGGCGGCGGTCCCGGCGGGCTTGTGCCAGGTGGCCCGGTGGATCTGCTCGACCCGCTGCACGATGCCCAGCTCGGCCGCGAAGTCCCGTACGTCGTCCAGGTCGGGCAGCAGCACCGGGTGCGGCAGGGTCACCGTGCGCGGGGAGAGCCGGACGGTCTCGCCGTCGAGGTTGACCACCTTCAGCTCACCCGAGGCCGTGGCGTCCCGCAGGAATCCCACCTCGTCCGGGTCGTCGCCGACGACGGCCACATCGCGCAGGGCGCTCTGCCAGGCCTCGTCCGGCCAGACCCGGGCGAGCAGTTCGGTCGGGACGGGCAGCGAGGAGACCATCCAGCTGTCGACCTGTGCGGCGCAGGCCGCCTCGTGCCGGTCGAGCCATTCGGCCAGCCTGCGCAGCCGGTCCACCTCGGGATGGTCCTTCAGGGCCTTGGGCAGTGTCTTCAGCTGCCGTCCCGCACTCCGCCCGGTGGCGGACCTGGCCGCCACCCGTCCCTCCACCAGGGCGATCTCGTACCCCTCGCCCGCCGCCAGCCATGCCATCAGACCGTGCCCCTCCGCCTGTCCTGTCCGGTTCCGCGCAGCCCTGACAGGGGGGAGCCGACCCCCCTGAGCTGCGGTATGCCGGGAGACTAGCGAGAGCCACTGACAACGCCCGCCGGAGGGCCCTTGGTAGGTTGATTGTCCGGTTCTGGGTAGTGTCTCCGGGACAGCGTGCGGAGCGGTACCGGCTCGGGGTGGGGTTATGGGACGTCAGATACGTGTGCCGGGTGCGGTGCTGGTGGCGCTGCTGCTGGCCTCCGCCACCGGGTGCTCCGACCCGGCCGCGCCGGGCGCCGGGGATCCGAAGGCGTCGGCGCCCGCGGGTTCACCGTCCGCCGCGGCGCCGAAGTCCCCCGACTCACCGGACTCACCGGGCGGCGACGCCAAGCCTGCCGGCGGGGACGTACTGCCCGGTATGGTCACCACCGCCGTGGCGCGGACCCAGTTGGCGGCGCTCAAGGTGGCACCGGTGGGCACGATGGCGGGCTACAGCAGGGACAAGTTCACGCACTGGGCGCAGCAGGGCAACAAGTGCGACACGCGTGAGGTGGTCCTGAAGCGCGACGGCACCGAGGTCACCCAGGACGCCGAGTGCAAGGCCGTGTCCGGCAACTGGAAGAGCCTCTACGACGGGGTGGTCGTCACGGACGCGGGGAAGATGGACATCGACCACATGGTGCCGCTCGCCGAGGGCTGGCGCTCCGGCGCGGCCGGCTGGGACTCCGCGCGGCGCAAGGCCTTCGCCAACGATCTGACCCATCCTCAGCTGCTGGCCGTGACCGCGGCCTCGAACCGTTCCAAGGGTGACCAGAGCCCCGACCTGTGGCAGCCGCCGGACAAGGCGAGCTGGTGCCAGTACGGGCGGGCCTGGACGACCGTGAAATCCACGTACGGACTGACCGTGACCGAACCGGAGAAGAAGATGCTCACCACGATGCTGGACACCTGCGCCTCATGACGCAGCCGCACCGGTGGCAGGACGAGGTGCTCGCAGGGCCGGGCGGCGCCATGACCGACGAGGTCGGCGTGATCACCGGTCCCCTCACGCTGCGCACCACGGTGACGGCCGGGGACCTGGCCCGGTTCGAGGTCCAGTACAAGGACGCCGACGAGTGGTACACGCTCACCGGGAGCCCCCGGCCCCACCGAGGCGCCCCCGCCGCCCTGCACGCCGCGGCCCTCGCGGCGATCCGCGCGGGCGGCGGCGCGCAGGCTCCCGGCTGAGACGCCTGCTCGGAGGGACGCTCAGAGGACGGCGATGCCCAGGGGCCGGGCGCCCGCCGCGAGTCGGCGGGTGGCTCCGGTGCCGAGGTCGACGACCGTGATGCCGTTCCAGTAGCCGTCCCGGGTGTAGCCGCCCGTGACGTAGGCGCTCCGGCCGTCGCGGGAGACGGCCACGTCCTCGTGCGGACCCTGGAGCGGGTACACCCGCTCCGCGCCGTCCGGGGAACGGACGGTCAGCGAGGGGCCCCTGCCGTCGCCCGGCCGCACCGCGCCGGTGCCGACCACCAGGAGCCGGCCGTCGGGCGTGACGGCCGTGCCGTGCTGGTGGGTGTCGGCGGTCATCGGCTCGATCCGGGTCTGCCCGGTCCGCGGGTCGACCACGGCGAGCCGCTCGCCCTCGAAGGGCAGCAGCAGTTTTCCGTCGGAGGGGCGTACGGCGGCGTAGTGCGGCTTGAGCCAGGAGGCGAGCCCGCCCTCGGTGCCGTAGGGGGCGACCTCGATCCGGCGGGGCCGCAGGTCTCCGGCCGCGACGACGGTGACGTCGAAGGAGTCGTGGCCGGTGACGTAGACCTCGGCGCCGTCCGGTGACACGTCCACGTCGAAGGGCCGCCGGCCCACCGGTACGACGGCGGTGACCTCGCTCTTCGCGGTGTCGAGAACCTCCAGGACCCCGCCGGCGCCGGGGACGTTGACCCCTGCGTAGGCGTGCGCGCCGTCGGGCGAGAGCGCGATGCCCATCCCGCCTCCGCGGTACTCGCCGTCGGTGGCCGGGCCGGTCGCGGTGCGGTACGGGATCAGGGCCAGCCGTACGCGGGTGCGCGTGTCGACGACGGCCACGCCCTCGGCGGTGGCGACCCACGCCCGGCCGTCGGTGCCCACGGCCAGTCCGTACGGGGCTTTGCCCACGGTGACCGAGGCGACCGCGCCGCGTTCCGGATCCACGAAGGTCACGGTGTCGGCCCCGAAGTCGGCGGTCAGCAGCAGCCCCTGCGGGGTGGGGGCGGTGGCGGGCAGCGGGGAGGCGGCGGAGGGCGCCGGGCCCGGCGGCGCGGGCGCCGCGTTCCGGGCGCAGGCTCCGAGCAGCAGGGTCGCGGCCACCGCCGCGAGGGTGCCACGGGTACGGGTGCGGGTAAGGGCGCGGTGACGCGGACGCGTACGGCGGTTCATCGGCCGGTCCCGGCTTCCGCCGCGTCGGCCGCCGCCTTCAGGGTCCGCGCCATGCCGTCGAAGCCCCGGCGCACGGCGTGCTCGTACGGGGTCACCCCCTCGTGGTCGGGCAGCAGCGGATCCGCGCCCGCCCTGAGCAGGACCGCGACGACCTCCTCGTGGCGCGGGCCTCCGTCGCCGAGGATCACCGCCTCCAGCAGGGCGGTCCAGCCGAGCCGGTTGACGTGGTCGACGTCGATGTCCGTCGCGTCGAGCACGGCGCGCACGTACGCGGTGTGCCCGCGCTCGGCGGCCGGGATGAGGGAGATCCCGCCGAACCGGTTGCGCTGCTTCAGGTCGGGTCCGGCGGCCAGCAGCAGGCGCATCATGCGTACGCTGCCGGTGACGCCGGTGACCAGCCAGGGGCTGTCCTCCCGGGAGTCCGGGGCGTTCGGGTCGGCTCCGGCGGCGACCAGCAGTTCGGCCACGGCCACGTGGTCGCCGAGCGCGGCGAGCAGCAGCGGCGTGCGCAGCTCCGCGTCGCGGACCTCCACGGCGGCGCCCGCGGCGAGCGCCGCTCCCACCGCCGCCGCGTCGCCGCGGCGGGCCCCGTCGAGGAGGAGTCGGTCGTGCGCGTTCATGGTGTCCCTCTCGGCTCCGGGCGGGGAGGGCCGGGTACGTCCTCCCGCTCCCCCGGTCCATGCTCGCCGCGCCGGAGCCCCGGCGGGTCCGACCGCCGGACGGAGCGTGCGGGCGGCCCGGAGGACCCCGGGGTCGGCCGATCGGACGATGCGGCGCGCGGGGATCGTGGTACGCCCCTGGGGCCCTCGGGTCCCTCAGGCTCCTCGGGACTCTCAGGCTCCTCGGGTCCCTCAGGCCTCGTACTCGGTGAGGTCGATGCCGTGGACCCGTACGGAGGTCCCGTAGCGGGGGTCGGTGGTGTCGCGTTCCATCACCATGCCCAGTTTGCGGATCACGTTCTCGGAATCGGTGTTGCTCATCCGGTTGATCGCGACGACCCGGTCCAGGCCGCGGTCCTGGAGTGCGAACTCCAAGGTGGCGTGGGCGGCCTCGGAGGCATAGCCCTGGCCCCAGTACTGGCGGCCGAGCCGCCAGCTGATCTGGACGTCCGCCCGGGCGTCCGGCAGGTTCTCGAGGACCGAGAGGCCGACGGCTCCGATGAGCTCGCCGGAGCCGAGGAGCTCGACGGCGAAGAGCCCGAAGCCTTCCTCGTCCCACTCCTCCTCCCAGCGCTCGATCTCCTCGGCCGTCTCGTCGAGGTCGAGGGTCTCGCCCTCGCCGATCCAGCGCATCACCTCCGGGTCGGCGTTGATCTCCGAAAGGGGGACGAGGTCGTCGTCGGTCCAGCGGCGGAGGAGGAGTCGGGGGGTAAGGATCTCGGTCATGCCCACATCCTGCCGAATCTCCGCCGACCAGCGGTAATCGGCCGTTGCGGCAGTGTTGCGGGTTCGTGGACATCACCGCGGGAAGGTTCCCGCAGCCCGCCCCGGGCCCCTACGGTCCGTGGGAACCGCGACCAAGGAGTGCTCCTGCCATGCCCCTCGATCTGTCGGACGAGAGCCGGTACGACCGCACGCGCCTGCGCCAGTGGGCGCGCGGCCGCGCCCGCTCCGCCGGAGTGGACCGCCGGGATCTGCTGAAGCTGTTCGCGGTGGGGGCCGCCGCCGGATCGCTGGGTGTGGCCGCGGGAAGCGGCACGGCCTGGGCCGCACCGGGCCTGCCCGTCGCCGATCCGGTGCCGCGCACCGTCAAACCGCTGCCGCCCGAGCTGTTCACCCTCCGCGGTACGAACGCGGAGACGAACTTCGCGGCGCTGCGCGGCACGGGCCCGCTCACCCCGATCGACCGGTTCTTCGTGCGCAACCACACCTCCACCCCGCGGATCGATGCCGCCGCATGGCGGCTGAAGGTGTGGGGCGACGGGCTGGCGGGCGGCCCGCTGGAGCTGTCGTACGAACGGCTGCGGGCCCTGCGGCCGGTGGAGCGGACGCTGTTCATCGAGTGCGCGGGCAACGGCCGCAGCTTCTACACCACCCAGCAGGGCCAGCCGGTCACCGGCACCGCCTGGACCCTGGGCGCGATCGGCGTCGCGCGCTGGCGCGGCGCGCGGCTGTCGGACGTACTGCGCCTGGCGGGCGTGACCCGTGGCGCCGTGGACGTCCTGCCGCGCGGGCTGGACGACGAGGTGGTGGCGAACGGGGTGAACCTGGGCCGGGTGCGGCGCCCGCTGCCGGTATCGAAGGCGCTGGACGACGTACTGCTGGCCTACGAGATGAACGGGGAGCCGCTGCCGCCCGACCACGGCGGGCCGGTCCGCCTCGTGGTTCCGGACTGGGTCGGGATCTCGTCGGTCAAGTGGGTCGGGGACATCGAGGTGAGCGGGGAGCCCCTGTACTCGCCCTGGAACACGGACATGTACCGGCTGTTCGGGCCCGAGCACCCGGCGCAGGGCAGTGCCCCGCTGACGCGGCAGACCCTCAAGAGTGCCTTCGAACTGGAGCTGGGGGCCACTGTTCCCGTGCACCGGACCCGGCTGCTGACCGGCCGTTCCTGGTCTGCGGCGGCACCGGTCACCCGGATCGACGTCAGCACGGACGGCGGTGTCCGCTGGCGGCGGGCCCGGCTGCACGACACTCCGCGCCGGGGTGGCTGGGTGCGCTGGTCGGTGCCGTGGACCCCGCGGGCCACGGGTACGACCTCACTGCTGGCGCGGGCGACCGACGCGACCGGGCGGACGCAGCCCGACCGGTCGGTCCACAACACGCAGGGCTACCTCTTCGACGCGGTGGTCCGCCACCCGGTGACGGTGGTCTGACCGGTCCCTCGGACACCGGTCAGGGGGTGTGGAAGCGTACATCCGGCGCATCGGGGGACGGGCCGTCGAGCACCGGCTGCGGGCGGCCTCCCAGGTGCTGGTCGAAGAAGGCGGCGACGTAGCGGCGGGTCAGTTCGACGGAGCGGCCGCCGGGCAGCGGAGCCTCCTCGTCGGGCAGGCCCAGCTGCTCGCCGATCGCCGGGAAGTCGGTGAAGGTGAAGTGGCCGGAGCCGGCGAAGGTGATCCAGCGCTTCCAGCCGTCGAGCAGCGGCCAGTCGCGGTCCCAGCTCGCATTGCCGCCGGGGCCGCGCTCCTGCGCGCCGAGCAGCATGAAGGGGCGCCCGCCGAGGCCGGCCGCGGGGACCGGGGTGGAGAAGCCGCCGTCCATGTTGATCCCGGCCCGGATCCTGGGGTCGGCCGCCATCGCGGCGGCGGTCGAGGAGCCGCCGATGGAGTGGCCGGCCATCGCGATGCGGCTCTTGTCGATGAGTGCGGCGTGGCGCCAGGCGGGGTTGCGTCCGGTGAGGCGGTCGAGGAGGAAGGACACGTCACGGGCCCGGGTGGCGCCGACGGTCCGGTAGCCGGCCTCGTCCTGGACCTTCTCGCAGGCCAGGCACGTCAGCACGCGCCCGCCGGGGAAGGCGGTGCCCACGCTCTCGTACGCGTGGTCCACTGCGGCGACGACGTAGCCGCGGGAGGCCAGGTCCTCGGCGAGCGCCGTGAGCGTGGACCGGTGGACGGTGAAGCCCGGGGAGAGCACGATCAGCGGGTACCGGCCGGCGGCCGGGCGGGCGCCCGTCCGGCCGTGGGTCCGGGTGCCGGTCAGGGTGTCGACCGGGATCACCTGGTCCAGCCCGCGGTCGACGAGCAGCAGGCGGGCCTCCTCGGAGGTGAGGTAGCGGGTGGTCCGGCCGGTGTCGTGCCGCGCCGGGTAGCGCATGGTGACCATCAGCTCGCGCGGACCGGAGCCGGCCCAGGGGTCGGTGCGGCTGTGGTCCACCAGGTGCAGGTCCTCCCGGCCGACCGCGAAACGGCCGGTGGGGCGCGGGAGTTCCACCGTGGTGCGGCGGTCGTCGGTCCCCACCGGGCCGGCGCTGACGGAGGTGTCCGCGGCGACCGAGGTGCCGGCGGTGGCGAGCGGGAGGGGCAGGAGGATCGCGGCCAGGGCCAGGGCGGCGGCGGTTCTGCGGTTCTTCATGAACGTCACGCTATGCGGGCGGTTCTGGCGGATCGTCAGCCTGTGAGGCGGATCCGCCGTCAGCCCCCGGAGGTACGTCAGGGCGCCGGGTCACTCCTGAGTCGTAGCCACGCTGATGGCGTCGAGTTTGCCCCGCAGGTACGTGTGGGAGTCGACGGGGTCGTGCACCACCCGGCCGACGGGGGCGGCCAGGGACTCCACCCGGGTGTGCGGATCGCATTCGTAGAAGTAGACGAGGGAGATCAGCTCCTCGGTGGGTGTGTCGGTGGGCGGCGGCAGTACCCGGTGGCGGCCCGCGCGCCAGCGGTCGCCCGTCCAGCGGGCCATCAGGTCGCCGATGTTGACGGTGAGCGCCGCGGGGTCGAAGGGCGCGTCCTGCCAGCCGTCGGCATCGGTGTGGATCTGGAGCCCGCCCGCGCCCGGCTGCCGGTCGAGGACCGTGACCGTACCGAAGTCCGTGTGCGCCCCGATGCGGAACTGACCGGGCAGGGGCGGGCCGACGACGTCGGCGCCCGGGTACCAGTTGAGGTTGAATCCCCAGGTGGGGTGTGAGGTGTGGCGGGTGAAGTGGTCCTCGGCCAGGCCCAGCGCGACGGCGAGGAGTTCCAGCAGTTCGTCGGAGAGCGCCCGCATCAGGCGCAGGTACTCGGTCACCAGCGGCCTCAGCTGCGGCACTTCGGCGGGCCAGGCGTTGGGCGCGAACCATTCGGCGTCCACGGAGGGGACCCCGGTGGGGTCCTCGGCCGCGAAGGACCACGATTCCTTGAGGTCGGGCGGCGAGGCCGTGCCCTCGGCATAGCTGTTGGCCTCCGCCCCGGGGCCGAGCCAGCCGCGGCCCCCCACGGTGACGGCGTACGGCTCCTTCGCGCTGGCGGGCAGCCGGAAGAACTCTCCCGCCGCCTCCCGGATCCGCGCGGGCAGCGAGGGGTCCACCCCGTGCCCGGTCACCAGCAGGAAGCCGGCCGCGCGCAGGGCCTCGTCGACGCGGGCGGCCGTACGGGCGCGGGCCTCGGGTCCGCCGGACCGCCACGGCCCGAGATCGATCACGGGAATCTGGGATCCGGCCATGGAGAGACCTGCCTTCCGGGGCTGCGAGCGCGTCCGGGACCGAGGCTATCGCCGCGCGACACCGGAGGGGATCGCCACGGAGCGTGATTCTTGGACACCTTCTGTGCGCGTTCCCCGCCGCGGAACGCGAAGATCGTCACGAAAAGCACCAGAATGGGAGGGGCAGCGGTGGCGCACCATGGACGGAGCGAACGGTGGAGATTTCGACGAAGGAAGTCTTCGGGGCCCCGTGCTGGGTGAGCCTGATGACGCGCGACCTCGGTACGGCCCAGCATTTCTACGGTGCGGTCGTGGGCTGGAGGTTCCGCCCGACCCGTCTCGGCGAGGCGTTCTCGGTGGCCTTCCAGGGCCGGGTCCCGGTCGCGGGCATCGGGGCGCTGGCCGCTGACCTGGGGGTCGCGGCGGCCTGGACCCCGTACTTCGCGGTCGACGACGCCGATGTGGCGGTGGACAGGATCCGGGAGCGGACGGGCACGATCGCGGTCGGCCCGGTCTCCTTCGAGTCCGGCGGCCGCGCCGCGCTCGTCGCCGACCCGGACGGCGCCGTCTTCGGGATCTGGGAGGGCAATGTGGAGGCGGACTGGCGGGTGGGCAGGGGCCCGTCACCCGCCTGGCTGGAACTGCGCACCAGGAACGCGCTGGACGCGGCGATGTTCTACGGCGCGGTGCTGGAGTGGGCGACCGGCCGGGCGGGCTGCTGCGAGGTCTCGTACGAGGAGGACCAGGTCGTGCTGCGGCAGGACGGCGAACCCGTCGCCCGCCTGAACAGCGGTCCCGTGGAGATCGCCTCCTACTCCCCGCACACCCGGCCCCGCTGGCACGTCCACTTCCGGGTGCCGAAGCTCCGTCCGGCGGTGGAGGCCGCCGTCTCGCTGGGCGGGCGGGCCGTCTCGGACATCACCTCGAACGCCGTGGAGCGGTGGGTGACGCTCCGCGACCCGGACGGGGCCTTGTTCACCCTCACCACCGCCCTCGGGTCGGACGCGGAGTGACCGCCCCCGTCCGTCGCGGGCGTGGGGGCGCGACTCACACTCGGTGACGCTTCGAGATGCGAGGGCACGGCAGGACTGGTTCGCTGAATCCGCCCGCTCTCCCCCACAGATCCAAGGAGCGATCATGAGCGTTTCAGGTGAGTCCCGGGGCCGGTCCCAGCAGATGCGCGCCAAGGCCAAGGAGCTGAACGACGCGGCCGAGCGGTCCACCGACCCGGAAGAGCGCCGTCGGCTGAAGGAGAAGGCCCGCCGCCTCCAGGAGCAGAGCGAGCAGGAGGGCCGTATGGACGACCGGGGCATGGACCCCATGTAGCCCGTACCCCTTCCCCCCACGCACCCCACCGGCCGGTTTCCGCCGCGATCACCGTCGCCGCGGCCACCGGCCGGTGGCGATGTCCGATCGGAGCCGGTGGGAGGTAAATGCGTCGACAGCACCCCTCCGTACCCGGCAGAGTGGCCGCCCGTGACGAGCAGTGAGCTGTGGACCCGTGCGACCGCCGAACGCTACGACGCCGAGGAGGCCGAGACGTCCTCGGCCGCCGTTCTCGGACCGGCTCTCGCCTTCCTCGCCGAGCTCGCCGGGGACGGCCGGGCCCTGGAGTTCGCCATCGGGACCGGGCGCGTGGGCGTCCCGCTCCGGGAACGCGGCGTTCCGGTCGTGGGCATCGAACTGTCCGAGCACATGGCAGCGGTGCTGCGGCGCAAGGTCGACGAAGACACGCTCCCGGTGGTCATCGGGGACATGGCCACCACCGTCGTTCCCGGCGAGTTCACCCTGGTCTACCTCGTCTACAACACCATCACGAACCTGCTCACGCAGGACGAGCAGGTCGAGTGCTTCCGCAACGCCGCACGCCATCTGGAGCCCGGCGGCCGATTCGTCATCGAGCTGGGGGTGCCGCCGCTGCGGTTCCTGCCGCCCGGCCAGGTCGCCGTGCCGTTCGACGTCTCCGAACAGCATCTCGGCTTCGACACCTTCGACCTGGTCGAACAGGTTCTCGTCTCGCACCACTTCACCCGCGACGGCGACGACGGCCGCTACCGCCGCGACCACTCCCGGCACCGCTACGCCTGGCCGGCCGAGCTCGATCTGATGGCACGGATCGCCGGGCTCGAGAGGGAACGCCGCGTCGCGGACTGGGACGGGGCGCCGTTCACCCAGGACTCCGCGAAACACATCTCCGTGTGGCGCAAGCCGGCCTGAGGCCGGCCAGGAGGACTCGGTGCAGTTCTAAGCTGGTGCCCCGGATCGCCTTCCTCCAGGAGTCACCCGTGGCACGCTCGCTCGACGGCCTCGTCTTCGCCCCCGTGGCCGACCAGTCCCCCGGCCAGGTCGGCCGGCAGACCCGGTTCGAGTACCACGAGCAGGACGACCGGGTCTGGGCCGAATACCGGGGCGGCGACGTGGCCATGGGCTACCTCGTCGGCACCAGGGCCGGCGGCACCATCGACTTCCGCTACGTCCAGCTCCGCCTCGACGGCACGACCGCGTCCGGGCATTGCACCTCGCTCCTGACGGAACTCCCGGACGGTCGCCTGCGCCTGGAGGAGACGTGGACCTGGGAGTCCCAGGCGGGCAGCGGCACGAGCGTGGTCGAACAGCTGCCGCTCTGAGCGTCCTGCTGCGGTGGCTGCTCCACCGCCGGGCCCGTTCAGAGCATGATGAGCAGACGCGTCCTGGGCTTGAGCTTGCGGTTCACCGAACGGCTCTGCACGTACACCTCCAGCTCGGGATTGCGCCCCGCCTTCACGGAGACGGTGCCCTGGATGCCCGTACCGAACAGGAGACTGCGTGCCGCGTCAACCGTGTACGCGCGGTCGGTGCTCTTCTCGACCACGACGACTTCCTTGTCGGGCTGGACCTGGACCCGGGTGCCCAGCTGGTAGTAGCAAGAACCGCGTTCGTACGTCACGTCCGGATGCGAGTCGACGAAGGACCGGATGGCGACCTCCTCGTCGACCTTCAGGAGCCGGTACTTGTCGGCCGGGACCGGTTCGAGGTGCGCCCGTACCTCGTCGACCGAGAGGTCCTGGCCGACCGCGAACAGGTTCTTCGTACCCCGCACCCCCTTCTCGCGGCCGCGGAGGAAGCTGGTGGCGGCGGCACGGACGGTGCCGATCGCCTCTTCGACGCCCTCCTGGGAATCCGCATCCCATATGGCGATGTTTCCGGCCGGGAAACCGTAGTTCTGGGCGGTCCGCTTCGCCAGGGAGTTGGGAACGAGGATCGCGGACGTCCAGTGGCCCGGAAGCGCTCCCATCTTCGCCGCGATCCTGTCGAGCCAGGGGCCGAGGATGGTCATGTCGCCGTCGTGCCTGCGGTCGCCGCCGGAGGCGTTCTCCTCGCCATCCGTCACCACGATCTGGAGGAAGCTGTGCTCGCCGTACTCCTCCCAGATGTGGCCCAGGTCGTCCAGCGACTTCAGCGAGGCTTCGATGAGGGCGGTCGCGCCGTTGTTCACCTTGTACAGACCCCGCATGGACGGCAGATGCTTCACGTCCATGTCCCAGACCAGGTTCTCCACCCTGTGGTCGAAGGAGTAGAGGCTGATGCGGGTCTCATGGCCGAGACTGTCCGACTCGGCCTTCAATCCCGCCACGAACTCGTCGACGACGCGGATCAGTTGGCCCTGGTGCTGACGCATGGAACCCGAACAGTCCACGACCAGCGCGACGTGGTTCACCTTGTGCTGGATCTTGTTGGCGGACATGTCTGTGCTCCTTCTCAGAGGCTCCCCGAGTGATGTGTCCACACTAGGAGGAGCCTCTGACAACGGAGCCTGACGGATGATCACCCGCGGGGAGGCGAGGGAGTCAGAGCCGGACGTTCCAGTCGACCGAGGAACGCAGGGTGCGCACCACCTTCGGGTCCCGCACCGACGGGGTGCGGTCCTCGGCCGTGACCGTCAGGCGGTGCGTGCGGAGGTCGAAGAGCCACAGCTCGGCCACCGACACCTCGGTGCGGCCCTCGAAGCGCTTCAGCTCGCGGCCGTCGAGGTACCAGCGGACCGCGAGCTGCCGGCCGTCCGCGCCGGCCAGCTTCGGTACGGAGGCCTTCGCCTTGTGGCGCAGCCGCAGGGTGCGGTCGGTCGGGGTGAGCGGGGTGACGATCCGCGCGTGCTGGTAGAACCCGGCGATCATGGATTCGACGCCGGGCAGGTTGAACGGCTTGCCCAGGACCCGCATGAGGGAGTTGTCGGTGGGCCGGTACAGCCCGGTCACGAAGTAGTTGCCGCCCTCGTACGCGCCGACCGTGCCGCCGTCGGGTGATTCCTCGCCGAGCCAGCGGTACCACTTGGCCCGCTGCGCGGCCATGCGGTCGGCCGGCAGGGCCGAGCTGTTGGATTCGCCGGGCTCGGGGCCGGTGTACTCCTCGTACTCCGGGACGCCCGGGTAGAAGTACTCGTCGGCGAGCTTGCCGAGGGAGTGGCCGGTCTCGTGGATGGCGACCTGGCCGGACTTCGGGTGGCCCGCGGAGGCCGTCGATATCCCCTCGTAGCCGAGGGTGGCGCTGGGTTCGTTGTAGCCCGCTCCGCCGTACTTGGCGCTGTTGGCCAGGACGATGACGAGGTCGGCGGCGGGTGCCTTCGCCACGTACGTGTCCACCTTGGGCTGGTCGACGCAGAGCAGCCGCTCGATGTTCTCGCACCAGAAGTACGAGCCGAGGGCGGTGTCGCGGACGGTGGCCGGGTCGGGGTCTCCGGAGACACCGGAGTCGTGCGAGACGGCGTCGACCGTCCAGACGTTGAAGAGGTTCCGGTAGGTGGTGTAGGGCTCGACGGCAGTCACCTCGGCCCATTTCTGCGCGGCGTCGGCGTGGAACCGGGCCAGTTCGGCGGCGGTGTACCCGTCACCGATGACCACGACGTCGAGGCGGTCGGCGGTGGAGCCGTTGTCGATCATCTTGGTGACCTGGCCGTCGGCCGACCGCTCGGCCGGGGACAGCCGGCCCGAGGCCTTGGCGGGGCTGCCGGCGGCCGGTACGCGGGCGTGGCCCGATCCGGCGTCACCACCGTGCTCCGGACCGGGTATCTCGACCTCGATCCGGTGCCCCGCCAGGGCACCGGCCGCGCCTGCCGCGCCGGCGGGTCCGGCGGCCACCAGCGCGGCGGCCGCGCAGAGCGTCGCGACGGCCGCCCGCAATGCCGGGCGCACGGCCGGGCGCCGACCCGGACGCAGGCCCGAACCTCTGACTGGATCCATGAAGTGCTCCCCCGGGAACGGAAGTTAAGTGGTCTGTTAAGCACGGTGAATCGGTTGCTTAAACTAGGTGGCGCACGGGACGTGCGCAATGCCTGCTCCCGCTGAATACTGGGGAGTTCGAGCGACCAGGGGGACTTCATGGACGAACCGGCCCGGATCGGCCGCAGGGTGCAACGCATGCGCGGTGAACTCGGTCTGACCCAAAGACAGTTGGCGGAGCCCTCCTACACCTCGGCCTATATCTCCACACTGGAGTCGGGCAAGGTCCGGCCCTCCGAGACCGCGCTGCGCTTCCTCGCCGCCCGCCTGGGCACCTCGTACGAGGAGCTCACCACCGGCCGCCCCGCCCACCTGGCCACCGAGCTGCGGCTCGCCCTCACCGACGCCCAGCAGACGCTCGCCACGGGCGCGGCCGACGAGGCCGCCGCGCGCTACCGGCGGCTGCTCGCCGAGGCCGAGGAGCTCGGGCTGGCCCCCGAGCAGGCGGAGGCCCGGCTCGGGCTCGGTGACTGCGCGCTGGAGTCCGGCGAACTGCCCGAGGCGATCGGCCACTTCGAGGCGGCGGAACGCCTCCTCGCGGACGAGCCGCTCCCCCGCCGGGCCCGGCCGATCCGCGGCCGGGCGGTCGCGCACCTGCTCGCGGGCGAGCTGCGCTACGCCTGCTACCTGCTCGAATCCACCATCGACGAGCTGGGCGCGAGCGGGCTGGCCGATCCCGAGGCTCTGGTGCTGCTCAACGCCGCGATCATCGGGCCGTACCTCGACATGGGGGCCCATGCCCGCGCCGCCCGCGCCGCCGAGCTCGCGCTCGCGCTGGCCCCGCAGGTCAGCGATCCGGCACTGGTGGCGGGCATGCACCGGCAGGTGGCCCGGACCTTCCTGGCCGGGGGGCGGGTGGCCGACGCCGACGCCTCACTGGCGAAGGCCCAGGAGATCTACGGACAGCTGCGGCTGCGGACCGATCTGGCGCACTGCCACTGGATGCGCGGCTACGTTCAAGCTCAGAACGGCGAACTGGCTTCGGCCGAGCGGGAGTTGCGCATCGCCCGGGACATGCTGTCGGCCCGTCGAGCCGGGCTCTACACGGCGCAGGTGGAGGTGGAGCTGGCCGACGTACTGCGCCAGCTCGGCCGGTACGAGGAGGCCGCCGGGCTGCTCTCGGCGCTGCTGGAGCTGGGGGACAGCCACGGCGCCGTGCACGCGGGCGGCGCGCACCGGCTCCTCGGCCTGATGGCCGAGGAGCGCGGCGAGCCGGAGTCGGCCGAGGAGCACTACGTGCAGGCCCTGGCGCTGCTGGAGCGCAGTGGGGCGTCGGGGGATCTCGCGGACCTGTGCCGGCTGCTGGGCGATCTGCTGCGGCGTACGGGCCGGGTCGAGGCCGCCATGGACGCGTACCGCACGGGCCTGGGGCACCGGGCGGCGCCCGGCACCACCACGCTGGGCCCGGCGCCCGCCGCGCCCGCGCTGCGGCCCGCCCGGATCAGTGGTTCTCGGTGGGCTGCAGGTCCCGCGGAATGAGCGTCCAGGTCGTGGCCGCCGCGGCGACCGAAAGTACGGCGGCCAGCAGGAAGGCCGGAGTGATCGCCAGGGTGTAGGCGTGCGAGGCGGTGTCGAGCAGGGCCTGGCCGACGGCGCCGCCGATGCGTTCGGCGGTGTGCGCGGCCTCGCCGACGGAGCCCTGTACGGCAGCGGTGCTCGGGCCGTCCAGCTCCAGGGCGGGCAGGTTGCCCCGGTAGAGCGCCGCCGCGGTGGAGCCGAGGACGGCGACGCCCATGGCCGAGCCGAGTTCGTAGCAGGTCTCCTCGATGGCGGCGGCGCTGGAGACTTCGGCGGCGGGCGCGGCGGAGACCAGAGTCACCGAGGCCACGGTGGTGGCGAGGCCGGCGCCCAGGCCCATCACGGTCAGGGCGGCGGCGAAGGCCGGGTAGCCGAGGTCGGTGAACTGCTGGAAGGTCCAGGGCAGCGCCATACCGGCGGCCAGGACGACCAGCCCGGCGCCGAGCACGTGGCGGATGGCGAAGCGGTGCATCAGCGAAGGGGCCACCATCGAGGCGGCGATCAGCGCGAGCGGGGCCGGCAGCAGGCGCACCCCGGCCTCCAGCGGGGTGTAGCCCTCGCCGTACTGGAACCACTGGGTGACGAGGAACAGGATCGCGCCCATGCCCACCATGGGCAGGAAGATCGCGGTGGCCGCGACGCTGAAGGCGGGCTCGGCGAACAGCCGTACCTGCAGCAGCGGGTTGTCCAGGCGCAGCTGGCGGCGTACGAAGACGGTCAGCAGGGCGGCGGCGATCAGGAGCAGGGCCCAGGGCAGCGGGTCGGCGATTCCGCTCTTGCCGAGCTGCTTGATTCCGCCCGCGAGGGCGAGCATGCCGACGACGGACTGGCCGACGCCCCACCAGTCCCACGTGCCGCCGCTGCGCGGGGAGCGCGATTCGGGCAGGTAGCGCAGGCCGGCCGCGACGATGACGGCGGCGACGGGGAGGTTGAGGAGGAAGGCGGAGTGCCAGCCGTAGTCCTGGACCAGGAGTCCGCCGACGACCGGCCCGAAGGCCATGCCGCCGCCGAAGACGGCCGCCCAGACGGCGAGCGCGAAGGCGCGCTCCTTGGCGTCGGTGAAGACGGTGCGCAGGATCGACACGGTGGCGGGCATGATGGCCGCGCCGCCGATGCCGAGCAGGGCGCGGGCGGCTATGACGTGCCAGGCCTCGGTGGAGAACACGGCGATGAGCGAGGCGAGCGAGAAGATGCCGAAGCCCGCCATGAGCAGCCGCTTGCGCCCCCAACGGTCACCGAGCGCACCGGCGGTGACCAGTAGTCCGGACAGGGCGAGCGCGTAGACGTCGATGATCCACAGCTGCTGTACGGCGCCCGGCTGGAGGTCGCCGACGAGCGAGGGGAAGGCCACGTTGAGGATCGTGGTGTCCATGGAGATGAGCAGGAGGCTGCCGGAGAGGATCGCCAGGACGATCCACCGGTGGGAAGCCTGCGCGGGGGTGTGCATGGGGTTCCGTTCAGAGGTGCGCACGGTGCGCACGGGTGGAGAAGGGCACTAGGGGGCGGGAGCGCCGGCGGGGGGCTGCCCGAGCGGCCGCGTCCCGCTGAGGAAGGAGGTCAGCACGAGGTGGCCGATCTGGCGCGGGGCGAAGTGGCCGTCGCGCACGCCCTCGGCGGCCGCGTCGAGCAGGCCCCAGAGCGAGTACCAGATCCAGTAAGGCGGCAGGTCGGCGCGCAGCCGGCCCAGCCGCTGGCCGAGGGCGATGAAGGCCACGGCCTGCTGGTCCTGCCGGTCCACGCCGGCCCGGAACTCCGGGTCCGCGAGGACGGTCGCGTCGCGCGAGGTGAAGCCGTAGAGGTGTGCGGCGGGCATCAGGGCGATGACCAGTTCCTCGATGGCGGTGTCGAAGGCGGCCGCGTCGGCGCTCTGCGTCAGGTCGAGCGGGGCCAGGCACGCGTCGACGACCTCGATCGCCCGGACGGCGACGGCCTTGAGCAGGGCCTCACGGGTCGCGTAGCGGCGGCTCAGCGTGGCGCGGCTGGTGCCGATGCCGGCGGCGATCTGCACCATCGAGGCGCTGTGATCGCCGGCGAGGACGCGGGCGGCGCCGTCCAGCAGTTCTTCTTCGTTCATCACGGCTGAACCTCCTTCGCCTCGAACGATACAAGACTGTCTCATCCGAGGCAAAGAAGACTCCCGCTCGCGCCCCTATTGAAAATGGGAACCATTTCCGTATACTGCCTGCATGGCACGCAACGAAGTACGCACGATCATCAAGCTCCGCTCCACCGCCGGCACCGGCCACACCTACGTCACCCGCAAGAACCGGCGCAACGACCCCGACCGCATGGTGCTGCGCAAGTTCGACCCGGTCGTCCGCCGGCACGTCGACTTCCGCGAAGAACGCTGACCCCCGCCCCTCCCTTCCCCTCTTCAAGGAGCGCACCGTGAAGCCCGGAATCCACCCCGCCTACGGCCCCGTCGTCTTCCGCGACAAGGCCGCCGATTTCGCCTTCCTCACCCGGTCCACCGCCACCGGCGACAGGACCGTCGAGTGGGAGGACGGCCACACCTACCCCGTCATCGACGTCGAGATCTCCTCGCAGAGCCACCCCTTCTACACCGGCACCGCCCGCGTCCTGGACACCGCCGGCCGCGTCGAGCGCTTCCAGCGCCGCTACGGCAGCAGGCCGTGACCCTGCCCGTCGTCATCGTCGGCGGGCTCCACGCGGACGCCCGCCGCAGCGCGGTGCGGGAGCCGCGGGCCGCCGTACCGGGCAGCATCGCCTTGCACCACGACCTGGCGACCTGCTCCCGGAGCTCCGGCGCCTCGCCGCGGACGGACTGACCCGTCGCCGACCGCCTTCACGGCCTAGGTGTGTTGTTCGGGCAGGTTGGTGGCGCGGCTGGCGGGTGTCTGGCCTTGGATGCCGGTGTGGGGTCGGTGGTAGTTGTACCAGTGCAGCCAGTCGGTGAACGCTTGCATTCGTTGGTGGTCTGAGGTGTAGGGCTTGTGGTAGGCCCATTCCTCGAGCAGGGTGCGGTGGAAGCGTTCGACCTTGCCGTTGGTCTGTGGCCGCCAGGGCCGGGTCCGGCGTGGGCTGATGCCCAGGTCGCGGCAGGTGTCGTGCCAGGTGTTCTTGGTGTAGGCCCAGGCGTTGTCGGTCAGGACCCGTTCGATGCTGATGCCGTGGGCGGCGAACCAGGCCGTCGCCCTCCGCAGGAAGCCGGCGCAGGTCGGGGCGGTCTCGTCGGGGAGGTCTTCGGTGTAGGCGAGGCGGGTGTGGTCGTCGAGGGCGGTGTGGAGGTAGGCGTATCCGGTGCCGTGGCGGCGGTCCTTGTTCGGGCTGCCGGCGGCCCGGCCGAGGGCTTTGTGGCCGCCGCCGTCGGGGATCCGTCCGAGTTTCTTGACGTCGATGTGGACGAGTTCGCCGGGTCGGGCGCGTTCGTAGCGGCGGACGGGTTCGCCGATGGCCCGGTCGAGGGTGGCCAGGGGCGGCAGGCCGTGCCGGACGAGGATGCGGTGGGCGGTCGAGGCCGCGATGTGGCACCGGACCGCCAGTCGCAGCGGGCCGATGCGGTACTCGCGCCGCAGCCGGATCACCTCGGCCTCGACCTGGGCCGCAGTCCTGCCGGGCTGGTGGTGGGGACGGCTGGAGCGGTCACTCATTCCGGCGGCGCCCAGGAGCCGGTAGCGGCCGGCCCAGCGGGATGCAGTCGTGTGGCTGACCTGGAAACGCTCCGCCGCCCGGCGCACGGGCCATCCGTCCTCCACGACACAACGCGCCAGTCTCAGTCGCCCGGTCTCGGTCAGCGGGGCATTACGGTGGACCACGAGGGCCTCCTGAAGTCGGCGTAGATGTCGCAATCCACACCGAACCCGGAGGCCCTCACCCATTTCAAGAACCCAGCCCGCGTGTCACCAACGTCCCCGGACAACACACCTAGGCCGTCTCTTCCGGATCTTGCCTGACCCACGCCGCCTGGCACCGCACCTCGCCGCGTTGTCGGAGCACCCAAGTACGTCCAGTACTCGGGCGCTCCTCCGCCTTGCGAGGCACGGCACCAGACGACGCGGGCTTAACCGGCAAGATCCGAAAGAGACGGCCTAGTCGCCGGTGCCGCGGGCGCGGGCTCCCGAGCGGGTGCGGCCCGCCGTCTGGGCCCGCTGCGGGTGGCGGCGTACGTACTCGTGCTCCAGCTCGTTCATCCGCTTCGTGTGGGTGACCAGGGCGTCGTCGGACCCGTGCAACAGGGTCTCGTGGCGCGTGCGGTGGATGGCCTCCAGCTCCTTGAGCAGCCGGCCCTCCTCCAGTTTCTGCGCCGAGGGACCGCCGTCGTGCTCCGTCATGGCACGTGCACCTCCTCCGCCGGGCCGCGGGATCGGACTTGGCCTACCTCCCCGGCCACTCCATCATCCCCCGCACCACGGAACAGGGCCTCCGGGGCCGGGCGCGGTGCCACCGACGGCCCGGCTCAGACGCCGGAGGAGACCTCGGCCTTCTCGTCGGAGCCCGCGCCCTTCGCCTCGGCCGCCGCCAGCCTGCGGTTGCGCCGGACCGAGGAGAAGAAGGACCAGCCGATCAGGACGACGCCGACGAGGCCCGTGACGACCTCGTGGATCTCGTACCGGATGGTGACGAGCAGGATCACGGCGAGGGCACCGATCGCGTAGTGCGCGCCGTGCTCCAGGTAGACGTAGTCGTCGAGGGTTCCCTGGCGGACCAGGTAGACCGTCAGCGAGCGGACGTACATCGCGCCGATGCCGAGGCCGAGCGACATCAGGACGATGTCGTTGGTGATCGCGAACGCGGCGATGACGCCGTCGAAGGAGAAGGACGCGTCGAGGACCTCCAGGTAGAGGAAGAGGAAGAACGCGGCCTTGCCGGCCATCACGACCGCCGGGACCTTCGTGCCGCTCGTCCTGGCCGCTACCTCGGCCTCACGCTCGCGCTCCTCCTCTTCCTCCAGCTTGTTCTCGAAGTACCCGGAGAGACCACCGACGACCAGATAGGTGACCAGGCCCGCGATGCCGGCGATCAGGACGGTCTGCACCTCGTCCACGTGGATGCCGCCGTACTGGTGGGCGTGGGTGGCAAAGGCGGTCGCGGAGACGAGCAGCACGACGAGCGCGATGCAGACGGAGAGCATGTCGATCTTGCCGAGCTTGGCGAGCGGGCGCTCCAGCCACGCGAGCCACTTGAACTCGCGGTCCTCGAAGACGAAGTCGAGGAAGATCATCAGGAGGAACATGCCGCCGAAGGCGGCGATCGACGGGTGGGCGTCGGTCACCAGCTGCTGGTAGGTGTCCCGCTCCTCCAGGGCGAGCCGCACCGCTTCGACCGGGCCGATCTCGGCACTGACGGCGACGATCACGACGGGGAAGACCAGCCGCATGCCGAACACCGCGATCAGGACACCGACGGTGAGGAAGATCTTCTGCCAGAAGGCATTCATCTTCTTCAGGATCCCGGCGTTGACCACGGCATTGTCGAAGGACACCGAGATTTCGAGGATGGACAGGATCGCCACGATCCCGAAGCCCGCCCACCCTCCATATAACACCGCCGCGAGCAGGCCGAGCGCGGTGACCGCGAACGACCAGCCGAACGTTTTCAGAAACACGGGCTCCCCCATCGTCGTGTACGGAGCTCCCCCGCGCCGTACATGGCTTTGCGAAACGTTGACCTGAAGTCTAGGGCGATCCCTCGCAGCCCCGACACGTCCCTCCGGGCCAAGGGTTCCCAACTCCCGTCCGCCGCCGCGCCGGCAGGCCTCGCCGAAGAACGAGCCGGTTCCGCGGATGCGCGAGTAGACACTGTCTACGTACCCTGGTAGACAGTGATCATGGACCAGGAGAGACCGCTCCGGGAGCGGCTGATCGACGTAGGTGTGGAACTCGTCATGAGCGAGGGCGCCGGTGCTGTCGGGCTGCGGGAGATCGCCCGCCGGGCGGGTGTCTCGCACGGGGCGCCGCGCCGGTACTTCCCCACTCACCGGTCCCTGCTGTCGGCGATCGTCCGGCGCGGGTTCGAGGATCTCGGGGTGCGCATCGCGGCGACGGCCGGCGCGCCTGAGCTGTCCCCGCGGCAGCGGGTGCGGACGATCGGGTGCGCGTACGTCGGCTACGCGCTGGAGCATGCGGGGATGTTCGCGCTGATGTTCCGGCACGACCTGCTGGACAGTACGGGCCAGGGACCCTCCGAGGGGCCGCGGCTGCGGGAGTCGACCCTCCCGATGTTCGATCTCCTCGTGACGCTCGTCCGCCGGTGCGGGGCGGCCGAACCCTCCGTCACCGCCGCCGCGTTGTGGGCCAACCTGCACGGCGTTGCGCAGTTGTGGCGCTGGGGCAGCCTGCCCCTGGCCCTCGGCGGCGCGCCGGCCGACGGCGTCGAACGGCTCGTCGGCGCCGCCGTCGACGCACACCTCGGTCCGGAGCCCGTATGAGGCAGCGGACATCACTGCTCGTCAGCGTGGCGGGAGCGATGCTCGTCGCCCTGGACGGCACCGTACTGACCGTGGCGCAGCCGAGTCTTCGGCGCGACCTCGGGGCGAGCGTGGCGCAGGTCCAGTGGACCAGTACCGCCTATCTGCTGGCCGTGGCCGCGTTCCTGGTCGTGGCCGGGCGCCTCGGCGACCGGTACGGCCACCCCCGGCTGCTCCTCGTCGGCGTCCTCGGCTTCGCCGCGGCCTCGGCCGGCATCGTGTTCGCGCCCGGTGTGGGCTGGGTGATCGCGCTGCGCGCCGCGCAGGGTGTGTTCGGCGCGCTGCTGCAGCCCGCGACGCTGGCGCTGCTGCGGCTCGCGTACCCGCCCGACCGGCTCGCCACTCCGGTCGCCGTGCGGACCAGCGCGATCGGACTGGCCGCGGCGGCCGGTCCGCTGCTCGGGGGTGTGCTGGTGGCGCGGTGGGACTGGCGCGCGGTGTTCGTGATCAATGTGCCGGTGGCCCTGGTGATCGCCGCGCTGACGCTCGCCGTACGGGCCCCCGCGCCGCCCCGGACGGAGCGCGGGCGCCTGGAGCTCACCGGCGCCGCCCTCCTCGCCACCGCCCTCGCGGTGTTCGTGCACGCGCTGGTCGGTGTGCCCGGGTACGGGTGGACCGCCGCGCCCACCGTCATCGGCTTCGGGGCCGCCGCCGGGCTCGCGGCCCTGTTCGTACGCCGCGAGCGGCGGGCCGCGCAGCCGTTCGTACCGCGCGCGGTGGCCCGGTCCACGGCGGTGACGGCCTCGATGGGGCTGCTGCTGATCGTCTCCGCGGGCATGTTCGGGGCGCTGTTCACGGCCACGTTCCACCTCCAGGACGTGGAGGGGCTGGACCCGCTCGCCACCGGCGTACGGGTGCTGCCGCTGACCGCGCTGATGGTGGCGGGGGCGCCGGTGGCGGGCCTGGCCCTGCGCCGGTTCGGTGCGCGCCGGACCGCGCTGGCCGGTACGGGGCTGGTCGTCGCCGGGATCGCCGGGCTGGGCTCCGCGTCCGCGGTGGCCTTCGGGGTGCTCGGCGCCGGGTTCACCACCGTCATGGTCACGGCCACCGGGGCTGTGGTCGGCGAGGCCCCGGCCGGGTACGCCGGGGTCGTCGGGGGGCTCAAGCAGACGGCCATGAACGTCGGCCCGGCCCTCGGGATCGCGGTCGCCGCGAGCGCCGGGCCGCACGGCTCGCCGCTGGTGGCGCTGTCCGTGCTGACGGCCGCAGGACTGGTGGCGGCGTCATTGCTGCCCGGCGGCACGCGCCCGGCAGCTGCGGGCGACCTCGTCGGCGAAGACCAGGGCGGGCGGGGCGAGGGCGGCCCAGCGGCGGACGGCCCAGCCGACCGCGAGCGGCGGCAGGGCGGGGATCGGCACGAGGCGCAGCGGGCCGTCGGAGCCGGGGACCTGCCAGCCGGGCAGCGCGGGCACGACGGCGTGTCCGAGGCCTAGTTCGGCGAGCAGCAGGGCGGTGTCCCAGTCGGCCACGCTGGTGTCGGAGCTGACCCGGATGCCGGATTCGGCGAAGGCGGCGTCGAGGTGGGCGCGGGAGGCGGAGTTCTCGGGCAGCCGGATGTGGCGGATGCCCGCGAGGTCCGCGGGGTCGATGCGGGCGCGGGCGGCGAGGGGGTCGTCCGCGCCGACGGCGAGCACCCAGGGCAGTTCCATGACGGGGCGCAGCTCGATGCCGCGGACCGGGCCGCCGATGGTGATCCAGGCGAGGTCGAGGTCGTCGGCGGCGAGGGCGTCGAAGCAGCTGCGGCTGGAGTTCTCGGTCTGGAACTCCAGGCTCACCTCCGGGTGGCGGCGGCGGAAGGTGACGACGGCCTCGGACATGAAGTGCCGCACGGTCGTCGCGCCGGTGGTGACGCGGACCGTGCCGCCGCCGCCCCGGACGAGGTCGTCCACGCGGCGCAGGGCGCCGTCGAGTCCGGCGATGCCGTCGGCGGCGGCCGCCTGGAGGATGCGGCCGGCCTCGGTGGGTACGACGCCACGGGCGTGGCGCTCCAGGAGGCTCGTGCCGGTCTGCTTCTCCAGGCGGCGGACGTGCTGGCTGACGGCCGACTGGGTGCAGCCGAGGTCGCGGGCCACGGCACTGAGGCTGCCCGCGCGGCAGACCGCCACGAACACACGGAGATCATCGAGGGTCACGAGACCCAAGGTATCGCTTGGAAGTGGGGAGTAAATCGGAGGATTGACTTGGGTTTTGGATGGGATCAAGATCGATGCAGGGCCCGGGCGGCAACCCGTCCCTGCGCGCGCCACGGGGTCCGGAACCCAGGCGCGGGCGGGGCCGGGTGTCGACCCATCCGGCCCGTCCACGTCGACCGGAGGGACACGCCGGTGTCGGATCACGCCGTCGCATGGCTGCGGGAGCTCGGTGCGCAGGAGATCGCCCACCCGGGCGGGACCCTCCTCGCCCACCTGGAGCGCGTACAGGGGCTGCTCGCGTCCTGGGGGGCGCGGCCCGCGCTCCGGCGGGCGGGCCTGTGCCACGCGTTCTACGGTACGGACGGCTTTCCCACCGCCTTGCTGCCGCTCGACCGGCGGGCCGAGCTGGCCGCGGTGATCGGTGACGAGGCCGAGGCGATCGTGTACGGGTACGCCGCCTGCGACCGTGCAGCCTCGTATCCGACGCTCGCCTGCGAGGAGGCGTCCTTCCGGGACCGGTTAACCGGCCGCGTGCACTCCCCCGCCCTGGAACTCCGGCGGGACCTCGCCGAGTTGTCGGCGGCCAACGAGCTCGACCTGGCGCGGATCGATCCCGCCTTCCGCGAGGCGTGGGGCGGTGAACTCCGCGCCCTGTTCACACGGTTGCGTGGACTGCTGAGCGAGCCGGCCCGGCGGGAGTGCCGGGCCGTGCTCGGCGACTGAGGGGGTGACGGTCAGGGGGCGGGCCGGCCGGTGAGGGTGATCTCGGCGGCGCTGGTCCAGGGGCCGCGACCGCCCGCCTCGGTCAGTGCTTTCAGGCGGAGGTAGCGGCCGCTCTTCGGGGCGAGGGCCGCTGTCTTTGCGGCCGCGGTGTCGGCGAAGGTGCCGCTCGCCACCGGTGGCCCCCAGTCGGCGGTGGTGTCGGAGACGTAGACCTCGTAGCCGCCGATCCGGCCGTTGACGCCGCCGTCCTGGCGGGGCAGGTAGCCGAGGCCGTCCACCGCGTAGCGGGCGCCGAGGTCGATCTGGATCTCGTGCGGGAGCGGGGCGGGCTTCGCCGAGGACCAGGCCGAGTGCCACAGGGTGGCCGGGTTCCCGTCGAAGGCGCGCACGGCCGCGCCGTTCTCGGCGGCGGTCTCCTGACTGTCGGCGTGGACCAGGGTCCAGGCCGTCCGGTCGATCGCGGCGGACGAGGGCAGGGCGGCCGCCGCGGGGAGGCTGGTGCCGGTGGCCGAGACGCTGAACGCGCGTGCCGTGCCGGGCGTCTTGATCCAGAGGATTCCGGAGCGGTCCGCCGGGTCGAAGTACCAGCCGGACGATGCGGAGTCGTAGGCGGCCTTGGAGGCAAGGCCCGGCACCGGGGTCCCGTCGAGGGTGACGGTGGCGGGTGCGGTGGCCACGTGCAGGGTGAACTCGTAGCCCCGGGAGGCCGGTTTGCCGGTGTAGTCGCCGGTGGGGGCGCCCACGGAGACGGTGACCGTGCCGGAGCCGGCCGTGGGGGCGGTGACGTCGACCCGCTGGCGGGCGTAGGCGCCGGACCGGTACGCGCGGGTGCGGCCGTCGTCCTCGTAGAGGGTGAACGAGGAAATGCCGCGCGGGTGGATGTCGTAGGTGAGGGTGGAGACCGGCTTCTCGCCGGTGTGGTTCATCTGCGGCCACATCGGTACGACGGCGCCGCCCTTGGTGAAGAGCGGCAGGGTGTCGAGCGGTGCGTGGTACCCGTTCAGCCACCCCGGGCCCGCGTACGTACGGCCCGTCCAGTAGTCGGTCCAGGTCCCGGCGGGGAGGTAGATGCCGTCCCGGACCGAGGTGTCGGAGACGACGGGCGCGACGAGGAGGGAGTCACCGGCCATGAACTGGCCGCTGGTGAGGTTGCCGCGGGCCACCGGGTCGTCGGGGTACTCCAGGACCATGGCGCGGGTGCTGGGGACGCCGCTCTCGTGGGCGACACGGCTCATCGTGTACAGGTACGGCATCAACCGCATCTTGAGCTGGAGGTACTTGCGGTTGATGGACAGGTACGGCTCGGCGAACCGCCAGGGCTGTTTGTCGTGGTAGCCGGCGGACGGGTTGGTCGCGCCCCAGCCGGACATGGTCATGAAGGCCGGGGTGAAGGCCTTCCACTGCAGGTCCCGGGTGTACGTCTGCGGGCTGCCGCCGAAGATGCCGTCGACGTCGCCGGCCGCGTAGTTGAGGCCGGAGAGGCCCGCTCCGGTGATGGCGGGGACGTGCCAGCGCATGTCGTCCCAGGTGCCGTACGTGTCGCCGGTCCAGACGACGGCGTTGCGCTGGGTGCCCGCCCAGCCGTCGACGGTCCAGACGAAGCGGCGGGCGTCGGAGTTCTTCTCGATCCCGTCCACGGCCTGCCGTACGCCGTCGAAGGCGTACTTGTAGCCGCTGCCGATCCAGGCCACGTCGGTCTTCACGCCCCGGCTGCCGGCCGTGCCCACCTCGTCGGCGATGGAGCCGAGGCCGGTGGAGGTCCACAGGCCCGTCTGGAAGCCCTTGGCCTTCAGGGCGTCCACCGTCTCCTTCAGGGGCGCGGTGTAGCCGCAGCCGTAGCCGTCGTTGGGCAGGAACCAGCCCGAGGGCATGTCGGCGGCCCGGGCGTCGGCCGCGTAGCCGACGACGTCGGGGGTGGTCCGGTGGCGGAGCCGGTCGTGATCGCCCTGGTAGTCGGGGTTGGAGGCGTTGAAACAGTCGGCGTTGCCGAGCTCGAATCCCCACATCGGCGCCATGAACGGCTTCCCGCTGACGTCGGTGTACGCGTCGAGCACGGACTTGAGGGAGTCGCCGGTGAAGTACCAGGCGTCGAAGCGCTTCTCGTCGTGGGTGAGGGTGGTGGGCGCGCCGAAGCCGTAGGAGCCCGGGGCCCAGGTGTTGCGCATGACGCCGTAGCCGTTGGTGGACATGTAGAAGGGGGCGGGGCTGGCGTTGTCGTTCTCGCGCCACTTGTTGTCGACGGCGATCGGTACGGTCTTGCCGCGCAGCGCCCACTCGCCCAGGCGCAGGCCGGTGCCGTAGAACTGCTCGTCCGCGCCCCGGGCCAGGTACTGGGTGGTCCGGTTGCCGGTCCAGCTGGTGGGCCGGGTCTCCTGCCAGACCGGGGTGGTGTTGTCGGCGCGGAAGACCGAGAACTGCAGGGGCTTCTTGTTGACCCGGATGGAGAGGGATCCGGTGGTGATCCGGTAGTACGCGCCGGCGTCGGACCAGCTCGTGGCCACGGGGCCGAAGTCGGTGGTGGGCGCGAGGTCGGTGCCGGCCGGGTCGTCGGTGAAGGACCCGTCGGGCGAGAGCCAGAGGCGGAAGATGTCGGCGCGGGCGACGACCACGCGGGCCCTGGCTCCGCCGGAGGCCGTGACGGTGAAGGTGTTCCCGGACCGGGTGAAGCCGGTGACGTCGCCCGCCGTCGCGGTGGCTCCGGCGGGGGCGGCCGAGGCGGCCGACGCGGGTAAGGCGACCGGTCCGGCGGCGGCCAGACCCGCCATGGCGAGGGCGGCGGCGAGCAGGGCGACGGCCGGGGTGCGCCGCCCGCGCCGCCGCCGCGCGGTGTGGGCTCGGCTGTCTGACGGGCCTTGCCGACCCTGGCTCCTGCGGATGCCGGGCAGTCTCATGGGGCAGCTCCTCGTGCGGTCCGGGACACGGAACAGCTCTTTGGCATGCTCCTGGCAAGATAGCGCTCGGACAGGCCTCGGTGAAAGATGATGCTCGAAGTCGACTTCCCTCGCGCATCTTTGAGCATCTTTCAGGTGGCGGTGCGGCCTGGACAGAGTGCGGGCATGGTGGGCTACGACGTCGATGTGGCAGTGGTGGGGGCGGGACCCGTCGGGCTGGGCGCGGCACTGCTGCTCGCCCGGGCCGGTCTCGGTGTGGTGGTGCTGGAGCGGCGTCCCGGGCCGGTCACCGAGTCGCGTGCCACGGACCTGCACGCGCGGACCCTGGAGGCCCTGACCCCGAGCGGGCTGGCCGAAGCCCTGCTCCCGCTCGGCCGACGCGTGGGCGCGGTGGAGATGTGGTCGGGGCGGCGCCGGCTCGGCGGCTTCGACCTGGCCCGGCTGCGCTCCCCGCACCCGTACGTCCTCACCGTGCCGCAGTGCGCGACCGAAGGTCTGCTCGCCGCGGAGGCCGAACGTGCGGGGGTGCGCGTGCACCGCTCGACCGCCGTCAGGTCCGTGGACGAGGACGCCGACGGCGTCACCGTGCGGTCGGACGCCCTCGGCCCGGTACGCGCGCGCTGGGTCGTGGCGGCCGACGGCGCGTCGAGCACCCTGCGCGCGCTGGCCGGCACGGCGTTCCGCGGCCGGACGTACGCCGGCGCGTGGCAGCTCGCAGACCTGCGGGTGGAGGATCCCTCACTCGACGCCGCCCGGGTCCACATGGTCGGCGGTCCGCGCGGCCTGCTCGTCGTGCTCCCGATGCACCTCGACGGCTGGGCCCGGGTCGTGATGCACCTGCCGCACGACCGGGGGGAGGGCCTGGGCGGCCCGGAGGGGATCGCCGCCGAGGCTGCGGCCCGGGGGTGGACGGCGGCGGTTCGCGAATGCCGCTGGAACAGTACCTTCCGCACCCACCGGCGCCTCGCCGCGCACGACGGGCGGCGGCGGGTGCTGCTGATCGGTGACGCCGCCCATGTGTGCAGCCCGATCGGCGGTCAGGGGCTCAACCTCGGGCTGCGGGACGCCGTCTCCCTCGCCGCGGCGCTGCCCGCCGCCACCGCCCGCGGCGGCCCGGAAGACGCGGGACTCGCGGCCTGGCGCCGCGCCCGACGGGCCGACGCACGGGGCGTCCTCGCCCGCACCGACCTCGCCACCCGTGCCTGGACATTGCGCTCCGCGCCCGCCCGCGCCGTACGGGACACGGCACTGCGGGGCGCCCTCACCACCGCGGCCGGCCGCCGCCTGCTCGCCGAGTCGGTCGCGGGGCCCCGGCCGACACCTTCTAGGCCGTCTCTTTCGGATCTTGCCGGTTAAGCCCGCGTCGTCTGGTGCCGTGCATCGCAAGGCGGAGGGGCGCCCGAGTACTGGACGTACTTGGGTGCTCCGACAACGCGGCGAGGTGCGGTGCCAGGCGGCGCGGGTCAGGCAAGATCCGAAAGAGACGGCCTAGGCCTGCGGTGGGCTGACGGCCAGGACCGGTGGGGCCGGGGAGGTCCAGCGGTGGCCGCAGGGGTCGAAGACGAGGATCACCGGCCGCCCGGGGCGCTGGCGCCAGGAGATGCGTTCCGGTGCGTCCGCGCACACCGGACAGCAGGGCAGCGGGCGGGGGTCCGCCAGGCACTCGGGGGCGGCCGTGAGCGGCGTGGCGTGCTGTTCGCGCATGAAGGCTCCCTCGTCGTGCAGTTGGGCTGATCGCACTGTGCCATGGACGGTCCCGTGTGCGCACGGGCGAATCCTCCAGTGTTCTGGCTGGTCAGAGGTGCGGTCAGCAGGAGGAATCCGGTCCTCTTGGGGGCACTTGGTGATCAACCGCTCGCGCCACCGGCCTCCACCAGGCCCGATTCGTACGCCGCGATCACCGCTTGCGTGCGGTCGCGCACGCCCAGCTTGCCGAAGATGCCGGTGATGTGGTTCTTGACCGTGGAGATGCTGATGTCGAGTTCCGCGGCGATCTCGGCGTTGCCCTGGCCGGTGGCCATGAGCCGCCAGATCTCCAGTTCGCGCGGGGTGAGTTCGAGGGGGGTCCCGGCCGCCCACGGCCGCGGCCGCGCGGGGGTCCGTACGTAGGCGGAGAGGAGCCGGCTGAGCAGCCGCGGCGCGACGGCCGCCTCGCCGGTGTGGACGATGCGTACCGCGGCGATCAGCTCCTCCGGGGAGATGTCCTTGGGCAGGAATCCGTACGCGCCGGCGCGCAGGGCGGCGACCACGTACTCGTCCATGTCGAAGGTGCTGAGGGCCAGGACGCGGGTCCCGGGGAGCGTGCGTGCGAGTTCCTCGGTGGCCTTGACCCCGTCCATGACCGGCATCCGGATGTCCATGACGACGACGTCGGGCCGTACCTCGTGGGCGAGGGCCACGGCCCTGGCTCCGTCCTCGGCCTCTCCCACGACCTCGAACTCCGGGTCGGGGCCCAGGATCAGGGCCAGGCCACGCCGGACCAGCGGCTGGTCGTCGGCGATGAGTACACGGATCATCCGTGCGGTTCCTCTCTTCAGGCGGAGTCTTGGACCGGGAGAGGGATCCGGGCCGCCACCCGGAATCCGCCACCGGCAAGGGCGGCGGCCTCCAGGGTTCCGCCCTGCAGGGCGACCCGCTCGTGCATACCGATCAGACCGTACCCGGAGCGCGCCGTGGGGCGTGCGGGCGGCACCTGCGCTCCCGCTCCGTCGTCGCGCACCTCCACGCCCACCTCGTCCCCGTGGTACGTGAGCCGTACGTGGGCCCGCGCCCTGCCCGCGTGCTTGCGGGTGTTGGTCAGGGCCTCCTGGACGATCCGGAAGACGGTGAGGCCCACGGTCGGCGGGAGCGGGCGGACCGGCCCGTCGACGGTGAACTCCGTCTCCGTTCCGGCCAGCCGGGACTCGGTGATGATCCGGCCGAGGTCGTCCGCCCCGGGCTGCGGCGCCGGCGGGGTCTGTTCCGGTTCCTCCCCGGCCCGTAGCACGTCGAGGAGTTGGCGCATCTCGCGCAGCGCCATGCGCCCGGAGTCCTCCAGGGTGACCAGCGCCTCCCGGGACACCTCGGGGTCGTACGCCAGGTTGGCCCGCGCGCCGCCGGCCATGAGCTGCATGGTGGTGATGTGGTGGGCGACGATGTCGTGCAGTTCGCGCGCGATCCGGCGGCGCTCCTCGGCCACCGCCCGGTCGGCGAGCCGCGTCCGCTGGGCCTCGGCCTCCCGCTGCCGGTGGTTGACCACCACGGCGGCGGTGACGGTGATGAGGGCGGCCACCGCGTTGCCGGCCAGACCCCACCAGCCGTAGGGCAGCGGCCAGCCGCGCTGGCCCGCCGAGACGAGGGGGACCGCCGCGACCACCGTCACCGCGACCACGGCGGGCCGGCACCCCCTGGCCACCGAGTAGAGGGCGACCGTGAGGCTGAGGGTGAAGTGCGGGGACAGCGGTGCGGCCACGTTCAGCAGGGCGCCCAGGGCCAGTACGGCGCCGAGGACCGGCAGCGGGTGGTCGCGCCGGGCGAGCAGCGTCATCGCCGAGACGACCAGCAGGGCGGCCGTGGTCACGCCGAGGGACCCGCCCTCGGTCAGGGTCGTCAGGGAGAAGCCGACGAGGTCGGTGGCGCCGGCCGCTATCGCCACGAGCGCGTCGTTGCGCGTCCACGGCCCCCGCTCGCCGGCCCTGTCCGCTCCCGCAGCCGTCTGCGCAGCCGTAGCCGTATGCGCTGCCGTGCCCGCACGTGTACCCGCGCCCATGCCCACCCCCATGCCGCCCGTCCTGTCCCCGGTGATCCATTCTGGCACCGGCCGCCGCCCGTGCCACCCGACCACGGTCGTGACCCGTACCAGGACCGGAGTCCTGGTCGGCGCGGACGGCCGGACCCTGGTCCCGGGGTACGGATCCTCCCCCGACCCGACGTTTCGCCCGCTCGCCCCTGATGGTCTGGAGCCAGGCCGGAAACCCCCGGCCGGCACCGCACAGACCGGAGGAAATGTGATCCGCGCCCTGACCGGATTCTCGACGAGAAGTCCCTGGAAGGTGATCGCCCTGTGGGCGGTCCTGGGATTGGCGGCGGCCGTCCTGGGCCAGGCGTTCGTCTTCCGCGCCGTCCAGACCGGCAACGCCGGGTTCCTTCCCGCGCAGTACGACTCGGCGGCCGCTCTGAAGATCGCCGAGGAGCGGTTCGGGGCGAAGCCGGACGCCAACCTCCTGACCGTGCTGGTGGCCCGCTCGGACGGGGCGCCGCTCACCGCCGCCGACGAGCAGCGCATCGACGCGCAGGCCGAGCGGTTGTCCCGCAAGCGCATCGTCATGCCCAGGACCGAGGAGACGATGCCCCTCGCACAGGACCACTCCCAGGTCCCCCGGGTCAGCCCGGCCATGACGGCGCCCGACCGCTCCTTCCGGCTGCTGTCCGTCGAACTGACGGGGAACCCCGCCGATCCCGGCGTGCAGGACACCTACCGGGCCTTCCGGGAGGCGGCCCGGGACGCGCTGGCGGAAGAGGGCCTGCGCACCGGCTTCACCGGCGGGATCGCCGACCGGGTGGACACGGCGGACGCGGAGAAGACCCGCTCGAAGGCCGTCGGCATCGCCATGCTCGCGGTCATCGTCCTGTTGCACGTCCTCGTCTTCCGCAGCGCCCTGGCGGCCCTGTTGCCCCTGCTCGCGGTCAGCGTCATCGGGGGCGCCGCGGCGGGCGCGGTGGTCGGCGCCGCGCTGCTGACCGGGATCGGACTGTCCGAATCCACACCGAGTCTGATCAGTGTGGTTCTGATGGGCATCGGTATCGACTATTTCCTGTTCCTGCTCTTCCGCTTCCGGGAGCAACTGCGCGAACACCCCGAGCAGTCCGGGCGTGAAGCGGCCGCCCACGTCGCCGGGCGGGTGGGTACGGCCATCACCTCCGCGGCCCTGACCATCGTCGCCGCCTTCGCCACGCTCGGGGTCGCCTCCTTCGGCCAGTTCCGGGTCCTCGGACCGGCCATCGCGCTGTCCGTGCTGGTGATGCTCCTGGGCAGCCTGACCCTGATGCCGGCCCTGCTGGCGGTCACCGGCCGCAAGATGTTCTGGCCTTCCCGCGCCCTGGCGCGCGAGCCCCGTGCCGGGTCCGCCGCGCGGATGGGCGACCGGGTGGCGCGCCGCCCGTTCGTGCTGGTGCTGGCCTCGGTGGCGCTGCTCGGCACGCTGGCCGCCGGGGTCGTGGGGATGCGCATGGACTACGGGCAGGGCGGTGGGGGCGGCGAGCGCACCGCCGCAGTGGCCACCGCGGCCGAGATATCCCGTGCCCTGCCGGCCGGGGTGTCGGACCCGACCAGCGTCTTCGTGACCGCTTCCGACGGCGCCGCCCTGACCTCCGAACGCCTCGGCGGGCTGTCCAAGGCGCTCGCCGGGGTCGGCGGGGTGGGCCAGGTCGCGGACACCGTGCTCAGCGAGGACCGGCGGGCGGCGCGGATCGATCTGTTCCTCACCTCCGACCCGCAGCGGCAGGAGGCACGCGACCTGGTGACGGGTCCGGTCCGGGCCACGGCCCTGGCTCACGCTCCCGCGGGTACGCAGGCGCACGTGGGCGGCACCGCGGCGGTCTTCGCCGACATCGCGACGGCGGTGGACGAGGACCTGCGGGTGGTCTTCCCGGTGGCGGCGGCGCTCATCGCGCTGATCCTGCTCGCCCTGCTGCGGAGCCTGCTGGCACCGGTGATCCTGCTGGCCTCGGTCGGGCTCGGCTTCGCCGCCACCCTCGGTGCCTCGACCCTGGTGTTCCAGCACGCGCTGGACCGGCCCGGGGTGGACTTCACCCTGCCGCTCGTGCTGTTCCTGTTCGTGGTCGCGCTGGGCACCGACTACAACATCCTGATGAGCGACCGGATCCGGGAGGAGATGGCCCGGCCCGGTCCGGCCCGCGCCGCGGTCGGCCGTGCCGTGCGGCACACGGCGCCCGCCATCGCCACGGCGGGCCTGGTGCTGGCCGCCTCGTTCGGGAGCCTGGCGGTCACCCCCGCGCCGTCCACCCAGCAGATCGGTTTCGCGACGGCCCTCGGGATCATGCTCTCCGCCTTCGTCCTGTCGATCGTGCTGGTGCCCGCGCTGGCCACCCTGCTGGGGCGGTCCATGTGGTGGCCGGTGCGCCCGCGCCACCGCACGCAGGACACCGACCCGGACCTGCGGCGGACCCCGGACCGGGTGCTGGTCGGCTGAGCCGCCCCGCACACACGAAAGGCGCCGCCGTGCGCAGGACCGTACGACGGTACGGGTCCTGCGCGCGGCGGCGCCTTCGCGAAGAGACGGCCTGGGCCTGGGCCTAGGGCTGGGCGAGCCGGTCGATCTCGGGGTGGTCCTGCAGCCAGGCGCGGACCGCCTGCTGTTCCTTGCCCTTCCCGGTCTCCTGGATCTTCGCTTCCAGGCCGGTCAGCTGCTCCTCGGTGAGCTTGAAGGACTTCAGCCACTGGGCGACCTTCGGCTCGTCCTCCGCGAAGCCCTTGCGGGCCAGGGTGTGGATCCCGTCGCCCTTGCCCCAGGCGCCCTTGGGGTCCTCGAGCTTGGTCAGCTCGTAGGAGGAGTACGCCCAGTGCGGGGACCACAGGACGACCGCGACGGGCTCCTTCTTCTCGTAGGCCCGCTTCAGCTCGGCGAGCATGCCGGGCGTGGAGCCGTCGACGACCTTGTACTCGCCGTCGAGGCCGTACTCCTTCAGGACCTTGTCCTTGAGGATCGACATCTCGCCGGCGCTCGGCTCGATGCCGATGATCCGGCCCTTGAACTGATCCGCCTTGCCCTTGAGGTCGGCGAGCGAGCGCACGTCCTTCATGTACGAGGGCACGGACAGCTCCAGTGAGGTGGGGCCGTACCAGGAACCGAGGTCCTCCAGCTTGTTCCCGTACTTCTCCCAGTACTGGGCGTGGGTGACGGGCAGCCAGGCGTCGGTCTGGAAGTCGAGCTGGCCGCCGGCCAGGCCGGTGTACAGCGCTCCGGCCTCCAGCTGGCGGGCGTCGACCTTGTAGCCGCGGCGCTCCAGGAGCTCCTTCCACAGGAAGGTGGAGGCGATGCCCTCGTCCCACGGGATGTAGCCGACGGAGAGGGTGCGGCCCTTGCCGATGTTCGCGGCCCCGGCCGGGCCCTCCTCGGCGGCGGTGCCGCCGAAGGTGTTCAGGCCGCCCGCGACGAGCGCCAGGACCACGGCGCCGCCGATCGCGTACGCGGGCTGGGGGCGGTGGTTCCACAGCTTGGCCGCGCCGGTCGCTGCGGCCCGCGCCTTGGCGAGCGTACGGCGGCCGATCGGGGAGACCTGACGGCCGAGCGCGCCGGTCATCCGGTCCAGGTACATGGCGAGGATGACGATGGAGACGCCCGCCTCGAAACCGAGGCCGATGTCGACGTTGCCGATGGCCTTGTAGACGGCGCCGCCGAGTCCGCCGCCGCCGACCATGCCGGCGATGACGACCATGGACAGGCCCAGCATGATGACCTGGTTGACGCCCGCCATGACGGTGGGCAGGGCCAGCGGGAGCTGGACGCGTACGAGGGTGTCGCGCGGGCTGGTGCCGAAGGCCTCGGCGGCCTCGACCAGTTCCCCGTCGACCTGGCGGATGCCGAGCTCGGTCATCCGGACGCCCGGAGGCAGCGAGAAGATGATGGTCGCGATGATGCCGGGCACCACGCCCACCCCGAAGAAGATGATGCCGGGGATCAGGTAGACCATGGCCGGCATGGTCTGCATGAAGTCCAGGACCGGCCGCAGCAGGGCGCTGACCCGGTCGGATCTGGAGGCCCAGATGCCGAGCGGGATCGCGAACGCCAGGGTGACGAGGGTGGCGACCAGGACCAGGGACAGGGTGGACATGGCGTCCTCCCACAGGCCGAGGGAGTCGACCAGCGCGAAGCCCGCGAAGGCGAGCAGGCCCGCCAGCAGACCGCGCAGCCACCAGGCGGCGACGGCGAGGATGCCCGCGAAGAGCAGCGGGGCGGGGGCGGAGAGGACGGCGTCGATGCCGTCGTAGAGGCCGGTGACGAGGGCGCTGATGGCCTCGAACAGCCAGGAGAGATGGCTCTGGAGGAAGTCGACTCCACGGTCGACCCAGTCGCCGAGGTGCAGGCGGGGCATCAGGCGGCCACCTCCGCGCAGTACATCGGGGGCCGCTGTTCGTCGCCGATGAAGGCGATGAGGCGGTCCTGGGGTACGGAGCCGATGACGGAGCCGTCCGCGCCGGTGACGGCGACCGCGTGCGGGACGCGGGCGCTGACGGCGCACAGGTCGGCGAGCGGGGTCCCGGCGGTGACGGTGGGACAGTCGCAGGCGTCGGCGGCCGGCTCCGGGTCGTCCATGACGGCGTCGGCCGTCAGGACCCGGGAGCGGTCCACGTCCTGGATGAAGGAGGCGACGTAGTCGTCCGCGGGACGGGTGAGGATGTCCTCGGCGGTGCCCTGCTGGACGATGCGGCCGTCGCGCATGACGGCGATGCCGTCGCCGAGGCGCATGGCCTCGTTGAGGTCGTGGGTGATGAAGACGATGGTCTTCTTCAGTCGCTTCTGGAGCTCCAGCAGCTGGTCCTGCATGTCGCGGCGGATCAGCGGGTCCAGCGCGCTGAAGGACTCGTCCATCAGCAGGAGGTCGGCGTCGGTGGCCAGGGCACGGGCGAGGCCGACCCGCTGCTGCATGCCGCCGGAGAGCTCGTCGGGCCAGGACCGCTCCCAGCCTTCGAGTCCGCACAGGGCCAGGGCCTCGGCGGCGCGCCGCTCACGCTCGGGGCGGGGCACGCCCTGTACCTCCAGCCCGTAGCCGGCGTTCTCCAGCACGTTGCGGTGCGGGAACAGCGCGAAGTGCTGGAAGACCATGGAGATCTTCGTGGACCGTACGTGGCGCAGCTCGCTCGCGCTCAGCGCGGTGAGGTCCTGGCCGCCGAAGAGGATGCGTCCCGCGGTGGGTTCCAGCAGGCCGTTCAGCATGCGCAGCAGAGTGGACTTGCCCGATCCGGACAGACCCATGACGACGAAGATCTGGCCGGGCCGGACGTCGAAGGAGGCGTCGATCACGGCAGCGGTGGTCCCGTCGGCGCGCAACTCGTCGCGGCTTGCACCGCTTTCGAGCGCGCGGACGGCGGCAGCGCTGTCGGCGGGACGCCTCCCGAACACCTTGTAGACGTGCTCGGCCTGGAGCGTGGACACATACACCTCACGGGTCGTACCAAGTACGGCGCGCGCCGGCGGACCGGCGGGCCGTGGAGCGGGACGGGATCTGCCCGTGTGCGCCGTGTCCTCCGTCCCGATGGGCCGGAGGACATGGTTCCGCTCCAGCAGCGCCGATGCCCTGCATTCACCTGCGCAAACGCCGGGGTGACCCTCCTCACTTACGGGGCACGAGGGCCCGCGGGCGGGTCCACGCGCCGGGGCGGGAGGTCCCGGACGGCCGTGGCCGGGTACGCCCGCCCCCGGAGGGGAGTTGGGGCGGCGGCCCGGCGGCCTGTCCGGCCGCCGGGCCCGGTGTGGCGCCGCCCGGGGTGTGGCCGAGGCCACAGCGCGGGTCCGGCCGTTACGTGATGCGGAAACCGGTGGTCGCGTGGTCGCGGTCGCGGTGGAAGGTGAGGCGGTCCCAGGTGGGGAAGGCCAGGTCGGTGACGGCCAGCAGCCGCCCGGAGCTGTCGTGCAGGGTGCGGCGCACGGTCAGACCGCAGGCCGGGGCGGTGGACTGCGGGTGGGTGACGCGGGTCATGGTGAGGGTCTCGGCAACCCGGCCGACCGCGGCGGCGCGGTCGAGCCAGCGGTGCAGTGGGACGAGGTCCTGTTCGCGGGCGGTCGCCGTCGCCGCCGCCCGGGGCCGGAGGGCCGCCAGCTCAGGACTCCGCGCGACGGCTCCGGGGCTGAAGTAGGTGACGGCGTCCCGGAGGGTCTCACCGGCCGGTCCGCGTTCGCGGTGGTGATGGACCAGGGTGCGGTCCCCGCCCGCCATGCCGAGGAGCGAGCCGAGCGAGGGCGGGACGGTGACGAAGGTGACCCAGCTCCGGGCCGGCGCACGCCCGGCGGAGGGCGCCGCGGCCGGGACGACGGAGACGGCGGCAAGGGCCGGGACGGCAGGGACGGCGGGGCGGGTGCCGCGGCGGCCGGTGACGACGAGGCCGTCCTCGCGCAGGTACTGGAGGGCAGCCCTGATGGTCTGCCGGTTGACCTGGTAGCGGGCGGCGAGGCTGCGTTCGGACGGCAGTCGGCCGCCGGGAGTGTGCGCGGCGCGGTCGAGATCGCGGCGCAGCGCTGCGGCGATCCGCTGGTACTTGGGCATGGCGGCCTGGCCGCCGCCCCGCGAAGGGGAGGGCATGGCTTCTCCTCTGACGGGTGGTCAAAAACTGCGCGGTCTGCCCGCCCAACGTAGCATTGGTCTATACCTTTCGGTGAGGCCGATCGGGGCACCCGGCCCGGATTGGCCGATTCCGCCCCACGCACCCCCTCAAGGATCCAGACACCTTGACAAGGAAACTGATTAGCCGCCATATTAACTTCCATGACGAGGGACGGCACCGACGGCGAGGCACCCACGCTGGACCAGGCCAGGCGGCAGGTCGAGCACTACGGCCTGGAGGTCGATCCGCAGGCGGTACTGGTCGCGGTGCGCCTGATCTCGGCGGGTGCGCGGGTCGGCCGGGCGGCCGAGGCGCACTTCGCCCGGTTCGGCCTGTCGACGGGGCGCTACCGCCTGCTCGCGGACCTCGAGGACCACGGCGGAGAGAAGTCCCCCTCACACCTCGCCGTCGACCTCGGCGTCTCCAGGGCCACGGTCACCGGCCTGCTGGACGGCCTGGAACGCGAAGGACTGATCGCCCGCCGCCCGTCCACGGAGGACGGCCGGGGCACGGTGGCCGTCCTGACCGCGCGCGGGGCGCAGCGCCTGCGCGACATGGCGCCCGAGCATTTCGGGCGGCTGGAGGCGATGGTGGGCGGGCTTTCGGTCGAGGAGCGCGCGGTGTTCCTGGATCTGCTCGCCCGCGTCGTGCGCGGCAGTGCGGCCCTGGCGGCGGACTGACCCGACCGACAGCCATTTCGGCCCCGCTCCATGGGCAGGGGCCCTTTTTACGCACCAATAGTTAGCCACCTAATTACCTTGACGGAGCAGGTCTGCGGTTGCACCACCGCACCGCACGCACCGCTTCGCTTCCCCGACCTGACCCGGACCGACCAGACCCGACCCGAGAAAGAGGCCAGCATGCCCGCGTCACCGAAGCACAGGACCGGCCCGGACCGAGCAGCCTCCCGTCCGCCCCGTCCGCCCCGACCGTTCGCCCTGTGGCGCGAGGTGCTGACGGCGTACGCCGCGCCCGCGCTGACGGCAGGTGCCGCCGGAGTCGTCACGGGGCAGCGGGACCTGGCCGTGGCCGCCTGCACCTCCATCGCCGGTACCTCGGCCGTGGTGGCGTTCCTGGTCGGCACCTGGCTGCGGCGCGGCGGTCACCCCCGGCGGTGGACCCTCACCATGCCGCGCGGCGTCCTGACCGCCGTACTGGTCATCACCGCCGTCGGTGCGGCGGCCCTTCTGGGGTGGTTCACCGCCCAGTGGCTACCCGCCCACACCCCGGTCCCCGCCACCCCGTGGCTGGAGCGCCTGCGTGTGGACCTCCCCGTCTCCGCGGCCCTCGCCACCACCATCGTCACCCTCCGGTGGCGCAGCACCACCACCACGTCGTAGGCGGCCCGGCGGCGTCCGTCGCCGAGCACTCACAGCCACAGCCACAGCCACAGCCACAGCCACCAAGGAATGAGCACAAGATGATCGTTGTCATGGGAGCGACCGGAGCGACCGGGAACGCCCTGCTCCACAGCCTCGCCGCATCCGGGACGCCCGTACGCGCACTGACCCGTACCCCGCACCGGCCGATCCCCGGCACAGCCGGCGCTCATCAGCCTCCCGCCGAGGTCCGGTACGCCGACGCCGGCGATCCCCACTCCCTGCACACCGCCTTCATGGGCGCCGACCAGCTCTTCCTCGCCATGGCCAACGGCCCCGCACAGGTCGAACTCGAAACCCGCGTCATCGACATCGCCGCACACGCCGGCATCGGACACATCGTCAAGATCTCCGCACCCGCCGCCGAACCCGACTCCCCGGTCGCCGTCTCCCGCGGACACCACGCCGTCGAGGAACACCTGCGCGCCACCGGCCTCACCCACACCATCCTGCGCCCCTACGCGTTCATGCAGAACCTCCTGCGCCTGGCTCCCTCCGTCGCCCAGGGCGTCATCATCGGCACGACGGGCGACGCACCCTGCAACTACATCGACTGCCGCGACATCGGCGACGTCGCGGCCGCCGCCCTCACCCGGACCGACATCGCGGGCGGGACCTACACGCTGACCGGCCCCGAAGCCGTCTCCTACCCCGAACTCGCCGCACGGCTGACCGCCCTGACCGGCCATCGGATCCGCTACGTCGACCTCACGCCGGACGAACTGCGCGACCACCTCATCCGCAACGCCCACATGCCCGCCTGGCTCGCCGACCACGTGACGGAGATCCAGCAACTGTCCGTCACCCGGCCCGAAGTCCCCACCACCACCGTCAGCGACGTCCTGGGCCGCCCGCCCCGCACCCTCGACGCCTTCCTCCACGAGCACCGCGCCCACTTCCACCGCTAGGCCGTCCCTTGCTCTTATGGTCGGGCCGAGGGCGCCGCAAAAACCGGTGGAGCCGCCCCGCTGTGCGCCGTTACCGTGCTGCCGGACAAGTCGTCTAGGCAAGGACGTCCCGTTGTACACCGTGTGAGACCCCCCGAGTGCTGATTCGTCGCGCGTCGCGTCTATGCGCCGCGCTCCTTTCTGCTGCGGTCTTCTCACTGGAACCGGTGTACTTCTGTGCTCAATACCTGGGTGGTCGCTCCCACCTGCCTGCCGCTCGTTCTCCGCCGATGCCACGCGTGCGCGTCCGAGCGCTTCCGGGCGAACGGCAAATTTCGCGTCAACGCCAACCACAAGCTCCTCGACGCCTGGCTCCTCGTGCTCTGCACCACTTGCGGGGACACGGCGAAACTCACGGTCCTGGAGCGGGTGCACGTGCGCTCCGTACGACCCGAGCTGCTGGACCGACTGCATGACAACGACCCGGGCCTGGCAGCCGAACTGCTCCAGGATCCGGTCGTGCGGCGCCGCAATCACATCGCCCTCGACTGGGACGGCGCCTGGCGCCTCGACACCGGCGGATCGGATCACCTGGATCGCGAGGTGATCGACGTCTCGGTCCGCTTCGCGGCGCGGATCCCGGTCCGGCCGGTGCGATTGATCTCTGAGGGGTGCGGTCTTTCGCGGGCCGA
This sequence comes from Streptomyces xanthophaeus, assembly GCF_030440515.1. Taxonomy (GTDB): domain Bacteria; phylum Actinomycetota; class Actinomycetes; order Streptomycetales; family Streptomycetaceae; genus Streptomyces; species Streptomyces kutzneri. The sequence continues at coordinate 292,186 of NZ_CP076543.1, forward strand.
GGTCGAGCGGCTGATCACGGACGGGAAGCTCGTGTCGGCGGTCCGGCTGAGCGGCAAGCTCTCCGGGGACTTCACCTTCACGCTCAAGCGCTGACCCCTGCCCGGAGCCAAGGGCCTGTCCGGCGGGATCCGCCGGACAGGCCCTTGGACGGCCCAGGCCGTCTCTTTCGGATCTTGCCGGTCAAGCCCGCGTCGTCTGGTGCCGTGCATCGCAAGGCGGAGGGGCACCCGAGTACTGGACGTACTTGGGCGCCCCGACAACGCGGCGAAGTGCGGTGCCAGGCGGCGAGGGTCAGGCAATATCCGGAAGAGACGGCCTAGCCGCGCAGCGGGTTCGGCAGGGGCAGGTAGCGGGCGTCCGCGCCGTCCGCCCGGGTCCAGCGCAGCAGCAGGTTGGTCTTGCCGGGCAGGGTCGCGGCGGCGAGCAGTTCCGCGATCTCGGGGAGCCCGCGGGTGGCGTCGTAGCGCAGGAACTCCTCGCGTGCGGCCGGCCACAGCAGCGGGGTGATGCCCGGATACCGTCCGGACAGCGCGCCCGCGATCTCCGTCAGGTTGTTGACGACCAGGCAGTAGACCAGGCGCTGCCAGGCATCCGCCCGCGGCAGGTCCGCCGGCAGTTTGACCCCCTCCGCGTCCCGGAAGAGGGCCTGCACCGGCAGGCCGTCCGCGTCGACGGCGACCAGGGTGTTCTGGAGGTGGGCCTCCAGCACGATGCCCTGCCGGGCGAACAGTTCCAGCACCGGCGGCACGACCTGGCGCAGGTACGCCCGCCACCAGCGGACCGGGTCGGTGGTCCGGGACGGCGGGCTTCCGGGGTAGCCCTCGGCGAGCGCGGCTGCCAGCAGCGGGGTGGCTCCGGGCACGGTGTGCGCGTGCAGGCCGTCGCGGACCAGGACGGCGAGCTCTTCGAAGGCGAAGGCGGCGGTGCGGTAGCCGCGGTCGGGGAGCCAGGCCGCGTCCGGTCCGGTCCGGCGCAGGGCGGCGAAGGCGGCCTCGACGGCCGCATCGGTGCGGCGCAGCTTCTGCAGGTCGTGGCGCCACAGCCGGCGCACGTCGTTGGTGATCCGGACGTCGAGGCTGAACTTCACGAAGAGGTCGGCCGCCGGGTCCGGTACGTACAGGGTCCGGATCGAGGCGGTCGGCCAGGCCGGCCGCCGGGTCGCGCCGAGTCGCAGCAGCCGCCCGTCGGCGAAGGCCTCGCGCACCGCGGGCCTCTCGCCGACGAGGTCGAGCTGCCAGGGGTGGGCGGGCAGCAGCCGGTATCCGGCGGGAGCGCGCGGCCCGTCGAGGGCGTCGGCGAGGGCGTCGATCGCGGCGGATGCGGCGGGGCCGCCCTCCTCGGCGGTCTGGTCCTCGCGCAGCCCCAGGAAGACCAGCGGGAAACGGGCGTAGGCCTCGGGCGCGTACGGCAGCCAGCTCCCGGCCGGCGCCCCGCCGCGGGCCTTGGGGGCGGGGTGGTGGGGGTGGCCCATGACCAGGGACTGCTCGGAGAGGAGGTACGGGTCCGCCGGGGGTTCGGCGGTGGCGCGGGCGGCCAGCAGCGCGGCGATCGTGTCGCGGCTGTCGGTGATCTCGACGGGGAGTTCGTCGTTGGGGACTCCGGTGAACCGGCCCAGTTCGTCGGAGACGAGTTTGGCCAGTTCGGTGTGGCTGAGCGGGTGCCAGCCGTCCGCCGTGCGCAGTTCGGGGCGTTCGGGCCGGCGCCCGCCGTGGACGCGGAGCAGCCGCCCGCTGCCGCGCAGCCGGTGGACGCGCAGATCTGTTCCCCTGCCCGCGTCGTATCCCTCGGCGGGGTCGGCCGCCTCCCTGAGCAGGCAGTTCAGGAGCGGGGCGGCGGCGTACGCGTCGGCGGCGGCGTTGAGGTCCACTGGTTCCATTCGGTCCATCCGGTGCGCCGGAGGTTCGCAGGGCGTAACCACCAGTCGTGATCTTCGGTATCCGCAATCATTACTTGATCATCCCGTAAAGCGATATTCCGATGCCGGAGCCTCAGCATGCACCTTTCCCCCTCCCCGGCCGAAGAGGCCGTCGCCGCAGAGCTGGCCGGCGTACGCCCGTCGCTCGGACCCTCGTACGCCGCCGCGCTCGGTGGTGCCCGGGCGGCCGTGCTGACCCGGCTGTGGCGTGCCCTGGCCTACGAGCCCCTGCCCTGGGTCCTCGCCCGCGAGCAGGGGTCCGACGGCCTGGCCCTGCTGCTGGCCGGGGGCGCCCGGCTGGAGGGCCCGCTGCCGGATCCGTACGCGACCGGGCCTTACGTCAGCGAGCTGCTGCTGGACGGCAGGCCCTACCGGCAGGCCGCGCGGCTGGTGGCGGCCCTCGGGGTGCCGCACGGGGAGCAGTTCGCCGCCGAGCTGGACGCCTGTACGGCCTCCCTCGCGCTCTCCCGGGCCGGTCAGCCGCCCGCCGGTGAGGACCCCGCCCCGCTGACCACCTGGGAATGGGAGCAGCGGGTGGTCGACGGGCACCCCTACCACCCGAACTGCCGTTCCCGGCCGGGTTTCTCGGTGGCCGAGCAGCTGGCGTACGCGCCGGAACACCGGCCGGTGGTGGAACTCGGGCTGGTCGCCGTACGGGCCGAGGAATGCCTGGTCACCGGCGACTGGCCGGAGGAGCTGCGGGACGCGGGACGGGTCCTGGTCCCGGTGCACCCGTGGCAGGCGGCGCACGTCCTGAAGCACGAGCGGGTGCGGTCCGGTTTCGCGGCGCACCCGCTGATGGCCCTGCGCACCCTGGCCCCTGCCGACGGCGGGGCGCACGTGAAGACCGCGCTGAGCGCCCGGCTGACCTCGTCCGTGCGGGACATCTCCGTCTACTCCATCGAGACGGCGGCGGCCGTCTCGGCCTTCGCGCAGGGCCTGTCCGAGCGGCTCGACGGCCGGCTGCACATCACCCGCACGCTGGGCGCCACGACCGCGCACAGTCCGGACCTGGCGGCCGTGCTGCGCGAACCGCCGGAGGTGTACGCGGACGCCGCCGCCGGTGAGCGGGTGCTGCCGGTGGCTGCCCTGGCCTCCTTCGGCCCGGCGCGCTCGGCGGCCTGGCGGGCCGAGTTCGCCCGGCTCGCGCTCTCGGTGTGCCTGCAGGTGCTGGAGCTCGGGGTGGCCCTGGAGGCCCACGGTCAGAACCTCCTCGTCGTCCTCTCCCCCGCCGGCGCCCCGCTGCGGCTGGTCTACCGCGACCTCGCCGACATCCGGATCAGCCCCGCCCGGCTGGCCCGGCACGGCCTGCCGGTGCCGCCGCTGTCCGGCAGGCTGGTCACCGACGACGTGACCGTGCTGCGGCGCAAGCTCTTCGGGTCCTTGCTGACGGGGGCGCTAGGGGCCACGGCGGGATCGGCCGGGGCCTTCGCCGAGGCCCTCACGGAGGTGACCGCCCTGCCGGCCACTGCTGATACCGAGGCGCTGCTGACCGGGCCGCTGCCCACCAAGGCGCTCACCCTGATGCGGCTGAGTCCCGGAGTTCCGGGCGATCAGTGGGCGGAACTGCCCAATCCGCTGGTCGGGGGGTGAGCGGGAGCACTCGGCAGGTTTCCCCTCGGAGGGGCTCTGGAGGCTACTGTTCAGGGGCATGACCGAGACCTCGTACCTCAGCTCCGTACGGGCGTCCTACGACGCCGTCGCCGTCGACTACGCGCGGCTGGTCAGCGCCGAGCTGGCCGGAAAGCCGCTGGACCGAGCCATGTTGGCGGCCTTCGCCGAGTACGTGCGCGACGACGCGGGCGGCGGGGGACGGGCGGTGGCCGACCTGGGCTGCGGCCCGGGCCGGGTGACGGCGCATCTGGACGGGATGGGCGTAAGGGTCTTCGGCGTCGACCTGTCCCCGGCGATGGTGGCGGTGGCCCGCCGGACGTACCCGGGGCTGCGCTTCGAGGTGGGGTCGATGGCGGCCCTGGACGTGGCCGACGGGGTCCTGGGCGGGGTGCTGTCCTGGTACTCCACCGTGCACACCCCGCCCTCCGGACTGCCTGCGCTGTTCGCGGAGTTCGCCCGGGTGCTGGCGCCGGGCGGCCACCTCCTGATCGCCTTCAAGGCGGGCGACGACCGGATCCGGCTGGACCACGCGTACGGGCATCCGGTCGACCTCGACGTGTACCGGACCCCGCCGGAGCTGATCGCCGGCCTGCTGGCCGGGGCCGGACTGACCGAGGCGGCCCGCCTGGTCCGTGAGCCCGACCCCGACGAGAAGTCTCCCCAGGGCTTCTTGCTGGCGCGCAAGGGGTAGACCGCCGAGGCCCCGCCCTCGGGGGCCGCTCCGCCGGTGCTGTTGGCTGCCGCCATGGACATCGACGACGTGGTGGCAGCGGGAGCAGGAGCGGAAACGGCGTCGGGGACGGGGGCGGGGGCGGGAGGCCTCGTCCTACGGCGATTCCAGGACGGTGACTCCGTGGCGGAGCTGACCGCCCTGCTCCACCGGGCCTACGCGGACCACGCCGCCGCCGGGCGGGTCTTCTTCGCCTCTTACCAGTCGCCCAGGACACCCGCAATCGGCTGAGCAAGGGCGAGTGCTGGGTCGCGACGTGGGACGGGGTGCTGATCGGCACGGTCACCGTGTCCGCCCCGCACCCCGCACCCAGCGGCTACCCCGCGCCCGAAGGGGCCGGATCCTTCTGGCAACTGGCGGTGGACCCCGCCCGGCGGGGCGGCGGGCTCCGCCGTCGGCTGTCGGCACTCGCGGAGTCGCGGATCGCCGCCCTCGGCTCGGACCACGTCGTCATCGACACCTCGGCGCAGGCCGCCGAACTCGTGGGCTGGTACCGGCGCCGCGGCTACGCCCCCGTCGGCGCGTGGCGGTGGGACGTGACCAACTACGACAGCGTCGTCCTCGCGAAGGACCTGGCACGGCGCGCCGGCACTCCTTAGGATCCGGTGCTCACCAGCGCAGCGGCAGCCGCGTCACGCCCCGCATCAGCGTGCCCGGGAGCCAGTCGGGCGGGCCCGCGTCCGGGTCCCCGGCGAGGTCCGGGAAGCGCTCCAGCAGGGCCCGGACCGCGATGCGGCCCTCCATGCGGGCGAGCGGGGCGCCGAGGCAGAAGTGGATGCCGTGGCCGAAGGCGAGGTGGCCCGGGCCGGAGCGGCGGATGTCGAAGACGTCCGGCCCGGGCTGCGCGAAGCGGGCCGGGTCTCGGTCCGCCGCGGCGAGGGCGACCAGGACGGAGGAGCCGGCCGTGATGGTGACGCCGCCCAGCTCCAGGTCCGCGGCGGCGAAGCGGTACGTGGCGTGCTGGACCGGGCCGTCGTAGCGGAGCATCTCCTCCACCGCCCCGTCGATCAGCCCGTCCGGGTCGGCGCGCAGCGCGGCGAGCTGGAGGGGGTGCGCGAGCAGGGCCCGTACGCCGTTGCCGATCAGGTTGACCGTGGTCTCGTGGCCCGCGACCAGCAACAGGAAGGCCATCCCGATCAGCTCGTCCGGGGAGAGCCGGCCTCCGTCCTCGTCGCGGGTGCGGATCAGGGCGCTGAGCAGGTCATCGCCGGGATCCTGGGCCTTGGCCGCGACGAGTTCGAGAAGGTACGAGGTCATCTCCTCCACGGCCCGGGGGTCCGCGCCCACGCCGTCGAGCGGGGCGACGATCTCCCCGGACCAGTAGCGGAAGCGCTCCCGGTCCAGGCCCGGGACGCCGAGGAGTTCGCAGATGACGGTCATCGGCAGCGGTACGGCGAAGGACGCGATCAGGTCGGCCCGGCGGTCGGGCCGGGCCGCCATCGCATCGAGCAGCTCGTCGGTGATCTGCCGGACGCGCGGGCGCAGGGACTCCACGCGGCGGGCGGTGAACTCCCGGGCCACCAGGCGGCGCAGCCGGGTGTGGTGGGGCGGATCGGTGTCCAGCATGCTGGTGGCGACGGCGGGGACGGGCGTGGTGCTCGTGAACAGCTCGGAGCCGAGCCAGTTCTTCGACAGTCCCGGATGGGCGAGGGCCTGCCGGGCCTCCTCGTGGCCGACGACCAGCCAGGTGCGCTCGCCGCCCAGCACCAGCCGGTGGACGGGGCCGGCGGCGCGCAGCGCGTCGTAGAAGGGGTACGGGTCGGCGTTGAACGCGTCGGCGTGCGCGCTGAGATCCACGAGGGCCATGGGGGCAGCGTACGGCGGCCGTTCGCGGGTCGCGGAACGGATTTTCGGATCACGGGCGCAGATCACGGGGCACGGATCGTGGATGGCGGATCGCGGTACGGCCATAGGACGAACCGAACCGTTTCGGCTGTGCGCCGTTCAGGGGGCACCCCGGTACCTGTGGGACCCGCCTGCACGACTATCGGCCCGGGCGGTGGCAGGAAGGAGGTATGAGCCTCAATCGCCGCCAAGTCCTGGGCAGCGCGGCCGCGGCCGTCCTCGCCACCGTCGGGGCGGCGGCCCGGACCCCGGACTACGGCGCGCTGGCACGCGGCATCGACGGGCGCCTCGTGCTCCCGGGAGACCGGGACTACCCGGAGGCCCGCCGGCTGTTCCAGCCCCGGTACGACACCGTCGCCCCGGCCGCGGTGGCCTATCCCGCGCACGCCGGGGACGTGGCCGTCTGCCTGGACTTCGCCCGCCGTTCGGCCGCGCCCGTGGTCCCGCGCGGCGGCGGGCACAGCTATGCAGGCTGGTCCACGCGATCGGCCGGGCTGGTCGTCGACACCGGGGCCATGGCTGCGGTGTCGGTGGAGGGCGGCGACGGCGGCGACGTACGGATCGGCGCCGGGGCCCGGCTCGGGGACGTGCACGCGGCCCTCGCCGGGCACGGCCGGTCCGTCCCGACCGGGCTGTGTCCCTCCGTCGGCATCGCCGGACTCACCCTCGGCGGCGGCCTGGGCCTGGCCTCGCGGGCGTACGGGACCACCGCCGACCGGCTCACCGGGGCCCGGGTGGTCACCCCCGACGGGATCGTCCGCGAGGTCTCCGCCGACCGGGAACCGGAGCTCTTCTGGGCACTGCGCGGCGGTGGCGGCGGCAACTTCGGCGTGGTCACCGAGTTCCGCTTCCGCACACACCCGGTCGGCGCGTGCGCCTACGCCGAACTCCACTGGCCCGGCGGCGATTCCGCGGCCGTGCTGCGCGGCTGGCAGCGCTGGCTGGCCGGGCTGCCGGACCCGTTCTGGAGCCAGGTGGAGTTCACCGTCGAGGTAGGTGCCGGGGCCGGGGCACCCCCCGCGGTGCGGGTGGTGTGCCTCGACGGGCGCCAGGAGCTGGAGCGGCAGTTGACCCGGCTGTCCGACCTGGTCGGCGGGGCGCCGCGGGACAGCTGGATCGCCGTGCGGAGCCACGAGGACACCGTCCGGGCCATGTCGGGCTGTCCGGAGCTGAGCCCCGCGCAGTGCCGGCTGCCGGGCTCGCTGCCGGGCCGGGACCCGCAGGGACGGCTCGGCCGGGACTCGTACGCCGCACGCTCCGACTTCTGGGCGGGCGGCGGGCTGCCGGACGCGGCGATCGGCGCGGTCCTGGACGCCGTGCGGCGGTACGGGGCGAGCGTGCCCCGGGGCGGCCTGGGCGTGGTCCAGTTCGACGGGGTCTGCGGCGGTGCGGTGAACCGCGTCCCGGCAGGCTCCACCGCCTTCGTGCACCGCGACAGCGCCTTTCTCGCCCAGTACCTCGTCTACTGGCCCGAATCCGCACCGGCCGCCGAGGTGGCCCGGCACCAGGCCTGGCTCGACGGGCTCTGGCAGGGCCTGCGCCCCTGGGCGAGCGGCCGCGCCTACCAGAACTACACCGACCCCGAGCTCACGGGCTGGCGCGAGGCCTACTACGGCCCGAACCTCGCGCGCCTCCAGGAGGTCCGGCGTGCCTACGACCCGGACCGGCTCTTCCGTTTCCCCCAGGCCCTTTAGGGAGTGTCCGGCATGCGACGTACGTTGACGATGGCCGTGGTGGCGGCCGCCCTGCTGGCGCCGGCAGGGCCGCTGTCCGTGGCCGCGGCCGGGAGCGTTGCCGCCCCGGTGGCCGTCGGCCGCTGGTCGGCGCGCGAGGCGCAGTCGTTCTGGACCGCCGAACGGATGGCCTCCGCCGCCCCGTTGCCGCCCGTGCCGCCCGAACTCGTGGATCCCGCACCGCCCGGGCTGCCCGAACCGCCGGAGCCGGCCGAACCCGCCGAGCCCGTCGAACCCGCCGAGCCCGCCGAACCGGCCGAGCCCGTCGAGCCCGTCGAGGAGATCCCGGTCGCCACGCCGACCCCCGTCGTGACAGGGCTCCCGGTGCCGTCCGCAACCCCGGCCGCCACACCCACGCCCGCACCCGCTCCCACACGCACACCTGGTGCCGTTCCTACGCCCACCCGCGCGCCATCGGCTCCGACTCCGTCTCCAGCTACGCTTCCGGCCCCGGCACGCCCGGCCGTTCCGCGGCTGCCGGCCCTCACTCCCGGCGTCGGGCAGAACTTCGACGGCATCCCGGTCGCCGGCCGGATGTACCTCGTCAAGGGGGGCGGGGCATACTTCTGCACCGCGAGCGTGGTCTCCTCCCCCGGCCGCAACCTGGTGCTCACCGCGGCGCACTGCCTGCTCGGCTCCGACACCCAGCAGGTGGCCTTCGTACCGCAGTACACGCGGGCGAAGCCGCAGCCGTACGGCATGTTCCCGGTCCTGCGGGACGCGGGCGGGCGCTCCAAGATCTGGATCGACCCGCGCTACCGCTCCCAGGGCGTCGACCGCGCGGCCGCCCTCGACGTGGCCTTCGCCCAGGTGGGTCCGGACGCACGCGGCTTCCCGGTCGAGGCGGTGGTCGGCGGGAACCGGCTGGTGACCGGCGCCGGTTACGCACACGCGCGGGTCACGTTGATCGGCTACCCGGCCTCCGCCGCCCGGCCGCGCGTGTGCGTCAACCGGACGACGAAGTTCACCAGTGCCGACGCACGGATCCCGGGATCGTTCCTGCGGATCAACTGCACCGGCTATCCCGGCGGGACCAGCGGCGGTCCGTTCGTGACCGGCTACGACGCGCGCACCGGGACCGGTGACGTGGTGGGGGTCATCGGGGGCTGGAAGACCGGCGGGGACAAGGCCGACACCTCGTACAGCTCCTACTTCGGCGCGGACATCAGGAAGTTGTACGAGAAGGCGGTTGCCGGGGCGAGGGCGCTGCGGTGAGCACCCGCACCCAGCGGGTCCGGCGCGGGTTGCCGACCGTACGCGGTGTCACCGGAAGCCCGTCGCCGCTCAGCGGGTCGGCGGGCGCGAGGCCGAGCCGGCGGCGCAGGTCGGCGAGGGCCGCGTGGACGGGCGCGAGGACCACCTCGGCGCCCGGGTCGACGGACGCGAGGGCGTGTGCGGTGGTCTCGATCGCCTCGGCGGCGTCCTCGGCGGCGGTCCGGCTCCAGCCGCCGGGCACGCCGGTTCCCCAGGGTGCGACGGTGTCGTAGAGGTGGCAGGCGGCATCGGCCACGGCGTCGGCCCGTTCACCGACGCCCGGCGCCGCGATGGTCGGCAGTTCCATGCCGGGTCAACGAGCCGATACCGCCCGGGGTACGTACGGGCGGACACCGAGGTGCTGAGGGGCGGTCTCGGCGGCGTGGACAGCCCGTCGGTAGAGTCGGTCCGCAGAGCACGCGGATCCGGGGGGACTCATGACGGCTACGGATGCACCACCCATCGTCTTCGTACACGGGACGCGGTTCAGCGCGGGTCAGTGGAGCCCACAGCTCACGGCGCTCCGGGAAGACTTCCGCGTGACCGCCGTCGACCTGCCAGGCCACGGCACGCGCTCCGCTCAGCCCTGGAGTCTGGACGCGGCGACGGAGATCATCTCTTCCGCGGTGGACTCGCTCGACCGCGGACCCGCTCTGGTCGTCGGGCACTCGCTGGGCGGATACGCCTCGCTGGAGTTCGCGCGACGCTGCCCGGAGCAGTTGCGGGGGCTGGTTCTTGCGGGGGCCAGCGCGGCGACGACCGGTCCGTGGTCCATGCCGTATCGGTGGATCGCCGGGCTTGTCCCTCGCCTGCCGGCGGACCGGTTGGCCCGCTGGAACGACAGGTTCCTTCGCCGGCTCTACCCGCCCGAGGTGGTCGGCGCCACCATCCGCGCCGGCTACGCCTTCCATGCTCTGCCGGCCGCCTGGGGTGAGGTGCTGGGCCGCTTCGACGCGGATGCGATGCGCCATGTGTCGGCTCCCGTGCTCATCCTGAACGGCGAGAAGGACCCCGTCTTCCGGTCCGGCGAGAGGGACTTCGTACGGGCTCATCCGCACGCCCGTATCGAGCTCATCCCGCGGGCGAGACACCTCGCGAACTTCGACGATCCGGATGCTTTCACGGATGCCGTCCGCCGCTTCGCCCTGCAGATACCTGCCCGCACCTGACCGCGCGCCCCGGCAGGGGCCTTACGGGCGTTTGTCCGGTGATCGGATGATCGACACAGGTGCAGGGCACACCGCTCCTCCTGGGTCCGCGGTCGGGGCGGCGCGTACGGGGCACGCGACCGCTGTGCCGTACTGCTCAGGTCGCAGTGCCGAGGCCGGAAATCATCATCAGGGCGCACCGGCCGGAAGGGGGGAGGCCGCCATGATGTCCGTCATGGCACAAGAACTCGCATCGCTCGCCCAGCAGACCGCCGACCGGCTGGCCGAGCAGCACGTCGGCGTGGTGGTGGCCGCGGTGGCGGATGACCTCGTGGAGATACGGGGTGCCGGAAGCACCGGCGCGAACCACGGGGATGTCCCCGGCCCCGGCACCCTGTTCGAAATCGGCTCGGTTACCAAGGCCTTCACCGCCCTGGCCCTGGCGCGCCTGGCATCCGCCGGCACGGTGGGCCTGGACGAGCCGCTCGCCGATCTGCTGCCCGCCGGGACGGCCGTTCCGTCACGGGAGGGCCGTCCGATCTCCCTGCAGCATCTGGCCACCCACACCTCCGGCCTGCCGCGACTGCCGAAGGGCATGCTGCTCCAGGCTCTGCTGCGCCCGTCGAAGCCGGATCCGTACGCCGGCTGCACGGCCGACGTCCTGCTGTCCGGGCTGGCCCGGACCCGTCTGGGGGCCACTCCGGGGAAACGGTTCCGGTACTCCAACCTCGGAGCCGGACTGCTGGGGCTGGCCCTCGCACGCCGGGCAGGCACGGAGTACGAAACCCTCATCACCCGTGAGATCTGCGCCCCCTTGGGCATGGCCGACACCGTCGTGACGGTGGACGCCGCCCGCTCGGAACGCTCGGCGCAGGGCCACGCCCGCCGCGGGCGCCCCGCCGCACCGTGGCGCCTCGCCGACCTGGCGGGAGCGGGAGGCCTGCATTCGACCGCGACCGACCTGGTGGCCTTCGTACGGGCCCAGCTGGACGGCGGCCCCGCCGAGCTCGCCGAGGCGATCCGCCTGAGCCGTGCGGTCGAGTACCGCAGGAGCCCCTTCGCCCGGGTGCACCTCGGCTGGATGGCCCACCGCCTGCACCCCCGGCAGGGCGCCCATCTCCAGATCTGGCACAACGGAGGAACAGGGGGCTTCTCCTCCTTCGTCGGGTTCGACCCGGAGAAACGGCTCGCCGTCATCGCCCTCGGCAACACGCGGCGTCCGGTGGACGGCCCTGCCTTCGACCTCCTGCGCACCCTGCAGGCAGAGCGTGCCTGACGGTGGTCGCGGCCTGGGCGGCCGTGGTCCTTAAGGGCTGCCCGCCATGACCGAACCCTACAAATTCATGATCACGAATCGATTGATCATCTCGCTCATGAACCGGCCCCCCGCTTGACACAGTGGTGACACAGCCAGTCCGACCGACTGTGAGATCACCACAAGGGGGAACCGTCATGGGTACGGGCATCACCGGAGTTGCCGTCACCGGCCTGGGGGCCACCACCCCGCTCGGCGGCGACGCGGAGACCACCTGGCAGGCAATGCTGCGCGGCGAGAACGGAATCCGCGCCATCGAGGAGGAGTGGGCCGCGTCCCTCCCCGTGCGCATCGCCGGGCGGGTGCGGGAGGATCCGGCCGGGGTGCTGGACCGGGTGCAGGCGCGGCGCCTGGACCGCTGCGAGCAGCTCGCGCTGGTGGCCGCCCGCGAGGCATGGGCGGACGCGGGGCGGCCGCAGGTGGATCCGGAGCGGCTCGCCGTGGTCATCGGCACCGGGACCGGCGGGGCGCTGACCCTGCTCGGGCAGGACGACGTCCTGGAGGCCTCCGGCGTGCGCAAGGTCTCCCCGCACACCGTTCCGATGCTGATGGCCAACGGCCCGGCGGCCTGGGTGTCCATCGAGCTCGGCGCACGCGGCGGCGCGCACACCCCGGTCAGCGCCTGTGCCTCCGGCGGGGAAGCCCTGTCGCTCGCCCTGGACCTGATCCGGCTCGGACGGGCCGACGTGGTGGTGGCCGGCGGTACGGAGGCCTGTGTGCACCCGCTGCCGCTGGCCGGGTTCGCGCAGGCCAAGGCCCACTCGACGCGCAACGACGACCCGGCGGGGGCCTCCCGCCCCTTCGACACCGGCCGCGACGGCTTCGTGATCGGCGAGGGCGCCGGGCTGGTGGTCCTGGAGCGGGCGGAGTTCGCGGCCGCGCGCGGGGCGCGGGTGTACGCACGGCTGGCGGGGGCGGGGGTGACCTCGGACGCCCACCACATCACCGCCGCCCACGCGCCGGGACAGGTACGGGCGATACGGACGGCGCTGGCCTCGGCCGGGCTCGCCCCCGCCGACGTCGCGCTCGTGTACGCGCATGCGACGTCGACGCAGGCGGGGGACCTGGTGGAGGCACGGTCGATCGCCGAGGCGGTGGGTACGCACGCCGCGGTGACGGCGACCAAGTCCATGACGGGGCACCTGTTCGGGGCGGCGGGCGCGGTGGGGGCCGTCGCGGCGGTGCGGTCGGTGTACGAGGGGGTGGTCCCGGCGACCCGCAACCTGGAGTCCCCGGACCCAGAGGTCGGCCTGGACGTGGTCGCGGGCGGCTCCCGCCGGATGCCGGTGCCCGCCGCGCTGGCGAACGCCTTCGGCTTCGGCGGCCACAATGCCGCCCTGCTCTTCACCTCCGCCTGACCGCATCCCCGGCCGGCGCCCGTCCGGCCTGCGCACGGCTTACGCCCAGTGCCGCGAGAAGGGTGTGGAGGCTGTGACGCGGTCCGAGGGCACGGCCCACCGGCTGGAGCGGTACACGATCGATTTCGGCCGGAAGTCCCGGAGCAGGCGGGGAGGCCGGACGCCGGTCAGCGGGCGAGTACGTGGCCGTCGTCGGGGCGGTGGTCACGCGAGCGCCGCAGGTCGGTGGTGACGTACGTGCGTTGGAGCCAGCGGTCCGCTCCGTCGTAGCGGGGGTGGAAGGCGGTGCGGCCGTGGACGGTGACGCGGTTGTCGATGACGACCAGGTCGCCCGGATTCAGGCGCAGGGTGCGGGCGGTCGCCTCGCAGGCACGGCCGAATTCGGTCAGCGCTTCGGCGGCCCGAGGGGTGAGCGGGGTGGTGACGAGTTGGGCCATCCTGATGTCGGGGTCCTCGACCGCTCCCGACAGCACCGGTCGGGGCTCGGCGCCGGACTCGCCCGCGGCGGCGTCGGGGCCGAAGGAAGGCGGTGGTGTGGTGATGAACTCCGGTGCGAACAGGGCCTGGCGACTGGCCGGAGTGAGGAGCGGCAGCGCCCGGCGGATGCCGGCGACGCGCATGCCGGCGGTCCGGTCGTGGTCGGCGCGCAGGCACAGGAAGATCACGTAGTCGGGTGGGTGGGGGTGGAAGCCGTTCTCGGTGTGGAAGGACAGCGGCACCGATCCGGCGTTGCCGTGGAAGCTCTCCTGCCCTGGCACGGGTACGACGTCCTGCACGAGGGCGCCGGATTTCTCGGCCCGGTAGGCGAGCGGCTCGCCGAGCCCGCAGGCCACCATGGTGAGCACCGCGGCCGGGACGGTGGCGCGGCGCTGGACCGAGCCGGGTACGGACGGTGTCGCGGGCAGCGCCGCCTGGTCGACGGGCAGGCCGCCGATCACCAAGGTGCCGTGCGGGCCGGAGTGCCTTCGAAAGCGGCGTACCCCGCGGCGCAGCGGTAACGGAAGGTCATCCGAGGCGTCCCGGGCCCGGGCCACCCACTCGGGGTCGTCGACCCGGTCGTGCTCGCCGGTGCACAGGGCGCGGGCCAGTCGCCCGCACGCGTCGGCATCGGCCGGGTCGAGTGCCCAGTCGGCGGCGACGGCAGGGCTTCGGGTGGTGCCGGGCGTCGTCTCGGGCATCAGGATCTCCTGCCGGAGGTGGGAACGGGCGGACAGGCGGACTCACGAGTGGCGCAGGCGGGCCACGGAGTCGGCGACGTAGTGGTCCCCGAATCGGATCAGGGATGCGTACTGGGCCGCGCGGCGATGGCGCATGAGCCGTAGTTCGGCGACGGCGTTGTCGGGGCCTTCGGGCTTCTGAGCGATGGAACGCCGCAGATGCACCATCGAGTACGCGAGGGTGACGTGCCGTTCACCGTCCACGATGTCGGCTTCCAGGAGCGCACCCCGTGCCTCGGCCAGCTCCGGGGCGCGGGCCGCCAACTGTTCGTAAGAGTCGGGTACCACGGACAGCAGGTCCTTCATCGCCGCCCGGAACAGCTTGTAGCCGCGGTGCTGGCGGCCGCTCAGCGGGACGTCCACCGACGGGGGCGCCATGGTCTGGCGTATCGCCGCCATGTAGTAGTCGGCCGGGACCGTGCTCGCGTGGGTCATGGCCGCCGGGAAGCCCCGTACGTACGTCGTCGCGTCCGCCAGCCGCGACAGAGCGGCCTCGCCGTCGCCGTGCCGTAGGTGGCGGGTGGCGTCGGCCACGGCGACCGCGGCGCAGATGTTGAACAGGACGTGGACCTGGTGCCCGATGAGCCACCGGGCACTCCACACGCTCTCCATCGACGCCCCCGCGGCAGGCTCGGGGACGGCCACCAGCTGGATGGAGTCGGGGTCGGCGCCCGGCGCCGCGCCGGTGAGGTCGAGCACCGCCTGCCGCATCCCGGCCGCCTCCAGCGCCAGGTCGGAGCCCGACAGCGGGGCCTCGCACAGGTCTTCCAGACCGCGGTGGACGACCAGGACCCCGTGCAGGGCGGCCTGCTGATCCGACAGCTCCCGCTCGCGGACCCGGAAGAACGACTGACTGGTCGACTCCGCCGGCAGTGCCTCACCGGCGACGGCCGGAGCCAGAGCCGACAGCGCGGCCACCAACTCGCCGGCAGCCGCGGCGGCCTGCCGCAGGGCGAGGTTCCGCTCGACGGGTCTGGCGTGGGTCGGCAGCCCGCCCAGCACGCGCGCGGTCCGCTCCGCCTCGGCATCTACCTGTGGGCCCAGCACCGGGACGGACCGCCCGCCTCGGGGCTCACGGAAAACGGCAACAGCTGGATGACCGGCGACCGGCGATAAGCCCATGGTGGAAGTACTTCGCCAAGAACACCCCGCACGAAACCTGATCTTCAAGATCACTACAGGGGCCGTGCCGGCCCGGCGGTGATGCTATGTCAGCCGAGCGCGCGGTCGAGGTTGAAGGCGGCGCTGATCAGCGAGAGGTGGGTGAAGGCCTGGGGGAAGTTGCCCAGTTGTTCTCCGGTCGGGCCGATCTCCTCCGCGAACAGGCCGAGGTGGTTGGCGTAGGTGAGCATCTTCTCGAAGGCGAGCCGGGCCTCCTCCAGCCGGCCTGCGCGGGCCAGCGCCTCCACGTACCAGAACGAGCAGATCGAGAAGGTGCCCTCGGGGCCGTGCAGGCCGTCCGGGCTGGCGGTCGGGTCGTAGCGGTACACCAGCGAGTCGGAGACCAGATCGGTGGTGAGCGCGTCCAGGGTGGAGAGCCACTTGGGGTCGGTGGGCGAGACGAACTTGGCCATCGGCATCATCAGCAGCGAGGCGTCCAGCACGTGGTCGTCCAGTCCCTGGACGAACGCCCCTCGCTCGGCCGACCAGCCGCGCCGCATGATCTGCCGGTAGATCGCGTCCCGGGATTCCCGCCAGCGGTTCAGGTCCGCCGGCAGACCGCGGCGGTTCGCCATGCGCATCGCGCGCTCCAGTGCCACCCAGCACATCAGCCGCGAGTACACGAAGTTCCGCCGGCCCGCTCTGGTCTCCCACACCCCCTCGTCAGGCTGGTCCCAGTGCTCGCACAGCCAGTCCACCACGGCGCCGACCTGGTCCCAGCGGTCACTGCTGATCGGCTGCCCCCACTTGTCGTAGAGGTAGACCGAGTCGATCAGCGCACCGTAGATGTCCAGCTGGAGCTGGCCGGTGGCCGCGTTGCCCACCCGGACCGGTGCGGAGCCGAGGTATCCCTCCAGGTGCGGAAGCTCGTATTCGGGCAGGTCGGTGCGCCCGTCGATGCCGTACATGATCTGCAACGGACCGGTCTGCCCCTTGCCCCGCAGGACGCCGCGCTCGGCGATGAACCCCATGAACGCCTCGGCCTCGGAGGTGAACCCGAGGCGCAGCATCGCGTAGACGCAGAAGGCGGCGTCGCGGACCCAGACGTAGCGGTAGTCCCAGTTGCGCTCGCCGCCGATCTGCTCGGGCAGGCTGGTGGTCGGTGCGGCGACGATCGCACCGGTCGGCGCGTAGGTGAGCAGTTTCAGCACCAGCGCGGAGCGGTTCACCATCTCCCGCCACCGCCCGTGGTAGCGGGAGCGGGCCAGCCAGTGGCGCCAGAACCGGACGGTCGCCTCGGCCTGCTCCTGCGCCTCGGCGCGCGGGCACGCCCGGGGCGGGACGTCGTCGCCGATCTGGTCGAGGGCGAACACGTGGGACTCTCCCTCGATGAGCTTGAAGTGCGACCACACGTCCGGTCCATCGGCTTCCAGGGGTGCGGTGGCGGTCAGCGCGAGCGCCAGTGAAGGGGAGCGGAACACCGCTGTGTGGCCTTCGAGGTGCGTGGTGTGCGCTTCGGCGCCGTAGCCGAAGCGGGGGGCGATCCGCGCCCTGAACGGGAGGGTCCCGCGGACGCAGATCACCCGCCGGATCAGCCGGTGCCGGGCCGCCTCGCGGGACTCGTCGACCACGGGCATGAAGTCCTGGATCTCCGCGACCCCGTCCGCGGCGAAGAATCGCGTGATCAGCACGTTCGTGTCGGGGAAGTAGAACTGCCTGGTGCGGGTCGGGACGTCGGCGGCCAGCTCGAACGACCCGCCCCGGTCGGCGTCGAGGATGGCCCCGAAGACGCTGGGCGCGTCGAAGCGCGGGCAGCAGTACCAGTCGATGGTGCCGTTCGTGCCGACCAGGGCGGTCGTACGGAGATCACCGATCAGGCCGTGGTCGGAGATCGGGATGTAACGGCCGCCGGCCGCCTGTTCCAAACCGGTCGTGTCGAACGCCATGCGGGCCTCCCTGCCGCTGCGGCCCGGACCAGGAGATGAAGCCTCGCTCCTCATGCTAGACCGCTCGTGTGTTGCAGGCCCAGTCATGTCCGCCCTCGGCGGCGCCCCGGCCGGCCGTCTTGATGAATCCGGCCGGAACACTGCCGCTGCCGCGACCGCCGTCCGTGTGGCGCTGGAGGTTGGTGTGGACGGCGCCGGGCATCACGGCGTCGGCGGTGATGTCGTCGTCGGCCCGGCGGCGGGTGGCCTCCACCGCGAAGAGGACGTTGGCGGTCTTGGACCGACCGTAGGCGGCCACGGCTCCCCCGGCCTCCGACCGAACCGCTCGTACGCCTCGCGGCCGCCCTGCGGGTCGCGGCCCTGGGCGCCGCTCCGGATCCGTGACCGGCGGACGCCGGCCCTGTGACGCACCGGGGAGCTGCGGGGCGGACGGGCGTGCGGTCCACCGGGTCCTGAACGTTCACCCTCCGGGCGCGGCACCCAAGGCAGGCACTACCAGGACGACTTGGTGACCCCCGGCAGGAATCCGGCGTGCGCCTGCTCCCGCATCCGGACGCGCGAGAGCCCGAACTTCCGCAGGTGACCGCGGGGCCGACCGTCCACGCTGTCCCGGTTGCGCACGCGCGTGGCGCTCGCGTCGCGGGGCTGCCTGCGCAGCTCCGCCAGCGCCGCGCCCCGCTCCGCCTCCGTCGAGGACGGCCGCCGGAGGGCTTCCTTCAGCACGGCGCGGCGGGCTGCGTACCGCTCGACGGTCGCCTTGCGCTTCTCGTTCCGGGCGATCTTGCTCTTCTTCGCCATCAGCCCTTCACCCTCCGGGCGCGGATCCGCGCCACCGCAGCTTCGACGCCGATCACGTCGATGGTCTTGATCGCTTTCGCGCTCAGCGTCAGCCGGATGTGGCGTCCCTCGCTCGGCAGCCAGTAGCGCTTGCGCTGGATGTTGGGGTCGAAGCGGCGGGACGTACGCCGGTGCGAGTGGGAGACGTTGTTGCCGAAGCCCGGCTTCGCGCCGGTCAGCTGGCAGTGGGCGGACATGGTGCTACCTGCCCTTCTCTGGACGGGAGTCCTTATTGGAAATGGTTTCCATTTCTGTATAGTAGCGGCATGGCACGCACCCAACCACGCCCGACCGTCGACTTCCGCGGCACCGACCGCGACTTCGCGTCCCTCATCCGGTCCACCGCCACCATCACCCCCCGGCAGAGCCACCGCTTCCACACCGGCACCGCTCGCGTCCTGGACACCGCCGGCCGCGTCGAGCGCTTCCAGCCCTGCTACGGGAGCAAGCCGTGACCCTGCCCGTCGTCATCGTCGGCGGGCTCCACGCGGACGCCCGCAAGGAGGTCGTGAACCGGCTGCTTCACGCCGTACCCGGCAGCATCGCCCTGCACCACGACCTCGCCGCGGCACCGGCCGGCACGGTGCTGCGCCTGGTGCGCGACGCCTCGGGCGAGCTGTCCCGGGGCGAGGCGCCGCTGGTCAACGATTGCGCCTGCTGCGCGCTGCGCGAGGACCTGGTCCCCGAGCTGGAACGAACGGCCGCCGGCGGCCTGACCCGGCTGGCCGTCGTCGAACTGTGGGACTCCGTCGAACCCAAGGCGATGGCGGAAGTCGTCACCGCGCACGGCGCCGGCGTACTCGACCTCACCGGCGTGATCACCGCGGTCGACCCGGCCCTGGTCCTGCCCTACCTCGTCAATGGCGACGACCTGGCCGATGCGGGTCTCGCGGCGGCCCCCACCGACCGGCGGACCGTCGGAGACACCTGGGCGCGCCAGCTGGAGTACGCACCCGTCCTCGCCCTCGTCGACAGCGCGGAAGCCGGCGACGAGGACCGCGCCCTGCTGGCCCAACTCCATCCGACCGCCCGGCAGGTGTCCGCCACATCCGGTGAGCTCGCGCAGGCGGCCTTCGCCGGATTCGACGTGGAAGCGGCGGCCGCCGCACAGCACCCGGCCTGCGCCCTGCTCCCCCAGGAGGCGGAGGAAGCAGGCGTCACCACCTTCGTCTGGCACCGCCGCCGCCCCTTCCATCCCGAGCGCCTCCACCAGGCCCTGGAAGACCTCTGCTGCGCGGCCGCGCGCAGCCGGGGCCGCTTCTGGCTCGCCGACCGCCCCGACACCCTGCTCGCCTGGGACGCCGCGGGCGGAGCCCTGTGCGTGGAGAACGCAGGCCCCTGGCTGGCGTCCCTGCCGGACGCCGCCTGGGAACTCGTCCCTCCGATGCGCCGAGCTGCAGCCTCCCTCGACTGGCATCCCGAACACGGCGACCGCTGCCAGCACCTCGTCTTCACCTCCCCCCGCCTCGATCGCCATGGCCTGGAACGACTCCTCGAGTCGTGCCTGCTCACGGACGCCGAGTACACGGCGGGACCCGAGGCGTGGAAATCCCTCCCCGCCGCCTTCGATTCCCTCCTCGACCCCATCTCCTGACCACCCGACGACCCGAACGCCCCACGACCCGACGAGGAACACACATGGCCCGCCGGCAAGCCCCCCACAAGCCGCTCGCGTCCCGCCCGAACCCACTCGACGCAGCGAAGATCACGTACG
Organism: Streptomyces xanthophaeus; assembly: GCF_030440515.1. GTDB lineage: Bacteria > Actinomycetota > Actinomycetes > Streptomycetales > Streptomycetaceae > Streptomyces > Streptomyces kutzneri. The sequence goes on from NZ_CP076543.1 coordinate 311,914, forward strand.
TCGACTACAAGGACACCGACCTGCTGCGGAAGTTCATCTCCGACCGCGGCAAGATCCGCAGCCGCCGCGTCACCCGCGTCACCGCCCAGCAGCAGCGGCGACTCGCTGCCGCGATCAAGAACGCCCGCGAAATGGCCCTGCTCCCCTACGGCTCCCGGTAGGCCCCGGCGGAACCCCCGCCGGCGGCACCACCGATTCCTGCCGCCGCAACCTGGCAGCGGCCTTCGCACGACAGCACCCCGACCCACCCAGGAGGTACCGATGGCAGTCCCGAAGCGGAAGACGTCCCGGAGCAACACCCGCCACCGCAGGTCCCGGTGGAAGGCCACGACGCCGCAGCTCACCCCGATCACGATCGACGGCTCGGTGTACCGGGTGCCGCAGCGCCTGGTGAAGGCGTACGAGCGCGGCCTGCTCCGCCCCGAGGGCTGAGCAGGCCCGGCTCGACACGATGGTCACTGTCGCCGACGCGGCGGGCGACGGGCGCGTGCCGCCCGGCCAGGATCCGGGGCTCTTGCGATGCGCAGCCCCCGTCAGTCGGCGGCCCGGCGCCTGCCCCGTCGGCGGCGCGGGTACGGGAAGAGCCGTGGCCGGCGCTTGGCGGCCAGGTCCTCGACCCAGCCGAAGGTCAGCACCAGCAGGCCGAGCAGCGGAATCGCCACCAGCAGCGTGAACCATTGGCTGGCCAGCAGCCACTGGAGGTTCGTGTAGAAGAAGTGGACGCTCCACAGCGGGTCGATCAGGGGGACGGCGACCACCAGCGCCACCTCGTGCCAGAGGTAGACGCTGACAGCCCGTGCGTTGAGCAGGCGGACCAGGCCGTTCCAGCGTTCCAGCGGTCTGGGCCACTCCGCCCAGGACGGACTGACATGGAGCAGGATGGCAACGAACCCGAGGGACCACAGGGCCTGGGCGATCGGCCAGGACTCGATGTCGGTCGGTTCGGTGGGATCGACCGGCCGGGTCTGCAGGTACCAGAGGCCGGCCACCATGACCAGCGGTGCGATGGACGGCAGTACGTACTGCGGGATCTTCTTGAGCAGCCCCTCCTGATGGGCCATGCCGAGGATCCAGCAGGAGCCGAACATGGTGAAGTCGTTGGCGGTCTCCCACACCCGGCTGTAGATGAATTCCTGGTCGGCGAAGAACGTGTTCATGACGATCGTCAGCACCAGGGGCGTGGACAGCGTCAGCACCGGAAACCGGCGCAGTGCCCGGAGCATCAGCGGTGAGAGCAGCACGTACCACAGGTAGGCCCGGAGGTACCAGAGCGGGACGATGATCTGCGCGGCCCAGCTGTGTTCCACGTGATGGTGGAAGCCGGCCAGCTCGTCCGCGTAGGGCGGGGTGCTCAGCGGCAGGATCCAGAAGCTCAGCTTGGCCCACCACCAGCTGGGGTGGCCCTCGGAGTGGGGACCCCAGCCGTCGAGGATCTGGAGGGCGATCACGACGGCGCCGAACAGCCACATCGGCGGCAGCAGCCGGCGCAGCCGGCTGCGGATCACGCCGAGAGCGGGACGGCTGAGCGAGCGGGCCATCAGCGAGCCGGCCAGCGCGAACATCACGCCCATCGACGGGAAGACGAGGGGCAGCCAGAACCAGCCGAAGTTGTGGTAGAGAATCACGCGGCCCAATGCCAGCGCGCGCAGCAGGTCGAAATAGCGGTCCCGGCCGCCCTTGCGCTCGGGCGCTGCGTCCCGCTCCCGCCCTCGCTCCGGCTCCGGCTCCTGTCGCAGCGCGGCGGGGACCCTCAGCCGGACGGTGTCGTAGGTGCGCCCGAGGTCGATGCGTGCGGTCACGGTCAGGCCTCCACGGGTACGGCGACCTCGCCGGTGCGGCGGAGCTTCTGCCACCGCAGCCGGCCGCCGGTCATCGCCGTGATCGCGGACTGCAGCAGGACGATGTACATCAGCTGCCGGTAGACGAGCTGCTGGACCGGCAGGCTGATCAGATGCCAGGGCTTCTCGCCGTCGAGCCGGAAGGCGTACCAGGACAGTGCGGCCTGGAGCAGAATGAAGCCGCCCCAGCTGGTGAGGGTGATCGGGGCGTCCCCGAACAGCACGCCGTACAGCAGGAACATGTCGACCAGCGGCGCCAGCAGCGGGGCGACCACGCCGAACAGCACGACGAGCGGCAGCCCGAGTCGGCCGAAGCGCCCGGCCGGGCCGCGGGAGGTCACGGCGCCGCGGTGCTTCCACATCGCCTGCATGCTGCCGTAGCTCCAGCGGTACCGCTGGGACCAGAGCTGCTGGAGGCTGGCGGGAGCCTCGGTCCAGGCGCGGGCGCGCTCGGCGTAGACGATCCGCCAGCCGTCGCAGAGCAACGCGATGGTGATGTCGGTGTCCTCGGCGAGGGTGTCGTCGCTCATGCCGCCGACCTGCTGCAGTGCCTCCTTGCGGAAGGCACCGACCGCGCCGGGGATGGTCGGGATGACGCCCAGCATGTCGTACATCCGGCGGTCCAGGTTGTGGCCGAGGACGTACTCGATGTGCTGCCAGGCGCCGATCAGGCTCTCCCGGTTGCCGACCTTGGCGTTGCCCGCGACCGCGCCGATCGCCGGGTCGCCGAAGGGCTGGACCAGCTCGCGTACGGTGGACGGCTCGAAGACGGTGTCGCCGTCCATCATCACGATGATGTCGTACGAGGCTGCCGCGATGCCGGTGTTGAGCGCGCTGGACTTGCCGCCGTTGACCTGGCGGATCAGCCGCACGAACGGCAGGTCCATCTCCTCGACGATGTCCGCGGTGCCGTCCGTCGAGCCGTCGTCGATGACGATCACCTCGATCGGATGATCACCGGCGGCCAGGGATTTGAGGGTGTTGGCTATGCACTCGCGCTCGTTGTAGGCCGGGACCAGTACGGTGACCGGCTCGGTCACCGGCGGTCCCCAGGCGTCCTGCCGCTTGGAGCGGCGGGCGTGGATCGGTGCGAGGACGAGCATCAGAGCGAACCGGCCGAAGTTGAGGAAGCCGACGAGGGCCAGCAGAGCGACCAGCACCGGCAGCGTGTGCACGGCGAACCCGGTGGCCCAGATGAATCCCTTGCCGGCCCACAGCTGGAATCCGTGCACCGGCACCGTGGCGCTGGAGGCGCCGAGTGCGTCGGAGATGGTGGTGAAGCGGTAGCCCTGGGCCTGCAGCTTGTCAATGATCTGTACGAGCGCGGCAATGGTCTGGGTACGGTCGCCACCCGCGTCGTGCAGCAGGATCAGCGCGCCCGCACCTGGCTTGGCCGGCATCGCCGCCTTGACGATCTGCTCGACGCCGGGGCGCTTCCAGTCGTCCGTGTCGCGGTCGATGAACGCGGTGAGGTAGCCGCGCGCGCCCACGTACTTGACCACCGGGTAGTTCCAGTCGTCCATCGCGGTGGCGTCGGAGGAGTACGGCGGGCGGAACAGCGCGCTGTGGACGCCCGCGACACCGGCCAGCGCCAGCTGCGTCTGCGCCATCTCCCAGCTGATCCGGGCGTGGGACTGGTACACCAGATCGGGGTGGGTGAAGGTGTGCACCCCGAGCTCGTGGCCGCCCGCGACGATCTGCCGGATCAGCTCCGGGTTGCGCGTGGTCATCGCGCCGGTCACGAAGAAGTCCGCACGGATCTTGCGGGCCGCGAGCACCTCAAGGATCTTCGGGGTCCACTGCGGGGAGGGACCGTCGTCGAAGCTCAGAACAGCGGTGCGGTCGGGAATGTGATAGCTCACGGGGTGCTCGTTCCTGGTGCCCCGCGCGTCGATGATCGGGCCGCCCTTGAGCAGGTTGTCCGGCACGGTCGTCTTGTCGACCGAGATCGCGATCCGGGAGTCGTGGAACGCCTCGTTGGTGGCGAGGCCGCGCAGGACGAGCAGCGCGAGCAGGCAGGCCAGCAGGGACAGCGGCATGAAGAAGCGCAGCGGTGGCGCGGCCAGTCGGCGCGGCCTGAGCAGGGACTGCCGGCGGCGCTGGTGGCGGGACAATGACGCTCCTGGAGATGGTGGTGCGGACGATCAGGGGTGCTTGGCCGGTCGGCCGGGGGGCGCTGTGCCGCGCGGCGCGGTGGTCGCGTTCTTCGCCGTGGCGGCCGCGTTCTTCGGCGTGGCGGCCATCGTCTTCGTCGTGGTGGCCGCGGTCTTCGGCGTGGTGGCCGCAGTCTTCGCCTGGGGTGTCGCGGACCGCGTGGCCGTCCGGGGCGCCGACGACGAGGACGACGGGCCGGGCGACAGCGACGGCACGGGTGAGGGCGGCGGAGCGGCCTGCCGTGAGGGCTGCACGGGTATGCCCATCGCCGGGGCGTCCGCCTGCACACCGATCAGGCTGCTGCCCATGGCGACCGCCAGGACCGCGCCGAGCACGGAGACCGGCCAGCAAAGGCCGCGCAGCACGCGGCCGCGCAGACCCGACTGGTCGACGAATACCGGTGCGGGAGCGGACTCCCGAAATTTTGACTCAGACATGTCAGGCTCCGCCGGGTGCGCCGGTCAGCGGTCGATGGAATTGATGATTGCGCGCACCTTGCGCACCATTTCGGTGCAGGGTACGTAGACCGCGGCACAGCAGAGCGAACGCTAGTACACCGGACCGATTCGAATTCGACCCGATGTCTGCATTTGGAGTGATCTGCTCAGGTGTTGTGATCGGATCGAAATGCTAATGGAAAGTACCGATCAGTACGCGAGACGGAGAGCACCCGGGTACCCATAGGCCGCCTGCGAGACACCCTTCGAACCGGCGCTAAGATGCCCCCCTCGTGCGATCAATCATTTGATCCTCTTTTGCAAAAGGGCGTGTCCAAGTACCGCCTCTACGCCCCAAGGAGCCCGTGTGAGCCCGTCCCGCCGCACCTCTCGTCATCGCGTGTGGACCGTGCTCACGCTGCCCGCCCTCCTGTGCGTACTCGCCGCGTGTTCCGGTGGCCCCGCGTCCGGCAGGGGTACCGATGCCGCGGCCCCCGGCGCCTCGCCGACCCCGTCCGGACCGCCGGGAACCCTGTTCGACAACTTCCACTACAGCGGCCCCGACGACCCCGCGCTCACCGCCAACGGCTGGGAGGTCCGTGACGGCGCGGGCAGCCCGGGGATCAAGGACACCTGGTCCAGCGCCGGCGCCGGCTTCCCCTCCGACCCGACCGCCCAAGGCGGCAGGGTCCTGCAGCTGCAGGCCTCCACCGACGGCACCAAGCAGGGCACTAAGCAGGTCGAGGTGCAGAGCACCGGCACAGCCCTCTTCACGGGGACCTACGCGGCTCGGGTCCACCTCAGCGGCAGGCCCACGACCGGTCGCAACGGCGACCACGTCGTCCAGACGTTCTTTCCGATCTCCTCCTCGGAATCCTCGGCGAATTACAGCGAACTCGACCACGAATACCTGCCCAACGGCGGCTGGGGTTCGGTGGGTTCGCAACTCGACAACGTCAGCTGGCACCAGGCCGATCCGCCGGACCGGGTCAGCCACACGTCGAAGCAGCACCTCGAGGGTTGGCACATCTTGATGATCACCGCCGTGAACGGAAAGGTCACCTATTCCCTGGACGGCAAGGACCTTTTCACCAGCTCCGGCAAGTACGTTCCGCGCGAGAAGATGGACATCCATTTCAGCAACTGGTTCATCGACCTTCCCTTCACCGGTGGTCCGCGCACCTGGGACATGAAGGTCAACTGGTTCTACTACAAGGCCGGTGAGGCTGTTTCGCAGGCGGAGGTCCAGAAGACGGTGGACGGCTTCTACAGTTCCGGCACCGGCTACGTCAATACCGTGCCGAAGTCCTGACTGCGGCGCGGGGCTTGGCGTTTGCGTTCGGCCATCTGCCGATCCGCAACACGGCCAGGCCTAGGACTCGCTGATCCACGCCCCGCCCGTCGCGCACCGACAGCCAGTCCTCGCAGGACATCGCCCCGCGGAACGCGGCGACCGGGGTGCGGTCCGGTGCCAGCAGCTGGACCCGGGCCCCGACCAGCGCCTGGTTGTCCGGGCCGGCCTCTCCGTCCAGCCGGCACGGCCATACCTGCCACGGTTCGTGCTCGAGCGTCTTCAGTGCGTGCTTCCGACGGGCCGCCAGCTCGGTGGGCCACACACCGATGAAACCGATCACACCGCTTGCCCCCGCCACCGCGAAAGGCATGTGGAAGATCACGGTCAGCGCCACGGTCACGACGATCCCGCCCGCGAGGCCCTGAGCGATCCTGCTCGCATATCCCGGCTCCAGCGCGTTCTGCGCCTTACGGGCCACGCCCGGCACCTGTGCTGCCGGTCTGGGTGATATCGCGTACCCGTACTCCTCGGCCAACATGCCGCCCCCTCTGATACGGCCCGGATCCCGCCTGCCGATGCTGCCGGAGACGGCGCAGCCGGCGAGGCACGGAGCGGTCGATGAGCCTCGTTTCGTCTCGGTGTCCGAGCGGTGGCCCGGGGCAGGGCGTGGGTCAGGCGGCCCAGCGGCCGGTGGACAGCGCCTCGGAGCGGAAGGAGAAGGCGAACAGCGCGCCGTCCCGGACGTTCGTCGCGATCGTGTTCCACTGGCCCCCGTAGGCGAGCGTGTAGTTCGGCTGGCACTCCAGCCGCCCCTGGGTCTCGAAGCAGACCTTGATGTATCGGTTCGTGTTGGGCCTGATGTTGATGTCGGCGCAGGCGTTCGAGGTGGAGAAGAGCCGGCCGGCCGGGAGGTCGATGTCTCCGGCGGGCTTGGAGTAGCTGGTCGAGGAGTCGAAGCACGATGCTGCCGGCCCGGTCGTCCGAGCCTGGGCAGTCGGCGCGGCCACGAGGGCGCCCCCGACGAGCGCGGCTGTAAACACGGTCGTGGCGAAGCGTCGGCCGATCTGCATGGTTCGTCCCTCCGGGTTCGGGCAACGAGCGGCGGGGTGCCCAGGGCTGGGCGCCGCTGCTGCCGCTGATGAACAGGATTCACCCGGGCCGGAAGAGGAGTCGACTCGTTTCGGTCTGTCCCGAAACAAGGGTGATGGGCACCATCGCCTGCAGGGGCGGGCGAGGAGGCGGGCGTGCTGCGGTTTCATTTCGCTGCAGAGGATCTGGCGCTGGTGAGGGTCGCTGTTCTGGGTCCGCTCGCGGAGACTCAGCTGAGCTTGTGGAATCTCCAGCGGAGCGACGGCAAGGCGCTGTTCGGCGGCTGGCGTGCGCGCACGGGCCCCTTGGTCTCCAGCGACGGGCCGGACACGGCCCGGTTTCTGGGCCGACCTGCCGGGGGGCTGGTGGATCTGTTCACTCTGGTGGGCGCGGCAGGCTGTATGGACGAGGGAGTGGAGCGGCTGAGCAGGGCGCCGGAGCGCCGGCTGCGCGCGGAGTTCGCCGTACTTCCGTGCAGGGACAGGTGGCGGGCGCCGTGGCTGACCGAGGCGATGAATGCCGACCCGCGGGCCGTGCGAAGGCTGGCCGCCTCGCTGCAGGACTGCCACCGCGTCGCGGTGGCCCCCTACTGGGGGCGAATCCACCAGCACCTGGACGGGGAGGTGGCTCGGCGGGGGCGGCTCATGGTGGAGGGCGGGGTGGGGGCATTGCTCGACAGCCTGCGCCCGATGGCCGTGTGGAAGTCGCCCGTGCTGGAGATCCCGGACTACCGGCCGCTGGTCCACCCGGAGGCCGACTTCCACCTGGCGGGCCGTCCGCTCGTTCTGGCCCCATCGGTGTTCTGCGGTCCGGTTCCGCAGTTGTTCGCCGGCCCCCGGTCCGACATCGTCGTCATGGTGTATCCGGCGCTGCACGACCCGGTGGAGGCGGCCGGCCTGTGGGCTCCCCCCACCGATTCACGCCAGGTCGATTCTCCTGTACCACCGGCTCTGTCCGCGCTCCTCGGCCGTACCAGGGCGGTCGTGTTGTGCGTGATAGCCGACCATCCGGCGTGCACCACTACGCAGCTTGCCCGAAGGGCAGGTATTTCACCGGCCAGCGCGAGCGAGCACGCCACCACGCTGCGCGGCGCCGGGCTGACCGCCCTCGCCCGGGAGCGGAAGGCTGCCCTTCATACGTTGACCCATCTCGGGTCCACTCTGCTGAACTCCAACTGACATCGGTGATGCCGGGTTCCTCACGAAGTCCCCTATGCTCGCGGGCATCTGATACGGAGAGTCCACCGAGGGGGACACGGAGCCGCATGGCCGACGAGATCAAGTATGAGTACAAGACCGTGAAGACAGTTCGCGGCACCGACGGCTTGGTGATCTCGAAGTTGCGGAAGGACGGCTGGGAGCTCGTGGAGCAGTCTCACAGCACGCTGCGCTCCACCCTCGACTTCCGTCGGCCGAAGAAGCCTCAGCCGTGGCTCCTGATCGGCGTGGCGGCCGCCACCCTCGTGATCCTGGCCGTCGTCATCGGTACCGCCTCTGCCCTCGGCGACGGAGGGGAGAAGAAGGACCGGTCGGACAACTCGACGGCCACTGCGAGCGACAAGCCTTCCGCTACGGCGACAGCGACAGCGACAGCGACAGCGACAGCGACAGCGACCGGTTCGGCTGCCACTGAGGTGATCACGCCTCAGAACGACCCTGAGTTCGCGGCGCTGCTGCTGAAGCCGGACTCGTGCGACAGCGCGAACCTGGACTTCGCGACCAGGCACAAGGGTCGGACGGTCGCGTTCGACGGGTCGATCGTGAGCATGGCACCCCACGGTGACTACGACACCCGCTACGACTTCCTCCTGGCCCCGGGCGACAAGGGGCCGAAGACGGAGGTCGGCCCGGCCTTCAAGTACGAGGACGTCGACGTCTTCGGCCTGAAACTGACCGGCAAGAAGATCCCGGCCGCCGTCGGCGCCGGCGATACGTTCCACTTCGTCGCCGAGGTGGGCGAATTCAACGCGGCCCAGTGCGTCTTCTTCCTCGATCCCGTCTCTACGGAAGCCCGGTAGACAGGAGGGGCAGCCGCGTCATCACGGTTCGAGAACCGGGTCCGCCCTGAGGCGGCGGCATTCATACGGCCACCGTCTGCAGCCACAGGGGCAGCAACAGGAGCGACACGAGCGAGCTCTTGATCACGATCGAGGCGGAGAGGTCGACGCCGACGTCGTAGCGCTGGGCGAAGATGAACAGGTTCTGCGGGGTCGGCATCGCCGCGATCAGGACGAGGTACGCGAGCCACTCGCCCCGCACACCGAAGAGCAGCCCGCAGACCGCCCAGGTCAGCAGCGGGAACGCCAGGCACTTGAAGCCGATGAGGGCGAGTTCCTCGCGCGTGGTGCCCCGCAGGTCGAGGCCGAGGCCGCCCAGGTGGAGGCCGAGGGCGAACAGGGCCACCGGCGAGGCGCTGTCCCCGACGAACGCGGCGCCGTCCAGGGCGACGGCCGGGACCCGTACCGAGAGCAGGTTGAGCAGGATCCCCGCGTTGCAGGCGAGGACCAGCGGGGTCGCGAGCGAGGCGCCGACGGCGCGGGAGAGGCGGCGGCCCGGGCCGCCGGCCGCGGGGCCCGCGCGGCCCAGTTCCATGAGGGCGATGACGACCAGGGACAGGACGCAGACCTGGAACAGCAGGATCGGGAAGATCGGCGCCGCCGTCCCGAAGACGGTGATGAAGACGGGGACGGCGAAGTAGGCGGTGTTCACCTGGACTCCCGCCATCACGCGCAGCGCCACGTCGCGGGGCTCGCGCAGGCCGTGGGCGACCGCCGCCACGGCCACCGCCACCACGGCGAGGGCCGCGGCTCCGGCGTAGCCGCCGATGGCCCGCCAGTTGAACAGGGCCCCGAGGTCGCTGGCGTAGATGTTGCCGAAGAGGTAGCAGGGGACGGCGAAGAGGAAGGCGTAGTCGGAGAAGACCTTGGAGGCCTCGGCCGGAACGATCTTCCGGCGGGCGAGCAGCACCCCGCCGCCGAACGCCAGCAGCACCGGCACCAGTTTCTCCAACGCCGCCGCGCCACCCATGCCCGCATCCCCCATGATCGACAGGAAGCAGCCTAGCCCCACCCGTCTCCGAGCCTTCCGGGCCCTCCCTGCGTTCCGGAGCATAGGCTGGTCCGATCATGAGCGACGAACCCCGCACCCGGCTGCCCAGCCGCACCCGCGAACGCATCCGTACCTCCTCGGCGGCCGGTGCCCGGGTGCCCGGCGCGCTGACGCGGCTCGCCGTGGTGCTGCGCACGCCCGCCGGGGCGGCGCAGCCCTTGTTCGGGCAGGCGCCCAGGCGGTGGCAGCGGGCGCTGCCGTTCGTCGTCGTCGGCATCTTCGTCGTCACCCTGCTGCCGGTGACGATCGCGGTGCTGTCCAACGACTACGGAACGGGCGGCGGCTGGGCGGGTGCGCTGGGAGTGGCGCAGACCGTGCCGCTGCTCCTCGCGCTGACCCGGCCGCTGCACGCCTGGGTCGTCGTCCTGACCGCCGACATCGTCGCCGCGGTGCTGCTGATCGGCGCCGACAAGGTGACCGGGCATTCCTGGCCGTGGCCGCCTATGACCATCGTCGGCTACCTGGTGCTGATGGCCTGCCTGGGACTGCGCGAGCCCGTCCGGACCCTGGTCGGGGTGTGGCTGGTGACCGGTGTCGTCGGTACGGTGCTGGGCTTCTCCGAGCCCGCGGGCGTGATGAACACCAACGCCCTGCTCTTCGTGCTCAGCGGCGTCATGCTGGTCCTGACGGGCGCGCTGCGCGGACTCGGCGACGCGCAGCAGCGGGTCGCCGAGCAGGAGAGCATCAGCGAGGCGGAGCGGTCGCGGCGGACCCTGCTGGAGGAACGGGCCCGGATCGCACGCGAGTTGCACGATGTGGTGGCCCATCACATGTCGGTGATCACCGTGCAGGCCGATTCGGCGCCCTACCGGGTTCCGGGCATGTCGGACCCCGTACGGGAGGAGTTCGCGGCGATCGCGGCGAGCGCACGGGAGTCGCTGGGCGAGATGCGGCGGCTGTTGACCGTGCTGCGCGGCGACGGCGCGGACGGGGCGGGCGGCGGCGCCGACGGCGAGCGGGCCCCGCAGCCGGGGATCGACCGGCTCCAGCAGCTGGTGGAGGCGACCGTACGGGCCGGGCAGCCGGTGGAGCTGTCGCTGGCGGCCGGGGCGGCCGGGGCGGCGCCGCCGGCGGTGGACCTGTCGGCGTACCGGATCGTGCAGGAGGCCCTGGCCAATGTGGTGCGGCACGCGCCCGGCGCCCCCACCCGGGTCTCGGTGACGGTGGACGAGGACGAGGTCCTCGTGCTCGTGGTCAACGGTCCGGCGCGGGACGCCGTGGTGGAGCTGGAGAGTTCGGGCACGGGGCACGGTCTGGTGGGCATGCGCGAGCGCGTACGGTTGACCGGCGGCACGCTCGACACGGGCCCGCTGCCCGACGGCGGCTTCCGGGTCGCCGCCCGGCTGCCCTTGAACGATCCGACCGAGGACTCGATGTGACCATCCGCGTGATCATCGTCGACGACCAGGCCATGGTGCGGGCCGGGTTCGCCGCCCTGCTGTCGGCGCAGGCCGACATCGACGTGGTGGGCGAGGCCCCCGACGGGCGGCAGGGGGTACAGGTGTCGCGCTCCACGCACCCCGATGTGGTGCTGATGGACGTGCGGATGCCGGAGATGGACGGGCTCACGGCCGCCCGGGAGATCCTCGATCCCCCGCCCGGGGTGGTGCACCGGCCGAAGGTGCTGATGCTGACCACCTTCGACATCGACGACTACGTGTACGAGGCGCTGCGCGCGGGAGCCTCCGGGTTCCTGCTCAAGGACGCCCCGCCGGCCGATCTGATCGCGGCGGTCCGGGTGGTCGCCTCGGGCGAGGCGCTGCTGGCGCCCTCGGTGACCCGACGGCTGATCGCGGACTTCGTCCAGCAGCGCCCGGCGCCGCGCAAGGACCCCGCGCTGCGGCTGAAGGGGCTCACCCCGCGCGAGACCGAGGTGTTGGAACTCATCGCGCGCGGGCTGTCGAACCAGGAGATCGCGGCTCACCTGGTGCTGGCGGAGCAGACGGTGAAGACGCACATCGGGCGGGTGCTGGCCAAGCTGGACCTGCGGGACCGGGCCCAGGCCGTGATCTTCGCGTACGAGGCAGGGCTGGTGCGGCCGGGCGACTCCGGCTGAGTGCGCCGGTCCCCGGGCGGGCCGGCCGCCACCCCGGACACCGGCAGGACACCCCCTAAGGCAGGCCGGCCAGGGATTCGCAGGCGGTGGCGAAGTCGGTTCCGCCTTCGCCGTCGCAGGCGTCCGGGCCGTCCGGGCCGTCCGGGCCTCCGGTGAGGAAGTCGCCGGCGGGGCCGGCCGCGAGGGTGTCGATGCCCTCGCCGCCGTCGAGGAAGTCCGCGCCTCCGGCCCTTCCCGCGCTCGCCGTTCCGGTGAGGTCGACGTTGTCGCCGAAGACGCGGTCGTTCCCGGCGCCACCGCTGATGGTGTCGTTGCCCGCGGCGGTGCGGCGCGCGTCGGCGGGGCCGCTGTCGCCGACGAGGAATTCGTCGGCGGCGCCGCCGATGATCCGGTCGTTCCCGGCGCCGGTCGCGCGGCCGCCCGCCGGGTTGGTGACGGTGTGGTCGCCGATCGCCGAAACCCCGCCGTCGGCGCCGAGGTCCAGCAGGTCGTCGCCGCCGCTGCCGATGGCGTTCTGCGCGGCCTCGCTGTCCCCGGTCATGGTCTCGGCCCCGGGCCCTCCGAGCAGTACGTCGCTCCCGGCGCCCGTGGCGTTGCCAGCGAAGGCGCCGGAGTCACCGAGCAGGGCGTCGTCGCCCGGGCCGGCGTCGATCCGGTCGGCTCCGCCGCCCACCGCGCTCAGTCCTCTGCTGTCCCCTGTCATCCGGTCGTTGCCGGGGCCGCCGATCAGCTGATCGTTGCCGCCGCCCGTGGCATTGCCGCCGGGCGCGTAGCTGTCGCCGGTGAACTGGTCGTCCCCGTCGCCTCCGAGGAGGCGGTCGTTGCCGCCGCCCGAGGCGTCGCCGGTGGGGCTGAAGCTGTCACCGCGCAGCTGGTCGGCGCCCGCGGAGCCGTCGACGGTGTCGTTGCCGAGTCCGCCGATCAGGATGTCGTCGCCCGCGAGCCCGCAGATCAGGTCGTTGCCGCCCTGGCCGTGGATCGTGTCCGGGCCCGGCGTGCCCACGATCACGTCGTCGCCCGGGGTTCCGTCGGTGGTGGTGCCGGGGGTGGCGACGACGAGGGTGGCGGGGACGCCGAGGCAGGTCACCGCCCGTGCATTGACGTCCCCGGTCCCGAGGAGGACGAAGGATCCGGCGGCAAGGGCGCAGGCGAGGCCGGCGGCGGCCACCCGGCGCGGGCGATGTCCCGGCTCGGTCGCACGCTGATGTTCCGGGTCGGGCATCGTCTGCACTCCCTTTGCCGCAATTAGTCGGACTATCGCCATAACTAGTCGGGGCAGGGGCCCCGGCGACGCCGACACACGGGCGGCTCGGGCAGACGGCTGACGCGGATCGCACCCATGGAGCAACGCCGGGGCGCGCGGGCGGACCCGTCAGGGGGCCGGCTGAGGGTGCCGTCTCCTCCACCCCCTACCGGGGTATGACATCCGACTTGGCTCCACGGTCGGACGTGGGCGCGGGTACCCCCTACCTACCTTCCACCTCGTCACGAGGAGAGGAGAAGGGGCATGCGCCGCTTCGGAAGGACGATGGTCACGGCTGCGCTGGCGGTGGCCCTCGTCGGGGGGACCGCCGGGTGGGCCTCGGGCGACAGCCAGGCTGCGGTCACCGGACCGCCGCCGGGCACCGCCGCCTGGCTGGCCGACACGGCGTCCGGCCGGCTGCTGCCCGATCCGGCGAGCGCCGCACCGCGCGAGGTGGCCGCCTTCTTCGCCGGGCTGGACGACGCGGCTCGCCGGGAACTGCTGCGGTCCCACCCGCTGGTGGTGGGCAACCTGGAGGGGGCACCGCTCCCCCTGCGGTACGAGGCCAACCGGATCGCCCTGGCGGCCACGGGTGAGGCGCGCTACGCCTCCCTCGCCGCGCCGGACCGGCAGATCCTGGCCTTCGACCCGCGCGGCCGGGGTCAGGTGGCCGAGGTGTTCGGGGACCTGGAGCACGCGGAGCACGTCTCGGTGATCGTGCCGGGTTCGGACAACGACGCCGCCACCTACGACGTCCCGCGCAAGCCCTACACCGGCCCGGCCGGGATGGCCCGCGCCCTGCGCGAGGCGACCGGAACCGGGACCGCGACCGGTACGGGCACCGGTACGGGGACCGGGACCGGCGGGTCCACCGCCGTCGTCGCGTGGATCGGTTACACGACCCCGGTCGGCGTCGGCCTGGACGCGGCCGACGGCCGCCTCGCCCGGGCCGGAGCCACCCGGCTGGCCCGTTTCACGGCGGGACTCGACGCGGTCGGCGCGCCCGACCCGGTGCTGTTCTGCCACAGCTACGGCTCGGTGGTGTGCGGGCTCGCGGCCCGGCACACCGACGCCGCCGACCTCGTGGCCTTCGGCTCCCCCGGAATGCGCGCCGACACCGCGGCCGGCCTACACACGGGAGCCCGCGTCTGGGCGGCGCGGGGCCCCTCCGACTGGATCGCCGACGTCCCGAACGTCGAATTCGCCGGGATCGGCCACGGCGCCGACCCCACCTCCGCGGCCTTCGGCGCCCGCCGGGTGCCTGCGGCCGACGTACAGGGCCACACCGGCTACTTCATGCCCGGCACCCAGTCCCTGGCGGCCTTCGCCGCCATCGCGAAGGGAGAGGCCCGATGAGCGCCTCCGCCTCCCTGGCCCCGCTGCGCAAGGCCGCCGCGCGGATCGACGGCCGGACCCCCGCCCACCGTGACCGGGCGATCGACGGGCTGCGCGCCCTGGCGCTGCTGGCCGTACCCACCGGCCACTGGCTGCTCGGCGGCTTCACCCTCGACTCCGACGGCGGCCTGCACAACGCCAGCCCGCTGTCCGCGTTCGGCGGCCTGGCCCCGGCGAGCTGGGTGCTCCAGATGCTGGGCATCTTCTTCCTCGTCGGCGGGTACGCCTCGGCGCTCTCCTTCGGCCGCCGCACGGGGTCGACCGGCGCCTGGCTGAAGGGCCGCGTCGTCCGGCTGGGGCGGCCCGTGCTCGGGGTGACCGCGGTGTGGGCGCTGGCCGCGCCCGTGCTGTACGCGGCCGGGGTGCCGGAGGCGTCGCTGCGGACCGGGGCGACGCTGGTGGTCCAACCGCTGTGGTTCGTCGGGGTGTACGTGGTGGTCACCGCGCTGACCCCGTACTGCGTGCGCGCGGCACGGCGCCTCGGCGGCTGGGCGGCCGCCCCGCTGCTCGGTTCCGTCGCCGTGGTGGACTTCCTGCGCTACGGGCCGCTCGCCGACTCCGTGCCGTCGTGGCTCGCCGTGGTGAACATCCTGCCGGGCTGGCTGTTCGCGTACCAGCTGGGCGTCTCCTGGGGCGAGCGGCGGATCGGGCGGCGCGGGGCCTGGCTGCTGCTGGCGGGTGGGACGCTGCTGTTCGCCGCGCTGCTGACCGTCTTCCACTATCCGGCGTCGATGGTGGGCGTACCGGGTGCGGCGCGCACCAACTCGCACCCTCCGTCGCTGCTGGTACTGGCCCTGGCCTCGGCGCAGTCGGGCGCGGCGATCCTGCTGCGCGACCGGCTGGCTAAGCTGCTGGCGCGGCCCGCCCTGTGGGCCCCGGTGGTCGTGATCAACCTGTCCGCGATGACGATCCTGTGCTGGCACCAGACGGCGATGCTGGCCGCGGCCGTGCCCGGCTCGTTCGTGGGTGAACTGGCCGGGCTCACGACGGCGCCGGACAGCCTGGGCTGGATCGGGGCACGGCTGGCGTGGATGCCCGTGTTCGCGGCGCTGTTGGTCGCTCTCGCCCGCTACGCGCGGCGGTTCGAGGCCCCGCCGCGGGAGGGGCGCCGGGCGGGCGCGCTGCGCCGGACCGTGGCCGGACTGCTGGCGGCGGGGTTCGCGGTGTTCGCGCTGGGCCTCGCCTGAGCGGGACCGGCGGATCCCGATCCCCTATCGGATACCTGGATCCCGGATCCCGATGGCGGCGAGAGCGCCGCTCCCTCCGGGGAGCGGCGCTCTCGTCACGTACGGGTGCTCCGCGTCAGGCGATCGAGGCGGCGACGATCGCGGCCACGGCGAGGTTGCAGGCGGCCGAGACCCAGACAGCCGGGTGGGGTTCCGGGTCCACGACGATGGCGCCGAGCTTGCCGGGGGTCACCAGGTCGAGCACGAGGAAGGCCACCGCCATCAGGATCAGGCCGAGCACGCCGAACGCCGCGGTGGACAGCAGGCCCTTGCCGAAGTCCGCGTACGTCGTCCAGATCGAGGTGAAGACGATGCCGCCGATGCCGAGGAGCGCGGAGCTGAGGAAGAGGGCCGCGTTGCGGTTGCGCTCCTCCCAGATCTGCTGGGGAAGCTTCCCGGGCGTCAGCACGTCCACGAGGACGATGCCGAGGATCAGCAGCACCAGGCCGAGGGCGCCGTAGGCGCTGGTGCGGCCAAGTCCGTTGATGATGTCGCTCATTGAGAAGCCTGTCTCCGCGTGGGTGGGAAAGTATGTGCCGTGGGGAGGCCGAATCTATCGCACGGCCTTGACCCGGACCATGGGGAGGTCAGCAGTTGGTAAAGGTCAGGGCAGCGCGGCCGGCCGAGGCGGAGGACCTGACCGGGCTGGTGATGCGGTCCAAGGCGCACTGGGGGTACGACGCCGCCTTCCTGGCCGCGTGCGCGCCGGAATTGCGGATCCGGGCCGCCGACGTGACGGCCCGCCGTATCGTCGTGGCCGAAAACGGGCGGGGAGAGGTGCTCGGGATCGCTTCGCTGGAGGGGACTCCCCCGCTGGCGGCGCTCGGGCTGCTCTTCGTGGAGCCGTCGGCCATCGGCCGGGGTGTGGGCCGGCTGCTGTACCGGGACGCGCTGCGGCGGGCCGCGGACCTGGGGGTGCGGCAGCTGGTGATCGACTCCGACCCGCACGCGGCCGGGTTCTACCGGGCGATGGGGGCGGTGGCCGCGGCGGAGACGGAGACGGCGGCCGCACCGGACGTGGAAGCCGGCGCTCCGTCCCTGGTCCGGTTCGAGGCGGCTCCCGTCCCGCTCGCCGGCTGGGCGCAGGCCTGGACCGGTGGCGGGCGGGCCGTGCACCTGGGCAATGTCGGCGAGTTCAACGCGCAGTTCGCCGACGCCACCCTGGACCGGGAGCAGCGGCCCGCACACCACTACGCGTGCCTCGCCGCCTTCTACAGCCCCTACCCGGCCGCGCTGGTACTGCCACGGCCGGTTCCGCGGGGCTGGACGGAGCTGGTCTGCCGGCAACTGGGCTGGACCGGGGTCGAGGTGTACGACGGCCTGCTGGACGCGGATCCCGGCCTCACCGATGCCGTACGGGCCCGGCCGGCGCTGGCCGCGCTGCTCACGGGAGCCGGGCTGCCCCTCGTACCGTGGGGGCGCACCCGGCCGTTCGGGCGGCTGTCGGGCCGTCCGTGGCAGCCCGGGGAGCTGCGCTACGAGTCGAAGTCCGCGGCGCACGCCCTCTTCGGGCGGATCCTGGCGGACGGCGGGCATCCCGGGATCGTGCTCCCCCGGCAGTGGCGGGCCGACGGGCGGTGGGCGGCGGCCCGGATGCTGGCGGCCAGGACCAGGGCGGGCGAGAGCACCGTTCTGAAATCGGAGCACGGTGTCGGGGGTTCGGGCACCACGGTGGTCACCCCCGAGCGGGTCCGTGCCGCGGGCGGGGCACGGGCCGTGCTGCGGCGGCTGCCGCGCGGGCCGCTGCTGGTGGAGGAGTACGTCGGCGGCGGTCCGGTGTCCGGCGCCGACGAGGGGCCACGGGATCTGACGTACGACGGCTTCGTGGACGACGCGGGCCGCGCGCACGAGGTGGGCGGGGCGGTGATGGACGTGGCGGACGGCTGCTACCGGGGTGCCACGGTGGGTCCCGGGGTGGTGCCCGCGTGGGCGGAGGAGCCCCTCACCGCCTTCGGTGCGGCGGTGGGCGGGGAGCTGGCGCAATCCGGATACCGGGGCTGGTTCGACGTGGACTTCGTAGCCGACGGTGCGGGGCGGCTCGCGCCGACCGAGACGAACCTGCGGCTGACCGGGCCGTCCATCGCCTTCATGGTGGCGGCCCGGCTCGACGCGCTGCGGGGCGCGGGGCACCTCGTACGGATCGCCGACCGGGTGGAGCTGGGCGCGCGGCTTCCCGAGGCGCAGCTGGACGAGTTGTGCGCGGCGCTGGTCCGGGGCTGCGCGGAGCTCGGGGCGGTGTTCGTCCCCGCGATCCCGACCGGGGCCTTCGAACCGGCGCCCTGGCTGGGTGTGCTGGTGGCCGCGCGCAGCAGGGAGGTGCTGGACGCGGCCGAGTCGCTGGTGCGGGCCGAGGCCCTGGCGGTCGGAGCGATGTTCGGCCCGCCCCGGTCCTCCGGCCGCAGATCGTGATCTTCATCCCCGGGCGCTCGCCGCTGGTCGTGGACGGCCCGGGATTTCTCGGGTGCTCGCGCTGGTCGTGGGCGGGTGTCTGTGGTGAAGATCGTCCGTCAGGGTGGTTCGTGGCGCGGGTTCACCAGGGGATGATCCCGTCGTCCTCGAAGAACGAACCGCTCGGGCCGCCGTCCGGCAGCGTGGCGAGCCGGATCGCCGTGGCTGCGCCCTGCTCGGGGGTGCGGGTTCCGTGGAAGCCGGTGAAGTCGGTCGCGACCAGGCCGGGGCAGGCGGCGTTGATCAGGATGCCCGTGCCGGCGAACTGGCGGGCGTACTGCACGGTGACGGCGTTGAGGAACGTCTTCGACGGCGCGTAGGCCGCCATGACCGGACCGATCTCGATGTCCGGGTCCGCCTGCCGGGTCAGGGAGCCGACGCCGCTGGAGACGTTGACTATGCGGGGCGACCTGGAGCGCCGCAGGAGCGGCAGCATCGCGTTGGTCACCTGGATGACGCCCAGCACGTTGGTCTCCACCACCGTCCGGACCACGTCGAGATCGAGGCCGGTCGGATCCTGGGCCCACCCCGGCCCCATCTCCCCCGGGATGCCGGCGTTGTTGACCAGGACGTCGAGGCGCCCGGCCTCCAGCTCGAGCAGTTCGGCGGCCTCGGTGACGCTGCGTCGGCTGGTCACGTCCAGCGGCACGCCGAACGCGTCGACCCCGGCAGCGCGCAGCTTCCCGACAGCATCCCCCAGCCGGGCTTCGTCACGGGCTCCCACGCCCACGCGGTATCCCAAGGCGCCGAGACCGGCCGCGATTGCGTACCCAATACCTTTGTTCGCACCGGTCACCAGCGCGATCTTCGCTTCATTCATGGTGTCGATGCTCGCCCCGGCCGAGGAGAGCGTCCAACACCGAAGCGGTGTTGTGCGATACCCGCCAGGTATCAGCACAGGTAGGGGACGGTCTTGGACGCCTTGGAGACCGATCTGTTGCAGCGGCTGCTCGACGCCGCCGAGATCGAGGTGCCGGCCGGCGGTTTCACCGAGCAGGAACAGATGCCGACCGAGGGGCGGATCGCCGACGTGCCCGCACGGCAGCCGCTCGCGGCGCGCAAGGTTCTGTCCGTGGCCGGCATCAGCGACGTGCCCGATCTCGCGATCGCCCGCCGGCCACGACATGGCACCTACGCGCCCGGTCCAGGCCCGGAAGTCCGCGACCACACGCAGCCGGCCCAACTGATCGCCCTCGGACGCACCATGGCCGCCGTCCCCGGATTCCGCCCCCACCTGGCTGTGGCACGAGCACGCCGCCGTACCTCTGACCGACGCACCCCCGTCGCCAACCACATCGTCTGGCCCTCGCGACAGGGGTGCAGGCGGGAAGGGCCCAGGGTTGCGGTCAGCGGTCCGGCCAGTCGTCGACGGGGTCGTGGAAGTCGAAGGGGTCGGCCGGCTTGCTGACGACGTAGGCCGCGACGACGACGCCCGCGATCATCAACGGGATGTTGAAGGCGTAGACGAGGGCGGCCTGGCGCGGCCAGTCCTGTTTGGCGGCCAGCCGGTAGAGGTTGTCCTGCGGCCACCAGGACAGCAGCAGGTAGGACACGGCCAGATGGGCGGCCACGGTGAGGGAAGGGCTGCGGCGCTGGCGCAGCATCCGGGCGCGGCCGCCGAACAGGAACACCACCCCGACGCCGAAGGCGGCGCACTCGAACAGGTACAGCAGGGAGAAGAGGAACGCCCAGGGCTGCGGCACCCCGGTGAGGTCGGTCGATCCGGGCCAGAGGAAGTTCGTCAGGATCATGGCGACGAAGCCCAGTCCGACTCCCCCGCAGCCGGCCGCGCAGCCGGCCGAGGCTTCGCTCGTGCCCGCGGCGGCCCCGTACTTGCCGGACTTGCTTCCGGCAGCCTTCGCCGCAGCGGGCAGGATGGGCAGCGGCAGGGCGTCCCGGTCCTCCTGGCCCGCCGCGGTGCGGGGCAGGGTGCGCAGCCGGATGACGGTGCGCGGGGATTCCTCGCGGAGGACCTTGCCCGCCAGGTGGTCGCGCAGCTCCTCGATGTCCGGCAGCGGGACCCTGACGGCCCCGGTCCGCCCGCCGGGCGGTGGGGCCACGTACGCGACGAGCCGCCGCGGGCCGCGCGGGCCGTCGACCCCCTTCAGGATGACCGCGCCGATGCCGTCGTGGCTGCGGATGGCGGATTCGACGGGGTACGGGTCGAGCCAGCGGCCGCCGGGCAGGGTGATCCGGTCCCGGAGCCGGCCGCCGTACTCCAGCAGCCCGTCCTCGCGGAGGAGGCCGAGGTCTCCGGTCGGTATCGCGTCGGCGCCGTCCGGCGGGACGAGGCGGATCTCCCCGCCGTGCACCTCGGCCCGGAAGCCGGGGAACGCGGTGCCGAGCAGGGAGATCCGCTCCGGGTCGTCCAACGGGTGGGGCAGCTGGGGCAGTTCGAACCAGGTGCCGATACCGGCGCATTCCGCGGAGCCGTAGACGTTGAGCACGCGCGCGCCCGGGCGCAGCCGGACCTGCAGGGTCGCCTGCTCGTCGAGGTAGAGCCGGCCGCCCGTGACGGCGAGCAGCCGCAGGGACCGGCAGGCCGGATCGGCCCCGAGATGGGCGGCCGGGGTGAGGCTCCCCTGTTCGGCGTCCTCGATCAGCAGTCGGGCGGCGCCGGCCGGGTCGGTGTGCAGCACGGTGACGCGGTCGGCCTCGACGGCCGCACGGATGTCTTCGGGCTTCCAGGCGGAACGCGGGGACAGTACGAGGGCGCCGCCCGAGCACAGGGCCCGGGTCCAGCCCGCGGCGAAGGCGGTGATGTCCGGACCGCCCGTGAACAGGTGCCGGTCCTGCGCGGTCGGCCGGGCCACCTCGGCCCAGCCCTCGTGGGCGGCGAGGAGCGTCCCCTGACTCACGGGGACCGCGCGCGGCTCGGCCGCCCCGGTGAACAGGACCGCGGCGGTGCGGCCGGGCGGCGGGGCGACGGCCCCGGGAAGCCGGTCCGCGGGCGGATCTGCGGGCGCGTCCGCGGATACGTCCACGGATATGTCCGCGGATACGCCCGCGGGCCGGTCCGCCGGCTGTTCGGTGCGCGGCCCGCCGATCGCCGCGGCGTCCGCGTCGAGCCGGATCACCCGGGGGCCGCCGCCGTTGTCGAGAGCGGCATGCTGGGCGGCATCGGTCAGCAGGACGAGGGGCTGGGCCGCGGCCAGTTGCCGGCGCCCGGAGCGCGCGCTCTCCACGTCGATGACGGTGTAGGACCCGCCGGCCTTGAGGACGGCGAGGAGGGCGACGATCAGTTCGGTCTGCCGGGCGGTGCCCACGGCGACGAGTGCGCCGGGCGGCAGCGGGCCGGAGGCGAGCAGACGGTGCGCCAGCCGGTCGGCGCGCGCGTCCAGTTCCCCGTAGGTGAGACCCTCCGGGCCGGCGATGAGGGCACGGGCCCCGGGGGTGTCCCGGGCCCACCGCTCGAAGCGGTGCAGGACGGTGTCGGTGGTTCGTTTGCCGAAGCGTACGGACTCGGATCCCTGCGTCATGGACCGATGATGCCACCGGGCACCGACAACGGACGGGGGTCGGCACAATCGTTCGTGCGGGCGGGAGTTGGGCGCCCCGTGCGGGCGATCCCGGACCGAATGCTTGACCTGAAGTTCGGTTGAGGTCCTAGCGTTCGGGCCATGGACATGGAAGTCACCGCCTGGACCTCGCTGCACAGCGCGATCAACGCCCAGCAGGACCGCCGCCCGCTCTCCCGGGCCGGTCTGCGCCGCGTCGCCTCCTTCGCCCGTCCGCACCGCCGCGGGCTCACCCTCTTCCTCCTGCTGAGTGTGGTGACCGCGCTGCTCGCCGTGGCCACTCCGGTGCTCGCCAGCCGGGTCGTCACGGCCATCGTGGAAGGCGGCGACAGCTCCGCGGTCACCCGGCTGGCCCTGCTCATCGCGCTGATCGCGGTCGCGGAGGCCGGGCTCGGACTGCTGACCCGCAGACTCTCCGCCACCCTCGGCGAGGGGCTGATCCTGGATCTGCGGACGGCGGTCTTCGACCACGTCCAGCGGATGCCGGTCGCCTTCTTCACCCGGACCCGGACGGGTGCCCTGGTCAGCCGCCTCAACAACGATGTGATCGGCGCCCAGCGGGCCTTCAGCAACACCCTGTCGGGGGTGGTCGCCAATACCGTCACCCTGCTGCTGACCCTCACCGTGATGCTCAGCATCTCCTGGCAGATCACCCTGCTGGCGCTGGTGCTGCTGCCGGTGTTCGTGCTGCCGGCCCGCCGGATGGGGGCGCGGATGGCGGCGATGCAGCGGGAGGCCTCCGCGCTGAACGCCGCGATGGGCACCCAGATGACCGAGCGGTTCTCCGCCCCCGGCGCGACGCTGGTCAAGCTCTTCGGGCGGCCCGCCGACGAGTCCGCGGAGTTCGCGGCCCGGGCGGCGCGGGTGCGGGACATCGGGATCCGTACGGCGATGGCCCAGTCGGCCTTCATCACGGCCCTCACCCTGGTCTCGGCGCTGGCCCTCGCGCTCGTGTACGGGCTGGGCGGGTTCTACGCGCTGCGCGGTTCCCTGGACGCCGGTTCCGTCGTCGCCCTCGCCCTCCTCCTGACCCGCCTGTACGCCCCGCTGACCGCACTGGCCGGCGCCCGCGTCGAGGTGATGAGCGCGATGGTGAGCTTCGAGCGGGTCTTCGAGATCCTCGACCTGAAGCCGCTCATCGCCCAGAAGCCGGACGCCCGCCGGGTGCCGCAGGGGCCGGTGGCCGTGGAGTTCGACCGGGTCTCCTTCGGCTACCCGGCCGCCGACAAGGTCTCGCTCGCCTCGCTGGAGGAGGTCGCCACCCTGGACGCCCGGGGCGGTACGCAGGTGCTGCACGAGGTGTCCTTCCGGGCCGAGCCGGGTCAGATGGTGGCCCTGGTCGGGTCGTCCGGCGCCGGCAAGTCGACCATCGCGCAGCTGCTGCCGCGGCTGTACGACGCCGACGCGGGCGCGGTCCGGCTCGGCGGGATCGACGTACGGGACCTCACGGCCGACTCGATCCGCGAGACGCTCGGCATGGTCACCCAGGACGGGCACCTCTTCCACGAGTCGGTACGCGCCAACCTGCTGCTGGCCCGCCCGGAGGCCTCCGAGGAGGAGATCTGGGAGGCCCTGCGGCGCTCGCGGCTGGACGGGCTCGTCGCCTCGCTGCCGGACGGACTGGACACGGTGGTCGGGGAGCGCGGCTACCGGCTCTCGGGCGGGGAACGGCAGCGGCTGACCATCGCGCGGCTGCTGCTGGCCCGGCAGCGGGTGGTGATCCTCGACGAGGCCACCGCGCACCTGGATTCCACCTCGGAGGCCGCGGTGCAGGAGGCGCTGGGCGAGGCCCTGGCGGGCCGGACCGCGGTGGTGATCGCGCACCGGCTGTCGACCGTACAGGCGGCGGACCTGATCCTGGTGGTCGAGGACGGCCGGATCGTGGAACGGGGCACGCACACCGGGCTGCTGGCGGCGGGCGGGCGGTACGAGGAGCTGTACCGCACCCAGTTCGCGGTGTCGGGCGGCGAGGCACCGGTGCCGGGAGCATGATGCTCTGATGGACATCAAACTGGAGCTCGTCGCGGTCCCCGTCACCGACGTGGACCGGGCCAAGGCCTTCTACGAGAAGCTCGGCTTCAACGCCGACCACGACGTCACCGTCAGCGAGGACATCCGCTTCGTCCAGCTGACCCCGCCGGGCTCGGCCTGCTCGATCGCGATCGGCAAGGGGCTGACCCGGATGACCCCGGGGTCGCTGGACAACATGCAGGTCGTCGTCACCGACATCGAGGAGGCGTACGAGGACCTGCGCGGCCGGGGGGTGGAGGTGACGGAGATCCAGGACCTGCCGTGGGGCTCCTTCGTCTACTTCTCCGACCCCGACGGCAACGGCTGGGCGGTCCAGCAGACCACGCCCCGCAAGCCGGCGGACCCCGCCTAGACAGTCTCTTCCGGGGACGCCGGTTGGACGTTCCGCCGAGGGCAGGGCGTGACCGTGGTCGGGAAAGCGCCTTGCCCGCAGTCCTGTTGACGGCTTGGCTGGCCGGGGTCAGGACGGCAAGGTGACTCCCGGGGGAAGCGAATGGCATCCATGCTCGACGGCTGTACGCCGTGGCCCGCCGCGTTCGCCGACCGTTACCGGGCCGCCGGGCACTGGCGCGGCGACACGCTCGACGACCTGCTGCGCGACCGGGCCCTGCGGTACGGGCCGCGGACCGCGCTCGTGCACGGCGGTACCCGCATCACGTACGCGCAGCTGAACCGGCGCGTGGACCGGATGGCCGCCGGGTTCCGGCTGCGTGGCCTGCGGTCCGGGCAGCGGGTCGTCGTGCAGCTGCCGAACGTTCCCGAGTTCGTCGTCACCGTGTTCGCGCTGATGCGGGCCGGCGCGGTCCCCGTGCTCTGCCCGATGGCGCACCGCGCGGCCGAGGTGTCCCACCTCGTGCGGGTCGGCCAGGCCGTCGGCTACGTCGGTCCCCCGGCCCACCGGGGTTTCGACCTCACGGCGATGGCCGCGGACATCGCCGCCCAAGGGCCTTTCCTGCGCCGGGTGTTCACCTTCGAGGCGCCGGGCGAATCGTCCCCGTACGGCGGCTTCACCGTCGATCCGGCGGGGTGCCAGTACTACCCCCTGGGCTCCCTCGACTCCCCGCCCGACCGACCGCTCGCGCAGAGCGCGGACCAGGTGGCGTTCTTCCTCGTCTCCGGCGGTGCCACCGTGGAGCCCGCGCTCGTTCCGCGCACCCACGACGACTACGCCCACCAGGTCCGGGCCGCCGCGGAGCTGGTGTCGCTCACCGAGGACGACGTGTACCTGGCCGCGCTCCCCGCCGGGTCCGACTTCGCCTTCGGCTGCCCCGGCATCGTCGGCACCCTCTCGGTCGGCGGCACAGTCGTGCTGTCCGAGGACCCGGGGGCCGCCGCATGCCTCTCGGCCGTCGAGCGCGAGCGGGTCACCGTCACCTCGCTGGAGCCCGCCGTCGCCCGGCGCTGGCTCGACCTGCTTCCCTCGGTCCGGGCCGACCTGAGCAGTCTTCGTCTGGTGCAGATCGGCGGCGGCCCCCTGGACCGGGCGACCGCCGAACGGGTGGGTCCCGGGCTGGGCTGCCGCCTGCAGCAGGTCTTCGGCACGGCCGAGGGGGTGCTCACCCTCACCCGTCCCGGCGATCCGGACGAGACCGTACTCAGCACGCAGGGCCGCCCGCTCTCGCCCGACGACGAGATCCGCGTGGTCGACGCCGACGGCAGGGACGTGCCCGACGGGGAGAGCGGCGAGCTCCTCGCCCGTGGTCCCCGCACCCTGCGGGGCTACTACCGGGCGCCCGGCCGCAATGCGCGCTCCTTCACCCCCGACGGCTACTTCCGCACCGGCGCCCTCGCACGGCGCACCCCGGACGGCGGCCTGGTGGTGACCGGCCGCCTCGAGGGGTTCCCGTCCGCTCCGTGACGGGCGGGGAGCCCGGTGGGAGGATGTGTCGATGCCGACACCGATGCCGATGGACCGTGAACCGATGGATCTCGAGGCCTACGTCGAACGGACGCGCGGCGGACCGTGCTTCGTCTGCGCCTTCCTCGCCGGGCATCCCGACTACGCGCACGAGACCGTCTTCGAGGACGAGCACCACGTGGCCTTCCTCGACCGCTGGCCCACGCTCCCCGGAAAGGTCCTGGTGGCGCCCAAGGCGCACATCGAGCACGCCGTGCGCGATCTGGACCCGGCGGCCTACACCCGGCTGATGCTCGTCGTACGGGAGGTCGCGCTCGCTGTCGAGGACGTCTTCGACAGCGAGCGGACCTACCTGTACGCGCTGGGGAGCAAGCAGGGCAACGCCCACCTGCACTGGCACATCGCGGCGCTGCCGCCCGGGGTTCCGTACGAACGGCAGCAGTTCCACTCCCTGATGACCGAGAACGGGGTCCTGTCGCCGTCGCCCGCGGAGCAGGCCGCCACGGCAGAGCTCCTGCGCGCGGCCGTCGCCGCGCGCGGAGCCCTCGAACCGCCGCGGTGAGGTCAGGCCTCCGCGGCGGCGTGGTGGTGGTCGAGCTCCCACGCGTGGTGCTTGAACTCGTGACGGAAGTCGGCGTGGTCCTCCCACTGGCGGGCGATGCCGCGCAGTACGTCCCAGTTGTGCTCCACCGACTGGTCGATGACGCGGCGCATGGCCGGTTCGGCGGATTCCCGCTTCTCGATGAGGCCCTTGACGGCGGAGGCCTCCAGGACGGAGTTGCGCAGCGCGCGCAGGGCGCGGGAGGTGTCGTCCATGGCGAAGCCGTGTTCGCTGCCCGTCGCCTCGTCGAACAGCGGGGTGAGCCGCGCCTCGATGAATGCGGTGATCCGCTCGAAGTGCTGCACGTCCATCGGGGGCTCCCTCTCCTGCCGGACCACGCTGTGTATCCGGCGTCTCCACTCGCTCCTGCTGTTCGGGAGCCATTATCCAGCAGTCCCCGGCCTGGTCGGTCCCTGCCCGGAGCACCGTCAACTCCCCCCTCACCAGGGCATTTTCCTCGTGATCTATGTTGATGCTCTGGTGTGGGCAATCGATACGGGGGACCGGTGGACGGGAATTCAGGGCTGACAGAACGCTTCGAAGAGCACCGCTCTCATCTGCGAGCGGTGTCCTATCGCATGCTCGGCTCGCTCGCCGAGGCCGATGACGCCGTCCAGGAGGCCTGGCTGCGCCTGAACCGGTCCGACGTCGGCGATGTCGAGAACCTCGGCGGCTGGCTGACGACGGTCGTGTCACGCGTCTGCCTGAACATGCTGCGCTCGCGTGAATCCCGGCGCGAGGAACCCATGGAGGCCTATCCCTCCGACCCCGCCGTCAGCCGTGCGGACACCGTCGACCCCGAGCAGGAAGCCCTGCTGGCCGACTCGGTCGGACTGGCGCTGCTGGTGGTGCTCGACCAGCTGGCACCGGCCGAGCGGCTCGCGTTCGTGCTGCACGACCTGTTCGCCGTGCCCTTCGACGAGATCGCCCCGATGATCGAGAAGTCCCCGGCGGCGACCCGTCAGCTCGCCAGCCGCGCCCGGCGCCGGGTCAAGGGGGCGCCGCGGGTGCCCGAGGCCGATCTGACCCTGCAGCGCCGGGTCGTGGACGCCTTCCTCGCCGCCACCCGCGGCGGGAACTTCGACGCGCTCGTCACCCTGCTCCACCCCGACGTGGTGCTCCGGGCCGACCAGGCCGTCGGACCCACCCCCGCCCCGATCCTCATCCGCGGCGCCGTCACCGTCGCCACGGGTGCGATGGCGGCGATGCAGCGGGCCCGGTCCACGGCGCCGGCCCTGGTCGACGGAACGGTCGGCCTGGCGATGGCTCCGCTGGGACGCCTGTTCCTGGTGCTCGGTTTCACGATCGAGGACGGCCTGATCACCGAGATCGACATCGTGGCGGAACCGGAGCGCCTCGGCGCGCTCGAACTCGCCGCGCTCGATGTCTGAGGGACGGCCGTCCGGCCCCCGCAAGGGGCCCTAGCGAATTCCGTGCCGCGGCCGCCCGTTCCGGGCCGCGGTACGGCGCTCAGGGCGCGAGGACGTCCAGTTCCTCCAGCGCGCCCACCGCGATCCGGCGGGTCAGTGCCTCGGCGCGCGGCGCGTCGCCCTCGCGGACCGCCTCGGCGACCTGGACGTGCAGGGTGACGGCGGCGGGGTCGGGGTCGTGGAACATCACCGCGTGCTCGGTACGGCCGGTCAGGACCTCGGCGACGACGTCCCCGAGGCGGGCGAACATCTCGTTGCCGGAGGCGTTCAGCACGACGCGGTGGAAGGCGATGTCGTGCCGCAGGTAGCCCTCCAGCTGGTGGCCGCGCGAGGTGCGGACCATACCGAGGGCGGCTTCGGTGAGTTCGGCGCACTGCTCCGGGGTGGCCAGCGTCGCGGCGAGCCCGGCCGCGACCGGCTCGATCGCGGAGCGCAGCACGGTCAGGGACCGCAGTTGCCGGGGCCGGTCGGTGCCGGCCAGCCGCCAGCGGATCACGCGCGGGTCGTAGACGTTCCACTCGTCGGTGGGGCGCACGATGACACCAACCCGGCGGCGGGACTCGACCAGGTGCATCGACTCCAGGACGCGGACGACCTCCCGTACGACGGTGCGGGAGGCGTCGAAGCGTTCGGCGATCTCGTCGGTGCGCAGGACGCTCCCCGGGAGGTACTCCCCCGCCGTGATCGCGAGGCCGAGGGTGTCCAGCACGTGGGTGTGGAGCCCGGGCCCCTGGCCGGGAGTGCCTTCGGTGGTCATGGCGTAAGCGTACGGTGACGTTTCCGCCGACAAAAGATGTGACGTTTCCAACCTGAAGCTTGAATACGTAGTACTTAATGCGCTTCAGTGGTGCCACACGAACCGATGTCGACGAGGACAGCGAGGTAGGCGTGAGCACCCAGCGCGTCATTGTGGTGATGGGCGTGGCCGGTACGGGCAAGACGACCGTGGGGCAACTGCTCGCCGAGGCCCTCGGCATTCCGTACGCGGAGGGCGACGCCTTCCACCCGGCGGCCAACGTCGCCAAGATGTCGGCCGGCATCCCGCTGGACGACGCGGACCGTTGGCCATGGCTGGACGCCATCGGCGAATGGATCCGCAACCGCGCCGGCCTGCGCGGTGGTGTGATCGCCGCCTCCTGCCTCAAGCGTGCCTACCGCGACCGGCTGCGCGCCGCTGCCCCCGGGGCCGTCTTCGTGCACCTCGCCGGTGAGCGCCCGCTGATCGAGAGGCGCATGGCGGAGCGCAAGGGCCACTTCATGCCGACCAGCCTGCTGGACTCCCAGTTCGCCGCGCTGGAGCCGCTCCAGGACGACGAACTCGGCGTCGTCGTCGACGTGTCCGGGTCCCCGGAAGACATCACCGAACGGGCGCTGGCCGCCCTGCGTCAACTCCCCGCACACGAGAACTGAGGAATCCCCCACCGTGACCGGTCTCAGCGTCGAGACTCTGGCAGCGGCCGCCCCCGGACCGATCACCTCGGCCGGGAACACCCAGCTGGGGATAGCCGTCCTCGCGGGCATAGCCGTCATAGTCCTGCTCATCACCCGCTTCGAACTCCACGCCTTCCTGGCCCTGACGATCGGCTCGCTGGCCCTCGGGGTCTTCGCCGGCGCACCGCCCGCCAAGACGATCGCCGGCTTCACCGCCGGACTCGGCGCCACGGTCGCGGGCGTGGGCGTACTGATCGCGCTCGGCGCGATCCTCGGCAAGCTGCTGGCGGACTCGGGCGGCGCGGACGAGATCGTGGACACGATCCTCGCCCGCGCCAAGGGCCGGGCCATGCCGTGGGCGATGGTGCTGATCGCCTCGGTGATCGGGCTGCCGCTCTTCTTCGAGGTCGGCATCGTGCTGCTGATCCCGGTGGTGCTGCTGGTCGCCAAGCGGGGGAACTACTCCCTGATGCGGATCGGCATCCCGGCGCTGGCCGGCCTGTCGGTGATGCACGGGCTGGTTCCGCCGCATCCCGGACCCCTCGTCGCCATCGACGCGCTCCACGCGAACCTCGGGGTCACCCTCGGACTCGGGGTGCTCGTGGCCATCCCGACCGTGATCATCGCCGGGCCGCTGTTCTCGCGTTACGCGGCGCGGTGGGTGGACATCCCGGCACCGGAGCTCATGATCACGGAGCGCCCCTCGGCCGAGTCGGAACACCGCCCCCGGTTCGGGGCCACGGTGTTCACCGTGCTGCTCCCGGTGGCGCTGATGCTCGTCAAGGCCTTCGTCGACATCGTGGTCGACGACCCCGCCGACCCGGTGCAGCGCGTGACCGATGTCGCGGGCTCCCCGATGATCGCGCTGCTCGCGGCCGTCCTGGTGGGCATGTTCACCCTCGGCCGGGCGGCCGGCTTCACCCGGGACCGGATCTCGGCCACGGTGGACAGGTCCCTGGCCCCGATCGCGGGCATCCTGCTGATCGTGGGTGCGGGCGGTGGCTTCAAGCAGACACTGATCGACGTCGGCGTGGGTCAGATGATCCTGGACGTGTCCGAGAACTGGGCCGTGCCGACCCTGTTGCTGGCGTGGCTGATCGCCGTGGCCATCCGTCTGGCCACCGGGTCGGCGACGGTGGCCACCATTTCGGCGGCCGGGCTGGTGGCTCCGCTCGCGGCGGACATGTCCACCACCGGGACCGCACTGCTGGTCCTGGCCATCGGGGCCGGCTCGCTGTTCTTCAGCCATGTCAACGACGCCGGCTTCTGGCTGGTCAAGGAGTACTTCGGGATGACCGTCGGCCAGACCCTGAAGACGTGGTCGGTGATGGAGACCATCATCTCGGTGGTCGGCCTGGGCCTCGTGCTGCTGCTGTCACTGGTCCTGTAGCTGGGCGGCGGCCAGCGCGAGCCCGCCCGCCGCCGTGGCGCAGCGCGCCGCGAGCCTGGTGACCTCGGCCCGCAGGGCCTCGGTGTCCTGGCCTTGCCACCCCGGCGCCATGGCCGCGACCCGCAGCCGGACCGCGTGCGTGCGCAGCGCGGCCGCGTGGCCGCCGAGACCGCCGTCCGGCGGCAGCGGCGCCGGCCGGGGCGGCCGGGCGGTGACCCGGCGGCGGGCCGGGCCGGGGGTGGGCGCGGCCCCCGTCGTGGCTGGCCCTTCGGGCTGGGCAGGACCCCGGTCGCAGAAGGCCCAGAAGGCGGCGCCGAGCCCGAGGACCGGTTCGGCGGTCTCGGCCCGGCCGGTGGCGACCTGCCAGCCGGCGTGGTCGTTGAAGGGGTTCGCGTCGGTCAGCGCGTGCCAGGCGAGGATGTCGGCGAAGGACGGGGCCAGCAGCGCGAAGGCGTGCCCGGCGCCGCGCTCGCGCATGATGGCGCGGAACAGCCGGACGGCCTCGCCCTGGCGGCCCGCTCCGACGGCGCCCAGGACGGCGGCCGCGCCGGGATCGTCGAACAGTTCGGGGCGGTCGGCGCTCGCGGCCCGGATCCGGGCCTTCAGCCCGCAGACGGCGATGCTGATCGCAAGGCTCTCCCGGCCCGCCAGGATTCCGGCGAGCCTCCCGGCGCGGGCCACCCCCCGGCCGCGCGGGGCCCAGCCGAGGCCCGACGGGTCGGTGAGCGTACGCAGCAGGGTGCGCCAGCCGAGCCGGGTACGGCCGCCCCGGGCGAGGGCGGCCGCGGGCAGCCGGGCGCCGAACGCCAGGCCGGAGGCGTAGCGGGCGGCCTCACCGACCGCGTCGGCGGCCTCGGCGAGGGCGCGGCACGGGGCGTCGAGCAGGTCGATGTCCGGGGCGGTGGACGCGGAGGTCGCGGCGTCGGGCATGTGATCCTCGGGGGGTTCGGCGCGGGCTCGGGGACGGACAGGGTCGGGCGGGGACGGACAGGGGCGGGCGGGGCGGGCTGGGTCGGACCGGTCGCGCAGGGACGGGCAGGGACGGATCGGAGTCGGACGAGGTCGGGTACGAACGGGACCGGGACCGGGCCGGGCGCCGGGGCGCGCCCTCAGCGGCGGGTGAGCCTGAGCCGGATGCCCTGCGGATCGAGCGTCGCCGGGAGCGGTCCCACCGGGTCCAGCACCGGCCGGGTGCCTGTGACCCGATGGCCGCGCAGCACCTCGGCACAGAGCGCGGCGGTGGCCATCAGGCCGAGCTGGTCGCCCGGGCAGCGGCCGCCGCCGTGGCTGAAGGGCGCCATCCGGATGTCCTGGTCCGCTCCCGGGTTCTTCCACCGGCCGGGCACGAACACGTGCGCGGCCGGTACCCGTTCGGGATCGCGCTGATGGAACGCGGCGGGCACCAGCACCGAGGTGCCGGCCGGGTAGCGCACGCCCCGCCATTCGGTCTCGGCGCGGGTGACGCGGATCAGGTCGGGCACCACCGGGTACAGCCGCAGGGACTCCCGGACGCAGGCCCGCAGCCGGGGCAGTTCGCCCCGGTCCGCACCGGCGGCGGCTTCGGCGGCCGCCTCGGCCGTGGCCAGGTCCTGCTCCGCGGGGTGCGCCCCGAGCAGGAGCAGGGTGCGCAACAGGGTGTCCGGGACGGCGTCCATGGCCAGCAGCCAGTGCTGGGCCTGGCCGACGGGGTCGAAGGTGCCGGCCGGATCGGCGTGGCGGGCGGCCCGCCCGACGAGGGTGTCGACGCCGGCCCGGGCGGCGTACTCCTCGATGCGGGCGCGGGCCCTGTCGTGCACGGAGCGCAGGGAGCGCGCCCGGCCACCGCGCGAACTCCTGCTCTCGGCGCGCAGCTGGGTGAGCCATCCGCTCAGCTCCTCGTCCGCGGCTGCCGCGTCGCCGAGCACGATCCGCCGGGCGGCGCGGTGCACGGCGTACCGGGCGCGGGCGAGGTCGAGGGTGACAACGCCGGAGGCGGGGGCGGTCAGGTGCCGGGCCTCCTCGGCGAGGGCCGCGAGGAAGGTCCCGCAGGAGGGGTGCACGGGCCGGCCCGCGGCCAGCACCTCGGCGCTGACCTCGCGTCGCTCCGCACGGAGCTCGCTGCGGGAGCAGCCGGAGTCGGCGGGCTCCTCGGGGTTCAGGCCCCGGCACTTGTCCGGCGGGGCGGCCGCGAGGAGGCTGACTGGTTCGGCGTAGAAGCGGCGCAGGTCCTGCGCGTCGAGGAGGACGAGGACGGTCCGCCCGGAGCGGGTGCGGACCAGGGCGGGCGCGTCCCCGTGGCGTGCGCGCAGGGCACGCAGCGCGGCGGCGGAGGTGCGCACCTCGCCGGGGCGGGGCCGGGTCAGTCCGCGCAGCAGGACCCCGAAGCCGGCGAGGGCCGTCCGAGCGGTGGTTTGCCCGACCGGGGCCTGGGCCGGGGCGGGGGCCGCGTACCGCAGCGATCGCTTTACGGGCGTCCGCCGGCCGGGGGCTCCCGCGCCCAGCCCGGGCACGGCCGGCCCGCGGTCCGCGAGCGGTGCCTCACCGCGGGGTGACCGACCGGCTCGCTCGGGGCGGCGGCGGGCGGCGAGGGCCCGTACCCGGGCTCGGAGCCCGTCGAGGGCGGCCCCTTGGACCGTACGCATCCGTGCACCTCCGCGGCGGGAGCGACAACGCTCGGCGACAACGGCATCACCGTACGTCCCACCTGCGCACTCCGCGCCCCGAGGACCTCGTCAGGGGTCCAGCCCGACCAGCAGCGCCGCGATGTCCAGCCCGGCGGTGAGGTAGGAGGTGAAGGCCTCGTTGTGCAGGGCCCATGGCGAGCGGCCGCGGCGCACACGGGCGATGGCCTCGGCGGGTGTCAGTCCCCGGTCGACGAGGCACTGGGCGACGACGAGACCGGACCTGTTGTAGCCCGAGTGGCAGCGGACCAGTGTGGTGAGGCCCGAGTCGAGGGCCAGTCCCGCGGTGCGGGCCAGGCGCTGGACGTCGTGGAGCTGGCCGGGGGTGAGCTCGGCGTCCGGCATCTCCGCCACGACGTGCTCGGCCCGTGGTCCCGGGCCGTGGCCGGTCCGGGTGAAGAGGCTGATGACGAGGTCGAACTCGTCCTCCACGACGACGGGCCACAGTTCACCGGCCGGATCGGTCCAGTAGTGGCCGCCCATCCACAGGCCCGGTGCGATCTCGTCCCACGGGGAAGTCGGCCCGGGTACGTCCCGGTCGCGCCGGCGGGTCTTCTTCATACGGGCTTCATACGGGCCGCGACCTCCTGGGGACGGCCTTCAGGATCTCACACAACAGACCGTCATTCAGGGGTAGTTGAAGCGAAGGCCGCTTCGCGGAAGGCGGTGCGCGGCGTGCCTCGCCCGGCGGTCGGCAGGAGGACCGCCCAGCAGCGGTGCCGGGGGGAGATCCAGAGGGCCGCGCCGCCGTCCTGCGGGGCGTGGTGGGTCCAGACCCCGTGCGAGGCGGGGTCCCAGAGCAGGCCGCGGGCGGGGGTGAGTTCACCGGTGCGGATCCGGAGCGACTCGGTGGTCCAGGCGCGGCTGATGCCCGCCGGGGCCGACGGCTCCGCCGGGTCCAGGAGGCGGCACAGGAAGCGGACGAGGTCAGCGAGGGGCGCGCGAAGGGTGCCGTCGGCGAAGTGGGTGCCGGTCATCCCCAGGGGGTGCCAGACCCGGGTGGCCGCGAGGTCGGCGAGCGGGCTGCCGGAGAGCTGCTCGGCGAGGCGGGCGAGGTAGATGAGGGCGGCGGTCCCGCCCGGGTGCGTGAGGAGGTGGTGGGCGGTGGTCCCGGCGGGGACGCCCTCCGCGGCCGTGTCCCCGTAGGCGGCGAGCGGCGTGTGCAACCGCAGCGCGCCCTCGTCGACGAGGCTGCCGATGACCGGCCAGAGCACGAGGACGGCGGCAAGGCCGTCCACGTCGAAGGCGGCGTCGGCCGGGTGCTCGCCGTCCGAGCCCGCGTGCGGGCCCTCGGGGCCGCCGACGGCCCACACCGCCCCGGGGTCGGTGGACTCCACGAGGGCCCGGACGGCGGTGGCCTGGTCGCACAGGGAGGTCATGGTCGCCCACGTTAACGAGCCGGGCGCCGCCCTGGTGGCAGGCCGCCGCGAGGTGCGGGCTGCCGCCACCCGAATGCCCGCGCGGCGGGAAGGGGCGGGAAGGAGCAGGAGGGAGCAGGAAGGGGCGGGGCGCCCACAGGCACCCCGCCCCGTGTTCTACCGGCCGGGCTAGCTCTTGTCCGGGCGGTCGGTCACCCGCAGGGTGTTCAGCAGGGGCTTGCCGAATCCGCTGTGCGTGACGAAGCGGACGTTGAGGACCCCGTCCGTGACCGTGACCGTGTACGTACGGGTCAGGGCCTTGTAGGTGCCCGCCTCCAGGGAGATGTCCAGGGAGGGCAGGACCTGCGTGCCCTCGGCCAGGACGTCGAAGACGCGCTTGTTGGGCTTGGTGGAGGAAAGTTCGGCGAAGCCGAGCTCCACCGTGTACGTACCGTTCGGCACGTTGTCGAAGCGGTACTCGTACATGCCCTCACGGGCGTTGCGGAAGAGCCGCTGCTCGTCCGTGCCGGCGATGGTGCGGCCCGTGGCCTCCACGGTGCTGTTGCCCTGGTAACCGTACGAGCCGGGCGTGTACTTGCGGTCCGGGGACCAGGCGTCACCCAGGCCGTCCGTGGTGGTGTAGCCGGATCCCGCGTCCAGGCCGACCTGGTAGCGCGGGACGACGACCTTGACCGGGACGGAGAGCACCGGGGTCCGGCCGCTCGCCGAGGTGATCTTCAGGTCGGCGGTGAGGACCGCGCCCGGGGTCAGTCCGGTCGTGTCGACCGAAAGGGTGAGCGGGGTCTTCGCGCCGGTCGCGAGGGTGCCGGTCGCCGGTGTGGCGGTCAGCCAGGTCGCGTCTTCGGAGACCGTGAACTCCGTGCCGAGGCCCGGGTTGGTCAGCTCCAGGGTCCGGGTCCGCTGCTGGTTCGCCGGGAGGACGACCTCCACGGACGGCTTGGACGCCGTCACCTTTCCGGTGCGCAGGGACTGCGTCACCGCCGTGACGTCGGCGGCCTTGACGTTCACCGTCGCCGTGGCGGACTCGTACTGGGGTGCCGCCAGCGAGACGGGGAGCGAGCCCGACGGGCTCTGGACGACGTATCCGCCGTCCGCCGCCGTGGTCGCCGACACCGCCGTGTCACCCGTGCCGACGGTCACCGTGGCGCCCGCGACGCCGTTGCCGTCGTTGGCGTCGAGCACCCGGCCCGCCACCACACCGCTCTTGGTGGTGCGGAAGGCGATCGAGAGGCCGTCCGTGATGACCGCGGTGTTGAAGGAGTACTTGAACGCGTCGGTGCCGGCCGCGTTCTCCACACCGACGGTGGCCGTGGAGCCGCCCTTGATGCCGGTGCCGCCGGTCCCCTTGTAGGAGTAGGAGACGGTGCCGTCCTCGCCGATCGTGGCCGAGAAGGAGAACTTGTCGGCCTGCGCCGACCAGTGGGACACCTGGCGCCACTCGATCACGTAGCTGCGGTGCGGAGCGGTGCCGGTGACTCCGGTGAAGACGCCGGAGCCGCTGCCCGCGGCGCCGACGACGAGGTCGTCCCAGAACGGGTACAGGGCCGCGTTGGGCGTGGCCGTGCTCGGGATGTCCCCGTTGATGTCGCCGGTGTTGTTGCCGCCGAAGCTGACGGTGCCGTTGGTGCCGATCCAGGCCTGGCCGTACGTCTTGCCGTACAGGGGCAGCGGGAAGGGCAGGTCGACGCGCTCGGTGGTGTTGTCACCGGTGAGCGCGAGCTGGCGGGTGCCCTCGGTGTACGGGCGGTCGCCCGCGGCGGCGCAGGCGTAGCCGTAGCCGTCGGTGCGTTCGGGCAGGTTCACCGCGACGGTGGTGTCGCCGGCGACGGTGACCTTGGCCGTGCCGCCGGTGACGCAGCGGGAGGCGTGGGTGGCGTTCACGTCGTACGTGCCGTGCGGCAGGGTGACCTCGAAGCGGCCCTGGGCGTCGGCGGTCGCGGTGACCGGAGTGTCCGCGATGGTGACGGTGGCGCCCGCGGCGGGGCCGGCGGCCGAGGAGACGGTGCCGGTGAGCTTGCCGGAGGCCGCCTGGGTGAGGGTGAAGTCGCCGGTGGCGGTGCCGTTCTCGGTCACCGTGGCCGTCGCGGTCTGCTGTCCGTAGCCGAACTTGGCGGCGGTCAGGGTGTAGTCGCCGACCGAGAGGGAGGCGAAGCGGTAGCTGCCGTCGGCCGCGGTGGTGGTCGTACGGTCGATCGGGCCGTCGGCGGTGATCTTCACGCCCGCGACGGGCTGGTCGCCGGAGCGCACGGTGCCGCCGAGCGCGCCGATGGCGCCGCGCGGGGCGGCGGTCACGGCGGCGAGGACGTCGAGGCGGCCTTCACCGAAGACGTTGTTGTCGGCGGCGTTGCCGCCGCACTGGCTGCTGTCGGTGTCCAGGGCGGTGCCGTCCAGGAGCGACTCGGTCTGCGCGATGTCGCCCTCCAGGGCGGGTGCGGCGGACCAGAGCAGGGCGACGGCGGCCGCGGTGTGCGGTGAGGCCATCGAGGTGCCGGAGAAGGCCTCGTACCCGCCGCCGGGGACGGAGGAGCGGACGTTCACGCCGGGGGCGGCGATGTTCGGCTTGACGATGCCGCCGGGGCCGGCGCCGCGCGAGGAGAAGGACGCGATGGCGTTGTTGATGTCGAAGGCGCCGGAGCTGTAGGAGCTGGCGTAGTCGCCGGGCGAGCCGGCGGTGTTGCAGCTCGGGCCGGCGTTGCCGTTGGAGAAGGCCGGGAAGATGCCGGCGGCCCGCCAGGTGTCGACGATCTGCTGGTACCAGGTGTCGCCGCCGCTCCCGCCCCAGGAGTTGTTGACGATGTGCGGGGCGAGGTCGGGGCGCGGGTTCTGGCCGCTCGGATCGGTCGGGGCGACGATCCACTGGCCCGAGGCGAGGAGGGAGGCCTCGGAGCAGGAGTTCGACTCGCAGCCCTTGGCCGCGATCCACTTGGCGCCGGGGGCCACGCCGATCTTGTTGGCGCCGCCGTCGTCGCCGACCATCGTGCCCATCGTGTGGGTGCCGTGGTCGTTGTTGTCGCAGGGTGCCGCGGTGGTGCACACGCCCGCGGGGTCGAACCAGTTGTAGGCGTGGTCGTAGGTGCCGTCCGCCTTCTTGCCGCGGTACTGGTTGTTCACGGCCGGGTGGGTGTAGTCCACGCCGCTGTCGATGTTGGCGACGACGATGCCCTCGCCGCGCACCCCGACCTGGTCCCAGACCTGCGGGGCCTTGATCCGGTCGATGTTCCACTCGATGGCGTCGGCGACGGCCTTCTCCCGCTTGCCCTCGGTGGGCTTGGGGAGGGCGACCTTGTCGTCGGCGTCGATCCGGGCGACCTCGGGGCGCTGGGCGAGGGTCCCGGCGAGCTTCTGGCTGCCGACGACGCGCACGGCGTTCACGATCCAGTACGAGGTGTACTCGGCGCCGGCGCCCTGCAGGGCCTTGACGACCTCGGCCTGGCTGCGCGCGGCGTGGTCCTTCTTGATCCGCAGAACCGTTTCAGCCTTGGCGGCGCGGGTCTGCTGCTTCCCCGCGGCGGTGAGGTCGGCGGCGCTGTCGAGGTAGACCCAGAAGGCCGCCTTGGCGGACTCGTCGAGCTGGGCGCGGAGCTTGGGCTCGATCTTGCGCTCGGCCGCGGTCGGGGCGGCGGGGCCGGGGTCCGGCGCGGCCGCGGCGACGCCCGCGCCGATCGGCAGGAGCAGGACCGAGGTGAGGGCGGCGAGCGCCGTGCGTAAGGACCGTGCGGGCCTTGCCGACCTTGTGGGCCGTAAGGCTCGTGGGGACCGGTTGTCGCGTTGGGCCACGTGTTGTCTCCTCGTACGCCGTGTGCGGGTTGTGCGGGAAGGGTGCGCGTGACGTGCGCGGGTCATGGTGAAGGAGGCGTCATGCTCATTACAAGGGGGGCTTTTCGGCCGTCCTGCAGCTCGCCCCGGTGGCCCGTACCGGCCGCGCGGGCCAGCCTGAAGACATGACTGCGCCCGCCGTGCCGTCCGGAGCCGGTGTCCCGATCGCGTCCGCGCGTGGCCGGTGGATCCTGCTGACCACCGTGCTCGGGTCGACCATGGCCATGCTGGACGGGACCGTGGTGAACGTGGCGCTGCCGCGCATCGGGGAGGATCTCGACGCCGACCTGGCGGTGCTCCAGTGGACGGTGAACGCCTATCTGCTGACCCTGGCCGGGCTGATCCTGGTCGGCGGGTCGCTGAGCGACCGCTTCGGGCGGCGCCGGATCTTCGTGCTCGGCGTGGTGTGGTTCGCGATCGGCTCGCTGCTGTGCGGCATCGCGCCGAACGCCGGGGTGCTGATCGCCGCGCGGGCCCTGCAGGGCATCGGCGGGGCGCTGCTGGCGCCCGGCTCCCTGGCCCTGATCCAGGCGTCCATCCGCGCCGATGACCGGGGGCGGGCCATCGGCCTGTGGTCGGGGCTCGGCGGGGTGGGCGCGGCCGTGGGACCGTTCCTCGGCGGCTGGCTGGTGGACGGGCCGGGCTGGCGGTGGGTGTTCCTGCTGAACGTCCCGCTGGCCGCGGTGTGCGTGCCGGTCGCGCTGCGGCACGTACCGGAGTCGCGGGACCCGCAGGCGCACGGGCGGTTCGACGTGGCCGGGGCGGCGCTCGGCGCGAGCGCCCTGGGGCTGGTCACCTACGCGCTGATCGAAGCCCGGTCGGGCGCGCCGGCGGTGATCGTCGCGGCCGTGCTCGGGGTCCTGCTGGGCATCGCCTTCGTCTACGTGGAGCGGCGGCGGCCCGATCCGATGGTGCCGCCGGACATCTTCGCGTCCCGGCTGTTCACCGCGGTCAACCTGGTCACCCTGTGCGTGTACGGGGCCATCGGCGGGTTCTTCTTCCTCGCGGTGCTCCAGCTCCAGGTGGTGTCCGGGTACTCGGCGCTGGCCGCCGGGGCCTCCATGCTGCCGACGACCCTCCTGATGCTCCTCCTGTCGGCCCGCTCGGGTGAGCTCGGGGAGCGGATCGGGCCGCGCATCCCGCTCACGGTGGGGCCGCTGCTCTGCGCGGGCGGAACGCTGCTGATGCTGCGGGTGGGGCCCGCGGCCTCGTACGTACGGGACGTGCTGCCCGCGATGGCCGTCATGGGCATGGGCCTCGTGGCCCTGGTGGCCCCGCTGACCTCGACCGTGCTCGCCTCGGTGGATCCCGGCCGGGCGGGCCTGGCCAGCGGCATCAACAACGCGGCGGCGCGCGTCGCCGGGCTGCTCGCGGTGGCGGCGCTGCCGCTGCTGTCCGGAATGGGGCCGGAGTCGTACCGTTCGGCGACCCAGTTCGACGCCGCTTTCGGGCGGGCCATGCTCTGGTGCACCGGGGCCTTCGTGGCCGGCGCCGCCCTGTCCTGGGCGACCGTACGCTCCCCCGTGCCCGAGGCGTGCCATCCCCAGTGTCATACGTACTGCGCGGTGACGGCCCCGCCGCTCGAACCCCGTGAGGAGTCCGGCTGATCCCGTGTGCTGGAGCGCGACGGCCGATCTGGTGGCGGGCACGGCCATCTCCGCCGCCGGGATCGTGTGCCTGGCGCGGGTACGGCGGGCGCGCGACCTGCCGGTCGCCGCGCTGCCGCTGCTGCTGGGCGCGCACCAGCTGATGGAGGCCGCCGTCTGGGGCACGGGCGGCGGCTGTTCCCCGGCCGCCACGGCCTGGGCGGTGGTCGCCCTTCCGCTGCTGGTGCTCTGGGTGCCGGCCGGAGTCCTGCTGGCGGCCGCGCCCGACGCCCGGCGCCGCCTGTGGGGGCCCATGGCCGCGGGTCTGGCCACCGCCGCGGTGCTCTCGTACTGCCTCGCGACCCGGCCGGTGACCGCCGAGATCCGGGGCCACACCATCGGCTACGGCGTGAATGTTCCGTGGATGCCGCTGGTGCTGACGGGCTACCTGTTCGCCACTCTCGGCTCCCTGCTGCTCGGGGGCGACCGGCGGCTCGGGACCCTCGGTGTGGTGCTGGCGGTGGGGGCGCCGGCCTGCTCAGCGCTGTGGCGGCTGGAATTCGCCTCCACCTGGTGCGCCTTCGCGGCGGTCGCGTCGCTGCTGGTCTGGGGCTGGGTCCGGCGCCCGGATGCCGTTCCCCCTGTCACGTGATCGACCGAAAGTTACCTAGACGTATGTAGTGACTTCACACGCGGGCAGCAGTAGAACTCGTTCCCATTCTGTCACCGAGTGAGGAACGTCACATGAGCGATAAACCCCTGTCCAGAAAGAGCTCGAACGGGATCTCCCGTCGCGGATTTCTCGGTAGAACAGGTTCTGTTATCGGGGCCCTGGCCCTGGCGGGCCACATCACCCCGGCCCAGGCGGCCGCCCCACCCGGCCCGATCTCCGACGGTGCCCGCGTACCGGCCCTGGTCATCGGCACCGGCTACGGCGGATCGGTGGCGGCCCTGCGGCTGGCGCAGGCCGGTGTGGACGTGCAGATGATCGAGATGGGCATGTCCTGGGACACGCCGGGCCCGGACGGCAAGATCTTCCCCAAGGTGACCAGCCCGGACTACCGGTCCTTCTGGCTGCGCACCCGGACCAAGGCGCCGCTGAGCAACTTCCTCGGCTTCCCGATCGACAAGGACGTCCCGAAGTACACCGGGATCCTGGACGCCGAGGACTTCGCAGGCATCACGGTCTACCAGGGCCGCGGGGTCGGCGGCGGCTCGCTGGTCAACGGCGGCATGGCGGTCACGCCCAAGCGCGCGAACTTCGCCGCCGTCCTCCCCTCGGTGGACGCCGACGAGATGTACGCCACCTACTACCCGAGGGCCAACGCCGGTCTCGGGGTCGGCATGATCGACCCGGCCTGGTTCGACACCGCCGACTGCTACCAGTTCTCGCGCGTCGGCCGCAAGCACGCCCAGCGCTCCGGCTTCGCCTGGACCTTCGTACCCGACGTGTACGACTGGGACTACATGAAGCGGGAGGCCGCCGGCACCGCCACCAAGTCGGCCCTGGCCGGCGAGATCCTCTACGGCAACAACGCCGGCAAGAAGTCGCTCGTCCAGACCTACCTCGCACAGGCGAAGGCCACCGGCCGGGTCGCCATCTCCGCGCTGCACAAGGTGACTTCGGTCTCCCCGGCGGCGGGAGGCGGCTACACGGTCACCATCGACCAGATCAACACCACCGGTGACACCGTGGCCACCAAGACGGTGACCGCGGACCGGGTCTTCTTCGCGGCCGGCAGCGTCGGCACCAGCAAGCTCCTGGTCAAGCTGAAGGCCACCGGAGCGCTGCCGAACCTCAACGGCGAGGTCGGCAAGGGCTGGGGCGAGAACGGCAACGTCATGTGCGGCCGCGCCAACCACCTGTGGGACCCGACCGGCAAGCTCCAGTCGACCATCCCCTGTTCGGGCATCGACAACTGGGACGCGGGCGGCGCGTTCGCCGAGGTCGCACCGCTCCCCACCGGGATCGAGACGTACGCCTCGTTCTACCTGTCGATCACCAAGAACCCGAACCGCGCCGAGTTCACCTGGAATGCGGCGACGGGCACGGCCGAGCTGAGCTGGCAGACCGCCTGGAAGCAGCCGTCCATCTCCATGGCCAAGACGATCTTCGACAAGATCAACTCGAAGGAGGGCACGATCTACCGGACCGACCTGTTCGGTGGGAACAAGATCTGGAACGACACCCTCACCTACCACCCGCTCGGCGGCGCGGTCCTGAACAAGGCGACCGACAACTACGGGCGCCTGCACGGCTACACCGGCCTGTACGTGATCGACGGCGCGCTCATCCCCGGCAACGCGAGCGTGAATCCCTTCGTCACCATCACGGCACTCGCCGAACGCAACATAGAGAAGATCATCGCCACCGACCTTCCGTAGAGCCGCGTCCTCCCCCCAGCGGCCGGGGCCGTTCGGATCTCCCGAACGGCCCCTTTTGGCTGTGTGCCGCGCCCCGCCGCCGCTCAGTGCCCCGGCAGCACGCAGACACTGTCCAGGCCGAGCACGTGGTTGAGCCGGCCGAAGGCCAGCCAGGACCCGATGCTCATCGTCAGCTCCACGATCTCCAGCTGGCTGTAGTGCGCGGTCATCCGGTCCCAGAACTCCTCGTCGAGCCCGTGGTGGTCGAGGGTGTACCGCTCGGCGTACTCCGCCGCCAGCCGGGTGCGCTCGTCGAACGCGTCGGTCGTACGCCACGCGGTGACCGCGTCGGAGAACTCCTCCTCGACCTTCTCCCCGTCCCGCTCGGTCCGCCAGTCCAGGCAGAAGACGCACCCGTTGATCTGCGCGACGCGCAGCCGGGCGGCCTCGAACTCGCGCAGCCCCAGGGTGGTGTGGGCGTACACCGACAGGGAGAAGTTCGCGGCGGCCATGCCGATGCCGGGGACCATGTCGCCCCAGACGTACTCGATGGGGTGCTGGCCTTCGGGGATGTCGATCCTCATGACTGTTTCCTTCCGAGTCTGCCGATGGCGGGGCGCAGCGGGATGTCGAGGGCGTCGTAGAGTCCGGGTTCCGCCTCGACGAGCCAGTCGATGGCGCCGACGAGGCGGCCGACGGCGGTCGCGTTGCCGCCCGCCGAGCGGTTCTCGCCCTCGTCCGTGGCCTCGATGGTGACCTCGATGCGCGGGCGGCCCTCGATGACGACCCGGTGGGCGCCGTCGCCGCCGTCGGGCGGCATGGGCCAGTCCGGTGCGCACGAGGCGTGGATGCGGGTGACGTGCTCGATGACGATGCGGGGCTCGCCCTCGACGATGCCCTGCACCTCGAAGCGGATGGCGCCCTGGGTGCCGGCCTCGAACGCGCCCATGGTCCTGGTGGTCACCGTGGTGTCGAGCGCGCGGCGGTCCGACGTCTCGCGGATCTCGTCGAGTTCGACCCCGAGCGCGCGGGCCATCATCCGTATCTGCCCGCCCCAGACCATGGTGGGGATCGAGGGCATGAGCATCATCGGCTCGTGGTCCATGGGCCGGCCCATGCCGACGAGGTGGCGGACGGAGTCCGGCTGGTCGTAGGTGGAGTAGTCGAAGATCTCCTGGCAGCGGATGACGTCGATGGTGGTGCCGAGCCCGCTGAGCAGGAGTGGGAGTACGTCGTTGCCCCACCCGGGGTCGACGCCGGAGGCGAAGAGCGAGCCGCCGCCCTCCGCGACGGCGGCGAGCACCGGGTCGCGGAACTCGGGCGGGGCGCTGCGGTGGTCGTAGAGCGGGTACAGGGCCGGGCTGACGACGACCGCGCCGGACCGGACGGCGCGGGTGATGTCGGCGAGTGCCTCGTCGGGCCGGATGTCTCCGGACGCGGCGTACACCACTGCCTGGGGGCGGGCGGCGAGTACGGCTTCGATGTCGTCGGTGGCCTCGACGCCCAACAGGCGGTCGAGCCCGCCGAGTTCTCCCGCGTCGCGGCCGACCTTGGCTGGATTGTGGACGATGACTGCGCAGAGTTGGAGCGCGGGATGGGCCTCGACGGCACGGATCGCCAGACGGCCCACGTTGCCGGTACCCCAGACAACCGTGGAAATCATGCGCGGAGGGTAGCCACAGGTCCTTGACGTTGCCAGAGTCGCGCGGCCTGAACTCGCCCGTCTTCTCCCGCTACTGGTTCTGGCCTCCCAGGA
Source organism: Streptomyces xanthophaeus (assembly GCF_030440515.1). Taxonomy (GTDB): domain Bacteria; phylum Actinomycetota; class Actinomycetes; order Streptomycetales; family Streptomycetaceae; genus Streptomyces; species Streptomyces kutzneri. The sequence goes on from NZ_CP076543.1 coordinate 356,021, forward strand.
CGAAGAGGAGGTAGACGAAGAAGGCGAAGAGATGACCCACGAACAAGTAGGCGATCAGCCGGATGATCAGGCCGCGCGGGAACTTGGATTCGAAGCGGGCCCGTATGGTCGCGGGCACGGTCGCGGTCGTGGTCGTGGACGCGGGCGCGGGCGCGGGCTTCTCGGCTCGGGACATGGGTGCGGCTCCTCCGCTATCGGTGGTGCGAGGTCGTGGGCGTGGTGGGCGCGGTGGGCGCGGCCGTGGTGGCACCGCCGAGGCACAGCCCGGCGAGGCTGCTCTGCAGCAGGGTGTGGACGAAGAGCAGGTCGGCCCCGCCCGAGGAGGCCGCGCCGATCCGGTGCGGTGTGAGCGAGTCGAAGTGCGCGCTGTCCCCGGGCTCCAGCAGGTGTTCGGCCTCTCCCAGGTGCAGCCGCAGCCGCCCTTCCAGGACGTACAGCCATTCCTCGCCGGGGTGTACGCGGACCAGCTCGCCCTGGCTGCGACCGTGAGGCACGTGCACGCGCAGCGCCTGCATGCCCCGGCCGGAGCCGCCGGCCTGCCAGTACGTCCAGCCGTCGGCCTCGCGGGCACCCGGACCGCCGGCCCGTACGATGGGATCCGCGACGGCGGGTGTCTCGCCGAGCAGCTCGGAGACGGTCGTACCGTAGGTGCGGGCGAGTCCGAGCAGGAGCGGCAGCGAGGGCTGGCGCCGGCCGGTCTCCAGGCGGGACAGGTGGGCCGGTGAGAGCCGGGCCCGTGCGGCGGCGGCCTCCAGGGTGAGTCCGGCACGGCGGCGCAGGTCCCGCAGCTGCGGGGCGACGGCGGTCAGCTCGTCCGCCGGTTCGTCGGGACCGGCCGCGCCTTCGGGGCCGGTGTCGGATCCGGGTGTCATACCCCGATTGAGCCAGACTCTTGCCTGACTGGCAAACCTACTTGCCTCTGAGGCAAATCTTCGCCGGGGACGCCCCCGCCTCACCTGTTCGAGGGCCCGTTGCCGGGCGAATGCGTCACCGCGGTTGCGCGGGGTCCCGCGCCGCAGAGGCTGGGAGCCACGGCACCGGATGACCTACGGCGAGGGACGATGATCGTATCGATGATGTCCATGCCGGAGGGCATCCTGACCCGCGGCTCCGTGTCGCAGGCACGCGAGCGTCTCGCCACGTCCCGCTTCCTGTTCGTGGACGTGGAACTGCCCGAGGACAGCGCGCCCGGAGAACCGTCGCTCGCCCACCTGCTGGGCCTCGATGCCGAGGAGGTGACTTGGCTCGGGCGCAAGGAGGAATCGGCCCGGGCGGAGATCTTCGGGGACAACGGCGCGTTCGTCGTGCCCGCGGTCGACGCGGACCGGGTCGTCCACGTCCACGCCCTGGTGACCGAGCGGTACCTCCTCACGGTGCACCGGGGGCCGGCCCCGCTGATCGGGGACGTGACGGCCCGGTTCCCGCGCGAGAGCCCGCCGGACTCCGTGGCCATGCTGTTCCTGCTGCTGGACGAGGCCATGGAGACCTATCGACGGGCCGCCGTCCAAGCCCTCCTGGAGGTGGAGGACCTGGAGGACGCCATGTTCCGCCGGCGCGAGCCCGAGCAGCTCTACCGCCTGGCACGGCTGCGGCGCACCGCGGCCCTGCTGCACCACACCCTTCTCCCCTACCACCGGGTGGCGGAGGAGACCGTCACGCGCCGGGTGATGAACCGCGGCTTCCACCAGGAGCGCCAGCAGCTCGTCCGCGAGTACCGGCGCACCGCGAATCTGGTGCTCACGGACATCGAGTCCCTCCAGGAGAGCGCCCGGCGGGCCTTCGGCAGCTATTCCTCCCTGGTGTCGGGCGACCAGAACGGCGTGATCAACCGGCTGGCGGTGGTGTCGACGATCTTCCTGCCGCTGACCTTCCTGACGGGGTTCTTCGGCATGAACTTCGCCTACCTGACGGACGAACTGGAGAGCCGGGCCGTCTTCTGGCTGCTCGCGGTGGGCTTGCAGGTGCTCTTCCTGCTCGCGGCCCTCTACGTGCTCCACCGCACCCGGCTCTGGCGCAGACTGCGCGAGGACGACAGCGACTTCGACGACGCGTAGGGCGTCCGGCCCCTCGGCCCGGGCACCTCCTAGCCGGCGTGCGCCGCCAGGACCGTGGCCACCGTGTCCGCCTCGGTCGCGGTCTTGTCCGGGCGGTGGCGCAGGACGCGGGCGAAGCGGAGGGTCACTCCGGCCGGGTAGCGGGAGGAGCGCTGGAGGCCGTCGTAGGCGATCTCGACGACCAGTTCCGGGCGGACCCGGACGGTGAAGCCGTCGTCCTCGACCGCCAGCCCGCGCAGCCGCTCCGTCTGCCAGCGCAGCATCTCGTCGGTGAGCCCCTTGAAGGTCTTGCCCAGCATGGCGTACGTGCCGTCGCCGGTGCGCGCCCCCAGGTGCAGGTTCGACAGCAGGCCGGTGCGCCGTCCGTGGCCCCATTCGGCGGCGAGGACGACCAGGTCGAGGGTGTGCACCGGTTTCACCTTGAGCCAGTGTCTGCCGCGCCGGCCCGCCGCGTAGGTCGAGTCCAGCGACTTGACGACGACCCCCTCGTGGCCGCGGCGCAGCGTCTCGGCCCAGAACTCCTCGGCCTCGGCGCCCTGCTCCCCCGGGTCCTCGACGGCGAGGCGGCGGACCCGGGCGTCCTCGGGGACGAGCGCGGTGAGGGCCGCGTACCGCTCGCGCACCGGCAGGTCGAGGAGGACGTCCTCGCCCACGGCCAGGACGTCGAAGAAGTAGGGGGCGACCGGGAGCGTCCGCCGGGCGGCCGCGACGTCCACCCGGGAGCCGACCCGGCTGGCGATCTCCTGGAAGGGGACGGGGCGGCCGTCCGCCGCCCGTCCGATGACCTCCCCGTCGAGGATGAACCGCTCCCCGGGCAGCGACCGGGCCAGCTCCGCCACCTCCGGCAGCCGCGCCGTGATCTCGTCCAGGGAGCGCGTGTAGATCCGTACGTCGTCGCCCTCGCGGTGGACCTGGACCCGGATCCCGTCCAGCTTCTCCTCCACCGCGCACGGCCCGAGCACCGTCAGGGCCTCGGCGACCGACTTGGCGGTACCCGCCAGCATCGGCTGGACCGGCTGCCCCACGCGCAGCGTGACCGTGCGCAGGGCCTGCGCTCCTTCGGCCAGTACGGCCGCCGCCACCCGGGGCAGCGAGCCGTCCAGCATCACCGCCCGGCGCAGTGCGGCGGCCGGTACCCGGGCGGCCGCGGCCACGCCCTCCAGCGCCACCGCGTCGAGCGCGCCCTGGCGCACCTCGCCGGACAGCAGGGCGCGCAGGAACGCCTGCTCGGGCCCGGTGGCCCGGCCCAGCAGGCCGGCGAGGATCCGGCCGCGCCGCTCCACGGACCCGGTGCCCGTCACCGTCGCCAGTTCGCTCACCGCGGTATCGACGTCGCGGACGGTCAAGGAGGGGTCGGCCGCCGGTTCGGTCTCCTGGGCGAGCGTGCGCCACCCGATGCCCGGGCGGCCCTGCGGGAGGCGCCCGGAGAGGTAGGAGATGACCAGGCCGGCCTCCTCGGGGGACGCGGCGGCGAAGAGCTCGGCGAGCAGGGCGCTCTTGCGGGACCGGGCGGAGGTCTCGGCGACCTCCCGGGACACGCGTGCGACGTCGGCCAGCAGCATGCGGCCATCCTCCCGCCCGCGGATGTGCCGCGCAGGTCGGGAACGGGCCGGTCCCGGGCAGGCCGGGACGTGGGGCGTGTACCGCAGCTGCGGTACACGCGGGCCCCGGCCTAGTCCTGGAGAAGGTGGGCGGTTCCGCCTGTGGGTGCTCGGAGCCCGGGGAACGGGCCCTTAGGGTGCCCGTATGAAGCTCCGAATGCCCCGGCGCCGCCGAGACCGTCTGCTCGCGGGCGCCGCCGCGCTCGCGGTCGTGGCGGGGGCCGGTACGTGGACGGCCGCGTCCGCGACCGGTGACGAACCCGCCGTGCACCGCCAGGACCAGGTCGTGAACATGCCCGGCGCCGGGATCGACACCTCCTATTTCACCGCGGGCGGCGGTGCGCAGAAGCGTCCCGCCGTCCTCCTCGGGCACGGTTTCGGCGGCAGCAAGGACGATGTCCGCGAGCAGGCCGAGCGCCTCGCCCGGGACGGGTACGCCGTCCTGACCTGGTCGGCGCGCGGCTTCGGCCGCTCCGAGGGCCGGATCGGCCTGAACGACCCCGAGTACGAGGTCAAGGACGTCTCCCGGCTCGTCGACTGGCTCGCGGCCCGGCCCGAGGTGCGGCTCGACGCGGCCGGCGATCCGCGCGTCGGCGTCTCCGGGGCCTCCTACGGCGGCGCGATCTCGCTGCTCGCGGCCGGTCACGACCCGCGGGTCGACGCGATCGCCCCGCAGATCACCTACTGGAACCTCGCGGACGCCCTCTTCCCGAACGGCGTCTTCAAGAAGCTCTGGTCCGGCATCTTCTTCACCAGCGGCTCGACCGACGGGATGCAGCAGGCCCTGCCGGGACAGCGGCCCGGTGCGGCGGCCGCCGCACCGGGCTGCGGACGGTTCCAGCCCGAACTCTGCGCGATGTACGAGCGCGTCGCGGTGGCGGGCAAGCCCGATCCCGAGGCCCGCACCCTGCTGGAGCAGCGCAGTCCGTCGGCCGTCGGCGACCGGATCAAGGTGCCGACCCTGATCGTGCAGGGCCAGGACGACTCCCTGTTCCCGCTGGACCAGGCCGATGCCATGGCCAAGGCCATCGCGGCGAACGGCGCGCCCGTCTCCGTGGACTGGGCGGCCGGCGGGCACGACGGCGGGATGCGCGAGGCCGACCGGGTCGAGGCCCGGGTGGCCTCCTGGTTCGACCGCCACCTCAAGGGGGACGAGGGCGCCGACACCGGCCCGGCGTTCCGGGTCACGCGCTCCGGAGGCATCGACTCCACCGACGGCGAGGTCACCCTGCGCGGAGCGACCGGTGACCGGTATCCCGGGCTGGAATCCGGCCCGCGGGAGTTCGCCCTGACCGGGCCGGAGCAGACCTTCGCCAATCCGGCGGGCGGCGCGCCTCCCGCCCTGTCCGCGCTCCCGGGCATCGGCGGGCAGCTCGCCGCCTTCGGGGCCGGGCTCTCCCTGGACTTCCCCGGGCAGAACGCCCGGTTCGAGTCGGCGCCGCTGGCCGAGGACATGACGGTCACCGGCACACCGACTCTCACCCTGAAGGTGAGGTCGACAGCCGCCGACGGTTCGGCCGTCCTGTTCGGCAAGGTGTACGACGTGGGGCCCGACGGCCGTCAGCAGGTGCTGCCGAGCCAGCTGGTCGCCCCGGTGCGGGTGGAGAACGCGCAGCAGGGTACGAGCGTGCGGCTGCGGCTGCCCGCGATCGACCACTCCGTGGCGGCGGGACACCGGCTGCGGCTGGTGATCGCCGCGACCGACCTCGGCTACGCGACCCCGGCGGCGCCGGCCACCTACACCGTCGCCGCGGAGGGCCCCCTGGCCGTGCCCGTCGCCGCGCAGGTGCGGACCGCCTCGGCCGGGCTGCCCGCCTGGACCTGGTGGCTACCGCTGGGCGCGATCGCGCTGGCCGCGGCGCTGCTGGGCCTGCGGCGGACCGGCCGGGGGTCCGCCGGGCCGGGGTCCGGCGCGGCGCAGCCGGACCCGGCACTGGCCGACGTGCCCCTGCAGATCACCGGACTGACGAAGCGCTACGCGAAGGCGCAGGACCGGTACGCGGTGAAGGACCTGTCCTTCCGCGTCGAGAAGGGGCAGGTACTGGGACTGCTCGGACCCAACGGGGCCGGGAAGACCACCACCCTGCGGATGCTGATGGGGCTGATCTCGCCGGACGCCGGGGAGATCCGCGTGTTCGGGCAGGCGGTACGGGCCGGGGCGCCCGTGCTGTCACGGGTCGGGGCCTTCGTGGAGGGCGCCGGATTCCTCCCGCACCTGACGGGCCGCGCCAATCTGGAGCTCTACTGGCAGGCCACCGGCCGCCCGGCCGAGGACTCGCACATGGCCGAGGCCCTGGAGATCGCCGGGCTCGGTGACGCGCTGGAGCGCGCGGTGCGCACGTACTCGCAGGGCATGCGCCAGCGCCTCGCGATCGCACAGGCGATGCTCGGGATGCCGGACCTGCTGATCCTCGACGAGCCGACGAACGGTCTGGACCCGCCGCAGATCCGGGAGATGCGGGACGTGATGATCCGCTACGCGGCGGGCGGGCGGACGGTCATCGTCTCCAGTCACCTGCTGTCGGAGGTGGAGCAGTCCTGTACGCACCTGGTGGTCATGGACCGCGGGCGGCGGGTCGCCGCGGGCGAGGTCTCGGAGATCACCGGCGGCGGGGACACGCTGCTGGTGACACTGGCGGAGCCGGTGGACGAGGTGAGCGTCGAGAAGGTGGCGGCGCTGGAGGGAGTGGGTTCCGTGGTGGCCGCCGATGACGGGCTGCTCGTACGGCTCGAAGGCGCGACGGCCGCGGGGCTGATCGCCGAACTCGTACGGCTGGAGGTGCCGGTGAGCGGAGTGGGACCGCACCGGCGACTGGAGGACGCGTTCCTCACCCTGATCGGAGGTGCGGCGTGAGTACGGCGACGACGGTGCGGGAGGTGGCTCCCGGCTACCGGGCGAGCCGTACGCTCCCGCTGCGCGTGGAGGCGCTGCGGCAGTGGCGCCGGCGGCGGACGCTGGTCATGGGCGGGGTGCTGGCCGCGCTGCCGTTCATCCTGATGATCGCGTTCGCGGTGGGCGGCGGGCCGGGCAGCCGGGGCGGCGGGAACGGCCGCATCACCCTGATCGACACGGCCACGGCCTCGGGCGCGAACTTCGCCGCGACCTGTCTGTTCGTCTCGGCCGGCTTCCTGCTGGTGGTGCCGGTGGCGCTGTTCTGCGGGGACACCGTGGCGTCGGAGGCCAGCTGGTCCTCGCTGCGCTACCTGCTGGCCTCGCCGGTGCCCCGGGCGCGGCTGCTGTGGAGCAAGCTGGTGGTGGCGCTGGGCTTCAGCCTGGCGGCGATGGTGCTGCTGCCGGTGGTGGCGCTGGCGGCGGGCACGGCCGCGTACGGGTGGGGGCCGCTGAAGCTCCCGGCCGGCGGGGCGCTGGCGGTCGGGGACACCGTGCCGCGGCTCGCGCTGGCGGTGGCCTTCGTCTTCGTGTCGCAGCTGGTGACGGCGGGGCTGGCGTTCTGGCTGTCGACGCGGACGGACGCGCCGCTGGGTGCGGTGGGCGGGGCGGTCGGGCTGACGATCGTCGGCAATGTGCTGGACGCGGTGACGGCCCTCGGGTCGTGGCGGGAGTTCCTGCCGGCGCACTGGCAGTTCGCCTGGGCGGACGCCCTGCAGCCGCAGCTGGAGTGGGGCGGGATGGTCAAGGGGGCGGTGGTGTCGGTGTCGTACGCGCTGGTGCTGTTCGCGCTCGCCTTCCGCGGGTTCTCCCGCAAGGACATCGTGTCCTGACCGGGCGCGGACGGCCCACGACCCGCGGACCGTGGGCCGTGTGCCGTCCGTGGCCATGCTGCCGCGCCCGAGTGTGGCTGCGGTCCCATCGCCCCGGCACGGTGGACAATCGCGGTCATCACGACCCAGGGGTACCGCCCATGCACACAGCTGGACGTCCGGCCCGCCGGGCCGTGCTGACGGGTGGCCTCGCGGCGGCCGTCGCGGTCGCGGGATGCTCCTCGGCGGGCACCCCGAGGGAGACGACCGCCGCACCCGAGCCGCGGCCGGACACGCCGACGGCCGCGTTCGCCCGGCTGATGGAGGGCAACGCGCGCTGGGTGAGCGGGGACCTCGATCACCCCGACCGGGATCCGGAGCGGCGTCAGCTCGTCGCGGCGGCGCAGGACCCGTTCGGGGGGATCCTCACCTGCATCGATTCCCGGGTGGCGCCCGAGCTCGTCTTCGACACCGGGCTCGGCGATCTGTACGTCCTGCGTACGGGCGGGCAGGCGATCGGCCCGGTGGTCACCGGTTCCGTCGAGTACGGGCCCATGACGGGCGGCACCCCGCTGATCGTCGTGCTCGGGCACCAGCGCTGCGGCGCCGTCGAGGCCGCGTACAAGTCCCTGCAGGAGGACGCGCCCCTGCCCGGGAACCTCCAGGCGATCGTGAGGGCGGTGGAGCCGGCGTACCGGCTGACGGCCCGGAACCCCGGCGCCGACCCCGTCGACACCATGATCCACAACCAGATCCGGGTCACCGCGGACGATCTGCGCTCCAACTCCGACCTGGCGCCCCTCGTGAAGAAGGGCGCCCTGGCCGTCGTCGGTGCCTACTACTCGCTGGACACCGGCAAGGTGGACGTCCTGACGGGGGCGCCCGTCTGAGCCGTCACTCGGGCCGTCGCGCCCCCGGGATCGCGTCGATCGCGGCGAGCAGCTCGGCGTCCAGCGGACGGTCGGCGACGGCCGCGTTGGCCCGTACCTGCTCGGCGGAGGTGGCTCCCGCGATGACGGAGGCGCAGCCGGGCTGGGCGGAGAGCCAGCCGATGGCGAGTTCGAGGACGGTCCGGTCGTGCTTCTCGGCGAGCGCGGCCAGCGCTTCGACGACGTCGAGGCGCTCCTCGGTGAGGTACGAGTCGCGGCCTTCGAGGCGGGAGCCGGCCGGTACGGGCGCACCCCGGCGGATCTTGCCGGTCAGCAGGCCGTTGGCGAGCGGGAAGTACGGAAGGACGCCGACGCCGTAGTGGAGGGCGGCCGGGACCAGCTCGCGCTCGACCGACCGCTCCAGCAGCGACCACTCGTTCTGCGCCGACACGAAAGGGACCGAGCCGGTCTCGCGGGCGACGTGGGCGGCTTCGGCGAGCTGCCAGCCGGAGAGGTTGGAGTGGCCGATGTAACGGACCTTGCCCTCGGCGACGAGCTCGGTGAGCGCGGCCAGGGTCTCGGCTATGGGGGTGGCCGGGTCGGGGCTGTGCAGCTGGAAGAGGTCGATGTGGTCGGTGTCGAGGCGGCGCAGGGACTCCTCGACGGCACGCCGGATGTAGGCGCGGCCACCGCGCGAACCGGCGGCGGGGCCGTACTTCATGTCCACGCCGTCGTAGCCGAACTTGGTGGCGAGGACGACCTGGTCGCGACGGCCCTTGAGGGCCTGCCCGAGGTGGACCTCGGAGCCGCCGGCGCCGCCGTAGATGTCGGCGGTGTCCAGGAGGGTGATGCCCGCGTCCAGGGCGGCGTCGACGACGGCGCGGGTGGCCTGGGCGTCGAGTCGGCCGCCGAAGTTGTTGCAGCCGAGGCCGACGGCGGAGACCTGCAGTCCTGAACTGCCCAGGGGGAGATAGCGCATGCGGTTCGTTCCTCCGACTCGACAAGTACATGATCAACTGTGCTTTCAGTCTAGGCGGCCGCTCCGGGCGCCGGACCGAAATCCGGGCAGCGGGCTGTGAACGCCTTGTGACACGCGGGCCGCAGCCCCACCGGCCACCTCGCCCGCCCGGGGTAATTTGACCGTGTGGATCATGACGTCGCCCCGCTGGTCGCGGCCGCGTTCTGACCGGAGTTCCCCCCGGCCCGACCGGAGCGGGGGCAGCCCGACCCGAAGGAAACCCGTGAACCGGAAGCTGATACCGGCCGCTGCCGTCGCCACCTGCGCGGCCGCCGTTCTCGCCTTATTCGCCGGACCCGTCAACGCCGACGAGACCCCCGGCCCCGTCCCGAGCGTCTCGCCCACCGTGGGGCCGTCGGTCCAGCCGACCCCCCGGCCCACGGCCATGCCGTCGGGCACCCCCGTTACGGGCACCCCCGACCCGGGGGCCACCCCCACCCAGGTCCCCACCGTCGCCCCGAACCCCACCGTCGCCCCGAACCCCACGGGCACCCCGCAACCCGGCAGGCCCAGCGGCCGGCCCGGAGGCGGAGGCACGGGCGAGACGCCCGCCCCCACCCCCGCGCCCGGCTGCCCGCATCCCGTGCCCCAGCTCCCCACCCCCGAGGGCGTCCCCGCCCACGGCACCGCCACCGTCGACATGTGCGCCACCGACCAGCGCACCGGCCGCGGCAAGCTGCTCTTCACCTCCGGGGCCGGCACCGACGATCCCGTCACCTACCGCGTCACCCTGCGGTGGACGTACGAGGGCAAGCCCGAAGCGGGATGCGAAGCGTGCTGGTCCTCGGCCCGCTACGACTACACCGAAGACGTCTACGTCAACGACGCCGTACCCGCCCAACGTCTCACCGTGCCGTTCGTCATGCGGCACCGCGGCGAACTGATCGGGGAGCAGCGGCCCGGCACCGGCGTGACCGTCGTCGACATCCGGCCCATGGAACCCGCCGGGCAGGACAACCCCACGTTCGTCGCCCCGGTGCCCGGCGCCACGCCGCCGCCCCAGTCCCCCTGAACCCGGGAGCGGTGTCAGCGCGGGACGGCCTCAGAGGAGGCGGGTGGCGCCCGGGGAGGGGGATGCCGTCGTGATGCGGGGCGGCGTGAAGCCCGCGCCGCGGAAGGCGTCCGTCACCGCCCGGGTCACCGACCGCTCGGCGTCCGCGTCGATCAGGGACAGCGCCGAGCCGCCGAAGCCTCCACCCGTCATGCGGGAGCCGTACGCGCCCGCTGCGTTCGCCGTGGCGACCGCCAGGTCCAGCTCCGGGCAGGACACCTCGTAGTCGTCGCGCAGCGAGAGGTGGCCTTGCGTGAGCAGCGGTCCCGTCTCGCGCAGCCGGCCGGCCCGCAGCAACGCCTCGATCTTCAGCACCCGTTCGTTCTCGGTCACCACGTGCCGGGCCCGCTTCCTCTGCACCGGGTCGTCCAGGCGGGCCAGGGCCTGCTCCAGCTCTTCGTACGGGAGGTCGCGCAGGGCGGGCAGGCCCAGGGCCCCGGCCGCGCGGTGGCAGGAGGCCCGGCGGCGGCCGTAGGCCCCGTCGGCGAGTGCGTGCTTGACCCGGGTGTCGATGACGAGGAGGCGCAGGCCGGCCGCCGCGCAGTCGAAGGGGATGTGGCGCTGTTCGAGGCTGCGGGTGTCGAGGTGGAGGGCGTGTCCCTCGGTCGCGCAGGCCGAGGCCGTCTGATCCATGATCCCGCAGGGGACGCCGACGTAGGCGTTCTCGGCGCGCCGCGCGAGTGCGGCCAGTTCGGGGCGGGTGAGGGTGATCCCGTACAGGTCGGTGAGGGCCAGCCCGGTGGCCACCTCCAGGGCGGCGGAGGAGGACAGGCCGGCGCCGGCCGGTACGTCGGACCGTACGTGCAGATCGGCGCCGCCGACCGGAAGTCCGGCGTCCAGCAGGGCCCAGACGACCCCGGCGGGGTACGCGGCCCAGCTCGCGTCGCCCTGCGGAGGGCGCGCCGGATCGAGGTCGGCGAGGTCGAGGGTGACCGCGCCGGCGGGGACGTCGGCGGAGTGCACCCGCAGGATCCGGTCGGTGCGCCGGGCCACGGCCACCTCGGTGCGCTGCGGAAGGGCGAAGGGCAGGACGAAGCCGTCGTTGTAGTCGGTGTGTTCGCCGATCAGGTTGACCCGGCCGGGGGCCGCCCAGACCCCCTCGGGCGGGTACCCGTACAGCTGCCGGAATTCGTCCGCCGCCGACCCGTTCACGTGCTCGCCACCTCCCGCAGCCGCGCGGCCGCGGCCTCGGGCCGGACGTCGTTCATGTAGGCCTCCATGCCGGATTCGGTCCCGGCCAGGTACTTCAGCTTGTCCGCGGTACGGCGGATCGTAAAGAGCTCCAGGTGGAGCGCGAAGTCGGCCCGGCCCTCGCCCGCCGGGGCCTGGTGCCAGGCGGAGATGTACGGGGTCGGGTCGGGCCGGTCGAAGAGCCGGTCGAAGCGGCGCAGCAGCTCCAGGTAGACCCGGGGGAAGTCGGCGCGGGCCTCGTCGCCGAGGGCGGGCAGGTCGGGGACCCGGTGGCGCGGGTAGAGGTGGACCTCGTACGGCCAGCGCGCCGCGTAGGGCACGAAGGCGGTCCAGTGCTCCGTTTCGAGGACGACGCGGGTGCCTTCGGCGCGCTCGGCGGCCAGGACCTCCTCGAAGAGGTTGCCGCCGGTGCGCTCGCGGTGGGCGGCGACGGTGGCGAGCATCCGGGTGGTGCGCGGTGTCACGAAGGGGAAGGCGTAGATCTGGCCGTGCGGATGCGCGAGGGTGACGCCGATCTCGGTGCCGCGGTTCTCGAAGCAGTAGACCTGCTGGACGCCCTCGCGGGCGGAGAGTTCGGTGGTGCGGTCGCTCCAGGCGGCGAGGACGAGCGCGGCGCGCTCCTCGTCGAGCTCGGCGAAGGAGGTCAGGTGGTCGGGGGTGAAGCAGATGACCTCGCAGCGGCCGGTGTCGCCGGCGAGGGAGGGGAAGCGGTTCTCGAAGACGGCCACCTCGTAGTCGGGGGCCGGGATCTCGCTCGTGCGTCCCCCGGTGGACGGGCACAGCGGGCAGGCGTCGGCGGGCGGGTGGTAGGTGCGGGCCTGCCGGTGGGAGGCGATGACGACCCGGTCGCCGAGCAGCGGATCACGCCGGACCTCGGGGCCGCCCGCGGTGGCGGACGCGTCGAGCGGACGCGTGTCGGGGAAGGCGCGGGCGGCGCCGTCGCCGGTGTCGTAGTAGAAGATCTCGCGGCCGTCGGCGAGGCGGGTGCTCGTGCGCTTCACGGAAGGAACTCTCTCACTCCGGGCTGTACGGCAGCACGTGGGGCTGCTTCCGCACCTGCCGCTCCGCTCCTGAAACCACGTTTCCGGGTGAGCAGGCAGAGGTGGGGCTGCTGGCGGGCCCGCGCTGAATCGTGACCGCAGCCGGACGGCGAGAGCCGCCGCGGTTGCGGTCGACGAGCGGGAACGGCCGCGGCCGTTCCCGCTCGGCATCCGTCGGATCGACCCGCGGAGCGCGATCCGCACGCCCGGAGCCGGTTCCTGTTCCCGAGGTCAGTCGGCCCAGACGTCCCACCATTGCTGCGACTGGAAGTTCTTCTGCCACAGCTGGATGCGGGCTCCGTTGCCCACGACGTTCGCGTCGCGGTCCATGACGATGTTGCCGCCGCCGTAGAAGCGCGCGTTGTAGATCGCACGGTCGCCCGACGGGTGGGACCAGCTCTGCTGCGGGGTGTTGTTGCAGTCCCAGATCTGCACCTTGGTGCCGTTGCGGCCACCGCCGTTGAGGTCGGCGTCCAGGCACTTGCCCGGGAAGCGGTAGCTCTCCAGCGCGCCGTTGTTCCAGAGGTACCAACGCTGCTGGGCGGTGCCGTTGCACTGCCAGATCTGGACGACCGTGCCGTTGCCGCCACCGTTCGCGTCCACGTCCAGACACTGGGTGGTGGGGCGTTTGGCGAAGTCGTTGGTGATCCGCACGGGCTGGTTCAGCAGTCGCTGCGGCGCGGCGACCGTCACGCCCTGGGGCGGTGCGGCCCAGTGCACGGGCTGGGGTGCGGTCCCGGCCGGGGTTGCGGTCACACCCGTGGCATCGGCCCCGGCGGTTCCGGTCAGTGCTGCGGCGAAAGCGACGGCGGTGGCTGCGGTGACCGCCGCCGATCGGGTGATACGAGGCATGTTCCCTCCCAAGTCTGCGGGTGCATACGGGCGTTGTCGCTCCAGGCCGACGACGCCCGGCAGGTGCCGGCAAGCAGCTGAACACAGCCCGGCCCTTCTGTGGCAGAACGCCGATCCGGCCATGGAGGCCTGGACCGTCCGGAGGCGGGCCGCAGAACGGATCGGGAGCCTGTGTGCCGGGGCACCCCGCCGGTCGCGAAGGCCCCTCGCGGGCTGCGGATCAGCCCTCGTAGTCGTACTTCACCCCGATGCCCAGGGTGCCCTGGGTGGGGAGGATCCCGGCGCCGACGATGTCGAGGACCGGCGGGAGGAGGAGTTCCGCGAGCCGGGCCACTTCCTGCGGGGTCAGCGCCGCCCACGGGCCCGAGGCGAGTTCGTCGGTGAGCTTTTCGACCCCGGTGCGCAGCGTCAGCCCTGCTTCGGTGGCCGCGCCGTCCTCGGCCAGCAGGCCCCGGGAGGTGAGCCGCTCGCGGGCGGCGTTCCACCGGCCCGCGGACCACCGGCGGCCCTCGAACCACTGGGCGGGCGCGGCTCCCACGCCCGACTGGAGGACCAGGGACTCGACGGGGTCGAGGTGGTGGGCCTGAAGGGCGGCGAGGTGGCCGTCCCCGCGGTGCTCGCGCAGGATCGTCGCCGCGTGCCAGAGCACGGTGTGCGGAGCCGTGGGCCAGGGCAGGGCGGCGTTGGCGGCGGCCAGCGGGCGCCCGCCGGTGGTGACGGCCTCGGCGGCGCGCCGGGCCAGCCGGGCGGCCTCGGCCAGGTCGGGGGAGGCGGTGCGCTCGCCGAGCAGGGCGTGCAGCGAGCGGTCGGCGGCGACGGCCCGGGCCGCGAGCACGCGGGCGGGCTCGGCGGTGTGCCAGGACCGGGCGAGGTAGTGGTTCACCATGGCGGGGCTGAAGCTGTAGAAGAGGGCGTTCACGAGCCCCGCTCCGGCCGGGCCCAGGGGTGCGGCCCGGTAGGCGAAGTACATCGGCCACCGGTCGTCGGTGGCATAGCCGAGCGCGCCGGCCTCCTCGTAGGCCTCGGGGGCGAAGTAGACGACGGCGTGGACCGGTTCCAGCAGCTGCCACAGCTGCCTGATCGTGCCCGGTGCGTGTGCGGTGCTGTACGTCATCTCGCGTTCCCCCGACGTCGGTTGGTGCCCGGAACAACAGGGGGCCAGCCTAGGAGATGTCGTGCCGGTCAGGCCGGTGAAAGCACGGGCCAGAGCGTCACATAACGTGCTCTCCATGCATCAGATGTACTCGGCCGGGCCCGCCGCGGACGGCGAAGACGCAGGCAGGCGGCGGTTCCTCGCGATCGCGGCGGGGGCGGCCACGGCCGCGGGGCTCGGGACCCTGGCCGGTTGCGCGAACGGCGACGGCACGGGCGAGGGCGGATCCGGGGCGGGGCCGCGGTCCGCGACCGCGTCGGAGTCCGCCGCGCCGGGCGGGAAGCCGCCGGCGGCCGGACCGCAGGGGCTCGACGTCAAGGCCGAGAACGCCCGTCCGGGCCATGCCGACTGGCCCGTGGACAAGGCCGGTCCGGCGCGGGCCATCGAGGGATTCGCGGACAAGGTCAGCGTCCTGCCCGGCGAGTCCTTCGGGCTGCACGTGTCGACGACCGCGCCCCGGTTCACCGTCTCCGCCTACCGGATGGGCTGGTACGGCGGGGCCCGGGCGCGGCTGGTGTGGCGCTCCGAGGCCCTGCCCGGGGCCCGGCAGCCCGAGCACACGGTGGACGCCGGGACCAGGATGGTCCGCACCCGGTGGACCCGTAGCGCCACGGTCGAGACGAAGGACTGGCCGGAGGGAAGCTACCTGCTGCGGCTGGACGCGCAGGGCGGCGAGGGCCGGCGTTTCGTGCCGATCACCGTCCGGTCCGCGTCGACCGCCGGCCGTACGGTCGTGGTCAACGCGGTGGCCACCTGGCAGGCGTACAACCGGTGGGGCGGCTACGGCAGCTACGACGGCCCCGGCGGCGGCTTCGCCTCCCGTTCGCTCGCCGTGAGCTTCGACCGGCCGTACGAGTACGACGACGGCGCGGGCCTGTTCCTGGTGTACGAGGCTCCGCTGATCGCGCTGGCCGAGCGCCTCGGCATACCCCTCGCCTACACGACCACCACCGACGTGGCACGGGAGAAGCGGCTGCTGGAGGGGGCGGCGGCGGTGCTCTCCCTCGGGCACGACGAGTACTGGTCGCCGGAACAGCGGGCCCACTTCACGGCCGCCCGCGACGCCGGTACCAACATCGCGATCCTGGGCGCGAACTGCTGCTTCCGCCGGATCCGGCTGGAACCCTCCGACCTGGGGCCGGACCGTACGCTGGTCTGCTACAAGTCGTCCTACGAGCAGGACCCGGGGTTCAAGCGCGGCCATCCCGCGACGGTGGACTTCCGCTCCGCGCCCGGCGCGAACCCGGAGAGCTCGCTGCTCGGCGTGATCTACGACGGCTATCCGGTGGACGCCCCGTACGTGGTGACCAACCCCGGGCACTGGCTCTTCGAGGGCACCGGCGCGAAGGCGGGCGACCGCTTCGAGCACCTGGTCGGCGTCGAGTACGACAAGGTCGACACGGGCTTCCCGACGCCCCGGCCGATCGAGATCCTGGCCCACTCCCCCGTGGTGTGCGAGGGGCGGCCCAGCCACCAGGACACGGCCTACTACACGGTGGCGAGCGGGGCGGGAGTGTTCGCGACCGGCACGATGCGATGGGTGGAGGCCCTGGACGCGACCGGCGACGGCCGCAGCGGACGCAACCACGGTCTGGACGCACGCTCCGGGGCGCTGACCACCCGGGTGACGGAGAACCTCCTGCGGGTGTTCGCGGCGGGTCCGGCCGGCCGGACCCACCCGGCGCAGGACAACGTCAAGGCGGTGTACGGGGGTTCGTGAGCCGGTGCGGCCGCCGGGCCGGGTGGTGGGGTGCGGGTCGAAGAGGGTGGACTTCGCCCGAAGAGGGTGTTTAGGATCGTGATCACGGCATCGCGTGTCGGTCACCGTCCGGGTGAGGCATGGAGGCGCCGTGACGTGCCTTTCGGAGGCATTCACCCATGTCCGTCCATCTGAACCACACGATCATCCACTCCCGTGACAACCGGGAGTCCGCCACTTTCCTGGCACACGTCCTCGGCCTGGAGGTCGGGACCGAGTGGGGACCCTTCATCCCCGTGGACACCGCGAACGGCGTCACCCTGGACTTCGCGACCATCCCGGCCGGGTCCATCACCCCGCAGCACTACGCCTTCCTCCTCTCGGAGGAGGAGTTCGACGCGGCGTTCGAGAAGATCCGGTCGGCACGGGTCCCGTACTTCGCGGACCCGCACGGCCGCCACCCCGGCGAGATCAACCACAACGACGGGGGCCGCGGGGTGTACTTCACGGACCCGAGCGGCCACGGGATGGAGATCATCACGCGCCCGTACGGCTACCAGGAGCCGGGCGCCGAGTAGGCCTCGGCCGAGCATGCGCGGGGCGGTGGACGAGTACGTCCGCTCATCCACCGCCGCCGCGGGCCCCACAGACTCGGATCATCACCACTTCATGGCCCTGTGACGGTCATCCGCTCCATGACGGCCACCGGCAGCACCGGGTTCCGGGCGGCGTCCTCCGCCGTCCCCTCGTCGCCGAGCAGCGCGACGAGGACGGGTACGGGCACCCGTGGATGCCGCGCCGCCATGGCACGTACGCCGCTGTCCGGGTCGTCGAGCATCCGTACCACCGAGTCCGGCGACAGCCGGGGGTCGGTGGCGGCGCGCAGGCGTACCTCGGCGTCCTCGTCCCCGGCGAACCGTTCCACCAGACCGGGCGTCGAGTCCGGGTCGTCGAGGGCCAGTTGCCGCAGCCGCGGGTGCGGGTCGTCGGCGTGGCGGAGCAGGTCGCGCCGTGGGAAGTTCGGGTGTCCGTAGGGCCGGTCGGGGGTGGAGTAGCTCCCGTTCCACCACTGCCACACCTCCAGCAGCATGTCCGCCGGAGCGTCGTCGCACCGCTCTGCGAGGAAGAGCCGGACGACCCGGTCCTCGTCCCCGGCCAGCCGTTCCACCACGTCCGGCGGCAGCCGCCGGGCCGTCGCGACGCTGCTGCGCAGCAGGAGGTGCGGGGATGCCGCGAGGCGGCGCATGGCCTCCTCGTCCTCGTGCAGCGCCACCACCCACGCGACCGGCCGCCGCATCGTCCGCGGGTCGATGTCCACCGGTACGGCGGCCCGCCGCTCCTCCGTCAGCTCAGGACGCGTGGACACGGCAAGGCGTACGTCGTCCTCGGGGTCGGCCGCGAGTACCTCGACCAGGTCGGGGTCGAGGTAGGGGTTGCGGGCCAGGTTCCGGCGCAGCCAGGGGTCCGCGTCGGCGCACAGCCGCAGGGCGAGCTCCCGTTCCAGCCGGTGGCCCTCGACGAGACGGCCCGCTCCGGGCTCGGCGTCGTAGAACTCCGCGGTGAGCGGCACCTCCTCGTGCCGGGCGAGCGTGACCGCGGTCCGCACCGCCGGGGCGGGATCCGCGGCCAGCCGGGCCCGGGTCCCTTCGCCGAGGTCCCGCCAGCCGGCTTCGCACGCGGCGGCCCGTACCTGCGGGAGTGGATCCGCCAGCAGGGCCAGGCGCAGCGGGAGGGGCAGTGCGGGCATCCGGGCCAGTTCCTCCCGGACCGGACCGAAGGGGTCCGCGGCCAGCGTTCCGTACGCCTCCCGCGTCAGTCCCCGCCCGGCCATGGCCGCGGCCTGGAGCATCAGCTCGCGCCGGGCACCGCCGGATTCGCCGAGCACCAGCCGTGACCACTGGGCGGCGGTGAGCCCGAGGGATGCGGGTGCTTCGGCGAGCCTGCCGCGGACCTGCCGGTCCGGGTGGCCGACCGCGGCGTCGACGACGGCAGGTGACAGGTCGCGCCGCGCCAGGACGTACGGCGCCGTGTCCAGGTCCAGCAGCCGGATCCGGATGTGGTCCGGTGCGGCCGCGTTGAAGCTCAGCCCCCTGAACCAGGCCTGCCGGAGCCCTGGCCCGGCTGCCGGCCCCCAGTCCCGGTCCGGCCACCGGTCGTCGCCCCGCCGTACGTCTGTCCCCATCCGAAAGACGGTAGACGATGTCCGGTGTGCCCGTGCCGCCGAAGAGTTGTCGGTCGCCGCGTCGCCGGCCACGGCCGTCCTGGACGAACGCCGGCCGGGCAGGCGCGCCTTGTCCGACGCACTCGGCCGACTGTCCGACCGCGGCCGGTCCGGGCGAACGGCGACGCCCGGCCGGAGATGTACTCCCGGCCGGGCGTTCTCGACAGGCGTGCTGTCGGTGTCGCAGGGGCGGCAGGATTCGAACCTGCGGCCTTCGGTTTTGGAGACCGGCGCTCTGACCAGCTGAGCTACACCCCTTCGGTGGGACCAACCATGACACGAACGGGCCGGGAGATCCAATCAATTCCCGGCCCGACCGTGTGCGAGTCCCTCGCCGGAGTGGTTCTGCCGGTGGGCGACCGGCCGATCACCCTCCAGGGGCGGGGCTGACTGTCCGGGGTGGCCGAAGGCCTGCGCCGTTGACCCGGAACCGACCCGAGCCGTTGCCCAGGGTCAGCGAGGGCTCAGGAGGCAGAACTCGTTGCGCTCCGGATCGGCCAGAATCGTCCAGGAGATCGCGGACTGGTCGATACCGGGGTCGGTGGCGCCGAGGGAGCGCAGCCGGGCTTCTTCTGCTTCCACGTCGTCACCGCGGTAGGGGGCGATGTCGAGGTGGACGCGGTTCCACACGCTCTTGGTGTCGGGGGTGCGGACGAACTCCAGGTAGGGGCCGACGCCTTTGGCGGAGCGCATGGACGCCTGCTCGTCGGTGACCTCGTGGAGCGTCCAGTCCATCGCCTCGTCCCAGAACCGGGCCATCGCTCGCGGGTCGGTGCAGTCGACCACCACCGCGGCGATCGGCCCGGTGTCCTGGTAGATCGGACGGGGTTCCAGGACGCAGAACTCGTTGCCCTCCGGATCGGCCATGACCGTCCAGGGGACGTCGCCCTGACCCACGTCGGCGAGCGTCGCACCCAGATCCTGCAGGCGCGCGACCAACTCCGCCTGATGGGCGGTCGAGGTGGTGGCCAGATCGAGGTGTACCCGGTTCTTCACCGTTTTGGGTTCCGGGCGGGCGATGATGTCGATGCAGACGGCCGCCGGGTCGGGGTAGGTGAAGCCCACCGGTTCGAGGTTCGTGACGCCGGGTCCCTCGCTGTCGATACCCCACCCGAGTGCCTCCGCCCAGAACCGGCCGAGCGCGGAGTCGTCCTGGGCCTTCATATTGATCTGTACGAGTCTTGTTGCCATGCCGGAGATCCTAAAAGCCTCCCCGCCTGCCACCGCAGAATCGCCACATGGGGATGACCTCTTGGGACGGCGCGGCCCGGCCGGTGTGGGTGGCGGGACCGCGAGGTGCGGAGGATCGTGGGTGGTGGGGACCCGTGGAGCGGGAGGTTCCGTCATGCCCCGAAGCCGACGACCGGGGCGGGTGCGGTTGCGGCGCTCGCTCCTGGCGCTCGCCCTCCTCGCGCCCGCCCTGCTGGGCGCGGCCCCGGACGGCTCGGGCGAGACGATCTCCCTCACCGGGAACGGGCCGGGCCTGCGGCTCGACGTCACGTTGACGCAGGTGGTGGACCCGGCGAGCCCCGCGGGACCCGAGTCCACCGGGACCGACCGGCTCGTCGCGACGCGCTTCCGCCTGGAGAACACCGGAACCGCCGTCTACCAGGACTCCCCCGCTCCCGCCGCGCACCTGCTGGACACCGCCGGGCAGCGGTTCACCGGCGATGACGTCCCCACCACCGCGGGGCCGGCCTTCCCCGAGACCGTCACGCTCGATCCCGGCGGCACGGCGGAGGGTTTCGTCGCGTTCCGGATCCCGGCGGACGCCGAGCCGGCCGCGGTCCAGTTCGCCCTCGACACCGGCCTCGCCGACGACGTCGGCCAGTGGAGCCTGCCGCTGCCGTAGCGGGTAAGTTTCGGCCGCCCCCTTGACCGCTCTGGTCCAGACCAATAGTTTCCGGCATGCACAGCGCACGCGCACACGCCCCGCTCCCCGCATCCGCAAAGGAAGCCCATGCGCCGCAGCATGCTCGGCAGGCTGGCCGTCGCCGCCTGCTCCCTCTCCCTGCTGACCGCCTTCGCGCCCGCCGCCGCCGCGCAGGCCGACGGCGGCCACGACCGTCCGTACAAGAAGGTCGGCTACTTCACCCAGTGGGGTGTCTACGGACGGGACTTCCAGGTCCAGGACCTGGAGGCGAACGGCTCCGCCGGCAAGCTCACCCACATCAACTACGCCTTCGGCAACGTCAGTCCCGAGGGCAGGTGCTTCACCGGGAACGTGCCCGGTGAAGCCGACGCCTGGGCCGACTACGTGCGCCCGCTCGACGCCGCGAACTCCGTCGACGGGGTGGCCGACACCGGCGAGCAGCCCCTCGCCGGCAACTTCAACCAGCTGCGCGAGCTCAAGGCCAAGCACCCCGGCCTCAAGGTGCTGATCTCGCTGGGCGGCTGGAGCTGGTCCACGCACTTCTCGGACGCCGCGCTCACCCCGGCCTCCCGCAAGGCCTTCGTCGAGTCCTGCATCGACCTCTACATCAAGGGCAATCTTCCGCAGGACGGCGCCCGCGGCGGCGCGGGAGCGGCCGCCGGCGTGTTCGACGGGATCGACCTCGACTGGGAGTGGCCCGGCTCCGCGGGCGACACCGACACGAAGTACCGGCCCGAGGACAAGCAGAACTTCACCGCGCTCGTCAGGGAGTTCCGCACGCAGCTCGACGCGTACGCGCGGAGCCAGAGGAAGAAGACCCCGTACGAGCTGACCGCTTTCGTCCCGACCGCTCCCGCCAAGATCGACGCGGGCTTCGACGTCCGCCGGATCATGCGCGACCTCGACTTCGTGACCCTCCAGGGCTACGACTTCCACGTCTCCGGCGAGCCGAGGACCGCCCAGCAGTCCGCGCTCCGCGCCCGGGGCGACTTCAGCGTCGACGGCACGGTGGACGCCTGGCTCCGACGGGGCGCGCCCGCGCACAAGCTGGTGATGGGCATGCCGTTCTACGGACAGGGCTGGACCGGCGTCACCGGTGGCGGGGACGGCATGGGGCAGCCGGCCACGGGCCCGGCACCGGCCACCTGGTCCGCCGGGTACGAGGACTACAAGGCGCTGAAGAAGCTGGCCGACTCCGGCACCTACACGCTGCACCGGGACCGGCGCGGCGGCCACGCCTGGCTCTTCGACGGCACCACCCTGTGGACGTACGACGACCCCCAGGTGCTGCGCGCCAAGACCGGGTACGTCCGCGAACACGGCCTCGGCGGCGCGATGTTCTGGTCGCTCGACGCGGACACCGCGGACGGCGTGCTGATGACGGCCGTCGACCGGGGCCTGCGCGGCCGCTGACCGGGAGCCCCGACACCGCCCGTCCACCCACCGACCGGCGCCGCCGGGCCGCGGAAAATCATCCGGCCCGGCGGCGTCCTTCCACATACGCTCCCCCGCATGAGGAACTCGACGGTACGGGCGGTCAATCGGCTGACGACGCGCTGGGCGGCAGCCGCGCAGGCCCCGGGCGGGAACACGGGCACGGTGTTCACCGCGGCCGGCCTCTGGCCGCTGCTCGCCCTGCTCGCGGACGGCTCGGGCGGCCCGGCCCGCGCCGAACTGGCGCAGGCCCTGGGCATACCCGCCGAGGCCGCGGGCCGGGCCGCCCGGGACCTGCTGGCCGCGCTGGCCGGCGTACGGGGTCTTCGGGCGGCGACCGGCCTGTGGACCGATGCCCGGCTCCCACTGGAGGAGGACTGGTCGGCGAAGCTCCCGGCCGGTGCCCGGGGGACGCTGACCGGGGACCCGGACGCCGATGCCAAGGCGCTCGACGCGTGGGCGTCGGACCGGACGGACGGACTGATCGGGCGCATGCCGGTGGTCCTGGACGAGAGCACCCTGATGGTCCTCGCCTCCGCGCTCGCGCTGCGGCTGCGGTGGATCCAGCCGTTCGACGAGTGGGAAGGGGAGCCGCGCACCGGCCCCTGGGCCGGGCGCCGCGTGCGCACGCTGTACCGCAGCACCTCGCTGCTCGACCGGGTCCGGGTGGCGCACGGCCCCTCCGGTGCGGTCACCCTGTTGGAGGTCGTCGGGGCGGCAGGCGTCGACGTCCACCTCGTGCTGGGCGAGCCCGAAGCGCCGGCCGGTGGCACGCTCACGACCGGGATCGCCGCCGTCACCAGGGCCCTCCCCGCCACGGGAGCGAGCCTGCTCCCCGACGGGCGCCCCGGTCCGGGACTGGCGGTCGGCACGGTGGCCGCCCACTCCCCCGAACCCCGGCTGGACATCGAGACGGTGGCCTTCGAAGTGCGGTCGGAGCACGACCTCCTGGACCACGCCCGGCTGTTCGGGCTGGAGACCGCCACCGACACGGAGCGCGGCCACTTCCCCGGCGTCAGCGCCCAGCCGCTGGCCGTCACTTCGGCACGGCAGTCCGCACTGGCCCGGTTCGACGCCGAGGGCTTCGAGGCCGCCGCCGTCACCGCCTTCGGCGTGGCGGCCGGCTGCGCGGCGCCGGCGCGGCCCAGGTACAGGGCCCGCCGGGCCGAGGTGCACTTCGACAGGCCGTTCGGGTTCCTGGCCGTCCACCGGACCTCGCGGCTGGTGCTGGCGGCCGGCTGGGTCACCGAGCCCGACGTTCCCCAGGTGTGTTGAGGGCTCCCGCGTGAGCGGCTGTGCCGTGGCGTCAGCGTGCGAACTTTTCCATGGCCGCCGGGGTGACGGGGGTGAAGAAGTTGACGAGGTTGCCGTCGGGGTCGCGGAACAGCAGCGACCGGTTGCCCCAGGGCATCGTGGTGGGCTCGGTGACGAAGTCGGTGACGAAGCCGGTCAGGTTCTCGTGAACGCGGTCCACGTCGTCGACGAGGAACTCGGTGATCACGCTGTGGTTGTCCGCCGGCCGGGCAGAGTCCGGGGCGAACAGCGGGACGGTGCGGGTGCCGGCGATCGCGAGGGTGGCGCCCGCGGTCCGGAGTTCGGCGAAGTCCTCGGTCGCCCACGTCGCCCGCGCCCCTGTGGCTCGCTCGTAGAAGCCGACGAGGCGCGCGACGTCGCTGGTGATGATGCGGATCGAGACGAAGTCCATGGGAATCTCCTTGGCTGTGCTGGAGGCGTACTCGTCGCAGGCTAGGAGAAATAGAGGACAGAATCGGTCCTGTATTCGCGTTAGGCTGCCAACATGCCTCGACCGACCGGCCGCGTACTGACACTCCTGGAGCTGCTGCAGTCGGGCGGCACCCGGACGGTGGCCGAACTCGCCGACCGGCTCGGCGTCGAAGGGCGCACCGTGCGCCGGTATGTGGACCAACTGATCGACCTCGACGTGCCCGTGGAATCGGTGCGCGGCCGCTACGGCGGGTACCGGCTGGCTCCCGGGTTCCGTCTGCCTCCGCTCATGCTCAGCGACGACGAGGCGCTGGCGGTGGTGCTCGGCCTGGTGGCGGGCCGCCGAGCAGGGTTGACGACGACGGAGCGCACGGCGAGCGAGACGGCGTCGGCGAAGATCCGGCGGGTGCTGCCCAAGCACATCGCCCGTCGGCTCGACACGCTCCTGGGAGCCCTCGCCTTCACGGATCAGCCCGGCGAGTTCGACACTCCGGACGCTGGGGTCCTGCTCACGATCGCCGATGCGGTGCGCCACTGCCGACCGGTCTCGATCCGCTACACCGACCGTGACGGACGGCGCAGCGAACGCACGCTGCACGCGTACGGGATCGTCGCCCATGCGGGCCGGTGGTACGTCACGGGCCAGGACGCCCGGATCGGCAAGGACCGAACCTTCCGGCTCGATCGCATCGCAGACGCGCGGACCCTGCCCGGCTCGTTCGAAGTGCCGGTGGGTCCCGGTCCGGAACAGCGCGTGTTGTCAGGGTTCGCCACGGCCGAGTACCAGCATGAGGTGACCTTGCGGATCCACGGGACCGTTGAGCAGATCCGCGCCCGCCTTCCGGCCGGCGTCGCGAGCCTGGAGGAGCACGAGTCGGCGGCCGGCGAGGACCGCGCGGCCGAGCGCTGGCTGCGCGTCGAGGTGCGGGCGGAGCGGCTCGACTGGCTACCCCCGATGCTCGCCTCACTCGACCGGCCGTTCGTCATCGAGCGCCCCGATGAACTCCGCGACCTCGTCATCGCGCTCGCCGATCGCCTCACATCCTGTGCCGCCGAGCCTGACCGCGAGGAACCGATGTCATGAGACGGCCTAGGCAGTGTCTGACAAATGATCACGGGCTGGTTCGCGGAGCCAGAGGATCAGCGAGGCCAGGACGACGCCGGCACGGTAGCGGTCGGCGAGCTTGTCGAATCTCGTCGCGATCGCGCGGAACTGCTTGAGGCCTGCGAAGCATCGTTCGACCACGTTGCGGTCGCGGTAGAGCTCCTTGTCGAAGGCGGGCGGCCGGCCGCCGAGGCGCCCTCGGCGTCGGCGGTTGGCTGTTCGGTCGCGGCGCTCGGGGATCGTGACGGCGATGCCCCGACGCCGCAGCAGATGCCGGATCGCTCGGCTGGAGTAGGCCCTATCGCCCAGGACTCGGGTCGGTTTCGTGCGTGGGTGGCCGGTGTCGGCTCGCGGAACGCGGATCCCGTCGAGGACCTGACCGAATGCGGTGGCGTCGTTGACGTTGCCGGGCGTGAGCACGATGGACAGCGGCAGTCCCCGGCCGTCGACGGCGAGGTGGACCTTGGTGGTCAGCCCGCCTCGGAACCGGCCGAGGGCCTGGCGCGTCTGCGAGCCGACCGGATCTTCCAGTTCGTCCCCGTCCGCAGCCCCCTTTTTCGTGCGCCGGCGGCGTGCTGGTGAGCACGGTTGATCGTGGAGTCGGCGGCGACGGTCCACTCCACCCGGCCCTCCGTGTCGTCGTGGACCCGCCTCCTAGCGGGCAAGCCGCTCATAGACAGCCTGCCACGACCCATACCGCTCGGGCAGGTCACGCCACGGAGCCCCGGTCCGCAACCGCCACAGCACGTCATTGACCACCTGCCGGTGATCACGCCACGGCCGACCAAGCCCATCCACCTGCGGCAACAAGGGCTCTATCCACTCCCACGCCGCCTCCGTCAACTCACCTCGACCCGCCACAAGATCATTTTTGGCCTTAGCATGGGCACGCCATCCCCCCGTGCCGTGTCCAGCCGACGGAAGACACCCATGCGCCTCCAGCGGATATCCGCCGCGACCGCGGCCCTCGCCGCGCTCACCACCCTCGCCACCGCCTGCGAGGACTCCCCCAAGCCGGGCCCGCCCGCCGCGAGCCCCTCCGCGAGCGCTCGGGGCGCCGCCCCCGCCTCCCCCACGGCCGCCGGCGCCGCGCCCGCCACGCTGGCCGGGGCGCAGGCCCACGTACAGCAGTACACGTCCTGCGAGAACCTCAGCACCGACCCGAACGACAGCCGGGTGCCGCTGAGCGGGTTCATCGGCGCCGGGGACTGGGGCATCACGGAGCGCGGCGTCTGCACGGACAAGAACGCGCGGGGCGAGATCGTCCTCTTCCTGACTCCGGACATGAAGGCCTTCCAGCAGGCCGCCAAGGACAACGCCGCGAAGCTGCTCGCCGAGGGCCGGGACAACACCGACCTCGCCAGCCGCACAGTCGTGGGCAAGGACTTCGCCCTGACCGCGCTCAAGACCGCCACCGCCGTGTCCCTGGTCGACCCGCCCAACTCCGACCTGCGCATCCTGAGCTGCAACCCCGACGTCTTCGTCCCGGAGGGGTTCAAGAAGGAGAAGGCCCTGGTCGAGGGCTGCTTCCTCACCGATTACGTCAACAGCCCCGACGGCCAGGGCAGCCCCCACCGCGGGGCGGTCCGCGACCCCTCCACCGAGGGAGCCGCGAAGCCGGGCCAGCCGTCCACCGGCAGCCTGGGCCTGCCGAGCGCCGGCAGCATCGCCGAACTGAAGAAGCTCGTCAGCCCGCACACGGTCGACTGCACGAGCATGACGGTCACCGACGAGCAGGTACAGTCGATCGACTACATGCCGGTCGTCGACGGCCCCGCGAGCGCTTGGGGCGTCAAGCAGCGAGCGGTCTGCGGCCAGCTCGGCGGGGAGCGGCGCGCGCACAACCTGAACTGGCTGGACACCGTCTCCGACATGAAGACCCTCCAGACCAAGGCCAAGGCGGCGCAGCTGGCCGACCTGAACGACGACGGGCGCCTCAAGGCCACTGCGAGCAAGCTGCTGGTCGGCACGAACATCGCCGTGGAGACCAACAACGCGAACGTCCGCCGCGGGCTGTACCAGCTCCAGTTCCTCTACCTGAACTGCGAGTCCGGCTTCACCGCGCCGGCCGGCTACCGGCTGGAGAAGGCCCAGGTCGAGGGCTGCGTCCTGACCAACTACGAGCGCCCGAGCTGACACACGGCCGTCCGGGGCGTGCGCGGCGCGCCCTGGGAGGGGTATCGACCGGGGTGTTCCGCCATCCGCGCACCAGAGGCACCAGGAGCACCAGGAGCACCAGGAGCCGCATGTCACTCTCATCCCGGAATTCGACGTCAATGCGGCGATGTGGAGGTTCCGTTCGGGGAGCCCCGGCGCGACGTTCCGCGCCGGTACGGATGCTGGTCGACGATCTACGACCGGTTCCGGGTTCGAGAGGATTGACCTTCACGGTTCGACATCGAGGCGGGGCGACGTCAGCTGGTTGAGGGGGACCCTGCCGTCCAGTACGTCCAACGGTGTGGTGATCACGGGCAGGCGCCGGACGATGTCGCCGTTCAGCAACTGCGTCTGCGCAAGCACCGCCGTTTGATCCCAGTAGATGCGCTCGCTCCGCACACGCGGGCCTCGGAAGTCCACGACGGCGATGACGGGTATACGGACCTGCTGCCCGGTGGGTGCCAATCCAGGCAGAACCCAGGGCACCTCGATGTCGTGGGTGAACGACACGATCATTTCGTCTACGAGGCTGTCGTCTCCCACCGTGCGGGATATCGAACGCACAGTGAAATCGTCCGGGTTCCGTCCGATGAACCAGCGTGCGTAGAAGTCCTTGACGCCGTCGTACCCCCTACCGCCCATGGCGGTCGGCACATGGACGACGATGGGGTCGTCGTCCATCGTGGCCATCGTAGCCTCCACGTCCTGCGCCACGAACTCGCCGGCGGTGTGGGCTTCCCAGATACGCTCCATCGTTGCGCGATCAGCCATGCCCGCTCCTGACAGTAGGCGTCTCGGCTGTGCGGGTGGCTCGGGTCTCGGGATAGCCGTACGCCGCTGCCCATTGCGCCGCATCCCCTTCTTCTGGACGCGAGGAAGACACCGCAGATTCAGGATAGGCAGGTGTGGGTCCGCGCGCACTCCTGGGCGTTTGCCGGGATCACGAGTCTGGACGTTCTGCTGCCCTGGCTGCATCCGGGGCGGTAGACAGGCGGGATGGCTCGGGGTGATCTCACGGACGACGAGTGGGCGGTGATTGAGCCGTTGCTGCCACTGGGCGAGCGCGGTCCGATTTCCCGGGCTCACCACCACGCCGCCGGGATGCTGCTGGACCCGGAACTGCTGGCGACGCTGGAGAACGCTGTCGCCGAGGAAAAGGGGCTTCTCCAAAGGGGCAAAACGCCTCGATAGTCGACCGGGACGAGGCGCCGGACGAGGCCCGTGAGGAGCGTCGGCGTCTGCGCCGGCGTCGCAAGGCCCGTCTCCGCGCTGCCGAACTGGGCCGTTCCCGTGGCGGGTTGACCAGCAAGGTGCACCTGTCGGCGGACCGCCGCTGCCGTCCGCTGTCCTTCGTCCTCACGCCCGGCCAGGCCGCCGACAGTCCCCGCTTCACCGCCGTTCCGGAACGCATCAAGGTGCGCGGGCCGGTGGGCCGCCCCCGCACCCGCCCCGACGCGGTCGCCGCGGACAAGGCGTACTCGTCCCGGGCCAACCGCGCCTACCTGCGCCGACGCAAGATCCGGGCAGTGATCCCGGAGAAGACCGACCAGGCCGCCAACCGCAAGAAGCGCGGCTCACGTGGCGGACGCCCCGTCAGCCACGATGCGGCCTTGTACAAGGAGCGCAACACGGCCGAACGCTGCATCAACAAGATCAAGGAATGGCGCGGGCTCGCCACCCGCTACGACTAGACCCCGGCCAGCTACCTGGCCGGACTCCACTTACGCGGAGCCGTCATCCGGCTCCGCAGCCTCCAGCCCGTCCAAAGATCTGAACTCGGCACACGCCCTAGGTGCCTTGGCCGGACCAGCGGTGGGCGGCGGCCAGGGCCGCCGTCTCGCCGAAGGCGGGGACGCGCCCGGTGCCGCCGCGGCCGGAGACCGAGAGGGAGGCGGCGGCGGTGCCGTACGCCACCGCGTCCGCGAGGGTGTCCCCGAGGGCGAGCCGGGCGGTGGCCGTGCCGGTGAAACAGTCCCCCGCCCCGGTCGCGTCCACCGGCTCGGGGTTGACGGGCACCGGCTGGTACGCCGCCCGCGAGCCGTCGTCCAGCAGCAGCCGGTCGGCGCCCGCGGTGACCACGACCGTACGGGCGCCCAGTGCGCGGCAGCGGGCTGCGGCGGTCCGCGGGTCGGCGGTGTCCACGAGGGCCAGCGCGTCGGCCGGGCAGGAGGTCTTGAGCAGCCCGGTCAGCGGCGCGATCCGGGCCAGCAGCTCGCGCGCCTCGGCCCGGCCGGTCAGCCGGGAGCGGAAGTTGGGGTCGTAGGTCAGGTGCCCGCCCGCCCCGTGCACGAGGTGGGCGGCGGCCAGTACGGCGTCGCGGCTGCTCGGAGACAGGGCGCCGGTGATGCCGCTCGTGACGAGCGCTCCGCAGCGGGTCAGCAGCTCGCGCCAGGACGCGACGTGGCGGGGCGCGAGGGTGGAACCCGCGCTGCGGGTGCGCCAGTAGACGAAGCCGCGGTCGCCGTCGGTGTCGGAGGAGAGCAGATAGGCGCCGTTGGGGTGCGGGGCGCGGCGGACGTGGGAGACGTCCACGCCGAGTTCGGCGGCCCGGTTCAGCAGCGGGACGCTGAGTTCGTCGTCGCCGACCACGGCGAGCAGGGCGGTACGGGCGCCGGCCGCGGCCGCGGCGGCCGCCGCGTTGAGGGCGTCCCCGGAGTAGGAGATACGGGCCGGGGTGCCGTCGGCGGCCTCGTGCAGGGCGGTACCCGCGTGGATCTCGACCAGGACCTCGCCGAGTACGAGGACGTCGTAGCGCGTGTCGGCCCGTCCGGCCACGGTCAGTGCTCCGTGGCGGGGTCGCAGGGTGCGCAGGACGGCGTGGCCGCCCCGGCGAACACGGCGGCCAGTTCGCCCGGGTCGGACGGCAGGCCGCCGCCGATCCCGACGGCGGTCGCGCCGGCGGCGAGCCAGTCCGGGACCTCGGCGGGCCGGATGCCGCCGGTCGGGACGATCACCGCACCGGGCAGGACGGCCCGGAGGGAGCGGACGAACCCGGGGCCGCCGACGTGCGCCGGGAAGACCTTGGCGGCTCCGGCGGCCCGGACGGCGGCAGCGACCTCGCCGGGCGTGAACCCGCCCTCGATGAAGACGGCTTCGCGGCGTACGGCCACCGCGCGGACCTCGGGGGCCGGGTAGGGGGAGACCAGGAAGGCGGCGCCCGCGTCGAGGGCCGTCTCCGCCTGCGCGGTGGTGGTGACCGTGCCGACGCCGACGAGCGCCGGGCGGCCGTGGAGGTCGCTCAGCGGGGTGGTGCGGGTGACGGCGGCGGCCCAGCCGGGGGTGGAGGTGGTGAGCTCGACCGCGCGGCAGCCGGCGGCGAGGAGGGCGGTGGCGTGGCGGACGGCCTCGTCGGCGTCGATGTTGCGCAGCACGGGCAGCACGCGCTGGGCCGCCAGCACGGCGTAGAGGTGCCCCGACGGGTGGCCGGTCGGCCGGCCGGACGTGTGGCCTGACGGGTGGCCTGACGGGTGATCGGGCAACGGATCCTCCCCTTCGCTCCACGCGCTTGTTCCACGTAGTGGAACGGCGTACCGTATGGCGGACCATATGGTCTAGACCCTACCCACGCCAGGAGCGCTCGTGTCAATGGATGAAGCGGCAGCGGGCGGGCGCGCGGGGCGGAGCTCCGCGGCCGGTTCCTCCGTGGAGAAGTCCCTGCGCGTCCTGGAGGCGGTGGCCGCGCCCGGCGGCCCGCACCGCCTCGCCGATGTGACGGCGGCGGCCGCGGTGCCCAAGTCGAGCACGTTCCGCATCCTGGCCTCGCTGATCGACCAGGGCTTCGTACGTCAGGAGGCCGACAGCCGTTACGGGGTGGGGCCGCGGCTGCGCGGGCTCTCCGCCCTGGTCGGCGCCGGGGAACCGGCCGGCATCGGGCACATCCTCGGCGAACTCCGGCGGGCCACCGGCCAGACGGTCCATCTGGCCCTGCACAGCGGGCGGACCATCACCTACATCCGCAAGCTGGAGAACGAGGACCAGTCCTTCCGGACGGCCTCCCGCGTCGGCATGCGCATGCCGCTGCACACGACCGCGATCGGCAAGAGCATCCTGGCTCTGTTGCCGGCCGAGGAGGTACGGGAACTGATCGCCGCGACCGGTCTGCCTCGGCGGACGCCGCACACGCTCACCACCGCACGGGCCCTTGACGCCCAACTGGCGGCGGTCCGCGCCCAGGGCTACGCCGTCGACGACGAGGAGAACGAGCCCGCCATCCGCTGCATCGGCGCGGCGGTCCCCGGTCCGGCGGGCCGGCCCGTCGGCGGGGTCAGCGTCACCACCGTCACCTTCCTGGTCTCCCGCGAGGAGACCGAGGCGTACGCGCCGGCCCTGCGAGCGGCCGCGGAGGCCCTCGCTCCGCTGCTGTGACCCCCCGGTGGAAGGCTCCGGAAAACTCTTCGGGAAAATTCTTCCGGATAACTGTTATCGACGCCCCCGTCGACGGTCTCCCATGTATCGGGCATCATCGACCGCCGGTACGGACAGGGAACATCACATGACTACTCAGCACACCGCAGCGCTCGTGGCAGCGGCACGCGCGGGTGACCTTCGCGCGCAGGACGAGCTCGTCAGCACCCATCTCCCGCTCGTCTACAACATCGTCGGGCGGGCCCTCAACGGGTCCTGCGACGTGGACGACGTGGTGCAGGACACGATGCTGCGGGCGCTCGACGGGCTGGGCGGCCTGCGCGTGGACGAGAGCTTCCGGTCCTGGCTGGTGGCGATCGCGATGAACCGCGTGCGGGCGCACTGGCAGGCCCGGCAGAGCGGTTTCGGCGAGAGCACGCTGGAGGCCGCGAGCGACGTCGCCGACCCGGGTGCCGACTTCGTCGACCTGACCGTCACCCGCCTCCAGCTCGCCGGACAGCGGCGCGAGACGGCCCGGGCCACCCGCTGGCTGGAACCCGAGGACCGGGCGCTGCTGTCCCTCTGGTGGCTGGAGTGCGCCGGGGAGCTGACCCGGTCCGAGGTGGCCAGTGCGCTGGAACTGTCCCCGCAGCACACGGCGGTCCGGGTGCAGCGGATGAAGGCGCAGCTGGAGTCGGCCCGCGTGGTGGAGCGCGCGCTGGACACCCACCCGGCGTGCGAGGAGCTGCGGACCGTGATGGCGGGCTGGGACGGGGAGCCCTCGGCGCTGTGGCGCAAGCGAATAGCCCGGCACGCCCGTGAATGCGTACGTTGCTCCGGCCTGTGGAGCGGGCTGGTTCCGGCGGAGGGACTGCTGGCCGGTCTGGCCCTGGTACCGGTCTCGGCGGCCCTGCTGGCGGGGATGAAGTCGGCGGGGGCGGCCGGCTTCGCCCCTGCGAGCGTCGCCTTCGCCGAAGGTGTCGACGGGGGCTTCGGCGGCGGCTTCGACGACGCCGCGACCCAGCTCACCCCGGTGGCCGACGTGGGCGGCGGTGGCCGCGGCGCGCTGCGCAAGCGCCGGCAGAGCCGCCGCCGGGTGATCGGCGGTGCGGTGCTCGCCGCCTGCGTCGCGGGCGGCGGGCTCGTGTACCTCGGGGGCCTGCCCGGTTCCGGTGACACGAAGGAAGGCGCCGCCGCGGCCCCGACCCCGCTGGCCGCGCTCTCGGCGACCGAATCCGCCGCTCCGCCCTCGGAGTCGGCCTCTCCCTCCGCGTCCGCCTCGCCGTCCCCGTCGGCCTCCGCCTCGCCGAGTCCGTCGGCGAGCCCGAGCCCGGCGCAGTCCAAGAGCAAGTCCCCGAGCCCGAAGGCCTCGGCGGTCAAGCCGGCGCCCGCCCCGCCGTCGGGCGTGGCCGGGCAGGTCGTGGCCCTGGTCAACAGCGAGCGGGCGGCGGCCGGCTGCGGCCCCCTCAAGGAGGACCCGCAGCTGCGTGCGGCGGCTCAGGGGCACTCCGACGACATGGCGGCCCGGGACTACTTCGATCACACCAGCCCCGACGGCAAGGACCCGGGCGACCGGACGACCGCGGCCGGGTACCGCTGGTCGACGTACGGGGAGAACATCGCGCGGGGCCAGCAGACGGCCCAGTCGGTCATGGACTCCTGGATGAAGAGCCCGGGCCACAAGGCGAACATCCTCAACTGCTCCTTCAAGGACATCGGCGTCGGCATCCACCAGGGCGCGGGCGGCCCCTGGTGGACGCAGAACTTCGGCGCGCGGTAGGAGGCGGCGCAGCGGTCGCCCGGCCCCGGCCGTCGGGGTCCCGTCAGGGCTGCAGGCCTCGCAGCTTCTCCGGGTTGACGGTGACGCGCAGTGCGGTGATCCGGCCGTCGGCGGCCTCGAAGGTCATGGCCCCGACGGTCGCGCCGTTGTGGACGAGCAGCAGGCCGGGCTCGCCGTTGATCTCCGCGGGGCGCATCGCCCCGTCGCTGGCTCCGGACTTGGCCAGGACGCCGAGCCACCAGCGGGCGACGTGGTCGGCTCCGTGCAGCGGGCGGCGGGCGGCGGTGACGACGCCGCCGCCGTCGGCCCAGGAGACGATGTCGGGGGCGAGGACCGTGAGCACCTCGCCGAGGTCCCCGCCGAGGCAGGCCTGCCGGAACTTCTCGACGATCTCGCGCTGCTCGGCCGCCTTCGCGGTGAAGCGGGGGCGGCGCGCCCGGACGTGTTCGCGGGCCCGGTGGGCGGACTGGCGCACGCTCACCTCGGACTTCCCGACGACCTCCGCGATCTCGGCATACGAATACCCGAACACCTCGCGGAGCATGAAGACCGCGCGCTCGGTCGGGGTCAGGGTCTCCAGTACGACCAGGACGGCCATGGAGACGGTGTCGGCGAGTTCGGCCTCCTCGGCGATGTCGGGCGAGGTGAGGAGGGGTTCGGGGAGCCAGGGTCCGACGTACGCCTCGCGGACGACCTGGGCCGACCTGAGCCGGTTGAGACTGAGGTTGGTGACGGTGCGCACCAGGTAGGCTCTGGGGTTCTCGACCGCCGTGCGGTCGGTGCGGTGCCAGGCGAGCCAGGCGTCCTGCACGATGTCCTCGGCGTCGGCGACGCTGCCCAGCATGCGGTAGGCCGTGCCGAACAGCAGGCGCCGGTGGTCCTCGAAGTTGTCACTCATGATCACCACGGTGTCATCCGCGGACCCGGATCATCAAGGGCGGTCGGCGGGGGGCTTCCTGGGTGTCAGTGGTGGAAGCCGGACCGCGGCGCGGCGGCCGCTACGGGCGGGGGCGTGGCCTTCAGGTGTTCCACGGCCGCACGCAGGTCGGTGACGAGTAGCGCCATCTGATCGCGGGTCACGCCGTGCCGGACGAGGACGCGTTGGACGACCGTGTCGTCGCGGTCGGCGGGCAGCGGGTACGAGGGCACCTGCCAGCCGCGCATGCGCAGCCGGTCGGAGAGGTCGTAGAGGCTGAATCCGGCGGTGTCGGGGTCGGCGAGTGTGTAGGAGACGGCGGGCAGGGCGCCCTGGCCGTCGTAGAGGAGGGTGAAGTCGCCCATGCCGGCGATCTGCCGGGCGAGGTACTGGGCGGTGTCGGCGCAGGCCTCCTGGACGCGCCGGTAGCCGGCCCGGCCCAGGCGCAAGAACAGGTAGTACTGCGCGATGATCTCACCGCCCGGGCGGGAGAAGTTGAGGGCGAAGGTCGGCATGTCGCCGCCGAGGTAGTCGACGTTGAAAACGAGGTCGGCGGGGAGCAGGTCGGCGGTGCGCCAGACGATCCAGCCGACTCCCAGCGGCGCGAGCCCGTACTTGTGACCCGAGGTGTTGACGGAGGCGACGCGCTCCAGCCGGAAGTCCCACACCACGTCGGGGTGGAGGAAGGGCGCCACGAACCCGCCGCTCGCACCGTCCACGTGGATGGGCACGTCCCAGCCGTGCTCGGCCTGGATCCGGTCGAGCTCGGCGGCGATCTCGGCCACGGGCTCGTAGTCGCAGGTGTACGTGACGCCGAGGATGGCGACGACGCCGATGGTGTTCTCGTCGACGTACTCGGCGAGCTGATGGGCCTGGAGACCGGTGGCGCCGGCCTCGATCGGGACCTGGCGCAGTTCGACGTCGAAGTAGCGGGCGAACTTCTCCCAGCAGATCTGGACCGGGCCGCACACCAGGTTGGGGCGGTCGGTGGGCAGACCCTCGGCGCGGCGGCGCTCGCGCCAGCGCCATTTGAGGGCGAGGCCGCCGAGCATGGCGGCCTCGCTGGAGCCGGTGGTGGAGCAGCCGGCCGCGGTGGTGCCGGCGGGCGCGTTCCACAGGTCGGCCAGGATGTTGACGCAGCGGGACTCGATCTCGGCGGTCTGCGGGTACTCGTCCTTGTCGATCATGTTCTTGTCGAGGCAGACGTTCATCAGGCGGTGCACGCCCTCGTCCGACCAGGTGGTGCAGAAGGTGGCCAGGTTCTGGGCCGCGTTCCCGTCCAGGAGCAGTTCGTTGCGCAGCAGCTCGTAGACGACCTCGGTGGGTGAGTGGTCCTCAGGAATCCTGTACTTGGGGAGGATCTGGCCGCTCAGCGTGGACGTGAACACGTCCGTGTCGGCGTCCTGAGCGCGTGCGTCCTTCGTCTCATGAAGAGCCATATCGGGACTATAGGTGCAAAGCCGACCTTACGGCGGACGCTGTCGGTGTCGGTGGCTGCGAGGCGGATGGAGGCCGAGGCCGTGTTCAGTGAAGGGTCAGCCCGAACTCGGCCGCAACGCGCTGAAGCCCCTCGGTCTCCGGCAGGACCGGCTGCCTCTCAGCCTCGCGGACGTCCACCCCTTCGAAGATCCCCCAGCACCGATGACCTCCGAATCGCGAGCGGAAGGTGATGCCGTGGATGCGGCGCTCACCGGCGGGTGCCCGCTGTGCACGTGCCCACGTACCGATTCCTTGGGTGATCCTTCGCTCGAAGCCGTTCATGTCACCTGCCGTCAGTCTCTCCACTCCGAGGGAGTCCAGTTCTGGGCGGAGCACACGGCTGAGCACCTGCAGGGTGGTGTCGTCGGTGACGTCGAGAAAATGGGCGTCCGGTGGAAGCAGCAGCCGGACCAGTACAAGCCGCGCCCGCCAGTCCCTCGGGATATGACCGGGCGCCAGAAACCCGGCATCGGTATTCCAGTCTTCCCCGATAATGTCTCGCACGTCCGGAGCGACCCGAAACGAAGCGAGTGCTTCGGGGAAGCAGCCGTCGATGTCCGAGGCACAGTACAAAGTGCCCTGGTTCGGCCCGCTCCAGCGGTCTTGGGCGCCCGACGCCCCGGAGTCGTCAAGGGTGTAGGAGAACTTCAGCGGTTCGCGTGACCTACCCAGCCGCCAGATTCCGTGGTCGGGGGCCGGAACCAGCATGATTTCGGCCTTGCCAGGCGCAGGAGCAGCGGAACCGTGTGACCTTCCGGCCTGCTCCCTGAGGGTGTCCAGGGCAGCCCAGCGGCGCTCCCATCGTTGCACCTCGGAGTCCCGGAGAGACGCCCTCTTGCCGTATTGGTCGAAGGACAGCAGCGCTTGGACCAGGGCGAGGAATGTGCGGTGCGAGGGGAACGATCTGCCCCGCAGGGTCCTGCTGATCGTCGCCACTCCCAAATGATCCCCGCGGGATGTCATCATCTCGATCTGACGCAAGGTGGGGTTGCCCCCGGAGAGGCGCAACGCCGTGAGGTCGGCGGCAAGCAAGGCCAGTTGGGCCGCGAAGTCTCCGTCCCCCTTGCGGAGCTCGGGTGCCTCGCCGGCACGGAGGAACGTGACGGCTGCC
This sequence comes from Streptomyces xanthophaeus, assembly GCF_030440515.1. Lineage (GTDB taxonomy): Bacteria > Actinomycetota > Actinomycetes > Streptomycetales > Streptomycetaceae > Streptomyces > Streptomyces kutzneri. The sequence goes on from NZ_CP076543.1 coordinate 392,396, forward strand.
TCGGGAACCGTCACCGGCTCCGGCTCGGTACGCGGACGCGGCTCCTCGACGAGCAGATAGACCGGTTCCCTGCCGTTGTCGAAGCGGATCGCGTGCAACGCTTCGCTGCCCCGGAGCTCCGGCCCGTACAGCTCGACCATCAGCCGTTCCGAGGCTGCGGCACACCACAGTTGCCCGTCCCGGGAAGGGTGACGGCTGACGGAGTCCAGTACGCCGAGCAGCGTCGAGTCCGGCGACTCACCCGGAGGACTGAAGTCCATCGCGACACGGACCGGGCCCCACCGGGCCGCCGCTCCGGTCTCGTCCTGCTCCAGCGCGTGCTGCAGGCAGGCGAGGAACGTGGTCAGCAGCAGGGGTTCGGCACGGTCCACGGGGAAGAGGACACGGACGGTTCCGGACCGGGGGACGCCGACCTCCAGGCCGGCCTCGCGGAGGGAGGTCCCATCGATCATGTCCCGCAGCAATTGCGCCAGACGGTACACCTCGCTGTCGGCGGACACGGCGAGGTGGATCCGTGAATCACCTCCCCTCGCCGCGGCCGGCCGCTCGACCGTAGCCAGGGGCAGGGCGTGACCGTCCGCGCGCAGGACGCCCGAAGGGTCGGAGATCAAGGCCATGCCCGCTGCCGCCGTGGCCTGCCGGCGGGCCAGGTACCGGGTCACACCCTCCAGGGTGGCCTGCTCCTCCGACCGTTTGATCAGCTCCCGCAGAGAACTGGCGACCTGCGGCGGGTAGGCGTAAGTACGGCGGTTCCAGGCGAGTGGCTCGTGCGGGTCCCGCCGGTCCTGATCCTCCTGTGGCCCCGCCGGTTCCCGGTGGTGGGGGCGCAGGAGACCGGCGAGGAAGACCTCGGCCAGGTGTTCCGGCCTCGATTCCGGCACGGCCGAGCGCTGGACGAGCCGCATCAGGGGGATGGTCAGGGCCGAACCGGCGCAGGCGAGGTGGGCCGCCAACCGCTGGGCCGGCAGCGAGGCGTATCCCAGAAAGTCCTCGAGAGCCTGCTCAGCCGTCTGGGGATCTGCGTCACCGACGGCACCGTCGGGTACCCGGCCGTCGTCACCGCGGTCTTCCACGATGTCGCCCCGTGCACCGTCCCACGGAACCCCTAGGTCGACGACAGGCAGTGCTGCTTCGCCGGCGGACGTGCCCACCAGCCTGGCCCAGGCCGTCGCCGATGAACCCGAGACGGCGTCGATCACGGGAATCGCCATCCCGGGCACGGGAAGCAGCCCGCCGGGGATCCGGGGATGCCTGAGTGTCAGGTTGCGGTTCGACGTGCCCGGCCGTGCGGCGGAGACCATGAGTCGCGTCGTGGGCAGCCCGGTTTCCTGCCACGTGTGCTCCGGGAGTACCTGGAGGACGGCCAGCGGCCCTCGCCGTCCCCACACGTGCAACATGCGTTGCGCTGCGCCCGTGGACCATGCCTCGCTCACGGCATCGGTCAGGACGAGGACCAGGTGGCGCTCGCCTCCCACCGTCGCGGTACGGGGAGCGCCTGGCCGGAAGGGCTCTGCCGTCAGCCGGATCGCGTCGCAGCGGTCGGTGTTCATTCCGAGGAGGCGGGTGCGGCCGAAGGCACGCAGACGGTGAAGTGCCTGGTAGAGCTCGTACGCCGCGTCGTGCCAGATCGCCATGGACAGTCCGTCGTCGACCACCAGGGTCACGTCGAGGAGCAGCTCTCCGGCCGGGCGCAGCGCGACGTCGGGGAACCCGTCCGCGATGGCGGAGATCGTGCCGGCCAGATCCAGCTCATGGCGGACACGGGAGCGGACCGTGGTGCGCAGGGGACGCAGCGACCGTTCCAGCGAGCGGAGGTCCGGCAGGGCCTTGGGGGTGCCGATGCGCAGGTGCGTGACGGCTGGCCCGGAGGCACCGGGGCCCTCTGCGGTGGAGTACAGCGCCCGCTTCCGGTGCGTGGACGGTGGCAGGCCGACTTCGAGCGGCTGGGTGTGCTGGATCCGGCGGTCGTACGGGGTGTTCCGGGAGCTGCCGGGGCGGGCATTGCCGTCCGCAGGCTGCGTGGGTGCGGTCCGGAGCGGCAGTTCCTGAGTGGCGAGCCAGATGATGTCAGCGAGCTCCTCGGGCTCGGGGTCGTAGCCGGCTGCCCGTAGCGCTTCGCGGAGCCGGGCGATCACGTCAGGGCATCCGCGTCGTCCAGGGGGCGCAGTACCGCTTCGAGGACATGGGGGTCCAGCGCGACGTTGGACAGCCGCAAATGGATGGCGTTCAGCAGTTGGTCGGTGGCCAGTCGTCCGTCCTGGCCCGCCTGGCTGAACCTTGTGATGAGTTGCTGGACGGCTGCCGTGGTCTGTTCGTCGGCGGTGGCGAGGTCCTGGGCGAACTGCGCTTCGACCACCGAGGTCAGGTGTTCCTGATCGGGGTCGTCGAGAAAGAGCCGCACGCAGCGGCGCAGGAACGCCGGCGGGAAGTCGCGTTCGCCGTTGCTGGTGATGACCACGACCGGGAACTCCTGGCAGTACACCCATCCGTTCGATACTTCGCCGGCGCCCTGTACCTCCTCGCACGTGTCGTTCCCCTCCGCACCGCTCCCGTCGTTCGCCGCGGGGGGACGGTGTCGGGCGGTGCGGGCGACGCCTACGCGTGCGTGCTGCTGTCCGGTCGCGCTGGAGTGCCTGCTGAGTTCCGGGATCTCGAACGCGCCCTCTTCGAAGACCGTCAACAGGTCGTTGGGCAGGTCGATGTCGCCCTTGTCCAGCTCGTCGATGAGCAACACGCGCGGCCGTCCCGGCGAGGCGGCAAGGGCGGTGCCCAAGGGGCCGAGTGTGATGTAGTCCTCGACCGGCCGGGAAGGTGTGCCCTGACGCTGGTGCAGGGTGGCATCCCGGAGCCGGGCCACCGCGTCGTAGCGGTAGAGGGCGTCACTCAGCACGGAACGGGAGTTCACCGGCCAGTGCAGGACGTCCCCGAGGCCGAGGTCATCCGCGACGGCGTGGGCGAGGGAGGACTTGCCCACGCCGGGAAAGCCCGTGACCAGCAGGGGGCGGCGCAGGTGCAGTGAGGTGTTGACGATGTCGATGTCCTGCGGACGCATGATGTACGGCGGCCTCTTGGGGCGGTGGTCACCGAAACGTCGCCAGGGCGGCCCGGGCGGCAGACGGACGGGAAACGCGTCGTGCGGGCCACGGAAGAGCGCCCCGGGGCGGTCGTCGGTGTTCATGGACGAGGAGTCCTTCCTGGAGAGCGGGGTCGCATGCGCGGGAGCAGGCGGCGGGGATCGTCCCAGAGCAACACGAGGCCGCTGCCGGCGTCCTTGGGCGAGTCCCCGCACCCGGCGCGCAATTGCCTCATTTCTTCCGGCAGATCACGAGGGTGCACGACCTGCCGCAGCTGCGTCAGGTCGTGCGTGGCGCGGTGGTCCCCGAGTCGGCGGTGCCAGGCCATCACCGGCACTCCGGCCTGCGCGCAGTAGGTCAGCGCGGGCGTGAACTCCGCATGTGGGCCGGTGAGCTCGACGCACCCGGCGAGATGACGGTCCTCCAGGGCGGTCTTCAGACGGGACAGGTCCAGGGCGTCGTTCCGCAGCCAGTGGTGGTCGCCGGCCGCGGTGTCGGTGACGCACGCGTCCCAGCGAGCTGCCCAGTCCGTGCGGCGCTGTGCGTACCGCACGACGACCGGTGCGACCGTGCCCAGGGGGACGTTGTCGACTCCTTTGTGCTGCACCGGGATGCGTTCCACCTGCAGTTCCAGCTGCCCGACGGGCAGGAAGAACTCGACGCCGAGGTTGACGTGCCCGTCGGCCAGATGCGGTTCGACAGCGGCACCGACTCGGTACTGGGTCTCACGCCAGGAATGGAAACCACGGCTGCCGCCCACGCTGCACGAACCGCTCACGGCGTCGACGATCCAGGCGGTGAAGGCGTAGCGGGCCGCACCCGTCGTCCCCGGCTGGTCGACCTCCAGCTGGACCATGATCCAGGTCTTGGCGGCGCGGCGGCGGACGCAGTCCTCGACCGCGGCCTGCGTCTCGGCGTCCAGCGTGGCCGGGGTCCTGCCGATCCGGTGGGCCACCTCCCGGTTCCAGGCCCGGAGTGCGGTGCCGTCGCCGCCGCACGCATCCGCCTCGGCCGCCGCCAGACAGACGAAACGCAGGAGGGCGGGCAGCGCGTCGGCTTCACCCGGTGCACCGACCGCCTCCAACGCCCGGACCGATGCTCCGACATCCGCGGACGGGTCGGCGAGGTGGTGTCGGAGCCTGCGGTCACACCGTGCGGCCGCGACCACGTCCGGCACTTCGGCCGCTTCGAGGGCCCTCACCAAAGCGGTGTACTCCGTGTGCGTGAGGAACTCGTCCGGGCGCACTCGCCGCGCCGCCGCGCGCAGGGCCGGTGCGAGCTCCCGCACCGCCTGAGCGTGATCCTGCGCGGAGTCCCCCGGAGATCCCTGGCCGGCGGGGCCGGTCTGTGCGAACAGTTCGTCCATGAGGGTGGGCAGTCCGTGAGCGACACGGCCGGCGGCGGTGACGAGCTGTTCGGTGGAGCACACACCGGCGCCGTCGCTCACGGAGATCACCACGGGTATCTGCGCGGCAAGGCGTTCGGCGCATGCGGCCCGTGCCGCCGAGTCCGGCAGTGCGGTGTCGAGCAGGGCCGCCAAGTCGCGCTCGTGCTCGGTCGGGGGAAGGACGAACTCCCCGGTGATCCGTGTGCGGCCCTCCCAGTTGCGCCGTAGCAGGCTCGGCTTCTGGAAGGTCTGGTTGTCGTCGCGCAGCGCGGCGAACGCCTGGTCGACCTCGTCACTGACGCGATGCAGATCCGGGAGGACGTCACCGCTGCCGTCGTCGAGGGACCTGAGGAGGGTCCGGGGGAAAAGGCCGGTCGCCTCCCCCTCACGTACGGCTCCGGTGCGGACATTGCGGGCTTTCTGGCCCGTACTGGAGGCATGCATGATGAACAGGCCGCGCTCGGCGACACGGGTGGAGGTCACGGTGACGTCGATCACGGCGACATCGAGACCGGCGGGCTGGTTCTGGCACGCATTGACCGCGACCGCGACCTTGGGCACCCCGCGCCCGCCGTCCCTGCCCACGCGTCTTGCCTGCAGGGCCAGTTGGAGGGCGTCGACGCCGATGGCCCGCTTCGTCACCACCGAACTGTCCGCGAGGAGCAGCACGTGGCTGCCGTTGCTGTCGACGACACCGTGCCCGGACCAGAACACCCAGAGCAACTCGGCGTCCAGGGCGACCATCCCCTCCTGGACGTACCGGGCGACCACGCCCGAATCGGCCTCCCTGGTCTTGACACCCGCCGGCAGCAGGCTGGTGCCGTCCGCCCGATGGAGGCTGCTCTCGAGGGCGGAGGCGAAGAAGGTGACGTTCTCTGCCGGCACGCCGCAGGTGTCGACCAGCCACGAAACGAACGCGCAGGCGTCGGCGAAGGGACCGGACACGTTCCAGGCCCGGTCTTCATAGCGTTCGACGGCGACGACCAGCGCGTGCGTCCGCGCCGGGTCGACCGGCACTGTCAACCGAGCACCTCCCGGTGCAGCCACGCGTAGAAGGGCCGGTGGTCCCAGTAGGCACTGTGGGCACGCAGGAGCGGACGACCGGTGTTGAACTGCTGGTCGGTGACGCGGTCCGCGCCGAAGATCGGGGCTCCGACATAGGCGAGGGGGTCGCGCGGGTCGTACGCGTTCAGCCACCGGGGGAAGTGGGCCGGAAGGCTCCGGCCGTAGGGCAGCGAGACCAGTGCGTCCATCTCGTACAGGAACGGCGCTTGCGAGCCCACTGTCACCAGGGCGCTCACCTGTCGGCTGTGGTCCTCGCTCGCGAACAGGTCGACGCACGCGACGCCACCCAGGCTGTGGGCCAGCACCACGACGGGCGGCTCGGCAGCACGCACGGCAGCGGCGATGCAGTCGCGCAGTCCCCCACCGCGTGCCTGGTAGCGCAGGATGTCCCCGATGGGCGGAGCGACCTGGGCGCTCACTCCAGGACGCTTGCGTCGGACCTGCCAGGACGTGAGCCATTCGCCGGTGCGCCACAGGGGCAGCCAGGCCGGCTTGGTCAGGTCGGAGATCCACCCGAGTGCAGCGCCGGGTTCGCCGAGTGCCTCGAGAACCGCTGCCTGCAGCTCGTGCACGGCCGCTCCGTCGACGCTGATCCCTCCTGCGCCCCAGCGCGTGTCCGCGCGGTCCAGAGCCACCGCGACCACCGCGCGGGCGACGATGTGCCGCAGGTCGTCCAGGGGCGTCGAGGTCTCGGTGAGCAGGGCGCCCAGGATGTCGGACACCGCCCCGGCCGCCGAGGTCAGATCGTTTCCGTCGAGGCCGTGCCTCCTTGCCGGTTCACGCAGCGCGGGGTGGTCCGGTACGTCCTTCAGCAAGTGGAGGAGCTGTTCCGCCGAAGTCTCGTCCTGCTGCGGAACGTAGGCGATCGCCGTCCGGCCCGCCTCCGCCTCTGCGAGGATCCGTAACTCCGCGAGGGGGTCGGTGTCGAGCAGGGCCCAGATCGCGGCGGCTGCGTCACCGTCTTCGGCGCCCTGCGGGCCGGGCTCCGGAGGCGTCTCCTCCGTCTCCGCCCTGCGGCGCCGGGGGACGGAGGTCCCACCCCGGTGGAGTTGGGCCCCGTGCTCCTCGCCCCACAGGCAGCGGAGCAGCTCGACGCTCACGTCCAGATTGTCGAAATGTCTCACCACCAGGTCGAACAACTTGTCGTAGCCGTCGCTACGCACCCCTGTGCCGTGCACCAACACCACACTTGTCATGTGTATGTGCTCCCCTGAAATCAGGTCATGAGTCTGGCAGAGCGGAAAGCGGCGCACTCGGAAATCGTGAAGAGTCGTGACCTGCCGAAGCGATTCCAGGGCGCGGCCTCACTCTTCTCCACCCGGTCGCGGCGGTCAGTCGCGGGCCTGGAGGTACGTGGCCAGTTCGGCCGCGCCCGTCAGCAGGGCGCGGCCGCGGGCGGAGAGGCGGGCGCGCCAGGCGGTCAGGGCGGACTCCAGGGGCGCCAGGCCCCCCGCGGTGCGGACCTGTGCGAGCAGGGGGGCGATCTCTTCCAGCAGGTGGCCGCCGCGGCGGAGTTGGTGGGCCAGGCGGGCGTCGCGGACGTCGGCCCCGTCGTACACGCGGTACCCGGTCAGCGGGTCGCGGCGCGGGCGGACCAGCCCGGCGCGTTCCCATGCGCGCAAGGTCGCGGGCCGGACACCGAGTTCGCGGGCGAGCGGCCCGATGAACGTGGCGCCGGACGTGGCGCCGGGCTCGAAGGCCGCACCGGTGGGCGCCAGGGCGCGCAGGGCGTTCTCCACGGCATCGAGGGTCCGCCGGTCGGCGAGGAGTTCGGCGTGGGTCCCGTCGATGAGACGGAAGGCCTCCTCGGCCGCGCCCTCGTTCACGGCTCGCATGATCGATGCCGCGGTCCGGTGGCCGTGGCCCGGCACGAGGGCGAGGAAGGCGGCCAGCGCGCGGGCGTGCAGCGGGGTGTAGGTGCGGTAGCCCTGGGGGGTCCGGTCCGCGGCCGGGAGGATGCCCGCCTCCTCGTAGTTCCTGATCGCCTGCGTGGACAGACCGTGCCCGCGCGCCAGGTCGACCGGTCGAAGGCGTCGACCACTTTGAAGGTTTTGGCTCACGAAACCCAGAATAGAGCGGAAAAGTTTCCACCGAAGGTTCAACGATAGCGTTGAAGGCATGCCAACCGACATCAAGGACATCGCCCGCGCCGTCGACGCCGCCACCGTGATGGAACCGTTCACGGCCCGACCGCGGCTGCTCGCCCTCGGCGAGCCCACCCACGGCGAGGACACCCTGCTCGAAGTGCGCAACGAGCTCTTCCGGCAGCTCGTCGTGCAAGGGGGCTACCGGACGATCGCGATCGAGAGCGACTGCCTGGCGGGCCTGCTGGTCGACGCGTACGTCACCTCGGGCACCGGCAGCCTCGACGAGGTCATGGAGCGCGGCTTCAGCCACGGGTTCGGCGCATCCGCCGCCAATCGCGAACTCGTACGCTGGATGAGGGAGTTCAACGAGGACCGGCCCGCGCCCGAGCGGCTCCGCTTCGCCGGGTTCGACGGCCCGCTGGAGATGGCGGGTGCCGCGAGCCCCCGGCAGGCCCTCACCGCGCTCCACGACCACCTCGCCCGCCACGTCGACGCCGGGCTGCTCCCCTGCACCGCTCATACGCTCGACCGTCTGCTCGGCGCCGACGACCGGTGGACCGAACCCGCCGCGATGATGGACCCGGCCCGGTCCACGGGGCGCTCCGCCGAGGCCCGGGAGCTTCGGTTGCTCGCCGACGACCTGGTGGCACTGCTGGAGGAGCAGACGCCGCACCTGATCGCGGCGACCTCCCGGGAGGACCTGGACCGGGCCCACCTGTACGGACGCACCGCCACCGGCCTGCTGCGCTACCACCACTGGACGGCCGACGACTCGGCGGCCCGCATGACCCGGCTGGTGGGCCTGCGGGGCCGGATGATGGCCGACAACCTCCTCGCCCTCGCCGCCCGGGGGCCGGTCCTCGTCCATGCCCACAACGCCCATCTCCAGCGGGAGAAGAGCTCGATGCGCATGGGCGGCAGGTCACTGGAGTGGTGGAGCGCCGGTGCGCTGCTGAGCTCCCGGTTCGGCACGGAGTACGCCTTCGTGGCCACGGCCCTCGGCACGATCCGGCACCGGGGCGTGGACACGCCGCCGCCGGACACCCTCGAAGGCCTCCTGTACGCGCTCCCGGACGACCGCTGCGTCGTCGACGCCCGTCGGCTGCTCACCTCCCTGGGAGGCGCACCGGCGCCGGCGCCCCGGGTCTCCCCCTGGTTCGGCTACGCCCCGCTCGACCCGGCCCACTTGGCCACGATCGACGGGGTCGTGTTCATCAAGGATCTTCCGGAGGTCCCGCCCGCATCCACCCCGGAGCCACCCGGCACACGCTCGGGCCGAGTCTGACGCTCTGCTTCCAGCCGACTCTGCAGTGTGATCCCGCACATAGTGCCCCCCTCGATCAGAAAAAATTACTGTCGAGTAGAGTTTGTTCCGCAGATCTTCCCGTCCGGACCCCTGGAGCCGCTCCGGACGGGAAGATCATCCAACTTGTTCTACCGACAACTTATCCATCCATGTCCGGATACAGGCCAAGCCTCTCCCGAGCCCTGATACCTCTTCGATCATGAAGAAGATCACTCGCCGTCAGGCCTTGGGGACAACCGCCGGTGCCCTCACCGTCCTCGGCCTGACCGCAGCTGCCGCGGGCGCCACGAACGCCGCCGCGACCCCCACCGAGCCCACCACCCCGGGCACGGTCGACGAGGTCTACAAGGGCCGTCGTATCCAGATCACCGCCGGAGAGGGCGGCCACCACGGCGGCCACCACTCGCCCGGCCAGCCCACCGTCCGAATAGACGGCAGGGAACTGCACATCATGCGCAACGCCGATGGCACGTGGATCAGCGTCATCAACCACTACGAGACCTTCGCCGACCCGAAGCTCCTCGCCCGCGCCGCTGTGCGCGATCTCCAGGGCGCCGCCCTCGTTCCCTTCGGAGGTGCGGCATGACCGTACGCAAGAACCAGGCCACGCTGACCCCGGCGGAGAAGCGCGCCTTCACCTCCGCGCTGCTCGAGCTCAAGCGCAACGGGAGCTACGACCGCTTCGTCACCACCCACAACGGCTTCATCATGAGCGACACCGACTCGGGCGACCGCGTCGGCCACCGCTCCCCCTCCTTCCTGCCGTGGCACCGGCGCTTCCTCCTGGAGTTCGAGGAGGCGCTGCAGAAAGTGGACGCGAGTGTGGCGCTCCCGTACTGGGACTGGACCGTGGACCGGACCTCCCGCGCCTCCCTCTTCGCCGCCGACTTCCTCGGCGGCACCGGGCGGGCCCGCGACGGGCAGGTCATGGACGGTCCGTTCGCGTACGCGACGGGCAAGTGGAACATAAATGTCCGGGTGGACGGGCGCGCCTACCTGCGCCGTGATCTCGGCGCGGCCGTCGCCCAGCTGCCGACCAGGGCCGAGGTGGACTCCGTACTCGCCATGCCGGTCTACGACATGGCGCCCTGGAACAGCTCCTCCAACGGCTTCCGCAACAACCTGGAGGGCTGGCGCGGCGCCAACCTGCACAACCGGGTGCACGTGTGGGTCGGCGGGCAGATGTCCACCGGTGTCTCCCCGAACGACCCGGTGTTCTGGATGCATCACGCCTTCATCGACAAGCTGTGGGCCGACTGGCAGGCCAAGCACCCCCAGTCCACGTACCTGCCGGGCGCGGGCACGCAGAACGTCGTCGACCTGAACGACACCATGCGGCCCTGGAACAACGTGACTCCGGCGGACATGCTGGATCACCGGAAGTTCTACACCTTCGACACCGAACCGGCCGCCGCCGCCAGCCAGCGGTAGTGCAGTTCGGGGCGGCCGACCTGGCCGTACCGGGGGGTGCGGTCCGCGCGGCCGGTGTCCACCAGGTGCTCCAGGTAGCGGCGGGCGGTGATCCGGGAGATCCCGGCCGCCTCGGCCGCCCCTGCTGCGGTCAGCCCCTCGGGCGCCGACCGCAGCAGGGCGGCGACCCGGTCCAGGGTCGGCGCGCTCAGCCCCTTGGGGAGCTCGGCCGGGCGGGGTGCGCGCAGGGCAGCCATCGCCCGGTCGACGTCGTCCTGGCCGACCGCCTCGCCCGCCGTCTGGCGGAACTCGGCGTAGCGCAGGAGCCGTTCGCGCAGGGTGGGGAACGCGAACGGCTTCAGTACGTACTGGACCACGCCGAGCGAGACGCTCTCGCGGACCACGGCCAGGTCCCGCGCGGAGGTCACCACGATCACGTCGACGGGATGTCCGGCGGCACGCAGCCCGCGCGCGAAGCGCAGGCCGTGCCCGTCGGGCAGGCCGAGGTCCAGGAGCAGCAGGTCGACGCGGGTCCGTTCCAGGAACCGGGTGGCCTCGGCGAGCGAGTGGACGGCGCCGACAGCGGTGAAGCCGGGCACCCGGCCGATGTAGAGCGCGTGCGCGTCGGCGGCCACCGGATCGTCCTCGACGATCAGCACGCGCACCTCGCTCCCGCTCATCGCGTGCTCCCCGGGCCTGCGACGGGTGCGGACGCGACGGACTCCATCGGCAGGCGGACCGTGAACTCCGCACCCCCGCCCGGGCCCTGCGCGGCGGTCACCGTACCGCCGTAGCGCTCCGCCACCTGCCGGACCAGCGCGAGGCCGAGGCCGCGGCCCTCGCCCTTGCCGGACCAGCCCCGGCGGAACACGTCCACCCCTTCGGGCAGCCCGGGTCCGTTGTCCGCGACCCGCAGCAGCAGCTCGTCCGCCTCGGGCCGGAGCGTCACCGCGATCCGAGCCCCCGCTACGGCGGTGAGCGCGTCGACCGCGTTGTCGATGAGGTTGCCGAGCACGGTGACCAGGTCCCGGGCCGGCGGCAGCCCGCCCCCTTCGGCGAGGCTGCGGCTGTCGGCGGTGACGACCAGCTCGACGCCCCGCTCGTGCGCCTGGGCGGCCTTGCCCAGCAGCAGCGCCACCAGCACCGGCTCCCCCACCGCGGTGACCACCTCGTCGGTGAGGGCCTGGGCGAGTTCCAGCTCGGCGGTGGCGAAGTCGACCGCCTCGTCCGCACGGCCGAGTTCGATGAGCGAGACCACGGTGTGCAGCCGGTTGGCCGCCTCGTGGGCCTGGGAGCGCAGCGCCTGGGTGAAGCCCCGCTCGTGGTCCAGCTCGCCGGTCAGCGCCTGCAGTTCGGTGTGGTCGCGCAGGGTGACCACGGTGCCCCGACGACCGCCGCCCGCGACCGGCGAGCTGTTGACCACCAGCACCCGGTCCGCGGTCAGATGCACCTCGTCCACCCGGGGCCGGTCCGCGAGCAGGGCCCCGGTGAGCGGGGCCGGCAGACCGAGGTCGGCCACCTGGCTGCCGGTGACCTCGCCCGGCAGACCCAGCAGTTCCCGTCCGGCGTCGTTGATCAAGGTGATCCGGCGCTGCCCGTCGAGCATCAGCAGCCCTTCGCGGACGCCGTGCAGAGCCGCCTGGTGGTAGTCGTACATCCGGCTGAGCTCCGCCGCGTTCATGCCATGAGTGTGACGGCGCAGCCTCGCATTGACGACGTACGTACCCACGCCGCCGAGGGCGAGCGCACCGCCCGCGACCCAGGCGAGGGCCGAGAGCTGCGTGGCCAGCCGGTCACTGATGGCGCGGACGGTGATCCCCGCGCTGACCAGGCCGATGATCCGGCCCTCGTCCTGGAGCGGGGTGACCACGCGGATGGAGGGGCCGAGGGTGCCGGTGTACGTCTCGCTGAAGGTCTCGCCGCGCAGCGCGGGGGCGGTGTTACCCATGAAGGACTCGCCGATCCGGCGCGGGTCGGGGTGGGTCCAGCGCCGCCCCTCGGGGGACATGATCGTCACGAAGGCCACCCCGGAGTCCGCCCGGACCTGCTCCGCGTAGGGCTGGAGCGCGACGGACGGGTCGGCCCCGCCCGCCGCTCCCCGTACGGCCTCACGTACGGACGGCGAGTCGGCCACCGCGCGGGCCACGGCCCCGGCCTGGCGCCGGGCGGCCTCCTCGGCCTGGCCGCGGGCCGTGGCGTACGCGAAGACGGCGCAGCCCGCGACGACCACGGCGACCAGCAGCACCTGCATGGCGAAGAGCTGGCCGGCGAGGCTGCGCGGGGGGCGGGGGAAGCGGAACATGGCGCTCAGTGTGCACCGGGTCGTGAACTCAATGAACGCAAGGGTGACCGGGGTCACAGGCCTGGGCGATGGTCTCCCCGAACGTAATCACCACCGGGAGGCATCGTGGCCGCCAGGCGCGACAGAACGCACTATCTCTACATCGCGGTGATCGGCGCGGTGCTGCTCGGCATCGCCGTCGGCTTCGCCGCCCCCGGCGTGGCCGTGGAGCTCAAACCGCTGGGCACCGGCTTCGTCAACCTCATCAAGATGATGATCTCGCCCGTGATCTTCTGCACGATCGTGCTGGGCATCGGATCCGTGCGCAAAGCCGCCAAGGTGGGCGCCGTGGGCGGGCTCGCCCTCGGCTACTTCATGGTCATGTCCACGGTGGCGCTGGCCATCGGCCTGCTGGTCGGCAACCTGCTGGAGCCCGGCAGCGGGCTGCACCTGACCGAGGCGGCGCGCAGCGCGGGCGAGGCGCAGGCCAAGGCGGGCGGGGCCGAGAGCACGCCGGAGTTCCTGCTCGGGATCATTCCGACCACGCTGGTGTCCGCCTTCACCGGGGGCGAGGTGCTGCAGACGCTGCTGGTGGCGCTGCTCTGCGGGTTCGCGCTGCAGGCCATGGGCGCGGCGGGCGAGCCGGTGCTCCGGGGTATCGGGCACATCCAGAAACTGGTGTTCCGGGTACTCGCGATGATCATGTGGGCGGCTCCGGTGGGCGCCTTCGGGGCGATCGCGGCGGTGGTCGGGGCCACCGGCATCGACGCGCTGAAGTCCCTTGCCGTCATCATGATCGGCTTCTATACGACGTGTCTGCTCTTCGTGTTCGTGGTCCTCGGCACACTGCTCCGGGTGTGCACCGGGGTCAGCGTCTTCGCCCTGCTGCGCTATCTGGGCCGGGAGTTCCTGCTGATCCTCTCGACCTCCTCCTCGGAGTCGGCGCTGCCGCGGCTGATCGCGAAGATGGAGCACCTGGGGGTCTCCCGGCCGGTCACCGGGATCACCGTGCCGACCGGCTACTCCTTCAACCTGGACGGGACGGCCATCTATCTGACGATGTCCTCGCTCTTCATCGCCGAGGCGATGGGCAAGCCGCTGGCGCTGGGCGAGCAGATCTCGCTCCTGCTGTTCATGGTCATCGCGTCGAAGGGCGCAGCCGGGGTGACCGGCGCGGGCCTGGCCACCCTCGCCGGCGGGCTGCAGTCGCACCGGCCGGAACTGGTGGACGGCGTCGGCCTGATCGTGGGCATCGACCGGTTCATGAGCGAGGCCCGGGCCCTGACGAACTTCGCGGGCAACGCGGTCGCGACGGTGCTCATCGGAACGTGGACGAAGGAGTTCGACCACGCGCGCGCCACCGAAGTCCTCGCGGGACGGCTGCCGTTCGACGAGAGCACGCTGGTGGACGACGGGCACGGCGCGCAGCAGGGCGCGCCCGCGCAGTCCGCCGGGCTCACCGGGGCTCCCGGGTCCTCCGAGACCTCCGAAGCCTCCGAAGCCGACGCAGCCCCGCACTCCGTGCCGCAGCCCTCGGCCAACCCCAAGGACGGGGTACCGGTCTAGCCGGTACGCCCCCGCGGGCCGACCGGGCAGGGCTCGCCCCCACGGTGCCCAGCCCGGTCGGCCCGCCGCATTCTCCGTACTTGCACCCATAGTCGGGATTCGGCCACCGATAACCGAACCTCCAGGCTGTAAAAGGTACTTCCGTAACAGGCTGTGTGCATGACATCTTGCGTCCACCACTTGTTTCGTTCGACCCGGCCTGACCACCGGGTCTTCGGAGGACGCATTGATACCCCACATATCCAGCCGACCTCGACGTACCCTCGTGCTGGCCGCCACGCTCGGCGCGGCACTCGCTTTCGGGGCCCCCGCCGCGCTCGCCGGCACCGCCCCCGTCTCGCCCGACGGCTCCTCGGCCCTCGCCCCCGCGGCGGCCGCCCCCAAGGCTGCGGCCCCGACTTCCCAGAGTGCGACCTGGGTTGCCGGTACCCGTGCCTACCTCGTGATCACCGCTCCCGGTGACACCACGGCGGTACGGGGCGCCGTGACCGCCAACGGCGGCACGGTGTTCCAGTACTACGACGCGATCGGCGTGATCGTCGCCCACTCCGCGTCCGGTACCTTCGCCACCACCATGCGCGGTGTCAGCGGCGTCCAGCAGGTCGGCGCCACCCGCACCTCGGACGTGCCGGCGGACGCCTACAACCCGGCGCTTCCCGCCAACCCGGCGCAGGCCACGACGCCTTCGGGCGAGCCGGTCCGCGCCGACATGACGCAGATCAAGGCCGACCAGGCCTGGGCCGTCACCACCGGTTCCGCCTCCGTCAAGGTCGGCATCCTGGACACCGGTGTGGACGACCAGCACCAGGACCTGGCCCCGAACTTCAACGCGGCGGACTCCGCGTCCTGCGCCTACGGAAAGCCGGACACCCGTACGGGCGCCTGGCGGGACGTCGGCACCCACGGCACGCACGTGGCCGGTACGGTCGCGGCCGCCAAGAACGGCAAGGGCGTCATCGGCGTGGCCCCGGGCGTGAAGATCTCCTCGGTGCGCATCGCCGAGCCGGGCTCCTCGCTCTTCTTCGCCGAGAACACCGTCTGCGGCTTCATGTGGGCCGGTGACCACGGCTTCAAGGTCACCAACAACAGCTACTACACGGACCCGTGGCAGTTCAACTGCCCGGACAACGCCGACCAGGCGGCGATCATCGAGGGCGTCAAGCGCGCCCAGGAGTACGCGGAGGGCAAGGGCTCGCTGCAGGTCGCAGCGGCCGGCAACTCCAACATCGACCTGGCCAACAAGACGACCGACACCGAGTCCCCGAACGACTCGACGCCGGTCACCCGCACCATCACCAACGCCTGCCTGGACATCCCGACCGAGCTCCCGGGCGTGGTCACGGTCTCGGCGATGGGCACCACCGCGAAGGCCTCGTACTCCAACTACGGCCTGAACGTCGTCGACGTGACGGCTCCCGGCGGCGACGCCGTCGGCATCTACAGCACCCAGCCGGGCGGCAAGTACGGCACCATGAGCGGCACGTCGATGGCGTCCCCGCACGTCACCGGTGTGGCGGCCCTGCTGGCCAGCACCAACCCGGGCATCACCCCGGCGCAGCTGCGCGACAAGCTGGCCACCCAGGCGGGCGACGTCGCCTGCCCGTCGGACAGCCGCTGCAAGGGCACCACGGCGAAGAACGGCTTCTTCGGCGAGGGCCAGGTCGACGCGCTGAAGGCCGTCGGCAGCACCCCGCCGCCCGGCAAGTACTTCGAGAACACCGGTGACGTCGCCATCGGCGACAACACCACGGTGGAGAGCCCGATCACCGTCAGCGGTGTCACCGGCAACGCCCCGGCCACCCTCAAGGTGGGCGTGAACATCGTGCACACCTACATCGGTGACCTGAAGGTCGACCTGGTCGCGCCGGACGGCACCGTCTACACCGTGCACAACCGCGCCGGCGGCAGCACCGACAACATCAACCAGGTCTACACCGTGAACGCCTCCTCCGAGGTCGCGAACGGCACCTGGAAGCTGCGGGTCAACGACAACGCCGGCGGCGACACCGGCAAGGTCGACTCCTGGAACCTGACCTTCTGACAGGTCCTCCGGACGTCACGTTCCACTAGCGCTGGAGCACGTCGGCGAGCCAGTCGAAGACGACGTCGCAGTGCTGCTGCGGGGCCATCGGGGAGCAGTGCAACTGCGCCCCGGTGGCCTCCGTCAGTTTCACGTACTCGCGGCGCGTGCGCAGGAGGTCGTACATCTGCTGCGGCTGGCCCGGGTAGAACAGCTCGAAGTCGTAGTCCAGGACGAGCGTCGGGGCCTTGATCCTCCCGACCACCTTGGTGACGTCGAGGCCCATGGCCACCTGCGCCGGGGTCCAGAGGTCCGTGAGCACGACGCCCTCGCGGGCCTGGCGCAGTGCCTGCCGGTCGAAGATCTCGAAACGCTTCTTGACGGTGAAGGCGAGCTCCGGCGTCAGCTCCGGGACGACCTCCTCGTTCCAGACCCGGTTGGTCTCCTCCTTGTCGGGCGTGACGACGGCGCGCAGCTCCGCGTCGAATCCCAGCCAGGGGCTGACGCAGCCCGGCTGGCAGGCGACGGCGGCGAGCCGGTGCTCGAAGGCGGCGGCGCGGGCGACCAGGTTGCCGCCCATGCTCAGGCCGGTGAGCGCGATCCGGCCGCTGTCCACGTCCTTGCGGCGCTCCAGCCAGTCGACGATCGGGCCGACCACCTTCTCCCAGCGGGTGGTGAAGGGGATCTCCTCCACGAACAGGAGCTGCCCCTGGCCGGGTCCGTCGTAGACGAGGGCGTTCCACCCCCGGCCGAGGGCGGCGGCCACGCCGTAGGTCCACATGTCGAGGTTCTGGCCGTCGCTGCCGTTGGTCAGGATCACGGTGGGGCGCGGTTCCGCGGGACCGTCCGGGCGGAAGAACCAGACCGGCAGGTGGGTCCTGCCGTACGGGACCTTCGCGCGGACGGCGGCCGGTGAGCAGAGCCTGGCGAAGGTGTCCCAGGCCCCCCGCCCTGCCAGGTAGACCGCCTCCTCGTCACCGGGGTGGTCGGTGCCGAGCACGTAGAACAGCGCCTGCGCGTAGTACTGGGCGGCGCGCAGGGACCGGAAGCGGCGGGTCTGCGAGGGAGCGTCGTGGCCGTGGCGGCCGGCGGCCGGGGGCGCGGCGAGCCGGTCCCCCCAGGCGCGGAAGGTGTCGCTGAACGTCTGCTCGGACAGACCGGCCGCGTTGATGGCGTTGACCGCGGTCAGCACCTCGCCCACCTCGGAGGCACGCATGCCGGCCGCGCCGAGTGCGAGCAGGCCCGCGAAGTTGAAGCCGGGATCGTCGAAGAGCTTCATCGCTCCGGGGGTGGGATCCACCGCCTTGGCGGACGGCTTGGGCACGGCGGCCGCGGTGCGGGCCCCGCCCCCGACGGCGAGCGCCCCGGCCCCCGCGGCGAGCCCGGTCAGGGCCGCGCGGCGGGTGAGTGCGCAGGGCTGGTGCGGTGTGCGAGCGGTCATGCAGCGGACCGTACGCCGCGCCCCCTGCGGGTCGGGGCGCGGCGCGCCCTCCCTTGCTCCGAACGGCGGCGCGCCGCTGGGGCCGTCAGCCGGTGCGGCGCCCGGCCCGCAGCACGCAGTCGCCGCAGAGCCCGCCTCCGGGGACCTGGTAGTAGAGGCAGCAGCTGCGCCGTACGAACGCCACCCCGAGCCCCTCCTCATGGATGAAGGTGCCGGTGCCCGCCAGCGCTCCGCCGTCGCCGAGCAGGGCGCCCGCCAGCTCCACGGCCGCGCCTCCCGGCACCCGGTCCATGAGCACGCGCAGCGCCCCGACGAGCCCGGACGCCGCGTTCCCTCGCAGGACCTTCGGCGAGACCCCGTAGCGCTCGCGCAGGGCCTCGTCGAGCACGGCCAGGTTCGCCAGGACGTTCTCCCCGAGTTCCCCGGCCGGCAGGCCGGGAGCGGGCTCGGGCAGCCACAGCTGGAGCGATCCCGCGTCCGGCAGCCGCCACCACACCCGGTCGGCGGCCAGGTCCGGCACCCGGCCCGCCAGCGCCGCGCACCCGAGCCCCAGCGACCAGAGCCGCGAGACGATCCCAAACTGCGCGGTCGAGGCGGCCACCCGGCCCGGCCCGGTGCCGATCCGCCGGCCCACCTCGGCCACGTACGGCCCGAGCTGCTCCCCGTACAGCGCGGTGAGCGGCCGGAAGCCGGGGCCGGGCGGTTCCTTCCCGCAGGGGACGGTGAAGAAGGGCCCTACGGCGGCCAGTCGCCGCAGTACGTCGTCCATACCCGAAATGATCTCAGCGGCTCGGGACCAGGGTCAGGCCGGGTCCGGGGTAGCCCCTTCGAGGACCTCCAGGTAGTGCGGGTTGAGCATGATGCCCAGCACATTTCCGAAGGGGTCGGTGACGGCCGCGGTGACGAAGCCGCCGTCTCCGTGGGCGGTCACCGGCTGGTACTCCGTCGCCCCCAGGTCCAGGAGCCGCGCGTGGACCGCGGGGAGATCGTCGACGGCCCAGTAGGCCACCGCGCCGCCCGGGTCCTTCGCCGCGCCCGGCGGGGCGTGGCGGCGGTCGACGATGCCCAGCTCGTGCTGGTAGTCGCCGATCCGGAACTCGGCGTAACCGGGCCGCTCGAAGTACGGGGCGATCCCGAGGAGCTCGGAGTACCAGGCCTTCGCGGCCTCCAGGTCGTCGGCCCAGAAGTTGATCGTCGCAAACCCTCGCAGCATGAACACCCTCCTCGGCGGACACAGGCATCGCTGCGACTCTACGGCGGCCCCCGCGGGGGCCGTAGCAGACCCGGGTGGCGCAGTCGTACCTCCCCCGTGGTGCGACCGCTCACGGACACACCGCCGACGACCATGTGTTCGACGTCCGGGCGGGGCGCCGGACCGGCGGGGCCGCATCCGCGATCCGCGAACGGGGCCTCGCTCGGGATCACCCGACTCTATGCGCATCCTCGCAGGTCAGGCGGGTCCGCGCGGCGATCGGCGGCCATCGGCGCGGCCGTCTGGGGGGCCCATGCCGTGCGCGTGAAGGGATGTCCGTGGATCGTGATTACGGGTGCTCCGAGGCGGGGACCCAAGTGCTCAGAAATCGGTGTCACGCCATTGCCAAATTGGGGGTTCATGAGAGGACTTTAAGGAGCTACATTGAGCCACTCGCGTTCACCTGACAGCCGGTTGCCTTTCACTCGTGTTTTGCACGGGGGGCGACGTCATGGACGCAGACTGTGCAACCACCCCACCGCCCAGAAGGACCGAAGGCTCCGTGCCCGTACCCGTACACCTCGCGGGCCGCACCGTGCGGCTCGAGCCCCTCGCCCCCCACCACACCGAGGCTCTGGCCGTGGCCGGGGCCGAGGATCGTACGACTTACGCCTTCACTCCCGTGCCCCACGGTGTGCAGGCGTCACACGAGTACATCGAACGTGCCCTCGCCGATCAGGCAGCGGGTCGATCGCTCCCGTTCGCGGTGGTCAGAGCCACCGACGGGCGGGTCGTCGGTTCGACCCGGTTCCTGGAACTCGACTACTGGCAGGGGCCTCTGATCTGGCCCGCCGTGCCAGGAGTCCCGTTCGGCGATCCGGCGACGGCGATCCCCGATGCCGCCGAGATCGGCAATACCTGGCTGTCCCCGGGCGCCCAGGGAACCGGCATCAACACCGAGGCGAAGCTGCTCATGCTCCGCCATGCCTTCGAGACCTGGGGGGTACGGCGTATCTCGCTGCGCGCTGATGCGCGCAACGGCCGTTCGAGAGCCGCCATGGAACGTCTGGGCTTCACCTGCGAGGGGGTCCGCCGGGCCCATTCGCGGGGACTGGACGGCGCCGTCCGCAGTACCGCCTTCTACTCGATCCTCGACGAGGAGTGGCCGACCGTGCGGTCGATCATCGAGCTGAGGCTGTCGGCGGGCGCGCAGCGCAAGCGGCGCCGCAAGACCCTGATCCCCGCGTAACCGCCCCGGCCGGACGGAAAAGCGGAAAAACGGTCCTGCCCCGGCGCTCGACCCGACCCCCGACCAGACCCTCGCCCCGGCCCTCGCCGCTGCCTCCTCAGCCGAGGAAGGCCGGGGCGAGGGCCGAGTCCATGAGCCGGGCGGGAGCGCCGCTCCCGTCGGCCGGTACGGCGTACAGGTCGGCACCGAAGTCCCCCGGCAGGGCGTAGACGACGGTCCGGTCGTCGGTCCACACCACCTGGTCGTCCACGCTGCGCTCCTCGGCGAGCGGCGTCTCGGCTCCGGAGGCCAGGTCCAGGGCGTACAGCCGCCACGGCGCCTCGGCCGGCAGGCCCGGCACGCGCTTCTTGAAGACCAGCCGGGTCCCGTCCGGTGACAGCGACGGGCACTCCACGTTCTCGCGCAGGGTGG
This sequence comes from Streptomyces xanthophaeus, assembly GCF_030440515.1. Taxonomy (GTDB): domain Bacteria; phylum Actinomycetota; class Actinomycetes; order Streptomycetales; family Streptomycetaceae; genus Streptomyces; species Streptomyces kutzneri. The sequence continues at coordinate 412,885 of NZ_CP076543.1, forward strand.
TCACGGTGCGCTCGCCCAGGTCCCCCCGGACCAGGTGGGTCCGTCCGCCGGTGGCGAGGGTCGCGTAGAAGGTCCGCTCGTCGGCGGCGAAGGTGACCCCCCAGAAGTTGACGTCGGCGCTGCGGTACGGCTTGCCGTCCTTCAGGATCGTGAAGTCTTCCAGCGAGGCGTCGAGCATGCCGGTGCGCAGGTCGAGCACCGAGGTCCGCGTCGAGAAATTCGTACCTGCGTACGAGTCCCCGCCGACGAAGACGGTCCAGGCGGCGAGGTGCCCGCCCGGCGAGACCCGGGCCCGGGTGGGGAGGCCGCCCAGCGGATGTGCGGAGACCTCCTTCAGGCGGGCGTCGAGGACGACCGCCCGGTAGCCCTCCTGGACCCCGCCGCGGTCCGCCTGGAGGCAGATCCCGGTGCCCTGGGCCGCGTGGAAGCGCAGACAGCTCACCCCGGACGCGGTACGCGCCCCGTCCGGCCGGCCGGCCGCGACCGTGGCGAGCTCGTCCCGGTGCGGCCCCCAGGCCATGTTGCGGAACACGATCCGCCGGCCTCCGTCGCCCGGCGCCAGCGAGACCGCGCCCGGATCTACCTGCGGGCCGCCCGGCCGGGCGTGGTCCTTCTCGTCGGCGCGGGAGGAAGCCCGCGAGACGGCGAGCACGCCCACGGCCGCGAGCAGGGCCACGGCGGTGACGAGGATCAGGATCCGGCGCTGGAGCGTCATGGGATGACTCCGGGGCGGGGTGGGGTTCCGGGGGCGGCGCGGGGGCACCATACCCAGCGGCCTGTACAAGAGCCAGGCATGGACGGAGGCGGGTCCGTGAACTCCACCGGGCGTACGGGCGCCAGGCAATGGCCTCCCCCAGGGCACCCCAAGAGTAGGAAAAATGCGGAACCCTGACATGCTTGCGTTCATCCTTCGAACGGAAGGACCCAGCAGTCAGACCACCCCGCCCCTCTGGGGGCAGCAGCAGCCGGAGAGCCACCGCACATGTCGTACGCACCCGACGGGCAGCAGTACCAGCCGTACCGGCCGGAAGGACAGATACCGCAGCCGCCCCAAGGCGACCAGTACGGCCGGCCGTACGGACAGCAGCCGCCGCCCGGCCGCCCCCAGCAACCGTACGGGCAGCAGGACCAGTATGGGCAGCAGCCTCAGTACGCACCGCAGGACCAGTACGGACAGCAGCCGCAGTACGGGCAGCAGGGCCAGTACCAGGAGCCCGAGCCGCCGCGGCGCAGGTCGCGGGGGCGCCGCTGGCTGATCGCGGGCGCCTCGGTGCTCGCTCTCGCCGGTATAGCCGCGCTCGTGCTGAACCACTACGAGATACCCCCGTTCACCGACAAGGGCTCCTCGGTGTCCTTCGGGCAGGCGCCCGCCGGTGGCGGCAAGAAGAGCGACGCTCCGCCGCCGAACTCCAAGATGCTCATGCCGACCGGGCCGGCCTCCGAGTTCAAGAACACGATGACCCTCGCCGACGGCACGCACGTGGCCGTCACCACGCTGGACGGCAAGAAGTCCGGCTTCAAGGGCAAGGTCTGGGTCTGGGCCCCCAAGGAGTACAACGACCCGAAGTTCGCCAAGAGCGGCTTCCCGGTCATGATCGCCCTGCCGGGCGGCGCCGGCTACCCGAGCAACTACTGGATGGGTACCGACCTCGGCCTCCAGACCAGCATCAGCAAGTGGTACGCGGAGGGCAAGAGCAAGCCCTTCATCCTGGCCATGCCGGTCCTCAACCCGGGGCCGGACGACAAGGGCGTCTACTGGGACGGCTCCGACATCCCCGGCCAGCCCAAGATGGGCACCTGGCTGACCGAGGACGTCCCGGACCTGATGAAGGCCAACTTCCGCACCGTCAAGTCCCGTGACGGCTGGGCGTTCATGGGATCCTCCACCGGTGGTTTCGCGGGTCTGAAGGCCGTGCTGAAGCACCCGGACAAGTTCAAGGCCGTGATCGCCTCCGGCCCGGACATCGTCCCGGACTCCTCCCTGTGGAAGGGCCACGACAAGGAGAAGGCCGAGAACAACCCGGAGCTGCTGGCGAAGCAGCTCATCGACACCAAGGGTCCTGAGGTCTACCTCGCCTTCCAGGTCGGCGACAGCGAGAACAACAAGAAGACGCTGCCCGACGTGCAGAAGTTCGTCGCCACCTACGGCAACAAGGGCCCCATCCACGCCGAGTTGAAGGTCATCAAGGGCGGTCAGCACAACGCCAAGACCTATGTGCCCAACATGGGCGAGGGTCCGGTCCAGTTCATCAGCAAGGTCATGGAAGGGCCCGTCGAGTAACGACCGGCTCCCCCGCACCATCGAGCTCCGGCCCGCCGAACACCTTCGGCGGGCCGTCGCCGTTCCAGGCCGCCCAGCCCGGATCGCCCGTCACCGCGAACCGCACCCAGGCCGCGTGCATCTCGTCCGCCAGCGCCTGCGGGGTGTGCGGCCCGGCCAGCCAGGCGGCCTCCGGTACCGCGAGCGTGTCGAACACGAAGCCCAGCTCCAGGGCGTGGCAGGAGCCGAGGCCGGGAACGCCGGAGGGCCAGGCGAACTCGTACAGGAAGCTCGGCGCCCCCCGCCGCGCCCCGGCGAGCCTGCGCAGCGGGTCACGCAGCAGCCGGTCGGTGAGCAGCTGTCCGGCGAGTTCGGCGGGGCCCGCCGCGGGCAGCGCGGCGCGCAGCGCCCGTACCGCCGCCCGGTCCTTGCCGGAGCGGGCGCGGGCCAGCGCCACGGCGAGCGGGCCGAGCCGGTCCAGCAGCCGCATCCCGCCGGTGGGGGCGAGCCACAGCCGGTACTCGTCACGGGTCCAGCCGAGGAGCAGCGGCACCTCGGCGGAGGCGGCCCGGGCGCAGAGGGTGTCGAGGGGGTCGGCCGGGACCGTGTCCCGGTCGGTGACCAGGCCGAAGGCGGGTCCGCCGACGAGCGGGCCGGATCGGCGCAGGACGGCCGCCTGGGCGGCGAGCAGGTCCGGCAGCGCGGTGGCGGTGAAGGCCGCGGCGGTGGCGTCCACCTTGAGCAGCGAGGCCATCCGCCGGACCATGGCGCGGACCCTGGGGCGCGGCAGGACCTCGGGGGGTCCGCTCTGCAGGACGGCCCGGGTGAAGAGCCCGGCGGCGCGCGGAACGGCCAGGAGGGCGCCGACGCTGATGGCCCCGGCGGATTCACCGAAGACGGTGACCCGGTCGGGGTCCCCTCCGAAGGCCCCGATGTTGTCGCGGACCCATTCCAGGGCGGCGATCTGGTCCAGCAGGCCCCGGTTGGCGGGGGCGTCGGGGAAGAGTCCGTAACCGAGGACGCCGAGGCGGAAGTTGAAGGAGACCAGCACGACCCCGTCGCGGGCGAAGGCGGAGCCGTCGTACACGGGGACGGCCGAGGAGCCGCGGGTGTGGGCCCCGCCGTGGATCCAGACCATGACGGGCAGCCGGGCCGCCGGCGCCGGGTCGGGGGTCCACACGTTCACGTTCAGGCAGTCGTCCCCGGGGATCACCGGGTCGGGGAGCAGGGCGGCGAACGTGTCCGGGTACGGCACCTTGGGCGCGGTCGGCCCGTAGGCGGCGGCATCGCGTACGCCGTCCCAGGCGGCCGGGGGTGCGGGCGCCGCGAAGCGCAGGGCTCCGACGGGCGGGGCCGCGTACGGGATGCCCAGGAAGACGGCGGTCCCCCCGGGCCCGGTCCGGCCCTCGACGACGCCGGCCGCGGCCTTGACCCGCGGGCGGCGGCGGCCGTCGGCCGCGCCCTCTGCGCTCATCTCGTCCTCCTGCGATGACGGTGCCGGTCGCATCGCCGCACCGTCGCACAGCCGTCCAACGGGTGACAAGGCGTGACCGGGTCCGTGCCCGGCCCGGTTGGACGGGCATGCGATTCCTGCGTATCCACCATGCCGTGCCCGTCGCCCTGCTGCTCGCGGGGGCCGCGCTCGTGTCCGGCCCGGCCCTGGCCGCCGGCCCGGACTTCCAGTACGTCGGCCAGGACGACCGGGTCCACGGCCTCACCGCGCCGAGGGGGTGCGTCGCGGCGGAGGGCGGCGGCGCCCGGGCGGTCACCAACGGGACCCGGAGCTCGGCGACCCTCTACGAGGGTCCCGGGTGCTCCGGCCGGGTCCTGCGGGTCCTGCGGCCCGGAGAGGTCGGCCAGGTGCGGCCGTACTTCGCCTCCGTCCGGTTTTCCGTCACCAGGTAGGCGCACGGGCCGTGACCCCTTGGCCTCCCCCGCGTTGTATGCCATGTCAAATGCCACAGGTTCTGTGGCGCCCCACATATCTCATGAGGAGATCTTGATGTCGCGTATCGCGAAGGCATTCGCCATCACCGCTGTCACCGGCAGCGCCGTGGTCGCCGGTGCGGGTCTGGCAGTCGCCGATGCCGGAGCGCACGGTGCGGCGGTCGGCTCCCCCGGTGTCCTGTCGGGCAACCTGCTCCAGGTTCCGGTGCACGTCCCGGTCAACGTCTGCGGCAACACCGTGAACGTGATCGCCCTGCTGAACCCGGCGTTCGGCAACACCTGCGTCAACGCCTCCGGCGGCGGCGACCACCACACCGAGGGTGGCGACTACGGCCACTGATCGCCTGACCGGGTGATCGACTGATCGACGGAAGGGCCCCCGCCACCCGGCGGGGGCCCTTTCCCGTGCCGGCCGCGTGCGCAGAGGCCGTTCGGGTGAGCGTCATTCGTAGCGGTACAGGCCCTGGTGGCCGGACATCTCGCGCGGGGTGATGTTCCACGGCGGCATCGGCTCGTCGAGGGCGATCACCCGGCCGCGCTGGAGGTCGCCGACGGCGAGCGGGGCGGCGGGCAGGTAGCCGGAACCGGGGTGCTTCTGCTGCCAGCGGTCCCAGACCAGGTCGACGAAGGCGTGGTGCAGCCAGAACGCCGGGTCGTTGGGCGCCGTACCGCCGGTCATGTGGCCGCCGATCCACTGGTGGACCTTGTTGTGGTTGCGCCAGCGCTCGCTCCTGGGTGCCGACCAGCCCTCCAGCTTGTTGCGGAAGCCGCCGGCCGTGGCCGTGGAGTCCCAGGGGGAGACGTCGTACGTCGGGTCGTCGATCGCCCACTGGAGTTCGGCCGCGGTGGGCAGGGTGATCGGATTCTGCGGCCGGCCGAGGTTGCGGGTGAGGAAGGCGGACTCGGTGATGCCCACGGTCACCGTCCAGTTGCCCGTGTCGTAGGCGAACGGCCCGGTCATCACCTTGCGGTCGCTCGCCCGGCCGGTGCCGCCGAGGAAGTCGTCGGCCCAGAGGGAGGAGACCGGGCTGTTGTCGGTGGTCCAGTCCCAGTACGGGACGCTCACGCCCGGGTCGATCTCCTGCAGCTGGCGCTCGAACTCCAGCAGGTAGCGCCGGTGCCACGGGAAGAAGGACGGGGACATGTGCCCGACGCGCAGCTTGCGGTCGCGGTCGGGCACGAAGTACTTGTCATGGGTGCGCACGAGGGCGTCGTAGGCGCCGTCGCGCTTGAGCTCCAGCACCGCCGCCGTGAACCGCTTCTTCTGGGCGCTGGTGAGGTTCTTCTGGTTCTGCCGGGTGTGCAACGCGGGGCTCCTCCCGTTCCCGTGGGTCAGTCAGCCGTGGTGCGGGGCCGCGAAGGCGAGCTGGGCGGTGCCCAGCTCGTCGACGGCGGCCCGGGCCAGTTCCAGTGGCGTGGCGTAGGACTGGAAGTGGTTGATCCCGCTGAGGTAGCTGCCGTCGGCCCGGCGCATGACGTGCAGGGGGCGGCCGTCGATCCGGACCCCGGCGACGTCGACGGCGATGTGCCGGCCGCGGTAGGTCTCCTCCTCGGCGAGCGGCGCCGGGGTGAGGGTCTGCCGGGGACGGCGGGCGCGCAGTACGGGGGCCAGGGCCGCGGCCGTGCCGGCGAGCACGGTCGCGGTGAAGACCGTACGCAGGACCGCGCGGCGGGTCAGTGGTGCGGCGGGCGATGCTGCGGACATACGGTCTCCCTCGCTCGGTGGCCGGCGGCTACGGGTCTAACGCCGCGCGGCGGGCGAGGTCACCCGTGGGCGCCGCGGAGCTGCTTGTAGAAGAGGGTCGTGGGGTGGAGCCGGCCCGCCGGGTCGGTGGCGTAGTCGGGGATGGTGCCGGCCTCCGTCCAGCCCGCGGAGCGGTAGACCCGCTCGGCTCCGCTGCCCGTCTCGGTGTCCAGGAACAGCAGCACGACCCCGGCCCGGGAGGCGGCCGACTCGGCCTCGGCGAGCAGGGCCCGGGCGGTGCCCCGGCCGCGGGCGGCCGGGTGGACCATGAGTTTGCGCAGCTCGGCGCGGTGGCGGCCGTTCGGCTTGGTCTCCCGGTACCAGCTGACGGTGCCGTCGATCCTGCCGTCGCCGCCGGTGCGGGAGACCCACAGCGCGAGGGAGCCGTCCTCGACGGCGGGCAGCAGGGAGTCCCACCAGGCGGCGGCTCCCTGGTGGTCGAGGCCGGCGAGGAAGCCGAGGGACGATCCGCCGTCGACCACGGCGAGCAGCAGGGCGGCGAGTTCGTCGCGGTGGGCGCGGAGGCCGGTGGCGGAGAGCGCGGTGATGGTGGCCCTCATGGGGCGAGGATAAGGACCGGCGCGCAGCCCGCCCGAGGCGGGGCGGACTGCGGGTCGCCTCCGGGCGGGGGTCGCGTACACCTCCTCGCGCAGCAGCGGCGGGAACTCCCCATCGCGAAGGAGGCGATGAGGACCAGCAGCGACGGGTCGTGGTCCCGGTGGAGGACGTGCGGCACAGCGCCTCTCGCAGGAGGCGGACGGGGCGCACGGGGACCCGTCGGCGCCGCGCCCGCATCGGCCGTTCGGCCAGGGTCCCGGCCGGCCCGGGGCGGGCGGGCCGGCCGGGACCGGGGCTACGGCGCGGGGAGTTCCGCGAAGTCCGCGACCAGGCCGCGGTGGTGGCCCGCCGTGCCGAGGGCCAGGGAGTCGGCCTTGGCCCGCTTGAGGTAGAGGTGGGCCGGGTGTTCCCAGGTCATACCGATGCCGCCGTGCAGTTGTACGCACTCCTCGGCGGCGCGGACGGCCACGCCCGAGCAGTAGGCCTGGGCCACGGCGACCGTCAGCGGGGCGTCGGGGGCCGCGGTGGCCAGGGCGTCGGCCGCGGCCCTCGCCGCCGCGCGCGCGGAGGCCACGTCGAGCCAGAGCCGGGCGAGGCGGTGCTTGAGGGCCTGGAAGGAGCCGACGGGCCGGTTGAACTGGTGCCGGCCCCGGACGTGGCCGACCGTCTCCGTCAGGCACCACTCGGCGAGCCCGAGCTGCTCGGAGGCGAGCAGTCCGGCACCGGAGAGCAGGGCTCCGGCGACGGCCGCCCGGGCCGTTCCGGCATCGGCGAGACGGGTGCCGGCCGCGGCCTCCAGGGTGACGGTGGCGAGGGGGCGGGTCAGGTCCAGCGGGATCTGCGGGGTCAGCCGCGCCGAGGCGGCCGGGACGGCGTAGAGCCCGGTGTCGGCCAGGACCAGCAGGACGTCGGCGGCCACCGCGTCCGCCACGGAGGTGACCGTGCCGGTCAGGCTCCCGTCGCCGAGGTCCCGGACGGGGGCCGGCAGGGGCGCGCCCGGGGCGAGGGTCAGCGGCACGGCCGGGACGCACACGGTGCTGCCCGAGGCCAGCTCCCGCAGCAGCGGGGCGGCCTCCGCGGTGTCGCAGGCGAGCAGGATCTCCGTGGCGAGCACGGCGCTCGTCAGGTACGGGACGGGAGCCACGGCCCGGCCCAGCTCCTCCAGGACCACGGCCGCCTCGCGGTGGCTCGCGCCCTGTCCGCCGTGCTTCTCGGGCACGAGGAGACCGGCCGCGCCGATCTCGGCGGCGAGGGTGTGCCAGAGCGCCGGGTCGTGCGGCCGGCCCGTCTCGGCCCGGTCGAGGACGCTCTTGGCGTCGCAGCGGTCGGTGAGGAGGGCGCGTACGGCGGAGCGGAGCTCCTCCTCGGTCCCCGAGTAGAGCAGGTCGGCCGGTGCCGCCGTGGTGGTCATCGGTTGAGGTCCTTCCAGGCGAGGTCCTTGTCGTCGCGCGGCTCGGGGGGCAGGCCGAGGACGCGTTCGGCGACGATGTTGAGGAGGATTTCGCTGGTGCCGCCCTCGATGCTGTTGCCCTTGGCGCGCAGATAGCGGTAGCCGGCCTCGCGGCCGGTGAAGTCGACGCCTTCGGGCCGGCGCATGGTCCAGTCGTCGTACAGCAGGCCCTCCTCCGCGAGGAGTTCGACCTCCAGCGCGCTGATCTCCTGGTTGAGCCGGGCGAAGGTGAGCTTCATGCCCGATCCTTCGGGGCCGGGCTGTCCGGCGACGAGCTGCTGGCGCAGCCGTTCCCCGGTGAGGCGGGCGACCTCGGCCTCGACCCACAGTTCCAGCAGCCGCTGGTGGAGGGCGTGGGTGCGCAGCTCGGGGCGTTCGCGCCAGGCGGCGGCGACCGGGGCGATCATGCCGCCCTCGCGCGGGATGCGCATGCCGCCGATGGAGACCCGCTCGTTCATCAGGGTGGTGCGGGCGACCGCCCAGCCCTCTCCGACGGCGCCGAGGCGGTGGGAGTCGGGGATGCGGACGCCGGTGAGGAACACCTCGTTGAACTCGGCCTCGCCGGTGATCTGGCGCAGCGGCCGGACCTCGACGCCCGGGGCGTGCATGTCGCAGAGGAAGTAGGTGATGCCCTGGTGCTTGGGGAGCCCGGGGTCGGTGCGGGCGATCAGGATGGCCCAGCGGGCGGTGTGGGCGCTGGAGGTCCACACCTTCTGGCCGTCCACGATCCAGTCGCCGGAGCCGGTCTCGCGGACCGCGCGGGTGCCGAGGGCGGCGAGGTCGGATCCGGCGCCGGGCTCGCTGAAGAGCTGGCACCAGACCTCCTCGCCGAGCCACAGGGGTCGCAGGAAGCGCTGCTTCTGCTCCTCGGTGCCGTACGCGAGGATCGTGGGCGCGGCCATGCCGAGGCCGATGCCGATCCGGCGCGGGTCGTTGTCGGGTGCGCCGGCGGCTTCCAGTTCGGCGTCGACGACGGCCTGGAGGGAGCGGGGCGCGCCGAGGCCGCCGAGGCCCTCGGGGTAGTGGACCCAGGCGAGTCCGGCGTCGAAGCGGGCGCGCAGGAACGCGGCGCGGTCGGTGTCGGCGGGCGGGTGGGCGCGGAGCAGGTCCCGTACGCGCGCCACCAGTTCCTCGGTGGTGGTCATCGCGGGTCTCCTCCGTCCAGGGCCGGTACGACGACCAGCCGGCCGGTGGTGGTGCCGTCGGCGAGGCGCTGTACGGCGTCGGCGACGGCGGCCAGCGGGATGCGTTCGCTGATCAGTGGTCTGATGGCGCCTTCGGCGGCGAGCCGGGTGAGTTCGGTGTGGCAGGCGGTGATGGCGGCGGGGTCCTTGGTGGCGTACAGGCCCCAGTGCAGGCCGAGTACGGCGTAGTTCTTGACGAGGGCGTGGTTGAGGGCGGGCGCGGGGATGGTGCCGCTCGCGAAGCCGACGACGACGATGCGGCCCTCGAAGGCCACGCACTTGGCGGAGGCGGTGTACGAGTCGCCGCCGACCGGGTCGTAGACCACGTCGGCGCCGCGCCCGCCGGTGAACTCCTTCACCCGGGTGACGACGTCCTCGGCCGTACGGTCGATCACCAGGTCACAGCCGAGTTCCTCGGCGGTGCGCGCCTTGGCCTTGCCTCCGACGACACCGATGACGGTGGCCCCGGCGGCCTTGCCGAGCTGGACGGCGGCGCTGCCGACACCGCCGGCGGCGGCGTGCACGAGCAGGGTCTCGCCCGGCTGGAGGCGTGCCCGGCGGTGCAGGCCGAACCAGCCGGTCTGGTAGCCGATGTGCAGGGCCGCGGCCTCGGCGTCGTCCAGGCTGTCGGGGGCCGGGAGCAGAGCCCGCCCGGACGCGACCACGTACTCGGCGAAGCCACCGTGGGGCAGGCTCGGGGTGGCGATGACGCGGCGGCCGTCGTCGGTGAGGCCGCAGATCTCGACACCGGGGGTGAAGGGCAGCGGCGGGCGGATCTGGTACTGGCCGCGGACGAGCAGCGCGTCGGGGAAGTTGAGGTTCGCCGCGAGGACCCGCAGCCGCACCTCGCCCTCGCCGGGTACCGGTTCGGGAATCTCTTCGAGGCGAAGGGCCTCTCGGGGTTCGCCGGGGGTATGTACTCGCCATGCCTGCATCCGGGGCCTCCAGCCGCCGTCGAGGAACCACGCTCCGCGGGCATACTAAGCAGTCGCTTGCCTCTCTGGGAACCACCGGTCAGGGGGGAGAACCCTCCGGAACGAATCGACACGCGTCATTCAGGCCACACCCGCACCAAGATCGGGCAACATGTGGCGTGCACGTGTCATGACTCAACGGGGAACAGCACCTGTCCAGGGGGGACAACCACATGAGAAGAAGCATGTCCGCGGCCGGAGCCGCCATCGTTCTGGCGGGCCTGATCACCGCGGCCGGACCGGCCGCGGCGGCAGGCACGGCGGCCCCCTGCACCCCGGGGATCGAGATCCTCCCGGGGCTGCCGGGATCGACGGGCTCCACCGCGGTGGGCTTCGGCAGCGGCGGCATCGTGGTCGGCGACAGTGCCGGTCTGCCCGTCTACTGGACCGGCGCGGAGCACACGATCCACGCCGTCCCGCTGCCCGCCGGCTTCGACCGGGGCAGCGTCAAGGCGGTCAGCGCCAAGGGCCTGATGGTGGGCACGGCCACCCGCACCTCGGACCAGGCCATGGTCGCCTTCACCCACCAGCGGGGCTCCACTGCCTCCGAGCCGCTCACCGCGCCGGGCAAGGAGGGCCGCTTCGCCGATGTCGACGTCAACGAGTCGGGGCGGGTCGTCTTCGCCGACGGGGGCGTCGCCAAGGAGTGGGTGAACGGGAAGGTCGTGCGCGAACTGCCGGTCCCGGCCGACGCGATCGCCGGCAGCACGGTCACTTCGCTGAACGGCATCAACAAGCGCGGTGACATCGTCGGCACGGTCTCCGGCTCCTACTTCGACGCCGAGAACGACATCATGGTCACCAAGACCTTCCCGGTGGTCTGGCCGGCCGGGGGCGGCTACCCGCCCTACAGCCTCCAGGTGTGGAACGGCTACCACTCCTCGTTCGTGACGGCCGGCCGGGACATCGACGACCGCGGCCGGGTGGTGGGCCTGGAGGACTACTACTACCGCAACGACCCGAAGCTGACCCCGGCCGTCTGGAAGAAGCCGTACGACGCCCTGCCCGCCGACCCGGGCCGGGCCAAGGGCTACCACGACCTGGAGTTCAACGGCAGCAGCCCGACCACGAACGTGGCCGTCGGCACGGCCACCAACTTCGAGGAGAGCTGGCCCAGTTCCTTCCAGGCCGTCTACTGGCCCGGCAAGGGGGAGCCGCTGGTGCTGCCCTTCCCCGCCGGGACCCCGGGCGTGCCGCTGAGCCGGGCCTTCGCGGCCACCGACGACGACCGCGTCGGCGGCATGATCACCGACCGGGAGACGCGGGAGAGCAAGGCCGTGGTCTGGACCTGCGCGAGCAAGCAGGCGTACGCCCCGAAGGGCTGACCGCCCGGGGCCGCGGACCCCGGTCCCGGGCAGATCCTGTCCGGGGGATGGTCATCTCGTCGCCCGCGCGCTATCGATGCCCCATGACGGACGAGATCCGGCGCGGGCTGCCCGCGCCACCGGCGCTCGGCGCCGCCGCCCTGCCCCCCGGGACCTACGCGGGGCAGGTGGTCCTCGTGACCGGCGGCGGCACCGGGCTGGGCAAGGCCATCGCCGCCGAGTTCGCCCGGCTCGGCGCCGATCTGGTGATCGCGAGCCGGCGCGCCGAGCAGCTCAAGGCGGCGCGGGAGGAGCTGGCGGCCGTCCCCGGCGCGGGCCGGGTGACGGCCGCCGTCTGCGACATCAGGGATCCCGGGCGGGTCGCCGAGGTCTTCGACGCCGCGCAGGCGGCCTTCGGCCTGCCGGACGTGCTGGTCAACAACGCGGCGGCGAACTTCCCCTCCCCCGCGGAGGACCTCTCGCCGAACGCCTGGCGGGCGGTCGTCGACATCACGCTGACGGGCACCTGGCTGATGACCCGCGAGTTCGGCCGCCGCCACCTCACCGCGGGCACCGGCGGCTCGATCGTGAACATCGGCGCCTCGTACGCCTGGACGGGCGGGCCGGGCTTCGCCCACAGCGCCGCGGCCAAGGCCGGGGTGAAGAGCCTGGTGGAGACCCTCGCCGTCGAGTGGGGCCCGTACGGCATCCAGATCAACGGGCTCGTCCCCGGGCTGTTCCCGCACGCCGACATGACCGAGGACATCCGGGGCGGCCTGGAGCGGGCGGCGCCCGGCGCGAAGGACGCCCGGCAGCCCGCCCTGCGGGTCGGCGAGCCGCGCGAACTGGGCTGGGCCGCCACCTTCCTGGCCTCGCCGTACGCCCGGTTCATCACCGGGCACACGCTGGTGGTCGACGGCGCCAACTGGCAGCGCCGGTCGGTGGTCAGCCCCGAGGTGGTCCCGGTCCGCACGCAGCTGGGCCGCGGCCCCTTCACCCCCTCCCCCTGAACACCGGTTGTCGGTGGGTGGTGCGAGGATCGGAGCATGTCTCTCGCCGATCTGACCCTTGACCGCTGGCGCTCACTCGGGCCGGCCGCCGCCGAACGCCTCGCCCACGAGGCCGCCGGACAGGTGGGCGGCCGGGTGGTGCTGTTCGACGCCGTCGGACACCTGGGCGGGCCGTTGCACCGCGTGCGCATCGAGCGCGAAGGGCGGGAGTTCGCCCTCGTACCGGGTGGCACGGTGCGGCTGGGGTTCGACCTGGACGTCTGGGAGCCGACGCCCGCACAGGCCGCCGACTTCGCGGCCAGCGTGGACGAGGGGTACGGGTACGGGCACGAGGACCTCAAGGCCTATCTCGCCGACGTGCTCAGCCCGCCGCGCACCGCGACGCTGGCCACCGTGTTCATGGCCGTGGAGGACGAGGCCCTGACCGAGCCGGCGGCCGGCATGCCGGCCGCCCTCGCGGCGCACGGGCTGCGGATACCCGGCGCCGACGAGTGGGAGCACGCGTGCGGCGCCGGGGCGGGCACCCTGTTCCGGTGGGGGAACGAATGCCCCCTGGACGAGCCGCCGTACGGGAGCGGCTCCGGCCTGCGGCACGAGCCGAACGCCTTCGGGCTGCACATCGCCTACGACAGCTACGGCACGGAGCTGAGCGGCGACCCGGCAGCGGTGCACGGCGGTGACGGCGGGGAGGCCGTCTGCGGCGGGTACGGAGATCTGCTCGGCTGGCTGCCGCTGGCCACGGCCAACCGCAACCCGTACGCGGCCGAGTTCACGTACGGCCCGGACGGCGAGGGCATGTACGAGGAGTTCTCGACCCGGCCGGTGCTCAGCCTCCGCTGAAGCGCGCAGGCCTGCGGGCCGCCTTGGCGGTGTAACCCTCCCGGCAGTCCTCAGAGGTGAGGGTGAGGGCGGCGGTCATCGCGACCCGGTCGAGGGCGGCGGGGAGGGCGGCATCGGCGTAACCGTCGATCGCGCGCTTGATGCCCTGGACGGCGAGCGGCGCGTTGGCGGCGATCTCCTGCGCCACGGCGCGGGCGGCGGCCTCCAGCTCCTCGCCGGGGACGACCAGCTGGACGAGGTTGAGCCGCTGCGCCGTCGCGGCGTCGACGCGCCGGCCCGTCAGCGCCAGGTACTTGGCCCAGCCCGCACCCGCTTCGCGGGCGATGCGCAGGTCGCCGCCCGCGTCCACCGCCACGCCCAGTCCGGCTTCCGGGAGCGCGAAGACGGCGTCCTCGGCCGCCACCCGGACATCGGCCATCAGCGCCAGCTCGAAGCCGAAGCCGAGGCAGTAGCCCTGGACGGCGGCCACCACCGGCTGGGGGAGGCGGGCGAGGACCGCGAAGCGCTCGTGCACCCAGCGGATGCCCTCGTAGTAGTTGCGGATGCGTTCGGCCGGGGTGCCACCCGTGATGGCACCGCCCGGGGCCGTCACGTCGATGCCCGCACAGAAGGCCCGGCCCTCGGCCCGCAGCAGCACCGCCCGCACGGACGCGTCGAAGCGGATCCGGTCCGCGAGCAGGCCGAGCTGGCGGGTGGACTCCCAGCTCCAGCCGTTGAGCTTGTCCGGGCGGCACAGGGTGAGGACGGCGAGGCCGTCCGCGACCTCCAGCCGGATCCGTTCCTCGCCCTCCGCGATCTCCGTGGAGATGGTGTCGATCACCGTGTCCCGCACCCCCGGCCCGATGGCTGACGACCCGCCGAACTGACGGATCGTCAGACTAGAGGCGGCCCGTCAGCGGGGGAAGACCTCGAACGCCACGGCCGGACGCCCGCCGAACCGGGCCGCCGCCTGCTGGGCGTTCCCGGTGAGGAAGGTGCGCACGTACTCCTCGGGGTCCTGGTCCGTGAGCACCTCGATGTACGCCTTGTGCTCCAGGAGGGACGCGATCGAACGCTCCAGCCCGGGGCCGGCATCGACCGCGTGCGTCGGGGTGGCGGATCCGGCCACCGCGACCCAGCGCACGCCGTTCCACGGCTCCAGGCCCTGCTCGGTCAGCTCGGGGAAGATCCAGCGGTTCCCGGCGTCACCGGCCGCGTCCAGCACGGCCCGGCCGACGGCCTTGTGGTCGGGGGTGTTCCAGTAACCGCCGCCCTGCGCGCCGCCCCACGTGTCACGGTGGTTGAGGGTGACGATCAGCTCGGGCCGGTGCCGCCTGATGGCGGCGGCGATGTCCCGGCGCAGGCCGAGGCCGTACTCGACGACACCGTCGCGGTAGTCCAGGAACTCCACCTCGGACACGCCGACGACCGCGGCGCTCGCCCGCTGCTCCGCCTCGCGCAGGGGACCGCAGTCGGCGGGGGCGATGCTGTCGATGCCCGCCTCGCCGCGCGTGGCGAGGAGATAGACGAACTCCCGGCCCCCGTCCGTCCAGTGCGCGATGGCCGCGGCGCACCCGTACTCGAGGTCGTCGGGGTGCGCGACCACCGCGAGGGCGCGTGTCCAGTCGGTGGGCATGGGCTGCAAGGCGGGCTGCTGATCAGGTTGTTCGGTCATGTCTCGCACAATAGGCGAATGGACCGACACGGGCAGGTGGTGGCGCTGCTCGACGCCACGGGGATCTTCTTCGAGCCGGCCCGCACCGCCTTCCCGGGGGCGAGCGAGGCCGCGTGGGAGCGGGCCGGCCGGCTGGATCCGGGCGCGTTCGGGCCGGACGGTACCTGGGCGCTCGACTTCCGGTGCTTCGCGATCGCCCGGCCCGGCGGCCGCTGGGTGCTGGTGGACGCCGGGGTCGGGCCGGCGGGGTCCCCCGCCGCCGCCTGGGCGCCGGTGCCGGGGCGGCTGCCGGACGCCCTCGCGGCGGCCGGCATCGCTCCGGCCGACGTGGAGGCGGTGGTGCTGACCCACCTCCACGAGGATCACGCGGGCTGGTCGTCGGGGTCCGACGGGGAGCCGTTCTTCCCGGCGGCGCGGTACGTGGTGCAGCGCGCGGAGCTGGCCGGGCTGGACCGGGCGGACCCGGTGTGGGACTGGACGGTGGCGCCGCTGCGGGCGAGCGGGCAGCTGCACGAGGTCGACGGCGCCCACCGGCTGGCGCCCGGCATCACCCTGCTGCCGACGCCTGGGCACACCCCGGGGCACCAGTCGGTGCTGGTGGACCAGGGCGCCGGGGCCCGGGACGTGGTGGTCACCGGCGACGTACTGGTGCATGCGGTGCAGCTGGGCGACCCGACGGTGCCGTACTCCCACGAACGCGACCGGGAGACCGCCCGGGCCTCCCGGGAGGACCTGCTGGCCCGGGCCCGGCAGCGCGGCGCCCTGCTGGCCACCGCGCACCTGACCAGCGCGTTCGTGGAGCCGCCCCCGGAAACGACAGCGGACCGGCGCCCCTGAACGCGGACGCCGGCGTTACTACACCGCGTCGCGGGCCAGGGCCAGCAGCCGGTCCAGGACGCGGGTGCCGCCGGCCCGGACGCCGTCGTGCTCGAACTCGTCCGTCACCCAGGTCCGCAGGCCCCGGACGGCCCGGGCCGTCTCCAGCGAGTGCGCGGTGTCCACGTACATGTCGTCGTGGTAGACGGCGGCGGCCACCGGCACCTCGTTGGCGGCCAGGCGCGCGGGGTCGTAGAGCGGCTGCCAGCCCGTACGGGCGGCCAGGAGTTCGGCGGTCTCGCGCAGCGGGGCGAGGGACGGGTCGGTGGTGAAGTGCCAGGGATGGATGGTCTCGCCGGTGAAGAGCAGCGGCTCGTCGCCCGCGAGCGTCTTGCCGGCGTCGAAGCGGGGGTGGCCGGCGCGCACCCGTTCGGCGGCCCAGCCGGTGGGCGTGGCGGGGTCCTGGGCGTAGATCGCCTCGTGGACCAGTGCGTAGAGGGGGTGCCCGGCGAAGGAGAGCTGGGCCCGGACCGCCTCCAGGAAGGCGTCGGAGAGGGCGGGTCCCGCGGGGGTCGGCACGAAGGCGTCCTCCAGCAGGTAGTGGAGCTGGTGGCTGCCGTCGCCCCCGCCGAGGAGGATGCCGAGCGACTGGAAGCCCTCGACGGTGAGGCGGTGGCCGCCGGGGAGTTCGGCCGGGCGCTCCGCGAGGTGGGCGGCGATCCGGCGGGCGCGCTCGACGTCCATCGGGTACCGGGCGTAGTGGGCCAGGTTCTTGCGCTCGATGCGGGGGTACGCGGCCTCGTACACCTCGTCGGCGGTGGCGGTCAGTGACGGGAGGCCGCCGGTGATCAGGGCGGCGGTGAGGCCTTCGGGCGCGGTGGAGAGGTAGTGGGTCGTGCAGAAGCCGCCGAAGCTCTGGCCGAGCACGGTCCAGGGCGCGCCGCCGGTCAGGCCGGGGCGGATGGCCTCGGCGTCGCGCACGATGGAGTCGGCGCGGAAGTGGGCGAGGTACTCCGCCTGCTGGGCGGGGGTGCCGCGCAGGGGCAGGGTCTGCCGGTTCACCGGGGTTGAGCGCCCGGTTCCGCGCTGGTCGAGGAGCAGCACCCGGTACTCGGTCAGCGCGCGATCCAGCCAGGCCTGGCGGCCGATGAAACGGCGGGCACCGAAGCCGGGACCGCCCTCCAGGTAGAGCAGCCACGGCAGCGTCTCGGGGTCGCGGCCGGAGGCCACGACCTCCCGCGCGTACAGCTCGATCCGCTCCCCGTCCGGACGCGCGTGGTCCAGGGGGACGGAGAACCGGTGGTCGGTGAGGACCGTGCCGGGATGGCGGTAGCTGTGTGCGGTGGTCACGGACGCCCCCAGGGGTACGAGGAGATGAAGGACCGCGCCCCGGCCGGGTGGCGGCGGGGGCGCGGGGGTTGTGGCGGTCCGAGTCTAGGCAGGGCCTGACCGGACCGGCCGGACCGGCCTGGCGTGACGGCCGGGCCGGTCCGGACGGGGTGTCAGAACTCGACGACCGAGCGGAGGACCTCGCCGCGCTCCATCCGGGCGAAGGCGTCCTCGACGCCGTCGAGCGGGATGGTCTCGGAGACGAAGGCGTCCAGGTCGAGCCGGCCTTGCAGGTAGAGGTCGATGAGCAGCGGGAAGTCGCGCTCGGGCAGGCAGTCCCCGTACCAGGAGGACTTCAGGGCGCCGCCGCGGCCGAAGACGTCGAGAAGCGGGAGTTCGAGCTTCATCTCCGGGGTCGGCACGCCCACCAGGACCACCGTCCCGGCCAGGTCGCGGGCGTAGAAGGCCTGCTGGTAGGTCTCGGGACGGCCCACGGCGTCGATGACGACGTCCGCACCGTTGCCGCCGGTCAACGCCTGAACGGCCTTGACCACGTCCTCCGTGCGCCCGTTGACGGTGTGGGTCGCGCCCAGGCCCCGGGCCCACTCCAGCTTCCGGTCGTCCAGGTCCACCGCGATGATCCGCGAGGCACCGGCGAGGCGGGCTCCGGCCACGGCCGCGTTGCCCACTCCCCCGCAGCCGATGACGGCGACGGAGTCGCCCCGCCCGACGTTGCCGGTGTTCAGGGCGGCGCCGAGACCGGCCATCACGCCGCAGCCGAGGAGTCCGGCGGCGGCCGGGGCGGCCGCCGGGTCCACCTTGGTGCACTGGCCGGCCGCGACCAGGGTCTTCTCGGCGAAGGCACCGATACCGAGGGCCGGGGAGAGCGGGGTGCCGTCCTCCAGGGTCATGGGCTGGGTGGCGTTGTGCGTGGCGAAGCAGTACCAGGGGCGTCCGCGCCTGCAGGCGCGACAGGTGCCGCACACCGCACGCCAGTTGAGGATCACGAAGTCCCCGGGGGCGACGGAGGTGACGTCGGGGCCGACCGATTCGACGACTCCGGCGGCCTCGTGGCCGAGCAGGAAGGGGAATTCGTCGTTGATGCCGCCCTCACGGTAGTGCAGGTCGGTGTGGCAGACCCCGCAGGCCTGCACCCGGACGAGGGCCTCGCCGGGTCCCGGGTCGGGCACGAGGATCGTCGTCGTCTCCACCGGTGCGCCCTTGCTCCGGGCGATGACCCCTCGTACGCGATGTGTCACGTCGTACCCCGCTCTGATCGAATCCGTCTGGATCAACGAACGTACACGGACGGCACGCGGTAAGGGAGTTGTGTCACGTTCCGGCGCGCGACCCGGCCAGATCCGGTGGTACCGCGGCCCGGAGTGCCGCGCCGAAGGCCGCCACGGCCGGGTGCGCGCCGGCTCCGCTGCGGAAGGCGAGGTTGGTACGGCGCTCCATGAGCAGGCGGGTGAGGCGTACGGACGGATCGGCCGGTCCCGTGACCCCGAGCTGCGGTACGACGGCCACCCCCTGGCCCGCCGCGACCAGGGCGAGCACGGTGGCGAACTCGTCGACCTGGTGGCGGACCCGCGGCGTGAAACCGGCGGCCTGGCAGGCCCGGACGGTCATGGCATGGCAGAGGGTGCCTGGGGTGGCGGTGATCCAGGGCGCCCGGGCGTGCGTCCGCAGGACCGCGCCCTGGTCGGGTCCGCCGGACGGGACGGGTTCCAGGGAGGGGGCGGGTTCCAGGGAGGGGGCGGGGCCTGCGGGCGGGGCGGGGGCCCCGGCGGCGGGGGCGGCCAGGTACATCGCCTCGCCGTAGAGCGGCTCGGTGGCCAGCCCCGGCTCGGGCTCGGCGGGTACGAAGTCGTACTCGTGCACCAGGGCCACGTCCAGATCCCCGGCCCGCAGGGCGTGTGCCACCGCGGCCGGGTCCGTCTCCGAGACCATCGGCTCCAGACCCGGGTGGCGCCGGGCGAGGGCGATCAGCGCGGCCGGGACGATGGCCCGGGTGGCGGTGGGGAAGGCGCCGATCCGCAGGGCTCCGGCCAGGCCCCCGCGTGCTTCGGCGAGGTCGGCGTCGGCCTGTTCCAGCCGTTCGAGGACCGCCTCGGCGTGTCCGACCAGGTTCCGGCCGGCCGGGGTGAGGCGGACCCCGCGGCCGGTGCGCTCCAGCAGGGGCAGGCCGGCCTCGCGTTCCAGGACGCTCAGCTGCTGGGAGACCGCCGAAGGGCTGAAGCTGAGCGCCTCGGCGACGGCGGCGATGGTGCCGCGGCGGGCGAGTTCGCGCAGCAGGCGCAGGCGTCGTACATCGAGCATCGGCTCAGCTTACGGGTCGGGTAAGGAACGCGAACTGGATTTGACCCTTCGGACGGGCAAGGCTCTTGGGCATGGCACAGGACATCGCAGAGAACCTCCCGCTGCACGGGATCCACGTACCGCTCGTCACTCCCTTCACCCGCACCGGGGAGGTCGCCGCCGAGGCACTGGAGGCACTCGCCCACGAGGTGCTGGACGCCGGCGCCGCAGGCATCGTCGCGCTCGGCACCACTGCGGAGGCGGCCGGTCTCGACGAGGCGGAGCGTGACCTCGTCACCGGGGTCTGCGCCCGGGTCTGCGGGGAACGGGGCGCGCCGCTGGCCGTCGGTGCGGGGGCCGGCGGCACCCGGGCGGCCGAGGCCTCGCTGGCCCGGCTGACCCGGTGGCCCGAGGTGCGGGCGGCGCTGGTGACCGTGCCGCCGTTCGTCCGGCCCTCGGCGGCCGGGGTGCTGGCGCACTTCGCGCGGCTGGCCGAGGCGAGCCCGGTCCCGCTGATCGTCTATCACATCCCGTACCGGACCGGGCAGCCCCTGGACGCGGCCGCGCTGCGGGCGCTCGGGGCGCTGCCGGGGGTCGCCGGCATGAAGTACGCGGGCGGCGGTATCGGCGAGGACGCCGTGGCGCTGCTCGGTGACCTGCCGGCCGGGTTCGAGGTGCTGGCCGGTGACGACGCATACCTGTCCCCGCTGCTGGCGCTGGGTGCGGTGGGCGGGATCCTGGCCTCGGCGCATCTGGCGACGGACCGCTTCGCGGAGCTCGCCGAGGCCTGGCGGGCGGGCGACGTGGCCCGGGCCCGGCCACTGGGGCACGCGCTGGCCCGGATGTCGGCGGCGGCCTTCGCCGAGCCCAATCCGGCGGTGATCAAGGGTGTCCTGCACGCCCAGGGGCGGATCCCGACCCCGGACGTCCGGCTGCCGCTGCTGCCGGCCTCGCGGAGGGCGGTGACGGCCGTGACGGCCGCCCTGGAGCGGCTGGAGTGACCCTGGGGGCGCACGGGTCGGCAATCCGCCGGAAAGAGTCCTGAATGGGCGATTCGCCGCCTACAGGTAAGTCGCCCTGATGAGGCACGCGGAGAGCGGAGTTGCCCCTATTGGCCACCCGGTCGGCGACCCGTGATGTGAGCCACACCGGACACCTCAACATCATTTCCGCACAACGGCCGATTCCCTTTTACCGGAAAGGGAATCGGCTATTGCGCGGATACCCCTTCAAGGTCATTTACCCGGCCGATAGCGAGATGTCGATCTATCGGTGGAATTCGGGTCTTGTTCCCGTGCGGCGGGCTCGCCTACGGTCACCTCGTTCCTGGTGGTCAGCTGCCGAATCCGGCCCCCGCCCGGGATCTCCCGTCCCCCCACGTGAGGAATTCCGCCATGCCTGCAAAAGGTAAGCACCGTCGGCCGAAGCACCACCGGATCACCCGCAAGCTGGCTCTCGCCGGCACCGGTGGCGCAGCCCTCACTCTCCCGCTGATCAGCGCGACCACCGCCGGCGCGGCGGAGACGGCCGCCGCCCCCACGACGTATTCCGTGGTCGCGGGCGACACCCTTTCGGAGATCGCGGCGGATCATTCCGTGAGCGGCGGCTGGCAGCAGCTCTACGCGGCGAACCGGAGCGTCATCGGCGACAACCCGGCGATCATCCGGCCCGGCATCAAGCTGAAGCTCGGCACCCAGGCGGAGACCGAACGCGCGAGCAGGTCCGCCGCCCGGACCACCCTCACGCCCGCCGCCAAGCCCGCCGCTGCGCCCGCCGCCAAGCCGGCCACCGCCTACCCGAACAATCTCGACGGGTGGATCCGCGAGTCCCTCGCCGTCATGGCCAAGCACGGTATTCCGGGCTCCTACAACGGAATTCACCGCAATGTGATGCGGGAGTCCTCGGGCAATCCGCTGGCGATCAACAACTGGGACATCAACGCCCGGAACGGCATCCCGTCCAAGGGGCTGCTCCAGGTCATCGATCCGACCTTCCGCGCCTACCACGTGCCCGGCACCTCGTTGAACTCGTACGACCCGGTCGCCAACATCACCGCCGCCTGCAACTACGCGGCAGCGCGCTACGGCTCGATCGACAACGTCAACGGGGCCTACTAGAAACCGGGAGACTCCCCGCGCCGGTTCACACCGTGCGGCGCCGGGCGGCGCGGACGAGGATCCGCAGGGGCGCCGCCAGGCCGTAGCCGATGTCCCGGCGCAGGGCGGTGACCCCCGCCCGCTCCACGGCGGTCAGCTGGTGCGCCATCAGCTCCGTCATGGTCGCGATGACGGGACGCAGCCCGGGTTCGGCGAGACCGAGGATCCCGTGGGCGGCGTCAAGGGCCGTACGGGCACGCCGGCACTCGGCGGCCAGCAGAGCGCGCACGGCCGGGGTGTCGCGGGCCCGTTCCAGGTCGGCGCGGGTCACCGCATGCTCGTCGAGCCGGGCGCGCGGGATGCAGAGCCGGCCCTCCGCGAGGTCCTCGCGGAGGTCGGCGAGGAAGTCCACGCGCTGGGCGGCGTCGACGAACCGCCGCCACCCCGCGGCCTGTTCCGGGTCGGGGCCGCCCTGGTACTGCAGTCCGGTGAAGACCAGCACCCCGGGCCACGCGTAGGCGTCGAGGTAGGCCTGGAAGTCCTCCTCCGCCGCGAAGCCGTCGAAGCCCGCCTCGGCGGTGGCGGCGCCCTCCAGGAAGCGGGAGACCCAGTGCGGGGGCAGACCCCGGGAGTCCACCGCGTGCGCGTAGGCCCGCAGGAGGGGGTCGGGGCTGTCCCCGGACTTCAGAGCCGCCGCCACCCGCTCGGACAACGCGGCGAGACCGGCCGCCCGTTGCTGCGGGGTCCCGGTCTCCGCCACGTCGTCGACCAGGTTCATGAAGGCGAGACCCGCGGCGAGGGCGGGCACCAGCGGCGGCGCGGCGAGCAGCCGCAGCGCCAGGTACGGGGCGGGCTCGCGGCGGAGCACCCGGCGCGCGGCGTGGGTGTAGTCGTCGCGCAGCCGGGGGCCGGATATGCCGGCCCCCGTGAGGGTGGTGCGCCAGCTGGGCATCGTGGTCGTACTCCTGAACACGTCGGTCCGCACGTGCGTACGTACGCACGCACGGGTAGACGATGTCAGAACTTGGTGACCTTCTTGACCTTGCCGTCGACACCGGCGAGCGCATAGCCGCCGCGACCGTACTCGTCGATGAGGTAGGGCCGCATGCAGGGGACCTGGTCCATCATCCAGGGCTCGACGACCACATAGGTCATGGTCGGCTTCTCGATGCCCGCCTCCTTCTTGGTCTGCTCGAACAGGCTTGGCAGCGCGTCCCAGTTGACGGTGGCCATGTCGATGAGCGGATTGCCCTCCTTGACCGTGCCGTCCGGGCCCGTGCGCTTGGCGGCGCCGTCGCGGTACTGCCAGGCGTCGACGGTATCGGCGCCGGGAGCGGTGGGGATCTTGGCGAGGACGTAGCCCTCGTAGACCTTGAGGTCCACGAAGGTGGTGGTGCCGGTCTTCTCCTTGAGCGCGTCCAGGGCGATCCGGACGTTCTCCGGGGTGAGCATGCTGCCGCGGGCCGTGCCGGCCTTGGACGTACTCGCCTTCGCACCGGGGGTGGAAGCCGGGGTACCGCCCGGGGTGGCGACGGCGGGCCGGGTGGCGCGGGAGTCGGCCGTGTCGTCGCCCCCGGAGTTCCCGTCGGGCATCAACTGGACGATCCCGATGACCGCGGCCGCCAGCACCGCCGTGATCGCGGCGCCGATCAGGGCCGGGCGCCTGCGCGGTGCGGACGCCAGCGCGACGGGCGTGGTCGGGGCCGCGTAGGGGGAGGCGCCCTGGCCGAACGGCGGCGGGGTGGGCGAGCCGTACGGGCCGCCGTAAGGGCCGTACTGACCCGGGACGACCGGTGCGCCCGGTGTGGCCGGTGCGGCCGGTACCGAGACGGCCGGCGCAGCGGCGACCGGCCCGGCGCCCGGCCCGTGGCCGGATCCGAGAGAGGCGCTCGCGTCCCGCAGCAGCTGTTCCAGCTGCGCCCCGTCGGGCCGCGCGGCCGGGTCCCGTACGAGCAGCCGTTCCAGTACGGGCGCCAGCGGGCCGGAGCGCACGGGCGCCGGGATCGGCTCGTCGAGCACCGCGACGACCGTGGCCAGGCTGGTGGCCCGGCGCAGCGGATGGACCCCCTCCGCAGCCACGTAGAGCAGCATGCCCAGCGACCACAGGTCGGAGGCGGCCAGCCCCTCCTCCCCGCGGACGCGTTCGGGCGCGATGTACTCCGGGGAGCCGATCAGCACGCCGGTCGCGGTGAGTCCGGTGGAATCGTGCAGCGCGGCGATGCCGAAGTCGGTCAGCACGGCCGACCCGTCGGGGCGCAGCAACACGTTGGCGGGCTTCACGTCACGGTGGAGGATCCCCTCGGCGTGCGCGGCACGCAGTGCGGACAGCACGTCGAGGCCGAGCCGCACCACCTCGGCGGGCGGCATCGGGCCCGACTCCAGGCGGTCGTGCAGGGAGCCGCCCCGGACCATCTCCATGACGATCCACGGGTGCCCGTCCGTGCCGGCCGCGGGCTCGACGATGTGGTGGATCGTCACCACGTGGGGGTGGGCGAGACGGGCGAGGGCACGGGCCTCGCGGACGGCGCGTTCGCGCATCTGGTCCGCGAGGCCGGGCTGGGCGGCGGCGGTCGCCGGGTCCGGCGGGCGCACCTCCTTGAGCGCGACCTCGCGGTGCAGGGCGATGTCGCGGGCGCGCCACACCGTACCCATGCCCCCGCTGCCTAGCGGTGCGACCAGCTCGAAACGGCCGTCGATCAGCTGTCTGCCGGCCTCACTCGTATCCATGGGCGCTCATCGTAGGGGGCGTCCGGATCAGCAGCGTCGGCGGTCCACCGTCAGCGTGCCCTGGGCGGTGGCGACCGTCCGGTCGTAACACCCGCCGGGTGCTGCGGACCCGTACAACCGGTAGCGGGCGGACGTGGTGGCGACCGCGTGCCGCTGGTCGCGCGGGACGTTCGCGGTGTAGGTGGCGTCGCCCGTGTACCGGTCGTCGAGCCGGGAGCTGTCGACGGCTTTGCCGCCGCGCAGGGTGACGGTGTCGGCGCGGTCGCCGAGCGAGAGGACGGTGCGCAGCCGGTCGCCGTCGCCGAGGGTGGTCTCGCCGTCCATCGTGTAGGTGCGGTCGGTCCGGGTGGTGACCGGCCCGCGCGTCACGCTCTCCTCGTCGGTCCAGGTGGCGGTGAGGGCGTCCTGGTTCTCGCCGTCGGTCCAGCGGTGCACGGAGGTGCCCCGCACGGCGCGGGTGACGGTGGTGGCCACGCGGCCGTGGGAGGTGTTCAGGTGTCCGGCGACGGTCAGCCGGTGTCCGTCCTCGGTGTCCAGGCGGTGCTGTCCGCCGGGGGCCGCGGGCGTCCAGCGGGAGTGGCCGGCCGGATCGGTCCGCTCGTAGCGGGTCAGGGCGCCGGTGACGACCTCCCGGGCCTCGTCCTGCCAGAGCAGCAGGTTGGTGGGGGTGCTCCAGCCGGTCTGTCCGGCGGGGACCCCGGCGACGGAGACCTCGATCCGGTGCGGACGGCCGTCGTTGAGGAGCGCGGCGTAGGGGGTGAGGTCGTAGCGGACGGGCTGGACGTCGAAGGCGCGCGGGCCGGGGGTGACGTACCAGAGGAAGGGGTTGGACCAGCCGCCGGTCCAGACGGTGGGGAAGGGCGCGGCGATGCCTGCGAGCTGTCCGTCGACGGAGACCCGGACCTCGCGGTAGGGGCCGCCGGCGGCCTTGCAGGAGTACGGGGCCGCGTCCGGGGTGGTCATGTACCAGTACTCCTCGCAGCCGCCGCCCGAGCCGGTGGCGTACACCTCGGCGAGGAGGCGCTCCGTGTTGCGCGGGGTGGTGACCGACGGAGAGGTGAGGGGCAGGACGCGGTCGGGGGTGTCCGGGGCCGGGTTGCGGCCGTCGGCGGCGTAGAAGGTGAGGGTCACCTTGACGTCGATGACACCGGTGTACGTGTCGTCGACGACGTTGCCGATGAGCATCTCGACGGGCTGAGGGCGGGCGAGGGTGTCGCGGTAGCGGGTGACGTCCTTCTCGACGGACCAGGCGATGCCGTCGGGCGAGGGCTGCGGGGTGGAGGTGCGCAGGATCTCGACCCCGCCGAGGGAGAGGTGGCCGAGGCGGTCGTACTGGCGGCCCTTGACCTTGCCGTCGAGGCGCAGGACCACCTTGGTCCAGCCGGCCGTGCCGCAGGCGGCGGGCGGTGTGTAACTGCCCCGGTAGGGCGTGAAGTCGCGGAACTGTGCCTCCGCGAGGGTCACCTGGCAGGACCGGGTCGTGGGCCGGGCGACCGGCGGGGCCGCGGTGAGCGGGTCGTGCCAGTCGGTGCCGAACTCGGCGGGCGGCGGGTCCGCAGCCGGGGTTCCGGCGGCGTACGCGGGTCCCGCGGCGGCCAGGGTGGCGGCGGTCAGCGCGATCGCGCCGAGCAGGCCGGTGATCCTGTGTCGTCGTCTCATGGGCCCGCAGTGAAACCCGGCCGGCCGGGGCCGGGCCAGGGCCCGTGCCCGGGCCCTGGCCGGTTCTGAACCGCGCCGGCCCCGCCGGCTCCGGTCCGGACGCCGGCGGTCCGGACCTCAGCGGGGCAGGACGACCACGCCGTCGTCGTCCGCGTGGACGGTGTCCCCGGCGCGGAAGGTGACGTCGCCGATGGTGACGGGCTCGTCGACCGCGCCGTCGCCGGTCTTGCCGCTCTTGCGGGGGACCGTGCCGAGCGCCTTGATACCGAGGTCGAGCCCGCCGAGCGCGACGCTGTCGCGGACCGAGCCGTTGATGATCAGACCGGCCCAGCCGTTGGCCTCGGCCGCGCCCGCGATGAGGTCGCCGACGAGGGCGGTACGCGGCGAGCCGCCGCCGTCCACGACG
Source organism: Streptomyces xanthophaeus (assembly GCF_030440515.1). Classification (GTDB taxonomy): domain Bacteria; phylum Actinomycetota; class Actinomycetes; order Streptomycetales; family Streptomycetaceae; genus Streptomyces; species Streptomyces kutzneri. The sequence goes on from NZ_CP076543.1 coordinate 439,141, forward strand.
AGGACCGCGCCCTCGCCCGGCGTGTGGAGGAGGGTGCGCAGCAGCGCGTTGTCCTCGTGGCAGCGCACGGTGCGTACGGGGCCGGCGAACAGCCGGCGGCCGCCGAACTGGCGGAACCCGGTGGCACAGATGGCCAGGGACTCGCCGTACTCGTCGTACAGGTCGGCTGTGGGGACGGGGGTGACACTCATCCGGCTACCGGTTTCCTCGCTGCTCGTGCGCATATGTCGCGGTGGTGCGGCCAGCGTAATCGGCCGGTCGTACGGCGCGGCGAGGTGTCTCGGGGACGCGGCTCGGGCGGCCCGGATCGGCCGGAACGTGACGGCCGGGCGGACGGACGGGCGGACTGGGTAGCCGGGCGGACTGGGTGGCCGGGCGGACTGGGTGGCCGGGCGGACTGGGCCCGGACCGTGCGGGGCCGCGTCAGTTGCGGGAGTTGCCGAACAGGATGCGGTAGCCGATCAGCAGGACCAGTGAGCCCGCGATGGCGGAGCCCCAGGTGGCGAGGTCGAAGAACTCGGTCTGGATGGGCTTGTCCAGGACCTTCGCCGACAGCCAGCCGCCGATGAAGGCTCCGGCGACGCCGATGAGGGTGGTCCCGATCAGGCCGCCGGGATCCCGGCCGGGCAGCAGGACCTTGGCGATGCCGCCGGCCAGCAGTCCCAGGATGATCCAGCTGACGATCCCCATGTCCAGTCACTCCGCTTCGGTCGTTCCGTCGTTCGGGCGTTCTCCTCGGAGGACGCGCCCGGGGGCGGATCGGTTCTCCGCCGCTCAGACCGCGACGCGGCCGGCCGGTACGGGGAGCTCGGCGCCCGTGGCGGGGCCGGCGCCCGGACCCGCGCCGGTGGAGGGCGTCCGGGTGAGCAGGACCACCCCGCGCGCCGCCAGGAAGGCTCCGGCGCCGGCCAGCAGCAGCCCCGGCACTCCGCCCTGCAGCCGTTCGCCGAGCAGGACCATGCCGATGGCGGCCGCGGCCAGCGGGTTGGCGAGGTTCACCACGGCCAGCGGGGCGCCCAGTCCGCCGCGGTAGGCCCGCTGCGACAGCAGCATCCCGCCGACGGCGAACACCATGACGAGCAGGGCCACGGAGACGACCCGGACGCTGAGCAGGGCTCCGCCGCGACCGGCCGCGACGGCGACCGTCTGGGTCAGGGCGGAGGCCGCCGCGGAGGCCAGCCCGGAGGCGGTCGCATGGCGCAGGCCCGAGCGCGGGTCCTTGTCCGCGGTCAGCATCAGGATCACGGCGAGGGTCGCGCCGGAGACGGCCAGCGCCTCGATCAGCGTGAGGGTGTCGTCGGGGGCCGGCCCGGAGGCCGGGAGCAGCAGCAGGCCCAGACCCGTGACGGTGGCCAGGGTGCCCCGCCATTCGGTGGCCGCCACCCGCCGCCCGGACCTGCGCGCCCCCAGCGGAACGGCGGCCACCAGGGTGAGCGCGCCGAGCGGCTGCACCAGGGTGAGGGGGCCGTACCGCAGGGCCGCCGCGTGCAGCAGCGCGGCGGCGGCGTTCAGCCCGGCCGACCACCACCAGGCACCGGAGCCCAGCAGGGCCTTGGCGGTGCGCGCGACGGCGGCCCGGGCGAGCCGTTCCTGGGCGACGGCGGCGGCCGCGTAGGCCACGGCCGAAGCCAGGCAGAGTCCGACCGCGAGGGTGGTGTCGTTCATCGTCCGGCTCCTACGGCCGCGTCCGCGCTCCGAGGGCGCGGCAGGCTTTGTACGGGGATGTCGTGGCCGGGTGTCGAGCCCGTTCCCCGGTCCGCGCCCGGGCCCGGTTCGGGCTCGCCGGTTCGCGGCTTCGGGATGAGCAGCAGGGCCGCCCCCAGCAGGACGGCGGCCACGGCGGCGTCGAGCCAGTAGTGGTTGGCGGTGCCGACTATCACGAGCAGGGTCAGCAGCGGGTGCAGCAGCCACAGGAAGCGCCACCGCGAGGAGGTGGCGGCGATCATGCCGAGCGCGAGCATCAGCGCCCAGCCGAAGTGCAGTGAGGGCATGGCGGCGAACTGGTTCGCCAGGGTGTCCTCGGCCGGTGCGGCCTTGTAGACGGTGGGTCCGTAGACCTGTGCGGTGTCGATGAGCTGCGCGGCGTCGAGCAGGCGCGGGGGCGCGAGCGGGAAGGCCAGGTGCAGGGCGAGGGCGGCTCCGGTGAGTCCGGCGAGCACGCGGCGGGTCCACAGGTAGTGGGCGGGGCGCCGGACGTACAGCCAGATCAGGAAGAGCGCGGTCGCGGGGAAGTGGACGCCCGCGTAGTAGGTGTTCGCGGTGGTGACGAGGGCGTCCCCGTGCAGCAGCAGCCGCTGTACCGCGCCCTCGCCGGGCAGGTGGAGGAAGCGCTCGGCGTCCCATAGGCGCGCCGCGTTGCGGAAGGCCTCGTCGGTGCGGTCGGTCGAGAGCAGCCGGCCCGCCTTGTAGACGGTGAAGAAGCCCGCGACGAGCAGCAGCTCGCGTATGAGGCGGCGGCGCGCGGCTCTCGGTCCGGCTGCCGGCCCGGCAGGTGTGGTGTGGGAGCTCATCCCCCGGTCTCTCTTCCTGTTTGCGCGCACAGCGACACGCCAGTGTATCGATACATTGGCGTATCGATACGCTGGTGTACCGATACGGTCGCGTTCCCGTACACTTCCGTAGTGGAACCTGCCGCCGAGGCGCCCCCGAGGAGAGCCGCATCCATGACGTCCACACCGACCCCCGCGCGCCGCTCCAAGATCACACCGGAGCGTGAGCAGGAGTTCTACGACGCCGTCCTGGAGCAGCTGCGCGAGTACGGCTACGAGGCCCTGACCATGGAGGGCGTGGCCGCCCGGGCCAGCTGCGGCAAGTCGACGCTCTACCGGCAGTGGAGGACCAAGCCCCGGCTCGTCGCGGCGGCCCTGCGCGCGGGCCGCCGCGGCACCCTCGTCGCGGTGGACACCGGGTCACTGGCCGGCGATCTGCGCGAGGCGGCCCGGATCGCGGCCGGGACCTCGGGCAGGGACACCCGGCTGACGCAGGCCCTCGGGCACGCCGTCCTCAGCGACGAAGAACTCCAGGCCGCCCTGCGCGAGGCGCTGGTCGAGCCGGAGCTGGCCGCGTTCGCCGAGATGGTCGGGCGGGCGGTGGCGCGCGGCGAGATCGCCGCGGACCATCCGGCCGTGGAGTTCCTGCCCGCCCAGCTGATGGGCGTGCTCAGGATCCGGCCGGTGCTGGAGGGGCGGTACGCGGACGCCGACTACCTGGTCCGGTTCGTCGACGCCGTGATGCTCCCGTCCCTGGGTCTCACGCCTTCCCACCCCACCGGCCCCCCGGCCGGTCAGGCCCCCTGAACCGGCGGGGCGCCGTCCTGATGACCTGACGGCGACCCGCCCGCGCTGCCTCGTGGGGACGGCGGCAGCGCGCCACCCGGACCGGGCGGCGACCACTCACCCCAGGAGTGGCCGCCACCCGGACCGGGCGGCGACCACTCACCCCAGGAGTGGCCGCCGCCCGGTCCGCGCGGCTCCGCACCGGCCCGGACAGCCCCGCACCGGCCCGGCCTGCGTCAGCGGAGCGCGCCCATGGTCCGGGCGAACACCTCCGGGTCGACGTCGAATCCGTGCAGCCGCAGCTCGAAGGACCAGGTTCCCGAGGCGTCACGGCCGAACTCGGCGACGGTGGCCGCTGTGGCGGCCGTCACGGACGCGAAGTCACCCTGGGCGAGGTCGGTGTGGCCCTCGCGGATCCGGAATCCGGTGCCGCCGATGTCGGCGAAGGTCTTCGTGCGGCCCGCGCCGCCGGCGTCGGCGTTCTGGATGACCACACCGACCACCACCCGGCCCGACTCCGGCGCCATCCGGTCCAGCTCGATGGTCATCACCTCGTCGAAGCCGAAGCCCTGGCCGGTGTGGCTGTCCCGGTTCAAGGTGATGGTTCCGTCGGGGGACCGGCTGCCGAAGTGCACGAGCTGGACGGGCGCCCCGTGGAGGTCCGCGGCGCCGTAGACCGCGGCGACGATGTCGAGGTCGTTCGCGGGCGTGCCCGTCGGGCTGGGGTCCCACCGCAGCGCGAACTCCACCTTGGCCAGCCCTTTGCGTACACCGGTCACCGAACTCCCCCTTCGTTCACGGGCATTGCGCGGCCATGATCCCACGCACCCCCCGGCCCGGCCCGAACGATCGTACGTTTCCGGCCATTCCGGCCTGTTCGGCCACCGGGCCCGGCCGTCGCCGTCCGCCCGGCGAGCGCCGTACCCGGACGCGCGCGACTCCGCGGTACAGACAAAACGGATTTGCCCTTATTCGCCCAAGAGGGGCATATTTCCGTCCCGTCGCGCCGGACCCGTTCCCGCGCCCGCCCCTATCCCCCGTTCCGACCTGCGCCAACCGCACGATCTGCGGCTGTCCGGATCGTTATCCTCAAGTTTTGCTCAAATCTAGTGACGGTGAGCCGTTCCGCTTCCTAGCTTCCTCGTACACGCGTCCCGACGTCCCCCACAATCGCGCGGTTCCACACGCCCCCGGCGATCCCGGTGACGCGTCCCGCGTTCGCCCAGGAAAGAGTGCAGCATGAAGGTTCCCCAGGCCGGTGCGGTCGCCGCAATGATCGCGATCGCCCTGACCGCCTCCGGGTGCGGCGTCTTCGACGATGGGGACCAGGGGGACGGGACCCTCGCCATCGGCATCAAGTTCGACCAGCCCGGCATAGGCATGCGGGAGACCGACGGCACCTTCACCGGATTCGACGTGGACGTCGCGACCTACGTGGCCAAGGAACTCGGCTACAAGTCGGACAAGATCGAATTCAAGCAGGTCTACAGCAACGACCGCGAACTGCTGCTCCAGTACAACGAGGTCAAGTTCGTCGTCGCGAGCTATTCGATCAACGACAAGCGCAAGGAGAAGGTCGACTTCGCCGGACCGTACTTCGTCGCGCACCAGGACCTGCTGACGCGTGCCGGCGACGCTTCGATCACCAAGGCCGAGGACCTCAATTCGAAGAGCCTGTGCTCGGTCTCCGGCTCCACCTCGGCCGAGAACCTCCGCAAGAACCTCGCCCCCAAGGCGGGCCTGCTGGAGATGTCCGGCTACGCGGACTGCGTCGTCGCGCTCCAGGAGAGCCGGGTCGACGCCATGACCACCGACAACTCCATCCTGGCCGGGTACGCCGCCCGGAAGGGCAACGAGAACAAGTTCAAGCTGCTCGGCCAGAACCTGAGCAACGAGAACTACGGCATCGGCGTCAAGAAGGGCAACAAGGAGCTCCAGCGCAAGATCAACGACGCGCTGAAGAAGATGGTCGCGGACGGCTCCTGGGAGACGGCCGTCAAGAAGAACTTCGGCGAGAACTACCGGTACGAGCCGGCTCCCGCCATCACTCCCGTCAGCTGACCTCCGGCGCGGCACGACCCGGCGGCCGTGCCCCCCCTCACGGGGGGGCACGGCCGCCGGTGTGTTCCGCGATCCTCGATCCGTGATCCGTGGCCCCGCTCAGGCCACCGGGGCCTTGCCGCGCAGCACCGTCAGGAACTCCCGCATCCAGCGCGAGTGGTCCGGCCAGGCCCGGGCCGAGACCAGGGTGCCGTCGACCACGGTCTCGGAGTCCTCGAACTCGGCCCCGGCCGCCTTCATGTCCAGCTCCAGCGCCGGGTACGCGGTCACCCGGCGGCCGGCCAGACCCCCGGCCGCGGCCGTGATGAGCGGGCCGTGGCAGATCTGGGCGATCGGCTTGTCGGATTCCGCGAAGGCGGCCAGGATCCGGCGCACTTCGGGGTCGTTGCGCAGGTATTCCGGCGCCCGGCCGCCCGGGACGACCAGGGCTGCGTAGTCCTCGGTGACGACGTCCGCGAAGGCCAGGTCTGCGGGCCAGGTGTAGCCGGGCTTCTCGGTGTAGGTGTCGAAGCCCTCCTCGAAGTCGTGGACCACGAACCGCAGTTTCTTCACCTGCGGCGCCGCGATGTGGACCTCGTACCCCTCCTCGCGCAGGCGCTGGTACGGATACAGGACCTCCAGCGACTCGGCCGCGTCGCCGGTCACGATGAGGATCTTCACTGCCATGGGCTGCTCCCGATCGGGCTGGTCATGGTCGTTCCGGCCCCACCGGGGCCACCGCTACCCTGCCCGCGGCGCGCGGCCGGCACACACGAAGATCCCCCACTCCCGACACATGGTTTTCACCTGTTCGGCACATGACAATGTGACCCTCGCTCTGCCACTGACACTCCGCCAATTCCCCGGGCGGGGACGGTGCGTATGGAGAGGTACCCCCCACCCGATGAGAATCTCGCGCCTGACCCCCTGGGCGGCCGGCCTCGCCGCCGCCGCCCTGTTCGCCGTACCGGCGGCCGCGTCCGCCGGCCAGCAGCGCCCGGCCGCCACGGAGAACCCGGCGACCGCCGCCGCGGACCCGTACGCGGACTACTACGCGAGCGCCCAGGGCAAGACCGGGCCCGCGCTGAAGGCCGCCCTGCACGACATCATCAAGAACCAGTCGAAGGTGACCTACGAGGGTGTGTGGAACGCCCTGAAGGTGACCGACCAGGACCCGGCGAACCCCAACAACGTCATCCTGGTCTACTCCGGCCGCTCGCAGTCCAAGGCGACGAACGGCGGCGGGGTCAACGACTGGAACCGCGAGCACGTCTGGGCCAAGAGCCACGGCGACTTCGGCACCGCCACCGGCCCGGGCACCGACCTGCACCACCTGCGTCCGGAGGACGTCACCGTCAACAGCACCCGCGGCAACAAGGACTTCGACAAGGGCGGCAGCCCGGTGAGCGAGGCGCCGGGCAGCCTGACCGACGCCGACTCCTTCGAGCCGCGTGACGCCGTCAAGGGCGACGTGGCGCGGATGCTGCTGTACATGGCCGTCCGCTACGACGGTGGTGACGGCTTCGCGGACCTGGAGCTGAACGACAAGGTCAACAATGGTTCCGCGCCCCTCTTCGGCCGGATCAGCCTGCTGAAGCAGTGGAACCAGATGGACCCGCCGGACGCTTTCGAGCAGCGCCGGAACCAGGTCATATTCGACCAGTTCCAGCACAACCGCAACCCGTTCATCGACCACCCGGAGTGGGTCAACTCCATCTGGTGACCGGGGCCCGCAGTCACGGCGTCCTCCGGGGGTTGGACCGCGTCAGGCAGGGTATTCCCCGGCCAGAGGCTGCGACCCGCGCCCGACGGCAGCAGCCGGCGGAGGTACGTCGTGATGGACGGAGCCGGACTCTCCGATCGCGAGCAGCGCGCCCTCTCCGCGATCGAGGCCGAACTCAAGGGTGACCGTTCCCTCGACCGGATCCTGCGGTCCACGTCGCACCGGCGTCACCGCACCGTGGCCGCCTGGCTGCTCGGTGTGGTGGCGGCGGTGCTGTTCGTGGCGGCATCGGTCACCGTCTCGCGGCTTCTGATCTGGGTTTTCGCCGCCGTCTGGACGTCGGCGGTGGTCCTGGCGCTGCCGCTGGCCGGCCAGTGGCTCCAGCGCCGCCGGCAGCGCGTCGACCGTTCGGGGCAGCTGTAGGCCTGCAGGCAGAGCCGCACGGCACCGGGGGCGGTCAGAGCCGGTCGGCGAGGGCCTTGAAGTCGGTCCAGGGCAGCTGGGGGGTGCGCGCGTCCCACACCTTCTGGGAGAGCGCGGCCAGCGGGGTCCGGATGCCCGCGGCCACCTGGTCCTGGGTCTGGGCGCCGGCCAGGTCGCTCCAGATCGCGAGGCGCCCGCCCAGGATCTGCGGCCCGTACGAGGCCGGGACGGGGGTCGTGCCGCGCAGTACGAGCGGGGTCCACTGTTCGTAGATCCGCTTCCCGGTGGGGTACGTGAACTGGTTGGGCTCCCCCAGCACGTAGTAGAGGTACTCGTCGTTGAGGTTGACGAGCTTGCGGCCTTCACGCAGGTACTCCAGCGGCGGCCGGGCGCCGTTCTCCTTGCCGGTCCAGTACTCGACCTGGATGTCCTTGGCGGCGCTCGTCACCCCGCCCGCGAAGAACCCGTCGTTCCACGCCTTGAGCGCCTTCCCCGACGGCCGGACCACGTCGGCGCGGTCGTTCAGCCAGCCCGTCGCCAGGTCCTGCACCCGCGCCGAGGGCCCGTAACGCTGCTGGGCGGCACGGGCGAGCTGGGGGAAGGAGGCCTGCGGGTCGCGGTAGACCAGCGCCTGGTACTCGTCGGCGCCCAGGTGCCAAGCCCCGCCGGGGAAGAGCGGGATGTATTCGCGCAGCAGCTCGTCCACCAGCTTGGCGGATGCCGGGTTCGATATGTCCACGGCTCCCTTGACCGCCCGCCCCTGCGTGTCGCGCAGCTGGAGGTCGGGGTGGGCGCGCAGGACCGCGCCGAGGTGGCCGGGCGAGTCGATCTCGGGAACGACCGTGATGTGCAGCCGGGCGGCGAGCGCGTTGATCTGGCGCACCTGGGCCTTGGTGAGGTGCGGGGTGGAGACGATCTCGGGGTGCGTGTCGGACTGGATGCGGAAGGCCTGGTCGTCGGAGAAGTGCAGGCCGAGCTGGTTGAGCTTGAGGTCGGCCATCTCGCGCAGCCGGTCCTCGATCCAGTCCGGGGAGAAGTACTTGCGGGCTATGTCGAGGTTGAGGCCGCGCTGCGGCTTGGCGGGGGCGTCGCGCACCGTGCCCTCGGGGGCCGACCCGGCGCTCTTGACCGCCTGCTTGAGGGTGCGCGTGCCGTAGAAGACCCCGGCCTGGTCGGGGCCGTTGATCCGGACGCGGCCGTCCTTGACGTCGAGGGTGTACGACTCGGGCCCTCCCGCGGCCCCCGCGTCCAGGGACAGCTCCACATCCCCGGACCGCGGCGCCGCCGACTCCCCGTATCCGATGCGCAGTTCACCGGCGAGCAGCTTGGCCTCGTCGGCGAGCGCGGCGGTGTCGTCCGGGGCGACGACCACTCGGGCGTCGGGGGTGGGCTTCCAGCCGGGGCCGCGGGCGGGTACGTGCTCCCGTACCGCCGGGATGGTGCGCGGGGCGGTGGACAGGGGGTAGGACGGGGTCGGCGTGGGGGTGGGGGCGGCTTCGGCCGGGCGCGCCGCCGTCGCGGAGGAGGTGGCGGAGGCGGAGGCGGTGGAGGAGTCGGCGGGGCCGCGGGCGCGCGCCTCGTCCGAGGCGGCCGTGCAGCCCGGCAGGGCAAGGGTGACCAGCGCGGCGACCGTTGCCGTCGCGATGGTGCGGACCCTCGTGTGCCGTCTCGGTGTGCTCATCATGTGCCCCTGTCCCCCGTACCAACGTGGCACGGGGGACACGGGCGCGCGACCCGGCGGTCCGGGGCGGCCTCAGACGAGGGCGTCCCGCGCGGCGGCGGCGAAGCCGTGGTCCTGGTCCGGGGCGCCGCCGACACCGATGGCGCCGATGAGGCGGCCGTCGCGGTGGACGGGCAGCCCGCCCGCGATGAACAGGAGGGGCCGGTCGAGGGCCGTGGGCAGGGTGTGGAAGGGGCCGCCGGGCCGGACGGCTTCGACGAGGTCGGCGGTGGGCGCGTTCAGCTGGAGTGCGGTGTAGGCCTTACGGGTGCTGGTCTCGCCGGAGATCAGTACGGCGCGGTCGTCGCGGCGGAAGGCGAGCAGGTGACCGCCGGCGTCGAGGACGGTGACGCTGACCGTGGCCCCGGCCGCTTCGGCGGCAGCGCCGGCGGTGGCGACGAGCAGCTCGGCGTCCTCGGTGGTCAGGGGGGCGACGGCGGTGCGGGCGGTGGTGGAGGCGGGGACGGACATGCGGTGTTTCTCCTTGCGGGCGGGGATGCGTGCGTACGGGGGAAGGGGGTGGATCAGTGGTGGGCGGGGAGGGCCACGGTGGCCTCGGGTGCGTCGGCCGACCCGGCCGCGACTCGGCCGCCGCCGCGGGCCGCGCGCCGCGTCGTACGGCGTTCCAGCGCGCCGGAGACGAGGGCGAGCACCAGGGCGGAGGCGGCCAGCGCCGCGCCGACCCAGTTGGGGGCGGTCCAGCCGAATCCGGCGGCGATCACGAGCCCGCCGAGCCAGGCGGCGAGGGCGTTGCCGAGGTTGAAGGCGCCGATGTTGACGGCCGAGGCCAGGGTGGGCGCCCCGGCGGCCTGGTCCAGGACGCGCTTCTGGAGCGGCGGCACGGTGGCGAAGCCGAGGGCGCCGATCAGTACGAGGGTGGCGGCCGCGCCTGCCTTGGTGTGGGCGGTGAGGGTGAAGACGGCGAGGGTGACGGCGAGGGCGCCCAGGGCCACGTACAGCATCGGCATCAGCGCGCGGTCGGCGTAGCGGCCGCCGATGAGGTTGCCGGCGACCATGCCCAGGCCGAAGAGGACGAGGAGCCAGGTGACGGAGGAGTCGGCGAAGCCGGCCACGTCGGTCATCATCGGGGTGACGTAGGTGATCGCGGCGAAGACGCCGCCGAAGCCGAGGACGGTCATCGCCATCGCGAGCAGTACCTGGACGTTGCGGAAGGCGGCGAGCTCGCGGCGGATCCGCACCCCGCCCTCGGGCCGGGGCAGCTCGGGTACCAGCCGGGCGATGCCGAGCAGGCCGACGACGCCGAGCGCGGCGACGATCAGGAAGGTGACGCGCCAGCCGAGGGTCTGTCCGACGAACGTGCCGAGGGGGACGCCGACGACGTTGGCGACCGTCAGTCCGGTGAACATCATGGCGATCGCGCCGGCCTTCCTCTCGGGGGCGACGAGCCCGGCGGCGACGACCGCGCCGATGCCGAAGAAGGCGCCGTGGGCGAGCGAGGCGACGACGCGGCCGGCGAGCATGACGCCGAAGGCGGGGGCGAGGGCGGAGAGCACGTTGCCCGCGATGAAGAGGCCCATGAGCAGCATCAGCATGCGCTTGCGGGGGATGCGGGTGCCGAGCACGGTCATGAGGGGCGCGCCGAGGACGACGCCGAGGGCGTAGCCGGTGACCAGGAAGCCCGCGGTGGGGATCGAGACCCCGTACGTGCCGGCGACCTCGGGGAGCAGACCCATGATCACGAATTCGGTGGTGCCGATCCCGAAGGCCCCGATGGCGAGGGCGAGCAGTGCGAGAGGCATGGGGGAGGTGTCCTTCAGGGGAGGGGGTGGTGCGGGGTGCACGGGGGTGACGGCCTGATCGCGGTCGAGCGTGCTGGTGAGGGACCTGGGCCGACCGGGGCGATCGATTGCGGTCGCCGTTTGCCTGCGTCCACATTAATTGCAGACGCGGGATATTTGCAAGCGCGGGATATTGCGTATGTGGACTATCCTGGTGGTCACACACTCCAGCCCGGGACGCTTCGACGGAGGAGCCCATGACGGCCACGGACAGCGCGCTCACCGCCCTCTCCCAGGGCTGGTGCGCCCTTTCCCTCCTGCACGGACGGATCGAGGCGCACATCGAACGGGCCCTGCAGGCCGGCCACGGCCTCAGCGTGCGCGAGTATTCGCTGCTCGACGTCCTCAGCCGTCAGCACAGCGGCCCGGGCGGGCACCTGCGGATGCACCAAGTCGCCGATTCGGTGGTGCTCAGCCAGAGCGCGACGACCCGGCTGGTGAGCAGGCTGGAGGACCGCGGCCTGCTGAACCGCTACATCTGCGACACCGACCGGCGGGGCATCTACACCGACGTCAGCGAGGCGGGCCTGACCCTCCTGGCCGCGGCCCGCCCCACCAATGACACCGCCCTGCGCGAGGCCTTGGACGAGGCCTCACGCACACCCGAACTCGCCCCGCTGGTCACGGCGGTGGAGAACCTCCGGAGCTGACTCGCGCCGGACGGTGCTGCGCACGGCCGGGGCATGGCGGCCAAGTGCGAGGAGGGGAAGCCGACTTCGGCGCTGCGGTAAGATCACGTATGGCGCAATGGAAGTCAGCGCCTGTGCAGCACCGCGCGGAGGATCCGGTCTGCCGTGCCTCAGCCGCCGATTCGGCCGCGCATGCGAGCACTGCTCTGCCGGGTGCGCCCGCTCTGAGGATCTCCAGAGCGCCCTCTTCCGACGGCGCGCCACCGGCCGGCACCGATCCGTACTGCCCGTACGAGCCCCGCCGGTCCTTCGCCGATCGGTGCGCAGGCTCCTTGCTGGAGACCATGTGAAAATCCTCCCCGAGATTTCTCGTACGCTGAGCGAATACCTCCTCATCCCGGGCCTGACCACAGAAGACTGCACGCCGGACCATGTGGATCTCGGGGCGCCGCTGGTGCGTCACCGGGTCGGCGAGGAGCCGGCCATTCGGGTCGCCACGCCCATGGTGAGTGCCATCATGCAGGCGGTGTCGTCACCGTCGCTGGCGGTGGCGCTGGCGCAGGTCGGCGGGTTGTCGTTCATCCACCAGAATCAGCAGATCGAGGACCAGGCCGCGGACGTGCTGGTGGTGAAGCGGCACAAGGCCGGCTTCCGGACCAGCGAGATCACCGTGGCGCCGCAGACGCCTCTCGGTGAGGTCGCCCGGCAGCTGTCCGAGGCCGAGCAGGGCGTGGCGGTGGTCACGCAGAGCGGGGACGCGGACGGCGAGTTCCTGGGGGTCATCAGCCTCGACGACTTCCATGTGGAGCGTCACGGGGCTTCCGAGACCGCAGGCAACCGGATGCGGGGCCGCGCCGGCCTGGTCACCGCGCCGGCCTCGGTCTCCCTGTCCGAGGCGAACGAACTGATCTGGCAGCACCACTTGGACGTTCTGCCGGTGCTGGAGGACGGCCGGGTCGTCTCCTTGGTCCTCAAGAAGGACTATCAGGCCCACAAGACGTATCACCGCGCGACGGTGGACAGCGGAAAGCGCCTGCGGGTGGGTGCCGGTATCAATTCCCGTGACTTCAAGGACCGCATTCCCGCCCTGCTGGAGGCCGGCGCGGACGTGCTGTGTCTGGACTCCTCCGACGGCTATTCCGTATACCAGGCGAGGACCCTCGAATTCGCCCGGGAGACGTACGGGGATGACGCTTTCGTCGGCGCGGGGAACGTCGTCGACGGCAGGGCCTTCCGCTACCTGGCCGATGCGGGCGCGGCGTTCGTGAAGGTCGGGATCGGCGGCGGAGCCATCTGCACCACCCGGGCGCAGAAGGGCATCGGCCGCGGGCAGGCCTCCGCGCTGCTCGATGTGGTCCAGGCGCGCGACGCCTACGCCCAGGAAACCGGTGTGTACGTGCCGCTGTGCTGCGACGGCGGCCTGCTCAACGACTCACACATGGCGATAGCGCTGGCGATGGGGGCGGACTTCATCATGCTCGGCCGCTACTTCGCCCGGCTCGACGAAAGCCCGTCGCGGAAACTGCAGATCGGCGACCAGTGGTACAAGGAGTACTGGGGTGAGGGATCGCGGCGCGCCCAGAACGCCGCCCGGTACGGCCAGCGCGGCCGGATGGTCTTCGAGGAGGGTGTCGACGGCTACGTGCCCTACGCCGGCAGCCTGTACGACAACGTGGAGCGGACCCGGACGAAGCTCACCTCGACGATGATCAGCTGCGGGTCGACCAACCTGCGGGACTTCCACCGCGATGCGCTGCTCGTACCGGTGTCCGCGGAGTCGTTCAAGCAGACAGGCGCTGAGGTGCAGCTGCGCCGGCCCACCGTCGACCCCGGAGAGTGATCCGACCGGCCCGGGGCCGAAGCGGCCCCGGGCCCAGTGGCCGTGTGTCGGATCCCCACGTCGCACAAGACATGATCACGAACGAACAGGATCCGTTGTCAACAGGCCTGGAGACGGCCTAGCGCGGGGCGGAGCTCGGCGGCGGCGAGGACGTGACGATGACTCCCCGCGCGGCGGACGGGCTCGCCGACGGGGGCTGCGAGCCCGATGCCCTGGGTGAGACCGGGACCGACGGGCTCACCGATCCGGTGGGGGGCGTGGACACGGACGGGGTCGGGCGCCCGGATCCGGAGGGGCGGGGGGCGGGTGACGTCGGGTCCTGCGGGGAGGGGCCGGGCGTCGTGATCCGCGGCGGGTTGGCCGGCAGTCCCGGGCCCGGCGACGGATCCGGGGCGAGCAGCAGGTAGCCGATCCCGGCCGCCGCGGCCGCCGCCAGGCCCGCCAGCGGCAGCGCGAACCGTCGCAGCCCGGCCATCGGCAGACGTCCCGGGTGCGCCCCCGGCGGCTCCGCGGGCCGCAGCCGGCGGACGTCGATGCTGTCCGCGCGCGCGTCGAGGGCCTGCCGCAGCCGGCGCTCGACGGGGCGCTCGGTGAGGCGTTCGCCGTCACGCGTCATATCCGTCCCTCCAGAATCCGTTCCAGGGCGTCCAGGCCGCGGCTCGCGTTGGACTTCACCGCTCCGCGGCTGATCCCGAGGGTGGCCGCGATCTCCGCCTCGCTGAGATCGGCCCAGTACCGCAGCACCAGCACCTGGCGGCGGCGCGGCGTGAGCCGGCCGAGCGCGGCGAGCACCTCGCGGTGTGCCTCGTCCAGGACCACGTGGTCCTCGGCGGACGGTATGTCGGCCGCCGCCGGCGGGGTCCAGGCCCGGACGGTACGCCGGCGGCGCAGGACCGAGCGCGAGGTGTTGACCACCGCGGTACGCAGGTAGCCCAGCGCGTTGTCGACCTCGGTGATGTGCTCCCCGTGCCGCCGGTAGAGGGCGGTGAAGGCGTCCTGGACCACGTCCTCGGCGGTGGCCAGGTCGTCGACGAGCAGCACCGCGAGCCGGACCATCCGCAGCCGGTGCGCGTGGTAGAGCTCGCTGACGGTGGGCGGCCGCTGGTCGCCGTGGGCCGTGGGGTCGTACGGGGACCAGGAGCCGTACGGGGATCCGTGCGAGGAGCCGTACGGCCGCGGGGAGACCGGCGGGGCGGAACGCTCCCCGCGCAGCAACGGCCAAAGGCCCCGCCACGCCCGGCCGAAGCCGGGCATGAGGGGGCCGACGGGTGATGCGAGTCGGAGCACGGGATTCCTCAGCTGTTCGCGCGGCGCCGTACGGCGTACAGGGCTCCCGCGCCGGCGAGGACCAGGCCCGTGGCCCCCGCCCCCATGGCGATGGTCGTCGCCGAGGAGCCAGTATGCGCGAGCTCCGCCGCACCGGGTGCGGCGGCGGGCTCGGAGGGCGACGCGCTGGGCCTGGTGCTCGAACCCGGGGCCGGCGAGACGACGCCGGGGCCCGCGCTCGGAGACGCGCTGGGGGCTGCGCTCGGGGACGCGCTCGGCGGGGTGCTCACCGACGGGGAGGGCTTGGGCCCGCCCGCCGTGGGCGAGGCGCCGGCGGGCACGCTGACCGACGGGGAGGGCGTGGCCGAGCTGCCGCCCGCGGCGAAGGCGGGACCGGCGAGGGCGACGGCCACTGCGGCGGCGGCAGCGGTGAAGGCCGTCCGGCGGAAGGCCAGGGGGACACGCTTCAGGTTCTTCACGGTGGTTCTCCACGGTCGGGTCGAGGACGCGGGACTGCGCCCTTCACCCCCGCACGACGCGCGACCCCCGGGGAGGTTGCCGCCGTTCCGGAAAAACTTTCCGGCCGGTGTCCGGGAGCCCGCCGACGACACTGCCCAGGGCCGTGGCGAGGGTGGCGATGCCCTCCTCGATCTCTCCGGCCGAGCCGGCCGCGTAGCCGAGGATCAGGCCTGGCGGGCCGGGCCTGACGCGGTGCCAGGACAGCGGATGGGCCTTGACCCCCAGGGCCAGGGCCGCCGAGGCCAGTGCCGTGTCGTCGAAGCCGGCGCCGTCGAAGGTGACCATCAGGTGCAGCCCGGCCGCCGCGCCGTGCACCCGGGCGCCCGGCAGCTGCTCGGCGACGGCCCGCAGCATGGCGTCGCGGCGGCGGCGGTGGCGGCGCCGCACGTAGCGCAGGTGCCGTTCCAGTTCGCCCGAGTCCATCAGCCGGGCGAGGACCAGCTGGGCGAGGACCGGATTGCCGAGGTCGGCGTAGCGCTTGGCGGCGGTCACGGCGTCGCGCAGGCGCGGCGGGACCAGCAGCCAGCCCAGGCGCAGGGCGGGGGCGAGGAGCTTGGACACGCTGCCGGCGTAGCAGACCGCCTCGGGCAGCAGGGCGCGCAGGGCGGGGACGGGGGCCCGGTCGTAGCGGTGCTCGGCGTCGTAGTCGTCCTCGATGACCAGTCCCCCGGCGGCCGCCCAGCCGAGCAGCTCGCGTCGGCGCTCGCCGTCGAGGACGACCCCGGTCGGGAACTGGTGCGCCGGTGTGAGCAGGACGGCACCGGCTCCGCTCGCCCGCAGCGCGGCCACGTCCAGCCCGGCCTCGTCCACCCGTACGGGGACCGGCTCCAGCCGCCCGTACTCCAGTTGCTGCCGGGCGCCCAGCGAGCCCGGGTCCTCCACCGCGATCCGGTGGACGCCTTCCTCCCGCAGGACGTACGCCAGCAGCGCGAGCGCCTGGGCGACGCCCGCGACGACGACCACCTCGTCGGGGTCGGCCCGGATCCCCCGGTTCCGGGCCAGCCAGCCGACGACCGCCTCGCGCAGTGCGGGCGCGCCCTGGGGGTTGCCGTAGCCGAAGTCGGCCGGGGTGAGCGAGGCGAGGACCCGGCGCTCGGCCTGCAGCCAGGCCGTACGCGGGAACGCGGTGAGGTCGGGGACCCCGGGCGAGAGGTCGATCCGGCACGGCACGGCCCGCAGGGCGTCGACCGGTCCGCCGCGTTCCGGTGGGCGGGAGGCGGTGGCCACCGGTGGCGGCGCGGCGACGACCACGGTGCCGCCCCGGCCCCGGCCGCTGACCTGGCCGGTCTCGGCGAGGCGCTGGTAGGCCTCGGTGACGAGCCCCCGGGAGACCCGCAGTTCGGCGGCGAGGACACGGCTGGCCGGGAGCCGGGAGCCGACCGGGAGGGTGCCGTCGGCGATGGCTGCGCGGAGCCGGCCCGCCAGCCATTCGGTGCGGCCGCCCGGTGGGGCCTGGCCGACGTCGAGCTGGAGGAAGTCCGAGCCGCTCGGACTTTTGGACCCCTCGGTAGCACCTTCATTGGACCTGCTCATGGGGCCATTGTGCGGCCACGCTGGCTCCATGCAGACACAACCCGCCTCCACCCCCTCGCCCGCCTCGACCGCCGCACCCGCCGCACCCGCCACGTCCGCCACGTCCGCCTCCGACTCTGCCTCCGCCGCTTCTGCCGGCTCCACCGCGTTCCGTGACCTGCTCCCGGGGATCGCGGGGATGGCTCTGGTCGGCAGCAGCGTCACGGTCTCGCGGGCGCTCGTCGACGCCCCGCTGTTCACCACCCAGGCCCTCCGGTACGCGGCCGCCGCGCTGCTGCTGTTCGGGCTGGCCCGGGCCGCCCGGGTGACGATCCAGCGGCCGCAGGGCCGGGAGTGGCTGTGGCTGGCCGGGATCGCGGCGACCGGACTGGTGCTGTTCAACGTGGCCGTGGTCCGCGGGGTCGCACACGCCGAACCGGCCGTCATCGCCGTCGCGGTGGCCTCCGTACCGATCCTGCTGGGTCTGCTCGGCCCCTTCCTGGAAGGGCGGCGGCCCAGCCGTCGGGTGCTGCTGGCGGCTCCGGTGGTGGTCGCGGGGGCGGTCCTGGTCGAGGGGACGGGCCGGACGGACGCCGCGGGGGTGGCCTGGGCGGCGCTCGCGCTGGGCTGCGAGGCCGCCTTCACCCTGCTCGCGGTGCCGGTGCTGCGCCGGCACGGGGCGTGGGGGGTGTCCGTGCACGCGGTATGGCTGGGCGCGCTGATGCTGGCGGGCCTCGCCGTCGCCTTCGAGAGCCCGGCCGAACTGTCGTCGCTGGGGCGGTCCCAGTGGGCGGCCGCCGGCTACCTCGCCGTCATGGTGACGGCGGTGGCCTTCCTGCTCTGGTACCGCACGGTGGCCGCCGTGGGCACCGGCCGCGCCGGCCTGCTGGCCGGGATCGCGCCCCTGGCCGCTGCCGGCGCGGGTGTCCTCACGGGCAGTGGGGTCCCGGGCCCGGCGGTGTGGCTGGGCCTGCTGGTGGTGATCGCAGGGCTGGCGGCGGGCTTGCGTCCGGACCGTGCCCCTCGGGAGGGTGCACGGGCGACTCTGCGAAAGTGAAGTCTGCGGTCAGCCGCTCCAGCTCGCGTACCGCGGCGCGCCGAACGGCCGCCGCTCGCCCGGGGCAGCGGCACACTCACCGACCCGACCCGACCCGATCCGCCCCGATCCGACGGCACCTCACACGTTCCGGCGCGCGTAGCAGAAGAGGTGCTCCTCCGGGCCCGCCCGGTCGTCGGCGGGCTGGAAGTACGCGGTGTGGTGGTGCAGCACCTCCAGGCCCAGGCCGGCGAGTCTGTCCAGGTGGTCCGCCGTGGAGAGGCTGCTGACGGTGACCTCGTGGCCCATCCACTCGATGTCCAGGCCCCGGATGTCCCCCGGCACCGTGGCCATCACGAAGTACCCGCCCGGCGCGACCCAGGACGCCATGCGGTCCAGCGCACCCGCGACCTCCGGCTGGTCCATCACCAGCAGCGGGAAGAAGGAGCACACCGCGTCGAAGCCGGCCCGCTCGGGCGTGTACGTCCGTACGTCGGCCTGCTCGAAGCGGGCCTGCGGGACTCTCGCACGGGCCAGTTCGACCATGGCCGCCGAGACGTCGATGCCGGTGACGGCGCAGCCGGCCCGGACCAGCATCTCGGCGGTGGGCCGCCCGGTGCCGCTGCCCACGTCCAACACCCTTGCTCCGGAGGGCAGTCGGGCGGCGAGCCAGTCCAGGGCCGCCAGTTGGCCGGGAACCCGCCCGAAGACCTCCTCGTAGCGCTCCCCCAGATCGTCGAACACCTCTGCCGCCGACTTGCGTTGACTCATAGGGCCGCCCCTTCGCCTCGGAGCACCACCGTACCGGCGTGGTGCCGTGACCGGCGACGCTCCCCGTTAGGATCTGGGATAAATGATCATCAAGGGGGAGCCCATGTCCAACACCGACGACGCCGTACTGAGACCGCTCGGTCCGGAGGATCCGCAGGAGATCGCCGGCTACCGGCTGCTCGCGAAGATCGGCGAAGGCGGTATGGGTTCCGTCTACCTCTCGCGGACCCGCGGGAACCAGCCGGTCGCCCTGAAGGTCATCCGCCGCGAGTTCGCCCAGGAGCAGGACTTCCGGGTCCGCTTCGAGCGCGAGGTGCAGGCGGCCCGCCGCGTGCAGGGCTACCACATCGTTCCGGTGCTCGACCACGACACCAGTGGTGAACAGCCGTGGCTGGCCACCGCGTTCGTGCCGGGTCTGGCGCTCGACGACGCCCTCGCCACCCACGGCCCGCTGCCGCTGCCCGCGGTGTTCCAGCTGATCGGCTGCACGGCGCAGGCCCTGCACTCCATCCACGCCGCCTCGGTGGTGCACCGCGACCTCAAGCCGAGCAACATCCTGCTCGGTTCGAACGGCCCGTGGGTGATCGACTTCGGTATCGCGCGGGCCACCGACACCACCCAGCTGACGCGCAGCGGCGGGTTCATCGGGACGCCGCAGTACATGTCCCCCGAGCACGCGCTCGGCCGGACGGTCACCGCCGCGACCGACGTCTTCGCGCTGGGTCTGATCGCGGCGGTCGTGGCCACCGGCCGCCACCCGTACGGCGACGGCGGGGGCCTCTCGATCGCCGCCGCGATAGCCAACACCCCGCAGCAGGCGCCGGACCTGAGCGGCTACCCGGAGCCGCTGCGCCAGCTGTTGGAGCGCTGCCTGCACTCCGATGCCGCGCAGCGGCCCACCCCGGCCGAGCTCGCCGAGTGGTGCGGCCGGGCGGCGGGCCGGGAACTGCGTGACTTCGACGGCTGGCTGCCCGCGCCGCTGGCCGCGGAGATCGCCCGGCGCGAGCGGTCCGCGCAGGCACAGGCCCAGGCGCCGGCGCCGTCCCCGACGCACGTCCCGGCACCTGTGCACGCCCCGGCCCCGCCCGCCTACGCGCCCACCCAGGCGTCCGGGCCGGTCCCGCCGGCGTACGCACCGACGCCGGGCCCGGGCCCGGCGGGCGGCCCGCACCCGCCGCTGTACGGCGCGCCCACCGCCGCGCCGGCCTACGCCGCCCCGGCCTACGGTGCCCCGGCCTACGGTGCACCGGCAGCACCGCCCGCCCCCGCCCCGGCGGCGCGGCGCAACCGTGTGCCGCTGGTCGTCGGCGCGGGCGTCCTGGCCGTCGCCCTCGCCGCGGGCGGCACCTGGTACCTCACGCGCGAGGACGACAGCGGCGCGAAGCAGACCGCGGGCGACAGCAAGGAGAAGACGGCGGACGCCCCGAAGGACGCGGCGCCGGCGGCGCAGGCCGGCGGCTCGACACCCTCCGCCTCGTCCTCGTCCTCACCCAACGCCTCGCCCTCCGGACGCACCTACACCGCGGTGTTCAAGGACAAGCCGCTCAAGCTCCTGGCGCCCAGGGAGTTCGGCAAGGTCAACGACGTCGACCTCGACTTCCCCAAGGTGGCCACGAACGGAGAGGTCGGCTGGCAGGACCAGGAGCTGGCGATGGGCTACGACGGGGTCAAGAGTTCGACCTCGTTCGGCAAGAGCAAGGGTCCCACCCCCGAACAGTGCGAGACCGGGGCCGCCACCGACCCCATTCCCAACCGGCTGCGGGAGGCGGACCTCACCGGCGCGGACAGCACCATCGTCCAGGGTGACCTGTTGTGCACCGTCACGACCAAGGGCAACCTGGCCATGGTGAAGATCGTCAGCCTCGAGCCCTCGACCGACAAGAACTACACGGTTCCGACCTACATCACCGAAGTGACCCTCTGGAAGCGGTAGGCCCGGCCGTGGGCAGGGCGTGAGCCCGACGGGCCGGACCGGCTCACCTGCAGCGGCGTGTTCCCCTCACAGGGAACGTTCCATGCAGACCAGCCGGTCCCGCTCGTCCCACGATCCGGCGACGGTGAAGCCGAGCCGTTCGTACAGCGCGATCGCGCCCGCCCGCCACTGCCACACCGAGAGCCGGACCGCGTCGAGGCCGCTCTCCTCGGCATGCGTCAGCGCGGCGCCGACGAGACGGCGCGCGATGCCCAGCCCGCGGAACTCCGGGTCCGTCCAGAGCCTCTTGACCTCGGACCGCCCGTCCACGGGGGCGGCCACCACCAGGCAGCCCACCGCGGTGTCCCCGACCCACGCCAGCAGCACGGCATCGCGGGCGAAGGCCAGTTGCGGATCCGTGATCTCCGCGCGGTAGCGGCCCGGCAGTGCGTCGGCGTCGGCGACGGCCTCGCCCTTCTCCTCCTGCGTCCGCAGGTGGTAGGCGGTCAGCAGCCCGGCCAACCCGTCCTGGGCACAGAGGTCACGACCCGGCCGGCGGACGATGACAACCTCTCGTGGTTCGCTCACGCAGGGAGCATCGCATCCCGGCGCGCACGGGCCGGGGGCGGGGGCCGGGGGGCGGGTCAGGTGGAGGCGGGGACGAGGACGACGGCCGTCCCGTACGCGCACACCTCGGTCCCGACGTCCTGTGCGTCGGTGACGTCGAAGCGCATCATCAGCACGGCGTTGCCGCCGCGCGCCTTCGCCTGCTCGATGAGCCGGTCCATGGCCTGGTTCCGGGTCTCCACCAGGGTCTTGGTGAGGCCCTTCAGTTCGCCGCCGATCATCGACTTCAGGCCCGCGCCGATCTGGCTGCCCAGGTGGCGGGAGCGGACGGTGAGGCCGAAGACCTCGCCGATGACGCGCTCGACCCGGTAGCCGGGGACGTCGTTGGTCGTCACGACGAGGACGCCGCTCTCGTGTGCGCCGGCGCCGCCGCCGTAGTCATCGATACCCATGGCACCCACTCTCGCGCGGGCTGCCACCGCCCGCACCCCAGGCGGGTCCGGCCCCGCACTGCGATGGAGCAAATTGGTCATATCGGGTTAAACGACGGTGAGCCACCGGGGCTATCCGCCCCGCCCTCGTCATAGTCGTCCCTGGCAACCGCCTGGTTGCCGCCCCGTGCCGCGCGTCGCGGCCGGGTGGATGTCTTCGTAGAGGAGCCGGCTCATGCTGAAGCCCACCAGAACCACCCTCGCTCTCGCCACCGGCAGCCTGGTTCTCGGTCTGGTCGGAGCGGGCGCCGCCGTCGCCGACGACGGTCCGGAGAACCAGCCGCCCCGGGAGATCGTCGTCGGCGGAGGGTCCGCGGAGCCCGGTGTATATCCCGAGAAGTACGTCATCGGCAAGGTCGTCTCGAAGGGCCCGCTGACGGTCCGCAGCAAGCCGAGCACCCACGCGCAGTCCCTCGGCCACGTGTACCCGAACAGCAAGGTCGAGATCGAGTGCAAGAAGTACGGTGACAAGGTCGACGGCAACCGCATCTGGTACCGCCTGGCCGAGAAGAAGAACGGCGACTGGGAGCACGACGCCCAGGCGCCCAAGCGCGCCTACGACAAGGAGCGCTGGGTCTCCGCCCGCTACGTCAAGAACCTCTCCGAGGTGAAGTACTGCCGCTGACCCGGTCCCGGCCGGCCGGCCGGCCGGTAGCCGGACAGACCGGCAGCCAGGCAGGTCAGCAGTCAGTCCACCGGGCGTACGGCACGCGGACCCACGCACTCCACGCCGTACGCCCGGACCCGTTCCCGCAGTTCGCGGTCGGCCGTGACCACGACGCAGCCGCGGTCGGCATACGCGGCGGCCAGCTCCACGATCCGGTCGTCACCGCTCCCGGGCGCCGGGTCCACCCGTACACCGGGAACGGACTCGACGCCCCTGGCGGCGCCTTCGACGACGAGGACGATCTCCTCGTCCCCGCCCCGGCCGGCCAGCAGGTCGCGCAGCCGGACGGCCGCGCCCCGCCGGTCCCGCCACCAGCCGTCCGGCACCGAGCCGACGACGTTGGCGCCGTCCACGATCAGCACGTTCCGCGCGGCATTCCCGGCGTTCCCGGTGCTCCCGGCGTTCACGGCGGCCGGGCCCTCAGAAGTCGCCGTAGTTGACCTGCCAGGTGGGCAGGCCCATCCGGCGCCAGATCGCGACCACCCGGTCCCGGTCGTCGAGCGAGACCCGTACCGCGTACCGGTGGCGCACATGCGTGTCGAAGAGCTCCGCCTTCACCACGTCGTCGCGGCGTGTGTCGCCCGCCGCGCGCATCCACAGCTCGTCGTACGGCACCTCGTGGCGCCGCAGCCATGACTCCGTCTGCGGACGGTGCTCCTCGCCGCGCCCCGACAGCAGCACGATCACATCGCCGTCGGCACGCCGGAAGGCGTCGAGCGCGTGCCGTACGGGCTCGTTGAGCAGGTCGAGCTCGCAGCGCGAGAAGTCGTACGGCCCCCGGTCGCCGGTCAGGGCCAGCGTGCCGTCGATGTCGCACATCACCGCCGCCGGCAGGGCCGGGTCGGGGACGTACTCCGTCACGGGCGGTGCGGCCACCCCGCTCGCCCCGCCGTTCATCCACTCCGACGTCAGCCGCCACCCTCCCCGCCGGGCCTTGTCGTGCTTCTCGGCCAGGATGCGGATGATCTCCTCGCCGACCCGGCGCTCGCGCGCGGCGTCCCGGCGCAGGCACTCCTCCAGCGGGACGTCGGTGAAGTCGTGCACGACGAACGTCGCGAGACCGCCGACCGCCGCCTTGAGCCGCTTGGGGATGTGCTTGGTCAGGTGGGTGTTGTCGACGACCACGTCGAAACCGCCGTCGACCGCGGCGCGGACCGCCGCGTCCTGGACGGCCAGCACCGTCTGCTCGTGCTTGAAGCTACGGCCCCGCTCGGGGTCCGGGAGGTCGAGCATGAGCCGCAGGTCGTCGAGGTTGACGCGGCGCATGCGGCCACCGGCCGCGGCCTGCAGGGCGCGCGCGGCCGTCGTCTTGCCGGAAGCCGGCAGGCCCGTCATGACGTGCACGACGGGCAGCGGGGCCTCCTCGGCGGCGGCCACGGCCGCGTTCGCCGCCTCGGTCGCGTCCGCGGTCACCTCGGCGGTCGCTACCGTGTTCTCGGGTGTCTCTTCGGACACGGGTCAGTTCTCCTCGTCGTTCGTGAAGGGGTCGGACGTCTCCGGCCGCACGTTGCGCCACACGGCCAGCTCCGTGGACCGCCCGTCCAGGCGCAGGAACATCGCGGCCCGGACCTCCCGGTCGGGCAGTGCCTTCACCGCCCGGGCGAAGGCCCCCCGGTCGGCCGCCAGGTGCGCGAGTCCCGCGTACGCCTCGTCGTTGGCGCGCTCGCGCCGCGCGGCCTCGCTCTCGATCCGCTCGATCACCTCGCGCACCCACGCGTCGAACTCGTCGGGCACCTGGTCCAGCAGCGCGTCGAGCGGCTTGCCGCCCGAGGCCTCGATCTCGGCGGCCGTGGTGCCGAGCCCCTGGGCGAGCTGCTTGACGGGCAGGCCGGCGAACCGCTGGATGCCGTGGGCGCGCCAGATGTCCCGCTCGGTGACCTTGGTGAGCACGCGGTGGAGCCGTACGTACTCGGCCAGCTTGGCCTTCGCGCGCACACCGGAGGCGAAGCGCAGCACGAAGCCCTCCGCCTGGGTGCCGGTCGCCGGGGCGCCGCCGGGCAGGGTGTTGGACTCGGTGAGCGCGATCAGCTCGCCGATGGGCATGGCGGGCCAGACCGTGACGACGGAGCCGATCCCCTCCCAGTGGGACGCGGCCTCGGCGAGCGGGACCTCCGTCCCGTCCTGGCCGAAGGCCGCGAGGAGGACGAGGTCCCGGCGGTCGCCGTAGTCGACGACGATGCGGTTCTGCGGGTACAGGATCTCGGCGAGGTAGGTGGTGCCGGGGCGCAGGGCCGCCGTCTCCCGGCCGTCGAGCAGGCGCTGGGCCCAGGTCGCCTGGGCGCTGATGAAGGACCCCTTGGAGGCGACCCGCCAGCGGCCCGCGTAGTGGAAGACGACGGCGAGGCTGCCGTCGACCTTGTCGTAGACCTCGAACGGCTCGTCCGGGAGGGCGGGGGCGTACGGCTGACCCGACTCGTGCTCGCCGACGTTGAAGAACTTCGGCAGCGGCAGGGCGACGATCGCGCCGGTCTCGTCGTCGGCGACGAGTCCGCGGCAGCGGGTGGTGACGTCGTTCCAGACGCGTTCGTACTGGGCCGTCCGTGTGTAGGTGTAGATGGACAGCGGCAGTTCGGGGTGCGACTTGCGGGTCACGTACCCTGCGTCGATCGAGTCCGCCAGCGCCTGTGCGGGCAGCAGGTCATGCAGAGTCAGGGTCTCCTGGCTCATGGGGTCCTCCCGGTTTGAGATGGCTCATTCTCACGTGCGGGAGGGTGTGCCCGGTAGTCAATTATGCCTGGTCGGCGCCGTGCCCAGGCGGTTGATGTCGGCCGGCCGCAGAATGTGGCCGGGGATCTCGGTGCCGGGGGTGGCGACGGCGATCATGGCGCGGCCGAAGGCCTCGGAGGTGATGACGAGGTTCGGGGCGACCCTCCGCACGAGGGGGACCAGGGGGCCGAGGACGGAGTAGAACACCCGGGACAGTCGGGCCTTGGAGGGCACACCGCGCACCGGCTGGACGATGCCGGGACGGAACATGTAGGCGCGGAAGGGGAGTTCCAGCAGGTCGTTCTCGGTCTTCCCCTTGACCCGGGCCCACATGGAACGGCCCTGTTCGGTGCTGTCCGTGCCCTCGCCGGAGACGTAGACGAAGGTCATTCCGGGATTGGCGGCGGCCAGCGGCCGGGCCACGGCGAGCGTCAGGTCGTAGGTGATGCGACGGTACGCCTCCTCCGTCATGCCGACGGAGGAGACCCCGAGGCAGAAGAAGCAGGCGTCGTACGCGGCCGGGTCGATGCCGGCGGCGGCCAGGTCGGACGGATCGCCCTGGACGCACTCGCGCAGCTTGGGGTGGCTGACGCCGAGCGGGGTGCGTCCGACGGCGACGACGCTCTCGACCGCGTCGTCGCGCAGGCATTCACGCAGGACGCTCCGGCCGAGCATGCCGGTCGCGCCGAAGAGGATGACATTCACGGAGGGCAGCCTAGGGGTGTCTCTAGTGCGAGACACAGAGCTCGTTGCCTTCCGGGTCGGCGAGTGTCGTCCATACGCTGGGGCCCTGGTGGCCTTCGTGGAGGTGCGTGGCGCCGTTGGCGATGAGGCGTTCGACCAGCGCCTTCGGGTCGTCGGAGCCGGTACGGACGTCGAAGTGGACCCGGTTCTTGACCGTCTTGGGTTCGGGGACGAACTGGAAGAGGACGCGGGGTGCGCGCTCCAGGCCCTCCGGGTGGCGGATCCCGGTGCCCGCCTTCCAGACGAGGGTGCCCCGGTGGGTCTTGGTGTCGTCCTCGCTCGCGTGGCCTGCCTCGATCAGGCCGCGGATGAACTGCTCGTCGCTCGGCTCCACTTCCCAGCCGAGGGCCTCGGCCCACCAGTCGGCCAGCGTGTGCGGGTCGGTCGAGTCGATGGTCACCTGGAATGTGTACGCCATGCCGGGACCCTACTGAGGTGGCGGCGCCGTCGCCACAAGACACCCCCTAGGGGGGCTGGGCGTGCGGCGCGGGGGTCAGCGGCCCGTCGCGTCGCTCCCGGCGGTGAGGTGCGAGGCGACCAGCGCGGCGAAGGTCAGCAGCCAGGCTCCGACGGCGATCCAGAGCAGGACCTCGCCCAGCGGGCGCAGCCAGGCGACGCCGGCCGGGTCCGCCACGGAGAGGCAGGCGGTGGCCGTCATGCCGAGCGGGAAGACGGTGGCCCAGCGCCGGATGTCGTAGCGCGGCCGCGGGTGGCGCAGTTCGGCGGCGAGGAGGACGACGTACCAGGCGAGGGACAGGGCGAGCAGGGCCAGAGTGACGGTACGCAGGGTCGTGTGTGCCGCGCCGGTCCACACGGGTGACGCGGTGAGTTTGGATCCGGCCAGTGCGGAGATCGAGAGCGCCCCGCCCGCCACCCAGTGGTCACCCGCCCCGCCCACCACCTCGCGCAGGTCGAAGCGGAAGAGGGCCGCCAGGTAGAGCAGCAGGCCGAGGCAGAAGGCGGCCAGCGCCGCCCGTGCCAGCGGGTCCTGGTGGCCCGCGTCGGCGAGGGACGCGGCGAGGAGGGAGAGGCCCTGGGTCGCCACGCAGCCGAGGAAGGCCGCTCCCGGCATGCGCCGCCGCCAGTGCCGCAGGACGTTGAACAGCAGCCCGGGCCAGAGCAGCGCCGCCACCACGAGCAGCACGGCGGCCTCCGTCTGCCGGCCCTGCTGCGAGAGCCGGACCCCGATGACGGTGGTGGCGGCGACGGCCGTCAGCGCGGCCGGTGTGTCGGCCTCGGCGCGGAACCGCCCGCGGTCGCCCAGCAGCCGGGAGGTGAAGTCGGCGGCGAGTACGAGCCACAGCGCCCCGGCGACGACCAGCGCGGCCAGTGACGCCGCGTCCTGCCCGGTCAGGTGCAGGCCGACGGAGATGATGCCGGTGGCCATGACGGCGGCTCCCGCCGCGGGCGGGAGCCCGGTCCACCAGTCGCGGCCAGGGAGGATGCTCACCCCTCCAGCGGACCCCACGGACCGGCCGCCCGCCCGCGGACGGGGCCGACGCGCCGCGGGAACCACACGGCCGGACGCGAACACCGGCGCCGGCGCCGTGCGCGGGCGGCCCGTGGCGAGCCGGGGCCGTCCGATGCGCAGCCACCGTCCGCGTCGCCGCGATCCGCCGGCGGCTGTGAACCGGCGCCTGCTCATGCGACCGGATCGCGGGCGACCTCACCCGCCGGCCGGCCGCCCGCGCAACCTGAAACCGGCCTAGCCGGTCGGGTGGGGTGCGACGACGCAGTCGGACTTCGCGGACTCCAGGGCTCCGTTGACGGCGGTGACGCAGAACTCGTAGTTCCAGGTGCCGGGGAAGAGGTACGCGATGCCCCGGTGCGTGCTGTCGACGATGAACTCGTCGGCGGAGGACTGGCTTCCGTTGTTGATGTTGCGGACCCAGACCCGGAATCCGGCCGCCTGCGGGGAGCCCGACCAGGTGAGTTGCACCGTGGTGGGGTCGGTTGAGGTCACCTGGAGGCCGCCGGGCGCAGGCGGGGTACCCGCACCGATGGTGACGGCACGCCCGGCGCCCGGCAGGCCGCCGCCCGCGGCGTTCCATGTCACGACGGCCACGGCGTAGTGGTGACCGGGTGTGAGGCCGTCGATGTGGACGGACTTGCCGGTGACCGAGGTGCTGTCGATGAAGGCGCCCGGGGTGTCCTTGTCGAAGGTGATCACCTGGTAGCGGTCGATGGTGTCGGTGTACGGGCCGGTGGGGGTGCCCCAGACGACATCGACACCGGTCGCGGTGGCCGTGGTGACGATACCGACGGGCGGCGGAGCGGTCCTGGGATGCGCGGTGGCCCTGACGGCCGGCGACCAGTCCGACTTCACCGTGCCGCCGTTGTCGGTGCGGACCTGGTACTCCCACTCCATTCCGTCCTGGGTCCAGGTGGTGTCGAATCGGTTCGCCGCGACAGGGAACTCGCTCCAGTCGGTCGCGCCGGCCGGCCGGTGGCGGACCTGGTAACCGATGGCTCCGTAGACCGCGTCCCAGGTCACCTTGATGCCGCTGTCCTCGGAAGAGGCGACGACGTTGCCCGGCACGGGTGTCGCCCGGGCGGGCATGTCCGCCGGGACGGCCGGTACGGAGGTGCCCAGGTGGTAGCGGTCGTGCAGGGTCTTCTCGAAGGCGCGGGCAATCTGGTATTCGCCCAGCGCGTTGGGGTGCAGCCCGTCGTAACCGGCGGGGCATCCGTCCGGCTCGCAGGAGTACTCCCCGCGCCAGTCGACCAGCTCGACCGGGGACAGGTCGGTTTTCCACTGCGAGATCGCGTCGCTCAGCAGCAGGTTGTAGGTGTCCGTGTTGGCGATCAGGTCGTCCCGTCCGCCGATCCTGGTGCGCTGCGGGACGTTGGCCAGCGCGAACTTCAGGTCAGGATCGGCGGCGCGGGCCTCGTCGACCAGCGCCTTCATGCTCGCCAGCGTGCCGTTCGCATCGCTGACGAACCAGCCCATGTCGTTGAACCCGAGTCCGACCAGCAGCAGGTCCGGCTTGAACTTCTTGACCTGCTCACGGATCAGGGTCTTGTCCTGGGCCGCCTGCCTTCCCCACACGGCGAAATGGTCACTGTCGAACTCCTCCGCGCCCTTGGCGTACCCGCCGGACGTCCGTGGCGGTCCCGTGACCGGTTGCTGCTTGCCCTGGAGCGGGGGAGGCTGCGGTGCCGATGCGGGGTCGGGCGGCATGGTTCCCGTGTACGGGCCGACGAAATCCACCGCCACACGCTGGTCCCTGAACCACTGCCACAGCCGATATCGCCAGGTCCAGTCGCCCTCATGGCCCTGTGTCATCGAATCGCCCACCACCATCACCTTGAGCGGATCGGTGGGCCGCGGCGGTTCCGGTGGCTCGACGGGCGGGTTGGGGTCGCCCGGTGAGTTCTCGTCGCGGCTGTAGTCGAACGGGAACATCGGGTTCTTGATCTCGCTACAGGTCGTGCCGCCTTGCGAGTTGGACTTGCATTCGGTCGTCACGTAGAAGGGCATGGCGCCTTTGAGATCGCCCGGGTAGCTCGAGTCCTTGATGGCGATCGTGGCGTGGTCGAAATCGTGGGCGAAGAGCTTGTCGCGCAGCCCGCGCGGGAAACCGTTGTACGACACCAGAGGCGAGCGTATCCACCGGTGGTGGTGGTTCTCCGGCGGCTCGTCGCCTGATGACGCGAAGCGGAAGTTGTGCGTGGAGGCGCCGTCCTTGTGATAGACGAGCTTGGGGTGGGTACCGTCCCACAGGACGTCGCCGGCCGCTTTGATCTCGTAGTTGCCGTGCTGGGACGCGGAGACCCATTTCGCCTGGTCGTTCTGGACCCAGACGGCGATGTGCTCCCAGTCGTGGACGTGGCCGCCGGCGTCCTGCCAGAGCTCGGTCGCGACGTCTTTCTCGAAGTAGTAGTCGTAGAGGTAGACACACCAGCCGGAATTGCACCGCTGACGTGCATAGGCGTTGCTGTTGTCCAGGTCGGACTGGTCACGGCAATCCGCCGGAGCGGACGTGCCGTTGTGGTCGAGGCCCTGGGCGATGGTCCCGTCCGGCCCGATCGCCGGCACGTTGTAGCAGCCGTCCGTGTCGTAATCCAGGGCAGGCTGCCATTTCGCATCGTTGTCGGTGGCGTTCTGCGGCAGCGCCCGCGGCGGGTCGGGTTCGGCGGCACTCGCCTTCGAGGGCGAGGCCAGCAGACCGCACACGACGAGAACGATCGTGAGACCGGCGGCGATCAGACCGCCGGGACGACGGCCGCCGCCGGGGGGAAAGGGCTGTAACCAGGAGATTCGCGGGACATGGGAAAGGCCGGACATCCGGTGACGTCCTCTCGTGGAAGTGGATCGGGTCCCTGCCGGCTCGGCGCGTCCGAGCCCGGCGCGTCCGAGCTCGCCGCGGGCGGGGATCAGGCCGATGCCTTGGTGTCGTAGAAGGCGCGGGCGGCGAGGCCGATCCACTCGGGGCGTTCCCAGGAAGGCCAGCGGATACGGGCGTTCCTGTCGATGGTGGCGGCCGTGTCGTCGGCGGTGGTGCCGCACTCGCGCAGCCGTAGGGCCTCGTCGCGGATGTAGGTGAGGTAGTCGCGGACGTCGTGGATGAGCGAGGCGTCGGTGACCTCGCCGTGACCGGGGACGACGGTCTGCGGGGCGAGTGCGGCGAGCTGGTCGAGCACGCCGATCCAGCCCTCGCCGTCCACGTCGGTGTCGTGGGGCGGGAAGTACGGCGCGATCGGGAAGATGCGGGTCTCCAGCAGATCGCCGGCGAACAGCACCCGGCCGTCCACGAGGACGATCTGGTCGGAGCCGGTGTGCGCGGGACCGACCTCGCGCAGCAGCACCGTACGCCCGCCGAGGTCGATCTCGGCCTCGCCCTCGTAGACCAGGTCGGGGTCGACCAGTTCGACTCCTTCGAGTTCGGCGGCGACCGCGGGGCTCAGGCCCTTGAACATGCCGAGATAGCCGGCTCCCTTGCGCCGCAGTTCGGCGCGCTGGCCGCTGTTGTAGACGATCGTGGCGGCGCCCTTGAACGCCTGCGCGCCGAAGCCGTGCTCAGGATGGAAGTGGGTGAGCGTCAGGTACAGGCGGCGGTCGCCGGCCAGGCGCCGGGCCTGCTCCAGCACCAGCGCGCCGTTGCGCGGGCCGATCCCGGTGTCGACGACCAGGGCGGCCCTCTCCCCGAGGACGATGCCGACGTTGGGGACCAACTCGACGCGGTGGTCCGGGATGACGAAAACGTCCTCGGCCACCTCGACGGGAGATCCCGTCACGACGGGCGGGGGGCTCTGCAGGACATCCGGCGCGCCATCGGGGCCGAGAGGCGTGGGGTCGGTGGGGCACATGGCACAACTCCAGATCAGATCTGAACAGTGTTGAGATTCCGGCCCGAGCGTAACACCTGATCTGAACACCGCTAAGATGGAGGCATGGCGAAGGAGCGGTATCACCACGGAGACCTGCGCGGAGCACTGCTGGAGGCGGCGGAGACCCTCGTACGGGAGCGAGGCGCCGACGGCTGGTCGCTGCGTGAGGCATCGGCACGGGTCGGCGTCAGCCCCAGCGCCGCCTACCACCACTTCGGCTCGCGTGACGCGCTGGTATCCGCCCTGTCCGAGGTCGTACTGGCCCGGCTGGGCAGTCGCCTGCGCGACACCATGGACGCAGCGCCGGAGCAGGGTCCCGAACGTCTCGCCGCATGCGGGCGCGCCTATGTCACCTGGGCCGTCGAGGACCCGGCCGTCGCCCGGCTCGTCTTCCGCGGCGGCGCCACAACGGCGCAGTCCTCCGTCTCACCCCATCCGCACGACGTGCTCACCACCGAACTCGACCGTCTGACCGGCACGGGCCACCTGCCCCCGGGAGCCCGCCCGGGGGCCGAATTCGTGGTCTGGGCCGCCATCCACGGCCTGGCTGTCCTGCTCATCGACGGCCTCGTACACATCGACGACCGGCAAGGCGTCGAATGCCAGACCGATCGCCTGGTCTTCGCCACCTTCAACGGCCTGGCGCGGGAAACCGCCCATGAGCCGGACCGGCCCATGCCCACCACCACGCACACGCGGCGCCTCACCCAGAGCCCGGACCCCGGCCCGGCAGCAGACACGCCCTCACCCTGAAGACCTGTGGAAGGCCGCAGGCCGGAAGCAGCCGCCCCGGAGACAGAGGATCTGAACACGTATCCGATGGGGTCCCGATGCCGTGGGGTGAGGACCCCGGTCCCTCAGCGGAACGCGGCGACATTGCGGGCGGCCCAGTCGGCGAAGGGGCGTGGGGCGCGGCCGAGGACCTGCTCGACGTCCGGGCTGACACGCAGTTCGGCCGGGCTCGGGGAGCCAAGGATGTCCAGGGTGTCGTCGGCGAGTTCCGCCGACATGCTCCGGGCCATGGCGGCCTTCGCCTCGTCGCGGGTGAGCTCGTGAAATCCGACCGGCGAGCCCAGGGCGGCGGCGATGGACTCCGCCTGCTGGCGCGGAGTGATCACTTCCGGGCCGGTCAACTCGTAGACGCTGCCGGTGTGCCGGTCATCCAGCAGGCAGGCCGCCGCCACCGCGGCGATGTCCGCCGGGTCGATGACCGGCACCCCGATGTCGCCGAAGGGCGCCGCCACCATCTGCTGCGCGCGGACGCTCTCGGCCCACCACAGAGCGTTGGAGGCGAAGCCGCCCGGCCGCAGGACGGTCCAGTCCAGGCCGGATTCCCGCAGCGTGTCCTCCAGCGCGCGCATCGCGATCCGCGTCGGGCCGAAGGGCCTGGTCACCACACCCAGCGTGGAGAGCAGGACGATCCGGCGGACCCCGCCGGCCACGGCTTCGCCGATGATGTCGGCAGGGCCGGCTCCAGCGGCGTGCAGGTCGCCGGACAGCAGCAGGAACAGTGCCTTCGCCCCGGCCAGTACAGGCCTGAGGCTGGACGGCTCGGCCAGGTCGGCCACCGCGTGGAGGGCCCCGTCCGGCACCGCCGCCGTATGCCGTGAAACGGCCGTCACCTGCCGGCCCGCCTCGGTCAGCGCCTGCGTCAGCGGCCGCCCGATGTTCCCTGTAGCCCCGGTCACCACGATCATGATCAGCTCCTTGTCGGATGTTGTGCGTGGCCTTGACGCTAGGAGCAAGGGCTAACTCTTGGTAAGGACATACCTCTGGGTAAGCTCATCACATGACCGAAAGCGCGCAGCTCACCCCGACCGACCCGGAGAAGCGCTATGACGTGTTTCACACGGACTGCGCCGCACGCGATGTGGTCGACCACGTGACAAGCAGGTGGGGGGTCTGGGTACTGATCGCCTTGCGGAGCAACAGCCTTCGGTTCTACGAGCTGCGTGACAGCATCCAGGGCATCAGCGAGAAGATGCTTGCTCAGACCCTTCGGGCGCTGGTCCAGGACGGCCTGGTCTGGCGGGAGGTCGAGCCGACGACGCCGCCCCAGGTCACCTACGGGCTGACCGATTTCGGCCAGGACATCGGCGAACCGCTGACAGAACTGTTCGACCGGATCACGCAGCGGCTGCCGCCGCGCAGCGCATAGCGCGGGAGTGGCTGGAGCACCTCCGCGGCACGATCAGGACGTCGGCGAGACGTGCAGCCACCGGTCGCTCCCCGACAGCTCCCCCTCCGCCGGCGCGTGCAGCACATCGGAGTGGATCAGGGAACACGCCCTGGGCTCGGACCCGGACGCGGACCTGCCGGTCCGTCACAGGGGAGCGGACCGGCGGGTTCCCGATCCCTCGCACGAGCACGCCGATCCGCGCGCCACCGGCGCGGCCCTCCGGGTGCGGGGTAGCGTCAGACCTCCTCGGCGGGTGGCCGGAACTCGCGCTTGCGAGCCTGGTTAGGTCTACCTAACCTATGGCTCGCCCACGCTCGAGAACGCCGGCACGTCTTCGGGACCCGTCCCCGACCGAAGGAGCCTCCCCCCATGAACGCACGTCTCGACCATGCCCAGCCCTACGCCGTCGGCCTGTTCCGGATCGTCACCGGACTGCTCTTCGCCTCGCACGGCGCCGCTTCTCTCTTCGGTGTCCTCGGCGGTGCGCACGGTGGCGGAACCGTCGCCGCCGGCACCTGGCCCGGCTGGTACGCCGCCGCCATCCAGCTCGTCGCGGGCGCCCTGATCCTGCTGGGTCTCGGCACCCGGGCGGCCGCCTTCGTCGCCTCCGGTTCGATGGCGTACGCGTACTTCACCGTGCACCAGCCCGGTGCGCTGTGGCCGCTGCAGAACGGTGGCGAGGCCTCGGCGATGTTCTGCTGGGCCTTCCTCCTGCTGGTGTTCACCGGCCCCGGCGCCCTGGCGGTGGACAGGCTGTTCTCCTCGCGTTCAGCGGCCTCCGCCGGGCGGCGGGACGAGAACCGCCCGGAGACCGTCACCGCCTGAGGAATCGATTCAGCACCCCGGGCGTCGGCGCCACTCGCACCCCGGCGCCCGGGCACCTCAGCGAGGCGGTGCGACCAGCCCCATCTCGTACGCCATGATGACGAGTTGGACCCGGTCCCGGGCGCCGAGCTTGGTGAACAGACGCGAGACGTGCGATTTGGCCGTGGCCGCCGAGATGAACAGCTCCTCGGCTATCTCGCCGTTCGAACGGCCCCGCCCCACCAGGGTCAGCACCTCCCGCTCACGCCCGGTGATCCCCGCGACGGGCCGCGGCTCCCGCCCCCGGGCCGCTTCCGGGGCCGCCGGCCCGGGCGCCCGGACGAAGTCCGCGATCAGCCTGCGGGTGACGCCCGGCGCGATCAGGGCGTCCCCCGCGGCGATCACCCGGATCGCTGCGAGGATCTCCTCCACGGCCATGTCCTTCACGGCGAAACCGCTCGCGCCGGCGCGCAGCGCCCCGTAGACGTGGTCGTCCTCGTCGAAGGTGGTCAGCACGAGGACCTTGACGGCCTCCGCCCCCGCGGTGATCAGCCCGGTGGCCTCGATGCCGTCCATGCCCGGCATCCGGATGTCCATCACCACCACGTCGGGGCGCAGTTCGGCGGCGAGGCGGACCCCGTCGGTGCCCGTACCGGCCTCGCCGACGACCTCCAGGTCGGTGGTGTCGGCCATCAGCACCCGCAGACCGGACCTGACCAGCGGCTGGTCGTCCACGAGCAGGACGCGGATCGCCCGCGCGGGAGCCACGGTCATCGGAGCCCGTCCAGGGCCGCCGCGGCGAGGGACAGCGGCAGCGCCGCCTCCACACTGAAGCCACCCCCGGCCCGGGGCCCGGCGCTGAAGCGGCCGTGCAGCAGGCTGACCCGCTCGCGCATGCCCGTGATGCCGAATCCCGTACTTCCGATGCCGTCGGGCGCGCCGCGCCCGTCGTCGACGACCTCCACGGTCAGCTCCTGTTCCCCGTAGCCGATGGTCACCCGGCAGTGTCCGGTGCCCGCGTGGCGGACCACGTTGGTCAGCGCCTCCTGCACGATGCGGTACGCCGACAGGTCCACCTCGGGCGGCAGTTGACCGCGCTCCCCCTCCCACCGTACGTCGACCCGTACTCCGGCGTCGGCGGTGGTGGCCACCAGCGAGCCGAGGTCCGACAGGCCGGGGGCGGGTCCGAGCGGGGCCTGCTCCCCGGGGCCGTCCGGCTGGGCCCGGCGCAGCGCGACCAGCGTACGGCGGAGACCGGACAGGGTCTCGCGGCTGGTGGCCTCGATGGCTTGCAGGGCGGCGCGGGCCTCCGCCGGCTGGGTGTCGATGACCCGGCTGCCGACACCGGCCTGGATGGCGATCACGCCGATGCTGTGGGCGACCATGTCGTGCAACTCGCGTGCGATGCGCAGCCGTTCGGCGGTCACGGCCTCGGCCACCTGCTGCGCGCGCAGTTCGGCCGTGTGCTCCCGGCCCTCACGGAACCGCAGGCCGGTCATGTAGACGGCGCCCAGGGACAGGAAGGCGATCAGGCTCGTGCTCATCATGTCGTACGGTCCGACGGAGAACAGCCCGACCGCCGGGAGCTCCACGACGAGCACCATGGCGAGTGCGATGACCGCGTCCCGCCGGGGGCGCGTGGCGACGACGAGTCCGAGGACGAGGTCCGAGGCGAGGAAGACGAGGAACCGGCCCGGACTGTGGTCCCGGGCGGCTCCCGCGACGAGGGTGCCGCCGAGGAGGGTCAGGGTCAGTGCCGCCAGGGGCCGGTGCCGCAGCAGGGGGACGAGCGGGGTCACGGCCAGCAGCAGCACGACCCCGAGGAGCGGCCCGGCGGCGTACGGGACACCGCCGATCAGCAGGCCCAGGACGAGGATGTAGAGGGCCGCGCCGGCCCAGGCCGTGCGGGCGGCTCCGGGCCCCGGTGTCGAACTCCGGTCGGTCTTCGGGGTCTTCGGCGTCTTCGGGGTCGTCGCGCTCTTCGGTGGGTTGTCCATGGCGTGACCGTAGCCAGCCGTCCCCGGCCCGGGCATCGGCCCCCGGGCCTACACCCCCGGGCCGAGGCCGCCGGGCGCTTTCCGCCGGCGGTGCGATGCCCGCGGGCCGGGTGCCCGGGCAGGGTGGGGCGGGTGATCGAGGTCAAGGAACTCACCAGGACGCACGGCGACCGGACCGCCGTGGACCGGCTCTCCCTCACGGCCCGGCCCGGCGCGATCACCGCGTTCCTCGGCGCCGCCGGGGCCGGCAAGACCAGCGCGCTCCGTCTGATCCTGGGGCTGGACTCCCCCACCGCGGGCACGGTCGCCGTGTGCGGGGTCCCGCTGCGCGGCCGCCCGCGCAGCCCCCACCAGATCGGGGCCCTCCCCGATCCGGCCGGGCTGCGCGGCCGGCGGACCGCCGGGGCGGTGCTGGGGGCGCTGGCCCGCGCGCACGGCATCGGGGCGGGCCGGGTGGCCGAGGTGCTGGCGGAGACGGGCCTGGCGCAGGAGTCGCGGCGGCGCGTGGGTACGTACTCCCCCGCCCTGCTGCAGCGGCTGCGCATCGCGGCGGCGCTGCTCGGGGATCCGCCCGTGCTGCTGCTGGACGAGCCGCTGGCCGGGCTGGACGCCGAGGGGGTGCGGTGGGCCCGCCGGCTGCTGCGCGCACTGGCCGCGCAGGGGCGTACGGTCGCGATCACCGGTGACCGCGCGACGGAGACGGCCGGGACGGCGGACCGGATCGTCGTCCTCGACCGGGGCCGTACGGTGGTCGCGCAGTCGGCGGCCGAGTTCACCGCCCGGAGTGACGTGGCCCGGGTCGTCGTGGGCACTCCGCACCGCGCCGAGCTGGCCGCCGTACTGACGGACGGGGGCGCGACGGTGGTCCGGGCCGGCCTGTCGGGGCCGGGCCGGCTCGCCGTGACGGGCATGACGGCGGAACGCGTCGGCGCCCTGGCCACCGAGCACGGGATCGTGATCCTCGAACTCGACACCCGCAGGCCCACGTTGGAAGAGGTGCTGGGCGAACTGTGCGCCGCTTCCCGGACCGTGTCGGCCGAGGCCGGCCCGCAGGGCGGGCGATAGCGTGGGTGCATGGAGGAACTGGGCGGGGTGGAGATCGTCGGCTTCGCGGACGCCGAGGCGTTCGAGAGCTGGCTGGCCGAGCACCACACGCGCCGCGAGGGCGTGTGGATCAAGGTGGCCAAGAAGAAGTCCGGGATCGCGTCGGTCACCGATGACGAGCTGGTCGACGTCGGGCTCTGCTACGGCTGGATCTCCGGGCAGCGGCGCGCCCTCGACGAGCGGTACTACCTGCAGAAGTACGTGCCGCGCCGGCCCAGGAGCCTGTGGTCACAGGTGAACGTGGACAAGGTCGCGGAGCTGAGCGCGGCGGGGCGGATGCGTGAGCCCGGGCTCGCCGAGGTGCGCAGGGCACAGGCGGACGGGCGGTGGACGCACGCCTACGAGTCGCAGCGGACGGCGGCGGTGCCACCGGACCTCGCGGCGGCCTTCGAGGCGGACCCGGCGGCCGCGCGGGCGTTCGAGGCACTCGACCGCACCGGGCGCTACCAGGTGATCCTGCCGTTGCTGCAGGCGCTCACGCCGGAGACCAGGCGGGCCCGGCTCGACCGGGCGGTGCGACTGCTGGGGGGAGGCGGGGCTGCCTCCGCGACCACAGGGGGCACGGGGGCGTAGGGGGTGTAGGGGGTGTCTTGCCGGTCGGGCCGGGCGAAGGCGTCAGGCCTGGCCACCCCGCGGGGAGACCAGGCCTGACGGAAGGCTGAGTCGCAGGTCAGGAGCGCTGGTCGCGGGCCTTCTCGGCCTTCTCGGCCTGCTTCTCCTTGATGCGGACCGTTTCCTTGCGGACTTCGGCCTGGGTGGCGCGCTCACGCTGGAGCCACTCGGGGGCTTCCTGCTTCAGCGCTTCGATCTGCTCCGTGGTGAGGGGCTCGGTGACCCCGCCGCGGGCGAGGCCGGCGATGGAAACGCCGAGCTTGGCCGCCACCACCGGTCGAGGGTGCGGACCGTTGGCGCGCAGCTCCTTCAGCCACTGGGGCGGATCGGCCTGGAGCGCACTCAATTCGCTGCGCGAGACGACACCCTCCTGGAACTCTGCGGGGGTGGCCTCGAGGTACACGCCCAGCTTCTTCGCCGCGGTCGCGGGCTTCATCGTCTGGGTGTTCTGGTGCGACGTCATGGTGTCAAGAGTATCGAGCGTGTGCGCTACCTCCGACCACGACCGGTAACCTTGCGGGGTGACAGGCTCGGAAGTACCCCATTCGTTCCGGCTCGCTTATGTCCCGGGGGTGACACCCAGCAAGTGGGTGCGTATCTGGAACGAGCGGCTGCCCGACGTCCCGCTGACCCTGGTCGCGGTGTCCCCGATCGAGGCGTGCGGCGTGCTGCGGGCGGGCGGCGCGGACGCCGGATTCGTGCGGCTGCCGGTCGACCGTGACGACCTCAGTGCGATCCCCCTCTACACCGAGACGACGGTGGTCGTGGTCCCCAAGGACCACCTCGTGGCCGCTGCGGAAGAGGTGTCCACCGAGGACCTCGCCGACGAGATCGTGTTCCACCCGCTCGACGACACCCTGGACTGGGAGCAGCTGCCGGGCAAGCCCGCGATCGAGCGCCCCGAGACGACGGCGGACGCCATCGAGCTTGTGGCCGCCGGGGTCGGTGTCCTCGTCGTCCCGCAGTCGCTGGCCCGCCTGCACCACCGCAAGGACCTGACCTACCGGCCGGTCTCCGACGCGCCCGCCTCGCGGGTCGCGCTGTCGTGGCCGCAGGAGGAGACCACCGATCTGGTGGAGGAGTTCATCGGGATCGTCCGCGGCCGGACCGTGAACAGCACACGGGGGCGCGCACCGACCCCGCCGCAGCCCAAGGCGAAGCGCAAGCGCCCGGAAACGGGTACGGGTGGCACCGGCGGTGGCGGCGCGCAGCGGAAGACGGGGGCCGGGAAGTCCTCGTCCGGGAAGCCGGGGGGCAAGAACCCCCGTGGGGCCTCCGGCGGGCCCAAGGGCGGAAAGGGCGCGAAGGGCGGGAAGGGCGGCAGGCCTGGCCGTCGCCCGTAGGCCCCGGCTGTCGTCCGTAAGCCCCGGCTGTCGCCCGTAGGACCGGCAGGCTTCCGTAGGACCGGCAGGTCCGCCTGCGACGGCCGGGCTTCGGGGATCCGGCTCACCTCGCGGTGTATGCAGGAGGGATGGATCTCCGGCCGCCGTCGTACCCTCGTCACCACCGGTCCCCCAGGGTGAGCCGCGCGCAGCTGGCGGTCCCGTTCGCGCTGATCGCCCTCGTGACGCTGATCGACGTGCTCGCTCCTCCCGAGGTGCACCTCGGACCGTTCCTGGCCGCAGCCCCGGCCGTGACCGCGTCGTTCGCGGGGCCGCGGATGACGGCCTTCGTCGGACTGGTCGCCGTACTGGCCCAGGTGGTGGTCGCGACGGCGCGCACCACCCTGACCGACCTGAACCACACCTTCCAGATCATTGCGCTCGTGATGATCTCGGTGTTCGTGACCTTCTTCGCCCACCTGCGCGAGGTGCACGAGAAGGAGGTGACCCAGCTGCGTTCGGTGGCGGAGACCGCCCAGGAGGTGGTCCTGCGGCCGCTGCCCGACCGGATCGGCCCGCTGAACGTCGCCTCCGTGTACCTGGCCGCCGCGGCCGAGGCCCAGATCGGCGGCGACCTGTACGCCGCCGCCCGGACGGCCGCCGGCACGCGGCTGATCATCGGCGATGTCCGGGGCAAGGGCCTGGAGGCGGTCGGGGACGCCGCGCTGGTACTGGGCGCCTTCCGGGCCTCCGCCCACCAGGAGGCCGGGCTTCCGGGCCTGGTGGACTACCTGGAGGCGGCGGTCTCGGCGGACCTGGACGGGGCCGGGGACGAGGGCGAGAGCTTCGTGACCGCGGCCGTCCTGGACATCCCCGACGCCGAGCCGGTGCTGCACCTCGTCAGCTGCGGCCATCCGCCGCCGCTGCTCGTGCTGCGCGACGGCGGCGCCGAGCAGTTGGAGGTGGACCGGCCCGCGCCACCGCTGGGGCTGGCCGGGCTCGTGGCATCGACGGTCACCGCGCAGACCTTCGCCTTCGCCGAAGGTGACGTCCTGCTCCTGTACACGGACGGCGTCCTGGAGGCACGCGACCGGGCGGGCGCCTTCTACCCGCTGGCGCGGCGCGTGACCGCATGGCCGGGCCTGCGTCCGCAGGCACTGCTGGACCGGCTGTGCGAGGACCTGCTCAAGCACGCGGCCGGCAACACCCTGGACGACGACGCGGCGATGGTCGCGATCGAGCGGCCCGCGGCGCAGGCACCGTAGGACGCGGGCCGGTCCCGGTTTGCCAGAATCGGATCATGCTGACCCTCGGAACGATCGTCATGGGAGCCGCGGACGTGCGGCGGGCCGCGGAATTCTGGAGCCAGGCGCTGGGGTACGTACCCCGTGGCGGCCAGGTGGACGACGGCTGGACGGTCCTGGTCCCGGCCGACGGCGCCGGGCCCGGCCTGGCGCTCGGCCGCAGTGTCACACCCGTACAGGAACGGCCGCGCGTCCACCTCGACCTGTACGCGGCGGACGCCGCGGAGCAGGCGGCGGAGGTGGAGCGGCTGGTCCTGCTGGGTGCCCGGCACGTCGACTGGGATTCCTACCCGGAGGACCCGGATTTCGTGGTGCTGGCCGACCCCGAGGGCAACCGCTTCTGCGTCATCGACGCCACGCACGGCTAGAAGGTTCACCGGGTCGGTGCGTCGTGTGCTCATGGCTGATGTGTGATGCCGCTAGTGGAAGCGGGAGACGAACCGGCGCTGCCAGGGGGTCTCGACGGCGCGCGGAGCGTAGTGCTCCCGGACGTAGGCGACGGCCTCACCGTGGGGTACCCCGTCAAGCACGGCAAGGCATGCCAGTGCCGTGCCGGTCCGTCCGTGTCCGCCGGCGCAGGCGATCTCGACGCGTTCGGCCTCGGTGCGTGTCCATGCCTCGCGCAGCGCCTCGGCGGTCGTGGCGCGGTCGGACGGCAGCCAGAAGTCGGGCCAGCGGAGCCAGCGGCTCTCCCAGGCGACCGCCGGTGGCCGGCGGCCCAGCAGGTAGAGCGCAAAGGTGGGCTCCGGGCCTTGCGGAAGTGGCCTGCTCAGTCCCCGGCCGCGGACGAGCCGGCCTGAGGGAAGTCGCAGCACGCCCGGCATCGTGGGTTCCCATGTGGCAGTCACGGTTCGAGCGTAGACCCCGTAGGTTGACGGTCAGGCGGCTCGTTGCTCTTCTCGATGTCCGAGCCGGGAGGGCGGCGGCCCCGCGGTGCGGAGGCGGCACGAGCTCGGCGAACCCGCTTCCTGATGCCCCGCTTTCCCCTGCCTTAAGCGGAACCTAAGACTCATCAGGGTCGCACCGAAACGAACGAATGTCCGTTTCGGTGCGGCTAGCGTGCTGCCGGATCCCCAACTCCCCAGTAACACAGAGGCAGGCACGCGATGGGCAGCACAGTCGGGCACCGGCGCAGGACGAGCCGTACGGCGAAGGTCACGAGCGCGATCGTGACGGCGGCGGTGATCGGTGGGGTGGCCTTCGCCTTCACCGGGACCGCGCAGGCGACCTCCGTCGGAGCCGTCTACACCAAGTCCAGCTCCTGGAGCGGCGGTTACACCGGTCAGTACGTCATCACCAACAGCACCGGCACGTCGCAGTCGGACTGGACCCTGCAGTTCGACCTGCCGGCGGGCACGAAGATCGACTCGCTCTGGAACGGCACCCACACGGTCTCCGGCCGCCGCGTGACCGTGAAGCCCGCGAGCTGGAACGGACAACTGGCCGCCGGAGCCTCCGTCACCGTCGGCTTCGTCGCGAGCGGCACCGGCACCCTCGGCGACCCCACCGGGTGCCTGATCAACGGGGTGAAGTGCTCGGTGGACCAGGGCGCCACGGCCCAGCCCAGCGGGCGCCCCACCACCCGGCCCACCGTCACGGCGAGCCCG
The DNA here is from genome assembly GCF_030440515.1 of Streptomyces xanthophaeus. Lineage (GTDB taxonomy): Bacteria > Actinomycetota > Actinomycetes > Streptomycetales > Streptomycetaceae > Streptomyces > Streptomyces kutzneri. Next base: position 481,041 of record NZ_CP076543.1, read on the forward strand.
GCCCCGACCGCGTCCGCCACCTCCGCCGCGCCCACCGGGACCAAGTCGCCCTCCCCCACGGCGACCGCCCCCACCGGCACCCCCGCCCCCGGGGTCGGCGGCGCGCGCTTCGCCCCGTACGTCGACACCTCCCTGTACCCCGCCCACGACCTGCTTGACACCGCGACGAAGACCGGGGTGAAGGAGTTCCACCTCGCCTTCATCACCTCCGGTGGCGGCTGCGCGCCGTTGTGGGGCGGCGTCACCGATCTCGCGAACGACAAGGTCGCCGCCCAGATCGGTGCGCTGCGCGCCCAGGGCGGCGACGTACGGGTCTCGTTCGGCGGGGCCGCCGGTCACGAACTGGCGCTGAACTGCGCCACCGTGGACGAACTGGCCGCCGCGTACGGCAAGGTCGTCGACCAGTACCGGCTCACCAAGGTCGACTTCGACATCGAAGGTGCGGCCCTGCCGGACACGGCGGCCAACGCGCGCCGTGCGCAGGCCATCGCCCGGCTGCAGAAGTCCCACCCGGGCCTGGACGTGGCCTTCACCCTGCCCGTGATGCCTGAGGGCCTGACCCAGCCGGGTGTGGCGCTGCTGGCCGACGCCAAGAAGAACGGCGTGCGCGTCGACGCCGTCAACATCATGGCGATGGACTACGGGCCGGCGTACAGCGGGGACATGGGGCAGTACGCGATCCAGGCCGCGACGGCCACGCAGGCGCAGATCAAGGGTGTCCTCGGCCTGTCCGACGCGGCGGCGTGGAAGGCCGTGGCCGTCACACCGATGATCGGTGTGAACGATGTCGCGAGTGAGATCTTCACGGTGGAGGACGCGACGCAGCTCGTGCAGTTCGCCGCGTCGAAGGGGATCGGCCGGCTGGCCATGTGGTCCTCCACGCGCGACAAGCAGTGCGCGGCCGGGGCCGTCAACCACGCCGACGCGACGTGCAGTTCGATCCTCCAGCAGCCGCTGGCCTTCACCAAGGCGTTCTCCGCGCTCAAGTAGCCGCGCGAGGCCCGACCGGTGAACGGCCGACGGGCCCGCCGCACGTCATGTGCGGCGGGCCCGTCGGCCGTGGTACCGCGCCCCTACGCGTGGATGCCCGCGCGGGCAGCGAGGTCGAGTGCCGCGTCGAGGCGCGGAGCCGGGCGGCCTTCGGTGTGGGCCGCCGCCAGGAGCGCCGCCACGGCGTCCGCGTCCGCCTTGCGTTCGCGCGCCAGGGCCGCGAACCGGGCGACGGCCTCGGTCAGACTCCGCTCCAGCGCGTACGGGGCGTCGAACGAGGACACGGTGAGTCCGAGGAACTCGTCCGCGTCCTGGCCCACCCAGGCCGCGGCCCCCTCCAGTCCGTCCTCCTGCACCTCGTCCGGGTACGGGATGCGGTGCCAGGCGCCGTTCTCCCACCAGTAGACGAAGCCGAAGAGGTTGCCCGCGGCGTCGTCGCGCAGGAGGTCCCAGGGCAGCCAGTCGGGGCCGCCCGCGAGGAAGTCGATCTGCTCTCCGCCGACATGGGTGTGGCTGCCGTCGGGGTCCTGGCCGCAGAACACCGCGCGCCCGCCGTCCAGTACGGTCAGGCGCCACCAGCCGTCGGCGCCGGTGGAGTGGCACCACAGGCCGTCGTCGTCGAGGGCGAACTCGGTGCTCGTCGAGCACGCGGTGTCGACGATGGCCATGGTCACCGCCCTGGACCAGAGCAGTTCGGGGTGTTCGAGGTCTTCGGGCCGGCTCGGCGTGTGCATCGTGTGGTCTCCTCCCGGGTGCCGGACAAGCCTCGCATGCGGGCCCGGGTCGGCCGAATTTCCGATGCCCGGACGGGCACGGCGGCCGGGAAGCCGATGTTCGGCTCTACGGCCCGCTTTCCAGCATTGCCTTCTGAGAAGGAGCCTCTTGCCATGCTCGTCCTCGACTCCTCCCGCACGAACACCGCGCCAGCCCGGCAGGGGCGCTCGTGGTCGAGGGGGCCGGGGACCCCGAGAACGGGGGCGGATTCGGCTGGGGCATCGTGGGCCGTACAGGCCGTGTGGCGCCCGGCTCCGCAGACACAGAGACAGGCGCTGGCGCAGGCACAGGCACAGGCACAGGCAGTCTGACCGCCTGACCGGGGACGGCAAGGTGGCGCTCGGCGCGGAGGCCGGGCGGACGACATCGGGCGCGCAGGCCGAAGTCCGGCGGCTCGCCGCCCTGCGGCCGCCCGCGAAGCCCCTCCGGCGCGACCCGGGGGCTCGACGGACACCCCGTGGCCCCCGCCGCTCACGCGCTGCCCGCATGCTGAGAAGATCCCGGCCCCATCAAGCCCGCCCCCGCGCGGATCCCGCCATTGTGGCCGCCGAGCCAACTCCCCTACCGGAATGGCGGGTTACGGTCCGGCCATGTCTTCGAACATACGAACCCTCCCCGCTCAGCACAGCCGCCGCACCCTGCTGCGCACCGCCGTCGCGGGCACGGCGGCGGCCGCCGGAGCGGGTCTGACCCTCGGCGCGGCCTTTCCCGCCTTCGCCAACCCGCGGGATCCCGAGAGCACGGAGCCCGTGACCACCCCCGGGCAGGCCCTGCGCCGGCTGGCGGCCGGCAACCAGCGGTGGCGGACCCAGGACCAGGAGCACCCGCACGAGTCCGCGGCCGTGCGTCGCCGGCTCGTCCAGGGCCAGCAGCCCTTCGCGATCGTGCTGGGCTGCGTCGATTCACGCGTTCCGCCCGAGCTGGTCTTCGACCAGGGGCTGGGTGACCTGCTGACCGTACGTTCGGCGGGCGAGGTGCTGGACGAGGCGGTTCTGGGGAGCATCGCGTACGGGGTTCTGGAGCTGCGCATACCGCTCGTGCTGGTCCTGGCCCATCAGTCGTGCGGAGCGGTCGCCGCGGCGGTCCACGCCGACGAGTCGGGCGAGCCGCTTCCCGCGCACATCCAGTACCTGGCCGATCAGATACGGCCCTCCATCGATCACAGCCAGCACGGCCAGGCCCGCGTCGACGCGACGATCAACGCTCACGTGCGCAACGTCCGCAGACGGCTGGCGGCCGAGCCCGACCTCGCCGCAAAGGTGGCGACGGGCGAACTGGCCGTGCTCGCCGCCCGCTACGAGCTGCGCGACCAGCACGTACGCACCCTGGCCTGACGGCGGTGGTGCCTGCGGGCCCATCCCGGTCGAGCCTCCGACCGGGATGAGCCGCGGTTCACGACCTTCAGGCGTTGACGCAGGTGTTGGCGGCGGCCGGGTTGAGCAGGCCGATGATGTTGATGCTGTTGCCGCACACGTTGATCGGAACGTGGATCGGGATCTGGACCACGTTGCCCGAAAGCACGCCGGGCGAGCCGATCGCGAAGCCCTCCGCGGTGGCGTCCGCCGACGCCGAGGACGCACCGCCGATGACCGCCAGGCCGAGCACCAGGGCAAGACCCGCACTCTTCAGAACACGCGACACGTGACATCTCCTTGTAACCGCACAGCGGCGCCGGAGCACCGCACGGCCCCGAGCGGGGCCGTCGCCCTTTCCTTCGGCAGCTGACGGCCTCCTGGCCTGGTTCCGGCCGCCCGGTTCCCTCGAATAGGTGGCCCCTCGCCTCCGTTCGGAGGTACGGGAACGCCGCGGGACCCCGTCGACCCGACCCTCTTGTCGGACCATCCGACCGACTCCCCGGCCCTGCACGCATCCCGCATCCCGCATCCCGACCGTCACGATCCCTCGCCGTTCCGCCGCCGCCGAGGAGCCACAGGCCCTGCGCGCTCCTGCCGATCCGCCGCTCCGGTCGCACGCCCGGCCCGGGCGACGGGTGGTCAGCACGGGTTGGAGTACCTCGCGTTCGACGATCTGCTCGCGCACATCGGTGACGGAGCCGGCGGCCGGCTCGCCTTCCAGGCGTCCTTCCCGGTGCACGCGCAGCCCTGACGGCATTTCTTAGCATCAGAGGTCAACTATTCGTCCGGCCGCCGCCCGGAGGACTAGAAAGGTCGGGACCGAACCGGACCGGACCGACGACGGGGATGATGCCCCCGTCGACGACCGGAATGACATCTAAGGCGGTGGATGCGCGTGCGTAGATGCGGCAGAATCGAATGGATAGCGGTCAGATTACTTCCGGAGAGACCGAGTTCCGACTCCTCCACCTGACGCGGTCGGCCCCGCCGCAGCCTGTGCCGATAGGCGGGTGCAGGGCTGACCTGGACGCAGGGAGGAGGGATTCCCCGACCTCCTCCCTGCGTATGCGGCTGCGCGTTTCCTCCACGAAATCCCGGCCGCTCGGCGCAGGCGCCGCTATGGCCTGGCACAGGCCGCCGACGTGCGGCGTTCGGGGACTCCGCCGTGGGCCACGTCCTGGCCGACGACGATGACCGGCTGCGGCGCGGCCGCGTTCCGACGTGCACCGCACACGGAATTGCGCCGGTTCCCGAAAGGCCCTGCGAGGCTGCCTTGTTTCCCGCGCCCCGGCCGACGTGATGTCACACAGTCGCAGGAGTCGAGCGCATCCCGAAAAACTCACCTGAAACTTTTTCATATGGGCACCCATCCGCAGGCGTTGGGGCACCGAAGGAGTAACGAGAGCCTCTTCAAGGCCTCGTTCACAACCCGTACGATCTGCGATTCCCGTCTGGGGATCCACGGAACAGGAGCGAATGTGATAGTCAAGCGCGCCGGTCGCCACGTGGCTCTCGCCGCCATACCCGCCGCCGTGGTCCTGACCCTCGGCCTTTCCGGACCAGCTCTCGCGGAGAGCGGGAAGGCGTACCAGATCGACCTGGCGCAGCTGAACAACTCGGGCTCCAGCGGTACGGTCATGCTCACGCTCAAGGGCAGGCAGCTCACCGTACAGATCGAGTCCAAGGGCATGGTGCCCGGACAGCCGTCGGCCCAGCACCTGCACGGCTCGACGAAGGGGCACGACTTCCACTGCCCGGACGCGACCGACGACAAGGACGGCGACGGGGTCCTCAGCAACACCGAGGCCACGCACGACTACGGCGACATCAACATCTCGCTCACCACGGGCGGGGACACCAAGCCCACCAGCGGCCTCGACGTGCTGCGCATGCCCGTCGCCGACGCGCAGGGCACGATCCGCTACAAGCGGACGATCGAGGTCGGCCAGGACGTCGTCGACCACATCAAGGACCTGCACGTCGTGCAGCACGGCATCGACCGCAACAAGAACAAGAAGTACGACTTCGAGGGGGCGGGCAAGAGCGAGCTCGACCCGAAGCTTCCCCAGGAGGCCACGGCTCCGACCAACTGCGGAGAGGTCAAGGGCGCTGCCGTGGGGTCGATCCCCGTCGGCGGCATCGAGACCGGCGGCGGCACCGAGGAGCACACGGCGGCGCCGGTGACGGTGCGCGACGGTGTGGCGATCACGGTACTCGCGGTGGTGGCGGGTGCGGTGATCATCGGGCGGAAGCGGTCCGGTGTGGGCTCCGTCCGCCGGGGGACCACCGGGGGCGGCGCGTGAAGCCGGCCCCCACGCGGCTCCGCCGCCGCACCGCAGGCCCGCTGGCGGCCGCCGTCCTCGCCGGACTCCTCCTCTCGGGGTGCGGCGGCGGCCAGGACGCGGCGCAGCCCGCCGCCCCGGCGGGGCAGAACCTCCCCGGCGGGGCGCCGGCCGGCGCCGACGCCTCGCCCACCGGGAAGGCGCCCGCAGCGGGATCGAAGGGCGGAGCAGGGGCGGATGCCGGTGCGGGCCAGGCCGAGCAGGCCCTGGCCCGGTCGGCGCCGCAGAAGATCACGATCCCCTCCCTCAACCTGTCCAGTTCCCTGGAGACGCTGCAACAGAACCCGGACGGCACCATGCAGACCCCGAAGGACCCCGCGCTCGCGGGCTGGTACGAGCCGGGGCCGACCCCGGGCTCCCAGGGGCCGGCCGTGATCGCCGGGCACGTCACGTGGAACGGAGCGTCCGCGGTGTTCGAGAAGCTGAAGACGATGAAGGGCGGTGACACCATCAAGGTCACCCGGCAGGACGGCAAGACGGTCACGTTCACGGTGGACCGGGTCGCCGAGTACCCGAAGGCCGAGTTCCCGACGCTGGAGGTGTACAAGAACATCGACCACGCGGGCCTGCGCCTGGTCACCTGCGGCGGCACCTTCGACCCCAAGAAGCACTATTACGACAGCAACGTGGTGGTGTTCGCCCGTATGACGGGCGCCGCTTAGCCAGGACGGCGGATCCGGGAACCCGCCCGTCGGCCGCAGGGCCCCACTGCGGCTGACGGGCCCGGTCACCGCCCGACCGGATGAGTATCCGTACTCATGGCGTGAGCATGATCACGCAGCCACGATGGAGCACCGGAACGGATCTTCATCGAGGGGGACGGCACGCATGGGTGCGACCGTGGAGGAACACGGGGGCGGGAAGAACGGCGGCGGAGGGGCGCTGCGCGCCCGGGAGGTGCTCGGCCCATCGATCCGGCCCGCCGGTGTGGGTGCGCTGCTGGGTGTCCTGTGGTTCGTGGTGGCCGTGCTGCCGTGGGACTTCGACGACCTGTGCCACAGCGACGAGCCCTGGGGGTGCCTGGGGTTCGGGCTCCTGATGATGGCGGCCGTCCCGCTCGTCACCACTGTGGCCGGCTGGGTGCTGCTGCGCGTGGCGGGTGTCCGTCCCGCCTGGCGGGTGGCCGCTCTGGGCGGGGTGCTGGCCCTGGCGGCCGAGTACCTGTTCGCCCGGTCGGGGGGCGGGTCCCTCCTGGCCTCGTACGCGATGCCGCTCGTGATGGCCGCGGCCTACGCGGCCGCGGCGGCCGTCGCACTGCCCGGAGCCGGCTCCCTCCGCCGGTGGGGGGTGCTCGCCGCCGCCCTGCTGCTGATGTGGCCGTTGTCGGCAGCCCTCGGCGAACGCAGCATCTCCGCGTACACGGAGCGGCAGATCGCCGCCGCCGAGGTCCCGTTGCTGGCCCCCGAGCTGAACGACTACCGGCTGTACTTCCCGGAGGCCGACGTCTACGACGGCACGTTCCTCTATCTCCTGCTGCCCAGGCCGGTGGAGACCAGCGCCGCCGACCGGGAGCAGCGCGGTGTCCAGGTCACCGTCGGCCCGCAGATCCCCGGTTTCGCGCCCCCGGACGTCTGCGAGGTCTACGGCAGCCGAACACGGGTCGACGCGGGCCCGTGCGAACAGGTGGCTCCCGACACGTGGCGCTCGTCGTGGAACGGGTCCATCCGCTACATCGCACGACGCGAAGGCGTCATCGTGGTGCTGAGCGGCGGTGGACCGACCGTTTCCGACGAGGACCTGAGGGCCATGGCCGGGTCCCTCACCGTACGGAAGCCCGCCTTCTTCGTCGACCCGAACGGCTAGGGCGCGTATCGGAGTCGTGTCAATGTGCGGGATGTGCCTTCGTGGCACGGTCCGGTCCGACAGACGGTCTTACGTGACGCGAGTGCAACTGACCGACCCGGATCGGGAGTTCATCGAGCCGTACCTGCCGATCGGCGCGGAAGCCAAGGGCGGGCAGGAGTTGGGTCAACGGTCGACCAGCCGTGGACGCGGGTCCTCATCCGTGGATTCCGCGTCGGTGTCGTCGGTGCCGACCGGGCCGCGGGGAAGCATCCGGTCCAACCATTTCGGCAGCCACCAGTTGGTCCGGCCGAGGAGTGTCATGGTCGCCGGTACCAGCACCATGCGTACGACCGTGGCGTCGATGAAGATCGCGGTGGCCAGGCCGAGCCCGAACATCTTGCTGGAGGGGTCGTCGGCGACGGCGAAGGACAGGAACACCGCCACCATGATGAGGGCGGCCGACGTGATGATCCGGGCGGTGCCCGCGACGCCCTCCACGATCGCCGTGCCGTTGTCGCCGGTGCGCACGTACTCCTCGCGCACCCGCGAGAGAAGGAACACCTCGTAGTCCATCGACAGGCCGAACAGGATGGCGAAGAGGAACATCGGGATGAACGACACGATCGGAACCGTCGCCTCCAGCCCGATGAGCGCACCGCCCCAGCCCCACTGGAAGACCGCGACCATGACCCCGTAGGCCGCGCCGATGCTCAGCAGGTTCAGCAGCACCGCCTTGAGCGGTACGACGACCGAACGGAAGACCAGCATCAGCAGCAGGAACGAGAGCGCCAGCACGGCGGCGACGAACACCGGCAGGCGTTCGCTGGTGCGTCGGCCCACGTCGGACAGGCTCGCGGCGGCGCCGCCTACGTGCGCCCTGGCCGGGCCGTGCCCGATCGCCGCGGGCAGCACCTCGGTGCGCAGCCGGGAGAGGGTGTCGGCCGTGGCCTTGTCCTGAGGGCTGGTGGTCGGGAACACCACGAGGGTCGCGACGCCGGTGGCCGGGTCGATGCGCGCCGGCGCGACGGACGCGATGCCCGGATCCGCCGCGACCGTCGCGACGAGACGGTCCACCACTCCCGGATCACCGGCGGGGTCCGCGGCGATGACGAGGGGACCGTTGGTGCCCGGGCCGAACCCCTCGGCGACGAGGTCGTAGGCACGGCGCTCGGTACGGCTCTGCGGCAGTGAGCCGTCGTCGGGCAGGCCGACGCGCAGGCCGAGCAGGGGCAGCGACGCCGTCAGCAGCAGCGCCGCCGCGCCGACCGCGTACGCCACCGGGTGCCGGCCGACGTGCCCGATCCAGCGCCGCCACCCGGCGGCGGGGACGGCGTCCGGAGCCGCGCCCTGCCGTCGGAAGAGCCGCCCGGCCCGAAGAGCACGGCCGATCCGGCCGGCCCGGCCCAGCCGCGGGCCCGCCGCGCCGAGGAAGGCCGGCAGCAGCGTCACCGACGCGAGCACCATCGTCAGGACGACGATCGAGACGGCAACCCCGCCCACCGTCATGAACGGCACGTTCGCGACCGCCAGGCCGAGGATCGACACGACGACGGTGCCTCCGGCGAAGACCACCGGCCGCCCCGCCGTGGCCACCGCTCGTGCGGCCGCCGCCTGCGGATCGAGCCCGCGCGCGAGGTACTCCCGGTGCCTGGCGAGCACGAACAGCGCGTAGTCGATGCCCACTCCGAGCCCGACCATGCTGCCTAGGACCGGTGCGAAGGTGGGGACGTCCGTCACCCCCGCCAGTACCGTCATCGTGGCGACCCCGACGGTCAGTCCGAAGACCGCCATGCCGATCGGCAGCGCGGCGGCGACGAGCGAACCGAAGGCCAGGAACAGGATCGCGGCCGCGGCGAGGAGGCCGATCAGCTCGCTCGCGCCGCCGTCGGGGTCGGAGAAGGCGTAGAAGAGGTCCCCGCCCATCTCGATACGCAGGGGCAGTTCGGCGCGCAGCCGGTCGCCGAGAGCGACGAGGGCGTCGAGGTCTTCGGCCGACAGCCGGCTCTGGTCGGGGTACTGCACGCGGACGACCGCGATCCGCCCGTCGGCCGAGACGAGGCCGCCACGCACGGCGGTGTCCCCGCCTGCGTCGAGTGCCCCCGCCGGGTCGCTCGTGCCGAGCACGTGCGGCAGCCGCTTCACCTCGGTCTGCAGCCGCGTGAGAGCGGTGCGGGCGCCGTCGTCGTCGAAGAACGTCGCACCGCCGTCGAGGGGGGTGACGACCACTTGGGCGGTCATCCCCTCCTGGCCGGTGCCTGCCCGCTCGATCAGTTCCGCGGCCCGTCGGGAGTCCAGTCCCGGAGCGGTCATCGAGTCCGCGGTCCGCCCGCCGAAGGCGACGGCGGCGAGGACGGTGAGCGTGGCGGCGATCAGCCATGCCGCGATCACCCGCCAGGGATGGCGCGCGGCGCCTGCGCCCAGGCGCAACAGGGCTTTCGAGAGCATCGGGTCCTCCAACCACCTTGTCGGCCGTCCTTGTACGGCCGCCGATGCCGAGGCTCCTCGCCACGGCGCTCCGCGGCATCGGCCCGCGGGCCGCGGATCCGTCGGCCCCGGGGCGGAGTGACGACCCGTCCTTTCGGCCGATGCGCGGCACGCCGCGGTGCCTAGGCTGAGAACCGTGCTACGAGACGACCTGCGAACTCTGTGGACCGAACCCCGGCCGCCCGGCGCGCCCGCCCGGGTGCGGCGGGACTGGGCGCTGCTCGCCGCGGGCCTTGCCGGTGTGGCGCTGGAGGCCACCCTGCGCGAGAACGTCGTGTGGCGGCCGGTGGCGGTGGTGTTCGCCGTATGGCTGTGCCTGCTGCCCCTGTGGCGCCGGACCCGCCCCCTGGCGATGGTCAAGCTGGCGTTCGGCTCGGTGATCCTGCTTCAAGTGGCCTCGCTCATCGCTGCACCGCGCGGGACGGTCGGCCTGGACACCGGCGCCTGGGTCGTGCTCGTGCTGGTGTACGCGCTGCCCCGGTGGGGATCGGGACGGGAGATCGTGCTCGGCGGCGCGGTGATCCTCGCGGCCTGCACCCTGGCGACCCTCACGTACGAGACCCCCGTCGTCGAAAAGGTCGGGGGCTTCGTCTTCCTGCTGCTGCCCGGCGTGGTCGGGGCTGCCGTGCGGTTCCGTGTGACCGCTCGCGAGCGGCAGTTGGAGCAGGTGCGCTCCCGCGAGCGCGAGCAGCTCGCCCGGGAACTGCACGACACGGTGGCCCACCACGTGTCGGCCATGGTGATCATCGCTCAGGCGGGCCGGGTGCTCGCGGGCACCGACCCGTCCGCCGCCGTCGAGGCGCTGGAGGGGGTCGAGGAGGAAGGGGCGCGCACGCTGGAGGAAATGCGCGCCATGGTCGCAGCGCTGCGCGGCCGCGGGGTCGGCGCCGAGCTGGCGCCGCCTGCCGGTGTCGCGGATCTGGAGCGTCTGGTGCGCACCCCGGGTGGTCGCCTCAGGGTCGACCTGGGGCTCGACGGCGAGCTGGACGCGCTGCCCCCGGCCGTGGACGCGGCCGTCTACCGGATCGTGCAGGAGTCGGTGACCAACGCGCTGCGCCATGCGGTCGACGCGACCGAGGTCGTCGTCCGGGTCGCCGCGGAACGGCACATGGTGCGGGTGAGCGTGCGCGACGACGGCCGGCGTACCGGCCGGGGTCGCGACGGATACGGACTTACCGGATTGCGCGAGCGCGCGACGCTGCTCGGCGGCACACTACGAGCCGGCCCGGGTACCGACCGGGGCTGGCATGTCGACGCCGAACTGCCGAGAGCGAGGAGCGAGAGCGGTGTCCATTCGCGTCCTCGTCGCTGACGACCAGACGATCATCCGCACCGGTTTGCGGATCATGCTGAACGCCCAGCCCGGCATCGAGGTGGTCGGCGAGGCCGCCGACGGGCGGGAGGCGGTACGTCTGGCCCGCGAACTACGCCCCGACGTATGTCTGTTCGACATCCGCATGCCCGTACTCGACGGGCTCGAGGCCACCCGGCTGGTCGCCGGCCCGGGCGTCGCCGACCCGCTGGCCGTGGTCGTCATCACCACGTTCGACCTCGACGAGTACGTCTACGGCTCACTGCGTGCCGGCGCCCGCGGATTCCTCCTCAAGGACACGGGACCGGACCTTCTGGCCCAGGCCGTACGGTCGGCGTCCGACGGTGAGGCGCTCATCGCGCCCAGCGTCACCGTCCGTCTGCTCCAGGCATTCGCGGACCTGCCCGCCGGCCGGCCCGTGACCCAGCCGGTCTCCCCCGTCACCGCCCGCGAGGAGCAGGTGCTCCTCGCCGTCGCTCGCGGGCTGACCAACACCGAGATCGCCGATGCACTGCACATCAGCCTCAGCACGGTGAAGACGCATCTGGCCAGCCTGATGGCCAAACTCGGCGCCCGTAACCGGGTCGAGATCGCGATGTGGGCCTACGAAACGCGCCGTATCCTTCCCGGAACCTGAGCCGGGTGCCGGGCCATGTCCCACGAGTCCCCGCCCGGACATCGGTGCACCGGTCGGCTCACGTCGGCTCCATGTGCCTCACCCGCCCCGGAATGTGCGGCGGCACCCGGCCCGTCGCCGGGTCGGGTGCCGCCGCGCATGGGGGCGTGTCAGTCGGTGGCGTGCGTCCAGCTGGTGCACAGGGCCCAGATGATGAACACGTCGATCGCGATGATGATGATCGACCACCAGGGCTGGTACGGCAGCCACATGAAGTTGAGGATCACGCTGATGCCCGCCAGTGCGATACCGGCGCCCCTGGCCAGGTTCGAGCCGGCGAACAGGCCCACCCCGGTGAGGATGACGATGATCCCGACGATGAGATGGATCCAGCCCCACGTGGTGAGGTCGAATTCGAAGACGTAGTTTCCGACGCGCGCGTAGACGTCGTCCTTGGCGATGGCCGCGATGCCCTGGAACACCGCGAGACAGCCGGTGACCAGGAGGAGGACCGCGGCGAACAGCGTGCCCACGTTCCCCGCGCCCTGGCTGTCGCCGCTTGGGAACGACGTAGTGCCCGGCGCAGGGCCGGTGTTCCAGTTTCCCCCGGTCGGTGTCGGCTGGCCCATGGAATTCACCTCACAGTTGGCGGTACAGCGCAGGACCGTCCTGCTCCGGCTCGTCGGTCACAGGCTTCGGTGCCCACATCGCAGTGTCGTCCGGCGGCCCGGTTCCTGTGATCACCCGAAGCGGGTGGTCTTCGCCCGGGCACGCCCCGCGGCATGCCCGGTGGCACCCGCTCAGGCGGGCAGCCGGCGCATTTCGAGCACCCGCAGGCCCAGGGACTGGAAGCGGGTGAGGAGCCCGTACAGGTGGGCCTCGTCCGCCACGCTGCCGAACAGGAGCGTCTGCTCCGGTACGGGGACCCGGTCGAGCTCGGGAAAGCTCGCGGCGAGCGTGTCCGGTACGACCCCCGAGATGCGGAATTCGTAGCGCATGAGAGCACTCACTCCTCTCGGAAACGAAGGCTTCGGAGCCCGGCCTTCCCCTGCCATCGTCGGCCCTCCGCCCGGCGCTCGGCATCGCCCGGTGCGGGCGAGACACGCGCCCGCGGCGGCCGGCTCGCGACGGCCGGCTCGCGGCTCGCGGCTCAGAGCATCCCGAGGTCCTGCGCCCGGTGGACGGCCTCGCTGCGCCGGGTGACGCAGAGCTTGCGGTAGATGCTCTTCAGGTGGGTCTTGACCGTGTTCGCCGACACGTACAGCTCGGCCGCGATCTCGTCGGTGGACAGCAGCTCCGCGGCCTTGCGTAGCACTTCGGTCTCCCGCGCGCTCAGCGGCTCCACCACCGGCGGCTGCCCCTCCCCCTGCGCCGCGCGCAACGTACGGGCCGGGGCGCGGGGGGTCAGCCAGCCGTGCGACCGCGCCAGTTGCGGGTCCCGGCGCAGGGTCCGTCGCACCCATGGGCCGCTCTCGGCGAACATCCGGCGCAGTTCCTCGGGGCGGGCGAGTGCCAGCGCCTCACCGAGGCGCCGGTGCGCCTCCTGGGAGTCGCCGTCCGCCGCGGCGATCCGTGCGTGGAGCAGGCAGGCGTGGGCCCGTACCGGGGTGGCGACGGCGCTGTCTCCCGGTACGTCCGCCAGCGCCGCGGCCGCGCACGCGCCGCGGCCGGCGGCCAGCAGGGCCCTCGCCCGGGCCACCGCGTGTTCCGGGCGGTCTCCGTCCGGGGCCTGCGCCGCATCCAGGACCCGCAGGGCCGCGTCGGCGTCGTCGCGTGCGAGGTGTACGCCCGACTCGGCCACGGCCAGCTCGTCCGCCGCCCAGGCGGGCAGCCCCTCCGGGTCCACCGCGCGCAGGACGGCGAGCGCGGCGTCCCCGTCGCCCTCGGCCGCAGTGATCCGGGCCGCGATGACGGCGGCCCGGGCGGCGGTCGCGGGATCGGGGCGCAGCCCCGGCGCCGCGGTGGCCAGATCGAGGTGGCGGCGGGCGGCCGGCAGGTCGTCCTGTTCGACGGCCACGCCCGCCAGGACGAGGTGGTCGGTGCCGGCCCGGCGCCCGGGCGGCAGGGCGGACCGCTCGGCGACGGCGAGCGAGGCACGGGCGTGTGCGGCCGCCTGCCGCAACCGGCCGCGCAGCAGTTCGGTCAGGGCCAGAGAGCCGAGCGCGCCGCAGAGCGGGGATTCCGTGCCCGGCGGCCCGCACGCGGCGACGGCGGCCGTGAGGGTGGGTTCGGCCCGGTCCAGGCGGCCCGCGCCCAGCTCGACGGCACCGAGGTGGGCCAGCAGCAGGGCGCGGAGCTCGGGGCGTTCGGCGAGCAGGTGCGGCGGCAGCTCCCGCAGCAGCCGGTCGGCCTCGGCGGCGGCCCGTTCGGTGTCCGTCACGTCGTCGGCCGGCCGGCCGGCGAGTACACCGAGGAAGGCGCGGCCGAACCGCGCGGCCGGACCGCTGGACTCCGCACGGGAGGCGTCCGCAGGAGATGCGTCCGCCAGGAGGGTGTCCGCCCGCCGCAGTCCGGCCTCGCATCCGGGCAGGTCCTGTTCGGCCAGCCGGCAGGCCGCGCCGACCAGTGCAGGCGCGACTCCGGTGGTCCCGGGCGGCATCCCGGCGAAGGCCCGGCCCAGCTGGTCCGCCTCGAGGCCCGTGAGGAGGCGGCCGATCGCCAGGTTGTCGACCAGCTGCGCCGCCGCGAACTGCCAGTCCCCGGCGGCGGCGCCCTGGAGCACCGCCTCCGTGAGCCGCCCGGTCCGGGCGAGCCAGCGCGCCGCCCGGCCGTGGAGCTGCGGTTCCAGCCCGGGGCAGCGCTGCCGCAGGTGCGCGCGCAGGACCTCGGCGAACAGCGGGTGCAGCCGGTACCAGGCCGTGGCGTCGATCTGCTCCAGGAACGCGTTGTCGCGGGCCAGCCCGGCCAGGGTCCGTGCCCCGTCGTCCCGGCCGGTCAGCTCGTCCGCGAGATCCGGGTGGACGCGGTCCGTGACGCAGACGCGCAGCAGCAGGTCCTGGGTGGGCGGCGGTTGTGCGTCGAGGACCTCGGTGAGGAGGTAGTCGGCGATCGTGGTGCGGTCGGCTGCGAACTGGCGCAGGAACGCCTCCGGGTCGGCGCTGCGCTGCATCGCCAGGGCGCACAGGCGTACTCCGGCCGCCCATCCCTCGGTCCGCTCCATCAGCAGGCGGATTCCGGCGGGTGAGATGTCGAGGCGGTGCTCGCCCAGCAGTGCCTCGGCGTCGGCGTCGGTGAACCTGAGGTCGGCGTGCCGGATCTCCGTGATCTCGCCGGCCGCCCGGTAGCGGTGCAGGGGCAGCAGGGTGTCCGACCGGCTGGTGAGCACGATGCGCAGGCCGCCGGCCGCGTGCCGGAGTACGAAGTCCAGCCCCTCGGTCGTCGCGGGCGGCTGGGCGGTGTCGAACTGGTCGAGCACGAGGACCGAGGGCTGCGCGGACGCGGCCAGCCCGTCCGCCAGGCGCACCAGGAACGACCGGGTCACCCCTTCGGCCCGGGTCGGCCTGCCCACCGCGGCCGGCAGCGCCACCCCGCCCCGGTGGAGGGCCTCCAGGACGTACGCCCAGAAGGCGCCGGGGGCGTCGTCGGGTTCGACGGTGAGCCACATGGGGGGACGCTGCGCGCTTCCGCCGGCCGCCCAGTGGGCGGTGAGCACCGTCTTGCCCGATCCGGCCGGACCGTTGACGAGGGTGAGCGGCCCCTGCGCGCCGGCCGTCAGGCGCCCCAGCAGCTCGGGCCGGCGGACCAGCAGCTTCGGTACGGCCGGAGGCGCGAACCTGGCCGTGAGCATGGGGTCGCCGGTCGGGGCGCGGTGGTCCACGGAGGTCACCGGGGTTCCTGCGGCGGTACGGACTGTGATCGGCCCACGGTCACCACTGAACCGGTGATCGGTGGTGATCACCAGTCGTGTCACCCTGTCCGGGGGATGCCGGGGCGTACGGCGGCCCGGAGCATGGGCACCGGTCGCCTTCCCCACGCGGGACGGCCGTCCAGGAGGTCCGATGAACGCTCTCGCGGCGGCCGGATGGGGTGCTCTCGCGGCATTCTCCCTGGTCATCGGCGCCTGGCTGGCGCTGCGCTACCGTCCGTCGCCGAAGGTGACCGGACTGGTCCTGGGTTTCGGCTCGGGAGCACTGATCGCGGCCGTGGCGTACGAGCTCGTGCCCAGGGAGCGCTTCGAGAGCGCCTGGGACTTCCTGGCCGTCGGCGTCGGCGCCCTGACCTTTTTCCTCCTCGACGGAGCCCTTGCGCAGAAGGCCACGGCGCAGCGGTCGGCCGGGAGCGCGCACAACGCGAACCGCTCCATCGTGCTCGGTGCCCTGCTCGACGGGATACCCGAGTCGCTGGTGCTGGGGATGGGCCTGGCCGCGGGCGGTTCGATCAGCGTCCCTTTCCTCGCGGCGGTGTTCCTGTCGAACCTCCCGGAGAGCCTCGGCGCCACCGCGGGCATGCGGGAGGAGGGCCGGCAGCCGGGTGTGGTGTACCGGATCTGGTGGGGCATCACCGCGATCTCGGGCGCGTGCGCGGCGCTGGGGTACGGGCTGGTGGGGTTCATTCCCGGCACCGAGGGCCGGCTGGTGCAGGCGTTCGCGGCGGGGGCGGTCCTGACCATGCTCGCGAACTCGATGATGCCGGAGGCCTTCGAGCTGGGCGGCAGGCTCGCCGGGCTGTCGACCGTGCTCGGCTTCGCGGCCGCCGGGGCGCTCTCCCTCCTGGAGTGACGCGCCGCCGGCGGCCGCTCGCTCAGGCCTCGGTGGCCGGGGAAAGGCTGATCCGGCGCCGCTCCAGGTCGACGGCGAGCAGGGTGACGCGTACGTCGTCCCCTGCCTCGAAGGTCCTGCCGGAGAACTCGCTCTCGTGGACCAGGCCCTCGACGCCCGGTGCGATGCGCACGAACGCACCGAACGGAATGATCTTGGTGACGGTGCCGGGGACGGTGTCGCCGGACCGGAGGGCCTCGGCGAAGGAGCGCCAGGGATCCGGGACCAGTGCCTTGACGGACAGGCTCGCGCGCTCCCACTCCAGGTCGACGTGGAGGACCTCGGCGCGGATCCGCCGGCCGATCGGGGCCACCTCGGCCACGTCCTCGAAGTACTCCCAGGACATTTCGGGGACGCGCAGGAAGCCCATGGGACGCTGCCACTCGTGGTCCAGGTCCAGGTCCAGATCCAGGTCCAGATCCACGTGCACGCCGACGTCGTCCAGACCGCTCACGACGGTGCCGGTCACCACGTCCCCGGTCCGCAGCGAGCCGAGCAGGGCCCGCCGCTCGTCGGCCGGGGTGCGGTTGGTACGCCAGCGCGCCCGTACGACGCCGTCGGCATCCGGCAGCACTCCGGCGAGCAGGGGCCTGCGATCGGCCGGCGCCAGCGGGACCAGGCCGGCCCGGCGGTGTGCTCCGGCCCTGATCATCGGGTGGGCGTGGTCGGTACGGCCCATCCACGGCTCGGCGATGCGGGACCAGCGCATGCTCCCGTCGGGATCCTGCTGGACCAGGAGTTCGAGCCGTTCCGAGCGGAGGACGGCGGCGCGGACCGCCTCGATGTCGTCGGTCAGGTCCGGCCAGACCGCCAGCCGGGCCCGCGGGGTCAGCAGCGCCCGTACCCGGGTGATCCCGGCGGCCGTGGTCGGCCGGTGCCACCGGTGGTCGCCGCCGGCGTACCGTTCCTCGACCAGTACCCCGCCGTGCTCGGCGACCAGGCTGTGGACCGCCGTCCAGAAGGCTGCGTCCGCGGGCGGCTGGGGGTCGGTCTCGTCGAGGGCGGGGTCGTAAGGGGAGCGTTCGACCGGTTCGACGGTCAGCCCCGATCGTCGGGCGTGCGCCACGGCCTCCGTGTACGGCCTCGCACCCCCGACGTGGAGGTCGTGCCGTTCTCCGACGTGGAGGAAGAACCCTTCCTCGGTGTGCAGCCGGCACCAGGGGCCCTCACGCAGCAGCATGGCCCGCAGCAGTTCCAGGCCGGTGTCGAGCGGTACGCGCGCGCCGTCGTGGTATCCGGACGGTGGCAGCGGGCCGGACGAGCCCGGCCGGTCCGCGGGGAAGAGCCCCGCCAGCTCCGGGGCGCTCGGGGCCGAACGGGATCGGAAGGAGAAGAACCCCCGCGCCATCGGGTTGTCGATCGTCAGCCGGTCGATGCCGGCTTGAAGGGCGAAGCGTCTCGCGGCGGCGACGAAGGCCTCGGCCACCTGCTCCCGGACGGCGAAGGAGACGGCCGCGGCGGGGGTGATCCGGTAGGTGAAGGGCGGCATCTCAGCGCCCCCGGCGGCTCGAAGTTGCCCTGAGGGCCGGTCGTGGACGGACAGAAAATTGGATCATGCGGCCCAGCGTAAGGTACCGGGATGATCGAGACACCGGACATGTTCACGCGCTGCACGGTCGGGCGCGAGGGAGCGGCCGGAGCTGCGTGGCTCGCCGAACTACCGGGAATCGTGGACGAGTTACTGGCACGCTGGGAGTGCGTACCCGACGGCGAGGTCATGCACGGGGGTGTCGGAATCATCGTCCCGGTCCTGCGGCGGGACGCGGTACCGGCCGTGCTGAAGGTCTCCTTCCCGCATCCCGGCAACGTCCACGAGCCGGACGCGTTCGAGGCGTGGGGCGGCCGTGGAGCCGTCCTGCTGCACGAGCGCGACGACGAGCGTTTCGCGATGCTGCTGGAGCGGGTCCGGTCGGCGACGCTGGAGGGGGTCGAGGACGGCGACGAGGTGGTGCGGGTGGCGGGGCGGCTCAGCCGCCGGCTGGCCGTCCCGGCGCCGGCCCACCTCCCACGGCTGCGGGAGCAGGCCGACTCCTGGGAGGAGCAACTACGCAGGGACGAGAGCGAGCTGGCGCACGCGCTGCCGCGGTACGTGGTGGACGCGGCGGTGGCGACCGTGCGCGAGCTGGGGCGCACCCAGCCGGACGTCCTGATCCACGGCGACCTCCACGCCCGGAACATCCTGCGGGCGGACCGCGAGCCGTGGCTGGCGGTCGATCCCAAGGGCTACGTGGGAGATCCCGCCTACGACGGCGGCACGCTGCTCAAGACGCGAGCGCTGTCCCTCATCGGGGCCGAGGACCTCGGCAAGGCGGTCCACCGCACCGTGGACGTCTTCGTCGAGGCCGCGGAAATCGAGCGCGAGCGTGTCCGGCGCTGGGCTCAACTGCATGCCGTTCAGGCCGCGTTCTGGGGTCGTCGGCACGGCTTCCGGGTCGCCCGCAGCGGCCCGTTGCTCGACCGGATCACGGAATTCGCCGACAGCCTGGCGCAGTTGCTGACGCGGCCCGCCTGATCGCAGCCGGCGATCCCGTACCCCCGACCCCCGTGCCCCCGTACGCGGTGCGGCGCGGGTGCGGCGACACCACTCGCCCCACCCGCGCCGTTCCCGTTCGTCTCCGGCGCACCCTCTGCCCTGGAGACCGCCGGGGCCCCTCAGCCCCGGCCGTACGTGTGGAACCCGCGGCCGCTCTTGCGGCCGAGCAGACCCGCCTGGACCATCCGCTGCAGCAGCGGAGGCGGCGCGTACAGGGGTTCCTTGAACTCCTCGTAGAGGGATTCCGCGATGGCCGCGACGGTGTCCAGGCCGATCAGGTCGGCGAGTTTGAGCGGGCCCATCGGGTGGGCACAGCCCAGCTCCATGCCGGCGTCGACGTCCTCGGGGGCGGCGAACCCTGATTCGGCCATGCGGACGGCCGACAGGAGGTAGGGGATCAGCAGGGCGTTGACCACGAAGCCGGCCCGGTCCTGGGAGCGGACGGTGGTCTTGCCCAGGGCGTCGCGGGCGAAGGCCTCCACGGCGTCGAGCGTGTCGCGTGAGGTGTGGAGGGAGGAGACGACCTCCACGAGCGGCAGGACGGGCACGGGGTTGAAGAAGTGCAGCCCCACGACCCGGTCGGCGCGGCCGGTGGCCATGCCCAGGCGCATGATCGGAATGGCCGAGGTGTTCGTGGCGAGGATCGCCTCCGGGTCCGCCACGATCTTGTCGAGGCCGGTGAAGACCTCGATCTTGGCTTCGGGGTTCTCGGTGACGGCCTCGATGACGAGCTGCCGGTCGGCGAGGTCCTCCAGGTCGCCGGTGAAGACGAGCCGGGCCAGGGCGTCCTCGGCGGAGATCCGGTCCAGTTTGCCGCGCTGCACGGCCCGTTCGAGGGAGACGGCGACGCGCTCCCGGGCGGCCCGGGCGGCGGTGGCGTCCGACTCGGCGACGACGGTGTCGAGCCCGGCGCGGGCGCACACCTCGGCGATGCCGGCGCCCATCTGGCCGCCGCCCACGATGCCGACCCGGTGGATCGACGCGATCGGCGTGGTCATCGGCGGTTCTCCGTCCGGCTCACGAGGTGGCGGGTGTAGGCCTCGGGGGTGAAGAAGGCGGGCAGGCGGGGGGTGAGCGCGGTGTTCACGAAGACCTCCCGGGCCTCGGCGACCCGGGCCCGCGGGTTCTCCTCCTCCAGCGCCGCGCATTCGGCGTCGAGGAGGTCGAGGACCGTCGCCCGGTCGGCCTGGTCGTGGCGCAGCCACTGCCAGATCTGGACGCGGGCGATCTCGGCGGTCGCGGCGTCCTCCATCAGGCCGTACAGGGCCACGGCTCCGCTGCCGCGCAGCCAGGCGTCGAAGTAGCGCAGGGCCACGGCGACGTTCGAGCGGATGCCCTCCCGTGTGGGGGGCGCGGCGATCCGGCGCACGGACAGCAGGTCGGCGGCCGTGATCTCGACGTCCTCCCGGGTCCGGTCCAGCTGGTTCGGCCGCTCCCCCAGGACGCCGTCGAAGACCTCGCGGCAGACGGGGACCAGTCCGGGGTGGGCCACCCAGGAGCCGTCGAAGCCGTCCTCGGCCTCCCGCTCCTTGTCGAGGCGGACCTTGGCGAGGGCGGCGGCGTTCGCCTCCGCGTCCCGGCTGGGGACGTGGGCGGCCATCCCGCCGACGGCCTGGGCGCCGCGCCGGTGGCAGGTGCGGACGAGCAGCTCGGTGTAGGCCCGCATGAAGGGGGCGGTCATGGTGACCCTGGCCCGGTCGGGCAGCTGGAAGTCGGTGCGGTGGCCGAAGGTCTTGATCAGGCTGAAGAGGTAGTCCCAGCGGCCCGCGTTCAGTCCTGCGCTGTGCTCGCGCAGCTCGTGGAGGATCTCCTCCATCTCGAAGGCGGCGGTGATCGTCTCGATGAGGACGGTGGCGCGGACGGTGCCGCGGGGGATGCCGAGGAGTTCCTGGGCAAGGAGGAAGATGTCGTTCCACAGGCGCGCCTCGTACCGGTTCTCCAGCTTGGGCAGGTAGAAGTACGGGCCGTGGCCCGCGTCGATCTGCCGCTGGGCGCAGTGGAAGAAGTACAGGCCGAAGTCGACGAGGGACGCGGACAGGGGCCGGCCGTCGATCTCCAGGTGCTCTTCGAGGAGGTGCCAGCCGCGCGGCCGGACCATGATGGTCGCGAGCTGCTCGCCGAGGCGGTACTCCTTGCCGTCCGGGGTGGTGAAGTCGATGCGCCGTTCGATGGCGTCGAGCAGGGTGAGCTGGCCGCCGATGACGTTGGTCCAGGTCGGGGCGGTGGCGTCCTCGAAGTCGGCCATCCAGACCTTGGCGCCGGAGTTCAGGGCGTTGACGGCCATCCGCCGCTCGGGCGGGCCGGTGATCTCGACGCGGCGGTCGGTGAGGCCGGGCGCGGGCGGGGCGACGCGCCAGTGCGGGTCCTCGCGCAGCGCGCGGGTGGCGAGCGGGAAGTCGAGCGGGGTACCGCCGGCCAGGTGGCCCGCGCGGCGGTGGCGCTCCTTGAGGACCTCCAGACGGCGGTCCGCGAACGCGGTGTCGAGCCGGCCGATGAACTCCAGGGCCTCGGGGGTCAGGATCTCCTCGTGGCGCTCACCCGGCGCACCGAGGACCTGGACGCTGCTGGTCAGAGGCGAGAGGGGCATGCGGTTCTCCTCAGCGGGGCGGTGGGCGGTGCCCGAGGGGGAAGTCCCTCGGGCACCCGTCGGAAGGACTCGGCGCAACGACGGCCTAGTGGAACTGCTCTTCCTCGGTGGAACCGGAGAGTGCGGTCGTGGAGGAGGCCGGGTTGACCGCGGTGGAGACGAGGTCGAAGTAGCCGGTGCCGACCTCGCGCTGGTGCTTGACGGCGGTGAACCCCTGGGCCTGGGCGGCGAACTCGCGCTCCTGGAGGTCGACGTACGCGGTCATGCCGTGCTCGGCGTAGCCGCGGGCGAGGTCGAACATGCCGTGGTTGAGGGAGTGGAAGCCGGCCAGGGTGATGAACTGGAAGCGGTAGCCCATCGCGCCGAGCTCCCGCTGGAACTTGGCGATCTGGTCGTCGTCCAGGGCCGCCTTCCAGTTGAAGGACGGCGAGCAGTTGTAGGCCAGCATCTGGTCCGGGTACTGCGCGTGGATCGCCTCGGCGAACTCGCGGGCCTGCTCCAGGTCCGGGGTTCCGGTCTCCACCCAGATGAGGTCGGCGTACGGGGCGTAGGCGAGGCCGCGGGCGATGACCGGGGCCATTCCGTTGCGGACGTGGTAGAAGCCCTCCGCCGTGCGCTCACCGGTGCAGAACTCGGCGTCGCGCTCATCGACGTCGCTCGTCAGGAGGGTGGCGGCGAGGGCGTCCGTACGGGCGATGATCAGGGTCGGGGTGTCGGCGATGTCGGCCGCCAGGCGGGCCGCGTTGAGGGTGCGGACGTGCTGCGCGGTCGGGACGAGGACCTTGCCGCCGAGGTGGCCGCACTTCTTCTCGGAGGCCAGCTGGTCCTCGTAGTGGATGCCGGCCGCGCCCGCCGCGATCATCGCCTTGGTGAGCTCGAAGGCGTTCAGCGGGCCGCCGAAGCCGGCCTCGGCGTCCGCGACGATCGGCGCGAGCCAGTCCGTCGTGTCGGTGCCGCCCTCGGCGGTGGCGATCTGGTCGGCGCGCAGCAGCGCGTTGTTGATCCTGCGCACCACCTGAGGGACCGAGTTGACGGGGTACAGGCTCTGGTCCGGGTAGGTGTGCCCGGCCTGGTTGGCGTCGGCGGCCACCTGCCAGCCGGAGAGGTAGATCGCCTGGAGTCCGGCCCGCACCTGCTGGACCGCCTGGCCGCCGGTGAGCGCGCCGAGGGCGTGGATGTAGTCCTGCTCGTGGAGCTGTCGCCACAGCCGCTCGGCGCCGCGCCGGGCCAGGGTGTGCTCCTCGCGGACGCTGCCCGAGAGCCGCACCACGTCCTCGGCCGTGTAGGTGCGCTCGATGCCCGCCCAGCGAGGGTCGTCGGCCCAGCGCTGCTTGAGCTGCTCGGCCGCCGCCGTCGTGTTCGCCTCTGCCATGACCGTCACCGTTTCCATCCGTCGCTTGTCTTGCCAATGAGCCGGGCCGTGGACCCGGTTCATTGGCACTCTGTGCCTGCTGATGAGATGCGGCCGCCGAACCCGACCATGGGCCGAAGCTGAGCAATGCTGCCGAGCCGCCGGGACGAACTGCCTGGATGGCCGAAATCAGGGCGTGAATCGGGCCAGTCAGCTCTTCCCGGCCACCGTGTCCGGCGGGCCGCAGCACCGACTCTGACACTGACACCGAGTGCCATCAAGGAAGTACATCTGCCAAGCTCTGCGAATCTTCGGCCCCGGAATTGCCAAGGTTGCGAAGCCCTCCGGCCGCGAAGATCCCCGTATCCTGGCGGCGCGTGTCGAGCCCGGAACGGCGAGGGAGTGCGGTGAGCAAGACGTACGCGGGAGCGCGGCTGCGACGGCTGCGCGAGGAGCGGCGGATGACCCAGGCCGACCTGGCCCGGGTGCTCGCCATCTCCCCCAGCTACCTGAACCAGATGGAGCACGACTCCCGGCCGCTCACCGTTCCGGTCCTGCTGCGGCTCACCGAGGCCTTCGGCGTGGATCCGGGGTTCTTCTCGGAGCGCGACACCAGCCGGCTGGTCGCCGACCTGCGCGAGGCGCTCGCGAACGAGGTGGCACAGGCACGCGTCTCCCCCTCCGACCTGGCCGAACTGGCCACCCGCATGCCCGCCGTCGCCTCGGTCCTGCTGGACCTGGGCCGGCGCAGCCAGCTCCTGGCCGAGCGGCTCGCCGACGCCGCCGACGGCCGGGACGCGGCCGCCGACAGCCCGCGCTCGCCCCACGAGGAGATCCGCGAGTTCTTCTACCGGCGGCAGAACTACCTCCACGACACCGATCTCGCCGCCGAAGGCCTCGCCGCCGAGATCGGCATCCGCCCGGGGGACGTCATCCGCGCGCTGACCCGCCGGCTCTCCGACCGGCACGGGATCCGGACGGCCACGGACTCCGACCGGCTGCACCACTACGACCCCGCCGCCCGGGTGCTGCACCTGTCGAACCGGCTCCGGCCGGGGCAGCAGGCGTTCCGGATGGCCACGCAGCTGGCGCTGATCGAGTACGGGGACGAGCTGGACCGGCTGGCCGCCGAGGACTTCCCGCCCGGCTCCCCCGTCCACGCCCTCGCGCGGATCGGCATCGCCAACCATTTCGCAGGCGCGCTCATCCTCCCGTACCGCGCCTTCCACGCGGCCGCCGAGGAGTTCCGCTACGACATCGAGCGGCTCACCGACCACTTCGGGATCGGCTACGAGACGGTCTGCCACCGGCTGAGCACCCTGCAGCGGCCCAGGCTGCGCGGGGTTCCCTTCTCCTTCGTCCGGGTGGACCGGGCCGGGAACATGTCCAAGCGCCAGTCCGCGACCGGATTCCACTTCTCGCGCGCGGGCGGCACCTGCCCGCTGTGGAACGTGTACGAGGCCTTCGCCGCGCCCGGCCGCATCCACGTCCAGGTGGCCGCCATGCCCGACGGGCAGCGGTACCTGTGGACCGCCCGGGCCGTCACCCGCCACCGCGGTGGCTGGGGCGAGCCGGGCAAGACCTTCGCGATCGGGCTCGGCTGCGAGATCCGGCACGCCTCGCGGCTCGTGTACGCCGACGGGCTCGACCTCGACAACACGGCGGCCGCCACCCCCATCGGCATGGGCTGCCGCCTCTGCGAACGCCTCGACTGCCCGCAGCGGGCCGTACCGCCGCTCGGGCGGGCGCTGGCCGTCGACGAGAACAGCAGCACCTTCATCCCGTACCCGGTGATCAGGAACCCGGCCCCGGCACGGGACTGAGCGGGCGTCAGGCCGCGGACGCGGGTGGCGGACCGCGGACGCGGGTGGCGGATCGCGCGCGGTGTGGCCGGATGGTGAAGGCGCGCGGCGGCGGCTCTGGACTTACTAGGACGTCCAACTATATGTTCGTGGCACAAGGTCCGCGGTGCAGGGAAGCCGGTGAGAAACCGGCACGGTCCCGCCACTGTGACCGGGGAGTGTGCTGCCATCCACACGCCACTGACGAGGTCTGTCGGGAAGGCGGGCGGCACGCGGGGATCCGGGAGTCAGGATACCGGCCGCGGATGTTCCGTGTTGTCCACGAGGATGGAGCAGACACGCATGGCACCGGTTTGTACCCACGACCCTGGTGATCCGGCGGAGCGCACGCACACGTTCGCGCGCTCATAGGCCGTCTCTTTCGGCCCAGTCCCACGACCTTCCCCAGCGGCGCACCCGATCGGGTGCCGTCCGCCGGTCGGCCGTGCCATCCCCGGATCCAACCTGACGAGAGCAGGCACCCATGGTCCGTGAACTCACCCATTTCATCGGCGGCAAGCACACCACCGGATCCTCCGGCCTCTTCACCGACGTGTACGACCCCAACACCGGCGCCGTCCAGGCCCGGGTCCCGCTCGCGGGGCGGGCCGACACGGAGGCCGCCATCGCGAACGCCGAGGAGGCGCAGGCCGACTGGGGGCAGTGGAACCCGCAGCGCCGCTCACGCGTCCTGCTGCGCTTCCTCCAGCTGGTCGAGGGCGAACGGGACTCCCTCGCCCGGCTGTTGTCCTCCGAGCACGGCAAGACCGTCGCCGACGCCCACGGAGACCTGCAACGCGGCCTGGAGGTGGTCGAGTTCGCCGCCGGTGTCCCGCACCTGCTCAAGGGCGAGTTCACCGACAACGCGGGTACCGGGATCGACGTGCATTCCCTGCGCTCGCCGCTGGGCGTGGTCGCCGGGATCACCCCCTTCAACTTCCCCGCGATGATCCCCCTGTGGCAGGCCGCACCCGCCCTGGCCTGCGGCAACTCCTTCATCCTGAAGCCCTCCGAGCGCGACCCCTCCGTACCCCTGCGCCTCGCCGAGCTCTTCCTGGAGGCCGGTCTGCCGCCCGGCGTGCTCAACGTGGTCAACGGCGGCAAGGAGGCCGTCGACACCCTCCTCGAAGACCCGCGCGTGCAGGCCCTCGGCTTCGTCGGCTCCACCCCGATCGCCGCGCACATCTACGCCACCGCCGCCGCCCACGGCAAGCGCGCCCAGTGCTTCGGCGGGGCCAAGAACCACATGATCGTGATGCCCGACGCCGACCTCGACCAGGCCGTGGAGGCCCTCATCGGCGCCGGCTACGGCTCCGCGGGCGAGCGCTGCATGGCCATCGCCGTCGCCGTACCCGTCGGCGAGGAGACCGCGAACGCCCTCGTGGCCAAGCTGACGGAGCGCATCGCCACCCTGCGCGTGGGCCGCTCCGACGACCCCGAGGCCGACTTCGGGCCGCTGGTCAGCCAGGACGCCCTGGACCGGGTGAACCGCTACGTCGGCATCGGAGCCACCGAGGGCGCCGAACTCGTCGTGGACGGGCGCGGGTTCACCCTGCCCGGGCACGAGGACGGCTTCTTCGCCGGAGCGACCCTCTTCGACCGCGTGACCCCGCAGATGCGGATCTACCGCGAGGAGATCTTCGGCCCGGTGCTGTCCGTCGTACGGGCGGACGGCTACGAGGAGGCCCTGCGCCTGCCCACCGAGCACCCGTACGGCAACGGCGTCGCGATCTTCACCCGGGACGGCGACACGGCGCGCGACTTCACCCCGCGGGTGGGCGCCGGCATGGTCGGCGTCAACGTGCCGATCCCCGTCCCCGTGGCCTACCACACCTTCGGCGGCTGGAAGCGCTCCGGCTTCGGCGACCTGAACCAGCACGGCCCCGACTCGATCCGCTTCTACACCCGTACCAAGACCGTCACCTCGCGCTGGCCCTCCGGGGCCAGGGAGAGCGCGAGCTTCACCATCCCGACGATGGGATGAGTCCGATGACCCTCACCCTCAGCCCCGATCAGCTCGCCCTCGCCGAGGTCACCCTCGACTTCGCCCAGGAGCAGCTCGGCCCGTACGCCGTCACCTGGGACCAGGACAAGCACTTCCCGCTGGACGTGATCCGCAAGGCGGCGGACCTCGGGCTCGGCGGCGTCTACGTCCGCGAAGAGCACGGCGGTTCCGGCCTCGGCCGCAGCGACGGCGTCCTCGTCTTCGAAACCCTCGCCACCGGTTGCCCCTCCATCGCCGGGTACCTCTCCATCCACAACATGGTCGCCTGGATGATCGACCGGTACGGGGACGCGGACCAGCAGGCCCGCTGGCTCCCCGACCTGTGCTCCGCCCGGTCCCTGGGCAGCTACTGCCTGACCGAGCCCGGCGCCGGATCCGACGCGGCCCGGCTGCGCACCCGGGCCGAGCGCACGGACGACGGCTATGTGCTGACCGGGGTCAAGCAGTTCATCTCCGGCGCCGGCGCCGCCGATGTCTACATCGTCATGGCGCGCACCGGCGGGGAGGGCGCGGGCGGCATCTCCGCGTTCGTCGTCGAACGCGCGGACGCCGGGGTCTCCTTCGGCCCGAACGAGCGCAAGATGGGCTGGAACGCCCAGCCCACCCGCCAGGTGATCCTCGACGGGGTCCGCGTCCCCGCCGGCCGGCGGCTCGGCGCCGAGGGCGACGGCTTCCGCATCGCCATGAACGGCCTCAACGGCGGCCGCCTCGGCATCGCCGCCTGCTCGCTGGGCGGTGCCCAGAGCGCGCTGGACCGCAGCCTCGCGTACCTGGCCGACCGGGAGGCCTTCGGGGCCCGGCTGCTGGACGCCCAGGCCCTGCAGTTCCGGCTCGCGGACATGGCCACCGAGCTGGCCGCGGCCCGCGCCCTGGTCCGCCAGGCCGCCGACGCGCTCGACCGGGGCGACCCGCTGGCCCCGCAGCTGTGCGCGATGGCCAAGCGGTTCGCCACCGACACCGGCTACGCGGTCGCCGACCAGGCCCTCCAACTCCACGGGGGATACGGCTACTTGAGCGAGTACGGCATCGAGAAGATCGTCCGCGACCTTCGGGTCCACCAGATCCTGGAAGGCACCAACGAGGTCATGCGCATCATCGTCGCCCGCGGGCTCACGGAGGCCCTGCGATGAACCACGAAACCATCGGGGCCCACGACCAGGACCAGGACCAGGTGCTCCTGCGGACCGAGGGCCACACCGCCTACATCACGCTGAACCGCCCCAAGGCCCTCAACGCCCTGACCCACTCCATGGTGCTGCGCATCGACGGGGCGCTCGCCAGGTGGCAGCACGACCCGGACGTCGCGGCCGTCGTCATCGAGGGCTCCGGTGAACGCGGCCTGTGCGCGGGCGGTGACATCCGCGCGATCTACGAGGACGCCCGCACGGGCGGCACCGCCTCGGCCGGTTTCTGGCGCGACGAGTACCGGCTCAACGCCCGCATCGCCCGCTACCCCAAGCCGTACGTCGCCCTCATGGACGGCATCGTCATGGGCGGCGGCGTCGGGGTCTCGGCCCACGGCACCGTACGGATCGTCACCGAACGCTCCCGCGTGGCCATGCCCGAGACGGGCATCGGCTTCGTCCCCGACGTCGGCGGCACGTACCTGCTGGCGCTGGCGCCCGGCGAGCTGGGCACCCACCTGGCCCTGACGGGGGCGCCCGCCGGCGCGGCGGACGCGCTGCTCTGCGGGCTCGCCGATCATTTCGTGCCCTCGGAGCTGCTGCCGCGGCTGGCCTCGGACCTGGCACGGACCTCCGTGCACGAGGTGCTGGAACGGTACGTCGCTCCGGCGCCCGCCGGCGCGCTCGACGGCGACCGCCGATGGATCGACCACTGCTATGCGGCGGACACGGTGGAGGACATCGTGGAGCGCCTGCTCGGCAGCGGTGTCCCGGCGGCGAAGGAGGCCGCGGTCACCCTTGCGGCCAAGTCGCCCACGGCCCTCAAGGTGACCCTGGCCGCCCTGCGCCGGGTGCGCGGACTCGGCCCGCTGGAGCGGGCTCTGGAACAGGAGTACCGGGTCTCCTGCGCGGCGCTGTCCTCCCCCGACCTGGTGGAGGGGATCCGCGCGCAGGTGATCGACAAGGACCGCAGCCCCCGCTGGTCACCGCCTTCCCTGGCGGAGGTGGCTCCTGGGGACGTGGAACGGTTCTTCGCTCCGCCCGGCGCGCGCGAACTGGGGCTGACCCTTGCGGATTCGACTCAGGAGGTGCCCTGGTGAGCAGGACCGTGGCGTTCGTCGGACTGGGCCACATGGGTGGCCCGATGGCGGCCAACCTGGTGAAGGCCGGACATCGCGTCCTCGGCTTCGACCTGGTGCCGGAGCTGCTGGAAACCGCCGCCGCGACGGGGGTGGAGCCGGCGGTGTCGGCCGCCGCGGCGGCCGCCGGGGCCGACGTGGTGATCACCATGCTGCCGGCGGGAGCGCACGTCCTCTCCCTGTACGGGGAGGGCGGGCTGCTGGCCGCCGCACGGCCCGGCACCCTGTTCGTCGACTGCTCGACCATCGACGTGGCCGACGCGCGGGCGGCCCACGAGGCCGCCGGGGCCGCC
Source organism: Streptomyces xanthophaeus (assembly GCF_030440515.1). GTDB lineage: Bacteria > Actinomycetota > Actinomycetes > Streptomycetales > Streptomycetaceae > Streptomyces > Streptomyces kutzneri. The sequence goes on from NZ_CP076543.1 coordinate 510,329, forward strand.
GGTCACCGGTCCCTCGACGCGCCCGTCTCGGGCGGGGTGGTCGGCGCGCAGGCGGCGAGCCTCACGTTCATGGCGGGCGGCGGCGCCGAGGAGTTCGCCGCGGCCGGGCCGCTGCTCGGCGCGATGGGCAAGAAGGCCGTGCACTGCGGGGCGGCGGGCGCCGGACAGGCCGCGAAGATCTGCAACAACATGATCCTCGCGGTCTCGATGATCGGGGTGAGCGAGGCCTTCGTCCTCGCCGAGAGCCTCGGCCTGGACCACCAGGCCCTCTACGACGTGGCCTCCACCGCCTCCGGCCAGTGCTGGGCCCTCACCGTCAACTGCCCCGTGCCCGGACCTGTTCCGGGCAGCCCCGCCAACCGCGACTACCTTCCCGGCTTCGCCTCACCCCTCATGGCCAAGGACCTCGCCCTGGCGGCGAACGCCCTGCGGGCCGGCGGGGTGGAGGCGCCGCTGGGCCTGAAGGCCGCCGAGCTGTACGCCGTCTTCGCCGCGGGCGAGGGCGCCGGCCTCGACTTCTCGGCGATCGTCCGCACACTGCGACCCCGGAACGGAAACCCCGTATGACCTACGAAACCATCCTGCTGGAGCGCAAGGGCCGGGTGGCCGTCCTCACCCTCCACCGGCCGGAGGCCCTCAACGCCCTGAACCTCCAGGTCATGACCGAGGTGGTGGCCGCCGCGGAGGAACTGGACCGGGACCCGGAGGTCGGCTGCATCGTCCTGACCGGCTCCGCGAAGGCCTTCGCGGCCGGCGCGGACATCAAGGAGATGCGGCCGCGCGGCTATATGGACATGTACCTCTCGGACTGGTTCACGGCGTGGGACCGGCTCGGCCAGGTCCGTACGCCCACCCTCGCGGCGGTCTCCGGCTACGCGCTGGGCGGCGGCTGCGAGCTCGCCATGATGTGCGACATCCTGCTCGCCGCGGACACCGCGAAGTTCGGGCAGCCCGAGATCAAGCTCGGGGTGATCCCGGGGATCGGCGGATCCCAGCGTCTCACCCGGGCCGTCGGCAAGGCCAAGGCCATGGAGCTGTGCCTGACGGGCCGCACCATGGACGCGGCCGAGGCCGAGCGGGCCGGCCTGGTCTCCCGGATCGTCACGGCCGGCGAGCTGCTGTCCGAGGCCCTCGCGGTCGCCGAGACCGTCGCCGGGATGTCGAAGCCGGTCGCGATGATGGCCAAGGAGGCCGTGAACCGGGCCTTCGAGACCACCCTCACCGAGGGCGTCCGCTTCGAACGACGGCTGTTCCACGCGGTCTTCGCCACGGCCGACCAGAAGGAGGGCATGTCCGCCTTCGTGGACAAGCGCCCGCCCCGCTTCAGCCACGGCTGAGGCACGTACGGAGTGCTTCGTCGCGGAGCGCGGCCGGTGCATTGTTCGGGGAATGTACGGATGGCGGCGCGCCCACCGGAAGGGCCGGGCGGCGCGGTTAGCATCGATGCTGCCAACCGCGGCTGAAAGGCAGTGATGACGGAGTCCAGGGGCCTCGTACTGATCGTCGAGGACGAGCGCCACATCTCCGACGTGCAACGCCTCTACCTGACCCGCGAAGGCTTCGGGGTCCACGTGGAGGCCGACGGGGCCGCCGGTCTGGCGGCCGCGAGGCGCATGCACCCGGTGGCGATCGTCCTGGACATCGGCCTGCCCGGCATGGACGGCATCGCCTTCTGCCGCGCCCTGCGCGACGCCGGCGACTGGACACCGGTGCTGCTGGTCACCGCCCGCGGCGAGGAGGCCGACCGGATCCTCGGCCTCGAACTCGGTGCGGACGACTACCTGACCAAGCCGTTCTCGCCCCGCGAGCTGGTCGCGCGGGTCAAGACCGTGCTGCGCCGGGCGGCGGGCCCGCCCGGACCGCCGCCCGGGAGCACCGGCCGGCTCAGCGTGGACCCGGTCAGCCGTACCGTGCGCCGCGACGGCGAGCCGGTCGAACTCACCGCCACCGAGTTCAATCTGCTCGTCCACCTCCTCCAGCACGTGGGCCAGGTCTTCACCCGCGAGCAGCTGCTCGCCCAGGTGTGGGGGTACCCCGGCTACCGCGACACCCGCATGGTCGACGTGTTCGTCTCGCAGGTGCGCGCCAAGCTCGGCGACGCGAGCCCGATCCGTACGGTCCGGGGCGTCGGGTACAGCGCGACGGCGCCCGGCCCGTGACCCGCGACCCCCGCACGGGTCCGCACCGCGGCTCCCTCGCCCGCAAGATCGTGGTGCTGACCACCGTGGTGGCGGCGCTCGCGGTGGCCCTGACGGGACTGATCGCCTGGCAGACCGCCGCGCGCGGCGCCGAACAGCGTGAACGCGACCAGCTGACCCGTCAGGCGACGGTGCTCAGCCGGCTGCCGATCCTGTCCGAGGCGCTCTTCACCGGCGCCCAGGCCCTGGCGGGGCCCAACGGGGTGCAGCTCGCGGTCATCGCCCGGGACGGCACCGTGAGCGGAACGGCCGGCCCGGCCGTCGACCGTACGTCCAGATCGGCCCTGCTGGCAGGGGATCCGGTCTCCACCACCGGCATCCTCGGTGGCCAGGAGGTACTGCTGGTGGGGCAGCCCGGCGTACGCGGCGGGGCGGTCGTGCTGACCGAGCCGTACACGGTGGTCACCGAGAACACGAACCAGATCCGCCGCAACGTGATCGTCCCGCTGGTCGTCGGCATGCTCGGCGCGGCCCTGGCCGGGGCGCTCCTCGCCCGCCGGATCGCCCGTCCGCTCGTGACGGCCGCGCAGATCGCGCACCGGCTCGCCGACGGCGAACGCGGCGTACCTGCCCCGGTCGACGGCCCCCGGGAGACCGCCGACATCGGGCGCGCCCTCAACGTCCTGGACGAGGCGCTGGCCCACAGCGAGAACCGGCAGCGGGAGTTCCTGCTCTCCGTCTCCCACGATCTGCGCACCCCGCTGACCGCGCTGCAGGGCTACGCCGAGGCGCTCGCCGACGGCCTGATCGAGCCGGAGCGGGTGCCTGAGGTCGGCTCGATCCTGGCCGACGAGACCCGGCGCCTGGACCGGTTCCTCGGGGACCTGCTGGACCTGGCCCGGCTGGAGGCCGACGACTTCCGTCTGGACGTGGCCCCGGCCGATCTGCGCGCACTGGTCTCCGAGGCCGCCGCGTTCTGGACCGGCCTGTGCGCACGCCACGGCGTCGACCTCCGGCTCGAACGGCCGGAGCTGCCCGTCGTCGTCGCGACGGACGCCTTCCGGGTCCGGCAGCTGATCGACGGCCTGGTGCAGAACGCGCTGCGCGTCACGCCCGGGGGCGCGCCCCTGGTCCTCGCCGTCCGCCCGGCCGCCGCGGGCGGCGGGGCCGAGCTGCAGGTCCGCGACGGCGGGCCCGGCCTGACCGACGACGACGTACGCATCGCCTTCGACCACGGCGCCCTCCACGCACGCTACCGGGACACCCGCCCGGTCGGCAGCGGCCTGGGGCTGGCGATCGCCCACCGCCTGACCGGCCGTCTCGGCGCCGACATCCGCGTCGAGGGGCACGGCCCGGAAGGCGGCGCCAGCTTCACCGTCACCCTCCCGCCGGCGCCCGCCGCCTGAGTACGCGGGCGCCGCGGCGGCCCCTTACATTCCCCGAACAATGCACCCACGCCCCCCTTACACACACCGCGCACAGTGGCCCCCATGAACACTGAATCGGCCGGGGGGCCGGGGCTCCTCCACCGGAGCGGGCGCTGGTGCGCCCGGCACGCCTGGCGCGTCGTCGCCCTGTGGGTACTGGCACTGGTCGGCCTCGGGCTCGCCAACCAGACCTGGGGCGGTACCTACGCGGACAGCTTCTCCCTCCCCGGCACCAGCACCCAGACCGGCGCCGACCTGCTGACGGCCCACACCACCGGGTCCGGCGGCACGGCCTCCGCCATCGTGATCACCACCGACAAGGGTGCGGTCACCGATCACAAGGCGGCGATCGACGCGGCCGTCGCCGACCTGGGCCGGCTCCCGGACGTCCTGTCGGTGGCCGACCCGCTCACCACCCCCGGGGCGGTCTCGGCGGACGGCGGGACCGCCCAGGTGACCGTCCGCTTCGACGGCAATCCGGCGAGCTTCGACCCCTCCTACCTCGCCGGGGTGGACGCCGCCGTCGAGCCGCTGCGCGCCGACGACGTCACCGTCGAGTACGGGGCCCCGCTCGGCCAGCTGGCCACCCCCAAGTCCGCCGACCGCGCCTCCGAGGCGATCGGTCTGGCCGTCGCCGTGCTCGTCCTGCTGATCGGCTTCGGCAGCGTCGCCGCCACCGGCCTGCCCCTGGTGACGGCCGTGATCGGCCTGACCGTGAGCCTGGCCGGGCTCGGACTGCTCGCCGGTCATTTCAGCTTCGCGCAGGCCGCCCCGACCCTGGCCGCGATGATGGGCCTCGGCGTCGGCATCGACTACGCGCTCTTCCTCGCCACCCGCTACCGGGCCCTGCTGCACGCCGGAACCGAACCCGCCGAGGCGGTCGGCCGTACGGTCGCCACCAGCGGCCGGGCCGTGCTGGTCGCCGCCGCCACCGTGGCCATGGCCCTGGGCGGACTGTGCGCTTCCGGCGTGGGCTTCATCGGCGCCCTCGGTGTCGCCGCCGGACTCAGCGTCCTGGTGGCCGCCGCCGCGTCCGTGACCCTGACTCCCGCCCTGCTGGGTCTGCTCGGCCGGCGCATCGACCGCCTCCACGTCCGCCGGCCCGTCGCCGAACCCACCGGTGAGGCGGACGTCTGGCACCGCTGGGCCGTCAGGGTGAGCCGCCGCCCGTGGCTGTTCCTGGTCGGCGGCCTGCTCGTACTCGGCGTACTCGCGGTCCCCGTCGCGTCCATGCAGCTCGGCCACGTCGACGCCGGAGCCCAGGCCACCAGCCGGACCGACCGCCGCGCCTACGATCTGATCACCGAGGGCTTCGGCCCCGGCGCCAACGGCCCGCTCACCGTAGTCACCCACCTCGACAGCCGGCACGCCGAGAACGAGAGCCTGCGCCAGGACCTGGCGGCCTCGCTCCGGCGCGATCTGGCCTCCGTACCGGGCGTCGCCTCCGTCACTCCCCCGGTGCCCAGCCCCGACCACGCCCTGCTCATCACCACGGTCGTGCCGACCACCGGCCCGCAGGACGCGGCCACCGCGGACCTGATCCACACCTTGCAGGACGAGACGGTGCCTCACACCCTCTCGGGCACGGGGGCCACGGGCTACCTCACGGGCACGGCCACCGCCGCCCAGACCTTCACCGACACCCTCTCCGCCAAACTGCCCCTGATCATCGCCGTGGTCGTCGCCGCCGCGTTCCTGCTGCTGCTCACCGTCTTCCGCAGCCCGCTGGTGGCGCTCAAGGCCGCCGTGCTCAACCTCTTCTCCATCGCCGCCGCCTACGGCGTGGTCGTCGCGGTCTTCCAATGGGGCTGGGGCGGCGCGCTGTTCGGCGTCACCGAGAAGGTGCCCGTCGAGTCCTACGTACCGATGATGATGTTCGCCATCGTCTTCGGACTCTCCATGGACTACGAGGTCTTCCTGCTCTCCCGGATCCGCGAGATCTGGCTGCAGCACGAGGACAACCACCTGGCCGTCGCCACCGGCCTCGCCGCCACCGCCCGTGTCATCACCTGCGCGGCGCTGATCATGACCAGCGTGTTCCTGGCCTTCCTGCTCTCGACGAACGTCGCCGTCAAGATGCTCGCGCTGGGCCTCGGCGTCAGCGTCATCATCGACGCCACCGTGGTCCGCCTGCTCCTGGTGCCCGCGTCCATGTACCTGTTCGGGCGCGCCAACTGGTGGCTCCCCGGCTGGCTGGACCGGCTCCTGCCGCACCTCGACCCGGAAGGGCCCGCCGCCGGGCCGGAGCCCCTGGCCGGACCGGATCCCGCATCGGGTCCCGCATCGGCTCCCGGAACCACACCCGATCTCGCACCCGCCCGAGGAGAACGGCGATGAAGCGCCCCCTGACGAGGATCCGGGCCGCCCTGCGCCGCCGTACCGTCCTCACGATCACCGTCGCCGCGGTCCTGCTGGCCGTCGTCGCCACCGGCGCGGCCGAGTACATCGTCCGCCACCGCATCCAGAGCCGTGTCGCGCAGGCGGCTCCGGGCCTCGGTGACGACGTGGCGGTCGGTGTCGCCGGCGGCTGGGCCCTGTGGGACCTGGCGCACGAGAGCATCCCCCGGCTCGACATCAGCAGCGACGACGCCCGGGTCGGGCGGCTCTCGCAGGTCCGCGTCCGGGCCCGGCTGGACGACGTCCGCCTCGGCGGGACGACCACGGTCGGCGGCACCCACGCGGACGTGACGGTCTCCACGCAGTCCCTCGCCGCCGCGATCCGCGACGCCGTACCGTCCGTGGCGGTGTCCGCGGTCACCACCGATCCCGCGAAGGGGACGGTCCTCGCGGACGTCGGCCCGGGCGGGCTCGGGCGGCTGACGCTGCGTCCGGTCCTCGCGGACGGCAAGGTCACCCTCGCCGTCGACGGGCTCACCCTGTTCGGCCGCTCCGTCCCCACCGACCGGCTCGGAATCGGTGCCGGCGGCTTCGGACCGCAGGCGGGCGCGCCGAAGGAGTACCCGCTCGGGCTCGCGGCCACCTCGGCCGAGGTCCGGCCGGACGGCCTGCACGTTTCCCTGACGGGCGGCCCCAGTACCGTGTCCGGCGTCTGACGCCCACCGCTCGACCGCATTCGCCCGGAACGTTCCGTACCCGCCCGGTGGCCGGATCACACCGCATGACCAGGGCGTTCGAAAGACCGTACGCACGGCCGCAGTTGCCGGCGGGTACGGTTCCGGCATGGATGTTTCCGCAATCAGTTCGACCGAGGACGACGACATCACCCCGGCGGTGGTGATCAAGGACATCGCGCGCCAGCAGCTGGTGAAGCGGGGCGCCGCCGGGCTGTCCCTGGAAGCCGTGGCACGCGACAGCGGCCTGCCCGTCGCCGATGTCGAAGCCGCCTTCCCGCACCGCGACGATCTGCTGACCGCACTGGTCATCGACGCCTACGACGCGTCCGGCGAGGCGATGGAAGGGGCCGACGGCGCCGCCACGGCGGCCGGTGCGTCCGCAGGCGCACGGCTCCTCGCGGTCACCCGCGCGCTGCGGCAGTGGTCCTTCGCCAACCCCGCCGAGTTCACCCTGATCTACGGCTCACCCGTGCCCGGCTACCACGCCCCGCAGGACACGGTCCCGTCGGCCTCGCGCACTCCGGCCGTCCTCGCCGCCATCGTGCGCTCCGCACTGGAGGCCGGTGAACTCACCCCGCCCCGGCGGCAGGTGCCCGGCCCGCCGCTGCTCCTGCCGGAGGCCGTGCAGCTCTTCGGCGGCACGCCCGAGGCCCCCTTCTCGGACATCATCGAGCGCGGCATCGTCCTGTGGAGCAATCTGATCGGCCTCCTGGTGTTCCAGGTCTTCAGCCGTACCCACGACAGCGTCCGGGACGAGGCCACGTTCTTCGACTACGCCATCGCCGTGGCCGCCGAGAGCATCGGCCTCGTGGTCCCCCCGGCCGAGAACACCGACTGACCCGCCCGCCGCCCGCGCGGCACCGGCAGAAAACCAGGACGTGAACACCACCAGAACCCTCTGCTTCGTCATAGCGGCGCTCTCCTCGTACGCGGCGCTCGTCTACCGGCTGTGCCAGGCCCGGCGCAGCTGGAAGGACGGCGCGTACCGCACGCTGATCGCCACTCTGCTCCTCCAGTGCCTCACCTTCACCATGGGAGCCCTGGCCATGGGGGGCGGGCCCCTGCTGGGAGTCGGCAACCTCGCCGTCCTCCTCATGCACCTGTCGGCGGTCGCCTTCTGCGTCAGCGCGCAGATCATCCTGCTGCGGTGGGCCGAGGCGGACGAGGAGGCCGCACGCAGGACGCGCTACTGGCTGATCACCGGTATCGCCCTCGACGTACTGCTGGCGGCCCTCTTCTTCCTCGCCGACGGCACCGGCCGGCCCGCCTCGGACTTCGACGGCACCGGCGAGCCGCTGCTGCTCACCTATCTCCTGGCGTTCATCGTCTCGCAGGCGATCCCGTGCGTCACGATCTACCTCCAGTGCGGGCCGTACGCCCGGATGACCGACAACGCCTCGCTGCGGCAGGCCCTGCGGCTGCTCTCGGTGACCGCGGTCGTCCTGTTCCTCTACTGCCTCGCCAGGACCGTCAACATCCTCACGGCGGCGGGCGGTGTCGACATCGGCGTCTGGAAGGTGGCCGCCTCGGTCTTCAGCGCGGCGGGCATCGTCATGCTGTCGCTCAGCCTGACCAACTCCTCCTGGGGTCCGGCGGCGACCCGGCTCCTGGAGTGGGCCCGCACGTACCGGTCGTACCGGGCGCTCTACCCGTTGTGGCGGGACCTGTACGAGTCCTCCCCGGACATCGCCCTGGAGCCGCCCGGCGCATCGGTGTCCGACCTCGACTACCGCCTTCACCGCCGGGTCGTCGAAATACGGGACGGGTGGCGGGACTTGCGTCCGTACATCGACCGCGCCGCGGGAGAGGGTCACGATCCGGCCAAGGAGGGAAGCGCGGAATCACGGCAGGCCTTCACCGAAGCTGCACAGATCAAGCGCGCCTTGCAGGCAAAACTGACCCACACGGTGCCCCGGAACAACAAGGACGCCGGCGACTTCGACGACCGTGACACGAACAACTTCGCGGCAGAGCTGGCATGGCTCACCCAAGTGGCAGCCGCCTACAGTAAGCTCGGCAAGGCGAGTTGAGAACTCCCGCCCGGTTTGCATCCCCCGTCAAACCGGGCGGGTATCCCGTTTCCGCCGCTCTCGCGGCGGCCGGACGGGTTGCTCCCGCCCGTACTGGCCCGGCCCATCCCCCGAGGGCCGGGCCAGTCCGATGTCACCGGCGACCAACGTGCGTCCCCCGTGAGCGCAAGTTAGCTGCCAGCTATCGGCTGGACCCCACGTTCGCCGAGTCCTGGTCAATTGTCAACTGACAGCTAATCTGTGAAACTGACGTATAGCTGAGGGCTATACCGACAGGCGACGGGAGGATGGTTCACCATGACCGGGACCGAGAACGACACCGAGAACGGGAGTGAGGAACGCCCCCTTCTCGCGAAGCGCCTCGACGACCTGTTCCGAACGGTCCGCCCCAAGGGCAAGCACTGGACCAACGCCGAGGTCGCGGACGAGCTGAAGCGGGTCAACCCCGAACTCAAGGTCGGGGGTGTGTATCTGTCGCAGCTGCGGACGGGGAAGCGCTCCAACCCGTCACCCGACCTGCTGTCCGCCCTGGCCCGTTTCTTCGGGGTCTCGGTCGCCTACTTCTTCGACGACAAGGTCGCCGAGTCCGTGCTCGGCGAGCTCGCCGCCATCGAGGCACTGCGCCAGTCCGGCGTGCGCGCCGTGGCGATGCGGGCCGCGGGGATGAAGAAGGAGAACCTCCAGGCCATCACGGCCATCATGGACCAGTACCGGCAGATGCAGGGCCTGCCGCCCGTCGCCGACGCCTCCGAGTCGCCATGAGGGGCGCCCGCAAGGAGCGGGCGGCCGACCACGAGCGCCGCAGCCGGCTCAAGAAGCTCCGGAAGGCCGGCGCGCAGCGGATCGCCGAACTCGATCTGCCGGCGGCGGCCGACGTGGCCGAGCTGTGCCGCCATCTCGGCGAGGTCCGCGACCGTCCGATCACGCTGGTCCCGATGCAGATGCCCTCGTCGCATCCGTGCGGCATGTGGGTGGCCGCTCGCGACGAGGACCTCATCTTCTACGACGCCAACACCACCGGCGCGCATCAGGAGCACATCATCTTGCACGAGCTGGGCCACATCATCTGCTGCCATCGCGGTGCGGGCGGGCTGGACGAGGCGGCCGCCCGCCTCCTCTTCCCCAACCTCGACCCCGAACTCGTTCGCGACATGCTCCTGCGGGCGACCTACGACGACGTCCAGGAGCAGGAGGCGGAGATCATCGCCTACCTCCTGTCCCAGCGGATCGGCGACGCCGATCAGCGGCACACCGCGGCGCCTGCCGCCGCGGCGGGCGAGGACGGCAATCCCGCCAGGAGCGCCACGCTCAGCCGCATCGAACGCACCCTGATCTGAGATGGATCATTTATCGCCCGGCAGCGGCTGCCGCCACCTCTTCGGCCAGGATCGACACGGCCCGCCGGATGTCGTCCGCGCGGTGTTCGCTGGTGACGAAGAAGCGCAGTCTCGACAGCCCTTCCTCCACGGCGGGGTGGAAGATCGGGTCCGCGACGACGCCCCGGGCGAACAGCCCGTCCGCGACGCGCAGGGTCCTCGCCGAGTCGCCGAGGATGCACGACACGATGGGGGTGCCCGCGCTGGAGCCCGTCGCCAGGCCGGCCTCGGCGGCGAGCCGGAGGAAGAGCTCGGAGTTCCGTCTGAGGGCACGCACCCGCTGCGGCTGCGCGGTGAGCAGCTCGGTGGCGGCCAGCGCGGCGGCCGCGTTGGCCGGGGTCAGGCCGACGCTGTAGACGAAGCCGGGGAGCGTGTGGCGCAGCCAGCGCACCATCCGGGCCGAGCCGCCGAGGTAACCGCCGCAGCTGGCGAAGGACTTGGAGAGGGTGCCCATCCACAGGTCCACGTCGGACCGGTCGACGCCGTAGAACTCGCCCACTCCCCTGCCGTGTTCGCCGACGGTGCCGATGCTGTGGGCCTCGTCGACCATCAGCAGGGCGCCGTAGCGCTTCTTCAGCTCGATCACGGCCGGCAGGTCGACGAGGTCGCCGTCCATGCTGTAGGCGCCCTCGACGGCGATCAGCACCCGCCGGAACCGGGGCCTGTTGAGCTGCAGCATGTGCTCCAGCTGCCGCATGTCGTTGTGGGCGAAGGGGCGTCGCGCCGCCCCGGACAGGGCGCAGCCCTGCAGGATGCTGTCGTGGGCGAGCGCGTCGTGCACCACGAGGTCCTCGGGGCCGACGAGGTGCCCTATGGCGGTGACGTTCGTGGCGTGGCCGCTCACCAGGGTCAGGCAGTCGCCGACGCCGAGGAAGTCGGTCAGCGCCCGCTCCAGCCGTACGGTCAGGTCCCGTTCGCCGGAGAGCACGCGGCTCGCGGAGACCGAGGTGCCGTACCGGTCCACCGCCCGGTGCACGGCTTCGTCGACCGCCGGATGGCCGGAGAGCCCCAGGTAGTTGTAGCTGCCGAAGGACAGCAGGGTGCGGCCCCCGATGACGGTCGTGTCGCGGATGTTGCCCTCGTGGACCCGGAAGTACGGGTTGGCCGCGCCGCTGTCGGTGATCCGGCCGAGGCGCTGCTCGAACTCGCCCACTTCCGGGAACGCGTCGATGGAGGCCGTCCTGGCGTCCCATACGGGCTCCGGCTGCGGGGCCGGTCCGGCGGGGGCCGCCGTACGCGTGCGGTCCGCAGCGGTGTGCGTATCCGTGTCCGGGTCCACGAGTTCGATCAGCCGGCCGACGGTGAGTCCGGGCGAGAACAGCTCCTCGGACCGGAACCCCGGTATCCGTTTGGTGATGTTGATCGCGAGCTCCTGCAGCATCAGGGAGTCGAATCCGAGGTCGGTCACCAGGGTCAGGTGCCCGCTCAGCTCGGCGAGCGGAAAGACACCGGTCCGCGAGACCTCTTCGAGCACGAGGGAGGCCGCGGATGCGCCGCCGGGGAGCGACACGGTCGCGGGTGTCGCGGGTGTCGCGGGTGTGGCCTCGGCGGGATCCGGGACCTCGCGCGCCGAGTCGTCCACGACCCAGTGGCGGCGCGGGGCCAGCGGGCTCGGCGGCAGGGTGCACGGGGGCGTCCGCACCGTTGCGGGCGGCCGGGGCACGGCGTCGGTGGCCGTGTGCCCGGCGAGCTCCTGCGTACGGCCGGCCTCGACGGCGGCGGCCGCCGCCGTCAGCCGGGCGATGGCGTCGGCGGAGTCCCGGGCCATCAGGGTGAGGTGCTGGGTGAGGGGTGTGCGGCGGGCCAGGGTGTCCGCCACCGAGGCCAGCGGGGGCCGGTCGTCGGTGAGGGTCTCCGCGAGCTCCCGGGCGTAGCGGGCCAGTCCGTCCCGGTCCCGCGCGCTGAGGGCCAGTACGTACGGTCCGCCGGCCGGCGCCGCAGGCGCTGCCGGTCCGGTCGGGGCCGTGGTGCATTCCTCCACCACCAGGTGCACGCCGGTACCGCCGAAGCCGAAGGCACTGACCCCCGCCCGGCGCGGACCCGCGCGGTCCGGCCACGGCGTCGGGGCTGTCGCCACGGTCAGCCGAGCGGCGTCGAAGCCGGAACGATCGGCCAGGTCGCACTCCGGCTGCGGGGGTATCACGCCCCGCTGCACGGCCAGGACCGACTTGATGAGCCCCGCGATCCCCGCGGAGTTCAGCGAGTGTCCGACCACCGCCTTCACGGCGCCGAGGTAGGCGGGTTCGGAGCGCTCACCGCGCAGTTCGCGCAGGACACCGAGCTCGACGGGGTCGCCGACCGTGGTTCCGGTGCCGTGCGCCTCCAGGTAGCCCACCGCGTCCGGGGAGAGCCCCGCGTCCCGGTAGGCCCGGCGCAGGGTGCGGAGCTGGCCGGCCGCCTGGGGGTGCATACCGCCCTGCACGGTCCCGTCGTTGGCCGTTCCCACACCGCGGATCACGGCGTAGACCCGGTCGCCCGCCGCCAGTGCGTCGGACAGGGGCCGCAGCACCAGGACCCCGGCTCCCTCGCCGAGGACGAAGCCGTCGGCCTGCGCGCCGAAGGGCAGACAGCGGCCGCTGCGCGAGATGGCGCCGATCCGGCACAGCCCGACCAGCAGGTCGGGGGTGAGTATCAGTTGGGCGCCGCCCGCGAGGGCGATGCGGGAGCGGCCCGCGCGCAGAGCGTGCACGGCGTTGGCCACGGCCATGAGTCCGCCCGAGCAGGCCGAGTCCAGAGCGTAGCTCTCGCCGTGCAGGTCGAAGACCGAGCTGATGGTGTTGGGGCCCATGTTGAGCAGGAGCCCGGCCACGGAGGTGCCGTTGAGTCCGTCGACGGCCCGCACCGACTCCAGCAGGCGGGGGTCGCCGGGCCGCGCACCGAACTCGCCACCGGCCAGCTGGCGCATCCGGATCTGCAGGGTGCTGAGTTCGCGGTAGCCGCCCTCGGTGAGCGCCGTGATCACCGAGGTCTCCTCGCGGTCGAAGCCGTCGGCCTCCCACCCGGCGTCCTGGATGGCCTCGCGGGCGAGGTCGATCAGCAGCCGGGCCTGCGGGTCCATCGCCCGGGCCCGCCGCGGCGGGATGCCGTAGTGGGCCGCGTCGAAGTGACCCACGTCCGGCAGCAGCGCCATGGTGTCCGTGTACGCCGACGAGGTGTCGCGGAAGTTGTCGCTCGTGAAGGCCGAGGTGCGCCACCGCGAGTCCGGGATCGTCCCGAACTGTGCCTGCGGGGCCGTCAGCAGCCGCCAGTATTGGTTCACATTGCGCGCGCCCGGGAACCGGCACGCCATCCCCACGACGGCGATGTCCTCCCGCCCCGGTCTCCGGGCGTCCTCCATGTGGTTCATCCCTGTCCTGTCACCCCTGACGTTCGCTGGTCGCGAGTCGTTCGCGCCACCATTCCAACGTCGCCTTGACCTGCTCGTCTACGGGGGTGGACCGTACCGCGAACGCCGCCTCGTAGGCGCTCGAATTCAGGACGAACGGACGGTCGAACTGGTAGCGGATCTCCTTCAGTTCGCGGATCAGCGGGGAGAAGAGCGATGCCACGCCGACCACGGCCGACGGGAGCCCGCGCACGGCGACCGGTCCCGTCCCCGCCTGGGCGCAGAGCCGCCCGACCATCTCCCGTACGGACCGCGCGGGCTGGGTCGGGACGTGCCAGGCGCGTCCCCAGGCGCGCTCCTCGTCCGCGACCTCGGCCAGCGTCCGTGCGACATCGGGGAGATAGGTCCAGCTGTGCGGGGCGTCCGGGTCCCCCAGCGTGGTGACCGGCCTGCCGCGCAGCAGCGGCGGCACGACCCGCGCGGCCAGGTGGCCGCCATCGGTGACGCCGGGTCCGAAGAAGTCCGAGGCGCGTACCTCGACCGCCCTGATCCGGCCCTGCTCGTGCAGTGTCCGCGCCTGTTCCCAGACCGCGGCGCGGACCCGCCCCTTGGTGCCGGTGGCCGCGAGCGGCAGTTCCTCGGTCAGGGGGCCGTCCACGGGGCCGTAGCCGTAGAGGTTCCCCAGCATGACCAGTACGGCCCCGGTCGCCTCGGCCGCGGCGCAGAGCGACGAGGCCAGCGGCGGCCAGTCGCCCGCCCAGCGGTGGTAGGGGGGTGCGGCGCAGCTGTGGATCGCGGCCGCGCCCCGCGCGGCTTCGGCCAGTTGCCGGGTGTCGGTCGCGTCGAGCGCGACGTGTTCGATCCCGGGTTCCGGGCTCCGGCCCGATCTGGTGACCACCCTTACGGTACGGCCCTGTTCGGCGAGGAGCCGGGCGGTGGCGGCGCCGGCGGGACCAAAACCTATGACGAGATGAAAGCTCACGCGCGCACACTAGCGCGAGCGACCGGCACCCCCTTGCGCGGAGAACGTCTCCCGGCCAGCGCCGGGGGGCGAACCGCCGGACACTGGGGACATGAGCGGCAACCCCACCGACGCCCCCGCCGGTGTCCCCGCCGACGGGCCGGCGAACGGGCCCGCCGTCTCCCGCCAGGAGTTCGACGCGCTGTTCGCGTCGGTCCGTACGTGGGGCCGGTGGGCGGCGGCCGACCGCGGGGCCTGGAACCGGGTGACGGCGGAGCATGCGCGCAGGGCCGCCGCCACGGTCCGGGACGGGACGGTCGTCCCGATGGCACGGCCCTGGGACACCCGCCCCGGCCCGGACAACGCGAGGCCCGCACTGCACTACATGTCCGACCTCGGCGACGTGCAGGTCCCGGAGCCGTCCGTCCACAAGGACTTCCTGGCCGCGGACTACCACGGCAAGAGCGTGACGCACCTCGACGCACTGTCGCACGTCGCCTACCGAGGGCAACTGTACGACGGGCGGGCGGCGCGCGAGTGCGTCGATGCGGCGGGTGCCCACTTCGGCGCGGTGTCGGCGCTCGGCCCGCTGGTCACCAGGGGCGTCCTGGTCGACCTGCCCGCCGTCCTCGGGGTCGAATGGCTCGAACCGGGCCGTGCGGTGCACGCCCGGGACCTCGTCGCCGCGGAGGAGGCCCTCGGGGTGACCGTCGGGGACGGCGACGCCGTCCTGCTGCGCTCCGGGGCCCTGCGCCGGCGCCGGGAGCTCGGCCCCTGGAACCCCGACACGGCGAGCGCGGGCTGGCACGTGCACGCCGTACCGCTGCTGGTCGAGCGCGCCGTCGCGCTGCTGGGCGGTGACGGGGACAGCGACGTACGGCCCTCGCCGGTCGAAGGACTGCACTCCCCCGTCCACGCGCTCGCCGTCACGGCGATGGGGGTGCCGCTGCTGGACAACCTCGACCTCGAACCGCTCTCGGCCGCGTGCGCCGAAGCGGGCCGTTACGCGTTCCTGCTCGTCGTGGCACCGCTGAACGTCCCCGGCGGAACCGGCTCACCCGTCAATCCGGTCGCGGTCCTGTGACGCGGGCACGCGCTGATCACTTCGCTCCCACACCTCATTGCCGAAATGTGAGGAATATACTCAAATCTGGCGATCGAGGGTGCTCCGGTGAGGGGAAGTGATGCACATGGGGGCCGTCGGAGACCGCATCGGCCCCGTGCGGTTCCGTGACCGATTCCTGCAGGGCGAGTCGGTCGAGGGGAGCGTGAGAAGTCCGATCCTGAGCTCGTGGCAGCGCAGTCGGCTCCTGGGGTTGTCGCCGGAGCAGTCCGAGCTGCCGTTCCAGGAGGGCTTCGATCCGGACGGTCCGCTGCTGCGCGCCGCCGAACCCGTACTCGACCGGCTCCAGAGCATTTTCGCGGGCAGCCGCACCAACATCTGCCTCGCCGACGGTCACGGCACGGTGCTCGCCCGCCGCTTCGGCGAGAAATCCATGCTCAAGCAGCTCGCCCCGATCCAGATCCTCCCCGGCTTCGTGTTCGCCGAGCAGGTGGCCGGTACGAACGGCATCGGCCTCACCCTCGCGGAGAGGCGGCTGTGCCAGGTCTACGGCGCCGAGCACTTCGCCGAGCGTTCCCAGTCGAGCGCCTGCACCGCGATCCCGCTGCGCGACCAGCTCAGCGGGCACATCCAGGGCGTCCTGTGCCTCGGCTATCCCTACACCGACGCGGACCCGGCGCTGATCCCCGTGGTGCGCAAGGCGGCCGAAGCCATCGAGCGAAGGCTGATGGACCAGAGTTCGGCGCGCGAGCACGGTCTGCTGCAGGCCTATCTCGACACCGCGAGCCTGGCTCTGAGCAGCGAGCACGGCCTCGACGGGCACCCGGTGGCGATGGCCGACTTCCTCCAGAGCGAGCTGGAGCAGAGCGACCAGGCGACCCTCAAGGAGAAGGCCACGGAGCTGATGTCCGGGGACCGGCGGGCCGCCGCCGAAGTGCCCCTGTCCCGCGGCCGGTGGGTCACGCTGGTCAGCCACCCCGTGACGAGCGCCGCCGGGGTGGAGGGGGTCGTCGTCGAGGCACTGCTCCCCGAGGACTCGGAGCGGCACGCCCCGGCCCCCACCCACCCCCAGCCGCACGCCCCCGCCGGGGTGCCGCCCGTGTTCCGTCCTCACGTCACCCCCGGTCCGCCGCCGGCGACGGTCCGCGCACGCGGCGCACCGGGCACCGAAGGCCCCGCCGCGGAGGCCGCCGCGGCGCCCGCCGCCGGCCCCGCCCAGGGCCGGGTCAGAGGGCTGGTGCTGGTGGGCGAGCCCGAGGTGGGCAAGTACGCCGTCGCGGCACGCCGGCGCCTGGAGTTGCTGGCCGAGGCCAGCAACCGCATCGGCACCACGCTGGACGTGAGCCGCACCGCCTGGGAGCTCGCCGAGACGGCCGTCCCGAGGTTGGCCGATTTCGTCACCATCGACCTGCCCGGAGGCGTACTGCTCGGGGAGGACTCCCCCCATCCCACCACCGAGATGCAGCGCACGGTGGTCCACGGCATCCGTGAGGACTGCCCCTTCTACCCGGTCGGCGCGCAGATCAGCCTGCGGCCCACCACGCCCCACATGCGCTGCATCGCCACCCGGCAGCCGGTGCTCGAACAGGATCTGCGGGCCGCCTTCGGCTGGATCGCCCAGGACCCCCGGCACGCCGAACGGCTCCTCGCCCACAACATCCACTCCCTCATCACGGTCCCCCTGCTCGCCCGTGGCGCCGTCCTCGGCGTCGCGAGCTTCTACCGCTCGCAGGACCCGGCCCCCTACGGGGACGACGACCGCTCGCTGGCGCAGGAGCTCGCCGCCCGCGCCTCCCTCTGCATCGACAACGCCCGCCGCTACACCCGCGAACACACCCTCGCCCTGTCCCTGCAGCGCAGCCTGCTCCCCCGCGACCTCCCCGAGCAGAGCGCCGTCGAGGTCGCCCACCGCTATCTGCCCGCCGAGTCGGGTGTGGGCGGCGACTGGTTCGACGTCATCCCCCTGTCCGGGGCCCGGGTCGCCCTCCTCGTCGGCGATGTCGTCGGCCACGGACTGCACGCCGCCGCCACCATGGGCCGCCTGCGCACCGCCGCCCGTAACTTCGCCGAGCTGGAGCTGGCCCCCGACGAGCTCCTCACCCACCTGGACAACCTGATGGTGCGCCTCGACCGGGAGGAGGGCGCGGACGGTCCCGGCTCCGGCAGCACCGGCATCGTCGGCGCCACCTGCCTGTACGCCATCTACGACCCCACCTCCCAGCAGTGCACGATGGCCCGCGCCGGCCACCCTCCGCCCGCGCTGGTCCGGCCCGACGGCACCGTGTCCCTCCTCGACCTGCCCGCCGGTCCCCCGCTCGGCCTCGGCGGCCTGCCCTTCGAGTCGGCCGAGATCCGGCTCCCCGAGCACAGCCAGCTCGTCCTCTACACCGACGGGCTCATCGAGGACCGCCACCGCGACATCGACGTGGCCCTCGACGCCCTGAACCGGGCGCTGGCCCACCCGGACCGGGCCCCGGAGGAGACCTGCCAGGCCGTCCTCGACGCCGTCGCACCCGAGCACCCCGACGACGACATCGCGCTCCTCGTCGCCCGCACCCGCGCCGTACCCGCGGACCGGATCGCCACCTGGGAGCTGGCCGCCGATCCGGCCCTCGTCTCCGAGGTCCGCGCCGCTTCCGTGAGCCAGCTGAACCGGTGGGGACTGGAGGAGTCCGCGTTCGCCACGGAACTCCTGCTCAGCGAGCTGGTCACGAACGCCGTCCGGTACGGGACCGCGCCGATCCGGGTCCGTCTCATCCACGACCGCAACCTGATCTGCGAGGTGCACGACGCCAGCAGCAGCGCCCCGCGCATGCGCCAGTCGGCGACCACCGACGAGGGCGGCCGCGGCCTGTTCCTCGTCGCGCAGCTCGCCCAGTCCTGGGGCACCCGCTACACCACCGACGGCAAGGTCATCTGGGCCGAGTGCACCCTGGCCGCCGCTTGACCCCCGAACCCCGCGGTCGTTCCGCCATTGGGGGCAGACAGCGTGGCGATATGCCAGGAATAACCCTCTGTATCCCCGTAGAGTGCCCCGTACCCGTCGGGAAGAACTCGGAGGCCGACCCCCGGAGAAGTCTGTGCACGACGCTCCCGACACCTGGGCGAGCCCACCCTCGCAGTCCGGTGCCGCACCACTCGTCCGCCTGCGCGGCCTGAGCAAGCGGTTCGGCGGCACGCTCGCCCTGGACTCGGTCGACCTCGACATCCGGCGCGGCAGCGTCCTCGCCCTGCTCGGCCCCAACGGAGCCGGAAAGTCCACCCTCATCAAGGTGCTCGCCGGGGTGCACCGGGCCGACACGGGCGAGGTCACGGTGGCCGGCCATCCCCTCGGCAGTCACGCCGCGACCCGGAACATGTCCTTCATCCACCAGGACCTCGGGCTCGTCCCGTGGATGACGGTGGCCGAGAACGTCGCCCTGGGCACCGGCTACTCCCGCCGCCGCGGACTGATCTCCTGGCGGCGGACCCGGGAGCGCTGCGACGAGGCCCTGCGGATCGTCGCCGGGCACCTGGACGCCGACGCCCGGATCGCCCGCCTCGGTCCCGCCGAGCGCTCGCTCGTCGCCATCGCCCGCGCCCTCGCCACCCGGGCCGAGCTCCTCGTGCTCGACGAGCCGACCGCCACCCTCCCCGCCGCCGACTGCGCGCGGCTCTTCGACGTACTGCACACCCTGCGTGACCGCGGCCACGGCATCCTCTACGTCAGCCACCGGCTCGACGAGGTCTACCGGGTCGCCGACACCTTCGCCGTCCTGCGGGACGGTCGGCTGGTCGACCGGGGCCCGCTCGCCGGTCACAGCCCGGACCGGCTGGTGCGCGCGATCGTGGGTCACGCACCGGCCGGACGGACGCCGGGCACTCCCCCGGCCGCGGGCGCACCCCTGCTGAGCCTCGCCGGGGTGCGGACGGTGTCCACCGGAGAGGTCAGCCTGGACCTGCGCGCCGGTGAGATCCTCGGCATGGTGGGCCTGACCGGCGCAGGCCACATGGAGCTGGGCCGCGCCCTCGCCGGCGCCCGGCCGATCCTCGGCGGGCAGGTGCTGCTCGACGGCCGGCCCTACCACCCGCGTACGGTCCACTCCGCACTCGAATCCGGCGTCGGCTTCGTGGCGGCCAACCGTCAGGAGGAGGGCTGCGCCGCCGACCTGACCGTGCGGGAGAACTTCCTGGCGAATCCGCGCGCTACGGGCGCCCCCGCGGTGCACTGGATCGGCCCCCGCCGCGAGCGCGCCGAGGCCACCGCCCTCATCGACCGGTTCTCGGTGCACCCCCGCGACAGCGAGGTGCCGATCGCCACCCTGTCCGGTGGCAACCAGCAGAAGGTCATGGTCGGCCGCTGGCTCCGGGGACACCTGCGCCTGCTCGTCCTGGAGGAGCCGACCGCCGGGGTGGACGTCGGGGCCAAGGCGACCATCCACCGGCTGCTCGACGACGCACTGGCCTCGGGCCTGGCGGTCCTGCTCATCTCCACCGATTTCGAAGAGGTTGCGGACGTGTGCCATCGCGCTCTGGTGTTCGTCCGCGGGAGCGTGAGCACCGAGCTGACCGGTGCGGCCCTCACGGTCGCCGAACTCACCCGGACCGCCTCGGCCATGCCCGCGATCACCGGACCCACGACGGACCGATGACCATGCCCCCTTCCCCTTCGCCCTCGCCTTCATCCTCGCCTTCGTCCTCGTCCTCGTCCCCGTCCTCGTCCTCGTCCCCGTCCTCGCCTCCGCCGCGGTCCCCGCTGGACCACCTGCGGGGTCACCACATCGGCGCCTACGGCCTGCTGGCCCTCGCCGTCCTGCTCTTCCTCGTCTTCTCCCTCGTCCTGCCGGACACCTTCCCCACCCGGGACAACGTCTCCTCGATCCTGTCCAACCAGTCGATCCCGGCCATCCTGGCCCTCGGCGCGACCATCCCCATCGCCACCGGCAAGTTCGACCTGTCCATGGGTTACGGCCTCGGCCTGGCCCATGTGATGGTGATGCAGCTCATCGTCGACACGGGCTGGCCCTGGCCGCTCGCCTGTCTCACCGTGGTCCTCGGCGGGGCCCTGGTCGGCGTCCTCAACGGCGTCATCGTCGAGTACGTGCGCATCGACTCCTTCATCGCCACGCTCGGCACCGGCAGCATGATGTACGCCGTCACCGGCTGGATCACCGACGGCTCCCGGATCGTCCCCGGCCCGGACGGCCTGCCCGCCGCCTTCACCGGCCTCTACGACTCCCGCTTCCTCGGTCTGCCGCTGCCCGCCTACTACGTCCTGGCCCTCGCGGCCGCGCTCTGGGTGGTCCTGGAACGGCTGCCGCTCGGCCGGTACATGTACGTCATCGGCTCCAGCCGGCGCACCGCCGACATCATCGGCATCCCCAGCCACCGGTACTCCGTCTACGCCTTCGCCGGATCGGGCCTGGTCACCGGCCTCGCCGGGGTCCTCCTCGCCGCCCAGCAGCAGACCGGCAACCCGAGCGTCGGGCTGGACTACCTGCTGCCCGCCTTCGTCGGCGCCCTGCTCGGGTCCACGACGATCAAACCCGGCCGCGTCAACGCCCTCGGCACCGTCGTGGCGGTCGCCGTCCTCGCCATCGGCCTCGCCGGCATCGGCCAGCTCGGCGCCGACTTCTGGGCCACACCGCTGTTCAACGGGGCCACCCTGCTCATCGCCGTCGGCCTGGCCGGCTACTCAGCCCGCCGCCGGCTGCGCACCCCCTAGAAACGTTCGTACGCGCACCGCGTCAGGAGCACCGTGTACCCGAAGCGCTCGCACTCGCACCGCAGGACCACCCGTACGACCGCGGCCCTGCTGGCAGCGGCCGCCGCCCTCGTCGCCGGCTGCGGGAGCGGCGGCCCCTCCACCGGCGCCGCGCCGCCCAAGGCCGGTTGCCCCACCGCCCTCGCGAGCGCCGCGGCGGCCGTCGCGCGGGCCGAGAAGGCCGACACCGCCTGGCACGGCCCCACCACCGGCCCCGCGGCGGTCCCCGGCAAGTCGATCGTCTACGTCGCGCAGACCATGACCAACCCCGGTGTCGCGGGCGTCGCGAAGGGCGTCGAGGAGGCCGCGAAGGCCATCGGCTGGCAGGTCCGGGTGATCGACGGGGACGGCACCCCGGCCGGCATCCAGGCGGCGCTCAGCCAGGCGATCACCCTGCGGCCCTCGGGCATCGTCATCGGCGGCTTCGATCCCCAGCTGACCTCGCAGCAGATGGCGCGGGCCGAAGCGGCGCACATCCCGGTGATCGGCTGGCACGCGGTGGGCTCCCCCGGCCCGAGCGAGAGACCGAAGCTGTTCACCAACGTCACCACCAAGGTGGAGGACGTGGCGAGGATCAGCGCGGACTGGATCATCGCCCGGTCCGCGGGTGATGCCGGGGTCGTCCTCTTCACCGACGACTCGATCCCGTTCGCGAAGAACAAGGCCGAGCTGATCCGCGAGGAGCTCGCCACCTGTTCCGGTGTACGGCTCCTGAGCTACGAGAACATCCCCATCCCCGACGCCGCGAGCCGCACCCCGCAGGCGGTCTCCTCGCTGCTCTCCCGCTTCCAGGACGACTGGACGTACTCCGCCGCCATCAACGACCTCTACTTCGCGGACGCGGCCCCGGCCCTGCGCGCGGCGGGCAGGCCCGGCTCCGGGCCGCCCCTCAACATCGGCGCCGGCGACGGCGACCCCTCCGCCTTCCAGCGGATCAACAGCGAGCAGTTCCAGGCCGCCACCGTGCCCGAGCCGCTGAACCAGCAGGGCTGGCAGATCATCGACGAGTTCAACCGCGCCTTCGCCGGCCGGCCGGCCAGCGGCTACGTGGCCCCCGTGCACATCGCCACGGCCGACAACAGCGACGGCGCCACGTCCTGGGACCCGTCCGGTTACCGCGAGGGGTACCGCAGGATCTGGGCGGGCTGACGGCAGGCGTCGCCACCGGCGCCGGTCCCGCGCATCGCGAGGCCGGTGGCGGTGGCGGTGGCGGCGGCTACTGGTACGGGTCGAAGGGGATGCCGGCCGGCTTGGCCTCCGCCAGGTGGTTGGCGAAGGAGTCGTCCCTCAGGCCGAAGTGCGCGCTGCCGAAATCGGCCTGGGTGAGCTTTTCGCGCACGGTCGCCGGGTAGCCCGACCACCCCACGAGCGTGGGGAACTGCCAGGTGCCGCGGTGGTTCTCGGGCGGCTCGTCGTTGGTGTTCGCCGCGCGGAAGCAATGCGTGCCGATGCCGTCCTTGTGGTAGACGATCTTGGGGTGGTTGCCGTCCCAGCGGATCTGGTCGCGCGCGTGGATGTTGAAGTCCCCGTGGGCGGAGGTCGCGACGTACTTGGCCTCGTTGCCCTGGATCCACACGACCACGTGCTCCCAGTCGTGGCGGTGGCCGCCGAGCTCGATGCCGGGAAGGGCCTGGTCCTTCTCGAAGTACAGCGCGTAAATGACGGCGCACCAGCCGTTGTTGCACTTCCAGCGGGAGTAGCCGTTGGTGTTGGCGAGGTCCGAGGCGTCCCGGCAGCTGCCGTTGAGGGCGCCGGTGGGTTTGAGTCCGCCGTTGAGGACCCCGCTCGAACTGATGGCGGGCGTCGGATAGCAGCCGTCGGTGTCGTAGTCGTAGGCGGGCTGGTAGGTCAGCTCGATCGCTTCGGCTCGGCCGGGGAGCGCCGGGGGCGGCGCCGCGAAGGCCACCTGAGGAACGGCGACGACCACCGCGAGGGCGGCACCGACGACCACCATCGATCTCCGGATGTGACGGTTCGTCCGCAAAACAGACCTCCTGGCCGACCGGGTGCGAGGGGGGCAGCGCGTCACGACGGAACAAACCGCCGACCGACACGCCGCGAGCATCATTCGCGAACCGGGGCGACACGGCAAGAGGCCGGACAGACTCCGTTCCTTGCGCACCGAAGAGCCAGGAAAGCCTGGTGCGCAAGGAAATTGACGGATTGTCAGAGATGAGTCACGCGACAGGCGGACGGATCCCGCCGGAGCCGTGGCGTTCGGCGAGCAGCCGCTTGCGGTGGCCTCTGCGGCGGAAGGCGGTGACGAGGACGATGACGGCGCAGACGACGATTCCGAGGACGGGGAGAGCGATGGCCAGTACCAGCCAGCCGGCAAACGCGAAAACGGCTCCGGAGTCCCCGATGGCGTACGCGGAGAGCGCCTGGGACGAGCAGGTGACCTCGTACTCGCCTGCTCGTGTCACGTCGATGGTGTAGAGCGGATTCCAGGTCTCGTCACGGGTGAGGAACACGTCGATTCCGGGATCGGTGAGAGCGGGGTCGCCCGGCCCGGTGATGCGGCACTCCGGGGCGGCGGGTCCGCCGAATTCCTCGTCCCTGATCCAGATGGCTTTCTCGCTCCCCGGCTCCAGCCGAAGGGTGACGGTGTCGCCGTTGGCGAACTGATGGCCGGTGTCCACCGAGTCGATCGCACTGTTGAACCGGTACACACCGATGACCACACCCAGGACGAGCAGTACGACGGCGATCGCGGTCGCCGTGGCATACCAATGACGGCCGGGCCGGAGTTCGTTCGCCGGTATCTGCGGCGGCGGGAAGGGCTGCATCGGCACACCCTAGATCGTCTGTCCGGCCGGCGAGCCGCCGGGTCCTGCCCGGCGGATCATGCGACCGGTTCACCGCCGGCTCGTCGGCACGGTCACGAGGCGGGGGATCCGACGGACGAGGACAGGGCCCGGCCGGAGCCGGCGCCGCCTCCGGCCTCGCTCACGATCAGCCGGACACCCCTCGGCCCGGGCCGGCCACGGCCTCGATGTGGGCGAGTTGGGCGGCGAGGATCTCTTCGAACGCGGCACGGCGATCCACCCCGAGGGGGCGGACGTCGCGGGCGAAGTGGGCCAGGGCCGGGAAGCGTTCGGGGTCGGCTCCCAGAACCGCCACGCGGAACAGCTCCATGCCCTGTTCGCGCTCTTCCGGGGTGACGGTGCTGACCCCTGCCTCGGAGGCGATCAGTGCGGCGAGGAGGACCGCGAGCCGGTGGTAGCACGCCGGGATCTCCGCGTCGGGCAGCCCCGACGCGCGCAGGGCCTGCAGCACCTCTTCCATGACCAGCCGGGAACCGGTGCCGCTCGATGCATGGCGTCCCCAGACCGCGGCGAGCTGGGGCTGCTGACCGAAGGCCTCTCTCGCGCGCAGGGCCAAGGCCGTGATGCGCTGCTTCCAGTCGCCCTCGGGGCGGTACCCGTCCATCGCGGCCAGGAGGATCCGGTCGGCGACCGCGCGCAGCAGTTCGGTCTTGCTGCGGAAGTGCCGGTAGAGGCTGGAGGAATCGGTCCCGAGGGCCGCGGCCAGCTTGCGCACGCTGAACGAATCCGCGTCGCTCGTGCGCAGCAGCTCCGCCGCCGCATCCAGGATCTCTTCGGTCGCCCAACGCCTTCGGCCTGCCATCTTGCTCCTCTCGCCGGATCTCATCCTAGCGGTGCACTTGGTGTTGCACGCACCGCGTGCATAATGAGGACATGAGCGTGCCGGCCGGGCCGGCACGCCACTCGTGCCCTGTTGGTCCGGGTCGGGCGGGCGATGCGGAGCTCACCCCCGGGGAACACGAAAGGACGCATGACGTGAAGAACCCACTGGATGGCGCGGCGCTGGACGCGGCCATCGAAAACGTCCACCGCGCCGGGATGCCGGGCCTGTTCGCCGAGGTGCGGGACGGCGACCGGGTCTGGCGCGGCGCCGCGGGGGTCGCCGATGTCACCACCGGCCGTCCCGTCACCGCCGACATGCGGCACCGCGTCGGCAGCATCACCAAGACCTTCACCGCCGCCGCGGTCCTGCAGCAGGTCGAGAGTGGTCGGATCGGTCTCGACACACCGATCGGCCGCTACCTGCCGGGGCTGGTCCCGGGGGAACGCGGTGCCGCGATCACGGTCCGGATGCTCATCAACCACACCAGCGGCCTCGCCGAGTACCTCCCGTACGCCTACCCCTCCCTCAAGGCGTTCCCCGCGCTCGCGGACACCGGCCCCCAGAGCCTGGACGACCACCGGTTCACGCGTTTCGACCCCACCGAACTCATCGGGATGGGGGTCACCGCACCGCCCGTCGGCACCCCGGGCGGCCTGCCGGGCGTGTACTCCAACACCAACTACCTGCTCCTCGTCCAGCTCCTGGAACAGGTGACCGGCACCACGGCCGAGCGGTACATCACCCGGAACGTCATCGAGCGCGCCGGGCTCCGGGACACCGAACTCCCCGCCGGACCGTACGTCGACGGGCCGCACTCACAGCTCTACGAGGCCTGGTTCGGCATGATCGACCCGCCCCGCGACTACAGCGTCTACGACATGTCATGGGTGGGGCCGTCGGCCTCGCTGATATCGACCGTCGCGGACCTCAACCGTTTCTACGGCGCACTGCTCGCCGGGGAGATCGTCGGCCCGTCGTCGCTGGCGCAGATGCAGCGCACGGTCCCGGTCGTTTCCCAGGAGGGAAGGACGATCGACTACGGCCTCGGCCTGCACCCGATGGAGGGTCCCGGTCAGGGCGTCTTCTGGGGCCATGGCGGCACGGTCTGGGGTGGTGGGGCGCTGGCCATGACCCGCGCCGACGGCCGGCGGCGGATGGCGGTGGCGGTGAACCTGCAGAGGTGGAACAGGCTCGACCCCTCCGGCGTGCCGCAGCCCCATCCCATCGACGGCGCGCTCGCGGCCCTGTACCGCCTGGCGATGTACGGCTGACCGGGACGGGGCTCAGCCGAGGGTGTTCATCAGGATGATGGCCAGGAGATCCAGGAGGATGACGGCGACGACGACGCCGATCGTGAACCAGGCCCTGCGCGATTCGTCCATGCCTGCGAGTCACCTCCCGACCCGGGCGGGCCGCCGCGCGCGGTCCCGGGGACCGCGCGGCGACCTCGTCCACCTCCGGTCATCATGACCCGGTTTCGGGCGGAGCACAGGTCGGGGCCCCGCCCCCCCTCTCGGCCGGGACGCCCACGACAGGTCAGGCGACCCAGGTTCCGGTCATGCCGACGACCGCCGAGCCGTCCTGGTCGGCCAGCTTGGTCCCCGTGAAGTCACGCGCCCACTGCGAGGTCTGGATACGGAAGGCGGGCCGGTCGGCGGTGAGCGCCTCCATGACGGACTCGGCCGCGCCGGCCGGGGTCTGCGCGCCGTTGAGGAACTGGCCGACCGTCCGCTCGACGTAGTGGCGCAGCGCGTCGGAGTACGGGCCGGCCGCGGCGATCCGCGCCTCGAGGTCGAGGCCGATGTTGTTCACGAACTCCGTCGCCACGGCGCCGGGCTCGATGACGGACACGCTCACACCGACGGCGCCCGCGACGGGGGCCAGGCTCTCCATGTACCCCTCCACGGCGAACTTCGCTGCGCAGTAGGCCTCGTTGAAGGGCTGGCCGACGACGCCGCCGACGCTGGTGACCGTGATCAGGCGGCCGCCGGTGGCGCGCAGGTGCGGCAGCGCGGCCTTGGAGACGTTCAGTACGCCGAAGAAGTTGACCTCCATGACCTCACGGACGTCGGCGACGGATTCGAGCTCCAGGGTGCCCACGTGCCCGGCGCCGGCGTTGTTGACGACGGCGTCCAGCCGGCCGTAGTCGGCGACGACGCCGTCCACGGCGGCGGCGACGGAGGCCTCGTCGACGACGTCGAGCTGTCGGATGTCGAGCTCGACGCCCGCCTCGACGGCGGCCTTGCGCAGGGCGTCGGCGCGGCCGGTGTCGCGCAGGGTGGCGACCGTGCGCCAGCCGGCCTGAGCGGCGGCGATCGCGGCGGCCAGGCCGATGCCGGAGGAGGTGCCGGTGATCAGGACGGTGCGGTCGGAGGTGGCGGCGGAGGAGGTCGACATGGCAGGGCCTTTCGGAGGGGGGATTTATGTGCGTGCACACACACTATAAAATTATGTGCGTGCACACGCAAGCTCTAGACTGCCGACATGCCGAAGAAGCTCACCGAAGCCGAGATGCCGGCGGCCGACTACGCCTTCTACGGGCTGGTGTGGGCCGGGACGGTCATGACCGATCGCGTCGACCGGGCCCTGGTCAAGGCCCATGACCTCCCCGTGTCCTGGTTCGAGGTCATGCTGTGGCTGGCCTCCAGCCCCGAGCCGGTGCCCGCCTCCGTACTCGGCAACAGCACCCTGCTCAGCCGCAGCCAGGTCTCCCGCGTCGTGGACGCCCTGCAGACCCGGGGCCTGGTGACCCGCACACCGTCGGCGCGCGACGCCCGGTCGGTGGAGGTCTCCCTCACCGAGGCGGGCCGTACGGTGTTCGCCGAGGCGGACGCCACCCGGCGCGAAGCCCTGGCCCCGGTCTTCACCGAGCTCCTCGACGAGCGGGACCTGGAAGCGCTGGGCACCGTGTGGCGCAAGCTCAAGGCCGCGAAGGCGGCGCAGGCCGGGCAGGAGCGCGCCAGGTAGTCCCGCCCGGGAAGGCCACCATCCACCTGACGCACTCAGCCGAGCTGGTAGTCGAACCAGATCCGGTGGGTACCGTCCGCATCGACCGCCATGCCCCCGGCACCCGCGATTCCCGCCAGTGCGCCGGTGCCGCTGGAGGGCACGATGGTGAAGAACTCCGCGGTGCGGTCGCTGCCGGACGTGGTCGCCGAGTGCACGAAGTTGAAGGACCCGTCCCGGCCGTTCAACGAGCCCTCGAAGGACTCCATCGCGACATAGGTGCCGACGCCGGTCCCCTGGTCGAACGCGGCGGTGAACAGGGTCGCGGAACGGCCGGCCACCTCACCCTCGAACGACTTCTCCATGGTCGCGACACCGACGGGGAGTCCGGTGGGGACGGCAGGCTCCGGCTTCAGCCCGGTCGGGACGAACGCTTCGACGGTGAACGTTCCAGTAGCTCTCATGGACCGACCGTAGCGGTGGGCACCGACAACGCGCCGCCGGTCGGGACGGCGCGGCCGCCGCGCGCGGCGCCGGCGGCGCGGTCAGCCGAGGCGCTCGTCGGGGGTGAGGGTGGCGGCGACCGCGAAGAGACGGGCGCAGCGCCGCGTCATGGCCTCCGGCGTCTGCTCCGGGTGCTTGACCCACCAGCGGACGAGGGTGGCGACCAGGTCCCGCCAGACGTACTTGAGCGCGTCGGCGTCCAGCGGGTCGGTGGATCCGGCCGAGCGCAGCAGTTCCGCGGTGCCGCCGGCAGCGAGCCCGTCGACGGCCGCCCAGTACTCCGAAGCCCGGCGCTCGGCCTCGCCGCCGGGCGGCAGGGTGGTGTCGTAGAGCACGAACCACGCCTCCCGCTGCCCCTCCAGGGCGGTGAAGATGCTGTGGAGCACGCGCAGCGGCGTGTTCGGTGCGGCCCCGCCCTCCCCCATCGCCGCGCGGACGGTGCCCAGCAGCCGGTCCCCGACCGGGACCAGGCAGGCCACGTACAGGTCCTCCTTGGTGCCGAAGTACTGGTGCAGCAGCGTCTTGGTGACGCCCACGCGCGCGGCGATCGCGGGGAGCGACGCGGCCGCGTAGCCGTGCGTACCGAACTCCTCCGTGGCCGCCTCCAGCATCTGTTGGCGGCGGTGCTGCCGCGGGACTCCCTTGGTGCCGGCCTTCGAGGAATGCGGGGAAGGGGTTGCCATGAGCCGATATTATCAGTAGGTAATTTACCGCTAGGTAAATTACCTCGACCCCTGGAGCGCCGCCATGGCCGGCACCACCCCGCAGCCGCCTCAGTCCACCTCCCGCACCCGGTCCTGGTGGGGCTGGGGCTGGACGGACGCGCATCCCGACGACGCGGAGTGCACCGCGATCGGCGCCCTCCTCCCCGGTACCCTCAGCCGCCCGCTGCCCGTGCCCCGCGTCCACGACCTGGCCATCGCCGGCCCCGCAGTCGAGCCCCCTCCGAGCCTCGCCCACCTGGTCTGCGCCGATCCCGCGGACCGCGCCGCGCACGCCATGGGCAAGGCCTACCGCGACGTGGTGCGCGCCCTGCGCGGACGCCCCGGCCGCATCCCCGACCTCGTCGCCCGCCCCACGGACGACCAGGGTGTGGCCGATCTGCTGGACTGGGCCGGTGAACGGCAGGTCGCCGTCGTCCCGTACGGCGGGGGCTCCTCGGTCTCCGGGGGCGTCGAGTACCGCGGCGATGCCCACCGGGCCGTCATGTCCCTGGACCTGACCGCCATGGACCGCGTGCTGGAGGTCGACACCCGGGGCCGGGCGGCGCGCATCCAGGCCGGCACGCTCGGGCCGAGCCTGGAGGACCAGCTGCGGCCCCACGGCCTCACCCTGCGGCACTTCCCGCAGAGCTTCGAGTTCTCCACGCTGGGCGGCTGGCTCGCCACCCGGGCCGGCGGCCACTACGCCACCGGCCGTACGCACATCGACGACTTCGTCCAGTCGCTGCGCGTCGTGACCCCGGCCGGCACCAGCAGCTCGTGGCGGCTGCCCGCCTCCGGGGCGGGCCCCTCCCCCGACCGCCTGTTCCTGGGCTCCGAAGGGGCTCTCGGCATCATCACCGAGGCATGGGTACGCCTGCAGGAACGCCCCCGGCACAAGGCGTCCGCCGCAGTCGCGTTCACGGACTTCCAGAACGCCCTCGGGGCGGTGCGCGCCCTCGCACAGTCCGACCTCTCCCCCGCCAACTGCCGCCTGCTGGACTCCGGCGAGGCGGCGCTGTCGGGCGCCGCGCACGACGGCAGCTCCGTACTGGTCCTGGGGTTCGAGTCGGCGGACGAACCGGTGGCCGCCCTGCTCGAACGGGCCGTCGCGCTGGCCCGTTCGCACGGCGGCCGGTACGGGGGGACGGGCGGGGCCGGCGGCCCGCTGGAGAGCCCGGACGGCGACGCGGCCGTGAGCGCGTGGCGCTCGGCGTTCCTGCGGATGCCCTACCTCCGCGACGGTCTGGCCCGGATGGGCGCGGTCGCCGAGACCTTCGAGACGGCGGCCACCTGGGACCGGATCCCCGGCCTGATCGAGGAGGTGCGCAGGGAGGTCGGCGAGGCGGCGGTCAAGGCCACCGGATTCCCGGCGACGGTCAACTGCCGTCTGACGCACGTGTATCCGGACGGTGCGGCGCCCTACTTCACCGTGCTCGCCGCCGGCCGGGCCGGTGACGAGGTCGCCGTCTGGGACGACCTCAAGGCCGTCGCGAGCGAGGTCCTGCACCGCCACCGGGCCACCATCACCCACCACCACGCGGTCGGCCGGGACCACCGCCCCGGCTACGACCGCCAGCGCCCGGAACCGTTCGCCCTCGCCCTGAGGGCCGCGAAGGGGGCCCTCGATCCGCACGGCATCCTCAACCCCGGAGTGCTCGTGGACTGACCGGGGGCCGGGGCCGTCGGACGACGGCCCCGGCCCCTTCGGTGGGACGCGGTCAGACGCGGTCGGCCGCGATCAGGACGTACTGGAAGGAGCCGTCCTTGTAGGACTCGATGAACGCCTCTTCGATGCCGGTGACCAGGGAGGACGTGGCCCGCAGCTCCCAGTAGGGCAGAGTCTCGGGGGTCAGGTCGATGACGGCCTGCGGGACGAGACGGTTGTCGGCCATCGCACGCAGGTACTCGCGGCGGGAGTGGATGTTGCACTCGAAGTGCGCGTTGATCTGGGAGACCCACTTCGAGGGCTGGCCGTACTTCGGGTTCCAGCAGCCGGTGATGGTCACGTACCGGCCGCCGACCCCGAGGACGCGCGAGTGCTCCGCGAAGAGGTCGTGCAGGTCGACGTACATGCTCGACTCGTTGTTCCACGAGCCCGCGGCCTGCCCGGTCTCGAACGGGGTGCTGAGCATGTTGCAGACACGGGCCCGGACGTGGTCCTCGATGCCCAGTTCCTGGGCGCGCCCGTTGGCGAAGTCGGCCTGCTTCGCGGACAGGGTGACGCCCTCGACCTTGCATCCGAAGCGCTGGTGGGCCATGACCATCGAACCGCCGCGGCCGCAGCCCGCGTCGACGAGGGTGTCGTCGCGCCCGATGGGGCCGAGGTGCTCAAGGAGAAGTTCGGCCTGGGCCGACTCCAGGCGGTGGAGCTCGGCGATCAGCTTCTTCTCGTATGCGCTGTCCTCGGTGTCGCCGAGGGCGGCGTGGTCGATGTCGCCGATGCCGTAGTGGTGGTGGTAAAGCCCGTCGACATCGCCGAGACGCAGGTTCACGGGCCTGGCCTCGTGGTCCCAGTAACGGGCGATGTCCCCCTGGTAGGGAGTCACCGGGCCGGGGATGAACACGGAGGTGGTACCGGCGGCGGCGGTGAGATCGGTGCTAGTCATGAACAATTCCCATCTTTACCAGAAATCGGGCAGGCTGTAGCGATAGGTGTTGGTCTGGTGCCAGTAGTGGTTGCCGTCGACCCATACGGCCACCCCGCGCAGGAAGCGCTGAACGCTCGGGACGGGGCAGGTGACGGCCAGGTCGGCGGCTGCGGCCTCGAAGTCGCGCATCAGGTCGTTGTGGACCTCGACGGCCTTCAGGTAGGCCTCCTGGTCGGAGCAGCTCTCGCGTTCGGCGATCACCACCGGCAGGTTCAGGTGCCGTCCGGGACTGGCCAGTTCCTTGGTGTAGGAGTACAGGTCGTTGACGATGGTGGTGGCGTTACCGGCCAGCGCGATCACCCGTTGCATGGCGGGCTGCGCGTGGAGGTCCGCCGGCAGTTCGTAGCCGCCGACGGAGTCGGTGATGGTGGGGCAGGGGCGGAAGTTGTTGAACTGGCGCATCGCCAGGTACTCCCACACCTCCGGGACGTACTCCGTCTGCGCCCAGGCCCCCTCGGCGAGATAGCCCATGTGCAGCCGGGCCATGTCGTGCCGGAACCGGTCGGCCTGCGAGGGGGTGGTGGCCTGGAGGAAGTACTCCATGGCCGAGCGGTAGGCGCGCCGCGGAGCGTCCGAGAGGAGCGACGCCTCCCAGTCCGGCGCGTACTCCTTCGTCGTGTGGACGGGGTCGAGTGCGGTGTGCGCCAGCAGCAGGCGTCCGCCGAGGCCGACGGGCGAGCCTCCGTGGTCCTCGCAGTAGCAGTCGTCGACCGCGTTCTCGGCGACCATCAGCCGGGTGGCGAGCATCAGGTGGTCGATGCTGGGGGCGTCCGGATGACAGGCGACCATGTAGCGCCCGACGGAGAAGCCGTCGAACTGGTCCTCCCAGTCCTCCGGGTAGAGCGACACCTCGTCCAGTGCCCAGGCCTTGATCCGGCGGCTGAGCTCCTCCACCCGCACCGGATCGGGCTCCGGCACCGGGTGGTAATAGAGGCCCGGGATCGGGTTGCCGGCCACGGGCGCGGGTGCGGGTGCGTCCGGCGCCGCGGCGGCCGCGGGCGCGTCGCTCCGGGCCCAGTGCAGGCTCGCCGTACCCAGGCCGCTGGGCCCGCGCAGGATCCGTTCGAGGGCGGCACTCGGCTGCGGCGCGGCGGCTGCGGCCGCCCCCTCGTCGGGTACGGGTACGGATACGGGTGTCAGGACCGGCGGCCCCGTCGGCAGGGCCGGCGGGACGGGCAGGGCGGGCGAGGGCGGTGGAGGAGGCTCGCCCGGCCCGGCGCCGGCGTCGGGTTCGACGCCGGCGGCGAGGGCGCTGGCGAGCACGTGGGCCCCGAAGGACGCCACGGCGGCGGGCAGGCTCGACTGCAGAGGGGAAGGCCCAGGATCGGGCATCCGTAACTCCTTGGAGAGGTAAGTGGGCTGTCCCGGATCCCGGGCATGCTCGGCGGGCCAGGACAGGCAGAGGTCCTGGCTGTCACGGCCGTCGGGCAGGTCCTCTTAGTCCCGCCTGCGGGCGATCTGCACGTTCTCCAGCACACCGAGCGCGTCGGGCACCAGGATGGCGGCGGAGAAGTAGGTGGTGACCAGGTAGGAGATGATCGCCTGCTCGCTGATCCCCATGAAGCGCACCGAGAGGCCCGGCTCGTACTCCTCCGGCAGGCCGGTCTGGCGCAGCCCGATGACACCCTGGTTGTCCTCGCCGGTTCGCATGACGAGCACCGAGCTGGTGTTCTCCTTGCTGATCGGGATCTTGTTGCAGGGCAGGATCGGGACCCCGCGCCAGGCAGGGACCGACTGCCCGCCGACGTCGACGTGGTCCGGGTAGAGCCCGCGGGCGTTGAACTCGCGCCCGATCGCGGCGATCGTCCGGGGGTGGGCGAGGAAGAACTTGGAGCCGCGGCGGCGGCAGAGCAGCTCGTCGAGGTCGTCCGGGGTCGGGGGGCCGGAGTGGGTCTGGATCCGCTGCTTGAAGGCCGCGTTGTGGAGGAGACCGAAGTCCCGGTTGTTGATCAGCTCGTGCTCCTGGCGCTCGCGCAGCGCCTCGATGGTGAGCCTGAGCTGTTCCTCGGTCTGGTTGTGCGGCCCGTTGTAGAGGTCGGCGACCCTGGTGTGGATCCGCAGCACGGTCTGCGCGATGGAGAGTTCGTACTCGCGGGGCTTGAGCTCGTAGTCGACGAAGGCGCCGGGCAGGTCCGCCTCACCGGTGTGGCCGGCGGACATCGCGATCTCGGCCTCGCCGTGCCGGTTCTGGCGCTGGTGCGGGAGCGAGCTGAACCGGTTGATGTGGTCCTGGAGTTGCGGCGCCGCGGCGAGCACGGAGGCGAAGTCGCCGCGGGAGAGGGTGAGCAGGATACCGGGGGTCTCGGCGGTGGCCGTGTAGTCCCAGGTGGCGTCCGCGTCCAGCAGGGCGTTCTCGCCGAACCGGTCGCCGTCGGCGAGTACGGCGACGGCGACGTCGTCGCCGTACTTGCCGACGGAGGTCTGGCTGATGCGGCCGTGGGCGATCAGGTGGATCTGGTCGGCGGGGGCACCGCGCTCGACGATCACCTCACCGGCCCGGAAGTCGCGCTGGACGCACCGGCCGGCGATCGCGGTCAGCACGTCGTCGTCCTCGAAGCCGCGCAGCAGGGCCAGTTCGCCGAGCTCGCGCGGGATCACCCGGACGTTCGCGCCGTCCTGGACGAACTCGATGGTGCCGTCGCCCACGGTGTACGTCAGCCGGCGGTTGACCCGGTAGGTGCCGCCCTTGGTCTCCACCCAGGGGAGCATCCGCAGCAGCCAGCGGGAGGTGATCTCCTGCATCTGCGGGGCGGACTTGGTCGTGCTGGCGAGGTTGCGGGCAGCCGCCGTGCTCAGGCTGGACTGCCGCGGCGGCTCCAGCTGGGCTTCCGGGCTGGTGTCAACGGTCATCGGGCGAGCTCTCCTTCGCAAGGGTGGTGATCGGCGGATGCGCACGTCACCGAGGAACGAGGAAAAAAGGGGGGATTATCCGGGAATTCCGTCCAGATCCGGGGGAACAGTAACGGCCGGTACACCCGCCTTGAGCCTGAAAACCGTTGGCATTACCTCAATGCAGTGATCTTGTACCGCAGGTGGTTTGCCGGGGTTGTGAACGATATTCGGCCTTGGTCACGAACACGTCCGAAAAGCGGCGCCGCGGTCAGCCCGGCGGGCTGCCCTCATCTGCTAGAGCGTGCCCGCTCCGGCGCGGCCGGCTGCCACATCGCCGTCACCTCCAGGGGACCCACCGCGAGGCGCGGCCTCGGGTGCCACGCCGATGGCGGCGGGCTCCGCGGTCCAGGGCCCGGGCACACCGAGCAGGCGGTCGAGCACGTCGTCGAGAACGTCGGCGAGGAGGTCCTCCCGGCCGTCGAAGTACTGGTGGGCGGCGGCCTTCGAGAAGCCCGCGGCCTCAAGGGCGGAACCGAATTGATCACGTTTGACGTCTTCGGGGCACATGACCGGCCAGGAAGAGGAGAACCTCACGTGAGGACCCCGGATGCATGGACGTCGCGACGCGCACTGCTGACCGTGGGGGCGGGGGCGGCACTGGCCGCGGCGCTGCCGGCGGGTACGGCCCGTGCAGCGTCACCGGTGGCGGGGCTGGGTGCGCTCGAGCGCGAGTACGGGGCGCGGCTGGGGGTGTACGCGCTGGACACCGCCACCGGCCGGACCGTCGTGCACCGGGCCGACGAACCGTTCCCCATGTGCTCGCTGTTCAAGACGCTTGCGGCGGCTGCCGTGCTGCGGGACCTCGACCACGACGGCGCGCATCTCGGCAAGCGCATCCACTACACGCTCCAGGACGTCACGGACGCGGGCGGCGGGTCGGTCACGGAGCTGCCCGCGAACATCGCGGGCGGTCTGACCGTGGCGGAACTCTGCTCCGCCGCCATCGCCCAGAGCGACAACGCGGCCGGCAACCTGCTGCTGCGCGAACTCGGCGGGCCCACCACGATCACCCGCTTCTGCCGCTCGCTCGGGGACCGTACGACCCGGCTCGACCGGTGGGAGCCGGACCTGAACACGGCCGAGCCGTGGCGGGTGACGGACATGACGACCCCCCGCGCGATCGGGCGGACGTACGCCCGCCTCGGGCTCGGCGACGCGCTGGACGCCGGGGACCGGGAGCAGCTGAACCGGTGGCTGCGCTCGAACACCACCAGCGGTGATCGCCTCCGGGCCGGCCTGCCGAAGGACTGGGTCGTCGCGGACAAGACGGGCGCCGGTTCGTACGGGACCAACAACAACGTGGGCATCGCGTGGCCCCCGGGACGCCCGCCCGTGGTCCTGGCCATCCTCTCGACGATGCCGGAGGCGACGACCCCGCGCGACAACACGCTGATCGCCAGAACCGCGAAGCTGCTGGCGGACGCGCTCGCCTGACGGCGGACACCACCTCGCGCCGGGCGGGGCCGTGGCGTTGCCCTGGAACCCGCAGGCGGTGCGCGACGCGCGGGTGCACGCAGCCCTGGCCGAGGTCGACCGCCGTCAGGGGATCGACCGCTCACCCCGTGCCGGACCGGTGTCCGCCCACGTTGACGTGCCCGAGGCGCAGCCCGTCCAGGTTGAGGTCGAGGAGGCGTTCGGCCTGGGCCCGTTGCCCGGGGCCGGCCGAGGTGAGGGCGATGCCCGCGAGGGCGGCGAACATGTCGGTCGAGCTGATGTCGGACCTGATCGCGCCCGCGTCGGTGCAGGCCTCCATGAGGGACGTGAGGGCGTCCTGGATCATCCGGCGGCTGTCGGCGTAGGGGTTGCTCCCCGCCGCGAGGACGGCTCGCATCGCGTCGGCCATGCCCATCTTGGCGGTGGCGTAGTCGATGAAGCGGCGCGTCCAGGCGCGCAGGGCCTCGTACGGCGGCATGGTCCCCAGGAGGGTGGGGACGGAGTCGCACAGGCGGGCGACCTCGTTGCGGTAGGCCGCCTCGATCAGGGCTTCCCGGGTGGGGAAGTTGCGGTAGAGGGTGCCGGTGCCCACGCCGGCTTCCTTCGCGATGCGCTCGAAGTGCGCCTCCAGCCCCTGCTCGGTGAACACGCGCACCGCAGCAGCCAGGATCTTGTCCCGGTTGCGCTGCGCGTCGGCCCTCAGCGGGCGTCCTGCGTCTGCGGCCATCAGCGGCTCCCTCGCTCCTCGCTTGCTAAGTGGAGGAGCCTCCACTTAGTGTGGAGTGAAGTGGCGGCGCCTCCACTTTCACTCTAGGGCATGCCATCGGCCTGCCCCATTCCTCTTTCGAAGGGACTCCCGCCATGCCGGGAATCGAAGGCAAGACCGTGGCCATCACCGGTGCCGGCAGCGGCATCGGCGAGGCGACCGCACTGCTGCTCGCCGAGCGGGGCGCGAAGGTGGTCCTCGGCGCACGCCGCACGGAACGCCTGGAGGCGCTGGCCGCCCGGATCGAGCGGGCCGGCGGTGAAGCCGCCTGGATCCGTACGGACGTGACGCGGCGCGCCGACGTGTCCGGCCTCGTCGACCTGGCGCGGGAGCGCTACGGCAGGCTCGACGTCCTCGTCAGCAATGCCGGGGTCGGGCTCATCTCCCCGCTCGACGAACTGCGCGTCGAGGACTGGGAGGAGATGATCGACGTCAATCTCAAGGGCGTCCTCTACGGGATCGCCGCGGCGCTCCCCGTCTTCCGGGAGCAGGGCTGCGGACACTTCGTCAACACCGTGTCCACCGCCGGTCTGCGCGTCGTCCCGCTCCAGTCGGTGTACGCGGGCACCAAGAACGCCGTGCGCACGATCTCCGAGGGCCTGCGCCAGGAGGCCGGGGACAGCCTGCGCGTGACCGTCGTCTCGCCCGGGGCCGTCCGTACGGACTTCACCGGGCGCATGGAACCGCAGGCGCGGGCCCGGATCGACCGGATGATGGAGACCGCGCTGTCGCCGGACGCGGTGGCCCGCGCCATCGCCTTCGCCGTCGAGCAGCCGGACGGTGTCGACGTGGGCGACATCGTCGTGCGCCCGACCGCGCAGGCCTGAGAAGGGGACCGGCTCCGGCCTGACGGGCCGTGCCGGTCCCCGGGGTCCGCGTTCCTACGGGGCCATCTCGTAGGTGCCGGACAGCGCCTCGACCCGCGCCCAGACGCGCGCCGCCCGCTCCTCGTCGACGACCGGACGCCGGACCGCGCCCAGCGCCCACTCCTGCTGGGCCGCCGTCGCGGAGTCCTTGCCGTACAGCTCGACCGCGTGGCCGGAGAAGTCACGCACGAGGACGGAGAACAGCTCGTCGAGCACCGACCCGTCCAGGTCCGTCAGGCGGGCCTGCTCCAGGATCAGCTGTCCGTACACGACCAGCGCGAACAGCTGGCCCACGGAGAGGAGGAAGTCGAGGTCGCGGCTCTGCTCCTCGTCCGGGGCGACGGTGGCCACGAACGCGCAGAGGGCGTCGGCCTGCTCGCGGAACCGGGCCACGTTCGGCACGTCGGCGTACGCGTCGTAGGCGGTCCGCCAGTCGTGGAACTGGACGGAGCCCAGGCCCCGGGCCGGCCCCTGCTGGAAGAGGAAGGCGTCGTCGGCCGCGTCGAGCCGGGTCGGTACGGCCGGGTACTCGGCCGGGTTCAGCAGGTGGTTGCGCATGAACTTGAGGATCAGCGCGAGGTTGACGTGGACCGTGCCCTCCAGCTTGGGCAGTCCGCGGATCTCGACGGCCGCCTGCGCGAAGTAGTTGTCCTTCTCGAAGCCCTTGGCGGCGATGACGTCCCACATCAGGTCGATGACCCTCTCGCCCTCCGTGGTCACCTTCATCTTCGTCATCGGGTTGAAGAGGAGGTAACGGCGGTCGTCGGAGCCCGCGGTGCGGAAGTAGTCGACGGCGCGGTCGCTGAAGAGCTTCATCCCGACCAGGCGGACGTACGCGTCGGCCAGCTCCCGGCGCACGTGCGGGAAGGCGGTGACGGGGCGGCCGTAGAGGACCCGGTTGTGCGCGTGGGTGACGGCCTCGTACATCGCGTGCTCGCAGATGCCGATGGAGGCGGTGCAGAGGTTGAACTTGCCGACGTTGACGGTGTTGAGGGCGGCGTCGAAGGCGGCCTTGCCGGTGTGCAGGACGTCCTCGGCGCGGACCGGGTAGTCGTCGAGGCGGAACTCGCTGACGTACTTGGAGGAGTCGACGACGTTCTTCACCAGGTGGTACGCCGGGTGGCGGCTGTCGGCTGCGAAGAAGACGTAGCCGTCGGGGCCCTCTATGTCGGTGCGGCGGCCGAAGACGGAGACGAGACCGGCGGCGTTGCCGTTGCCGATGTAGTACTTGGAGCCGCTCGCACGGAATCCGGCGGCACCGGCTTCGTCGACGTACGGCTGCAGCAGCATGTCGGTGGAGTATGTGTCGGCGCCGTGGGTCTTCTCGGACAGGCCGAAGGCGAACACCTCACCCTCTGCGAGGAGCTGCGCGGCGCGCTCGCGGGCGTCGGCGTTGCCGCTCTGCCAGACCGGGCCGAGACCGAGGATGGTGACCTGCCAGGCGTACCAGTAGTCGAGGCCGTAGAAGCCGAAGATCTCGTTCAGGGCGGCGATCCGTGCCGTGTCCCAGCGCTTGTCGGACTCCCCTTCGCCGGCCGCGGCGGCCGGGGTCAGGAAGGTCTCGAAGAGGCCCTCCTTCGCGGAGAAGGCGAGGAAGTCGGCGAGCCAGGCGCGCGAACGGTAGTCCTCGATCAGCCGGCGCTTGCCGCGGCTCTCGAACCAGTCGACGGTGGCGCGCAGCAGCCTGCGGGTCTCGGGGTCGAAGTGCGTCGGGTCGTACGTGTGCGGGTTGAAGAGCAGGGCGTCTGCCATGGAGGTTCACCTTCCGAGGGGTTGGAGGAGGGGAGGGAGGCCGGGCGAATGCGTGGGGGCGGTGCGGCGGCGGGGGCGCGGGCGGTGCGGCCGCCGCGCCGCGGCGCGACGGGGTTCAGGCGGTGGCGGCCGGCGGGGTCCCGCCGAGCCGGTGGAGCGTGGCGAGGACGTCGTCGAGCCAGGCGATCGTCATCCGCTCGAACGCGATGCCGCCCCGCAGCACGACGTGCTGGAGCTCCTGGCCGGGGTCGAGCGGTGCGGGGGCGTCCGGCCCGGTGAAGTCGCGCAGTTCACCGGCGAGATAGCGGGCCAGCCGGTCGCTGTGCGCCCGGTGGTGCCGCTGGACCTCGTGGATCAGCGCGGCCGGGTCGTCGAAGGCTGCGCCGCGGATCTTGACGGCGAGGTCGTGGCGGAGGCTCTCGGGCTCGATCGGCTCGTGCAGCCACTCGGCGAGGACGGCGCGGCCGGGGCCGGCGACGGAGTACTCCTTCTTGTCCGGCCGGCCCTGCTGCGGGACCTCGCGGACGGCGAGCAGCCCGCTTCCCTCCATACGTCCCAGGACGCGGTAGATCTGCTGGTGGGTGGCGGTCCAGAAGTAGCCGATGGACCGGTCGAACCGGCGGGCCAGCTCATAGCCGGAGCCCGGCTTCTCCAGCAGGGAGACGAGGATCGCGTGGTCGAGCGCCATGCCCCGATCCTTCTATGCAACTCGTTGCATAGACAAGCGGCAGGGGCCAGGTGAGACGCGGCTCACCCGCGCGCTCACTCGGCTGAGAGCCGTGCGCCCGTCCAGACGAGCGCCGGCGGGATCTCCCGCAGCCAGGTGTTGAAGCTGTGGCCACCGCTGTCGAGGATGATCGACGAGACGTGCGCGGGCGCCTTCACCTTGCGGATGAACTCCTGCGTCTCGCCGTAGTTCGGCTCGCCCCGCAGCGAAGAGGTCACCAGGAACGAGGAGTTCCCCTGCGGCAGGTGGTCCAGGTGCCACAGCAGGTCGGACCGTTTCTCCTCGTCCTTGTTCCCCTTGAACAGATCACCGGAGTCCTGGTCGATCTCGGGCCTGTACTCCGCCGACAGACCCACGCCGACCGCGTACGCCTCCGGGTGCTGCACCGCCATCTTCAGGGCGCAGTAGCCCCCGGTGGAGTCGCCGATGATGCCCCAGCTCTTCGGCGAGGTGCCCACGCGGTACGTGCCGGAGACCGCCTTGATGACGTCCGCGCCGAAGAAGGCCTCGCTCTGCGGGCCGCCGGGGACGTCGACGCACTGGGTGTTGGGCCCGGCGATGGTGGGCCGCATCATCACGAGGATCATCGGCTGCATGCGCTTCTGCTTCGCCAGGCTCCAGGCGAGCCTCGGGTAGTGCAGCTTCTTGATGAGGTTCTCGGCCATGCCCGGGTAGCCCGTGAGGACCACGGCGGCCGGGAACCTCCGCCCCTCGTCGCTCTTGTCGAAGTACTCCGGCGGCAGGTACACGTACGCCTCGGCGGCGGCCCGGGACCGCTCTCCGTGGATGGTCACCTTCTCGATCGCCCCACCCACCTGCG
Source organism: Streptomyces xanthophaeus (assembly GCF_030440515.1). Classification (GTDB taxonomy): domain Bacteria; phylum Actinomycetota; class Actinomycetes; order Streptomycetales; family Streptomycetaceae; genus Streptomyces; species Streptomyces kutzneri. The sequence continues at coordinate 551,173 of NZ_CP076543.1, forward strand.
GGTTGCGGCCACCGGGCACCTCGGGGGCCTGCCGGCCCAGCACCTCCACGGCGGCGCCGCCCGGGGCGGCCGGGGCGTGCTGCTTCGTACCGGCGAGGTCGGCCCAGGAGTCGTAGAGGAGGAAGGTGCGGTTGGCCGCGGCGCCGACCGAGGCGAGAACCGTCAACTGCACGAGCACGAGCAGCCCGACGCGCCCCAGCACCCGCCGGGCGCCCGGCCGTCCCAGCCGGGGCCACGCCCATACCGTCAGTGCGAAAAGCAGCGCCGTGCACGCCGCGACGCTCGCCATGAGCGTGCCACTCGTCAGACCCATGAATCAGTGAACCCTCTGCACCGTCCCCGTCCGGACGCTCACGTCCGGAGCGCTACCAGCGGGTAGCGCACCAGGCAAGAGGGGTGCAGCGGTCCCCGCGTTCCCTCCCGGACGAATCCACCGGCGCGGACGTCGCCTTCGTGGCTTCGACCGAGCCAGGACCGAAAACGCGCGGCCGGCTCGACTCCCCTTTGTGCAATGCCACATGAGGCTCTGACGGCGACCCGGATCCCGCGCCGGAATTCCCTTCCGACGCTGTTGGCATTTGACAGTTCTCATGTATGTTTCACGCGGCAAATTACATTCCATATGCCGATTCACCCTTGCAGATGCGTTCAACGAACGATCTCGGCCTCGGTGGACGGCAGCAGCCGACCAGGAGATCGAATGACGCAGGACGAAGTCCGCCGGACACGCGCGGGCCGGGCATCGCGCCGTGTGGCGCTCGTGTGTGCGGCCGCCGCCACCGCCCTGCTGATCACCTCCTGCGGCACGGCCGACGACCCGAAGGACGCGGCCGCCTCGTCCGCCCCGGCGTCCGCCCCGGCGTCGGCCTCCTCCCCGCAGGCCTCGTCGGCTCCGATCAGGCCGGGTGAGGTGCGGATCGCGGGCGAGGTCGACAAGCCGTACACGATCACTCTGGCCGACCTGCGCGGACTGCCCCAGGCCGAGGTGTCGGTGGAGTTCATCAGCGCCAAGGGGGACCAGAAGCACACCTACCAGGGCGTGCTGCTGCACGAGGTGCTGAAGGCGGCCCAGCCGCGCTTCGACCAGAGCAAGAAGAACGGGCAGCTGCGCGGGGTCGTCTCGGCCACCGGCGGCGGTGACTACCGCGCGGTCTTCGCCTGGGCCGAACTCGATCCGGGCTTCGCCAAGTCCCAGATCCTGCTGGCCGTTTCCGAGGACGGGACGGCGTTCGAGGACTCGGCCGGCCCGCGCCTGGTCGTCCCGCAGGACACCCGCGGCGGCCGCTACGTCTCCGAACTGGACCAGCTGTGGGTCGGCACCGTCGATCCGGTGGTCGACGGTGCCCGCTGAGGCGTCCGGAGCGCCCGGCCGCCGGCGGTCCGTGACCCGGCGCGCGCTGCTCGGCGCCGCCGGGCTCGGGGCCGTGGCGGGCGGCAGTGCCCTCGTCGCGGCCACCGTGCGCGAGTCCCCGGACGCTCCGGGCGGCGCCGCGGCGGCCGTCCCCTTCCACGGCCCGCAGCAGGCCGGGATCCTGCACCCCCGTCAGACCCACGCCCATCTGGCCGCCTTCGACTTCGGGGCGCGGACCGACCGGGGCCGGGCCGCCGCGCTCCTGCTGCGCTGGAGCGCCGCCGCCGAGCGCCTCACCCGCGGCGAACCGGTCGGCGAGGAGATCGGACCGCCGGGTTCCCGGGCCGCCGACACCGGCGTCGCGCTGGGATCCGGGCCCGCCTCCCTCACCCTCACCTTCGGTTTCGGCGCGAGCTTCTTCGACCGGGTGGGCCTGGCCACGGCCCGCCCCGAGGCACTCGCACCGCTGCCCGCCTTCCCCGACGACCAGCTCGACCCGGCCCGCGGCGGCGGCGACCTGTTCGTCCAGATCGCCGCGGACGACCCGCTCGTCGGCCTGCACGCCCTGCGCACGGTGCAACGCCTGGCGCACGGCGAGGCGAAGACCCGCTGGGTGATGTCCGGGTTCACCACCGCGCCCGTGCAAGGCCGTACCGCGCCCACGCACCGCAACCTCATGGGACAGCTCGACGGCACCGCCAACCCCTCCCCCGCCGACGGAGCCGCGCGGGGCCGGATCCTCGTGACCGCCCCCGGTTCGCCGCCGTGGCTGGCGGGCGGCTCGTACGTGGTGGTCCGCCGGATCCGGATGCTCCTCGACCACTGGGACACCCTCCCCCTGGAGCACCGGGAACAGGCCGTCGGGCGCCGCGCGGCCGACGGCTCCCCGCTCACCGGCGGCGGCGAGCACACCGCCCCCGATCTCACGGCCCACCGCACGGACGGCGTCCCGGTGATCGCGTACAACGCGCACATCCGGCTGGCCGCACCGAGCGCCAACGGCGGCGCGACGATGCTGCGCCGCGGCTGGTCGTACTACGACGGCCTGCGCGCGGACGGCACACCGGACGCCGGGATGCTCTTCGTCGCCTGGCAGTCCGACCCCCGCACCGGCTTCGTCCCCGTCCAGCAGCGCCTCGCCCGTGGCGACGCCCTCGGCCGCTACCTGGTCCACGAGGCCTCGTCCTTGTTCGTCGTCCCCGGCGGAGTCCGGCCGGGCGGATATGTCGGCCAGGCGCTGCTGGAAGACTCCCCCCAGTAGGTCGTGTCGTCCGTCCGGGCGATGTACGGGAACCCCACAACGGTGGTGGGCGTTGGTGCGACCATGGAAGGTGATCAGCGGGATCCGACTTCCGATGACTCCGAGGGGAGCCGTTCATGAGCACGGCGAAAGACCTGTTCATCATCGCCATGGACCCGCAGCCGGACCATTCGGTCGGCCAGGGTGACCTGTCGCTCGCCCTCGCCGGAGCCGAGCTGATCGATCTCCTCGACGCGCAGGCCGCCGTTCTGGACGGCGACCGCATCGTGCCGGGCGGACAGCCCGCGCTGGAGGACGCGCTCCTGGCCGAGGCCTCCTCGGCGCTCACCCGGCAGACGCCGTACGAGCGGGTCGAGGACTGGCTGTGGCGCCGCGGCCGTGACCTCTCCGCCTCCTACCAGGCGGCCCTCGAGGAAGCCGGTCAGCTGACACGGGGACGCCGAGGTCTGCTGCCGTTCGGATCCGATCGCCTGGAAGTGGCCGATACGCCCGCCCACCGCCAGGCCCTGAGCCGCTTGGAGGCGGACGAGCCCGTGCTCGCCTCTCTGGCCGCGGCCGTGGGCGTCCGTGACGCGCGGTCCGAGGACGAGCCGGGCCCGGACGACGAGGCGGTGACGACCGTACTGGCCGTCGTCGGTGACGCCGTGATGGAACTGGAGGCCGTTCGCCAGCGGCGGTCCATCGAGAACGCGGCGTTCGCCAACGTCTGGCGCGTCCCGTGAGCCCCGCGGCCGCTGCCGCCCGGTGAGTCCCGGACCCGCCGCGCGCGGTCAGCCGGCGTCGAGGACGAGGTCGGCGCGGTGACGGCCCAGGGCGACGAGTCGCGCGTTGCGTTCGTCAGAGCGGGCCACCCACTCGCGCGCGTACGCGGGGTCCTTGCCGTGCCGCACATGACGGTCGATCAGCCGCTCCAGGCGGAGGTCCTCGGCCGGGGCGAGGTACCAGGCCTCGTCCAGCAGGGGGCGTACCGAGGCCCACTCCCCCGCGTCGTGCAGCAGGTAGTTCCCCTCGGTGATCACCAGCGGTACGTCCGGGGGCACGGGGATGCTGCCCGCGATCGGCTCCTCCAGGGCGCGGTCGAAGGCGGGCGCGTACACCGTGGGTCCGTGCGGTGCGCGCAGCCGGCGCAGCAGGGCCACGTAGCCGGCGGCGTCGAAGGTGTCCGGGGCGCCCTTGCGGTCGGCGCGGCCCAGCCGGTCCAGTTCTGCCTGGGCGAGGTGGAACCCGTCCATCGGGACCACGACGGCCCGCTCCGGCCCGAGCGCGTCCGCGAGGCGGGCGGCCAGTGTCGACTTCCCGGCCCCCGGGGGGCCTGCGATGCCCAGGACGCGCCGCCCGCCCAGGGTGGCCAGCGCCCGCGCCCTCACTGCCGGTTCCGTCGTGCTCATCCGCACATCCTGCCCGACAGGACACTCCCCTCGGAGTACGGCCCGGCGCCCCCGGCCGTGGTGGCGGGCGGGGGCGCCGGGCGGCGGTCAGCAGCGCGGACAGGCGTCGCGGATCACGCGCCAGGTGAAGGTGGCGGAGCCCGTGGCACCCGCGGCATCCCTGGCGGTGACGGTGACGGTACGGATGCCGCTGCCGCGCAGGAGGCCCGAGATCAGGCCGGTCGAGGCGTTGATCGTGGCACCGGTGGGCAGGTTCACCGCGGACCAGGAGTAGGGGGCCGTGCCGCCGGTGGCGGTCATCGGTAAGTACGCGGAGTCGTACTGGAGGGACACCTGGTTGCCCGGGTTGACCACGGACGGGGCGGCGGCCGCGGTGCGCGTCACCGCCGGGCCGGTCGAACTGTGCGGCGCGGCGAAGGACGGACCGGCCGACGCCGCCAGGACAGCGGTCAGGCCGACGGCCAGCGCCGCCAGTCTGCGCGAGGTGCGCGGGGTGCGCGAGGTGCGCGTGGATGTGCTCAACGGAACCTCCGAACTCGTCGGGCGAGGACGGCGTCCCGGTAAGGGTCCCGGGGGCGGCCATCGCCCGTTGTGGGTATGCATGTTCGAGGTGCGTGGCGCGTCGGAATCATAGGCGGGCCCGGCCGTCCCGTCGATGGCGCCGCGGCCGGCCGTACACGCCTACGATGTCCGCCATGCCCGGTACGGTCACCGTTCCGCACAACCCCCCGCCCCGCGCCCGGCTGCGGTCCGCCACCCGCCTGGCCGTATGCGCCGCCGTGCCCTGGTTCCTCTGCCTCTGGTGGGGCACGAGCACGGTCCCGGTGCCCGCCGCCCTGCCCGCCGTACTGATCCTCCGCGAGGACGTGTACGCCGCCCCGCGCCTCGGGTGGAACCGGCTCGCCGGCGTCGTCGTGGGCGTGGCGCTGACCACGCTCGTGCTGCACTGGCTGCCGCCGCCCTCGGCCTCCTCCGTGACCTCGGTGTCGGCGGCGGCCTCGGTGTCCTTCCTCGCCGTACTGGCCTGCGGCTGCGCGGGCATGTACCTGATGTACCAGGGAGGCGCCCCCAACCAGCAGGCCCTGATCACCGCACTGGTGATCTACGCGACCGCCCTCCCCGGCTATGCCCTGGCCCGCCTGGTGGAGAGCGCCGTCGGCATCGCCACCGTCGTCCTGCTGGGACCCCTGCTGTGGCCGCCGGACCCCTACCGGTCGGCCGCGGACGGCCTCGACGCGTACCGGAGCGAACTCGGCGGCCTCCTCGGCACGGTCGCCGCCCGGCTCGCCGGCGGCGGACCGCCCACCGCCCCCGAGCTCCCCGGGGAGGCGGAACTGTGGCTGCGCCCCCGCGACGGCCTCGCGTCCTACGACCGGGCCGCCCGGCGCGCCCGGCTCCCCCGGCTGTACCTGCGCACGCCGAGCCGCCCGCCGGACGGGCTCGGGGAGCGGCTGCGGCTCGCCGCCCGGAGCGCCCTCACCCTCCAGTACTTCACCCAGGAACTCCGCGAGCGCGCCCGCACCGACGGCCCGTGCACGACTCCCGCTCCCGGTGCGGCTCCCGATCCCGCCCTGCGCGACCTCGCCCTGCTGGTGCGGGCCACCGCCCGCGCCCTGGACACCGCCCTGCGCGGCGAGGACTGCGCCGCGGACCTCGACCGGGCCCGCGGCCTGGACCTCGTCCACCGCGCGGCCCACCCCACCCGCCACGACGCCGTCCTGCGGGCGGGCCTCCACCTGACCCACGAGGCCGTCGCCGACCACATGTCGGCCCGCCCCTGACGACCGTCCTCTCCAAGCTGATGGTCCGGGCCGTGCGGGCGGGCCGTGCGGGCGGGCCTTTCCGGACCGGCTGCGCACGCACTCGACCCGCCCATCCGGATCGGCGGCGACCACGACGACAACGACCGGCCGATGGCGTTCTCCTGCTGAGCGGTGCCGGTCGGGCCCGGTGCGCGAGCCACCGATAGGCTCGGGCACCGACCGGGGAGATGAAGGATCGATGACGTTGAACGAAGGCCTCCGGGTGAGGCTGGCCGCGGACCTCACGCTGACCGGTCCGGTCACGGCGGCGGGGGAGCCCGTCGCCGGGTTCCTGGCCCTGGCCTCGGGCACCGAGGGCACCGTCGAGCGGGTGGACGAGCACCAGCCGCAGAGCGGCGAGGACGTCCGCGAGTACGAGCGCCTGAAGTCGCTCCTCGACTCCTTCGGCCATCAGATGCCCGAGGGGAGCAGGAAGCAGCTCGGGGAGAAGGTCGCCTCCCTGGAACCGGCGTGGACCGCCTTCCAGGAGCAGAAGCTCCGCGTGACGGTCCGCGTCCGCTTCGACAACGGGTTCGTCCTCGACGGCGCGCACGAGGAACTCTTCGACTCCGCCTGAGGCCGGCCGACCCGGCCGGTCCCGGGGCGGTCGGGGGCGGTCCGGGGTCGTCTGGCACCCGCACCCGGCGCGCGTTTCACTGGAAGGTGCCGTACCAGCGCGCCCATGGAGGACCGCGCACCCGGGAGGTCCAGTGAACACCTACGTGCCACCCCGCTTCGACCCCGCCCGCGTCCCCCACCTGCTGGGGTCCTTCGCGCCCGTGTCCGAGGAGGTCGACGTCGCGGACCTGGAGGTCACGGGCGAGCTGCCGGACACCCTGGACGGCCTGTACCTGCGCAACGGCCCCAATCCGCGGTTCACGCCGATCGGCTCGTACCTGTACCCCATCGACGGCGACGGCATGCTGCACGGCGTGTGGATCTCTGGTGGGCGGGCCCGCTACCGCAACCGCTTCGTACGCACCCCCGCGCTGCTGGCGGAGGAGCGCGCCGGCCGAGCCCTGTGGGGCGGCGTCGAATCGATGATCATGCCGGACGCCGACCAGGTGGGACCGGAGCTCGCCGGCACCTTCCGGGACATGCCCGACATCAACGTGGTCCGGCACGCCGGCCGCCTGCTGGCCCTCGCCGAATCGGCCTGCCCCTTCCGGATCGACACCGAACTGGCGACGCTCGGCCGCGAGGGCTTCGGCGGGGCCCTGCCCGCCGGCATCACGGCCCACCCGAAGATCGACCCGGTCACGGGCGAGATGGTCGTCTTCTGCTACGGCCTGGAGCCGCCCTACCTGACCTGGTCCGTCATCGACCACCACGGCGCGGTCAGCCGTGGGCCCACGCCCGTCGACGGGGTGGACGAGCCGATGATGATCCACGACATGGCCCTGACCGGCCGCTACGCGGTCCTCGTCCTCGCCCCGGCCTTCTTCGACCTCGCCGCGGCCATGACGGGCGGCTCCTTCCTGGCCTGGCGCCCCGAGCGTGGCACCCGGGTGGCGCTGATCCCGCGCGACGGAGGGCCGGTGCGCTGGGCGGCGGACGAGGCCTTCTGGACGTGGCACACCGTGAACGCGTACGACGACGGCCCGGGCGCGGACGCCCCGGTGGTACTCGACTACGTGCAGTGGAGCAGGCTCACCGTCGGCGGCCCGGAGGAGGACGCCGAACCGGTCAGCGGTGGCCTGGTACGCGCACGCATCGACCCCGCCGCCGGCAGCATGGCCCGTACCCCGCTGGACGACGCCCGGGTGGAGTTCCCGCGGGTCGACGACCGGCGCATCGGCCGGCGCCACCGGTACACCGCACTGGCCACCGACACGGGGCGGACGGACCTGCTGCCGGGCGAGTACGACGCCGTGCGCTGGTACGACGACGAGACCGGCACCTCCCGCGTCTGGCCGGCCGGGGACCTCTCGGTCGGCGAGCCGGTCTTCGCCCCCGAGCCGGGCTCCGGGTCCGGCTCCGGGTCCGGGTCCGGGTCCGGGTCCGAGGAGGGCGGCCACTGGCTGACCTTCGCCACGGACCGCACGGACGGATCGAGCTGGTTCCTGGTCATCCCCGCGGAGGATCCCGCCTCGGGCCCGGTGGCCCGTGCCCGTATCCCCGTACGCGTCCCGCTCGGCCTGCACGGCTGCTGGCTGCCGACCGAGGAGTGAAACCGCCCGGCGCGCCCGCCCGCCGCGGCCGTGCCACGCTGGTTCCTGGCCTCGGGAGGAGACAGCCGCGACGAACGGAGCGCGCTGTGAGCAGACCGATCCACCCCGCACCACTGCGGCGCGGTACGGCCGCAGCCTGCGCCGCCCTGCTGTTCGTGGCCCTCGCCTCGGGCACCGCGACCGGAGCGGACCCGACCCCGTCCCCTTCCGCTTCCCCGACCACGGCTTCGACCACGCCGTCCGCGGCCGGCGACACGGGCCTCGCCGGCCTCGACCCGCGCATCAGGGAGATCATGCGCAAGCCGGACTACCGCAATGCCCAGTGGGGCCTCCTGCAGACCGACCCGGACGACGGCCGCGTGGTGCACAGCCTCTTCCCCGAGCAGTTCTTCATCCCCGGGTCCACGGCCAAGCTGATCAGTGTCTCGGGCCCGTGGCACACCCTCGGCGCCGACCACCGTTTCGTGACCCCGCTCTACGCGGTCGGCGAGCGCGACGGCGCCACGCTGACCGGCGACCTCGACCTCGTCGCCCAGGGCGACCTCACCATGGGCGGCCGTACGCGCCCGGACGGCACGGTCGCGTACACCGACCTCGACCACACGTACGCCAACGACTTCCCCGGGGCGACCCTCACCCCCGAGAACCCGCTCGCCGGGATCGACCTGCTCGCCCGGCAGGTGCGCGCCTCTGGCATCACCCGCGTGGACGGCGACGTGATCGTGGACAGCCGGCTGTTCCTCCCCGACCCGGAGCTCGTCCCCACGCCGACGCCCCTGATCATCAACGACAACCTGATCGACCTCATGACCACCCCCGGGGACCGGCCCGGCGCGGACGCCCGGCTGGACTGGCGGCCCAAGGTCGCGCCCTACCAGGTCACCTCGGCGGTGAAGACCGTGGCGGCCGGGAAGCCGACCGCGGTCACGGTGACGGCCACGGACGGCGGCACACGGATCCGCCTGACCGGAACGATCGCGGCGGGCTCCGAACCGCTGCTGCGCACCTCCCCGATCGGTGACCCGGCCGCCTTCGGACGCGTCGCGCTGATCGAGGCGCTCGAACGTGCCGGGGTACACGTCACCGCCGACCCGTCGGGAGCCAACCCGGTGGGGCGGCTGCCGCGCGACTACGACGGACGGCCCCGGGTGGCCGCGTACACCTCCCCGCCCTACGCCCAGTACGCCAAGCTGATCCTCAAGGTCAGCCACAACCTGGGCGCCAACCTCGGCATCTGCCTCCTCGCCGTCAGCGCGAAGAGCGACCAGTGCCCCGCCGGCTTCCCGGTGCTCGCCGAGTTCCTCGACCAGGCCGGCGTCGACCGCGAGCAGGCACAGCTCATGGACGGCCGGGGCGGCAATCCCGCCGACCGGGCCACGCCGCAGGTGCTGGTACAGATGCTGGCGTACTGGCAACGGACCCCGGACGCACGGCTGTTCCGGGAGGCCCTGCCCATCCTCGGGGTCGACGGTCTGCTGGCCGAGAACTGCCGCGACTGTCCGGCCCGGGGGAAGGTGTTCGCCAAGACCGGCGCGGCCGTCGGCGGTGACGCCCTCAACGACCGGCTGGCCGTCGGCGCCATCACCATCGCGGGCTACCTCGACAAGGGCGGCGGCCGCTTCGACACCTTCTACGCGGGTGTCAACGGCGCCTCCACACCGAGCGCCGACCCCACCGAGGTGCTGGCCATCGCCAACGACCTCGCGATGATCGCCGCCTACCTCCAGGAGTCGTCCTAGATCACGCCCCTATGCTGGACCGATGTCGTCGATCAGGAAGTTCCAAGTCACCTTCGACTGCGCGGAACCTGAGCGCCTCGCCCGCTTCTGGTGCGAGGTGTTGGGGTATGTCGTCCCGCCGCCCCCGGAGGGGTTCGCCGACTGGGACGATTTCAAGCGCTCGCTGCCCCCTGAGGAGCAGGACGCGTGGTTCGCCTGCACCGATCCCTCGGGCGTGGGTCCTCGGCTGTACTTCCAGCGCGTCCCCGAAGGGAAGGCCGCCAAGAACCGGCTGCACCTCGACGTGCGGGTCGGTACCGGACTCGTGGGTGAAGAGCGCCTCGCCGCTCTCGAGGCCGAATGCGCACGACTGGTCCCTCTCGGGGCGGTACACGTGCGCACGCTGTACGACGGCAACGATGCGTGCATCCCGATGCTGGACATCGAGGGCAACGAGTTCTGCATCGACTGAACGGGAGCGGGAGCGGGAGCGGCGGTACCGGCTACTGCTGCGCCCAGGTGTGCAGCAGGGCTTCCCGCGCACGCGGATCGGGGGTGCCTTCCGCGGCGTGCTCCCGGCCCCACGCCTCGACGGCCCGCGGGTCCGCGGTTCCGGCCACGAAGCGGTCGATCAGCTCCTGGGAGAGCCGGGCTTCCTCGGCGGGGTAGCCGGCCACCGCCGCGTGGACGGTGACCTCGTGCGTATCCTCCTCCGTCACCAGGCGCAGCGCCATCTCCGGCGCGCCCTCGCCGAGGTAGTCCGCTCCGATCGCGGCCGAGATCATCGCGCCGAGGGCCTTCGTCGCACGGCCCACAGGGTTGTGCCCGGGCACGTCCTCGACCACGGCGGAACGCAGCCCCGCCCATGTCCACGTCCGGGGGTGGTCGGGATCCGCGGCTTCCAGGCCCTCGGCGGTCAGCCGGACGCCGGTCCCGATGGCGTTCGGCGGCGACCCCACGTACACCGCGTCCGGAGTGACCCAGAACAGTCCGACCATCGCCGCCACGCGCCGCTCCCCGCTCTCGTCCCCGACCCACCATCCATACCGCCCGCCGGGAACGGACCGCCGCAGACACACCGCAGACACGCCGGGAGGCCGCCGTACGCACGCGAGCGTGCGGCAGGCGTGACGCAGGCGTAAATCGATGGGGTCCCGCGGCCGGATCTGCGAGCATCCACGGATGGGTGCATTGGACGCAGTGGCCGGCAGGGTCGCCGGCGGAGCCACCGTGGAGTTCCGGCCGACCGGCTCCTCGATGGTCCCGTTGATACGAAGCCGTCAGCGGGTGGTGGTCGCTCCGGCCGACCCGTCGAAGCTGAAGGCCGGGGACATCGTCCTCGCCCGTGTCGCCGGGACGGTGTACCTGCACCTGGTGTCGGCCGTGGACCCGGCGAGGAAGCGGGTGCAGATCAGCAACAACCGGGGCCGGGTGAACGGCTGGACCGGCCACGACCGCGTCTTCGCTATCTGTACGGCGGTCGACGGTGTCCCCCGGGTGGGCGCCGCGGACAAGACGCGTGCGGTGCAGGGGCTTTCGCGATGCGTCGTCTGAAGCTTTCGGTCACCATTCACCAAGTGCGTCTCGGACCGGTGGAGTTCAAGGTCGTCCGACCGGCCGAGCCGCCCGTCCGGGCCGTACTCCTCGACCGTGACCGCTACCTGGACACCTACCTCGATCAGGACGCCGCGTATCTGATCGGCGGGCTGTGGCTGCTCGCCGCCTCGTCACCGCGCTCGCTGGTCCACCTGCCGATGCGCGGCAATCGCGCCCCCGCGCACGGGCGGCCGGAAGCCGGGACACGACAGCTCGATCTGGTGCTTCTGCACCACTCGCTCCAGTTCGCGCCCGCCCGCTGGAAGGAACTCCGCGCCCGGCTCGGCCCGGGGCGCCCGCAGACGGTGACCTTGACGGTCCCCGGTCCGGCGCCCGCCGGCGGATCCTCGGCCGGTGACGAGGCACGGCACCACCGGGAGAACCGGGATCTGTTCCACCAGCACCTCCATGCCGAGACCCTGTTCATGACCGGCAGCGCGAAGGTGTTCCGGGCCACCGCCCCGCACTTCCTCGATGTCGCCCGGCACGGTCCCGGATACGTGGCCGCCCATCCGGGCCATCCGCACTTCTGCACCGAGTTCCATTCCACCGAGGGAGTCCTCGGTGCCGCGCGCGAGATCCACGTCGAGTACTGCGACCGATGGAGCCCGCGCGGGTGATCCCCGCGGCCCGTTCGCCCTGCAGGGGGCTCGGGTTACCGTTCCGGTCATGCGACCACCCGACGAACTCGACTCCGTCGACCGGGCGTCGCTGCGGCACGGACAGCGGGCGGAGGCCTCGAACGTTCCCCGGATGATCCGGGCGCTGTACGCGGACGACGGACGCCCGGCACGCGAGCTGGTGCGCCCGCTGTGGGTGCTGACCCGCTGGAACGCGGTGTACTCGGCCACGCTCGCCGCGATCCCGTTCCTCGCGCACGCGGCCGCGCACGTACCCCGTGTACGGGCGGAACTGATCCACCGGCTCGCGGACATCGCCGACGGGCGCGGGCCCGGACGGGCGGAGCGCGGCGACGAGGACGCGGCTGCCTTCGATCCGGTCCTCGCCGAACTCCCGTCCCTGTTCCGGTTCCTGGAGGACCCCGATCCGGAGACCCGGCGGTCGCTGCTCGCCGGCCGGTGACGGGGCGTCCGGGGCGCGGCGGGCCGGTCATGACCGGCGGCGGCTCCGGCCGTCGGCCGTTAGGGTGAAACCTGACCCTCCGTGAAGAAAGGCCCTGCGGCTCACTGTGACCGAATCACGCACACACACCCTCTTCTCCTTCGGCACGCTGATGGACGAGCGGGTCCAGACCGCTCTCTTCGGCGGAGCCGTGCCCACCTCACCGGCGTCGCTGGCCGGTTACACCACCCGGCCCCTGAAGATCACCGATCCGGCGGTGATCGCGGCCAGCGGGCTGGACGTGCATCTGATCCTGGAGCGCAGGCTCGGCGCCTCGGTCGAAGGCGCCGTGTTGCACCTCACCGACGGGGAGCTCGCCGCGGCCGACGCCTACGAGGTCGACGACTACACCCGCCGGCGGGTGGTCCTCTCCTCCGGCGAGAGCACCTGGGCCTACCTGGACGCGAAGCCGCTGCGCCCGGCGGAGCGCATCGTCATCGTGGGCGACAGCATCGCCTACGGGCGCTGCGATCCGCGGGGCGGCTGGGCGGGCCGTCTGGCGGCCGCCCACATCGCCGGGAACGAGGCCGAACGCCGGCTCTTCAACCTGGCAGTGCCCGGCAGCACCCTCGCCGACGTCGGCGAGCAGACGCCCGCGCTGCTGGCGGCCCGCCGGCCCGACACCCTCCTGGTCGCCGCCGGAATCAACGACTCCGCCGTACCGCTCGCCGCCGCGGAGGCCACGGCGGACGCCCACGCCGGCGGAGCCGCCGACTTCACGCAGCTCACCGCCTGCCTCGACGCGCTGGCCGCCACCGCCCTCGGCCACAACGCCCGGCTCGTCGTCGCCGGGCCGTCCTGGCTCGACGAGGACCGCACCCGCGACTACGAGGGCCTGCGCTTCACCCGGGCGCGCGCACTGGCCCTGCGTGCCTTCCTCCGATCCTGGTGCGAGGCGAACCACATCGACCACCTCGACCTGTGGGAGCCGCTGCGCGAGCGGACCGACCTGCTCGTCGACGGCCTGCACCCCAGCGCCGAAGGGCACCGGGCGCTCTACGAGCACCTCGACGCGATCGCCCGCTGACCCACTGCCCCGGTCCCGATCGGCGCCCAGGAACGGACCGAGCGCCTGCGGCGACGCGGGCCGCGGGCCGCGCCTCCACTCGATCTCCTCCGGGCCGTCAGCCGGCCGTCAGGACCAGGGGGGCCGGAGCTCCGTCCGTCCAGTCCGGGGGGATCGCGGCGAGGGCGTCGCCGACGGCGGCCCCCTGGAGGGACGCGGCGCCGTGCCCTTCGGTGATCCGGGCCCGCGCGCCGTCCCAGGCGACGGGCACCAGCCGGGTCAGTCCGGGGGCGGGCCGCGCCCGCCCGTGCACCGGAACGTGCGGCAGGGCACCGAGGCCGCGTCCGGACAGACCCGCGATCAGGGGGCCGAGCAGGGTACGGGCGGCGACCAGGGCGGCGTACGGGTTGCCCGGCAGCCCCACCACCCAGCGGTCCGGGGCCAGTTCGGCGAGCAGCATGGGGTGGCCGGGCCGGCAGGCGACGGTGTCGACGACCATCCGCGCCCCGGTATCCTCCAGCAGCCGGCGCAGCTGGTCGGTGGCACCGACGGAGGTGGAGCCGGTGACCACGACGATTTCGGCGCCCCGCACCGCGTGCACGGCCCCGGACAGACGCCCGCCCGGCCGGTCGGGGACGTACCGCACCTCTTCGGTCTCACCGCCGAGTTCGGCGACCAGTGCCGGGAGCAGCGGACCGAGGGCGTCGCGCACCCGGCCCGGGCCGGGAACACCCGCGTGGTCCAGCTCGTCCCCGGTGACCAGTACGCCGACCCGGGGGCGCGGCCGGACCAGCAGCGTGTCATGGCCGCAGGCGGCGGCGAGCCCGAGCAGCGCGGGGCCGATCCTGGTGCCCGCCGGGGCGAGACGACGGCCCGCGGGGGCGTCCTCGCCGGTGCGCCGGATGTGCCGGCCCGGCGGCGGCACGGGGCCGGACACCCGGCCGTCGTCCGTGGTCACCGCCGACTCCAGCGGCAGCACGGCGCGGGCCCCGGCCGGTACCTCGGCCCCGGTGGAGATCTCCACGCACTCCGCCGCGCCGAGTACGCCCGCCCAGGGCGCGCCCGCGCGGACGGCGGCCCGTACCCGCCAGGGGCCGGTGCCGGACACCGCGTAGCCGTCCATCGCGGCCGTGTCGAAGCCCGGGAGCGGCCGCAGGGTGGGCAGGCCGTCGGCCAGGGTGAGTCCGGCCGCGTCGCACAGGGGGACCGTACGGGCGGGCAGCGGGCGCGCCGCGCCGTGGGCCAGGATCCGGGCCCGCGCCCAGGACACCACGGGCGGCCGTGCCGGGGCCCTGGAAGCGGAGGCGGCGGACACGGGGTCGGGATCGGGGGCGGGTGCGGGCGCGAGGGTAGGCGCGGTCGTCGGAGGCATGAACACGACTGTCGGCCCGGGGCGTTTCCGGGTCCCCGCGGGAGGGTTGCGGTTGCGCTCCGATCCGCTCACCTCCCGCCTCCCGCCGATGTGAACGTCGCCGGCCCGCCTCGCGCAGGGTTCCGGAGCACTCCGTCGCATTCGCCAACCGAATAGACGCACGCTCCTGGCGTATTCCGGAAAGGCCTCGGGCCTTTCCTTTTCCGGTCCCTTCGCCCGCCCGAACCAGGACGTTCGGCCGGCCGGCGGACTTGGCGGCCCCTCGGCCCGGGGGCGGCGCATTGCAGATGCGGGCCCGGCGAGGCTCCATTGGCAGCACATGCAGCACCGCTCCCGTTTCTCATGCCGTGCGTGCGTGGGATACGGACGACCGGACCGGAGAACACATTCCGCCATGCGATTCCTCCTGCACCTCCGACAGCGCCGGGCGGCCGCCGGCCTCCTCTGCGCCGCCCTCCTCGTTCCCGTCCTCGCCGCCTGCGGCGGTGGCAGCACCAGCACCTCCGCGGCCGCCGCACCGACCGCCGCCTCCGCGTCGGGCTCCGTACCGGCAGCGAACCTGACCGTGCTCGCCGCCACCTCCCTCACCGACGTGTTCAAGAGCATCGGGGCGGCGTACGAGAAGGAGCACCCGGGCACGAAGGTCATCTTCTCCTTCGCCGGATCGCAGGAGCTGGCCGCCCAGGTCAGGCAGGGGGCCCCGGCCGATGCCCTGGTCACCGCGGACACCAGGACGATGGACGGCCTCAAGGCGGAGACCGGGACCCCGACCGTGATCGCGAAGAACGAGCTCGTGATCGCCACCGCTCCGGGCAATCCGCGCAAGATCGACTCCCTGAAGGACCTGTCCGATCCCGGCCTGAAGGTCGTCCTGGCGGCTCCCGAGGTCCCCGCCGGGCGCTACAGCCAGGAGATCCTCGGCAGGCAGAACATCACCGTCGAACCGGTCTCGCTGGAGCCGAACGTACGGGCCGTGCTGTCCAAGGTGGAGCTGGGCGAAGCGGACGCCGGCCTCGTCTACAGGACGGACACGACCGCGGCCAAGGGGAAGGTCGGCTCGGTCGGGATCCCACCCGACCAGAACGCCGTCGCCTCCTACCCCGCCGCCACGCTGAAGGCCGCCAGGAACACCGCCGCCGCCGACGCCTTCGTCCAGTGGCTGTCCTCGCCGGAGGCCCAGAAGATCCTCCAGGAGGCGGGCTTCCAGCAGCCGTGACCAAGAACGGCCCCGGCAGGACCACCCTGCCGCGCACGCCGGGCACGAGCCGCGCCGAGTCCCGCTCCCGGGCCGGCCCCTGTGATCCTCCGATCGACGGGCCGCGCCGAAACAGGCACACGCCACGATAGGAGAGTTCATCGCCTCGCATATGCCATCCACTATGGCGCATTCACCTTGTGGATGATTAACTGACTCCAGGCAGGCCGCTTCGGCCCGCCTCCGTGTCCACGCCCAGTCGCCCTGCCGGGTCGACGCCGGCCGACGGCACGTACACCGGCCCCGCGACGGTCGAGCGGCTCTCGCCGCCAGGGGGAGCACCGGCAAAAGAGGCCCCTGCATGCCGATCGCGGTGTTCGGCACGTGGGGGCCTCTTTGCGTTCCGGCCACCGGGATCCGGGCTCCGGTCGCCGCGTTCCGGTCGCCGCGTTTCCCGTCGACCGTCTCACGGAGCGGAGCACATCTGGCATATGCAGCCTCGATGTGGGCATGCTTGCGCAGATACAGCCTGAAACAGCAACATCAGCTCGAATGTAAGGACTGAGGTATGGCGGTAGTCGTCATGCAGCCCGCGGCCGGGCAGGCTCCCACCGCCGTGAGCAAGGTGCTCGCCGCAGCGGGTCTGACCTCCCGGACCGTCCCGCTCGCGGACGATGCCGGCCCGTCCGCCGACCTCGCGGGGGTGGAGGGCCTGATCGTCCTGGGCGCCGCCGATCCGGCCCTCCTACGGGAAGCCCTCGCCGCGGAGGTGCCCGTACTGGCCCTGGAACCCGGCACCCGACTGCTGGTGCGGGAGGCGGGCGCCGGCCCGGGAGCCCGGCCCGACACCGCCCCCGGCCGCCCGCCGGTGGAACTCACCCGGGCCGCCGGCTCCGACCCGCTGTTCGCCGGGGCCGCCCGGCCCTCCCCGTACCTGCGGCCGGCCTGCGACCCCCTGGAACTGCCCGCCGACGCCGTGGTCCTGGCCTCCTGCGACGGGTACCCGGAGCAGGCGTTCCGGATCGGCGCCAGCGCCTGGGGCGTCCGCTTCCTGCCGCAGGAGCTCCCCCTGGACCCGTGGGGTGAGCAGCTCCTCGGCCGGTTCGCCACCCTGGTGGCCGCCCGCGCCGAACACACGGCCACCCGGACCTTCTTCACCCGCCGGGCCGACGCCTGGGAGGAGCGGTTCGCCTACCAGACCCCCGCCTACGAGGCGGCGATCGCCCGGCTGCGGCTGGCCCCCGGCGGGCGGGCCGCGGACCTCGGCTGCGGCACCGGCCGGGCCATGCCCGCGCTCCGGGAGCAGGTCGGACCCCGCGGCCAGGTGCTCGGCGTCGACCTCACCCCGGCCATGCTTGCCGCCGCCGCCCGGCACGGCCGCACCCGGCACGGGTCCCTCCTCGCCGCCGACTGCACCCGGCTCCCACTGGCCGGAGCCTGCCTGGACGGCATCTTCTCGGCGGGGCTGCTCGACCACCTCCCGGACCCGGCCGCCGCCCTGGACGAGTGGGCCCGCATCACCGTGGCCGACGGCGTCCTGCTGCTCTTCCACCCGTCGGGCCGGGCGGAGCGCGCCGCCCGGCACGGTCGCCCCCTCGACCCCGGCGACCTCCTCGCCGAGGGCAACCTCCGCCGGGCGCTGGAGACCACGGGCTGGCAGCTGGAGGAGTACGAGGACGCCGCCGGTCACTTCCTGGCCCGTGCGGTGCGGCGCGGCTGAGCCCGTACGACCGTGCTCAGAGGCGGTGGATCCGCTCGATGCCGTACCAGGTGGAGACACAGGCCGCGACCCAGTCCCGCTGGTAGTCGGACGTGAAGAAGGGTTCAGCCAGGCTCCCGATGTACATGGGCCGGTATCCGAGGTCGGTGGCACCCGCGGCCGCTTCCGTCCGGATACGGGAGTTCTGGGCGTCCCAGGCCACCGCGCGGGTGACCGTGGCGGTGGTGAGCTGCTTGACGCTCGGGACGAGGACGGCCAGCGAGGCGAGCGTCAGTCCGGCCGCGATCACGATGCCCGCCGGCAGGGCCACGGCGGCCCCCCGGCGCGCCAGGTACCGGCGGGCCCACACCCCCAGCAGGACGCCGTAGGCGCACAGCGCCAGTTCCATCGGTACGAGGTAGTTCGTCCAGGTACGGGCGTAGGTCCAGCCGCTCGGTCCGTAGCCGCTGCGCAGCCCCACCACCACCGCGAAGGATCCCAGCACCACCACGAGCACCGGCAGCAACAGCAGGGCGACCAGCATCTTCCGCGGGACGGCCGGGCCCGACTCCCGTTTCCCCGGCGCCGGCACGGGCGCCGCGAGCCCGGCCCCCAGGCCCAGCAGGACGCCGACGGCGGCGGCCCCCAGGTAGGCCCACTGGCCGGTGACGGTGTCCCACATGTGCAGCCAGTCCTCGTAGGTGCCCCGGAGTTCGCCCGCGGAGAGCATGGAATCCTTGGGCGGCTGCTGGGCACGGCGCCACCGGGCGCCGGGGGACGTGGTGAGCACGATCAGCCCGCAGACGACCCCGGCGCACCAGAGCAGACACCAGGTGAACGGATGCCAGGTGCGTGCCAGCCCGAGGCGGGGCACGGCCAGCAGTCCCACGCAGGCCGCGAGGAGGCCGCTGACGAGGGAGAACGACTCGCTCAGGGTGCCGATCACGAACCCGATGAGGAACGCCGCGGCGAAGCCGCCCGCGCGTAGGGCGGCCCGCGGCTGGCGGACGGTCCAGATGCCCAGCAGCAGAGCCCATACTCCGATGACGCTCGGGATGGTGTGGGAGATCGTGGCCGGTGCCCACAGCAGGACTTGATAGCTGCGCGTGCCGCCGTAGTAGATCACGGCCTGGACGGCCAGGGCGGCGGCGGTCAGGAGCAGCACCGGGGGTTCCACCCCGAGGCACCGCAGGAACCGGATCCCGAGCAGGACCAGGCCGATGGTGAAGGCGATGGCTATGACGGTCGGAAGGATCTTCATGCCGGCGAGTCCGTCGCCGTAGACGATGCCGCTCAGGAAGGCGTTGGTGATCCGGCCGTTCTGGGTGGCGTAGAAGTCGTGGGTGATGCCGAGGACGCCCAGATCTCGGGACTTCCAGGCGGCGCACCAGTCGTCCGAGGTGGGCCGGACGTAGAGGCCGAGGAAGCAGCCGACGGCGATCAGGGCTCCGGCCGCCGCCACGAGGGCGCCGCCCGCGACCGGCAGGAGCCTGCGGACGAACCGGCGATTCCCCTCGGTCGAAGCAGTGCTCATTCACCAGTCCTTCGCAGCGAGGTGCGGCCGGACCGACTTCCGACGGCCGATGCGCCTGCCGGCTCCGGTCACATCAATGTGCACGGTCCGCCGCCCACCGGCATCCGCGAGGAGAGCCGCGGGGGCCGGGCCCGCAGCTCTCCTGCCGTGCGCCACCGGCACCTTCGCCCCTGTCGCCGCCGCTGCTCCGTCGCCGCGTCCGTTGCTCCGTGCGGGAACGCGAGGCCTCGTCAGGCCCTCCCCCGCCGTCACCCGGGCGGCGGGCATGTCGTGGCGGGCTCCGTGCATCCGGCCCACGATGGGAGCTCCGGGGGCCGCGCGCACGGAAGCCCGACCGAAGGAGTGGCGATGCATGCTGCCCGGCTCGTCCGCTGGGCTGCCGTGACGGCATCCTTCGCGAGCGTCGCCCTCCCCGTGTGCGTCGCTGGGAGCCCTGTCGGCCGGCCCTCCCAGGAAGGGCGTCCGGTGTTCTTCGTCCGGCCCCTCGGACATCAGAGCCACGGCGAGGCCGAGGGCCGCTACGCGCCCCTGTCGATGCTCGTCGCCCCCACCGTCGGGCTCCTCTCCAACACCAGCGCCGCCGAGGGCGTCACACCTGCCGTGGCGGGGGGCGCGCGGTACGTCGAGCGGAGCCACGTGCTGCGGCTGCTGTCCGGCCGGTGGAGGTACCTCCCCGCCGGCCGGACGGCGTCGGTCGTGGTGCCCCCGGAGGACCCGACGGCCCGTCTGCAGATCGCGGAGAGCCGCGCCTGGCTGGCGGCCGGCCGGGTGCCGGGCGGTTCGGCGGCCCAGCGCGCGGCGGCGGAGCGGGCCCTGCTGGCCATGCGCGCCCTGCTGCGGCCGAACGGGGCCATGGCGGCGGGCTGGTCTCCGGGCTGGATGTACTCCTGGCCGCGCGACTCCAGCTTCGCCTGCGCCGCGTTCGCGCACACCGGCCACGACGCCGAGGCCTACCGGATCCTGCGCTACAGCGCCGCGGTCCAGCGCAAGGACGGCACCTGGGACGCGCGGACGGAACTCGACGGATCCGGCCCGCCGGACAGCCGACGGTGGCAGCTCGACGCCAACGGCTGGGTGCCGTGGGCCACCTGGCAGTGGTACCTGACGGCGCCTCCCGCCACCCGCAGCGCCCGGCTGACCGCCCTCTACCCGATGATCCGCAAGGCGGCCGACCGCGCGGCGGCCTCCCTCGGCACGGACGGGCTGCCCCCGGCCTCCCCGGACTACTGGGAGGTGATGACGACCACCACCAACATCGGTACGGCCGCCCCCCTGCTCGCCGGGCTCAACGCCGCCGCGCACCTCGCCGGCGAACTGGACCGGCCGCAGGACGCGGCCCGCTGGTCCGGCGCCGCCGGGCGGCTCTCCACCGGCATCACCCGGAAGTTCGCCCCCCTCGGCTATCAGCGCACCGCCGACGGACAGCACGGACAGGACAGCGCGGTGGCCTTCATGGCGCCCCCGTTCAACACGGCCCCGGCCGATCTGCCACGGGCGCTGGACACCACGTACAAGGCGCTGCTGCTGCCGAACGGGGGGCTCACCCCCGGGAACGATCCGACCGCGCCCTGGGGTGCGAACGCCTGGACCCCGAGCACCTCGTTCTTCGCCCTCGCATGGGCGGGCACGGGGCAGCCTGCGAAGGCGCGGCAGGTCCTGGACTGGGTCCTCGCCAAGCGGAACCCGCTCGGGGAGCTGCCCGAGAAGGTGGACCGGGCGGGCCGGCCCTCGTCGGTCGCGCCCTTGGCCTGGACGGGCTCGATCGTCGTCCTCACCCTGGTGGTGCTCGACGGCGGAGCGCTCCCCGCACCGCCCCGGACGCCGTAGCGCCGAATCCGCGCAGCCCCGTAGACCCGTAGACCCGAAGACCCTTCGGCCCGCTCAGGCCGCTCAGGCCGCTCAGCCCTTCAGCGTGTGGACGCCGTCTCAGACCGGGTCCGTTCCGTCACCGGGCGGCGGGGCGGTGCGCAGGCGCTCCAGCTCGGCGAGCAGGTGTTCGTACGCGAGCTTCTCGGCCGCCACCGCGCGCGCGAGGGGATGGTGGTGCGGATCCCGCCGGGTCCGGGCCTGCTCGGCGGCGGCGACGCGGGCCTCCCGCGCCCTGTCCAGTTCGTTCATCGCCGCCACGGTGTCGGCATCGAGCAGCTTGTGCTCCAGGACCTGGGCGAAGGCCCGTTCCGCCGGCGCTGTGAGCCGGTCGAGGTCCTTCGCGCAACTCTCAGGGGTCTCCGTCCGCTCACAGGCCTGGTCGAGATCGCGGGAGAGCGACCGGAGGGTCTTCCCGAGTTCCGGGTACCCCCAGTCGGGCACGGTGTCGTTGCCGCATCCGGCCACCAGTGCCGTACAGGCGGCCAGGGCGGCGAGGGCGCGCATCGTTGTTCCGGGTCCTGCGCACTTGCGTCGGCACGAGATGAGAGGAGGGGTCATGGAAGCCCCGATCGCCCGTTGGTCCGAGTGCGGCCGCCCTGGCTGCGCGAGGTGGTCTGCCTGACATCCTCGCCCGCCCCCCTCCGCCCTGCCACCCGGCGCCGCGGGGGTGCCGGGACCGAGTGCGGACGCTGCGGCGCAGGTCACCGAGGGGGTTGTCCCCCGGCGACGGTCGTGCCCGGGCGGCCGGCCTGTGCGAGCGTCCAGGGCTGGACGGCCCGGTGCCACGGGGCGGGGGTCCGGCTGCCGGGCGCCGTGGCGCCGCCTGCGGGGACCGTCGTGATGACGTGCAGGTCGGCGTCCAGGCCGAGCGCCGCGGCGACGGCGGTACCGGCCCCCTCGGCGACACCGGCCGGGGCTCCCGTGTACAGCATCTGGGACTCCTGCCAGGGCTGCGGTCCGTCGGTGGCCGCCACGCCGACCGTGCCCGCGCCCGCGCGGCCCGCGAGCAGGTCGCCCGCGATGCCCACGGCGCCGTAGCCGCCCAGGCCGCCGGCCTCGGCGACCGGGGAGAATTCCGGCGCGGGCCCGTCGGCGCGGGCCAGGCTGGTGGCGACGGTGCCGATACCGGGCCGGCGGAAGAACAGGCGGACGCCGTCGCCCTCGGGACGCACCGAGAGCGCGCCCGTCGTCTGGGGCAGCCCGGTCGGGACAGGGTCGCCGAACGGGGCCTCCGGTGCCGGCTGGACCCAGGCCAGCACGGAGCCGGCGGTGGCCGCGTACACGTGGCGCCGCCCCGACGCGTCGGTCGCGGTGACCGGATCGCCCTGGAGGCCGGCGCCGCCCAGGGCCTGCCACGCGCCGAAGTCTCCGCCCGGGGTCTCCTGCGCCCGGGCGCGCAGCGTCCGGCGGGAGTCCCGGACGTACACCGTCATCCGGCCCTCGGGGTCCACGGCGACGGACGCCCCGCTGATCGCCGAGGTGCCGGACCTGTCCACGGTGTCCGGGCTGCCCAGCGACCGCCACGGCCCGAAGCCGCCGTCGACCGTGCTCTGGACGGCGTAGACGATCTCCCGGCCGTACTCCTGGGGCGTCGCGCCGAGCGTGGTGCGGGTGGCGAACACGCCGATCCGGCCGTCCCAGAGGCGGACGGCCGCCGCCCCGGAGTCGATTCCGTCGCCGGACAGGAACTCGGGGCCCTGCCAGAGGGCCTGCGGGCCGCTGCGCGACCAGTACGCCATACGGCCGTCCAGCGCGGCGAAGGCCCACAGCCGTCCGGAGACTCCCTCGGTCATCCAGGACGTGCCGTCACCGCGGCTGTAGCGGATGGTCTGGCTCCAGCCGGCGCCGGTGGGCCGGGTCGCGGTCTTGCGGTCGCCGCAGCCGGCGGGGCTGCCGCACCAGTCCTGGTGGTCGGTCCAGGCGTAGGTCTTGAGGTAGCCGAGCTTCTCCTCGGCCGTCTGCGGGTCGAGCGTCGGGGGCAGGGAGCTGTTCGGGTAGCTCACGTAGTTCTGGACCGAGAAGTGCGGCCGGGCCGTGGTCTTGGCGTAGCGCTCGACGGCGGCCTGCACGAAGCGGGCGCCGTAGATGTGGTCCTGGTGGTCGAGGAAGGCGCCGCCGCCCTCCGCCCTGCCGGGGGTCGGGTCCTGGGTCCGTATCGTCGTCGGCCGGTACGCCTCGAACACGCCCGCGATGGCGGCCACGGTCTGGTCCTTGGTGTAGGAGAACCAGTCCTTGACCGGGGTCCCGGAGGTCAGCTGGGCACCCAGGGCGGGGGTCCGGCCGTCCCACAGGCCACGGAGGCTCTCCGGGTTGTCCCCGGAGATGCTGCGGGCCTCGCGCAGCTCCATCCATACGAGATTGACCTGGGGCCGGGCGACCAGGACGTCCACCTCGGCGCTGCCGCCACCGGCGGTGGGTACGGACTTGCGCTGCCAGGCGCTGGCGCGGTCCCCGGTGGCCATCTGCGCGTAGGCGGCGCGTATGCCGTTCTGCCGGGCCTCCGCGTAGGCGGCGCGGTCGGCGGGACCGGCCGCGTCCTGCAGGTGCGGGCTGTGGGCCTCGTTCCTGCCGTCGGACTCGCCGGAGGTCAGGTAGACGGTGGTGACCTTGATGCCCGTCGATATGGAGCGGCTGAGGTCGGGGTTCATGAAGAAGAGGTCGTCGTCGGGGTGCGCGACGATCTGCAGGGCGGAGCCCTCGGTCACGCTCGGGGTGACGAGCACCTCGGGGGCCACCTGCGGGTGCTCGGTCCCGTGTCCGTAGGCCCAGGCCGTCACTCCGGCGGTGCCGACGGAGAGCGCGGCGAGCAGGGCCGCGAGTCGGGTGCGGCGGGCCAGGGACATGTACAGCGCCTTGGGGGTCGGTCCGGTGCGGCGATCCGCGTGGGAGGTCGATCGGTGTCCCGATGGCTCCATTGCTTCCGGAGACGACCGGGGCCGATTATGGCTCGCACGTTCGGGGCTGACACACCATCAAGTCGCTTATGACCGCAAAGGGAGTTGTGGCAGAAATGAGTGGATTTGCCCGATTTTTTGATCATTATGCGATTCGTCCGGAAAACAGGCCGGAACCGGTATATGCGCTGGCCACCTGCGGGTTGCGCGGGATCGGTACGACCATCGAGCACGCCGCCCCCTTCACCACCGACCCCCACAAGTGGCGCATTCCACACCTGCGGACCGACAGGCGGCGGCAGGCGCCGGCAGTGACGCAGCTCTCACCGGTCGATGAGGCGGCCACGGGAGCTCAGGCGGCCCGACATCCCCGGCATTAACATGGACGGAAGGGACCGAAAGGCCGATACCGCTGGAACGGCCGGACCAGCCGAACCGGCCGGACCGGTGAATTCCCCGCATTCCGCTCGGGCAGATCGATCGAGTCGTTCTCCCGGCACTCAGGACAGTCGATGCCAATGAAGCGCATCACGGCATTCCGCTCGCGCAATGGAATCCCCGCCGTCCCCGCCATCGCCACCACCGTCACGCTGACCGCGGCCTGCCTGCTGTCCGGGGCGGCGGATCCCGACAGGAAAGCGCCCTCCTGCCCCACGGCACCGACGGACAGTTTCTGGCACGCCCCCGTGGACCGGCTGCCCGTGCACCCGAATTCCGACCGGTACGTCGCCTCGATCGGCTCCGCCGAGCCCCTCCATCCGGATTTCGGATCGGGACTCGCGGACGGCCGTCCCTTCGGCATTCCCATCACCGCCTCGGACACGGTGGTGCCGGAATCCGAGGTGTCCCTGGACTACCCCGAGGAGAGCGACACATCGGGCTACCGGATCCCGCCCGACGCCAGGATCGAGAACGGTCCGGCGAGCGACGGGGACCGTCACGTCGTCGTCTGGGACAAGGCGCTGTGCAGGTCCTACGAGCTCTTCGACGCCGAGCGGCGGGGCGGCAACACCTGGCACGCCGGCTCGGGTGCGATCTTCGACCTGCGGTCCAACGCCCTGCGTCCCGACGGATGGACGTCCGCCGACGCCGCCGGCCTCGCCATCCTCCCCGGCCTGGCTCGCTACGACGAGGCGGCCGGCGGGCGGATCGACCACGCGATCCGCATCACCGTGCCCCGCTCCGACCAGAGCTACGTCTGGCCCGCGAGGCACCAGGCGGGCTCGGCGGCGGACAGCGCCCTGCCTCCGATGGGGCTGCGGCTGCGGCTCAAGAGCTCGGTGGACACCTCGGGGCTGGCCCCGCAGGCCAAGGCCGTGGCCGACGCCCTCAAGAAGTACGGCGCCATCGTCGCGGACAACGGCTCGCCCTGGTACATCACCGGCGAGGAGAACCCCGGTTGGGACAATGCGCAGCTCGACGGGCTCAAGGACCTCAAGGGCTCGGACTTCGAGGCGGTCGACGCGTCCGGCCTCCAGCAGTCACCGGACTCCGGAGCCGCCGCACCACAGTGACCGCGCGGTCGACGGCGCAACTGGTCTGCATGGAGGCGTCCGTGACCGCCTGCCAGCAGCCGAGGACGCCGCGCCCTGACGCGCGGACACCCCCACTGATCACTCCAACGGATCCGACGGTCCCTCCCCCGGCCCGGGAGGGACCGTCGGGGGAGCATCACGACAGGGCCTGGGCTCCGGGTACGGCCAGCCGTTCGGTGAGGCTGCCGTAGAGCCCGGGGCGGCGGGTGCGCATGAGGCCGAACTCCAGCCAGTCCCGGCGCTGGTCGAGGTCGAGGTCGGCGACGAGGACGGCCTCGCGGTCGCGCGGGGCGCGCAGCATGATCCGGCCGTAGGGGTCGGAGATGAAGGAGGAGCCGTAGAAGGTGGAACGGCCCTCGGTGCCCACCCGGTTGGGCACGATCATGAAGAGGGCGTTGGCCAGGCCGTTCGCGCTGATGGCGTGCTCCCACATCGGCCGGGTGTCGAAGCCCGGCAGGTCCACCTCGGAGCCGATGGCCGTGGGGTGGACGAGGATCTCGGCGCCGGCCAGGGAGTAGGCGCGGGCGAGCTCCGGGAACCACTCGTCCCAGCAGGTGGGGAAGCCGAAGCGGGCTCCCTCGTGGGCGACGACGGGGAAGCCGCTGTCGCCGGGGCGGAAGCACAGGTCCTCGCGGTAGCCGGGGAAGGCGGGGATGTGGTTCTTGCGGGTCCGGGCTATCAGCTTGCCGTCGGAGTCCACGCAGACGGCGGTGTTGTAGCCGAGGCCGCCGTCCTCGGCGCGCTCGTAGAGGGAGGCGTGGACGGTGATGCCGAGCTCGGTGGCGAGTTCCGCGGCGAGGGCGACGGTGGGGCCCGTCTCCACGTCCTCCAGGTAACGGGCGGCGCCGTCGGCCATGGGGTCGTCGGTGTTGCAGAAGTAGGGGCTGCGGGTGAGTTCCGGGAGGCAGACGACCGTGGCGCCCTGCCCGGCGGCCAGGGCGACGCCCTCGCGGAGCCGGTTGTCGTGCTCGGCGGCATCGGCGTACCAGCGCATCTGGACGAGGCCGACGCGCAGCGGTTCGCGTTCGCCGGGCTGGGTGCGGCCCGGCGAGCCGAGCGGGGATCCGAAGGAGGTGAGGAGCGCGTACGAGGTCACGGCGGGCTGCTTTCGGAGTTCTGACTGAAATTTCAGTCAGAATGCGGGATGCGGAAAGGATCGGTCAAGGGGCGGTCGGTGCGATGCGGCGGACGGCCCGGACGCGGGCGGCGCCGGAACGTTCCGGCAGTGCACGAATGTAGACGCTGCCGGAACGTTCCGGCAAGGCCGGGCCGAGCGTCTAGAATGCGGGCGTGACCCCACCTGCCGTGACCCTGCTCGATGTCGCCCGCGCCGCCGGCGTCTCCAAGAGCACCGTCTCCGACGCGCTCCAGGGCTCGGGGCGGGTCGCGGAAGCCACCCGGGACCGGGTCCGCGCGGTCGCCGAGGAGCTCGGCTACCGCCCCAACAGCGCCGCCCGCCGGCTGCGCCGCTCCAGCACCGGAGCCGTCGGGCTGCACCTGCCCCAGACCGCGACCCGGCTGGGCTACTACATGAATCTGGCCTTCGGAGCCGTCCAGCGCGCCCAGGAGGAAGGACTCGACGTCGTCCTGCTCGCCCCGGGCGGCGGCGCCTCCGGCCCGCTCGCCTCCCGGGTCGACGGCCTCCTCGTCATCGACCCCGAGGTCGGCGACAGCGCCGTCCCGGGGCTCCTCGACTCCGGCGTCCCCGTCGTCACCGGTGAGCGCTACCTCGGCCCCTCCCCCACCCCCGCCGGCGCGGTCGTCTGCGACAACGCCGCTTCCCTCACGGCCCTCCTCGACCACGTGCACGACCGCGGTGCCCGCCGCCCCGCCCTCCTCGCGCCCGAGGGCACCTCCGCCTGGGCCCAGGCCCTGCGCGAGACGGCCGCCGCCTGGGGTACCGCGCGCCGGACCGAAGTCACCCTGCACACCGTCCCGTTCGCGGCGACCGAGGCCGACACCGACACCGCCACCCGGCGGCTGCTCGCCACCGACCCCGGGATCGACGCCGTGATCTGCGCCCCCGACGGAGCGGCTCCCGGAACCCTGCGCGCCGCGGCCGGCCTCGGCCGCACGGTCGGCGCCGACCTCCTGGTCGCCTCCTGCGTCGACGGCACCGCGAACCGGAGCGCGAACCCGCCCGTGACGGCGGTCGACCTGCGCCCCGCCGACTACGGGCGGGCCTGCGCGGAACTCCTCTGCGACGTCCTCGCCGGCCGCGCCGGGCCCGACACCGTCCGCCACCACACCTGGGTCCTCGAAACCAGGCCGTCCACCACCGGATCCCACCGCTGAACGCTGCGGGTCGGACGGCCGGGCAACCCTCAGGAGCGGACGGCCGGTTCGACGTCGGGGTCTGCGTCGGCGTCGGGAGGGTGCGTCGCGCCGAGGGCGAAGGCCGCCTCGGCCGCCGCGCGGCCCTGTGCCGACAGGCAGGCCGACCAGGTCCGGTCCACGTCGTACCGTTCGGCGGGCGGCAGGGGAGCTCCGGCCGACGTACGGGCCGCATCGGCGGTGCCGAGCAGTCGGGCCGCCCGCCCGGGCTCACCGCCGGCCGCCGCCGCGCCCGCCGGTACGGCGCCCAGCGCCCGCGCGGCCGCGAGTCCTGCGCGGTGCAGGGCACGGGCAGCGTCCGTGTCCCCCTCGGTTCGGCCGTGGAGCCCAGTTCGGCGAGGGCGCGCGTCGTGCCCGGCCCGTAGCCGCCGTCCCGGAACCAGGTCAGCACCGCCCGCATGTGCTCCTCGGCGCCGACGAGGTCCCCGGTGCGCCGGGCGACCATGGCCAGTCCGATCCGGGCGTCGGCCTCCCCGGCCCGGCGGCCCTGTTCACCGGCCGGCCGCAGGGCGTCCGCGTGCCGTTGCCGGCTCTCCTCGTACGCACCCGGAAGGAGCGCCGACCGGCCCAGCGTGCACGACCGCCGTACCGCACACGATCCCGGTCAGCGTCATCGGCCCGGGCAACCTCGACCAGACCCTCGCCGACGCCTTCCTGACGAAGGGTCGTCCGACCACGTCTGGAACCGCTCGGCGGGCCAGGCCCACGGCCTGGTGGAGGGCCTCCACGCGATCCGCTTGACCTGAACTCCGGTCGAGGTTCTACCGTCGATCACGTCGATCACGTCGGTCGTGGTGACCGCGTGGACCATCGTCCGATGCCAGGGGGAGACGGAACCATGGGGCTCGAAACCGCGACAGCATTCGACCGGGCGCTCGTGCTGGGACCGGGAGGTGTGGTCGGAACCGCGTGGATGGCCGGGCTGATCGGTGAACTGGGGCGCAGGGGTGTGGATCTCGGCGCCGCCGACCTGACGGTCGGCACCTCGGCCGGTGCGATCGTCGGCGCGCTCCTGACCACCGGCCAGGACCTCGGCCTGCTCGCCGAGGTGGCACCGCGGCCTGGTCAGGCCCCCCGGCGCGGGGTCGACGCCGCAGTCGCGGGGGCCGTGTTCGCCGTGCTCGGCCGGCACGGGCTGGAGCCCGGGGAGGTCCGGCGCCGGGTCGGCCGGATCGCCCTGGACCACGCGGACTCCGACCGCGACGCCGCCTCCGAGGCGGAACGGGCGCTGCTTGCAGGCCGGGGCGCACTGATCGGCTCCAACGCCTGGCCGACGGAAGGTGAGTTGCTCATCACGGCGGTGGAGGCGGCCACGGGTGAGCCGGTGGTGTGGAACCGTACGAGCGGTGTGCCGCTGGTGCACGCGGTGGCGGCGAGCAGTGCCTTCCCCGCGGCCGAGCTGCCGGTCTCCGTGCAAGGGCGGCGGTACATGGACGGCGCCCTGCGCTCCGGGGCGAACGCGGACCTGGCGGCCGGAGCCCGCACGGTCGTCGTCATCGAGCCCCTGGCGCACCTTTCGCCCGGTGAGCCCCTCGACCGGCGGGCTACGGCCGGCGGGGCGCGGACCGTGGTGACCATCGGTCCCGACGCGGAAGCGGTACGGGCGTTCGGCACCGACCTGAACGACCGGGCGAACTGGACGCCGGCCTACCGGGCAGGTCGCGACCAGGCGGCCGCTGCCGCGGAGCGGCTGCGCTCCGTGTGGGAGCCCGGATCCGGTGCGGGTGGCTCCCAGGTATGAGATCGCGGACAGCTCCGAGGAGTGATGACGGTGAGTCACAGGCGATGGGACTCTGGAGGTGTCAGACGAACGAACGAACGAAGGAGCGATCGATGTCCGTGATCCGGCGAACCGTCCCTACCGCTGTCCACGCATCCCTGGCGCTGCCGGTCGGGCTCGCAGCGGTGCTCGCCACCTTGGGCCCGCGGTACGGAAACTGCGTGGCTGCCGACCCTGAGGTGCCGGTAGCGTCCGGTCTCCCGACCCGCCGGACCGGCGGCTCATGTCAGGAGAGCGATACAGATGACCGGCCGGCAGGCAACGACGACCCTGTGGCGCCCCACCGGCCCCAAGGAGCTGGATCTGGTGCGGGGGCTGAACTGGCGTGCGTGGCCGCCCAGGCTGCCCGAGCAGCCGATCTTCTACCCGGTCCTCAACGAGGACTACGCGATCAGGATCGCGCGGGACTGGAACGTGAAGCACGATGGCGCCGGCTTCGTCACTCGTTTCGAGGTCGAGTCGAAGTTCTTGAGCCGATATCCCGTTCAGCAGGCGGGCGGGCGGACCATCCTGGAGCTCTGGGTTCCGGCTGAGGAGCTGGACGACTTCAACGCCCACATCGTCGGCGAGATCCAGGTGGTCCACGAGTTCCACTGACGTGACGTGACGACGGCCTAGTGGGCTCCGTCCGGGCGTAGTTCGATGTGGTCCGGGGCCAGGTCGACCGCCACGCGGTGTTCCATGCCCAGGGCCTCCAGGAACTTCGGGGGGAGCTGGACGCGCCCGGAGCGGTCGAGGACGACGTACTCGCGTTCGCTGATGGATTCCTCGCCGTGCTCGTCGGTGACCAGGCGGCGCAGGACCTCGCTGCTGGTGCGGCCGTCGCGGATCGCCACCGTCCGGCGGACCTCGCCCGCCACCATCGGGTCGTGCGTCACGATGACCACCGTCACGCCGAGTTCCTTGTTCACGGTGCGGAAGGTCTCGAAGACCGCCGCGGCCGTCTCCGAGTCCAGTTCGCCCGTGGGTTCGTCGGCGAGGAGCACCTTGGGGTCGTTCGCCATCGCCACGGCGATCGCGACGCGCTGCTGCTGGCCGCCGGACAGCTCCGCCGGGCGGCGGTGCGCCAGGTCGCCGATCCCGAGGGCTTCCAGGATCTCCCCGACCCTGGCCGCGCGGCGTGCGCCCGCGCCGCGGCGGGGGCTGTCGCCCTTCAGCTGCATCGGCAGGGCGACGTTCTGGGCGGCCGTCAGGAAGGGCAGCAGGTTGCGGGCCGTCTGCTGGAAGACGAACCCGACCGCTTCGCGCCGGTAGCGCAGCCGGTCGCGCGCCGAAAGTTCCAGCAGGTCGTAGCCGGCGACCGCCGCGCTGCCGGCCGTGGGGACGTCCAGGCCGGCCAGGATGTTCAGGAGGGTGGACTTGCCGCTGCCGGAGGCGCCGACGAGGGCCATGAGGTCGCCCTGCTCGACCGTCAGCTCCAGCCCCTGGAGGGCCTGTACCTCGATGCCGTCCTGGCTGAAGATCCGCACCAGACGGTCGCAGGCGATCGCGGCGTCCGCCGCCGGGGTGCGCGGCTCCGCGGCGGCCGTCGCCCGGCGGCGCAGCTCCTCGTACGTCGGCTGGTCGGTGTTCAACGCTGGTCTCCCGCTCTCAACTCGGTGGTGATCTGCCGTCGCCCGGATGTCGCCGCCTCTGCGCATACGGCTGCGGCTACCAGGGCGGCCAGGCCCAGGGCCTGGGTCAGTACGGGCCCCGCCGTCAGCTGCACACCGTCCGGCACGTGGGCGCCGACCAGCGTGGACAGGTCCATCGCCGGGCCCAGCAGGGCCACGGCGGCCGCCGCCACCAGGGCCCCGCCCAGCGTCGCGGCCAGGGTCTGCGGCAGGGTCTCGGCGAGGATCAGCGCCACGCCCTGCCTGCGGCGCAGCCCCATCGTGCGCAGCCGGGCCAGCAGGGCCGCGCGTTCGGGGACGGTCCGGACCAGCGTCAGCAGGACGGCCAGCAGGGCGAAGCCCGCCGCTGCGGCCATGGAGGCCCAGAAGAGGCGCTGCGCCGAGCGCTGCAGCGGATCGGCGCCCAGGGCGGTGACGGCCTCGGCGCTGGTGTGCACGGGGTACGGCTCGTCGAGCGCGGCCGGGCCGGCGGCGGAACCGGAACCCGGGATCGGGGCCGGCGCCGGGGCCGGAGTCCCGGACGGCGCGGGGAGCTTGGAGCGGACCAGCTCGCGCAGCTTGCCGCCGTCGACGTCACCGAGGCCGAGCCACCGGTTCGGGTGGTCGGCGCCGCCCATGAGGGCCGTCGCGGCGCCCGTGGGCAGGACGACGGTCGCGGCGTCCCGGGCCGGATGGGCCGGGGTGCAGTCGACCATGCCCGCGACGCGTACCTTCAGCTCCCCGCCGTCGCCGGGCTGCACCGTGTACGTGCCGCCCTTCTCGGCCTGCCCGGCCAGGCTCGCGCTGAACAGCGCGGGCACCGGGGCATCGGCGGCCGCCGCACCGCCGGTGGCCAGCAGGGCGGGGTCGAAGGATCCGCAGCCGAGGACGCGGGACAGCTCCGCGTACGCGGCCGGATCGGCGGCGATCACGGTGACCTGGCTGGATCTGACGGTGGTGCCGTGCAGGGAGGAGTCGTGGTCGATCCACAGCGGCACGGACGTCCGTACGCCCGGCAGTTCGCCCGCGGCCTTCGCGAGCCCGCCCGGGAGCGGGGTTTTCCCGAATGCGGAGATCGCCACGTCGCCCCCGACGGTCAGCCGGGCCACACCGAGCCGGGACGAGTCCACCGACTGCAGCACGGCGGCGCCGAATCCCCCGGTGGTGATGGCGACGAGCAGCGCGACCATGGGCAGGACGGAGGGGCCGGTGCGGCCGCGGGTCTGCGTGCCGGTCGTCGCCTGGCCGCGGGCGGCCCGCGCGAGTCCCAGGAAACCGACCAGTCCGGAGCTGCGGCCGGCCGCCCGGGCGAGCCATCCGGTGACCACCGGCTGGATCCGGGCCAGCAGCAGCCCCCCGCACAGGGCGAGCAGCAGCGGGGCCGCGATCAGCAGCGGGTCGAGGTCGCTGCCGGGCGGGGCGACCCCGCGGCGGCGGACCTCCACCACGGCGGCGACGGTGGCGATGAGGACGAGCAGTTCGGCGACGGGCCTGCGCCACCGCCCGGCCGGGCGTGCCGGGGTCAGCAGTACGGCCGCCCGGACGGGGAAGGCCAGCAGGGTGAGCAGGGCGACGGCCGCGGCCGAGAGGAGTGCGGGCGCGAGCCGGGGGGTGGGCAGCAGCAGGACGGCGAGCGCGGTGGCGGCCGCGGCCGCCGGGAGTACGGTGACGGCGCCCTCGCCGAGGAGCCGGCCGACGATGGCGGTGCGCGAACCGCCGCGCGCGAGCAGCAGCCGCAGTTCGGCGTCGCGGCGGTCGGCCGCGAGTGCGCCGGCCAGGCACAGGACGACGAAGGCGACGCCGCCGACCCCGGCGGGTCCGATCGCGGCGAGCGGGGCCGCGGCCTGGGTACGGGCGCGGGCCTCTTCGAACCGCTCGGGCAGCCACGAGGTGGTGTGCAGCCGCGGACGGCCGGTCTCCCGGGCGAGGGTGGCGGCGGTGGGCCCGGCGATGTAGGAGGCGATGTCCTTCCTCGTGTCGTCGAGCCGGTCGGCCCGCAGGCGGCCGACGTCCACCGGCAGCTGCCAGAAGTCCTCGGCGGTGCGGCTCCAGGTGCTCATCCGGTCGAGGTCCCCGGTGCCGACGAGGGCGTCGACGTCCCAGGCGAGGCTCTCGTTGTAGTAGTGCTCGCAGGCGCGGGCGAGGCACCCCAGGTTGTCCGTCCAGAACGCGTCGGTCTCGTCGAGGACCCCGTAGAGACCCACGACCTCGACGGACGGCGTGCCGTCGACCCGGGACTCGCTCTTCAGGACGGATCCGACACGGGCGCCGAGGGTCGCGGCGGCCTTCTGCGAGAGGGCGACCTGCAGGGGCGCCGTCTCCCCGGGGACGGCCTGCGCGGGGGCCGTGGGTGTGCTGCTCGGCCAGTGCCCCTCCGCCAGCTTCACGTGGGCCTCCGCCTGCCGGACGTGCAGGAGGTTCATGCTGGGCGGAAGGCCGGAGGGCTGGGAGAGTTCCGGATTCAGCAGCGGCTGCCGTTTGGTGGTGCGTGCGCCGTGGACGGTCTTCTCCGGGTCCACACGGAAGGTGGACCCGGTCGGCCCGAGCAGTTTCTCCAGCGTGGAGTCCAGGGCCTGGGTACTCTGCCCGCTGTCCGGGGAGGGTGCGGTCACCTGCAGGCTGGTGTTGCCGGCCGCGCTGCGTTCCAGGAAGGAACGCAGGGCCTGGTCGGCGCCCCGGTCCTGGGCCCGTGGCAGCGCGGCGGCCAGCAGCACGGCGACGAAGGCCAGCGCGGCGCCGAGCAGGGTGCCCACCGGCGCCGCCCGCAGCCGGGTCCTGACCCAGGGCGCGGGCCGCGGCGCGGTGGACGAGGACGCGGTCGCGGACGCCGGGGCGGACGACGGCGGGGTGGCGGACGGCTGGGTGGTCACATCTCCTCCACGGGACGCAGCCGGGCGGCGATGTCGCGGCCGCGGGGGCCGCTGAGTGCGGCCGACAGCAGGGGAACGGCTGCGATGGCGGCGACCGTGAGCAGGGTCTGCCAGAACGGCATGTCCACGTGTACGGGCGGGAACGGCCGCCCGGCGGCGGGTGTCAGCACGACCAGGGGCGCCATCAGATGGACGAGGGCGACACCCAGCCCGGCCCCGACCGCGGACCCGATGAGGATCAGCACCCCGCCCTCGGCGGCGGACGCGAGGGCCAGCGAGCGCCGCGGGGTGCCGAGTGCGAGCAGCACCGAGAACTCCCGTCCGCGGACCCGCCGTTCGGCGGCGGTGGAGGTCGCGAAACCGATGGCCGCCAGGACCGCGCAGGCGGCGGCGAGGGCGGCCAGGGCGCTCTGCGGGCCGGCGCTCAGCGGGTCGTCCAGCAGCTGCTCGGTGATCTCCTCGCGCAGTTGGACGCGCTCGATCCGGGCGCCTTCGCGCAGCTTGTCCGCCGCGCGGGCCGGGACCGGGTCGGCGGCCGATTCGGCGGGCAGCCACCACTCGGTGGGCGAGGCGGGCTGCTGGCCGACGGACTCCAGCAGGAACCGGCCGAGCACGTGCAGGTCGACGGCGAGCGCCGAGCGGCCGGCCACGGGGAGGGAGTCCACTGAGGCGGTGATCCGCATCGGGACACTGGCGCCGTCCAGCGTGACGGGGACCGTGTCGCCCACGGAGGCGCCCAGGGACCGCAGGTAGCGGGTGGTGGCGACCGCGGGGACGGCGGTGGGGGCCGGCCCGGCGGGCGTCGGGAACACCACGGTGGTGACGCCCTGCAGGGTGCCGAAACCGCCCCAGTAGCGCAGCCGCAGCAGGTCGGTGGAGCCGGCCGGGACCGGAATCGTCTCGGGGGTCCTCTTGGCGCTCGTCCCCTGCGGGAGCGAGGTCCGCCAGCCGGCGGCGGCCGCGGGTGTGGTGACGCCCGCGGCGGTGCCGTCCGCGGTGTCGGAGACGGCGATCCGGCGCAGGGTCAGTTCGCTGCCGTCGCCGGGGTTGTCGCCCTCCCCGGCGTACGAGAGGCGTATCCCGGCCAGGGTCAGCGGGGTGGCCGCCGATCCGACCGGGGCTCCGGTCAGCGCGTCGAGGAGGAAGGGGAGGGTGACGTCGCCGCCCGCGGGCAGGGTGACCGAGGCCGTCCCGTACGTCGCGCCGAACCGGTCGCGCAGCAGCAGGCTCACGGCGGCCCAGCTCGTACCGGAGGACCGGACCGACACGTCGAGGTCGATCCGGCGCGGGGAGCCGGGCAGGGCGACACCGGGGCTCGCGGGAGCGGCCGCGGCGCCCGGGGCGCCGGCGGCGAGCGGGGTGAACAGCTCGCGCATGCCGTGCCCGCCCCGCAGGTCCGCGCGCAGCGGGACCCGTTCGGCCGCCTTGACGGCGTCCAGCGCGACGATGTCGGCGGGATTCCCGTCCGGCAGCTTCTGCTCCCGGCGGACCACCGGTACGAGGCGGTCGCCGCCGGGCAGGGCCGCGTAGCGTCCGCCCTGGCCCATCGGGGACATGCTGCTTCCGGAGATCCGCAGTCCTCCTGCGGTCGCGAAGTCGGCCTGGTCGCGCTGGGACGCGGACCAGCCGGTGTGCTGGCCGAGCGCCAGGATGCCGCTGGCGACGGCGAGGACGAGCAGCAGCACGGGCCCGGTGGCCCGGCCGGGCCGTCGGGCGAGCTGCCAGCCGAACAGGGCGGGGCCCAGGCTCCGGCCGCGCGCCGCCAGCCGTCCCCCGGC
Source organism: Streptomyces xanthophaeus (assembly GCF_030440515.1). Classification (GTDB taxonomy): domain Bacteria; phylum Actinomycetota; class Actinomycetes; order Streptomycetales; family Streptomycetaceae; genus Streptomyces; species Streptomyces kutzneri. The sequence goes on from NZ_CP076543.1 coordinate 587,040, forward strand.
CCGCGCCGCGAACGGCAGCAGGCGCAGGACCAGCAGCGTGCCCCCGCACAGGGCCAAGGCGGGAGCGACGACCAGGACCGGGTCGACACCGAGCCCGCCGCCGGCGGAGGCGCCGGACGCGGGGGCGTCCGTACCGCCGTACTGCGACAGCTGCTGGTAGCCGAGCACGGCGAGGACCACGACGGCCAGGTCGAGGCCGGAGCGGGCGGCGCCCGTCACGACCGCCTGGCGGCTGCCCACGCGGCGCAGTACGGCGGCGGAGGCCCCCTGCAGGACGGAGGGCAGGGTCGTCAGCAGGATGCAGGCCAGGGCGCAGCCGACCGCGACCGGCCAGACCAGCCAGGTGTCCGGGATCTCCAGGTGGACGCGCCCGAGCGGTCCGAACCGGCCGAACAGGCGCAGCAGGGGCGGTGTGAGCAGGGGTGCCAGGACGGCCGCGGGCAGGGCGAGCAGCAGGGACTCGGCCGCGGTGAGCGCGCCGAGGCGGCGGCGGGAGGCGCCGCGTGCGGTGAGCAGGACGCGTTCCGGTTCCTGGCGGACGGTGAGGATGTGGGAGACGAGGAGCAGTGCGGCGGTCGACAGGACGGCGAGCTGGAGCGCGCCCATCAGCAGGGTGGAGCGGGCGACGACCGTGCCGGCGCTCAGTTCGGCCAGGAGTCTGGGCAGTTCGGTGGCGGTCCGCAGCGAGCCGGCCCGTTCGAGGGCGGCGCTCGCGGGGTCGGCCCTGGTCCGGACGGCCTCGGCCTCGGCGGCGCGGACCGTGCTCAGGTCCGGGGTGAGCAGCGTGAGGCGGTGGTTCTGCAGGATGCTGCCGGTGGTGAAGGCGCTGTCGTCCACCAGGAGCGGGCCGTAGATGGCGAAGGTGTCGGCCTGGACCTCGCGGCCGCCGAGGGGGTCGAGCCGCCAGTACGCGGCGTCCGGCTCGGCGGCCCGGTACACGCCGGTGACCAGCACGGTCAGCGGCGCCCCGCCGAACCGGTCGTCCAGCCGGACGGGGGCGGGCAGCGCGGACTCGGCCAGGCCGAGGCGGGCGAGCGCGGCGCGCGGCACGGCCACCTGGGTCGGCGCGGCCGGGACGCCGGCGGCCGGGGGTGCGGCGACCGGCGCGGGCCACGCACCGGCGAGCAGCTGTACGTGGTCCTTGCCGAGGGCGGCGAGCAGGGTCAGGTCGGCGTCGCGGCCGGAGGCGGCGACGCCGGGCAGTCCGTACGAGCGGCTGCGGGCCACGCTTTCGGAGGCCACCGGGAGCCGCCCGAACACCTCGTCCGCGAAGGCCCGTACGGACGCGTCGTCCTTGGCGCGGGAGTCGGCGGGATGGCCGCTGGTGATCACGACGGTGGTGCGGGACTGTGCCGTCCCGGTCAGGGCCCGCCGGAGCCCTTCCTCGCCCACGCCACGGGTGAAGGCCGTCAGCGCGGTCAGTGTGGTCGCGGTGATCAGTACGGTGAGCAGCACGGCGACGGCGAGCGGCCATCGCCCGCGCAGTCGGCGCACGACGAAGCCGAGCACGTCTGGTATTCCTCCCCCGTCCGGACCGTCAGTACCGGATAGCGGACGATGCTGTCAGATGTGATCGACAGAGGGAAGGGGCTTGCGTGATTGGTGCGACGGATGCGCAAATGCGATCAGAAGGCTGCAGCGACGGATGGTGCGGGACCGGGGACCGGGCGCCCCGCGCGGACAACTCGACGGGGGAACGGACACGATGAGGGATCACCAGGCGACGGCGACAGCGACGGTCGCGACGCAGGCCGGGCGGCAGGGCGACGGCTCTGCGATCGTGGTCGTCGACGACGTGCACCACAGCTTCGGCAGCGGATCGCAGGCCGTCCACGCCCTGCGCGGCGTGTCCTTCGAGGTCCGCCGCGGCGAACTCACCGCCCTCAGGGGCCGGTCGGGCTCCGGCAAGACCACCCTGCTGAACCTCGTCGGCGGCCTCGACACCCCGACCGGCGGCCGGATCACCATCGACGGCACCGACCTGGCGTCCCTCGACGAGCCGGGCCTGCTCGCCCTGCGCCGCGACCGCATCGGCTTCGTCTTCCAGTCGTTCGGCCTGATACCCGTCCTGACCGCGGCCGAGAACGTCGGCGTCCCGATGCGCCTGCGGCGCGTACCCGCCAAGGTGCGGGAGGAGCGCGCCCGGACCCTGCTGGCCCTGGTCGGGCTCGCCGACCACGCCGAACAGCGGCCCGGCGAACTCTCCGGCGGCCAGCAGCAGCGCGTGGCGGTCGCCCGCGCCCTGGCCAACGACCCTGACCTGATCATCGCGGACGAGCCGACGGGCCAGCTCGACTCGGAGACCGGCCGCTCGGTCATGGAGCTGCTGCGCGCCGTGGTGCGCAGCGAGTCCGTGACCATCCTCGTCGCCACCCACGACCCCAACCTGATCGAACTCGCCGACCGGGTCGTGGAACTGCGCGACGGCCGCATCGTCGCGGCCGACTCATGAGCCGAGCGCGTCGGCGCTGCTCCGCTGCCAGTACGTGACCGACAGCGAGCTGTCGTAGGCGAGACCGGCCGCCGGGAGGGGCGGGATCGCGGACGCGCCCCCGTCACTGAGGGGCGTCCGGCCCTGGAAGGCGATCGTGAGCCGGTGTCCGGTCGTCCCGCCCTCGCTGCTGCCGTCTGCCGCCGACAGCAGAGCCCCCGCGTAGCCCGACTCGCCCGGTGCGAGGGACACCACGGCCTGGGGCCGGGTCTGCTGCTGCGCGGCCGGCACCCATTGCATCTCGTCGAAGCGGAGCACCGGGTAGTAGGTCAGATCGCAGGTCTTCGAGCCGGTGTTCTTCACCGTGATCAGCATGTGGTTGAGCGGCCGGGAGACCGGCTGCACCGTGACGCCGGTGTTCGCGCCGTTGCACAGGACGCGCTGCTGTTCCCCCGCGGCCGTCGGTGCGGAGGGGGCCGACGCCTTCGGCGAGCCCTCGGGGGCCGCTGCCGCGGTCGAGGAGGCCGAGGGAGCGGCTTCCGTGGCTGGGCTCGAAGCGGCTGCTTCTCCCCCGTCCTTGAAGCCCGTGCCGTCCTCGCACCCGGTGAGGGAGAGGACGAACAAGGCGGCCGCGGCCGCACCGGCGAGGCGCCGGAAGGCGTGCGGGCGGGAGGTACGGGCGGTGCGGACGAGGGGTGCGCAGGGAAACGCATGCATTGCTGACGGCCTCTCATGGGGCATGGCGACAGCGCCCGGTGGGGGTCCTCCGGGACCGGCCGCCGGGAGCGGTGTGCTTGGATGACCTCAGCCTGAGCGATACTCCGTCCCAGCCGCCACATCCGCTGGGCCATCAGGAACGCTGGAATACCGGCATAGGCTCTGAGCTGCGCAAACAACCTGTTCCTGGAATGCGGGACAGGACACGGGGTGGGAGGAACGGTGTCGGAGGACACTGCTGGGTCCGGGTTCGCCGGGCTGCTGCGGGAGTTGAAGGACCGGTCAGGCCTCAGCTACGGAACGCTCGCCAAACGGCTCCACATGAGTGCGTCGACCTTGCACCGCTACTGCAGCGGCGACGTGGTCCCGGCAGACTACGCACCGGTCGAACGGCTCGCCCGCCTGTGCAAGGCCTCGCCCGAGGAACTCCTCGCCCTGCACCGGAGTTGGGTGCGGGCCGATACGAACCGCCCGCGCAAGGGCGCGGACACGGGCGGCGCCGTGCAGGAGGTGACCGGGGCACCTGCCGGAACCGGAACCCTTCCGGTCGACACGGCCGAGGTGCACGGCGCGGCGGACGCACCCGAAGTGGCCGGGGCGGGGTCCGGGGCGGGGTCCGAGGTCGCAGAAGTGACCGCCGCGGCCGGGCCGACCGCACCGACCCGGCGTGCTCGCCCGCGCGGGGCGGTGCTCGCCGGGATCGCGGTGACGGTCGTGGCCGCCGTCACCGCCCTGGCCGGCGTACTCACCCTCGACGAGCGCCCGCCGGAACAGGGCACCGACGTCCGGGACGGCCCCGTCGGTGCCACGAACCGGTTCCCTGCCGGGGAGAAGTCCCCGGCAGGACCGGACGACCCGGACGGACCGTCCGCGTCCTCGCACTCGCCCTCGTCCTCGTCCGCCTCGTCGTCGCCGTCCGCGCCCTCGTCCTCGAACGCCACCCCTGCCGCCCCCGCAGCGGGACACGGCAGCAGCGGGGGCGGCGACACCTCCGCCGGCACGCCGGTGAAGGTGACCACCCGCCCCCACACCTGGGAGGCTCCCTGCGGCCAGCACTACCTGATCGACAAGCCCCCGGCCCAGGTGGGCCCGCCCCCCGTGGAACGGGACGCACCCGCGTGGGTGGCGGCATCCGGGGCCGTACCCGCGGGCGAGCAGTACGTCACCCTCACCCTGCAGGGATCCGGCGCGGACACGGTGGTGCTGGACGGGCTGACCGTCCGTACGGTCGCCAAGCGTGCCCCGCTCCCCTGGAACGACTACGCCATGGGCTACCCGGGGGTGGGCTGCGGTGCCGGCGTCCCGACCCGCTCCTTCGGCGTGGCCCTGGACTCCGCACGCCCGGCCGTCGCACCCCTGCCGGGCCAGCGGGGCTTCCCCTTCTCGGTGAGCGAGTCGGAACCGGAGGTGCTCCACATCAAGGCCGCCACCTCCGACCACGACGTGAGCTGGTACCTGGAGCTGTCCTGGTCCAGTGGCTCCCGACACGGCACCCTCAAGATCGACCACAACGGCAATCCCTTCCGCACCAGCGGACGCGGGGGGCGGACCGGCTACGAGTTCCCCCTCGGCGGCGACGGATGGGTCGGGGCGGGCACGACAGTTCATTGACCAGGAGCGACCGGGTGGGTACCCGGAGCGCCCGGCCCGCGTCGTCCCGGAGCGGTCCGGGAGGATCGACCATACGATGGGCTGGAACCGGCGCGGGCGGCTCGCCGGGCCGCCTGCCCAGAGCACTCGGGGTGGAGACGACGTATGGCACAGGCCGCCGACACTGCGCGGACCGTCATCCTGACCGTGGACGACGACCCGGGAGTCTCCCGGGCCATCGCCCGTGACCTGCGGCGCCGCTACGGCGCCGAGTACCGGATCGTGCGCGCCGAGACCGGCGACTCCGCGATGGAGGCGCTGCGCGAGCTGAAGCTGCGCGGGGACCTGGTGGCGGTGATCCTCGCCGACTACCGGATGCCGCAGATGAACGGCATCGAGTTCCTGGAACAGGCCCTCCAGGTGTACCCGGGTGCGCGGCGCGTGCTGCTGACCGCGTACGCCGACACCAACGCGGCCATCGACGCGATCAACGTCGTCGACCTCGACCACTACCTGCTCAAGCCCTGGGACCCCCCGGAGGAGAAGCTCTACCCGGTCGTGGACGACCTGCTCACGGCCTGGCGCACCAGCGACTACCGTCCGGTGCCCGCCACCAAGGTCGTCGGGCACCGCTGGTCGGCGCGCTCCTCCGACGTGCGGGAGTTCCTGGCCCGCAACCAGGTGCCGTACCGCTGGTACTCCTCCGACGAACCGGAGGGGCGGCGGCTGCTGGAGGCGGCCGGGGCCGACGGGCAGCGGCTGCCCCTGGTCATCACGCCCGAGGGCACCGCGCTGATCGAACCGGAGGCGCCTGAACTGGCCTCCCACGTGGGGCTCGCGACGACGCCGGCCGCCGACTTCTACGACCTCGTCGTCATCGGCGGCGGCCCGGCCGGGCTCGGCTCCGCGGTGTACGGGGCCTCCGAGGGGCTGCGTACCGTACTGGTCGAGCGGTCGGCGACCGGCGGACAGGCCGGTCAGAGTTCCCGCATCGAGAACTACCTCGGATTCCCGGACGGCGTGTCGGGTGCCCAGCTCACCGAGCGCGCCCGCCGCCAGGCCGGCCGGTTCGGCGCCGAGATCCTCACGGCGCGTGAGGTCACCGGGCTGGAGGTCAACGGCGCCGCACGCGTCGTCCGCTTCTCGGACGGCTCGGCGATCGCCGCCCACAGCGTCATCCTGGCGACCGGTGTGTCGTACCGGCAGCTCCACGCGCCGGGCTGCGACCAGCTGACCGGCTGCGGGGTGTACTACGGCTCCTCGCTCACCGAAGCGGCCTCCTGCCAGGGGCAGGACGTGTACATCGTGGGCGGCGCCAACTCGGCCGGGCAGGCGGCGATGTACCTGGCGAGGGGCGCCAAGTCCGTGACTCTGCTGGTGCGCGGGGAGTCCCTGACCGCGTCGATGTCGTACTACCTGATCCAGCAGATCGAGGAGACGCCGAACATCACCGTGCGTACCCGGACCGTCGTCGAGGCGGCGCACGGCGAGGGGCACCTGGAGCAGCTGACCCTGCGCGACGTGGACGGCGGAGGGAGCGAACTCGTCGACGCGCAGTGGATGTTCGTGTTCATCGGCGCGGCCCCGCTGACCGACTGGCTGGACGGAACGGTGCTGCGCGACGACCACGGCTTCATCCTGGCCGGGCCGGACCTCACCGCGGACGGGCGGCCGCCTGCCGAGTGGGAGCTGGACCGGCCGCCCTACCACCTGGAGACCAACATTCCCGGCGTGTTCGTGGCGGGCGACGCGCGTGCCCAGTCCGCGAAGCGCGTCGCGTCCGCCGTCGGAGAGGGAGCCATGGCCGTGATGCTCGTCCACCGGTACCTGGAGCAGTCATGAGCGGACAGGTCCTGCCGTGCAGCCCGCAGGAGATCGCCTCGCTGTTCCTGTTCGAGAAGCTCACCCCGGAGCAGCTCGGGCGGCTGTGCGCCGAGGGGCGGGTGGAGCGGTTCGAAGCCGGTCCCGTGTACACCGAGGGCTCCCCCGCCACCTGTTTCTACGTGATGATCGAAGGCACCGTCGTGCTGTACCGCCGGGTCGGCGGCGACGACGTCGAGGTGAGCCGGACCTCGCAGCGCGGCGTGTACGCCGGGGCCATGCAGGCGTATCTGGGCGACCAGGTGCCGCAGACGTACACCAACTCGATGCGGGTGACCGAGCCGACGCGGTTCTTCGTGCTGCCCGCTCAGTCGTTCTCGGACATCATGCAGGAGTGGTTCCCGATGGCGGCGCACCTGCTGGAGGGGCTGTTCTTCGGCTCCAAGAACACCCAGCGGGCCATCGGGCAGCGCGAACGGCTGCTTGCGCTCGGGTCCTTGTCCGCCGGCCTCACCCATGAGCTCAACAACCCGGCGGCGGCTGCCGTCCGGGCCACGGCGACACTGCGCGAGCGGGTCGGCAAGATGCGGCACAAGCTGGCCCACATCTCCCAGGGCCAGTACTCGCGCGAGACGATCGCCGACCTCATCGAGATCCAGGAGCGCACCGTCGAACGCGTCGCGAAGGCGACGGCGCTCAGTCCGCTGGAGGCCTCCGACCGGGAGGACGAGCTCGCCGACTGGCTGGACGACCACGGCATCGCGGAGGGCTGGCGGCTCGCGCCGACCTTCGTGCAGGCCGGGCTGGACACGGACTGGCTGGACCAGGTCGCGGCGACCGTGGCCGAGGAGATCCTGCCGTCGGCGATCGGCTGGCTCAACTACACGGTCGAGACCGAGCTGCTGATGGACGAGATCGACGACTCCACCACCCGCATCTCCCACCTCGTGGACGCGGCCAAGCAGTACTCGCAGCTCGACCGGGCCCCGTACCGGGTCGTCGACGTCCACGAACTCCTCGACAGCACCCTGCTGATGCTGTCCGGCAAGTTCGGTTCCCGGGTACGGGTCGTGAAGGACTACGACCGCTCCCTGCCGGACGTGCCAGCCTACCCGGCGGAGCTCAACCAGGTATGGACCAACCTCATCGACAACGCCGTGTTCGCCATCGGGAGCACCGGCGGCGACGGCACGCTGACCGTCCGCACGGCCCGCGAGGGTGACCGCCTGCTGGTGGAGTTCCGCGACACCGGACCCGGTATCCCGGCGGACATCCGCGGCCGTATCTTCGACCCCTTCTTCACCACCAAGCCGGTCGGCGAGGGCACCGGACTGGGCCTGGACATCTCCTGGCGGATCGTCGTGAACAAGCACCACGGCAGCCTCCAGGTCGAGTCCGCCCCGGGTGACACCCGCTTCCAGGTACTGCTGCCACTGACCGCCCCGGCCCCCGGGGCCGATACCGATACCGGATCCGCGACCGAGACCGCGACCGCGACCGCCGAGGAGCCCGTATGAGCGAGATCGAGGGAATCGACCCGAGCGCCGCGCCCACCGGCACCGGCTGCACCGAGTGCGACGAGCTGGGCGGCTGGTGGTTCCACCTGCGGCGCTGCGCCCAGTGCGGCCACATCGGCTGCTGCGACTCCTCCCCCGCCCAGCACGCCACCGCCCACTGGAAGGCCTCGGGCCACCCCCTGGTGCAGAGCTTCGAGCCGGGCGAGGAGTGGTTCTGGAACTACGACACGGACGCCCTGTACGACTCCGGCCCCGAGCTGACCGCTCCGCGCGATCATCCGGCGGAGCAGCCGGTCCCGGGCCCGGCCGGCCGGGTGCCCGAGGACTGGACCCAGCACCTGCACCGCTGACCGCCGTGGCCCGCCGCGGCCCGCCGTGACCCGCCGTGACCCGCCGTGACCCGCCGTGACAGTCGGGTACGGCGGGCCGGCTACGGCCGCCCGGCCGTAGGCGGCGTCCACACCGTGCCGCGGGCCTCGTATTCGAGCATGGCCTCCACGCCGGTCGCCGCGTCGGCACCCAGTTCCCGGCGTACGAGCCACAGGGCGAGGTCCAGCCCGCTGGTGATGCCACCGGCGGTGACCAGGTCTCCGTCGTCCACCACACGGGCGTTCTTCAGGAGGCCGCCCTGTTCCGCCAGGTCGGGGCGCGCCTTGTGGTGGGTGGTGCAGGGGCGTCCGGTGGTCAGCCCGGCGGCGGCCAGCAGCATGGTGCCCGTGCAGACGGCGCTGACGGTGAGGCCGGGGCGGACGGCCGCGGCCAGCTTCCCCGGGAGGACGCCGCTGCGGATCTCGGCCCACACTCCGGGGCTGTCGCGGCGCGCGTATCCGCCGCCGGGCACGAGGAGGATGTCCGCGGTGCGCGGGGCCCAGGCGTGCTCCACCTTCACCTGCGTGCCGTAGGCGGCGCGTACGGCCCCGGGCCCGGAGGCGCTCACGTAGCGGACGTCGATCTGCCGGTCGGTGAAGAACCGGGCGGCCGCGAAGACCTCGTAGGGCGCGGCGAAGTCGAGCTCCTCCACACCCTCGTACATGACGACGTGCACGCGTGCAGGCCCCGCCGGTCTGCCGGCGGAGCGCGGTTGCGCCGCCGCGGCCACCCCGGCGGCACCTCCCCACGCAGCCGCCGCGCCGACGGCGACCTGGGCCCGGAGCATGCTCCTGCGGTTCATCCGACGGTTCCTTCCGATCGCCCGGCCGATACGCCGCTCTACGACAGGGGTCGGATCCGCCGGAGGCCGGGTTCCCGGGGCCGGTTGTGGCAGGCGCCACACCTGGACGATCGACGAAAGCCGCGGGGGCCCGGCACCCGCTACTGCCCGAAGGTGCCGTGTCTGCCCGCCCCGGCCGCGAACCGGCCCGCCCCGGCCTGGGTCTCACCCGCGGTCAGCGGCACCAGGCCGTGCCGGAACTCCCCCGCCAGCGCGTCCTCCTCGGCCAGTCCGTGCTGTTCCAGGACGGACAGCCGGTCGTGGCGCAGGCAGATCCGGGGGAACCCGGCGATCTCGCGGGCCAGTTCCTCCGCGGCCGCCCTCGATCGGCCCGTGGGGACGACGCGGTTGGCCAGCCCGATCGCCTGCGCTTCGGCCGCCGGGACCGGACGGCCCGTCAGGATCAGGTCCATGGCCCGGCTCTCGCCGATCAGGCGGGGCAGCCGGACCGTGCCGCCGTCGATCAGGGGAACGCCCCAGCGGCGGCAGAACACACCGAACACCGCGTCCTCCTCCACGACCCGCAGGTCGCACCAGAGCGCCAGTTCCAGGCCGCCCGCCACCGCGTGCCCCGCGACGGCCGCGATCACCGGCTTGCCGAGCCGCATCCGGGTCGGCCCCATGGGTCCGTCGCCGGTGGCGAGCACCTGGTTGCCGCGCTCGGTGCCGATGGCCTTGAGGTCGGCGCCCGCGCAGAACGTTCCGCCCTCGCCCCAGAGCACGGCGACGGCCGCGTCCTCGTCGGCCTCGAAGTCCCGGAACGCATCGGCCAGTTGTGCCGCCGTCGGTCCGTCCACGGCGTTGCGTACTCCTGGCCTGCTCAGGATCACCGTGTACACGGGGCCGTCCCGCTCGACCCGCACCGAGGCCTGCTCGTCCGCCATGCCCGCTCCCCTCCTGCTCGCCGGCCTCCATTGTGGGGGCGGGGAGGCCGCTGCGCGCGGGACTCCCCCGGACGCTCAGCCCGGCCCGCCCGCAGCCGGGTCGGAGCCGGGCAGGTTCGTCGGGCCACCCGGCGTCACGAGCGCCGTCTCGTAGGCGAAGACGACGACCTGGGCCCGGCTGGAGAGCCCGAGCTTGGCCATCGCGCGGTTGAGGTGGGTCTTCACGGTGGCTTCGCTGATGAAGAGCTGCCGGGCGACTTCCGTGTTCGTCGCGCCCGTGGCCACGAGACGCAGGACGTCGCGCTCACGGCCGGTCACGGTGTGCCAGTCCGGGGCGATGGCCCCCGGCGGTGTCGGCCCCGGGTGGTACGCCTCGATCAGGCGCCTGGTGACGGTCGGCGCGAAGAGCATGTCTCCCGAGGCGACGGTATGGATGGCGGCGACCAGGCGCTCGGGAGGCGTTTCCTTGAGCAGGAACCCGCAGGCGCCCGCGCGCAGGGCGTTGTAGACGTATTCGTCGAGGTCGAAGGTGGTCAGCACCAGGATCCTCGGCGGTGTTCCGCCCGTGTCGCCCGCGCGGCGGAGGATGCGCTGTGTCGCGGTGATGCCGTCGGTGCCCGGCATCCGGAGGTCCATGAGGATGACGTCGGGGGCGGTGGCCTCGGCGAGCCGGACGGCTTCTTCCCCGTCGCACGCCTCGCCGGCCACGGACAGTCCTGGCGCGGCGTTCAGCAGGGACACCAGTCCGGCACGGATGAGCAGTTGATCGTCGACCACCAGTACCGTGGGCATCGGGGAATTCGGTCCTCATCGGATATGGACGTCCCCGGTGCCCGGGGCCGGGAGGCCACCCGGCGGCCGGTCACTGGTGGTGGGCGCCGGAAGGGTGAGCCGTACCTCGAATCCGCCGAGGGCGCGGGGGCCGGCGGTGACCGACCCGCCGTAGATCTTCGCGCGCTCCCTCATGCCGATCAAGCCGTGACCAGGTGACATCTCCCTGTTTGGCTGGAAGTTGTCGCCTCCCTCGTTCGTCACGCACACCACGACGGTACGGCGTTCGTAACGGATCGTCACAGCTGCCCGGGTCGGTCCCGCGTGCTTGAGCACATTCGTCAGCGCCTCCTGGACCACCCGGTAGACGCACAGCGCCATGCCCTGTGGAAGCCGGATCGGGGATCCCGTGATCTCCATGGTGACCTCGGCCCCCGCGCCCCGCACCCGCTCCAGCAGCCGGTCCAGCAGGTCGACCCCGGGGGCCGGGGCGTAGGCGGCGCCGTCCTCCTCCGGTCCGTCCCGCTGTCCGTCCCGCACCCCTTCCTGGCCGACGCGCAGGAGCACGAGCATCCGGCGCATCTCCTCCAGCGCCTCCCTGCTGGTGTCGGCGATGGTGTCCAGGGCCCGCCGGCTCGCCGCCGGGTCCGAGGGGAACACGTACGAGGCCATGCCCGCCTGGAGCGAAATCACCGACATGTGGTGGGCGACCACGTCGTGCAGTTCCCGTGCGATGCGCACCCGTTCCTCCGTGAGGGCCTGGCGTGCGTTCTCCTCCTGCTGGCCGCGCAGCTGGGAGGTCAGTTCGGCGAACTGCCTGTTCCGCTCGGCGAGTGCTCCCGAGCCGCGCCCGACGACGAGGACGACGGCCGGGAACAGGAGCGCCTGGGCGAGGACGGTCGGCATGGAGCTGTGGTCGATGTTGCCGATCCCGGCGTACACCCACACCCCCGCCACGACGGCCGCGCACACGAGCGCGGTTCGGGGGCGGCGGGTCGCCGCCACCGTGTACAGGCCCAGGAGCGAGGGCATCGAATTGACCACCGGCCAGTACCCGCAGGCGATGAACACGGTCCACAGCGCACTGCTGGCGCCGAACACCACGACGGGCGCGAGGCGGCGGGCCACCATGACCAGACCCACCAGGGCGGTCAGGACCGCCCCCAGGCCGTCCACGGAGCGCCATCCGGCCGGCGGCTGCTCCTGCCCCAGCAGCAGCCCGGCGCCGACGTAGCCCAGCGCGAGCAACGAGTCGACCGCCAGCGGCCGGTACCTTCCCCCGAGCCTGTCGAGGAATCCCGATCCAGCGTGCATCGGCGCAGCCTACGGGCCTTCGGGCGGCCGGGCCATGGGCCTGCCGCGGGACCGGGCCCTACCACCTGCGCATGGTCCGGCTACCGCCGCAGTTGCAGGCGGGACGTCCGCCACCCGCACCGGGTGGAGGCCCGAATCATCCCGGTGCGTGCCGCCGGGCGGCCTCCGGCCCGCCTAGCTTTCTGTCTGGCCGGCGCCCGGGGCACACCGTGGCGGCGGCGCACCCATCGACTTCCGATTCCCGGCAAAGGGAGACACATCCATGACCACTCCTGTGAAGCGCGCGCTCGTCGGAGCCTCCGCCGTCGCCTCGGCTCTCGTGATCGGGCTGGCGGGCACCGCGAGCGCGGCCACCATCGGCTTCCACCAGACCTCCACCAGCGGCAAGGCCGAGATCAGCGGCACCTACGAGTACCACGTGTCGGGAACGATCCCGCAGACCGGCGAGAAGCTCTACTCCGGATCGTTCCAGGGCTCCACCGCCAAGGACAAGGTGGCGGGCGACGGTTACGAGGCCGTCCTGGCGCTGGCCTACCAGGACTGGAAGGACGGGGCCTGGCACTCGGTGAAGAACTACGTGGCGGTGGTCAACGGCACGAAGAGCTGGACCTTCAAGAACAAGAAGGACGTGAAGGCCTACGCCTGCGACCGCAAGGTCGGCACCACCAAGCTGCTGAACTGCCGCGCCGCCTGGTAGGCCTGTCCGCCGTCACCCGAGGGGGCCCGAGCCGGACGTCCACGGGGGAGCGTCCGGCTCCGTGCGCACTCCCCGAAGTACCGGAGGGCGGGCCGTCACCCCTGTGACGGCCCGCCCTCCGGTGTTCTGGTGCGTCCGCTCACGCCTTGAGGGCGCGCCCCGCCACGGTCAGCGCGAGGCGGCGGGGGACCAGGGCGGACGCCGTGGCGGAGAGCCGGTTGCCGAGGCCGACGACGATGCTGGGCGGGGTCTTTCCGCGTTCCAGTGCCCGGCGCGCGGCGGTGACGACCTGCTCCGGGGTGGCCATCCGGCCGACGGCGGCGTCGCGGCTGCCGACGACGTCGAAGAACTCGGTGCGGACCGGCCCCGGCGAGACGGCGAGCACCCGCAGGGAGGAGGCGCGCGTCTCGTACGCGACGGCCTCGGTGAAGTTCAGGACGAAGGCCTTCGTGGCGCCGTAGACCGCCATCGCCGGGGTCGGCTGGTAGGCGGCCGCGCTGGCCACGGTGACGAGGGCGCCCCGGCCGTCGGCCGTCAGGCCGGGCAGGAACTCTCTGGTCAGTTCCGTGACCGCGAGCACGTTGAGCTGGATCATCTCGCTGATCCGGGCGGGGTCCTCGCCGGCGAAGGGGCCGTGGGTGCCGAAGCCCGCGTTGTTGACCAGCGTGTGGACCGGTACGCCGAGTGCGTCGAGCTCCGCGCGCAGCGCTGCCGCGGCGCCGGGCCGGGCGAGGTCGGCGGCGATCGGGCGGGCCGTGACCCCGTACCGGCGCTCCAGGTCCGCGGCCAGTTCCTCCAGCCGGTCGACGCGCCGGGCGACGAGGACGACGTCCGCCCCGCGCTCGGCCCACTGCCGGGCGAACTCGACGCCGAGGCCTGCACTCGCCCCGGTGATCAGGGCTGTGGTTCCGCGGTATGTCATAGACATGGGTCGGCGCTCCGTTCCGGGACTCCGGTTGATGGTCGATACTTGAATGTAGGCAGAGCAAACATTGTTGTCAATGACAACATCGAGGGAGGAGACCGCCTTGGCCGACGCCGATGCGCCCTATCACCACGGCAATCTCAGGGAGGCCCTGCTGGCGCGCGCCGAGACCGTGCTCACGGCCTCGGGGGCGGACAGCCTCTCCCTCCGCGCCCTCGCACGCGACCTCGGCGTCAGCCATGCGGCGCCCGGCCGCCACTTCCGCGACCGGCAGGCACTGCTGGACGCGCTCGCCGTGGGCGGCTTCACCCGGCTCAACGAACGCCTCCGGGCCGCCGTGGGCGAGCCCGGCCCCGTCACCGCACGGCTCGCCTGCATGGGTCGCGCGTACATCGGCTTCGCCGTCGCGCACGCCCCGCTGCTGAGCCTGATGTTCACGGCCAAGCACGCCGACCACTCCAGCGCCGAACTCCGCGAGCTCGGCCACCAGAGCCTGGAGATCGCCGCCGAACTGATCGCCCTCGCGCAGCGGGAGGGTGTCGTACGGGCGGGCGATCCGGCCCGGCTCGCCCAGGTCGCCTTCTCCGTGGTGCACGGCCTCGCGGCCCTGGCCGTCGGCTCCCTCCTCGAGGACACGCCGCTGGACGAGGCGACCGACCTCGCCCTCGACGTCCTGCTCACGGGCCTCGGCACGGCCCGCCGCGACCGGCAGGACACCCCGTAGCGCATTTCGGTCCCGGTCGCCACCCGCGAGGCAGGGTGTGCGGCCGGAACCGATCGGAATGCGCGCGCGGATTTCCGCGCGCCGGACGGGGTCCGCGCGTCGCCCACCTCCCGTTACGCCACCGCGCGCCGCGCGCGGGCCCGGATCCTCGCCGGAAATCGACGTCATCGATGGCGCATAACGGTTCCTCCGGTCCGATGAACTCCAACGAAAGGCCCCATCAGGCAAGTTGGGCGTAGTTATGCTCCCGCCCACCGGTCAGAAGGCCCCCCTTTTCGATAGTTCGAGGACGCCGATGGAGCAAAGAGGTACGCCCCCCGAAAGTGCCCACCTGGAGGGAAGAGCAAGCCGGATGCTGCCCGCGATCGCGGTCGTGGCCGCCGCCTGCCTGGTAGGGGCGCTCGCCTCCTCCTCGGGACCGCTCGGCACCGCCTTGATCGCCGTAGGCGCCGTGTGCACCGCAGCGGTCCTCGTAGAGGTTCGGCGGCGCGGCCGCGCGCTCGCCGCCGGACGCGCCCAGGTCGCGGCTCTCCAGCACGCCCTGGCCCGGCAGGAGACCGAGGCGGCCCGGCTGTCCCGGTCGGTGCTGCCCGAGGCCATCGAGCGGCTGCGCAAGGGCGAGCCGGCCGAGGAGGTCCTGACCGCCCTGGGCGGTCGCGGCGGCCACGGCAGCCGCTGGGGCGACGACGAGGCCCTGACCCCGCGCTTCAGAGCCGCCCTCCAGGCCGTGCTGGCCCACGTCGTCGACGCGGTCGACAACGAGGAGAGCCTGCGCGACTCGGCGCAGCGGGCCTTCGTGAACGTCGCCCGGCGCGTGCAGGCGATCGTCCATCAGCAGGCCCACGAGATGCGCGAGATGGAGGACCGGCACGGGAGCAACCCGGACGTGTTCGGCGACCTGCTGCGGCTCGACCACGGCACCGCGCTGATCGGCCGGCTCGCCGACTCCATCTCGGTCCTCGGCGGCGCGCGCCCCGGCCGGCAGTGGAGCCGGGCCGTCACCCTGTACAGCGTGATGCGCGGAGCGATGTCGAGGATCATCGACTACCAGCGGGTGGAGCTGCACTCGGTCTCCGAGGTCGCCGTCGTCGGTCCCGTCGTGGAACCGCTGATCCACACCCTGGCGGAGCTGCTGGACAACGCCACCCGGTACTCGCCGCCGCACACCCGGGTCCACCTCACGGCCGTCGAGGTGCAGTCGGGCATCGCCGTGGAGATCGAGGACGGCGGCCTGAGCATGAGCGAGGAGGCCCGCAGCCGGGCGGAGAAGATGCTCGCCCAGGCGCAGTCCGGCATCGACCTCAACGACCTGGGCGAGACGCCCAGGCTGGGTCTGGCGGTGGTCGGCCGGCTGGCACAGGCGTACGGATTCCAGGTGTCCCTGCGCTCGTCCGCGTACGGCGGCGTCCGCGCCGTGGTGATCGTGCCGCAGCACCTGATCACCACGGCGTCCTCCGCGACCGGGCTCGCCCACGGCATCGGCTCCTCCTCGGGGCCCAGGGCCGTGGCCGCCACACCGCGTGAGCACCCCTTCGACCGCTCGTCGGCGGGCGTGGGCTCGCCCGCGCCCCGGCCGGCTCCGGCGCCCGGGCCCGCGCCCGTCGCCGCCGCGCAGCCGGAGGCCGGCGCGCGTACCGCGAACGGCCTGCCGCAGCGGCGCCGCAAGGACCGTGTGACCACCGCCGACGCCCGGCCGGCCGCGGAGCCCCGGTCGGCGGACGACGGCGGCCCCGGAATGTGGCTGGAGGCGTTCCACAGCGGACTGTCCGGCACCCCCGGCCACGATGTGCCGGGCACCGAAGGAACGTCGGGTTCAGCGACCAAGGGGGCGTAATCGATGATGACTCAGCGAATCAGCAGCATGGACTGGATGCTCAAGGACCTGGCCGCCGGAGTGCCGCAGACGCGGCACGTGATCGTCCTGTCCGCGGACGGGCTCTGCGTGGCGCAGTACGGCGCCGAGACCGACACGGCCGACCGCCTGGCGGCGGCCTGCGCGGGCCTGCAGAGCCTGGCCGGAGCGGTGGCCGCGGAACTGCCCCGCTCGGAGGGCAGGATGCGTCTGGTCGTGATCGAGATGGACGGCGGGTTCTTCTACCTGATGGCCGCCGGCGACGGCTCCTATCTCGCGGTCCTCGCCGACGAGGGCGTGGACGCGGGCCTGATGGGCGCGCAGATGCGCAACCTGGTGACCCGAATGGGGGACCACCTGAGCAGCCCGCCCCGACATGACGGGCAGCCCGCGTGAATGAGCCGCCCACAGGCTGGGAGGACGGCAGCCCCGAACGGCTCTACGTCATCACCGGCGGACGCAGTGGACCCTCCACCGCCGTCCATCTGGACCTCGTGACCTTAGTCGTGGCCAAAGGGTCCGCCCGGCCCGAGATGCAGCCCGAGCAGGCGGCCATCCTCCGGATGTGCCGGTCACCGCTGTCGGTGGCCGAGATCGCCGCGTACGCGGGCCTGCCCGTGAGCGTCGTCACCGTGCTGGTCGGGGACCTGATGGCCGCTCGCCGCGTGTACGTCCGTCCGCCCGTTCCCGCCGCGCAGCTACCCGACCTTGCTCTGATCGAGGCAGTGATCGATGGACTTCAAAAGCTCTGACCCGCCCGCCGGGCCACGCGAGGCGGACATACTCCCGCAGACGGCCGCGGCCGCCGTGAAGATCGTCATCGTGGGCGGATTCGGCGTGGGCAAGACGACGATGGTCGGTGCGGTCAGCGAGATCAAGCCGCTGACGACCGAGGAGACGATGACCCGGGCCGGCGTCGGTGTGGACGACACCTGGGGCGTGGACCGCAAGATCACCACCACCGTCGCCATGGACTTCGGCCGCATCAGCATCAACGACGAGCTCGTCCTGTACCTGTTCGGAACACCTGGCCAGGAGCGTTTCTGGTTCCTGTGGCGCGGACTCTTCGAGGGCGCGCTCGGAGCGGTCGTACTCCTCGACACCCGCCGGCTGGAGATCAGCTTCGATGTGATCGGACGGCTGGAGGAGCGGGGCGTCCCCTTCGTCGTGGCCGTCAACTCCTTCCCCGGCGCACCCGAGCATCCGCTGGAGGAACTGCGCCAGGCCCTCGATCTGCCCCCCACCGTCCCGATCCTCGTCTGCGATGCCAGACGGCGGGACTCGTCCCGCGATGTCCTGCTGACCCTCATGCGCTACCTGCACTCCCAGGCAGCCACCCAGGAGGCAATGTGAGTAACAGCCCCACCCCACCGCCCGAGTGCCCCGCCCACGCGGCGGCGGCGACCGCCGGCGGCCTGTACCGCCTCCACGGGGCGGAGGCGCAGGCCGATCCCCTCGCGCTGTACGAGAAGCTGCGGGCCGAACACGGGGCGGTGGCCCCTGTACTGGTGAGCGGGGACCTTCCGGCCTGGCTGGTCCTCGGCCACCGGGAGAACCTGGACGTGGCACGCACGTCCTCGCGCTTCGCCCGCGACCCGCGGGGATGGCGCGACATGAAAGAGGGCCGGGTGCCGGCCGACACCCCGCTCGGCCCCATGGTCTCGTGGGTGCCGGTGTGCAACTTCACCGACGGGCCCGTTCACGAGCGGCTGCGCTCGGCCGT
This sequence comes from Streptomyces xanthophaeus, assembly GCF_030440515.1. GTDB lineage: Bacteria > Actinomycetota > Actinomycetes > Streptomycetales > Streptomycetaceae > Streptomyces > Streptomyces kutzneri. The sequence continues at coordinate 605,216 of NZ_CP076543.1, forward strand.
GGTGGAGTCCCTGGAGCGCTTCGACAAGCGCGGCATCCGCCGCTACGTGACCCGCTTCGCCAATCAGCTCGTCGACCAGATCGCGGGTGAGGGGTACGCCGACCTGGTGTCCGCCTTCTCCGACCAGCTCCCGATGCTGGTCATGACCCAGCTCATCGGGGCACCCGACGAACACGGCCCCCTGCTGGTCAACGCGGCGCGCGACATGCTCCAGGGGACCGAGACGGCCCTCCAGAGCGACCGCTACGTCACCGCCACGCTGGAACACCTGGTCGTGGAGCGCAAGGCCAGGCCCGTGCGCGACCTCGCGTCCTGGCTGATCGAGCACCCCGCGAACCTGAGCGACACCGAGGTTCTGATGCACCTGCGGGTCGTGCTGATCGCGGCCTACGAGACCACCGCCAACCTGATCGCCAACACGCTGCGGACCGTACTGACCGACCCGCGCTTCCGGGCCAGCCTCTCCGGAGGGCACATGACGCTGCCCGACGCCCTGGAGCAGGTCCTGTGGGACGACCCGCCGATCAACACGATCATCGGGCGCTGGGCCACCGGTGACACCGTGCTCGGCGGCCGGGAGGTGAAGGCGGGCGACATGATCCTGCTCGGGCTGGCCGCGGGCAACGCCGACCCGCAGATCCGGCCGGATCCCGCGGCGTCCGTCCACGGCAACCGTTCCCACCTGGCCTTCAGCAGCGGCCCGCACGAGTGCCCGGGCCAGGACATCGGCCGTGCCATCGCGGACACCGGCATCGAGGTCCTGCTGGACCGGCTGCCCGACCTCCAGCTGGCGGTCGACGCGAGCGAGCTGCAATGGCGGGGCACCCTCATGTCACGCCACCTGCTGTCCCTGCCGGTACGGTTCGCCCCGCGCTCCGTACCGAACGCGCAGCCCCAGGACGAGCAGCCGGCCGGGCACCCCGTGCACGCGCCCGTCCCGCCGCAGCCGACGGCGGCGCCCGTGGTCGCGGGTCGGCGCCGCCGCGCCGTCAGCTGGTGGCGGCGGCTGCTCGGCCTCGGCTGACGGCTGCCCGGCCGGCGGCTGCCCGGCTCCTGCCGACGCTGCCGGTTTCCGGGCCGGGGGCCCCGGGCATTGCGCCCGGGGCCCCTGGTGTCTCTCAGCCGTGCGCCCGCTGCCACCAGGAGGCGAGGGCCGGCACCTCCGGCGGCTCGGTCCCGGCGAAGCTGGGGGCGTCGGCGTACCGGAGCGCGAACCGGGCTTCCGCCAGGGGCAGTTCGTGCCGGTTACGCGGGCTCGCGTATCGGGGTGCCCGGCTCTGCCAGGCGATGGAGCCGGCCACGTAGTGTCCCAACGCCGCCAAGTGACGGCGCAGTTCCGCGTTCGCGCCGGCCTCCAGCCTGGCCCGCAGCGTCATGAAGCGGACCATGACCCGGTCACGCAGGGCCACCGCGAGCGGCACGGCCTCGGCAGGCGAGCAGTTCTCCTGGTGGGCGAGGACATTGACGAGATTCACCTCCCTCGGCTCCAGGTGGTCGTCCTTGTCGTAGGAGAACAGGTCGTTGTCCGCACTGACGACGAATCCCGCCGCATCCGTCAGTGCCGTCAGAGCGCGGGAGCAGAGCACCTCCGCCGGGAGCCGGTCCCCGCGTACGATGTCGGACCAGGTCAGTGAGAAGCGCGTACCGTTCGCCAGCGGTCCCATGGCGACGAAGTCGTTCAGCCCCGGCATGCTCCCGGCCTCGGCCCGGGCGGCCCGCCAGGCTGCTCCGAGCAGCCAGTCGCGCGTCCCCTCGGCGAACCTGCGCAGCTCGTAGGGCGTGAGCATCGCATGGGTGCGGCGCACCAGGTCCAGCAGTGCACGGGTCATCGGTCCGTCGGGCAGCACCGAGGCTCCCGGATCCTCGATGGTGCGCAGCAGACGTACGCCGTGTTCGACGACGGCACCCGTCCCCACCTCGCCGGAACCCGAATCCTGCCAGTCGTCGACGGCGTTGGCCCAGTAGTTCCATTCGGTGAAGAGCAGGAGGGCCTCCATGTCCCCGTCGGGGACGATGCGGCTGGAGAAGTCGGCGCTGTGGGTGGCGAGACCCCATGCGCGCTCGACCGGATCGGGGTAGATACCGAAGGCGTCCAGCCACTCGACCGCCAGGGCCTCCACCTGCTTCGCCTCGGGATGGACGAGGTCGCGCTCCAGGGGGCAGTAGAAGGCAGGCAGGCGCGTACCGAGGAGCGAGGGGCGCTGTGCCGGTGGCGGTGGCGGTGGCGCCGTCATCGGCGGCCTCCGATCCGGAACTGCAGCAGCCGCGTCTGCACCGCGTGGTCACGCCAGAGCCGGAAGAACCTGCTGTGTGCGAGCGTCGACTGTTCGAGCCGGTCGCGGGTCCAGGCACCGGGCCGGGCGTCGGCGTCCGCGCGGAGCCGGTCGAGTTCGGCGGTGTTCCACGCCATGGACTGCACCCAGAACTCCGCCACCGAGTCCGTCACGTCCTCCTCGTGCACGAGTTCAAACCCGGCCGCCTCGGCTGCGGCGAGGTACTCCCCTCTCAGCCCCAGTCGCGTTCTGTAGTAGCCGTCGATGAACGCGCGCCCTGCGGTGCGACCCGCGAAGTGCTCCTGGATCCCGAACCATCCACCGGGCTCCAGCGCCTTGGCGACCACCTCGAAGAGTCGGGCCCGGTCGGTGTAACCGCTGCTCTCGTTGGCATACACGGCGTCGTACGCACAGGTCTCGTCCAGGTCGTGCACATCCCCCAGTACGGGTTTCACCCGCCCGCCGACCCCTGCGTGCCGGGCGAAGTGCCGGACGATCGGGATGTGTTCCGCCGCGACGGTGAGGCCGGTGACCGATGCTCCGTGCTCCTGCGCCCAGTACAGCGACGTCCCGCCCAGGCCGCAGCCGATGTCCAGCAGGCGCCGGGGCGCCACGTCGTACGCGCCCCACGACCGGGCCGCGTGCTCGACTATCCGCTCCTGCGCGTCGAGCATGCGCTGCTTGAGCACGTTCTGGGGGGCGGTACTGTCCGGCGGGCCGTCCGGATACAGACCCACATGGAAGTGGACACGGGGACCCGGGCCGTACTTGTGCAGGATCTCCTGCGTCTTGTGGCTGTAATAGAGCCGTATCGGATCGTCCGCGGCCGAGTCCTGGCCGCCGGGTAAGGACGATACGAGGGGGGTGACGCGCATGGGGTGTCCGCCCTTTCGTGGGGTAGGGCCGCCTCCGGGACACGCTGTCACCGCACTCACCGCGTCCCGTCCGGCACACTGTTGAAGCACGGATCATCGTGGCACTTCGCCTGCCCCACGTCAGCCCACTGGAGCAACACGGAACAGCGTCCGAATCCCGCCACGAGCAGGCTGACCGGCAACGGTGCTCGCCGACGGAAGCGGGCGGGCCAATCAGCCTTGCGGACAGATACTGTCCGCAACCGGAGGAGTCGTCGGTGTGCGCGACGACAAGCACGCACAGCACCCGTCCGGAGTGGCTCGATACCCCGTGTTTCGCCTGGTCGGCCCGCCTGTGGGGCCCGGTACGAAGCCCGGCGGCCACGCGATCCCGATGGACCCGCGGCGGTGGCCCCACGATCCGGGGCGGGCGGCCGACCGCCGACCGCCAGAGCGCTATGACCCGATTACGTAGATATCCTGTGAAGTGTGATCGAGTCTGGACGGCCGCGGCTACGCAGGCGCCCTGGCCCGGGAAGACTTGTGCGGCTGTCGCCGGTCATCCTGACCGTCGTCATCGCCAGCCTGGCGTACAACACTCCGCCGGAAATGGCCTTCAGTCGTCTCCTGCCCGCGGCGCCGGCCCTTGCCGCCGCCATGTGGCCGGTGCTGCCCACCGTCCTGCTCGGGACGGTCTGTCTCATCCTGATGATCGGCCTCAGTTTCGTCTTCCCCGACCTGGGGACGTGGTGGACGGCTGCCGGGATCATCGCGGTCACCGTGGCCGCCGCGTACGGAAGCCACGTCCGGCTCCAGCGGGAACGCACCCTCTTCCAGGTACGGCTCGTCGCCGACGCGGCGCAGCAGGTGGTACTCAGCCCTCTGCCCCGCCGCTTCGGCGGCATCGAGATCGAGTCGCTGTACCTCGCGGCCGCGGCCGAGGCCCGCATCGGCGGGGACTTCTACGAGGTGGTCGACACGCAGTTCGGGGTCAGGCTGCTCATCGGTGACGTGCGGGGCAAGGGCCTGCCGGCGGTGGGGGCGGCCGCGGCGATCGTGAACGCCTTCCGGGAGGCCGCGTACGGGGAACCCGACATGGTCGACGTCGCCCGCCGGATGGACGCCAGCAGCACCCGTTACAACGGCGCTTTCCCACCCGAGGGGCCATTGGAGCGGTTCGCCACCGCCCTTCTCGTCCAGATCCCGCACGGGGGCAGACGTATCGACATCCTCAACTGCGGACACCCCCCGCCGCTGCTCCTGAACCACGGGAAGGTCCTGACCCTCGAGTCCAGGAACCCCTCTCCGCTGATCAGCCTCGCGGAGCTGATCGGCGACCACTACAGCGTCGACAGCTTCGACTTCGCCCCCGACGACCTGCTGCTCCTCTATACCGACGGGATCGCCGAGGCCCGTGCCCGTGACGGAGAGTTCTTCCCGCTGGCGGCCTGGATGCGCCGGCAGCCCCCGACGCCGCCCGACGAACTGCTGACGGCGCTGCACCGCGACCTCCTCAGCCACAGCAAGGGCCGCCTCGACGACGACATCGCCGCCCTCGCCGTACGTCTGTGCGAGCCCTGAGGTTCCGGCCGACGGCGATCGGCCGCGAGCACACCTGGCGACACAGCGCGTATCGAACCGCAGGTCAGGGCTTCAGCTCGATGCCGAACCCGCCCGCGTCGGGCGCCGGAACCCCGTCCGGGTTGTCCTTCGCCACCACATCCGGGTCCGGGACCGGGGCCGGGGCGGGCTTCGGGGCCGGGGCGGGCTGCGGGGTGTCGGGCTTGTGCTCGCAGTACACCTTGCCCTGGTAGAACTTGCAGCCCGGCATGTTCTCCACGTCCCGGGGCCTGCTGTTCTTCCGGCCCTTCGACCGGTCCTTGCCGCCCCGCTCATGCTTGCCGGCCGTGCCCCCGTGACCACTCTTCGCGTGCGCCTCGGCGGCGTGCGGCGCGGTCTGGGCGGCGAATGCGCCGGTCGGAACCAGTGCACCTCCTGTGACGAGCGCGGCCGTAACGGCGAACATCGCGAAACGCTGCTTGCGGGAGGTGCGGGCCATGAGTTTTTCTCCGATGAAGAGGCGACGAGGGGGGAGGTTCCAGAAGGCGAGAGGCGAAATGCCTGCTTTGTCCTTCTGTTAAGAGCCTGGCCGCGGAACTTCATGAGGCTGTCCGCCGACTGTCACAGGCGCATGACAGGGCACCTCCGCGCGCGCCGCCCCGGGAGCGTTCGGGCCCGTCAGGGCCATTGCTCGGGCTCCACGCCGGTCTCCTCGAGGACCTTCAGGAAGGCTGCGACCGGGGCCGGGAGCGGCGGTGCGCCGTAGACGACGGCGTCGACGAAGCGGTGGTCGTCCGGCAGGCGGTCGATCCTCACGCCGGGGTGGAGATGAGCGCGCAGGGCGAGGCCGGGCAGCGTACTGACGCCGAGGCCGGCGGCCACGAGTGCCTGGGCCGCGACGTAGTCGTCGGTCTCGAAGGCGATCACGGGAGCGAAGCCTCGCTTCCCGCACGCCGACAGGAGGTGCGTACGGCACCGCTCGCAGCCGGCGATCCACCGCTGCCCGCGGTAGGTGTCGAGGTCGGTGCGCGGACCGGACCAGGACGCACCGGCCCGGCTGACGACGTAGACCGGCTCGCGCAGGACCGGTGTCACGGTGTGGCCCTCACGGTCGGCGAGTGGGCCGTCACTGTGGTGGAAGGTGAAGGCGACATCGACCTCGCCGCGCCGCAGCGCCGTCAGGGCTTCGGGCGGCTCCGCTTCGGTCAGTGCCAGTTCGATGTCCGGGTACGCGGCGCCGAAGGCGGCGGCCACCGTGGGTACGACCGTGGCGAGCGCGGAGGGGAACGCCGCGAGGCGCACCCGTCCGGCGCTGAGCCCGGCGTGAGCGGCGAGTTCGGTCCGGGCCGAATCGATGCGGCCGAGGATCTCCTCCGCGCGATCGGCGAGCAGCCGGCCGGCCTCGGTCAGCCGGATGCCACGGCCTGCCCGCCGGACGAGCGGCACACCGGCTTCGGCTTCGAGCCTGGCGAGGTGGTGGCTGACCGACGGCTGCGCGTAGTGCAGCGCGGCGGCTGCAGCCGTCACCGAACCCTCGCGGGCGATCGCGGCGAACACCCGGAGGCGGTTCTCGTCGAACATTCATCGATGATATCGATGAGTTCATCAGAAACTGACATTTGTCCTATGGATTGCCCCTGCGCAGCATGGGTGCATGCACAGTCCGACGATCTCCGATGTCCTTCGCGCGCGTCGTCTGCAGAGCGCGCACCTGTCCCCGACCCCTCTGCTCTCCTATCCCGCCCTCGACGCCGCCGTCGGTGCCGGGGTCCGTGTGCTGGTCAAACACGAGAACCTGCAGCCGACCGGCGCCCTCAAGGTCCGGGGAGGCGTCGCCCTGCTGGCCGCGATGGACCCGGACGAGCGTGCGCGCGGTGTCCTCTCGTACTCCACCGGCAACCACGCGCAGTCCCTCGCCCATGCCGCGGCCCTCTTCCGTGTCCCCTGCACCATCGTCATGCCGGAGCACCCGAATCCCCTGAAGGCCGAGGCCGTGCGGCGGCTCGGCGCCGAACTGGTCGAGTACGGCGCGGACTTCGACGAGGCCCGCCGTCACGCCGAGCAGCTCGCACCCCGGCGGGGGATGCGCCTGGTCAGCGCGGCGAACGAGCCGGGCCTGATCGCGGGCGTGGCCACCGCGTTCCTGGAGGTCTTCGAGCAGGAATCGGACCTCGACGCGATCGTCGTCCCGGTCGGCGGGGGCAGCGGCGCCGCGGCCGCTTGCCTGGTGGCGGCTGCGATCAGCCCGCGCTGCCGCGTCATCGCTGTGCAGTCACGCCACTCGCCGGCCGCGCACGACTCCTGGCGCTCGGGCCGCTGTGTCGAGCGTCCGAACACCACGACGGCGGAGGGGCTGGCCACCGGGTCGGGCTTCGAGCTGACGCAGCGTCTGCTGCGTGAGCACCTGGCGGACTTCCGGCTGGTCGGCGACGACGAGATCCGGTGGGCCCAGTGGTTGCTCATGCGTAATGCCCGCACGGTGGCCGAGGCGGCTGCCGCCGCGCCGCTGGCCGCGCTCCTCGCGGCACGCGACGACCTCGCGGGGCAGCGGGTGGCGATCATGTGTACGGGCGGGAACGCCGGCGAAGCCGAACTGCGGGCCTGCCTCTCCGCCGCGCCTTCGGGCGGCTGAACGGAGCCGTCGACGCGCCGGGCGGCTCCGGGCGGGCTGGGCCGTGATCGATACTGATCTTCATGCATGCCAACGTCTCCGCCGCCACCCTGGAACGCGTCGCCGGTCACCGGATGCGCTTCGACGCCCGGTTCGAGCAGTACTTCGACGGCCTCGGCGAGCGCTTCGACGTCCCGGTGCCCAGCCGGTACGTCCCCCGCTGTCTGGAGCTCCTGCGGGAATTCTCGATGCGCGGCGGCAAGCGGCTGCGGGTCGTCCTGCTGTACGAGGCGGCCCGGCTGGTCACCACCGACGAGATGCCGGGGCTCGCGGAGGCCGCGCTGAGCATCGAACTGCTCCAGACGCACGGGCTCGTCCACGACGACATCATCGACGACGCGCCCCTGCGCCGCGGCGGCCCCTCGACGTACTACGCCTACCGCCGGGACTTCCCCGGTCAGGACGCCACCGCCCTCGGGCTCGCGATACTCGCCGGCGACCTCGCCGCGTTCCTGTCCACCCAGGTGCTGCTGGAGGCCGAGGTTCCCGCCGAGCTCCGCCAGGCCCTGCTCGGCGTGCACACGCGCACCGCGGCGGAGACCGTGGCCGGGCAGCTGGCCGATCTGGAGCGGGACTCCCACACCCTGCCCGACGAGGAGTTCCTGCACACCGTCACCGACTTCAAGAGCGCGCGGTACTCGATCCTCGCCCCGCTGACGATGGGCCTGCTGACCGCGGGCGCGGATCCGGCGCCGCACCGCGCCCGGCTGCACCGCTACTCCCGGCTGGTGGGCATCTCCGAGCAGATGCGCGACGACTTCCTCGACCTCTTCGGTCCGTCCGGCGACGGCCCGGCGGCCGAGGCCAAGTCCACCGGGGCCGACATCCGTTCGGGGCGTCGCACCTACGCCGTCCGTGCGGTCCTGGCCGCCACGACCGGGGCCGACGCGGCCCTCGTCGAAGCCGCACTCGGTGATCCCGGCTGCCCGGACAAGACCCTGGACCGGATCAGGGAGATCGCCCGCGACGCCGGCGTGGACCGGCGGCTCAGGGCGGAGATCCGGCGGCACGCGGAGGCCGCCGCAGCCGAGGCCGCGTCCTGGGAACCGTACTGGCGCGCGGAGGCCGTGGAGTTCTTCCGGGGCCTGCCCCTGTGGAACGTGGACCGGACGCCCTGAGAGCCGACAGGGGCCGTCACGCGGCTGCGGCAGCGTTGCCGCGCGCTCCCGCGTCGAAGCCCTTGGCGAGGAGCCGGACGGCCAGCGTCACCTCCCAGGCGAACACGGGAAGCGCCGCGAGCGAGCCCGCCACCGAGACCTGTTCGTAGATCCCGAACAGCACGGCGGTCGCCGAGGCGCAGATCATCGTCCCGCCGACCAGCCCCAGGACAGCGATCCACCGCGGTACGAGCCGCGAGGTGTACATCAGGCCGGTCAGCACCAGGGTGTTGGCCCCGAGGACGAAGTTCGGCCCGAACAGGAACGTCCAGTCGTGGAACGCCACCAGGGCCTGGCCGGCCGTGACCAGCGATGCCCCGTCGGCGCCCGCCGCGCCCTCCGCCTGCCTCCTCAGCGTCACCACCGACAGCACGCTGATGATGCCGACCACGATGACGGCAGCCTCCAGCAGGCGCCCGCAGACGTAGCCGATGGCGGCCCCTTCGTTCCGCCTCCGCAGGACCGGGTACAGCGCGGCCCCTGTGCCCGCGACCGCCAGCGCGAGCACGAACTCGCACAGCGCCCCCAGGAACACCTGGCTGTCGGCGCCCGGTCCGAGGACATAGCCGGTGTCGTGCAGAACGGGACGGTAGAGCGCGAGCCCGCCGATCGCGGCGACCTCGGTGACGAGGAACAGCACCCCCGCGACGAGCGCGGTTCTCCTGGTCGATCCCATACGGAACAGCCCCTCCCTCAGAGGTGTACGGCGTACACCTGACCCTTGGCGCTCACCCTAGGTGTACGCCGTACACTCGTCAAGGCGGGACGGACGTCACCCGCCACACCCCGGGAACGGATCGGATCGAAGGAGAAGCCCGCATGCCCGAGCAGCCACAGGAACCACGCCGGACCCCCCTGAGCCGGGACCGGGTGCTGCACGCCGCCGTGGCCTTCGCGGACGGCGCCGGGATCGAAGCGCTGAGCATGCGCAGACTCGCCCAGGAGCTGGGCGTCGTACCGATGGCGCTCTACAAGCACGTGGCCAACAAGGAAGAGCTCCTGGACGGCATGGTGGAAGTCGTCGTCGCGGGCATCGAGGGCCAGGTCCCCGGATCCGACTGGAAGAGCGCGGTCCGCGGGCGGATCCTCGGGGCGCGCGGCGCCCTCCTCGCACACACCTGGGCGGCCCAGGTGATCCGGTCGCGCACCAGCCCGACGCCGGCGGTGCTCGCTTACCTCGACTCGGTGATCGGAACGTTCCGGGCCGGCGGCTTCTCGGCCGACCTCACCCACCACGTGATGCACGCCCTCGGCAGCCGGGTACTGGGCTTCACCGAGGAGCTGTTCGACGACCCGGCGGGCCCCGCACCGCAGGACGAACGGGCGCAGGCGGCCGCGTACGAGGCGATGGCCCGGCGGTATCCGCACGTCACCGAACTGGCCCGGGCCGTGGCGCACGACCGGCGGTCGGTCGTCGGCCAGGGGTGCGACGACCAGTTCGAGTTCGAGTTCGCGCTCGACCTCCTCCTGGACGGATTCGAACGACTCCACGGGCAGGGCTGGACGTCCACGCCCTGAACCGGCCGACGCCCCCCTGCTCCGGCTCCCGGCCCCGGCCCCCGGCCCCGGCTCCCGGCTCCCCGCCCCGACGAGCCCCGGGACGGCGGCGGAGACCCGGGGCCGCCGGTCAGCTCCTCCCCGCCTCCTGGCGGGCGTTCGACATGGCCGACAGCCAGGCGAATGCCGCCTCGCACTGCTCCTCCGTCAGCCCCTCCTCCAGTTCGGCCTCGCGGCGCCGGACGGCCGGGAGCGCGTCCTCGTAGCGCGCGTGCCCGAGCTCGGTGAGGCTCAGCTGGTGCGTCCTGCGGTCCGTGGCGTGCGGGGCCCGGAGGATCAGGCCGTCACGTTCCAGCGCCGCGAGCATCTCGTTGGGCGCCTGGCGGGAGCTCCCGACCAGGCGGGCCAGCTGCGCCACCGAGATGCCCGGGGACTGCCCCACGATCATCAGGGTCGCGAACTGCGGCACGGTGAGCCCGAATTCCTCCAGCTCGGCCCCGATCGCGGCCCGCATGCTGAGCCAGGCGTGGCGCACCACGAAGCTCAGCACCCGACGGTGACTCTGCTCGCCCATCGGACGACCTCCGGATTCATGATTGACAGGTACTTTACGAGTTTGCCACGATGAGGGAACCGTCAGGTACTTGACGATTCTTGGACGGCGCGCCACCGCCTCGTGCTCCGCGATGCGCGCCACCGCAACGTAACTCACCCTGATCCGAAGGCAGTCACGCATGTCCTCACCCATGTCACCGGTGCCGTCCACCCCGGCTCCGGCGCGTCAGCGGCTCATCCTCGGCGTCCTCGTCTTCGCCCAGCTCCTCATCTGGCTCGACGGCACCATCCTGACCACCGCGTTCGAGACGCTCTCCGACCCCGTCCGGGGGTTAGGCGCCACTCCCGGCCAGCTCCAATGGGCCACGGGCGCCTACACCCTGGCCTTCGCCGGCCTCATGTTCACCGGCGGCGCCCTCGGTGACCGGTTCGGCCACCGCAACGTCCTGCTGACCGGCATGGCCCTCTTCGGCGCCGCCTCCGCCCTCGCCGCCTACGCCACCACGCCGGACCAACTCATCGCCGCCCGCGCCGTGATGGGCGCCGGCGCCGCGCTGCTCGTCCCCGCCACCATGGCGGTGGTCAGCTGGACGTTCGAGCCCGCGCAGCGCCCGGCCGCCTTCGGCACCCTGTCGTCCTTCGCGGGCGTCGGCCTCGCCGCGGGGCCGATCCTCGCCGGGGCGCTGCTCGCAAGGTTCTGGTGGGGGTCGGTGTTCCTCGTCAACGTGCCCGTCGTCGTCCTCGGCCTCGGCTTCATCGCCCGGTACGTGCCCAACTCCCGCAGCCCGCAGGTCCGCCGCCTCGACCCGGCCGGGCTGCTGCTGTCGACCGGCGGCCTGGGCATCCTCGCCTACGGTCTGATCCGCGCGGGCCAGGACGCCTCCTTCGCCCATCCGCGCGTCTGGGGATCCACCCTCGTCGGCGTCGCACTGATCGCCGCGTTCGTCGTCGTCGAGCTGCGGATCGCCCACCCGAGCTTCGACCCCCGGCTGCTGGCACAGCGCCGCTTCGCCGCCGGGAACCTCACCCTGATGACGGTCTTCCTGGCCATGACGGCCGCGTCCTTCTACCTCGCCTTCTATCTGCAAGGCGTCCGCCGGTACTCGGCGCTGGACGCCTCGCTCCTCGCCCTCCCGGGAGCGCTCGGGGTGGTCGTCGGCTCCCCGATCGCCGTCCGGCTGGTCCGCCGGAGCTCCGTCCGGCTCGTCTCCTCGATCGCACTGGCCGTCGCGGCCGTGTCGATGGGTTCCTTCGCCCTCTTCGGTGCGACCACACCGATCGTCTGGTACGCGGCGGCCGTGCTGGTCCAGGGCACCGCGATCGGCATGGTGATCGCTCCCGTCACGGGCGCGGTACTGGGCTCCCTGCCGCTGGAGCGGTCCGGCGCGGGCAGCGCGGTCAACAGCACCCTGCGCCAGACCGGCAGCGTGCTGGGCATCGCGGCGGGCGGCACGATCACCTCGATCGTCTACCGGCGAGCGATCGACGGCTCACTGACCGGCCTCCCGGATCCGGTACGGGAACCTGCGCGGGTCTCGGCCGAACTCGCCCGGCACGTGGCGGCAGCCACGCACGACACCCGGCTCGCCGCGGCCGCCGACACCGCCTTCCTGCACGCCATGCACGTCGGAGCGCTCTGGACGGCCGGCTTCGCGCTGATCGGCGCGGTCCTCCTGGCCGTCGGACTCCGGCCGGACCGCCCCGCGGCACACGAGCGCGAGCGGGAGCGGGCCGGCGAGGAGAAGCGTCGGGCGCACGCGCCGAGTTCCACGCCCTCGTGACACGCCACCGACGAAGTCCCCCGCGGGCGGTCGGCACCGGGCGCGGCATTCGGGTGGCGGCCCGCCGTGTCGGGCCGCCCGCCCCGCCCCGGTTCGCCATCCTGGGCCAGGCACGGCATCGCGATCGCCGCTGCCCTCCCCCACGGCGAGAAGGAGTACGGCATGCCGACGGACTCGGTCGGGCGTTTCCTCGCGGCTCTGGGACCGCAGCAGCAGGAGGCCGTCACCGGCAGACCGCCGGAGGATCAGGAGCGGCTCGCGGCCGCCTGGGAGCGGGAGCTGGCCTCGGACGACGAGCTCGACACCCTCGACGAACTGTCACCGCCCGCGGCGGAGGCCGAGGCCGCCCGCCGTGTCATGGACCGCGAAGGGTGAGCTGACCGCGCGGGCCGGTCCGGGCCGGTCCGGTCCGGCGCCCACCTGCCGCCACACACGGGCGCCGGACCGGACCTCTCAGAGGCCGGGGGTGTCGAGGGGCCGCAGGAAGCGGCGCTCGTACCGCTTGATGCAGCGGGTCTCGCGCGCCAGCTCGAAGGCGGCCTGGCACTCCGGATCGGACATGCTGTCCGTGCGGTACTGCTCGTAGGCGGCGAAGCCGGGGAAGGAGAAGAGGGCGTAGGCGATGTCGCTGTCGCCCTCGCTGGGCAGGAAGTAGCCGTGGTGGGTTCCTCCGAACCGGTTGACCAGCCGGACCCAGCGGCGCCCGTACTCCTCGAAGTCCGCGAGCTTGTCGACGTCGATCTCGTACTTCAGATGAATGGTGATCACGGCCCCATCATGCCGTGACCCCACAACTTCCCCCGGTACCGGAGCAATCGCCGCCTTCGGGGAGGGGAACGGGCCGAATCCTCGTACGCTGCGGAAGTGGGAGACACCCAGCGGAAGGGGGACCGCATGTCCATGCGGAAGGGTGCCAACGTACCGGTGCCGAGCACCACGGTCCGGGTGGAGCTGGGCTGGCAAGGGGGTCCCGGAGCGCCTGATGTGGACGTGTCGGCCCTGCTGCTGACGGCAGCCGGCAAGGTGCGGTCGGACGACGACTTCGTGTTCTACAACCAGCCCGTGCACCCCAGTGGTGCCGTGCGCCACGAGGGACGGCGTCAGGACGGCACGGGCGTGCTCGAAACGATCGGGGTGACCCTGTCCGGGGTCGAGGAGGAGATCGGGACCGTGGTGGTCGCGGCGTCCACCGACGGCACGTTCGGGCAGGTGCCCGGCCTCTTCGTACGCGTCCTGGACGCGCGGAGCGGCGCCGAGACGGCGCGGTTCGACGCCACGGATGCCACGTCGGAGACCGCGTTCGTGCTCGGGGAGCTGTACCGGCGGGCCGGCGCCTGGAAGTTCCGGGCGGTGGGCCAGGGGTACGCCTCCGGTCTGGCGGGTCTCGCCACCGACTTCGGGATCACGGTCGACGATCCGGCACCGGCTCCGGCCCCGCCTCCGCCGGTGCCGGTGCCGGTGCAGCGGGCGGTGGCTCCGCCCGAGCCCGCCCGTCCGGTACGGCTGTCGAAGATCACCTTGACGAAGGCGGCCCCCGCGGTGTCGCTGACCAAACAAGGGGCCACCTCCGGGGGCATGCGGGTCAATCTCACGTGGAGCGCCGCCGCGCCGCCGCGCGGCTGGATGCGGAAGGGAAATGACGCCGTCCGGCTGGAGGACGTCGATCTCGACCTCTCCTGCCTGTGGGAGCTGCGGAACGGAACGAAGGGGATCGTCCACCCCATCGACAACCAGTTCGGCTCGTTCCACCAGCCGCCGTACATCCAGCTGGACCACGACGACCGGACCGGTGCCAGCGAGGCCGGCGAGAACCTCATGATCAACCTCGACCACGCGGCCGAGATCGAGCGCCTCCTGGTGTTCGTGGTCATCTACGCCGGGGCCACCAGTTTCGCGGGGCTCCAAGGGGTCGCCACGCTCCATCCGCCCGTCGGTCCGCCGATCGAGGTGCGCCTGGACGAATGCACCGTCCCCTCACCGGTGGCCGCGATCGCACTGATCGAGAACGTGGGCGGGGAGCTGATCGTCCGGCGGGAGGCGAAGTACCTCCTGCCGGCGCCCGGCGTCTTCAAGCAGCAGGCGGCGGACATCGAGTACGGCTGGGGCATGAGCTGGCAGTCGGCCAGCAAGGACTGAACCGCGGGCCCCCTTCCGGCTCTTGTTGACTCGTGCGTACTGCACACCCCATCGGTGACAGCCGCGACTGTCGCGGCCCTCGGACCGCGTGACAGCGTGAGCACGTCACCGACCGAGGGAGCAGGAGTGAACAAGGGGTACGCCGCCTTCTGCGACGCCGACCGCTGGTTCTACGACGCGCCGTACCTGCGGGCCGAGCAGAACTACCCGGCCGCGCTCGCCCCCGTACCGGCGGGGTGGCAGACACACCGCAGCGGGGACTGGCTGGCGCTGCGGCCCGTCGACGCCCGGCTGCCCTCCCAGGGCTGGAAGATCCACGTCTCGGCCTGCCTGGACAACGCCGAGTCCGTCCTCGAACGGGTCCACACGTACTGCGTGGAGCGCCGGATCGCCTTCAAGTTCGTTCCGAGCCGGTACCTGCTGCACCTGCGCAACGCGAAGTACGCCGACCGCGCGGCGAGCGGCAAGTTCCTCACCGTGTACCCGGCGGACGAGGAGCAGTGCCGGCGCGTCGCCGAGGAGCTCGACGCGCTGCTGGCCGGGGAGCCGGGCCCGTACATCCTGAGCGACCTGCGCTGGAACGACGGGCCCGTGCACCTGCGGTACGGGAGTTTCACCCTGCGGCACTGCTACGACGACCGCGGCGAGCTCGTCCCGGCGATCGAGACCCCGGACGGCCGGCTCGTACCGGACCCGCGGGGTCCGGTGTTCCAGCTGCCCGAGTGGGCCGAGCTGCCCGCGTTCCTCGCGCCCCATCTGGCCCGGCGGGCCGCCGTCACCCTCGAAGGTCTTCCGTACACGGTCGAACGCGCCCTGCACTTCTCCAACGGTGGCGGTGTCTACGCCGGCCGTGACGTGCGCACCGGCGAACCGGTCGTCCTCAAGGAGGCGCGCCCCTTCGCGGGGCTCGCGGCCGACGGGGCCGACGCCGTGACCCGGCTGCACCGCGAGCGCAGGGCCCTGGAGCAACTGGCCGGGCTGGACTGCGTGCCCGCGGTCCACGGCACCTTCACCGTCGGGGACCACCACTTCCTCGTGATGCAGTACCTGGAGGGCAAGCCCCTCAACACCTACTTCGCCCGCCGGCACCCGCTGATCGAGGCGGACCCCGATCCCGCGGAGCTCGCGGAGTACACCCGGTGGGCTCTGGAGGTCCACCGGCAGGTGACGCGGGCCGTGGAGGCGGTGCACGCCCGTGGCATCGTCTTCAACGACCTCCACCTGTTCAACATCATGGTCGCGGAGGACGAGGGGACCGGCGGGATGTCGGTCGCGCTCCTCGACTTCGAGGCCGCCGCCCACGTGGACGAGGGGCTCCGCCAGACCGTCGCCAACCCGGCGTTCGTCGCCCCGGCCGGCCGGCGCGGTTTCGCCGTCGACCGGTACGCCCTGGCCTGCCTGCGGCTGGCCCTGTTCCTGCCGCTGACCAGCCTGCTGGTGCTGGACCGGGCCAAGGCGGCGCACCTGGCCGGCATCGCCGCCGAGCAGTTCCCGGTTCCCCGCGGGTTCCTCGACGAGGCGGTACGGGAGATCCTCGCGGACCCCGGTCCCGGCACCGGGACCGGGACCGGGACCGGGACCGGCGGTGGTTCCGGCGGTCGCGTGGCCGTGCCCCGTGCCCGGCCCTACCTGCCGGTCGAGCCGGGCGACCCGGCGGCCGCATGTGCCTCGATGACGGCGGCGATCCGGGCGAGCGCCACCTTCGACCGCGAGGACCGCCTCTTCCCCGGGGACCCGGCCCAGTTCGCGACCGCAGGCGGTGGTACCGGCTTCGGCTACGGAGCGGCCGGTGTGCTGTACGCGCTCGCCGAGACCGGCGCCGATCCGTGGCCCGAGGCCGAGGAATGGCTGCTGGCCCGTACGAAGGAGCCGGCCTCCGGGATGCCGCTGGGCTTCTACGACGGCCTCGCCGGTCTCGCCTGGACCCTGGAACGGCTCGGCCACCGCGACCGCGCGCTCGCCCTCGCCGAACAACTGCTGGGCCAGCCCTGGCAGTCGGCGGGGCCCGACCTGCACGGCGGTCTCGCCGGCATCGGCCTGGCCCTCGACTCCCTGGGCTCGGCCACCGGCGAGGGCGAACTGCACGCCGCGGCCCTGCGCTGCGCCGAGCTCCTCGCCGATGCCGCGACCGGGACCGGGACCGGGACCGGGCCGAAACGGGCCGGCCTGCTCCATGGTCACAGCGGACCCGCACTGCTCCACCTGCGGCTCTACGAGCGCACCGGCGACCAGGAGTTCCTGATCCGGGCCGGCCGGGCCCTGCACCGCGATCTCGACCGCTGCGTGACCAGCGCGTTCGGCACCCTGCAGGTCGACGAGGGCTGGCGCACGATGCCCTACCTCGGCGGCGGCAGCGTAGGGATCGGCATGGTGCTGGACGACTGGCTGGAGCATGCGCGGGACGACCGCTTCGAACGGGCCCGGCCGGAGATCGTCCGCGCCGCCCAGGCGACCTTCTACGCCCAGCCCGGACTGTTCCGCGGCGCGGCCGGCATGATCCTCCACCTGGCCCGGACCACGACGCCGGGTCCGGGCTCCGCCCCCGCGGACATCGCCCGGCAGGTGGAGGCGCTGGCCCGGCACGCGGTCCCGTACCAGGGCTTCCTGGCCTTCCCCGGCGAGCAGATGATGCGCCTGTCCATGGATCTGTCCACGGGCACGGCCGGCGCGCTCCTCGCCCTCGGCGGCGCCGCGCCCGGCGGGCGCGCGCACCTGCCGTTCCTCCCGCCGCTGCGGTCCACCGCGGCGGCCCCAGAGCCGGTCCCCCTCGCGGGGGCCGTGACCCATCGGAACACCACAGTGAAGAGGAAACGAACATGACGCTTCTCGACCTGCAGTCGATGGAAACCCCCAAGGAAGAGGCCACCGAGGCCGCGCACCTCACCGGTGGCGGCAGCCGCGCCAGCCTGCTCCTCTGCGGCGACAGCAGCCTGAGCATCACGACCTGTAACTGATCAGGGATCAGGTCCTCCTGCGGGCCCGGGCGGTTCCACCGCCCGGGCCCGCACCACACCCCTGGAGCCCGCGCCCCATGACTGTCCCCGATCCTCCCGGCGAGGCGCCGGCCGCCCGCGCGGCCGACCGGGCTCTGCGGGCGGCCGCGCGACACAGCGCAGGCCGCCTCGCCGCCGCGGCCGGCTGCGCGGTGGCCGCCGCCGGCGCGGCCCTGGCCGAGCCCGCGGTCCTCGGCCACACCCTCGATCTGCTGCTGCGGCAGGACCCCGCCGGCGCCCGGTGGACCGTGTGGTGCGCCATGGTGATCGCCGCCGAGGTGCTGCTCGACGCGGCGACGGCCCGGCTCACCGGCGGTGTCGACGCCCGCTCCACCGCCTGGCTGCGGCGGCTCGGGCTCGGCCGGCTGCTGCGCACCGCGCCGCACCATGCCGCGCGCCACTCCCCCGGTGAGCTCTCCGCCCGGCTGACCGCACAGGCCACCACCGCCGGCGCCGTACCGGCGGCCGTCGTGACCGCGTCCGTGGCCCTGGTCCCCCCGCTCGGCGGGCTCGTGGCGCTGTTCGTGGTCGACGTATGGACCGCGCTGGCCTTCCTCGCCGGGCTCCCGCTGCTCGCCCTGCTGCTGAGGGCGTTCGCGCGCGATTCCGGGGCCAGCGTCAGCCGCTACCAGGAGGTCCAGCTCGACCTGGCCGGCCGCCTCGTGGAGGCCCTCGGGGGCGCCCGTACCATCGCCGCCGCCGGTACCGCCGAGCGCGAACAGGCGCGCGTCCTGGCCCGGTTGCCGGAGCTCGGCGCCGAGGGGCGGCGGACGTGGCGGATCTACGGCGCGACCGTGGCGCGTACCGCTGCCCTCATGCCGCTGCTGCTGTACGTGGTCCTCGGCGTGGGCGGGGTCCGCCTCGCGGAGGGGGCGCTCGGCGTCGGCGGGCTCCTCGCCGCCGTCCGCTACGCGGGCCTCGCGGCCGGGGTGGGCGCCGTGACGGGGCGGCTGGCGGCCGTGGTGCGCGGCCGGGCCGCCGCCCGCCGCACGGCGGCCCTCTTCGTGCTCCCCGAACTCCCTCAGGGTGAACGCCGGTTGCCCGATTCGGGGCCAGGCACGCTGGAGCTGCGCGGGGTACGGGTGGTCCGCGCGGGCACCGTGCTGCTGCACGACGTCGACCTGCGGATCCCCGGTGGGACGACCGCCGTCGTGGTCGGCCGCTCGGGCTCCGGCAAGACGACGCTGGCCGCCGTGGCGGGACGGCTCACGGCGTGCGACGAGGGCCGGGTCCTGCTCGACGGCGTGCCGCTCGACGAGCTGTCGGCCGAGGAGCTGCGCCGCGAGGTCGGGCACGCCTTCGAACGCCCGGCCCTCTTCGGGAGGAGCGTCGCGGCCGCCGTCGCCTTCGGCGGCCGACCGGATCCCCAGGCTCACCCGGACCACGACCCTGATCCCGACCCCGACCCCGACCGGGACCTGGAGGCCGTGCGCGCCGCCGCGCGGGCGGCCGGGGCCGACACCTTCGTCCGCCGCCTGCCCGAGGGGTACGACACCGCGCTCGGGGACGCGCCGCTGTCCGGCGGAGAGCTGCAACGCCTGGGCCTGGCACGGGCGTTCTGCCGTGCGGGGCGGCTGCTCGTCCTGGACGACGCGACGTCGAGCCTGGACACCCTCACCGCCCGCGAGGTGGAGCGGGCCCTGGCGAGCGAGGTCCGGCCGGGGACCCGTCTCGTCGTCGCCCACCGCGTCTCCACCGCCGCCCGCGCCGGCCTCGTCGTCTGGCTCGACGCGGGACGGGTCCGGGCCACCGGTACGCACGCGGAACTGTGGCGGGACCCCGGCTACCGGGCGGTGTTCGGCGCGGGGGCGGACCCGGATGCGGAAGTGGAAGCGGAACCGGCCGCTGGGCCGCCCGGCCGGGAGGCGGTCCGATGAGCGAGTACGGCACCTGGCACCGGGTGTCCCGCGAGGGCCGCCGCTTCCTGCGCGGGCGGGTCCGGACGCTGTCCAGGCTCGCGCTCTGGTCCCTGCTGGAGTCCGCGCACACCTTCCTCGGCGGTTACGCGGTGGCCCGCGCCCTCGACGACGGCTTCCTCGCCGGCCGTACCGGGACCGGTATCGGCTGGCTGGCCGTGGCCGGCGGGGGCGCGCTGCTCGGCGCCCTCGCCCTGCGCGGGGTGTTCGGCGGGCTCGCGGACCTGGTGGAACCGCTGCGCGACGGCCTGGTGCGGCGCTCCGTGCGCCAGGCGATCGGGCGCGCCGTCTCCGATCCCTGGCGGGCCGGTGACGCGGGTGCGGTCTCCCGGCTCACGCAGCAGACCGAGATGGCCCGGGACTCCTTCGCCGGACTGGTCCTGATCGCCCGGTCGTTCGTCTTCACCGCCCTGGGCGCGCTGCTCGGACTGGCCGCGCTGGCCCCCGTCCTGCTGGTCCTCGTACTGCCCGCGCTGCTCCTGGGTACGGGCGCCTTCCTCGCCACGCTGCACCCGATGGCACGGGTGCAGCGTGCGGCGCTCGACGCCGACGAGGCGTTGTCCGCGCGCGCGGGCGAGCTGGCGGCGGGGCTGCGCGACGTCGTCGCGTGCGGGGGCGGGGCGAGCGCCGGAGCCGGGGTGGAGCAGCTGATCGCCGAGCAGGAGCGGCTGACCGGACGGCTCGCGCGGTGGACCGCGCTGCGCACGCTGGCCCTGGGCGTCGCGGGCCGGCTGCCGGTCGTCGTGTTGCTGGCCGGGGCGCCCTGGCTGCTCCGGCGCGGGGTGAGTGCGGGGGCGGTGGCCGGGGCCCTGACCTACCTCGTGCAGTCGCTGCTGCCCGCCCTGGACGCGCTGATGACGGCGGTGGGCGCGGCGGGCACCCGGCTGCTGGTGGTGCTGGACCGGTTCTGCGATCCGGAACCGGCGGCCCCGCGGCCGGACTCCGCTCCCCGGGCGGCGGACCCGGGGCCGGTACCCGCACCGCCGACGCCGCCGGCACCGCCGGCACCGTCCGGGCCGCCCGCGCCGCCCGCGCCCGCCGTCGAACTGCGCCGGGTCCGCTTCGCCTACGGTCCGCGCGCGCACCCGGTGATCGACGGCCTCGACCTGGTGGTCGGGCCGGGCGAACACCTGGCCGTGGTGGGGCCGAGCGGCATCGGCAAGTCCACCCTCACCGCCCTGATCGCCGGCCTGCTGCCGCCCGGCCGGGGAACCGTACGGGTGGCGGGCGCCCCCGCGCTCCGCCCCCCGGAACACGGTGGTCCGGGGCCCGGCCCCGACGTCCGCCGGACGCTGCTGCCCCAGCAGGCGTACGTCTTCACGGGGACGGTCCGCGAGAACCTGACCCACCTGTGCCCGGGCCCGGTGCCTCGGGGCGAGGTGGAGCGGGCCACGGCCGCCCTCGGCGCGGACGCACTCGTGGCCCGGCTCGGCGGACTGGACGCGGCCGTCGATCCGGGCCGGCTCACCCCGGGCGAGCGGCAGCACCTCGCCCTCGCCGCCGCCTACCTCTCCCCCGCCCCCCTGCTGCTGCTGGACGAGGCCACCTGCCACCTCGACCCCCGGACCGAGGAGCGTGCCGAACGGGCGCTCGCGGAACGCCCCGGCACGCTGGTGGTGGTCGCCCACCGCATCTCCTCCGCCGTCAGGGCCGACCGGGTCCTCGTACTCGACGGGACCCGGGCGGTGTGCGGCACGCATGCGGAGCTCCCGGCCAGGTCACCCCTGTACCGGGAGCTGGTGGGCCTGTGGAACGCGCAAGGGTGAGGGAGGGGCCGGGGGAACCCGGGCCGGCGGCTCAGACCCAGCCGGCCCGCCGGGATATCCGGATGGCATCGATCAGGTTGCGGGCGCCGGTCTTCCGGGTCACGGCAGCCATGTAGTTGCGTACGGTTCCGCTGGCGAGGTGCAGGGCGCGGGCTATCTCCGCGATCGAGTCTCCCTCGGCGGCGCGGGCCAGCACACTCAGCTCGCGCGGGCTGAGCGGCACGGGGTCGGCTTCCATGAAGGCCGAGGCGAGCGTGGCGTCGATGAAGCGCTCTCCCGCGGCGACCTTCCCGATGGCCCGGACCAGCCGGGCGGGCGAGCCGTCCTTGTCCACGTAGCCGAGCGCCTCGGTCCGGAACGCGCGCTGCAGCGAGCCCGGCAGGTCGGCCCGGGCGAGCACGAGCAGGGGTGTGGGCGTGGGCGAGTGGGGCAGGAGGCGGGCGGCGCCCGCGTCCGCGAGGAGGGCGGCCGAGACCCCCGGACAGTCGAGGTCCACGACCACCACGTCGGGTCGTAAGAATTCGGCCTGGCGCGCGGCGGCGCGCCAGCCGGCGGAGGTGACGTCGAAGTCGCCTTCGGATCTCAGGAGCGCGGCCAGGGCCGACCTCACGAGGCATACGCCGTGCAGCACCAGGACCTTGGTCATCGGGGTTCCCCTCACGTGACGATCGATCAGCATCAAGCGGCTGCCCAGCTACCGCCATGAGGGAACGTCACGGCGGGAGGCGTGCGGGGGCGCGTGGCCTGAGCCGGACGCTCCACCCGTTCCACCCCCGCCCGGCCGGTGGCCCTCCCACCTCGGCGGGCATCCGGAAAGGGCCGGGGAACCGCTCGGGAGCCGGAGATCCGGATGGGCTGATTCCGCGTGCATTCGGCGGGATCCGCCCCGCCCCGGGGCCGGTCGTACCGGCTCATCCGTACATGTCGAAAAGACTTCGGGCGGGATGTCGAGAACCCGTGGCCGGCTCCGTCCCAGGGATGAACGCGACCACAATGGGTCGCACCAGGACCGAGGAGAACCATCATGGCCAAGTACCTGCTGCTCAAGCACTACCGCGGCGCCCCGGCAGCGGTCAACGACGTGCCCATGGACCGGTGGACGCCCGAGGAGATCTCGGCGCACATCCAGTACATGCACGACTTCGCGGCCCGGCTCGAAGGGACCGGCGAGTTCGTCGACGGCCAGGCGCTCGCCCCCGAGGGGACCTTCGTCCGGTACGACGGTGAGGGGCGCCCGCCGGTCACCGACGGCCCGTTCGCCGAGACCAAGGACCTGATCGCCGGCTGGATGGTGATCGACGTCGACAGCTACGAGCGCGCCGTCGAACTGGCCGGAGAGCTGTCGGCCGCCCCCGGGGCGGGCGGGAAGCCGATCCACGAGTGGCTCGAACTGCGCCCGTTCCTGGCCGCTCCGCCCACCATCACGGAATGACCTCACCGATGGACGAGGCACTGCTCAGGAGCCTCACGCCGGGCGTGCTCGGGATCCTCGTCCGCCGCGGAGCCGACTTCGCGGCGGCCGAGGACGCCGTCCAGGAAGCGCTGGTCGAGGCGGTCCGCACCTGGCCCGCCGACCCTCCGCGGGACCCGAAGGGCTGGCTGGTCACCGTGGCCTGGCGGCGGTTCCTCGACGCGACCCGGGCGGACACCGCCCGGCGCCGGCGTGAGGACCTCGCGGACGAGGAGCCGCCGCCCGGGCCGGCGCCTGCGGTGGACGACACGCTCCAGCTGTACTTCCTGTGCGCCCACCCGTCGCTGACGCCGTCGTCCGCGGTGGCGCTGACGCTGCGCGCCGTCGGCGGGCTCACCACCCGCCAGATCGCCCGGGCCTACCTGGTTCCCGAGGCGACGATGGCGCAGCGCATCAGCCGGGCCAAGCGCACCGTCTCCGGCGTGCAGTTCGACCGTCCCGGCGATGTCGCCACCGTGCTGCGCGTGCTCTACCTGGTCTTCAACGAGGGCTACTCGGGCGACGTCGACCTCGCCGCGGAGGCCATCCGGCTCACCCGGCAGCTCGCGGCCCGGGTCGACCACCCCGAGGTGGCCGGGCTGCTGGCCCTCATGCTGATCCACCACGCCCGGCGCGCCGGCCGGACGGCGCCCGACGGCAGTCTGGTGCCGCTCGCCGAGCAGGACCGCGGCCGGTGGGACACCGGGGCGATCGCCGAGGGCGTACGGATCCTGCAGGCGGCCCTCGCCCGCGACCGGCTGGGCGAGTTTCAGGCCCAGGCGGCCATCGCGGCGCTCCACGCCGATGCGCCCACCGCCGAGCAGACCGATTGGGTGCAGATCGTCGAGTGGTACGACGAGCTCGTGCTCCTGACGGACAGCCCGGTCGTGCGGCTCAACCGCGCGGTGGCCGTGGGCGAGGCCGACGGGCCGCGGGCCGGACTCGCGGCGCTCGCGGCGCTGGACGACGCGCTACCCCGATACACCGCGGTGGCGGCGTACCTCCACGAGCGCGACGGCGACGTGGTGACGGCGGCGCGGCTGTACGCCGAGGCGGCCCGCAACGCGCCCAACCTCGCCGAGCGCGATCACCTGGTGCGGCAGGCCGCCCGGCTGAACAGCGCTCGCCGGTCCCCCTGACGGGCGCCGCCCGCCCGGGCCGTCACGTCCCACCGCCGACCAGGGCGGCCAGCCGGTCGGGGGCCTCCTCCACCACGAGGTGTCCGGCCCCCGGCAGTACCCGCAGTTCGACGCCCAGGGTGCGGGTGACCGCCGGGCCGAGCCGCCTCGGCGGGAGGAAGACGTCGCGCTCCCCGGTGAAGACCGTGCGGGGCACCGGCTTCGCCGGCAGGTCCGCCGTGCCGGGCGCCCCGCTGGAGCGGGAGTGCCGGGCCACCAGCGTCATCCACTCCACCAGCCGTTCCCTGGGCTCGTGGCCGGGGGCGAGCATGGCCCGCAGGAGCCTGGCGCTGCTCCTGGGGGCGGGCCGCAGGAACCATGCGGCGGAGGCGGCCAGCAGGCCAGGGGGCAGGCGCAGCCCGGTGAGGCCACCGGGAGAGACGAGAACGAGGCGTTCGATGTGCCCGGACGCGCTCGACAGGGCGATGGCGGCGCCGAAGGAGTGCCCCATCACCACCACGGGGCCGGGCGAGGTCGTGGCGATCACCTCGTCCAGCCATGCGCCGTACCAGGACAGCCGGCCCCCGGCGAGGTTCCGGTCGCCGGAGCTGAGGCCGGGCTGTCCGGGGACGTCCGGCAGCGACACCCGGTGGCCGGCGGCGACGAGAGCCGTGGCCAGGGGCAGTGAGGCGGCCGCGTTGAAGTTGGTCCCCGGGACGAACACGACCGTGGTGCGACCGGTACCGGCGGTCACGACATGGGTCCGCGCCCCGTTGGCGTCCACCAGGGTCCGCTCGTGCGGCACGGCCCACCCGTCGAGCTGTTCGTCGCACCAGCGCCGGATGTGGTCCCGGCCCGCCTCGCTGCGGTAGATCGAGTCCGACGCCATCAGCAGGGCCTCCTGTCGGCCGCCCCGGACGGCCCGAGCGTGGTGTGCAGGAGCCAGCCCGCCGCCGCGCCGGCCACGTACCAGAACAGGTCGGGTGCGTTGAAGGTGGAACCGAGGACCAGGCGGGCCACGGTGCTGTGCCGGGAGAGCTCCGCGGGTACGGGGGTCAGCTGGAGGAACTCGACGGCCCAGCTGGCGGCCAGCGCGGTACCGGCCGCTCGCAGGGGCGTCAGCCGGGGCGCGACCAGCACGACGAGGGTCAGCAGCAGAACGGTGTAGAGGGCGTCTCCCCCGTACTTCGCCGTGCTCCCCGCCGCGACGGCCCGCAGTCCCAGTCCCGCACCCACGGTCGCCACCGCGGCCCCGGCCGCCACCAGCCGGGTCCGCCGGAGGCCGGCGGCGGGGGCGCTGTCACGGCATCGGGGCAAGGGATTCACGCCGCCATACTGCCGGACCCCTCCTGGCCGCCCGCACCCGCCCGGGCCGCCCGGGCGGGGCCCCGCTAGCGCGTCGGGTAGTCCGTGTAGCCGCGTGCGTCGCCCCCGAAGAAGGTGGCCGGGTCAGGGGTGTTGTACGGGCCTTCGGTGCGCAGGCGCTCCGGCAGGTCCGGGTTGGCCAGGAAGAGGGCTCCGAAGGCGAGGAGGTCGGCGACGCCGTCCTCGATCAGCGTGAGGGCGCGGTGGTCGGTCGGACCCTCGGTCGCCGGGTTCAGCACGAACGGTCCGGAGAACTGCTTGCGCAGGGCGAGGGTGGCCTCCCGTGCCTCGGGGGCGTGCTCCAGGACGTGGAGGTAGGCCAGGCCGAGTCCGTCGATCTCCTTGACCAGGGCCTCGTAGGCGGGCTGCGGGTCGGGCTCGGAGATGTCGTTGTACGTGTTGCCGGGCGAGACGCGCAGGGCGGTGCGCTCGGCGCCGATGGCGGCGGCCACCGCCTTGACCACCTCCACCGCGAAGCGGATCCGGTTCTCCGTGGAGCCGCCCCACTCGTCGGTGCGCAGGTTCGTGCCGGGGGCCAGGAACTGGTGGATCAGGTATCCGTTGGCCCCGTGCAGCTCCACCCCGTCGAAGCCGGCCTCGACCGCGTTGCGGGCGGCCTGCGCGAAGTCGGCGATGGTCTGCCGTACCTCGGCCCCGCTCAGCTCGTGCGGGGTGACGAAGTCCTTCATGCCGTCGCCGGCGAACAGCTGGCCCTGGGCGGCCACCGCCGACGGGGCCACCGGGACGAGGCCGTCGGGCAGCAGCGTCGGGTGGCCGATGCGGCCGGAGTGCATCAGCTGGGCGAAGATCCGGCCGCCCGCCGCGTGCACGGAGTCGGTGACCTCGCGCCAGGCAGCGACCTGTTCGGCGCTGTGCAGGCCGGGGGTGAAGGGGTAGCCCTGTCCGACGGCGGAGGGCTGGATCCCCTCGGTGATGATCAGACCGGCGGATGCGCGCTGGGTGTAGTACTCGGCGACGAGGCCGGTCGCGATGCCGCCCTGACCTGCGCGGCTGCGGGTCATCGGGGCGAGGGCGATCCGGTTGGAGAGGGTGGCGCCGGCCACGTGGACGGGTTCGAAGGCGCTGGTCATGTCTGCCCCACAAAGATAATTGGTCGGCCAATGATTGACTGCGAGGAGCAGCGTACCTCATTACTTGGCCGACCAAGATAAAATGGGGGCGGGCGGTAGAATCCACCCGGGGGATCTGCCGGAGATCCGCCGGAGATCTGCCGGACCGACCAGGAGGAGCGCTTCCATGACCGCGGAATCCGTACAGGAGCCGCGCTCCGCCGCGCAGTGCGCGGCGGTGCCGAGTGCGGTGCTGGACGGGCCGGTGAGTCATGCGATCAGCCGGGTCTCCCGGCTCCACCGGATCGCGGCGGGCCGGGTCCTGCGGGACCTGGGGCTGCACCCGGGTCAGGAGTTCCTGATGATGCATCTCTGGGACAGCGGGGCCGTGCGCCAGTCCGAGCTGATCAAGGCGGTCGGCCTCGACCCCTCGACGGTGACCAAGATGCTCCAGCGCCTGGAGCTCTCCGGCCACGTGCGGCGCCGCCCGGACCCCTCGGACCGGCGGGCCTCCCTGGTCGAGGCGACGGACGCCAGTTGCGGACTCCTGGTCGAGGTACGCAGGGCATGGGGCGAACTGGAACGCCAGACCCTGGACGGCCTGGACGCCGCCGAACGCGCCGAACTGGCCCGCCTCCTGGGCAAGGTCGAAGCCACGTTGTGCACGGAGGTCGCCCGCGGCGCCGGGGCGGAGTGCGACGCCGCCTACAAGGGTCCGGGCGGCTGCTAGGCCGTCTCTTTCGGATCCTGCCGGACCTCGCCGGGCCCGGCTGCGCGAGCCCCCTTCCCGCATTTGCGCACCCAATGGGCGATCTTGTCCCGTTTGGCAGAGAATCGCCATGACGAACACCCTCACCCGATGTCGGCATGCGCGGACCGGCGGTCCGAAGGTCGTGGGATATGGCACCTGCAACGCTCCAGGGCGCGGAACGGACCGGGACCTCCCCCGCCATGGAAGATCCGGGGGCGCGGACAGCGCAGGAGTGGTCACCCACCCCGGAGGAACTCGCGGCCGTCCGGACCACCGTGGCCCGGCTGAAGGCGGCCTACCCCTCGGTCGACGCGGACACCGTCGAGGCGACGGTCGAGGCCGCGTACGACGCGTTCCGGCAGGCCAGGGTCAGGAAGTACGTCCCGATCCTCGCCGAACGCCGGTCCCGGACCGTGCTCGCCGCCGTCGCCGGGAGCACCCCGGACGCAGCGGGGGACGGGCCGTGAGCGCCGGGGGCCGGGGAAGGGGCGAACGCTGATGTCCGACGACAGAGCCGAACGCATCGCGGACTTCATCGAGCCGCTCCGGGTGCGACCTGGGTCGAAAGTGCGTCTGGAACGGGACTTCGATCCCCGTTACAAGGCCGGCATGAAGAAGCGGGACGGGACCGAGCTGCTGCGGACCGGGGTGTCACTGCTCGCCGAGTACCAGGAGCGGCTGGCCGCCCAGGACACGTACGGCGTGGTGCTCGCCCTCCAGGCGCTCGACGCCGGAGGCAAGGACGGGACGATCCGCCACGTGATGAGCGGGGTCAACCCCCAGGGCGTGCGGGTCAGCAGCTTCAAGGTGCCCTCCTCCGAGGAACTCGACCACGACTACCTGTGGCGCTACGCCCGGCGGCTGCCCGCACGCGGCGAGATCGCCATCTTCAACCGCTCGCACTACGAGGAGGTCCTCGTCGTACGGGTCCACCCCGAAGTCCTCCTGCGGCAGAAGCTGCCCGAGGCCATGCTCGGGCCGGACATCTGGGACCGGCGCTACCGGGAGATCAACCGCTGGGAGCACTACCTCACGGACAACGGGTTCAAGGTCGTGAAGATCTTCCTGAACCTGTCCAAGGAGGAGCAGCGCACCCGTTTCCTGAAGCGGATCGACCTGCCGGAGAAGAACTGGAAGTTCTCCGCCGCCGACGTCCGCGAGCGGCGCCGGTGGGACGAGTACCAGCACGCGTTCTCCGAGATGCTGTCGGCCACGAGCACGAAGTGGGCACCGTGGTACGTCGTGCCGGCGGACCGGAAGTGGTTCGCGCGGATCTGCGCGGCGGCGGTCCTCGCGCACACCCTGATGGACATCGATCCGCAGTACCCCGATGTGGGCGAGGAGGCCCGCAAGGATCTCCTCGTCACGAAGCGGAGCCTGGAGCGGGAGGCCCCGGCCGGCGCCCCGGCCGATCCGTACGCCGCCCGGCACGGCAAGCCGGAGGGCAAGCCACAGGGCAAGCCGAAGAAGAAGCGTGGCTAGCGGCCCTCGGACGGCGCGCGGCCGGCCCGGACACGTCCGCGGCCCCGGATCGGAGGCACAACCATGACGGTGCGGTCGGATTCCTTGGCGGAACCGCCCCGGGCTGCCGGGGACGGCTGGTACGCGCGCTCCCCCGAGGAGGTCGTGGCGGCGTTCGGTGTCGATCCCGCGGCCGGCCTGTCCGCGGCGCGGGCCGCGCAACTCCTGGCCGCGCACGGCCCCAACGCCCTGCCCGAGGAGCAGCGGACACCGGCCTGGCGCCGCTTCCTCGCCCAGTACCGCAGTTACATGCAGATCGTCCTGGTGGCCGCGGCGATCGTCTCGCTGGTCATCCAGGAGTGGACCACCGCGATCCTGCTGATCGTACTGACGCTGCTGAACGCGGTCGTGGGCCTGCGCCAGGAGGGCAAGGCCGAGAGCGCCATGAACGCGCTGAAGTCGATGATGAAGGCGACGGCCCGGGTGCGCAGGGACGGCAGGGAGGCCGAGATCCCCGCCGAACAGCTGGTCGACGGCGATGTCGTGCTCATCTCCGCCGGGGACCAGGTGCCGGCGGACGGGCGTCTCGTCGAGGCCAGCGCCCTGCAGATCGACGAGTCGGCGCTGACCGGTGAGAGCGTTCCCGCCGCGAAGGAGACCGGCCCGCTGCAGGGCAGCCGGCTGTCGCCCGGCGACCAGACCAACACGGCGTTCATGAACACCCCGGTCACCCACGGCAGCGGCGTCATGATCGTCACCGCGACCGGCGCGGACACCGAGCTCGGCAAGATCTCCGGAATGCTGTCGGCCACCGAGAAGGAAGTGCCGCCGCTCACCAAGGAGCTCGACCGGCTGACCCTGTGGATCACGGGGGCGGCGGGCCTCACCATGATCGTGATGTTCGCCTTGGGGCGCCAGCGGGACCAGGCCTGGGACGTGCTGTTCGTCAGCGCGGTCTCACTGGCCATCGCGGCCATCCCCGAGGCCCTGCCGACCGTGACCCAGGCGATCCTGTCCGTCGGGAGCCTGAACCTGGCGAAGCGCAACGCCATCGTCAAGGAACTGCCGTCGGTGGAGACGCTGGCGTTCACGTCGGCGATCAACTCGGACAAGACCGGCACCCTGACGATGAACCAGATGACGGCCGTCGAAGTGCTGAGCCCCACCGACCGGTACACCGTGTCGGGCACGGGCTACGGGCTCGCGGGGAAGGTCCACCACGCCGCCGGGTCCGCCGCGGGGATCGAGGACGCGATCCTGCCGTACGTGGTGGCCAGCGACGCCAAGCTGGTGGGCGGCGAGGTGGTGGGCGATCCGACCGAGGGGGCGCTGCTGGTCCTCGCGCACAAGGCCGGCCTGGACACCGACGCCACCCGGGACGCCCTCCCCCGGCTCGCCACCCTGCCGTTCGACCCCGAGTACAAGCTGATGGCCACCTTCCACTCGGCGGTCGACGCCTCCGGGCGGCCGGTCGTGCGCTGCTTCGTCAAGGGAGCGGCCCCTGCCGTGATGGCGCGTGCCGCCACCGCGCTCTCGGCGGGCGAGACCGTCCCCTGGGACGCCGATCTGCTCCGCCGGGCCGAGGAGCAGAGCGAGCGGATGGGCGGCGAGGGGCGGCGGGTGATGGCCGCGGCCATGCGTGACATGGACCCGGACGGCTTCGATCCGGAGGGCGACCTGCTCGCGTACGTCACCGGGCTGCGGATGACCAGTCTCGTCGGCATGGTCGATCCGCCCCGTGAGGAGGCCAGGGCCGCGGTGGCCGACGCGCAGGCGGCGCACATCCGGGTCCGCCTGGTGACCGGGGACGACGTCACCACCGGGGCGGCGATCGCCCGGCAGATCGGGATCCCCGGCGAGGCCGTACTGGGATCCGATTTCGCCGCCATGAGCGAGGAGGAGCAGCTCGCCCGCATCGAGGGGATCGGAGTGGTGGGGCGGGTCGCCCCGGAGCACAAGGTGCTGCTCGCGAACACGCTGAAGAAGAAGGGCGAGGTCGTGGCGATGACCGGGGACGGCGTCAACGACGCTCCCGCCATCAAGGCCGCCGACATCGGTATCGCCATGGGCAGTGGCACGGACGTGGCCAAGAACGCCGGCCGCATGATCCTCTCCGACGACAACTTCGCCACCATCGTCTACGCCGTCGAGCAGGGCCGGACGATCTACGACAACCTCACCAAGTACATCCGGTTCGTCCTGCTCCTGCTGGTCACGTTCGTGCTGACGTTCCTCGGGGCCACCGTCTTCAACATCGCCGCCGGCGAGCCGTTCACCCCGCCGCAGGTGCTGTGGATCCACTTCGTCGTCAACGCCTCCTTCGGCTTCGCGCTCGGCTTCGACCGGGAGAGCGCAGGGCTCATGCGCCGCCGGCCGCGCCCGCGCGGAGAATCGGTGCTCACCCGTCCCGTGCTGGTCACGGTCGGGCTCGGCGGGCTCGCGATCACGGTCCTCCTGCTCGGCCTGATCACGCTCGGCGAGAGGCACTTCGGCGACGTCGAGATCGGCCGGTCGATCGCGTTCACGGCCTTCTCCCTCTGCCTGATCGTGGCGGCGTTCGAGTGCCGCAGCGAGACGGATTCCGTGCTGACGACGTCCACGTTCGACAGCAGGCAGATGAACTGGGTCGCCCTGGCCCAGTTCGTGCTCTCCGTGCTGGTGACCCAGATGGACGGCTTCCAGCGTGTCCTCGGGACGACCGAGATCGACGCGCGGCAGTTCGGCTGGGCGCTGCTGGCCGCCGTCGTGCTCCTGCTCGTGTGGGAACTCGGCAAGCTCGTGGCCCGCCGGTCGAGGGCCGCGTCGAACACCGCGTCGAACACCGCGCCGGGTACCGCGTCGAGGACCGCGTGAGGAAGGCGGCCGTTCCGTGACCACCCGGCACGACGGCCACGGGGTGCCCTCCCGCTTCCGGGCGGTTCCCGGGATCCGCGCGGTGTCGTCCTACCGGCGCGAGTGGCTGCCCAAGGATCTGGTCGCGGGAGTCGTCCTGACCACGCTGCTGGTGCCGCAGGGCATGGCCTACGCCGAGCTGGCGGGCCTGCCGGCCATCACCGGCCTGTACACGACGATCCTCTGCATGCTCGGGTACGCCGTGTTCGGGCCGTCCCGGATCCTGGTGCTGGGCCCGGACTCCTCGCTGGGTCCGATGATCGCCGCCACCGTGCTGCCCCTGGTCGCGGCCGACGGGGATCCCGACCGGGCCGTCGCGCTCGCGTCGATGCTCGCGGTCATGGTGGCGGCCATCATGATCCTGGCCTCGGTGGCGAAGCTCGGCTTCATCGCCGACCTGATCTCCAAACCGACGATGATCGGCTACATGAACGGCCTGGCCCTGACCATTCTCATCGGGCAGCTCCCCAAGCTGCTCGGCTTCAAGGTCGAGGCGGACAACCTGATCGGTGAATGCGCCGGCCTCGTGCGGGAGATCGCCGACGGGGCGGTGGTACCGGCCGCCGCCGCCGTGGGCCTCGGCGGGATCGCCCTGATCCTGGTCCTGCAGCGCTTCCTGCCGAAGGTTCCGGCGGTGCTCGTGATGGTGGTCCTGGCGATCGCCGCGGCCGCCTTCTTCGACCTGGACGAGCACGGCGTGGGCCTGGTCGGTGTACTGCCCGAGGGCTTCCCGCCGTTCACCATCCCCGAGGTACAGCTCGCCGACCTCGCGCCGCTGCTCGGCGGTGCGCTGGGCATCGCCCTGGTGTCACTGGCCGACACGATCTCCAACGCGTCCGCCTTCGCGGCCCGCACCGGCCAGGAGGTCCGCGGCAACCAGGAGATGGCGGGCGTCGGTGCGGCCAACCTGGCGGCCGCCCTCTTCCAGGGCTTCCCCGTCAGCAGCAGCGGTTCCCGGACGGCGGTGGCGGAGCGGGCGGGGGCCCGGAGCCAGCTCACCGGGATCGTCGGGGCGGCGCTCATCGTCCTCATGCTCGTGGTCGCTCCGGGCCTGTTCCGCAACCTCCCCCAGCCGGCCCTCGCGGCCGTGGTGATCACCGCGTCGCTGTCCCTGGCGGACATCCCGGGGGCCGCGCGGCTCTGGCAGCAGCGCCAGGCGGAATTCCTGCTCTGCTTCGCGGCCTTCGCCGGGGTGGCCCTGCTCGGCGTGCTGCCCGGCATCGCCATCGCCGTGGCCCTGTCGGTACTCAACGTCTTCCGGCGCACCTGGTGGCCGTACGACACCGTGCTGGGGCGGGTCCGGGGCCTGGAGGGCTACCACGACATCCGCTCGTACCCGCACGCCGAGCACCTGCCGGGCCTGGTGATCTACCGGTTCGACGCCCCGCTCATCTTCGCCAACGCCAAGACCTTCCGGGACGAGGTCAGGCGGCTGGCCGGGGCGGATCCGAGGCCGAGCTGGATCGTGGTCGCGGCGGAGCCGATGACGGACGTGGACACCACCGCCGCCGACATGCTGGAGGAGCTCGACGAGGCGCTCAACGCGGACGGTGTGCACCTGGTGTTCGCCGAGCTCAAGGACCCGGTGCGGCGGAAGATCGAGCGGTACGAACTCACCCGGACCATCGACCCCCGGCACTTCTTCCCCACCGTGGAGGCCGCGGTCGCCGCCTTCCGGCTGCGCACCGCAGCGCAGTGGTCCGCGCCGGGCCCCGACGGGCCCGCCGGTCCCCCGCCCGCAGGCCCGAAATGACGGCCCGCGCCCCGGATGGCACGACCGACACGGCGAGGGCACCATGGCCGTGGAGGACGCCATGAACCAGGACCCGCCGGAACCTCCCGCGCAGGACGAGCCGGTACCCGAACACCGTCGGTGGCCCCGCCTGACGCTGCCCGGCTGCTGGGGCGCGCTCCTCCTGGCCTGCCTGTCCTTCACCCCGTCACTGCTCCCCCGCGGCGGCGTACTCCAAGGCCTGATCTGCGGCATCAGCGCGGCCATCGGCTACGGGCTGGGCGTGGTCGCCGCCTACGTGTGGCGCGCCTTCGCCGACCGGGACGCGCGGACCCCCTCGCGCCGGTCGTGGCTCGTCCTCGTCGTCGGCGCGGTCGTGCTCTTCGGCGTCTCGTTCGGGCTCGGCCAGTACTGGCAGCACGAGATCCGGCTGCTCATGGGGGTCACCGACTACAACGTCCTGTTCACCGTCGCCTGCCCCTTCGTCGCGGCCCTCGTCTTCCTGGTCCTGCTCCTGGCCGGGCGGGGGCTGCGGGCCCTGTACCACCGGGCCGCCGACCTGCTCGGGCGCTGGGTCGGCAGGCGCGCGGCGCGGGTGGTCGGCTGGATCCTGGTGGCGGGCCTGGCG
This sequence comes from Streptomyces xanthophaeus, assembly GCF_030440515.1. GTDB lineage: Bacteria > Actinomycetota > Actinomycetes > Streptomycetales > Streptomycetaceae > Streptomyces > Streptomyces kutzneri. The sequence continues at coordinate 638,842 of NZ_CP076543.1, forward strand.
TGGGCCGCGTTCTCGGGGCTGCTGCTGAACGGCTTCGTGAACGCGTCCAACGAGGCCTTCTCGCTGCGTGACACGGAGACCCCGGAAGGCGTGCACCAGCCCACGTCGGCGCTGCGCTCGGGCGGGCCCGGCTCGCTGGTGCCATGGGACTCGCTGGGCCGGGAGGGCCGGGCGTTCGCCGACGGAGGACCCTCGGCCCAGGAGATCGGCGCGTTCACCCACCGTACGGCGCAGGAGCCCGTCCGCGCCTACGCCGGGCTGGAGACCTCGGACGACACGGAGACCCGGGCGGCCCGGGCGGTCGCGGACCTCGAGCGGGCCGGCGGCTTCGACCGCGAGAACCTGCTCGTGATGACCACCACGGGCAGCGGCTGGGTCGATCCCGCCGCTGTGGACTCGTTCGAGTACCTGGGCAACGGCGACGCGGCCACCGTGGCGATCCAGTACTCGTACCTGCCGTCGTGGATGTCGTACCTGGTGGACCAGTCCAAGGCGCGCGCGGCCGGCCGCGATCTCTTCGACGCGGTCTACGACAAATGGTCCAAGCTGCCCCCGAACAAGCGCCCGCGCCTGTTCGTGGCGGGTGAGAGCCTGGGGTCGTTCGGCGGCGAGACCGCCTTCAGCGGGGAGGCCGACCTGCGCAACCGCACCGCCGGCACCGTGTTCGCCGGCCCGCCCAACTTCAACACGCTGTTCCGCGAGTTCAGCGACCACCGCGACGCGGGCAGTCCCGAGATCGAACCCGTCTACCGGGACGGGCGGACCGTCCGGTTCACCGACGACCCGGCCACCGGGGTCCCTCCGGCGGACCGGCCGTGGGACGGCCCGCGGGTGCTCTACCTGATGCACCCGTCCGACCCGATCGTCTGGTGGAGCCCGGGGCTGGCCCTCACCGAGCCCGACTGGATCGGGGAACGGCCCGGCTCCGACGTGCTCGAATCCATGGTCTGGATTCCGTTCGTGACCTTCTGGCAGGTCACCGCCGACCTGCCGTTCTCGACCGGCGTACCGGACGGCCACGGCCACACGTACAAGGCCGCGTACGTCGACGCCTGGAACGATGTCATGCGGCCCGGCGGATTCACCGCACAGGACCTGAACGAGCTGAAGGACATCGTCTCGCCGCAGAACTGATCCGCGCCGCCGCCGGTCAGCGCAGCAGGTACCCGACGAGGTAGCCGAAGGCGTTCACCGCCCAGTGCAGTCCCATGGGAGCCAGCAGGCTGCCGCTGCGGCGGCGCAGTTCGCAGAACAGGACGCCGGCCGCCGCCGTGAACAGCACGGCCCCCAGCACCGCCAGCACGGCCCCGAGCCCGGAGTCGCCGACCACCGAGTTCACTGCCGGTTTGGCGGTCGCCAGGTGCAGCGACGGCAGCACGTGCCACAACCCGAACAGCAGACTCGACACGGCGGTCGCCTGGAGCGCCCCGCGGACGCGGTCCACGAGGCCGTAGAGCACGCCGCGGAAGGCGATCTCCTCCACCAGGACCGTGCCGACGGGCACCAGGACGAACGACCGGAGCAGCACCTCGCCCCCGTCCATCGCCTCGTACCGCCGGTCCTCGAACAGCCCCCTGGTGGCCGGCAGCAGGGCCCCGGCCAGGTAGACGACGCCGACCAGGCCGATCAGGACCAGCGCCCAACGGGTACCGCGCGCCAGCGTGCCCCGCGCCAGACCCGCGTCCGCGAGGGTGCCGCCGGCCCAGCGGAGCACACCGAGCAGCAGGCCGCTGACCACGACGGCCGTCACCAGGCCCCACAGGCCCGTCCAGCGGTGCAGGGCCAGGTTGGCGGCGACGAGGACGGCCACCGTGACTCCCACGGCCGGCCGGGTACCGATGCGTCGTGGGAGCCGAGGGTGTCGCCGCCCGGCGTCACCGGCGGTGCTGCGGGGCATGCGAACCCACCTCGGTCATGACGACAGGTCAGTCGGGTTCATCTTGCACGCTCGGCCGTCGGCAACGGGGCAGCGCCGCCGCGAACCGCTGCGTCAGTAGTCGATGCGGTCGGTCTTGGCCACCCACGCGTCGAACGGCGCCGTACGGTGGGGCAGGTCCAGGTGCTCGATCGCCAACGGCCACTTCGACGCGGGCTGCTTCTCGAACAGGTCGTAGAACTTGCGGTCGTCGAAACCGGCCACCGCGGCGTCGTGCCGGTCGGCGGAGAAGACGATCCGGTCGACCCGCGCCCACAGCGCCGAGGAAAGGCACATCGGACACGGTTCGCACGAGGTCACCAGGACGCAGCCTTCGAGCGAGAAGGTGTCCAGCTCCTGGCAGGCGGCACGCATCGCGGTCACCTCGGCGTGGGCCGTCGGGTCCAGGGTGGAGGTGACCTGGTTGTTCCCGATGGCCACGATGTCACCGTCCTTGACGACCAGGGCGCCGAACGGCCCGCCGCCGTTCGCCACGCTGTTCGTGGCCAGTCTGATCGCCTCGTCCAGCCAGGTGCGCTTGAGGTCCTGGATGTTCGCTTCTTGGGTGTGCGCGGTCACGGTCACTCCTTGGGAGACGGTGGGGGATTTCCCTGGTGTTCCGCCCGTGCGGGACATGGACCAGGGGCGACAGGTGGGTCTCGCGGGTGCCGCTTCGGGGCCGGTGTCCGGGGATCGGCTCGGTCGGCGGTACCCGCGGGGGATCGCTACGGCTGAACGCCTGCGATGTGCTCCGGTGCGACCGGGGTGCGGGTCAGGACGGTGACGCCTGGATCGAGCCAGGCCCTGGCGAGCAGCCGGACGGACAACGTCTCGCTCAAGGCTCCCTCTCCCCCGCTTCGTTGCATCGTTGTGAAGGAGTACACAGGCAACCGAGCGGAGTCAGGCAGGGACGGAAGACATGAAAACGTACGCTGGCTGAAACCTACTCTTCGTGCAGATCTACAAAATCCTTCTCCATGGCGTGACATGGCCTCTGGTCGATGATCCGGCGGACCACCCCGGAACCGAACCTTCCCGATGAGCGAGGCAGTTGACGCCGGGTTCCCGTCCGGACCGGCCGGTACGGGCGAAGCGCAACGCCCACGCGGTCCGCGCCGCACTCGGCGTGGACGCTGAAGGCGCGTCCGGTCTTGCCCGGTCCTGGCCGCCATCGCCCACCGCGCGTGGTCCGAGGCCCTCGCCGACCGTCCCGGGTCGCTGTGAACTGTGCGGCGCAGAAAGGCGATTCGACTGATGTGACGCGAGGGGAACCGTAGGATCTACCCAAGGGGACGGACCGGAGAAACGGGGGGATTCCGTGAGCGGCAGGATCGGGCTGACCGAGGTCGTGACGGCGCTCCAGGAGGAGCTCGCCGAGGCGGCGCGGGCCGGTGCCGGACGTGACGTCCGGTTTCCGGTGGAGGGGGTGACCCTGGAGTTCCAGGTGGCCGTCACCGTGGACGCGACGGCCGGCGGGAAGGCCAAGTTCTGGGTCCTCGAACTCGGCGCCGAGGCCGGGCACAGTCGGGAGACCGTGCAGACCGTCACCCTGCAGCTGGGCGCTCCGGTCGGGCGGGACGGCCAGACCGTGCGTATCGCCTCGCAGCCCCGCCCCGAGAGGCCCTGACGGCGGTGCCGGAGAGCCAGTACGCGGTCGAGGTCCTGCACCAGCAGGGAAGCGGATCCTCCGAGACGTGGACGGTGTCGTCCGGGTACTGCGTCGGCGGGGAGTACGTGCTGACCGCGGGTCACGCGGTGGGCCCCGGGCGCGTGTCCGTACGGCTCTGGGGCGGCGTCACTCTCCCGGCCGAGGTCGTGGCCGACGGGGGCGGCAAGGCGGACCTGGCGCTCGTGAGGCTGCTCGGCGATGTCACCCCTGGGCCACCCAGGGTGCGGGTGGCCCAGGTGGACACGAGCCGGGCGGCGCTCCTGTACTGCCAGGGAGTGGGTTACCCCTGGTGGAAGGAGGGCGACAGGCCGGCGGCCGGCCCGCGGCCCCGTGGGCGGGCCCAGCTGTTCGGGGAGGTGCCCACGGCCGAGGGACCGCCCGGCGGACAGCTGACCTTCCACATGCGTGCGACACCCGGCGAACGCGACGCCCTCGGCGCATCGTTGTGGGAGGGCGCCTCCGGCACGGTCGTGTTCGCCGGGGACGGAGGAGGCGGGGAGTTCTCGATCGGCGTGGTCATCGAGCACCGGTTACGGGACGGAGCCAGCGCGGTCACACTGGAGCCGTTGACGGCGGTCGACCGGATGGATCCGGCGAACCGGGCGGCGTTCCGCAGCGTGCTCTGGCCACAGGGCAGCGGCGCCGGCCCTGGTCGCGGCAGAGCCGGCGACCTCCCCGTGATCGCCGGCACCGCCTACCCCCACCCGGGCCCCCCGGGCCGGCCCGAGCGGTTCTCTGTCCGCCGGATCCTCGCCGCCGTTGTCGCCGCGATCGTGCTCGTCACCGGGACCCTGTGGTGGAGCGTCCGTCAGGACTCCGTGATCGACGGGCTCACCCCCGGCGAAGGCGTCAAGGTCACTCTCGCCGGGACCACCGACCCCGGTGAGGTCGGCGACTGGTGGGTCCTGAAGGACCCGATGCCGACACCGGGACCGGACACCGAGATTCCCCGGCTGGCCGCGGCGCAAGAGAGCGCGCCCATGATGGATCAGGCCATCAAGCTCACCCTGGAGGGCACCCGGCGGAGCACGGTGGTGATCACCGACATCGGCGCGCGGGTCTACGAGCGCGGGCCGGCCTACAGCGGCACCGCCTACGTGGAGGCGTCGGGGGGAAGCGTCGACTCCGTGATCGTCGGGCTCGACCTGGAGGAGGGCAGTCCCCGGGCCCGTAGCTTCGACGGCGGGGACGGGGACGGCGCAACCCTCGGCAAGCACCACTTCGACGGCAGCAGCCTCACACTCGTACGCAAGGAGGTCGCGTCGGTGACGGTCAGCGCCTACGCCAGGCGAAGCCTGGTCCGCTTCTCACTCGTGGTGTCGTATTCGGTGGACGGCAGGATGGACTCCGTCGAGATCAAGGACAAGGGCGGCAGGCTGTTCGTCGTATCCGGGGCCCCGGAGCGGCTGGCCGGTGCCTACGTGCGGGCGCCCGGTAAGCGAGACTGGACCGCGTCCAGCACGGCCGGGTCGGAGTTCATCAAGTATGCGGTGGAGACGCGGTCCTGATGCGCCGGGACACCAAGGTCGTCGTCGGCATCCTCGTACTGGCCCTGGCAGCGGTCGGGGCGATCGTCTGGCGTACGTACCGGCCGGCGTCCGGACCGGCAGCCTCGGACGGACCACGCCGGACCTTGCCGCGGGAACCGTGCCAGGCGCTGACGATCGACGACGTGAACGCCGTCGTCGCCATCCCCGAGAACTCGTACTACCGCACGATCCCCGTCCTGGCCTGGAACGTCGTGTGGAACGAGTACGCACTTGGCGACATCGGTCTCGCCTTCCAGACGGATCCCGTGTCCTGCCGGTACGGGCAGAGCACCGCCGACACCCCCGCCGATCCCGTGATCCGGGGCGTCGAGACGCGGTGGGCGGCCGAGTGGCACTACGCGCACGTCGCCGCGCGGGACTGGACGGAGACGAAGCGCAAGCGGCTCTCCGACGGCACGTGCCGGTCCGCAGCCAACACCGCAGGCTCCCAGGACGCCCTGTGGTGCGAGAGCCATGGGCTGATCTTCCTCAAGGACGGAATGATCTTCGGCTTCCAGGTGGCCGACGAGGTGGCCCCGACCACTCTCGGCAATCCGGTCACCACGGAGGAGTCGGAGGCAGGCGCGCGGCGGATGGCGGAGAGGATCCTCCGCCGCGTCGAGAACGGCAGCTTCCCTCCGCCACCGCCCACGACAGGCCCCGACTCCGGCGTGAACATGATCATCCACGAATCGCCCGGCTAGGAAACTGAGGATCTGCCCGCGGCAGCTGAGGTACACCACCAGATGGTCTTCCGGACGGATCTGCTCCCTGCACAGCACGCGCAGGCGTTGCGTCAGGACCTCCGCCTCGGAGGGTTCGATGCCCGGCTCCGGCAGCCGGTCCGGGCGGCCGGTTCCGTCATCGGGCGGTCATGCGAGGCCGGCCGCGACGGCCTCGCCGGTACGCCTTTCCGTCAGATAGGGGCGGATGTCGTGCGCGCGCGCACCGTTGTGCGTCCGGATGTTGCGGACCCGCGGCCCGAACGCCGGTCGCAGGTCCTTCTCCAGCGCGACGACGTCGGCGGAGTCGGCCACATTCGTCCAGGTGAGGCTGTCGTCACCCGGCCAGACACCCGTGCCGTCCGCTCCGGGCGGCGGACGCAGGCGGTCGAAGATGAGGCTCCGGATCCCCAGCGGCGAGCCCACGGTGACGAAGGCGCGCACCCGGTGGCGGAGCCTGGAGGCGCACAGGGCCTCGTAGGCCACCACCGAGCCCAGCGAATGCGCCACCACCACCTGGACCTCTTCGGTCAGCAGGTCCGAGACGCGCCGACGGGCCTTCAGGCGCGTGGCGGGATCCAGCAGATAGGCGCGGACCTGCTTGAGATCGCCCACCATCGAGCGCAGGGCTATCCCGGTCATGAAGGGCGAGGCGCTCAGGGCGCGGAGCGCGGCCTGGGCCGTACGGGGGGTGCGGGCCAGTGTGTCGGCGCCGGGAGCGACCACGGCGGGGTCGGCCGCGGCGGCGGCCTCCCACCAGGCCGCGAGCAGCTCGCTCTCGAACCCCTCTGCCACGTCACCGGCGCGGTAGGCGGGTTCCCCGACCGCCAGCAGCTCGCCCGCCGGGCGGAAGAGGTCACCGTAGAAGGCCATGCCGACATCGCCGTCCGCGGTCTTCCCCGCGGCCCCGGCACGGGTGAGGCCGTCCCTGAGGGCAGGCAGCCACTCGGCGAGCAGGTCCTGCTCACCGCGCAATTGCTGCGCCATTCCGTGTACGCACAGAACCCGCAAGGCCCCCGCCCCACCTTTCACCGACCGCGCCGGACGAGTGCAGCGTAGAACGTGGACCGGTACGGGCGCCGGGCATTGCGCAGAACCCGGCGCCGAACGGGCGGCTCTCCCGCTCAGCGGCAGGCGTCGATCTCGTGATGCCAGGCGGGGGACGGGAAGGCCTGCGGATAGAGCCGGGCGCACGTGGCCAGGTGGGCGCGGAAGGCCGTGCGCAGGCGGCCCGCGTAGTGGGCGCACAGGGCCTGCGGGGACGTTCCGGTGGCCGCGGCGTGGATGACCGCCGTGGCGAGGACGGCCGTCCGCAGGGCCTGGGCCGTGCCGGTGCCGCTGAGCGGGTCGTAGCGGATGGCGCCCGCACCGACCAGGAGCCGCCCGGGGGTGTGCGGGGTCGGGGCGGTCGCCGGGGTGCGGTGGAGGCGGGGGGCGGCCGGCAGCGAGACGGCGGCGGCCGGTGCCCGCAGGAGCCGGGGGGCCAGGGCGGAAGCGGCGAGCAGGCGGCCCAGCAGGTTCTCGGGGTGGGCGGCGGGACCCGGGATCATGGCCTGGAGCAGGGCGCTCCCGTCCCCCAGTGGAGTGAGGTGGAGCCAGGCGAGTTCGGTGCAGGCGAGGCGGGCGGTGGTGTCGTCCTGGCCGGGTGAGAGGGCCGCTGTACCGGCGAGCAGCCGACGGCGGCCGGCCGTCCACCGGTCATCGGGGTGGGAGTCGGCCGTGACCGTCCACTGCGGTACGCCGCCTCCCCCGGGTTCCCCGGCGACGGCGTCCGGATGGTGTGCGGCGAGGCGGTCGAGCAGCCGGGCCGCGAGCTGGGCCCCGTCCAGCACCACGGCCGGCGCTCCGATGCGGGGGGCGGCCGGACCGGGGCCCCAGCGGGCCCGCCGGTGGGTCAGTTCATGGGTGACCAGGCCCAGGTCGGCCGGGCCCGCGATGCCCCACAGGGAGTGGAGCAGGGCCAGGGTGGATTCACCCAGCAGGAGCGGGCGCCGGCCCCCGTCCGGGCGCGGCCGGAGCCGGACCCGGTGGCCCCGTGCGGCGAGGAGCCAGGCGCAGGTGACTTCGGCCAGCCCGGAACCGGCGATCTCGACGTCGGCCCTGCTCATCGCAGGCTGAAGGCGGCGATCAAGGCGTCGGTGTCGGCCTGATGACGGGACATCATTTCACGCATCCCGTCGACGGCGAGGGCGTTGATGTTCTGCCGTACCGTGCCGGAAGCCCGTGCCGCGGCCAGGGCGGCCTGGCCGTCGGCGGGTTCCGGGCCGGTCGCCCGTGCGGGCACCGACGCGGAGGTCGCGGCGGACGCGGACGCGATCGCCTCCTCGCCGACGGGTTCGGGCGCCGCGGGGAGCTTGGTGAAGCGGGGTGCGACGCCGCGTGACGCGAGGAGGTGGTTGAGCTCGTGGAGGTTGGACATCGTGCGGCGGGCCTGTTCGATCAGCACCCCGCCCGCGGTGTCGCCCCGTTGCAGCGTGGCCTCCAAGGCGCCGAGCAGCATGGTGTAGTTCAGCGCCGACAGTTCGACCAGCTGCACGTCGAGCGCAGTGCCCGGTTCGGTACTCAGCGGCCGGAGGTAGTCGTCGGGGGAAAGCTCCGCGAGATGCTCCTTGACGGCGGTGAAGCGGCGGTGGTGGTCGTTGCCCTCGTCGATGATGAGCTTGACGAGGTGCGCCAGCCGGTCCGCCTCGGGGAAGAGTTCCGGGCGGCGGACGATGGTCTCGTGCAGCTTGACGTACATCCCGTCGATGCCCTGCGGGTCGGCGGTCACCGCGCTGGGGCGCTCCACGGCGATGAACCAGTCCAGTTGTTCCGGGGTGAGCGGCTTCAGCTCGAAGCGCCGGTCCGTCTGGATCTGGATCACGGTGTCGGGCCGGGGCGGTTCGAGCCGCAGTGGCCGTCCGAGTGTGCCGAGCATCTCGTTGACCCATCTCAGGTGGCGCATCTCGTCCACCGCGACGGAGAACACCTCCGCGGCGGCCGCGTAGATCTTCCGGGTGCGCGCCCCCTCGGGCGTGGCCGGGTCGTGCACGGCCGGGTCGAAGACGGGCGGGGCGTTCAGGGAGTAGTGGGCGTAGAGGTATTCGAGGCAGAGCGCGTGCTCGACGCAGGCGAGGCGTTCCAGTTCCCGGATCACCCTCGCGCGCGTCATCGGCTGCAGGCCGGACCAGTCCGGCAGTTCCATGCTGTCGTCCTCGCGGCCGTTGAGGACGACGGGGAGCACGTTCCAGTTCGCGATCAGGGCGGGGTGGTCGAGCTCCTTGGCGGCCCGGCCCCGGATGGTGGGGATGTCGGGCTCGGGCGGGTTGGTGGTGCGGTCGCGGCGCTGGAAGTTGAGGTTGCGGTGCAGGCCGTCGGAGCTGGTGGAGATGTCCGGCTTGGAGGCGGCCCAGTAGTAGCAGCCGCATTCGCGGAAGTCGTACTGCCAGGGCGCGCAGAGACTCCGGGTGAGGTCGCCGGCCTGGTACACGTCGGGGTCGATGACCCCGTCCGGGTCGAGGTAGCGGGCCCGGTCGGCGACCAGGATCGCCCACTCCAGGGCGCCGTCCGCGTCGCGCTGCACCTCGCTCCGGTCGTCCGTCCGCCGGCGGTTGAGGCCGCCGTCCGGCACCCAGAAGGCCCCGGGTGAGGTGCTGCCCGGGGTGCGGCCGAGGACGACGGCCACCCGGCCCGGGAGCAGGTCGTGCACCCGGCGCCACAGTTCCAGGCCGGTCCGCTCGGTCGCGTGGAACACGGGCGCGTCCTGCTCCTCCTGGTCGACGGTGGTGCGCCCGCAGACGGCCCACAGGTAGAGGGGCCGTGGGTCCTGCGGCGTTCCCGTGTCCAGGTCGGCCTCGGTGATGCCCTGGTCGGCGGCGACTCCGCCGGTGACGGCCAGCACCCGTGATCCGCTCGCGTGGTGGAAGTCGACGGTCAGGCCGGGGAAGAACGCCTTCTCCAGGTTGCGCTGGTCGAATTCCAGGCCGGGGAAGCAGTTGTCGACACCGCTCTCCGGGCGGGATCCGGACGGGTTGCCGCGGACCACGTGGTCGGCCCGTGCGGTGAGGTTGCGGGGGAAGATCTTCCCCTCGGGTACGGGGAGGTCGACGCTGCCGGGAGTGGGGTCGTTCATGGCGGTTCCTTCGGGCCGGACGGGGCGGGGCGCGGGTCAGCGGGCCAGGGCGGCCGGATCGCCCGGGAGGTCGGATGCGCTCGGATGCCGGAAGAACTCCGGTGCGGCCTGCGAGAGTTCGACGTAGGCGCGCAGGCAGAAGGCCAGCCAGCCGCGGATGTAGTCGCAGCCGGTCCGGCCGCGCCGGGTGACCTCGTGGTAGCAGCCGCCGCCGCACAGGTAGCGGGCCCAGCAGGACCGGCAGGGCTCGGCCCGGTCCACGTGGCGGGCCGCCAGGTGGGCCGCTCTCGCCCCCTGGTCGGGTCCCTCGGTCAGCGAGCCCATGGCGAAGGCCGGGTCGTCGACCAGCCGGTGGCAGGCGTAGAGACCGCCCTCGGCGGAGGCGCTGAGGTATCCGGCGCCGGCGCCGCAGGGGTACGGGCGATGGCCGCCCGTGTGCAGTTCGTACATCGCCGTCTGGAAGTTGCCGAAGGGGTACGGGCGGCCTGCCGTCAGTTCGCGCAGCGCCGCCTCCCCGCACTCGACCATCTGTTGGAGGAATCCGGTGAAGGCGTCGGGGCCGATCTCGTACGCGGGGTCCGGGGCGCTCACCACCGCGGCGAAACCGACCTCGTCGAAGCCGAGGCCGATGCCGTGCTCCAGGATGTCGGGCAGCCGACCGGTGTACGGGGTGACGCTCACCCGGGCCGAGAGGTGGCGGGGCCTTCCGTGCCGCTCCAGCACCTCCAGCCCGGCCCGCAGCCGGTCGTACGCGCTGCCCCCGCCGGGGGCCCGGCGCAGTGCGTCGTGGCCGGCCCGGTCGCCGTCCAGGCTGACGGCGACGGTGAACGGGTGGGCGGCGAACAGTTCCGCGTCCGCGGGCCGGACCGTGGTGAGGTTGGTGGTGAGCGCGAAGCGGACGGCGTGCCCGGTGGCGGCTCCGGCCCCGGTCGCGTACGTGACGACCTCGTGCACCAGGTCGCGGGCGAGCAGGGGTTCACCGCCCATGAACCCGACCACCACCGCGGCCCCCGGCGCGGCCTCCGCGAGGAGCCGGTCCACGGCGGCGAACGCGGTCTCGCGGGGCATGGCCCGGGCGGAGCCGCCGAACCGGCCCTCGTCGGCGTAGCAGTGGCCGCAGCTGAGGTTGCAGGCCTGCATGACGTTGAGCGACAGGGAGGACAGGGGTGGTACGGCGGCCGGGGTGCCGTCGATCCGAGGGGCCGGCAGGCCGGCCCCGCCCCAGAGCGGCAGGCCCAGTCCGGCGGCGAGGGCGGCGTCCTGGGCCGGGTCGTGGGCGGTGGCCGTCCACCGCTCCAGGCGGTCCGCCGTCGCCTCCGGGAGGTCGTAGATCCGGCTGCCGTCGGCGACGAACAGGTGGGCTCCGTGGGCGCTGCGGAACACCCTGGTCTCGGCGGCGAGGCCGGGCGGCCCGCCCCCGGCGCCCGTTCCCGGGTCCGGTTCGGCCCGCGGTTCCCGTTCCGGCGGCCGGCGGCCGATCTGCAGCAGTACGCTCATGTCCCCTCCTCGACCCGTTCGCGCAGCGATCCGGCCCAGGCCACCAGAAGGTCGTACTGGCGGCGGGTCAGGTGCATGGGGAAGGCGTCGGATCCCCGCACCGCGACCGGCATCCGGCGGTCGTACCAGACGTCTTCGGATCCCGGCTCCCTGATGGCCCGTTCGATGAGTCCGGGCTGTTCGCGGAACATGTCCTCCAGGGCCTCCAGTGCGACGAAGCGGCGGTGCCGGCGGCGGCCGCGTTCGGTGAGGGCGAGGATCACTCCGAGCAGGGGTTCGGGCGGGCTGAAGGTGCGGGCCCGGGCCGGGCCGGTGGGGAGGCCCAGGTCCTCGGCCGTGCTCTCGTTCTCCAGCGTCGCCCGCTCGTTCTGCGCGTCGACGTTGACGGCGTCCATGGCCTCCAGCACCCGTTCGAACAGGTCGCGCACCTCCAGCGCGGTCAGTCGGGGGTGCTCTGCGATGTAGCCGGGGTCGCGGACCTCCCCGCGTTTGACCCGGTCCGCCAGGCCGTCGGCGAGGGAGGTGAAGGGTCTGCGGTCCGGCGCGAAATCGGGCGGGGTGACGACGATCCGCGCGCGGGCCGACAGGCCGCCCGGCAGGGTGACGGTGACCAGTCCGTCGCACACGTCGTCGACCAGTCCGAGGCTCGTCTCCCCGTCCTCCTCCCGCGAGCCTGCGAACAGTCCTCCGGGAACCGTCCGCGGATCGTCCTCGCCGGTGAACTCGCACCATCGCGCGTCCGGGGAGAGGAACAGGTGCTCGGCCGGCAGGACGAACCGCAGGGAGCGCTCCGGAAGGTTCGTGGGGCCGTACACCGCTCCGGTGGCGGGTGTGAAACGCAGCCGGAGTTCGGGAAACCGGTCGTCGGGCCTGGGCACCTGGACGGACCCGAGGGGTACGTGCCGCCCGGCCGGCACCAGCGGCCGGTCGGCCCCCTGCGGCGAACGCCCCTCCAGCGGCGTGCGCCGGTGGTCGTCACCGGCCAGCTCCACACCGGCCTCGATCCGGTCGCCCGGCGAGAGGGTGCAGTGGTGCGCTTTCAGATTGGCGACCTCCACCTCCCAGCGCACGTCGGCGAGTTCCGTGCCGGCGGCGGCCAGCACATCGGTGGTGACCGGGCCGGTGTGACGCTCCCCGTCGGCCGTCCACGTACCGTGCACCTCGAAGAAGGGGCAGAGCGGACGGAAGCCGTCGGCGTCCTTGAACCGGACGCGGTCCCCCTCGGGCTCCCGCTCCGTCAGGGTCCCGTCCTCGGCGACGTCGAGGGAGGGCCGGGGCTCGACGACGGTCTTGCCGGTGCCGCCCGGCGTCAGGTCGCTCATCCCCCACCGGTAGTTGTCACAGGGCACGGGGGACGGCCCCAGCCGGGCGAAGGCGAGCGGTGGATGGAGCCAGATCTGTTCGATCACTGCGGGTCTCCGATTCCTTCCAGGAGTCCGGGGGCTCCCAGGGGTGCGGGGAGTCCGGGAGTCCGGTCAGCGGGGGCGGCTGTTCAGCCGAATACCTCGGCCCCCGGATAGGGGGCCCCGTCCCGTACGGGGGGAACCAGATACGTGCCTGCCGCCCGTACCGTCAGCAGCCGCCCGGCCGGTCCGTCCGGACCGGGCTGCCCGCCGAAGTTGACGCCACCCAGCCAGCCGCGCTGGGTGAGGATGCGCAGCACCCGTTCGGGGCTGTCCTGGAAGCCGACGAAGTTCAGCCCGGCCCGGAAGCCGGGGGCGGCCGCGACCGGTTCGAAGAACTCGTACCCCTGCCGGAACACCCGCAGCGAGCCGCTCTGGTCCGGGTCGGCGGTGCCGGTCAGATTGGCCCGCCGCACATGGGCGGTGAGCAGCACCGGATCGGCGGTGGGCCGTGGCTCCAGGAAGTCCTCGTTGCCCGGCTGCGTGACCTCGGTGGTCCCGGCCACCGGACAGCCCGCGGCCGGTACGGGCCTCCCGTCGTCGTCACGGCCGGTGAGCGGGGCTCCGGTGAGCTTGTCCCGGCCGACGAGGAACTCCTGCTGCGCGCGCGGCAGGAGGTGCCACTGGTCGAGGTCGACGGCGAGGCGGGCGAAGACCAGACAGGTACCGCCGATCGTCCAGGGGTCCGGGCCCGCGTCGGCCGCCGCGATGCAGATGACCCGTTCCCGGTCGGCGCTGTCCAGGTTGGACACGCCGTCGTGGAAGCCGATCCAGCTGCGCCGGTCGTCGCGCTGGAATCCGGTGTGGATGCCCGCGATCTCCAGCGTGGCCGTCCGTGTGTCGCCGGTGCGCGCGCCGCGCAGCAGCTTCCACAGCTCCACCACGGCGCGCGAGACCGCGAGCTGGGTGTCCGCGGTGAGCTGCAGGCAGAACTCCTCCGTGGCGTCGTTGCGGGTGACGTCGGCCGCGTAGGACAGGCCCCCGCCGACCAGCAGCGGTCCGCCGCCGGTGGGGCGGGGCGAGCGGAACCGCAGGCGCGGGCCGAGTGCGGCCGGGCACGGAAGTTTCGCGCCGGCGATGTCGAAGGCCTTCGGGCCGAGGCCGAGCAGGAACTCCAGGCCGGCGCTCGGCACCGGGTGGCCCGGCAGTTCCGGTACGACGCCGTCGGCGAGCCCGCGCAGCAGCGTGGTCACCTCGCGCAGCGCGCCGTCGACGGCCGTGGCGCCGGCCTCCGGGTCGGCCCGCAGGAACACGAGCGCCAGATGGCCGGGGGGGCGGCGGCCGGGCCCGTGGTAGATGCCGTCCTGGAGGACGCTCATCTCCCGCCCCGGGGGCCGCCGCCCACCAGTCCCGGCAGCAGGGCCTCGGCGTCGAAGGCTTCCTTCAGCGGCCCCACCGTGTCGGTGCACACGCTCGCGTCCCGGCAGCGGATGGGTCCGGGCGAGTCGGCGAGGACCACGAAGTCACCGGGCGGTACGGGCGCCGGTGCGCCGAGTGCGACCACCGGGCCCACCTGTACCTGGCGTACGACCTGGTAGCCGCCGGTCAGGGGCTCCTCCGAGTCGCCCTCCACCACGGTGATGTCGTCGAGGAAGTGCGGGTCGTCGTCCGGCGGGCCGAATTCGAGCCGCTGGTGCAGTCCTTGCCGGCCGCGCCCCAGCCGGATCCACGGGTCCGGGAGCGGGCCGCCCTCGAAGAGGAAGACCTCGGAGGTGAACTGCTGGATGTACATGCCCAGCGGATCGGCGAAGGACACGGTCCGGCCCTGGAAGGCGGCGTCCGCCGCGGCCAGAGCGGCGGCCGGGTCGGCGTGGCGGCAGGACAGGGCTTCGAGACCGGGCTGCTGGCGGAAGATCTGGTCCCGTCCGGCGGGTTCGAAGCCGCCCGCGGAATTCCGGCGGGCGTAGGGCTTCGCGCCGAACATCACGATGTAGATCAGGTCGTCCAGCCCGTTGATGGGATGGGCCATGAACAGGGCGTTGACGGCGTTGAGCGAGCCCGCCGGATTGGCGGGGACTCCGGCGTCGATCAGGTCGCGGTGCAGTCCGTGGCCGGTCAGGTGGCGGGCGAAGGCCACGCGGCGCTGGGCCGGAGCGAGCGGGCCCGGGTCCGCGACGGCCGGTCCGTAGAGTTCCTGCCAGCGGGGTTCGGTGCCGAGCGTCGCGGTGAGGATCTCCCGCAGGCGGTCCGGGGCGTGCTCGGCGAGCATCAGGTAGTACTCGGGGAGTTCGGTGGTGACCTGCACCCGCTTGGGGCGCATCCGTCCCTCGGTGTCGGCCGCACTGATGACCGCGTACTCGCAGTACTCGTTGTGCAGGGCGCGTCGGCCGCGTACACCCCAGTCGGACAACGCGCGGGCCGTGTCGGCGTCGAAGCAGAACTCGGGCTCGGCCGGATTGCCGAACCAGGTGACGGCCACCCGCTCGGCGGCCGGATCGTCGGGTTCCAGGGTGAAGTATCTGCTCCCCAGATCAGGCTCCAGGCTCCTGAACTGGCGGTCGATCTCCTTGTTCCAGCGGTCCAGGAGATCGGGGGTCAGGTCGTCGGCCAGTCCGGGGACGGAAAACGGCACGTCGGTACCTCCTGACGGGGTGTGACCCCGTAGGTGACGTTGTGAGCGGCCAAGATCGTGACACAGAGTATCGATCTATTCACGCAACGTAGTCAAGGGGCGCGCCCGACGCCGTCCGGCGGGCTCCGGGAGCCTCGCCGTCAGCCGATGCCCAGCACGACCGGACCGCCGGACCGGTCGACGCGGTCCGTCCACCCCGGCGGCAGCTTCAGCGACCTCGACGGCGCCGTCCGGACGGGGAACCGCCGTCGCCACAGCAGCCGGCCGTCCTGGGCGGCCGTCAGCACCGGGGCGGTCAGCGGCTCCCCCGACCGCAGCAGCAGCGGGCGCCCCCCGATGTCCGTGAGCCGGTTCGGCGCCACCCACAGCAGCGGGGCCCGGACGAGCAGCGGCGGACCGGGCTCCGGCCACGGCGCGCCCGAGAGGCGGGCCAGGACGGGGGCCGCGGCGGCCGCGCCTTCCGCGGCCGCGGTGGCGGCGCGTTCGACGCCGTGGAGGGCGTTGCCGACCGCGAAGACGCCCGGCGCCGACGTACGGAACGACGCGTCCACGCGAGGACCGCGGGTGCCGGGGTCCACGCCGATGCCGCCGCGGCGCGCCAGCTCGTGGTCGGGGATCCAGTCGCCGGTGAAGACCACCGTGTCGCACGCGAGGACCCCGCGGCGGCCGTCCTCGTGGCGCACGGCCACGCCCGACAGGCGGCCCCGGCCGCGCAGTTCACCCACCGTCGTGGCCGTGAGCAGCGGGACTCCCGGCACGGTGGCGCCGTGCGAGCGCTCCGTGACCACGGCCACCACCTCCGCTCCCGCCCGGCGCAGGGTGCGTACGGCATGCCGGGCCACCGGCTCGGCGCCCACCACAACGGCCCGCCGGCCGATGTCGTGGCCGTACAGGTGGACCGACTGCTGCAGCTCCCCGGTGGTCAGCACGCCCGCCGGCCGGGACCCCGGCACCAGCCGGGCGCTGCGGGGGCGCTCGCGGGCACCCGTGGCGAGGACGACGGCCCGGGCCGTGATCCGCTCCAGGCCCGCCGGGCTCGTGGTCTCCAGGGTCAGCGGGCCGGCCCAGCCGGTGGCGCTGACCCCGGTGCGGACCGTCGCCCCGGCCGCCGTCGCGGCCCGCACGGCCCGCCGTGCGTACGCCGGTCCGGTGAGCCAGGGGAGTACGGGCCCTCCGAATCCGCCGTGGTGGCAGTGGCGCGGCACGCCGCCCGCGTCCTGCTCGCGCTCCAGTACCTCTACGTGGCCCGCGCCCGCGCGGGCGAGGCGGGCGGCCAGGGCCAGTCCGGCGGGACCGGCGCCGACGACCAGGACGTCGACCCTGCGGTCGCGGCTCACCTGCGGGCCTCCTCGAACAGCGCGCGGACGGCGGCCCCGCAGTGGAAGCCCTGACAGCGTCCCGCCCTGGCGCGGGTGCGCCGCCGCAGGCCGTCCGGCGATGCGGGCGGGACGGCCGAGGCGAGCGCGTCGCGGATCTCCCCGCGCGTCACGCGCTCGCAGTGGCAGACGATCCGGCCGTACTCCGGGTCCCGGGCGATCAGCTCGGCGTCGCGGTAGGGCCGCAGGAACGCCTCGCCCAGGTTCGGCATCCGCACGGGTTCCGGCTCCCGGGCCCCTGCCACCGGCAGGCCGCCGTCGGCGAGCAGTTCGACGACGTGGGCGGCGATCGCCATCGAGGCCGTCAGCCCCGTCGACCGGATCCCGCCCACGGTGACGTACCGCTGCGCGGGGTGGGCCCGGATCGCGTAGTCGTCGTCGCCGGTGGCGGCCCTCAGTCCGGCGTACACGGCGGTGACCTCTTCCTCCAGGAGGGCCGGCAGGATCCGCCGGCCCTTCTCCCGGAGCAGCGCGAGCCCCTCGGCGGTCGATCCGGTGTCCGTCCTGTCGTCCAGGTCCTCGGCGGTCGGGCCGAGCATCACGTTCCCGTACACCGTCGGCGACACCAGTACCCCCTTCCCGAGGGCGCCCGGTACGGGCAGCAGGATGTGCCGTACCAGGCCGCGGGCGAGCTCGTCGAAGACGATCAGCTGGCCGCGCCGGGGCGTCACGGCGAAGTCCGCATGGCCGAGGAGCCGGTCGATCTCGTCGGCGTACAGGCCGGCCGCGTTGACCAGGTGCCGGGTGCGCAGCGGGCCCCGGCTCGTGGCCAGGGTATGCGTCTCGCCCGAAGTGACGCTCTGCACACGGCAGTCGAGGTGCAGGTCGACGCCGGAGCGGACGGCCTGTGTGGCGTACGCGAGGGTGGTGGTCCAGGGGCAGATGATGGACTCCCCCGGTACGTCGAGCGCTCCCAGCACCCCGGGTCCGAGCTCCGGCTCGCGGGCCCGCACCTCCGCAGCCGGGATGATCCGGGCCGCGCGGTAGCCGTTGCGAACGGCCTTCTGCGCGAGTCCGGGCAGTGCGGCCAGCTGTTCTTCGTCCCAGGCGACGAGGAGCGCCCCGAGCGGCTCCACCGGGATGCCGGTGTCGGCGGCGTACGCGGAGAGCAGCCGGTGGCCCTCCCGGACGAGCCGGGACTCCAGGGAACCGGGCACCGCGTCGAAACCGGTGTGCAGGATGGCGGTGTTGGCCTTCGAGGTGCCGTCACCGACGTCGTCGGCCGCGTCGACCAGGGCGATCCGCAGCGGGAGCCGGGCCAGTTCGCGGGCGATCGCCGTGCCCACCACGCCGGCGCCGACGACCGTCACGTCGTACTCCCCGCCGGGCAGGGCGCCGCCGGTGGTCACGGCACCGGCAGCGGTACCGGTGGTGCCGGTGGTGCCGGTCATGCCGGTGCGTCGCCGAGCAGGGACGAGACGGCCGCGCGGAAACGTGCGCGGCGCTCCGTCGCCTCCGCCGCGCCGGCCCGCGGCTCGTAGACGGTCGACGGCTTCCACTGCGGGACGGCCTCGGCGACGGTGAGCGAGGGATCGAGCCCGAGGCGGGCCACGGCGCCGACGCCGAGCGCGGTGACGTCCGGCAGCGCCGACACCTCCACGGGGATCCCGAGGAGGTCGGCCTGGGTCTGCATGAGCAGCGCGGAACGGGTCAGCCCGCCGTCGACGCGCAGGGCGGTGAGCGGGGCGCCGAGGTCGGCGGCGACCGCGTCCGCGAGCTCCGCCACCTGGGCGGCGATGCCGTCGCACAGGGCGCGCACCAGATGCCCGGCGGTGGTGTCGAGGCCCAGGCCGGTGACCGATCCCCGCAGGTCACCCCGCCACCACGGAGCGGCGAGGCCGGCGAGCGCGGGGACGAAGGTGACGCCGCCCGCGTCCGGGACGCGCCCACCCACGGAGTCGATGTCGGCGGCGCCCGAGATCACCCCGAGATCGGTGAGCCAGCGCACGGCGGAGGCGGCCGTGTACACCTGCCCGTCCAGGCAGTAGCTGGTCCGGCCGGCAAGCCGCCAGGCCACGCAGCCGACCAGTCCGGAGGTGCTGCGCAGCGGGCGCGAGCCGGTCTGCGCGAGGAGGAACGCGCCCGTGCCGTAGGTGCACTTGGCGGTGCCGGGCTCGGTGACGCTCTGGGCGAGCAGCGCGGCCTGCTGGTCCACGAGCAGCCCCGTCAGCGGCAGTTCGGGACCGAACGCGGTGGTGGTGCCGACGCGGGTGTCCGCGTCGACGACCTCCGGCAGCCGCTCGCCCGTGAGGCCGAAGGCGTCGAGTGCCGCGTCCGACCAGCGGGTGGTGTCGAGGTCGAGCAGCTGGGTGCGGCCGGCGGTCGCCGCGTCGGTGACGAACGCACCGGTGAGGCGGTGCACGAGCCAGACGTCGCTGGTCGTCACGACGCCGCGCCGGGTCAGGTGGCGGCGTATCCAGGCCATCTTGGGGGCGGCGAAGTACGGGTCGAGCGGCAGACCTGTCGTCTCACGCAAAGAGGGCGCGTGCGGGGCCAGTTCGGTGCAGAGCTGTTCGGCGCGGCGGTCCTGCCAGACGATCGCGTCGGTGAGCGGCTCCCCGGTCGCCGGATCCCAGGCCAGAACGGTCTCGCCCTGGTTGGCGAGGCCCACGGCCACCACGGGCTCGCCCGCGGCCGCGAGCGCGGCGCGTCCGGCGTCGACGACCGAGTCCAGCAGCTCGCCGGGAGTGACCTCGACCCGGCCGCCCGGCAGATGGCGGGGCCGTACGGGGGCGGATCCGGAGCCGATGACTCCGCGTACCGGACAGACGACCAGCGCCTTGGTCCCCGAGGTGCCTTGATCGACAGCGAGCACCGGGCCCGTCATCACCACTCCGTCCCTGGTGTCGCCTTGATCGGACATCGGTCGGAAGCCTGCACCGGCCGACGTCACCCGTCAAGATCCGCCCGGAGCCACCGCCCGGCACTGACGCATACTCATATACCGATCGTGGCTTGATACTTACGTTCGAACAAGGATCTGGATGCGTATGCTCCTGATCGCCATATAGTGATCGCCGATCAACGGGCAGCGACATCGACCGTGGGTCAACGGCGGGGGTTCGACGGACAGTTCTCGCATGGTTCACGCATCCCTGGCACCGGGCACGGCTGCAACGCGGCAGCCGGCGGCCGGATGGACCCACCTTCCATGCGATCCGAGGACTGATGATCACGACCACCGCAGAACGCGCCCGCCCGGGCCGCCGCCCCTCGACCGGGACGAGGTGATGGCGGGCAGCGATTTCCGGCCCGTCTACCACCCGGCCGGCCACGACAAGGACCTGCGTTCCGCCGCCCAGGACCTGCGCACCGGCCGTTGGGTCTCCATGGCACGCTTACTCGAACGCACCGACAACTGGGGGCTGTGGACCCAGCGCACCCAGGTCCTCGCCGCCGTCTCCGCCGGCTCCGACGTGGTCCAGGCCTGGCGGGCCGAGGAACCGCAGAGCGTCGCCGCACTCGTGATGCACACGCGCGTCTGCGTCGAGCGGGCCGTCCGCGCCCACCGCGCCGGACACCCCCGCACCGGCGAGCTCTGGCAGGAAGCCTGGGCGACCTGCCGGGAGGCCGCCCGCATCAGCCCCGCGGACCCCGTGCCCTGGGTGTGCCTGCTCGCCCTCGCCCTCCTCGACGAGCAGCGCCAGATGGCCGAGCACCGGGTCGCGCCGCCCGGCCCCATGCTGCCCACCGGCCCCTGGGGCATCCTCGCGGAGGTCGACAAGCGCGACCCGTACAACCGCGAGGCCTACCATCGCATGCTCCAGTTCGTGTACGCGGGCGCGCCCGGACCGCTCTCCGAGGCCGCCAACTTCGTCCACTGGGCGGCCGGTTCCGCCCCGCCCGGATCCGCCGTGCACGTCCTGCCGCTCTACGTACGGGTCGAACGCTACCGCCGCGAACGCGGCCAGGAGCGGGCCCTCGACCTGCACTGGGTCGCCGAGGACGCCGTCCGCGACGCCCTGCACGCGCTGGGCACCTGGTTCGACCACGCCGATCTGCCGTACGCCTCCCCGCTCGATCTGAACCAGCTCGCCCATGCCCTGTGGGGAGCCCTCCAGTTCGACGAGGCAGCCCGGGTCTTCGACACGATCGGCCCGTACTGGACCACCCTGCCGTGGGCCCACCGGACCCGCGACCCGGCCGACCGCGCTCTGGCCGAGGAGGTGTTCCTGCAGGCCAGGTCCCGCAGCCTGGCCGGCCGGAACTGACCCCCGCCGCCCTTCCCCACGGCGCCGACCCCTCCCCCACGGCGCCGACCCCTCGCTCCACCCGCACCACCCAGGCCGCACCCGCACCCCCAGGCTCGACCGTCCCCGTGCTTCACAGACCCCCGGAGGTACCGCCGTGTCCAGAACCGATTGGGCAGCCCGCCAGGACCGCAAGGCTCCACCGCAGGACGAGGAACAGCGCCTCAGGGAACTCGGCTACCAGCCCGTCCTCGCCCGCCGGATGGGCGGCTTCGGCAACTTCGCCATCAGCTTCTCCGTCATATCCGTCCTCTCCGGCTGCATGACGCTGTACGGCTTCGGCATGGGCTCCGGCGGGCCGGCCGTGATGCTGTGGGGCTGGGTCGGCGTAGGCCTCTTCGTGCTCTGCGTGGGTCTGGCCCTGGCCGAGGTCACCAGCGCCTACCCCACCTCCGGTGCGCTCTATTACATGGCCGACCGGCTCGGCGGACGCCGCTGGGGCTGGTACACCGGCTGGCTGAACCTGCTCGGCCTGCTCGGTGCCATCGCCGGCATCGACTACGGCGCGGCCCTGTTCACCGGTGCCTTCCTCAACCTCCGCTTCGGGTTCGTGCCCACCCCCGGATCGACGTTCCTGATCTTCCTGTGCATCCTGCTGCTGCACGCCGCGCTCAACCTCTTCGGGGTCCGCCTCGTCAGCGTGCTCAACTCGATCAGCGTGTGGTGGCACCTGGGCGGCGTCGCCGTGATCGTCGGCGCCCTGGCCTTCATCCCCGACCACCACCAGTCGGCGTCGTTCGTCTTCACCGAGTTCGTCAACGACACCGGATGGGCCAACCCGTTCTACGTGGCGGCGGTCGGCCTGCTGCTCGCCCAGTACACCTTCTCCGGGTACGACGCCTCCGCGCACCTCTCGGAGGAGACCAGGGACGCCTCCGTCTCCGCCGCCAAGGGCATCGTCCGGGCCATCTGGGTGTCCTGGATCGCCGGTTTCGCCCTGCTCGCCGGCCTCACCTTCGCCATCCAGGACTACGCGGCCGTCCAGGGCAGCGCCACCGGCGTCCCGCCCGCCCAGATCTTCATCGACGCGCTGGGCTCCGGCGGCGCCACCGCCCTGCTGCTCGTCGTCATCGTCGCGCAGCTCTTCTGCGGCAACGCCGAGGTGGCGGCCGCGAGCCGGATGGTCTTCGCGTTCAGCCGTGACAACGCGCTGCCCGGCTCCGCCCTGTGGCGCAAGGTCAGCGGCCGGACCCAGACGCCGGTGCCCGCCGTCTGGCTCTCCGTCGTCGTCGCGGGCGTACTGGCGCTCCCCTCGCTGTACTCCGCCACCGCCTACGGGGCCGTGACCGCCATCAACGTCATCGGCATCACCCCGGCCTACGCCATCCCGATCTACCTGCGCCTGCGCGCCGGCAACCGCTTCGAGCCCGGCCCCTGGAACCTGGGCCGCTGGAGCAAGCCGATCGGCTGGATCGCCGTCGTCTGGGTGGCGCTCGTCACCGTCCTGTTCTGCCTGCCCCAGAAGTCCCCCGTCACCATCGACTCGATGAACTACGCCGTGATCGCGCTGGCGGTGGTCCTGGTCCTGGCCAGCGTCTGGTGGTACGTCGCCCGCCGCTCGTACGGCACCCCGGCGGCCTACGGCAATGCCCGCGAGCAGGCCGAGATCGCCGAAGACATCGTCTGACCCGGCCCGGCCGGCCACGCTCGCACCCGGACAGGACACGCCCACAGGCACCCGGTGAGCGGCGGCCGGCCGCGCCCGGTTCGGCGAGCTCCCCGGAAGGACCGGGCTCCGGCCTACCGCCGGTCGGCGTACACGTCGCTGCGCGCGGGCCGATGCATTTCTACGCTGGATGAATGAGCATCAGATCCTCTGGGCGCAGAACCGGCGCGGGCGCCGCGGCTCTCGCCATCGGCGCATCGGTCCTCCTCGCTCCGGCGGCCGCCGGCACCACGCGGGCCGAGCCGCTGCCGCCGCGACCCGCCCCGGCCGTCGACGCATCGCTGTTGCACCGGTCCGGGACCCATGTACGGGCGCGGCAGGGGGCGCCCGCGCTACCGGACGACGTGTCCGCCCTGTCATGGCTGGTGGCGGATGCCGGGACGGGTGCGGTGCTCGCGGCCCACGACGCACACCGCCGGCTGCCACCGGCCAGCACCCTCAAGACCCTCTTCGCCCTCACCGCGCTGCCCCACCTGCCCGGCTCGGGCCGGCACACGGTCACCGAGGCCGAGCTGGACGAGGTGCCGGAGGGGAGCAGCACGGTGGGCCTGTCCGCGGATCACACCTACCGGGTGGCCGACCTGTGGCGGGGCGTCTTCCTCAGCTCGGGCAACGACGCCGTGCACGTGCTGGCCGCGATGAACGGCGGGTGGGACGTCACGTCGGCGCAGATGCAGGCCAAGGCGCGCGCCCTGGGCGCGCGGGACACCACCGTCGTCTCCCCGGACGGCTTCGATGCGGACGGCCAGGCCTCCTCGGCCTACGATCTCGCCGTCTTCGGCCGTACGGGCCTTGCCGACCCCGCCTTCGCCGAGTACGCGGCGACCGCCGACGCCCGCTTCCCCGGCGGCACCCACACCGACGGCAGTCCCACCTGGACGTACGGGATCGAGAACACCAACCGGCTGGTGACCGGTCAGGACGGGCTGGGCCGGTACCCGGGCATCATCGGTGTCAAGAACGGCTACACCTCCCAGGCGGGTTTCACGCTGATCGCGGCCGCCCGCCGGGACGGCCGCACTCTGGTGGCGACGGTGATGAACCCCCAGTGGGGCGGCGCGAACGCCGTGTACGAGGAGGCGCGGTCCCTGCTGGACTGGGGATTCGCCGCGGCGGGACGGGTGGACCCGGTCGGATCGCTCGCCCCGCCGGCGCCGCCGCAGACGCCCGAGGCGCCGCGCACCGTCGCCGCCCACGCCCTCACGCCCGACCGGGTCCACGTGGGTGCGCCGATGGTCTACGGCTTGTCCGCCGCGTTCCTCGCCGCGGTGGCGGCCCTGGCCGGGGCAGCCGTCGTGCGACGCCGCCGAAGCCTGCCGTGACCCGCTGCGCGTCGTAGCCGGGATCCGGCGCGCGAGGGGCGGGGTCCGCTGCCAGGCTGAGGTCGTACAGGACCCGCGAAAGGCAATCCTCATGATCACCACCGACTTCGCACCCGGCTCCCCCTGTTGGCTCGACCTCGGGGCGCCCGACGTCCGCGCGGCCGCGGCCTTCTACGGCACCGTCCTCGGATGGGACTACGAGTCCATGGGCGAGGGGGAGGAGGGCGAGGGCGGGATGTTCCGGAAGGACGGGAAGGTCGTCGCCGGGCTCGGCAAGCTCACCGAGGAGGGCGCGCGCCCGGCGTGGATGATCTACCACAGTGTCACCGACGCGGACGCCACCACCCAGGCGGTGGAACGCCTGGGCGGCACGGTTCGGGTGGCCCCGAGGGACCTCGGCGAGTGGGGCCGGATGGCGCAGTACAGCGACCCCCTCGGGGGACAGTTCGCCGTCTGGCAGCCGGGAAGGAGCACGGGCGTCGAGCTGGTGGACGAACCGGGCTCGCTGTGCTGGACCGAGCTGTACACGAGTGACGCCGCGGCAGCGAAGGAGTTCTACGGCGGCGTCTTCGGCTGGCGGTTCAGCGACATGGCGCTGCCCGGCGGCGGGGGCGCGTACGCCCTCATCACTCCCGCCGGGCTCCCCGAGGAGCGGATGCACGGCGGCCTGATGGAGCTGCCCGCGGAGCACCTGGCCCTCGCGCACGGGCGGCCGTACTGGCACCCCGTCTTCGCCGTCGCCGACTGTGACGCGGCGGTCGCCGCGGTGACCGGGAACGGCGGCCGTGTGCAGATGGGGCCGCAGGACGCGGAAGGCGTCGGCCGGCTCGCCGTCTGCCTCGACCCGTCGAACGCCGACTTCGTGGTCCTCACGCCGGTCCGCGGCTGAGCCGGGCGGCACGGTTGCGCTCCGCGGTCCTCCGTTCCCGCAGCCGGCCGTGCCGGACGGCTGCGGGAACGGAGGACCTAAGTGGCGGCCACGGGTGCGGGCGAGGCAGTCTGGACTCATGAGAGCGCCCTTGCGCTCGCCTCCGGGACCGCGAGCCGACGGCCACCACCAGGTCCTTTTCGTCTTGGCGGAGTGCGTGCCCTTCGCGATCGCCCTGCTGGTGCTCCTCGTCGAGTTCACGCCCCTGCACATCCTGTACACCGGCCCCCTGCTGGTCGCGACGCCCGCGCTGGCGGCCGTGACGATGGGCCCCAGGGGCACCCTCGCGGCGGCGGCGGTGGCCGTCGGTGTCAGCGTGACCACCGCCAGCTACAACGGCGCCTGGGGCAGCCAGCAGGTCTACACGAACTTCCTCGCCCTGTTCCTGGTCACGGCGGCGAGCTTCATGACGAGCCGCTCCGCGCGTGCGCGCCAGGAGGGCGAGCTCGACCAGGTCCAGCGGATCGCCACCGCCGCCCAGGACGTCCTGCTGCGGCCGGTCCCGGCCCGGCTGGGGCCCGTACGGGTGGCCAGCATGTACCTGGCGGCCGAGACGGGCGCGCAGATCGGCGGCGATCTGTACGACGTGGTGCAGACCCGCTACGGGGTCCGGATGATCGTCGGCGACGTCCGGGGCAAGGGCCTGCCCGCGGTACGGGCCGCCGCGGTCGTGCTGGGCGCGTTCCGGGAGTCCGCGCACTACGAGGACGATCTGGTGGAGGTCGTCGCCCACTGCGGAGCGGCCCTGCGGCGGGACGCGGTCGTCGCGGGCGCGGCCGAAGGCGAGGACGCCGTCCTGGAAGGCTTCGTCACGGCGCTCGTGGCCCAGATCCCGGACGGCCCTCGGATCGACGTGATCAACCGCGGCCATCCGCCGCCGCTGCTGCTGTCCGACGGCGCGGTCCGGCCCCTGATGCCGACCACTCCCCTGCCGCCGCTCGGTCTGGAGGAATTCGTCAGCGGTCCCCCCGGACGGGCGGACAGCTATCCGTTCGCACCGGGGGACCGGCTGCTCCTCTACACCGACGGTGTCATCGAGGCCCGGGACCGGGACAGCACCTTCTTCGACCTGGCCCGGGCCATGGTGACCATGCGCGACCACAGCCGGGAGGCGTTCCTTGAGGACCTGCACCAGGCATTGCTCCGCCACACCGAGAACCGCCTGGCGGACGACGCGGCGATCCTCGTCGTCGACCGGTGCGAGGACGAGGGCCCCCGGCCGGCCGGAGGTCCGGCGTAGTGCCCGTGGACTCGCCCGGACGGTCCCGGAGGCGACAGCATGGAGTGAGGGCGGTCGGCGAGATGCCCCCGGGAGGAGGTGATACGGACAGTGACCACTCATCGCTTCTCGTTCTGCGGGGCTGAGCTCGCCGCTGTCTACGTGGTCGCCGACGAGGGCAGGGAACTCCATCTCGCCGAGCTGACCGGAAACCGCGGCGTCCTGTACGGACTGCCGGCGATCCTCGCCGTGGCCGGCCATTCGCCCGCCGCCAATGCCTTCCGCTCGGGCCGCCCGCTGTGGCTGGCGCCCAAGGAACTCGCCGCGTTCATCGAGGAGGACCCCCACCACTTCCCCACCCGGGTGCGGGGCGGTCCGCCCGACTCCCCGGCCAGGATCTCGCTGGGCGCGCTGCCGCTGGGCTACGACGACCAGGAGCTCGGATGCCTGATCGTCGCCGGGCAGGCCGGGGACGGCTTCAGCGCCGACGACCGCAGCCTTCTGGAGCTCTACGCCGACCAGGTGGCCACGGGACTCGAATCGGTCGCCGCCCGCTTCTCCGGACGCAAGTCCCCGCAGGCCCACCTGGGGCAGTCGCTGGTGCCCGACCAGGGCGGCGCGTTCATCCTGGAGCTGAGCACCGGCCGTATGGAGGCCGACGCGCACGTGCTGGAACTGCTGGGTCTGCCTCCCGGGCAGTTCGACGGGCAGGTGGAGACCGTGCTCGCCTGCGCCGTCCCCGACGACATGCCCGCGCTGATGGCGATCGTGGAGCCGAACCGGCTGGCCGCCGCCGGACAGCAGCTGGCGTTCCGTATCCGCCGCCCGAATGGCGAGTTGCGCTGGCTGGGACTGCGCTGCCGCGTGGAGGTGGACGCGGACGGTACGCCGGGGCGCGTCCTGGGCGTGGTCGCCGATGCCACCTATCTGCGCCCCAGCGCCGACGAGGTCTCACTCGTACAGCGGCTGTCGGCCACCCTGGCGGGAGCGGCGACCATCCGGGAGGTCAGCCGGCTGGTGGTCGCCGCGCTGCGCGAGCCGCTCGGCGCATCCCGGGTCGCGGTCGGCGAACTGGAGCCCGAACGGCTCATCGTCACCGCTCTCGCTCCTCCGGAGACCGATGCCTGGCCCGAGGTCTGGCGCTCGGAATGGCGGTCCGAGTGGCCCGACGTGGCGCTCAGCGACCTGCCCACCCTGCAGAGCGCGCTGCGTGGCGGGCACTTGAGTCTGTGGCCGCCGGGGGCGGCTCTGGAGCCCGGCCTGCTGGGCGTCGGGCCCGGTGGCCTCGCGGTGCTGCCGCTGCCCGCCGACGGCCGGATCGTCGGGGTGTGTCTGGTGGGGTGGGACGAGGAGCACCGGTTCGGCCCGGAGGAACGGTCGCTGCTGACCGCGACCGCGGGGCTGGTGGGGCAGGCGCTGGTGCGCGCCCACGCTCTCGACGCGGGCCACGAACTCGCCACCATGCTCCAGCGAAGCCTGCTGCCCCGTAAGCTCCCGGAGCTGCCGGGCGGGATCGCCGTCGCCCGGTACCTGCCCGCGACCGCCGGACTGGAGGTCGGCGGCGACTGGTACGACGTCATTCCGCTGCGTGACGGTCATGTGGCCTTCGTCATCGGGGACGTACAGGGGCACAGCGCGGGGGCCGCCACCATCATGGGCCAGATGCGTACGGCGGTCAGGGCCTACGCGGTGGAGGGCCACCCGCCCGACGTGGTGGTCGCGCGGGCCAACCGGCTGCTCGTCGGCATGGAGACCGATCTGTTCGCCACCTGCGGGTACGTGGACCTGGACATGGAGGAGGGCATCGCCAGGGTCGTCCGGGCCGGCCATCTGCCGCCGATCCTGCGTCATCCCGACGGTGTCGCCGAGGAGATGGCGGTCGAGGGCGGGCCTCCGCTGGGAGTGCTCGCGGAAGCGGAATTCCCCATGACCGAGGCGGGGCTGCTCCCCGGCTCCCTCCTCATGCTGCTGACGGACGGCCTGGTCGAGTCCGCCAGACTGCCGCTGGACGAGGGCATGCGGCGGGTGTGCGACGTCCTCGCGGCGGCCGACCCGGTCGACGTAGGCGGGGTCGCCGACGAGCTGGTCGTCGGCGTGGGCCGGCGCGACGACGACGTGGCGTTGCTGCTGCTGCGCTACGACGGCCAGGGGGACCGGCCGATGCGGGCCCACTGGACGGTGTGGCGGCTGCCCAACGCGGTCCTGCACGCACGCCGCTTCACCGCGCGCACCCTGCGGTCCTGGGGAGTGGTGGAGGAGCTCGACGAAGCCCTGCTGATCGTGTCCGAGCTGGTCACCAACGCCATCGCGCACACGCAGGGCGAGGTGGGCATGGATCTGACCCTGTCGGCGGACCGGCTGCGGATCGCCGTGAACGACGCCTCGCCGCGCAGCCCCGTCAAGCCGATCTGGGTGAGCTGGGAGTCGACCGGTGGCCGCGGGCTGCTCATCGTCGAGGCGACGGCCGCGGCCTGGGGCTCGGTGCCGCTCAGCGGCGGCAAGCAGGTGTGGGCCGAGGTCCCCTGGCGCCGCGATCCCTGACGCCCTGCGCACGCGGCTCCCGGGAACGGGCCGAAGACGGCCCGGCGTCGGGTACCGGCACGCTGCCGAAGCACATGCGGAGGAAGTTCTCGGCGTATCCGAGCGACCGGCCCGGCCCGGCCGGACGGCGGCGAGTCCGCGCCGCCGGCGGTGGTCCGCCGCCACCACGACCGGCAGCTTCGCGAGCAGCGTACCGGTGAGACCGCGGTGGGTCTCGGGTGTGGTGGCGGTCATGGGTGGCCTGCGGTGCGGGTGGGTCAGTTGCCGGGCGGGAGTGTGAAGTTCGGCGACGGTCGTGTCGAAGGCGCTGCAGTCCTCGTAGCCGAGCACCTCGTGGAGCCGGGAGCGGGTCCACCTTCCGCCGGGCCGCCCGCACGGCCCGCTTCGAGGCCCCGGTCCGCTTCCGGCCCGGGGCACGCCCCTGACCGGATCGACCCATCCGCTCTAATGCATATAGTTCGCAGTTGCAGACCATGCGCAGAAAAAGGTGGAGAGCAGTGAGCGGACCAGTGGTGCTGGGGATCGAGTCGTCGTGCGACGAGACCGGCGCGGGAATCGTGCGGGACGGCGAACTGCTCGCGCACGTGGTGGCGTCGAGCATGGACGAGCACGCCCGCTTCGGCGGCGTCGTGCCCGAGATCGCCGCCCGCGCGCACCTGCACGCCTTCAACCCGGTCGTCCGGCAGGCCCTCGACCAGGCAGGACTGCGGCTGAACCAGATCGACGCGGTCGCCGTCACCACCGGGCCCGGTCTGTCGGGCGCGCTGCAGGTGGGCCTGGCCGGGGCGAAGACGCTGGCCTACGCGGCCGGGGTCCCGCTGTACGGCGTCCACCACCTGGCCGGGCACGTCGCCGCCGACACCCTGGGGCACGGGCCGCTGCCCGACCCGTGCGTGGTGCTGATCGTCTCCGGCGGCCACACCTCGCTCCTCCTGGTCCGGGACCTGGTCCGCGAGCCGATCCTGCACCTCGGGGACACCCTCGACGACGCGGCGGGCGAGTGCTTCGACAAGGTCGCCCGGATCCTGGGACTGCCGTATCCGGGCGGTCCCGCCATCGACCGGGCCGCCCGCGACGGCGATCCGAAGGCCGTGGCCTTCCCGCGCCCGCTGACCCGGCCCGGGGACGACCCGTACGCCTTCTCCTTCTCCGGACTGAAGACGGCCGCGGCCCGCTGGGCCGAGAAGCACCGGCAGCGCGGTGAGGAGCCGCCGGTGGCCGATGGGGCCGCCGCGCTGCAGGAGGCGGTCGCGGACGTACTGACCCGCAAGGCTCTCGCGGCCTGCCGGGCGTACGGCGTGAAGACGCTGGTCGTGGTCGGCGGCGTGGCCGCGAACTCGCGGGTCAGGGCCCTCGCGGAGCGCCGATGCGCCTCGGCCGGCATCGAACTGCGCGTTCCGCCCATGACCTTGTGCACGGACAACGGCGCCATGATCGCGGCCGTCGGTGACCTGCTGGTCCGCTCCGGGGCGGAGCCGGCCCCGCTGAACGTGTCCGTCGACCCGTCCGCACCGCTGGAGTACGCCTCCCTGACCCCGCTCCCCGCCCCGCCGGTCGCCGCTCCGTGAACTTCCGCGAAGTTCTGCGAAGTTCCGTGACCACCCGACCGACCCCCTGAGAGGACCCACCACATGAGGGGCATACGCCCGCTGTCTTCGCTCCTGGCCGTGGCCGCCGTACTGCTCGTCCCGGCCTGCGGCGGCAAGGCCCAGGACCGCGCCGCCGCATCGGGACCCGGGGCGGAGGGGTTCCCCGTCACGGTGTCCAACTGCGGGGTGGAGAGCACCTACCGGCGGCCGCCGCAGCGCGCGGTGTCCCTCAACCAGCACGCCACGGAGGTCATGCTGGCGCTCGGGCTGGAGAAGTCGATGGTGGGCACGGGCTATCTCGACGACAGGATCCTGCCGGAGTACCAGGCCGCCTTCGACTCGGTGAAGGTGCTGTCGAAGCAGTACCCGTCCTTCGAGACCCTGCTGGCCGCCGAACCGGACTTCGTCTACGGCGGGTTCGGCTCCACCTTCGACGAGAAGGAGGGCCGCAGCCGTACCGCCTTCGCCAAGGCGGGGGTCGACACCCATCTCAACATCGAGGAGTGCCCGGCCGGACCGGTGACCATGGCCACCGTCGACGAGGAGATCCGCACCGTCGCCAAGATCTTCGGCGTACCGGACCGGGCCGAGGAGCAGGTGAACAAGCTGCACGGCACCCTGGAACGGGTCGACGGCAAACTGGCCGGGGTCGCCCCGGCCAAGCTCTTCGTCTACGACAGCGGCGACAAGACCGCCTTCACCGCGGGTGGCAAGGGCATCGGCAACGAGCTGATCGAGCGGGCCGGCGGGGTGAACCTGTTCGCCGACGTGGACAAGGCCTTCGGCGACGTGTCGTTCGAGCAGGTGGCCGAGCGCGCCCCTGAGGTCGTCGTCATCTACGACTACGGCGACCAGCCCGTCGAGGACAAGAAGAAGTTCCTCCTCGCCAACCCGGCGCTGAAGGACGTCCCCGCGATCAAGAACCAGCGGTTCGCGGTGCTTCCGCTGTCGTCGACCGTGCTCGGTGTCCGCGTCCCGGCGGCCGTGGAGTCGCTGGCCCGCCAGATCCACCCGGACCGGTTCCGGTGACCGGGCTGACGGCGGCGGGTGAGGCGGACGAGGCGGTCGTCGCTCCGTCGGGAACCCCGGTGACCGCGGCCCGCCGCCGGGCCGTTCCCTACGCCCTGCTGCTCGTCGCCCTGGGCGTCCTGCTGGCGGCGACCGCGACGGCCGGTATCGCGATCGGTTCGATCAGCGTCCCGGCCGGCCAGGTCTGGGGGATCCTGCTGCACCGGATCCACCCGGTCCTCGCCGCACCGGACTGGACTCCGGTCCGCGAGACGATCGTCGTCGACGTCCGGCTCCCCCGGGTGCTGCTGGCCGGCGTGGTGGGCGCGGGCCTGTCCGTGTCGGGCATGGCGCTGCAGGCCCTGGTCCGCAATCCGCTGGCCGATCCGATGCTGCTGGGGGTCTCGTCCGGCGCGTCGGTCGGCGCGGTCCTGGTCCTCGTGTTCCACGTGACCCTGTTCGGGATGTTCTCGCTGCCCGTGGCGGCGTTCTGCGGAGCCCTGGCCGCCCTGGTCGCGGTGTACTTCCTGGCGCGCTCCGGCGGGCGGATGACCACCGTACGGCTGGTGCTGGCGGGTGTGGCCATGGCCGAGGTCCTGTCCGCGGTGGCCAGTTTCCTGATCGTCACCTCCGACGACCCGCAGAAGACCCAGTCGGCCTTGCGCTGGATGCTCGGGGGGCTGGCCGGCACCACCTGGACGACGGTGTGGATCCCCGTCGGTGCCGTGCTCCTCGGCACGGCCGTCCTGCTCGGGGTGTGCCGGTCGCTCAACCTGCTGCTGGCCGGGGAGGAAGCCGCCGCGGCTCTGGGTCTGGACGTCCACCGCTTCCGCGGCGCCCTGTTCACCCTGGTCGCCCTGATGATCGGGACCATCGTCGCGGTCAGCGGCCAGATCGGCTTCGTCGGGCTGATCATGCCGCACGTCGTGGCCTGCTGGTGGGCGCCGACCACCGCCGCGCGCTGCCCGCCGCCGCCCTCCTCGGCGCGAGCTTCCTGATCGCCGCCGACCTGGGCGCGCGCACGCTCATGAGCCCGGAGGAGATACCCGTCGGCATCCTGACCTCCCTCGTCGGCGGACCGTTCTTCCTCTGGCTGATGCGACGGAAGGCGGCACGATGACCGGCGGACCGATGAACGGCGGCCCGGCGTCCGCAGGACCGGCCTCCGGCGGACCGGTGTCCGGGCCCGGCGCCCTCGACGCCAAGGACGTCACGGTCGTGGTGAACGGACGGACCCTGGTCGACCGCGTCTCCCTGCACGTGGCACCCGGTGAGGTGCTGGCGCTCGTAGGTCCCAACGGCGCGGGCAAGTCGACGCTGCTGCGGACGTTCTACCGGGTGCTGCGTCCCACGTCCGGATGCGTCCTGCTGGACGGCGAGGACGTGTGGCGGATGCCCGGCAAGCGGCTCGCGCAGCGCCTCGCGGCCGTCCTGCAGGAGACCGCGGGCGACTTCGAACTCACCGTCCACGAAGTGGTGGCGATGGGGCGCACCCCGCACAAGCGCGCCTTCGCGGGCGACGACGCCGAGGACCGCGCGATCGTCATGGGCTCGTTGGAGGAGCTCGATGTCGCCGCGCTGGCGCATGCTCCGTTCGACCGCCTCTCGGGCGGGGAGAAGCAGCGGGTACTGATCGCCCGCGCGCTCGCCCAGCGCACCGGGACGATGGTGCTGGACGAGCCGACGAACCACCTGGACCTGCGCCATCAGCTCGACGCGCTCCGGCTCGTCCGGCGGGTCGGGGTCACCGCCGTGATCGCCCTGCACGACCTCAACCTCGCCGCGTCCTTCTGTGACCGGATCTGTGTGCTGGACGGCGGCCGCGTGGTCGCGACCGGAACACCGGAGGAGGTCCTCACCCGGGACCTGCTGGCCGATGTCTACCGTGTCGAGGCGGAGGTGTCCCGGCATCCGGGCACCGGGATCCCGCAGGTCACCGTGGTCCCCGAAGCCCGCCGCGACGGCCGGCCCGTGGAGCGCACCCAGGCCCCTTGAGCACTACCTGGGCGCCGTGTCCCCGCCGCCGCCCCGGCCGGCGGCCGCGACCCGGCGCCGGACCTGGTCCTCCTGCGCGAGACGCCGCAGGAGTTCGAACACCGGGGCGCAGATCGCGAAGACGATGACGGCCCGCTCGGCCAGGGCCACCGGGTCGTCCAGGCCGGCCGCGCGCTCCAGGTCCAGCCGGGCCACGGACTCCGCCAGCCTCGCGTAGGCGGCGAGTTCTCCCGGGGCGTACTGGGCGTCGAGCCGGCGGAGCTCCTCCAGCGCCGTCGTCAGTCCCTTCACGTGCGGTGAGGTGGCAGGTGCCTGCCAGTCCAGCTCCGCGAGGAGGCCGGCCACCTCCGCCCCGGCGGTCGCGTCGGCCCCGGCGTCGTCCTCCTGGCCAGCGGCACCCTGGGCCGCCACCGGCACCGGGAGCGCGTAGCTGACCGCTCCGAGGGCGCTCTCGGAGCTGTGGGCCTGGTCGACGGCCCCGAGCACCTCACGGGTGGCGGCGATGGACAGGCCGCCGAGCGTGGTCAGCGCCTTGATCAGCCGCAGGCGCTGCGCGTGCTCCTCCCCGTACTCGGCCAGGGTCGCGGCCGTCGCCCGCCCTGCCGGGAGCAGTCCCTGTCGCAGGAAGTACTTGATGCTGGCGACCGGCACGCCGGTCCGCCGGCTGAGCTCCGAGATCTTCATACGGCTTCCCTGCTGGTCATGCGGTCCGGCATCCGGCATCCGGCATCCGGCATCCGGCATCCGGTGTCGACGATTGGACACCACAGCAAGATACTGCCACTATCCAGTAGCTGGATACCATAAGTATCCAACCCCAGGAACGCAGCCGCACCGGAGAATCGATGCCTCATCCCACGCCCCCCTCCGTGCTCCGCCGACCCCAGCTGTGGATCGGAACGGGACTCATCGCCGCAGTGGTCTCGATGGTGTTCGCCCTGCTCTACGTCGGCGGCAACGTCAACCCCAAGGGCAACCTGCGCGACCTGCCCGTGGCCCTGGTCAACAGCGACAGCGGAGCGGAGATCAACGGCCGCCACGTCAACCTGGGCGAACAGGTCGTCTCCGGCATCCAGAAGGCCGCCAAGGGCGAGAAGAGCATCGACTGGCAGGTCGTGAGCCGCGAGGAGGCCGACAAGCGGCTGGGCCGCGGCAAGGTCTTCGGCGCCCTCGTCATACCCGCCGACTACTCCGCCTCGGTGGCCGGACTCTCCGCCCCGCAGCCCGCAGCCCAGGGCAAGGCCGCCCCGCCGACCATGACCGTGCTGACCAACCAGGCGGCCGGCAGCATCGGCTCCTCCATGTCCTCCCAGGCCGCCCAGAAGGCCGCCCACGCCGCCTCCGCCCAGCTCGGCCAGGAACTCCTCAAGCAGGCAAGCGCCCAGAAGACCCCCCTCCCGACGGCCGCCCAGCTGAAGCTGGCCGACCCGGTGACCGTGAACGTCGCCGACGGCCATCCGGTCGGCCCCCGCAGCGCCATGGGCCTGAGCGCCTTCTACTACGCACTGGTCCTGGTCGTCTGCGGCATGCTCGGCGCCAACGTGGTCAACTCCCAGGTCGACACCGCGCTCGGCTACCTGCACACCGATTTCGGCCCGGTCCGCAAGCGCGAACCCGTTCAGCACACCAGCCGCGTCCGCACCCTGGCCATCGGCATCGCGCTCATGCTCGGCCTGTCGGTGGTGATGGGCACCCTGGTCGAGGTCGCCACGGTCGGCATCCTCGACATGGACGCCTCCCACCTCGGCCTGCTGTGGCTCTACTCGGTCGCCACCATCGCGGTGGTAGGCATCGGAAGCCTGGCCCTGTTCGCCGCCTTCGGCACGCCCGGCATGCTCCTGGCCACCATCGTCTTCGTCGCGATGGCCGTACCGTCCTCCGGCGCCACCGTGCCCGTCCAGGCCCTCCCCGGGTTCTTCCGCGCCCTCGCCGAGTTCGAGCCGCTGCGCCAGATCACCGAGGGCCTGCGCTCCCTCCTCTACTACGGGGCCCAGGCCGACGCGGGCCTCACCCGGGCCTGGGCCTCGATGGGCGTCGCCCTCGTCGCCGCGCTGGTCTTCGGCTTCGCCGTCACCCGCCTCTACGACCGCAAGGGGCTGCACCGCATCCCCCACCCCGACGCCGAACCCGGCACCGAGGTGGCGGCCGAGACTCCTGAGCCCCCGAAGTCCCCCGCCCCGGCCACGGCCTGACACGGCCTCCCGTCGCGGTACCCCCGCCTCGCCCGCGCGTACCACCGGCCGTGCACCACGGCCGGACGCGCGAGCGGGGCGGAGCTGTCAGGGGGATTCGTGCGGGTCAGCGCCGGCGTACGAGCGCGGTCATCGCGGCGAGGTCCGCCTCCGAACGGGCGACCGGGACCTTGGGCCAGAGCAGTTCGTACTCGGTCCGGATCCGGAAGACCTCGTCGGCGAAGGAGCGCACGACCGCGCCGGTGGCCGTGCCCCGCTCCGCGTGGCCGAGGAACTGCTCACAGGCCTCCACGGCACCTTCGCAGTCGTCGTCGAACTCGAACAGCGCGCAGATCGCGTCGACGGCGAGGTCACGTGAGGTCAGGTGGCCGATCCCGCAGTCGAGCCCGTCGTCCTGGAGGTCGTCGGGGTACGGCGTGCGGTGCCAGGAACCGTCCTCGAACCAGTAGACGCACTCGACCCTTCCCTGCTCCAGCAGGTCGTGCAAGCGGTCGTCCCGCACCCACCCGGGCGCCCCGGCGAGGAGATCGATCGGCGGCCGGTACCGCCCGACCTTGCTGGAATCGTCCTGCCCGAAGAGCACGGCGCGGCCGCCGTCGGCCCGGGTCAGCGCCCACCGGCTGCACGCGCCGTCGTCGTACCGCAGAACGTTGTCGCCATCGCCGCCGCCATCGCCGTCGCCGTCGCCGTCGCCGTCGCCGTCGCCGCCGAGCCAGTACCCGTACCGGAAGCGTTCCTTCTCCTCCTCGGCATTCCAGGTCGCCGCCGCGAACGCGGCCCAGCGCGCCCACAGCACACTCGCTTCCGGAAGGTCCTCGGGGCGCCCCGGACGATGAATCTTCATGCCCACCACACTATCGGCGGCTGTTCGAATCCACTGACGCGCGGCGGCCCGGCAGGCAACGGCCTGCGACGGTGGACCGGAAGACGTTTCCCGCATATGCCAAAGGGTGATAAGCATCCCGACGTTGCACATGTGCCGGCAGGGGGGCGCCATGAGGTACGACCTGTCCGATCGCCTGGTGGTGGGCATCGCCTCCAGCGCCCTGTTCGACCTGACCGACTGCGACGCGGTGTTCCGGGAGCGGGGCGAGGACGCCTACCGGGCCTACCAGGAGACCCATGTCGACGAACTGCTGGCCAAGGGAGTGGCGTTCCCCTTCGTCAGACGCCTGCTGTCGTTGAACGACCTCGCGGATCGGGCCGACCCCTTGGTCGAGGTCATCATCCTCTCCCGCAACGACCCCGACACCGGGATGCGCGTCATGCGTTCGATCGAGGCGCACCACCTGCCGATCAGCCGGGCGGTCTTCCGGCAGGGCCGCCCCTCGCACCCGTTCATGCCGGCGCTCAACATGTCACTGTTCCTGTCGGCCGACGGAGCTGACGTCCGGGACGCGGTCGCGGCCGGGCGGCCTGCGGGACACGTCCTCAGAACGGGGCGGATCGACGACGAGACCGACCCCGAACTCCGCATCGCGTTCGACTTCGACGGAGTGGTGGCGAGCGACACCTCCGAGCAGGTCTATCAGAGCGGCGGTATCGACGCGTTCCGCGCGTACGAGGTCGGCCATGCCGGCACCCCTCACGATCCGGGACCGCTACGGGACTTCCTGGCGGGCATCAACCGCATCCAGCGCCTTGAGGAGGAGCGGCGCCGCGAGGACTCCGCGTACCGGCCCCGCCTCCGTGTGGCGCTGGTCACCGCTCGGGACGCCCCCGCTCATGAACGCGCCCTGCTGAGCCTCAAGAAGTGGGGACTGAGGGTCAACGACGCCTTCTTCCTCGGCGGCATCGACAAGTCCGCGGTCATGAAGACCCTCGACCCGCACATCTTCTTCGACGACCAGGTCGCCCATCTCAACGGCACCGCCCAAGGCACTCCGAGCGTCCACATACCCTTCGGACTGATCAATTCGCCACCTGCCGCGGCGGACTGAGCGGCGGGGGCCGGACCGGTCACTCCCAGAGGCCGGCCACGTGCGCGTGGAGGACGTCGTACGCCTCTTGCGGGGTGAGGTGGCCGATGAGGACGTGGGTGGTGAGGCCGTCCGCCAGGGCGAGGAGCGTGCGGGCCTCGCGTCGCGGATCGAGGGGCAGCGCGCGGTCGGCGTCGTCCTCGCGCGCTTCCGAGATGAGGTGGGCGAACGCCTCCTGCAGGGCCGCGTAATTCGCCTTCAGCGTTGTCGCGAGTGCCTCACTGACCGCCGCCTGCGCGACGAAGGCGAGCCAGACCCTGGCCTCGGCGCGGTGCTCCTCCCGCAGCAGCGAGATCTCGGTGACCGCGTGGCCCAGGGCGGTGCCGGCCGACTGGGCCGGGCTCCGGACGAGGCGGGCCCGTACGCGCTCACCGATCCGCTCGCCGATGTGCCCGAGAGCGAACACGAGCATCTCTTCCTTGGTGCGGAAGCAGCGCTGAACGGCTCCCATCGACACCTGCGCGCGGGCGGCGACGTCGCGCAGGGTCACGCCCTCCAGCCCGCGCTCGTCGGCGAGATGACAGACGGCCTCGGCGATGAGACGGCGTCGGCTCTCGTGATCGACCTGCCTGGGCATACCGGCCGCCTCCCTGTTCCACAGTGCTCCGCTTCGCAGCGCAGCTTATTCGATGCGGTCGTATCGGATCCATGGGTACGCTGCGGTTCCGATGCGAGCGCATCGGTACGTGGACGAGGAAGGTGGGGCCATGCAGGACGCCCTGTGGAAAATGCCGGCCGCCGCACAGGCGGAGGCGGTGCGCACCGCGGAGGTTTCGGCCGTCGAGCTGATCGACAGTCACCTCGATCGCATCGCCGCGATCAACCCGCAGGTGAACGCGGTCACCCAGCTCCTGGCGGAGCGCGCTCGCGAGGCCGCGGCGCAGCTGGACCGCCGGCGGGCCGCCGGTGAAACTCTGGGGCCACTGGCGGGCGTGCCCTTCACGGTGAAGGAGAGCACCGCCGTCGAGGGCGCGGCGACCACGTTCGGCACGGAACGCTTCCGCGATCTGGTGGCGCCCGCCGACGCACCGCCGGTGGCCCGGCTGCGCGCGGCCGGGGCGATCCCCATCGGGCACAGCAACATCCCCACCCTGATCCTGGCGGGGATGCACACGCGCAGCGAGCTGTTCGGCGACACGGTCAACCCGTGGGACAGCAGCCGGACTCCGGGCGGCTCCAGCGGGGGCGACGCGGTGGCCGTGGCCACGGGCATGGCGGCGCTCGGACTCGGCAACGACTCCGGCGGGTCGGTGCGCATCCCGGCGCAGTTCTGCGGTGTGGCCGGGCTGAAGCCGTCCACGGGCCGGTTCCCCGCCGACCACCGCGTTCTCGGCCCGGACGACCCCGGCCCTGCGTCGCAGATGCTGGTCACCGACGGCCCGCTGGCACGGAGCGTGGGCGACCTCAGGCTCGCCTACGAGGTACTGGCCGGAACCGATCCGCGAGACCCGCGCGCCGTGCCGGTGCCCGCCTACGGAGAACCGCTCCCCGGACGCGTGAAGGTCGCGGTCGTGGCGGACCCCGGCGGGCACGGCGTCCACCCGACGGTGCGCGGAGCTGTCGCGACGGCGGCCGACGCGCTCCGCGACGCCGGATACGACGTGCGCGAGGTGGAGGACGTGCCGCGGCTGGACGAGGCCCTCGAAGCCTACGGCCGGATCGTCGTGACCGAGTTCGCCCCGACCTGGCCGGTGGTGCGCACGCTGCTCGGCAAGGGCGGTGACCGCTATGTCGAGATGATGATGGAGCGGACCCCGCCCGCGAGCGCGGACGCCTTCGTGAAGCTGATGGGCACCTGGCTGAACATCCGCCGCTCGTGGGCCGAGTTCCTCGACGAGTACCCGCTGTTGCTCGGCCCGGTCTTCACCGAGCCGCCGGTCGAGCCGGGGCTGGAGTCGCGTGACAGGGCGGGCAGGGACCGGGTCGGGGCGGGGATGCGCCTGTGCACCGTGACCAGCTTCGTGGGCGTACCGGGTGTGGCCGTACCGACCGGGACGGCCGACGGGCTCCCCTGCGGAGTCCAGATCGTGGGCCGGGCATTCCGGGAGGACCTGTGCCTGGACGCGGCGCAGGCGATCGAGGACCGGCTCGGAGTGCTCACCCCGCTCGACCCGCGCCCGCTCGACCCGCGCCCGTGCGATCCGCGTCGTTCTGTTACGCGGCCATGACATTCCGACACTTTTGAACGCGATCAACAATCGCTAGATTGTTGAACATGATCAAAAGCGAGTACGGGGCATGGGTGGGCGAGTTCGAGGCCGAGCGGGAGCGCCGAGCGGCCTTGGGCGATCCCGACTGGGGAAAGGGCGCCCGGTTGCCGGCCGAGATCGTCCGCAGCATCCAGAAGTTCCAGGTCGGCGAGGACGGCGACGGCTCCGCGCTCTCCGGCAAGGCCGACCTCGCGGGTGACCCGGTCTACTCCGAGGCGGTCCGGCTCTTCATCGCCGAGGAACAGAACCACGCGCGGATGCTGAAGCTGCTGCTGGCGGCCGGCGGGGCCGGCACCCTCGACGGGCACTGGAGCGACGCGGCCTTCGTCCGGGTCCGGCGGCTCCTCGGACTGCGGGTCGAGCTGCTGGTGTTGATGATCGCCGAGGTGGTGGCCCTGGGGTACTACCAGGCCCTGCGGGACGGCGCCAGCGACCCGCTGACCACCGAGGTCGCGGGCCGGATCCTGGCGGACGAGGAGCGGCACGTACCGTTCCACTGCCTCCGCCTGCGGGAAGGGCTCGCCGGGCTCCCCCGGCCCGCCCGCCGTGCGGTGACGGCCGGGTGGCGCGGACTGCTGGCCGGCGCCGCCACCCTGGTCGCGGTGGATCACGGCCCGGCCTTGCGGACCCTCGGGGTGGGTCGCGGCGCCTTCGTCGCGCAGACCCTGCGCAACTCCGCATGGATGGCCCGCGCGATGTCGGGCGGCCCGGTTCCCGCACCGGCGGCGGTGGGCGCGGGCGTATGACGTGGGGGCGCCTTGCCGGCCAGGCCGGGCCGGGTGTCGCAAGGGGAGCCTTGCGGGGCGATTCCCTCGCGTTCGGTCTCGTCGGGGGGCGCGGACGCCGGCGCCCACGCCTCGAACCTGCTGAACGGTCGCGGACCAGGCCGGCGGTGGCGGCACCGCTTCCTCAAATTTACCTCTGAAGGCGGCAAGGCCGGTGGACAGCCTTCCGGGCGTGCCCATAATTTCGATCTTGACCAACCGTCACCGGACGGTTACAGCTTGGGGGAACAAGCATGTCGAAAATCGCTAGGGTCGCCGCAGGCATCCTGGGCACGGCCGGAATCCTCGCTTCGTCACTGGTCCTCGCTCCCACCGCGAACGCGGCGAGCGGCGGCGGCTGCTGGGAGTACTCCGAGGGCTTCGGCTCCAGCTACGTCGACTGGAAGTCCTGTATCAGCGCCCCGAGGGCGGGCGTCGGCCGTCCCGACGCCTACGTCACCCTGCGCGCGGGGCACCCCGCGTGCAAGATCATGCTCCAGACGCTGGAGACCGGCGGCTCGAGGATCATGTCGCAGAAGATCTACGACTGTCCTTCGGGAGCGGTCACGAACATGCACCTCACCTCGCCCGACTTCACCGGCCGGGACGGCCGGGCCTACGGGAACTACACGACCATCTTCTGGACCAGCAGCCACACCGCCACCATGGCCAACAAGAGCCCCTGGCTGAAGCTGCCGTAACCACCACCCGAACCAGGACGACGCGGCGCGAACCCGACTGCGGGCTCACACCGCGTCGTTCCGGTCTTCCGGCGTGGAGCCGGCGACTTCCCTGCGCCGGAGTCAGCCTGCTGCCGCCCGACTCCGGTCAGCCGGATGACCACGGGTGCGGTTGGTCTGCAGTGCGGCCGGCATCCCCGATGCCCATACGAACGCGTCGTTGGGGCCACACCCGGCCCAGGTCTGCACGGGTCAGAAGTGCGACGGTGGAGCGATCTCTGCGAACCTCCACCGCGGCCGACGCACTTCGGGTCGGCAACTGCTCGTCGGCGAGGATCAACGCGTCTCGCACATCGCCTGCGTGGCCGAGGCAGATCACGGCATGCCGTTGGTCCAGCGTCCGGACCTGATAGGTGTCCTGCCGGCCCGGTTCATCGAGCACTCGCACGTCACATTGTGAGATCGCAAGGACTGGTCGTTGCCGGTCGAGTACCTCAACGCTGTCGGCGATGCCCTTGCGGATCCAGAAGCTCGCAACACCGGCGGCTTGGGCCGGACCGTTCACTCCCGTCACGTCCAGAAGGTTCCGGGGGCCTGCCACTTCCGGTCGCGTGACATCGCGCCGGAACCGGTAGATCGGCTCATCAGATTCTATGCATCCTCCACATGTTGCCTCCAGTATGTCTGCCGGCGGGATCGAGCCGCGACGAACGGACCGAGCCACAAGTCAGGTGCCACGACGCGACCGTCTCTGGCAGGATCAGCCCATGACGTTCTACAGAAAGGCCCATGCCGCGTAGACGGCCCGGGCGTGTCCGCGCCGAGCAGGTACCGCGGCCACGGCACGTGCTTACCAGGAAAGTCTCCATCGCCGGCCTTTCCGCGCCTGCTCTGGCCGAAGTTGCCAGGGTCGAGCGGAGCCGGAACTACCTGTGGCCCGGTGTGACGGCTGAGTCCGTGCGGCTTTGGCGCGAGTTCGTGCGGGACCCGCGCCGCAACCTCTGGAGTGAGTACGACGACGGCGGCTGCGCTGTGTGGGAATGCTGCGGAAGCCCCTTCGAAGCACGGGAGTTCTTGGACGCCGTGATACGCGGCATGTCCCGGCGCCGGGCTCGCGAGCTCCGCTTGGTCGTGGACCGACTCGACGACTCGTGCTGAGCGGGTTCAGGCAGGGCACGGGCCGTCGGGTCGCTGTCGTAAGCGATGCGCACGGGCACGCCCCCTGGCGGAACGAGTTCCTGGGCACGATCGACGGCATGGGAGCGCCCGAGCGCGTCGAGCACTCCCCACCGCGTGCCGGGGAGTTGGCCGCAATACGACAGCGACGGGGACGGTACGGCCCCGCCGTGTACGCCGCCGAGATCACCCGCCTGGACGCCGCCGGGGAGGGCTGAGCGAGGGCGGGCGGGACAGCGCCCGGACTACCTCGGGCGCGTGGGCGGCGAAGGGACCGAGGTCGGTGGCGCGGGCATAGGCGGGGTGGCCGCGATAGGTGTCGAGCCGGTCCAGGGCGCGCAGGCCGTAGTACGCGGACGGTTCCGCCGCTGCCGCGGCGCGTGCGGGGCGGGCGGTTCCGGCGGTGACGGCCGGGAGAATCTCCTCGAACAAAGCCTGGCAGGCACGGATACCACGCAGCATGACCTGGTGGTAGCGGTCCTCGGGCCCGATGGGGAAGCGGTGTTCGGCCAGGACCGGACCGGTGTCGATGCCGGCGTCGACCTCGTGGACGGTGGCCCCGTACTCCGTGTCGCCGTGAAGCAGGGCGAACAGGACGGCCACGGAGGGCAGTCCACGATGCTGCGGCAGCAGGCCGTTGTGGATGTTGAGGATGCGCAGGCCGTCAGTCCGGAGCAGGGGCTCCCGGAAGATCTGCCGGTTGTTGAGGGACCAGACGATGCCGTCGGTGCAGGCCCGGACGAGCGTGCCGGCATGGGCGTTGACGTCCACCCCCGCGAGGTGGGGCGCGTCGGCGTCCGCGGCGTCCAGCGGGTCGACGGAGCAGACCAGGTCGACCGGGTGACCGCGGGTGGCCGCATGCGTGACGGCGCGGCGGAGCAGGGCTCCCTCTCCTACGAAGATCATGCGGATACCTCCTCGCGGGCGGCGGTCAGGTGCTCGCAGACCTGCTCCAGCGTCAGGTTGCGCACGAGGCAGTCGAGACGGCCGGTGAACCGCTGGGCCTGAGCAGGCGTCAGCAGGTCCGAGGAGACGGCGCTGAGCATCTCGACGAGGGCCAGGGAATCGCCGCCGAGGGCATGGAATGCGGAGTCCGCCGACAGCAGCGCGCCGTCCACGCCGAGGATCTCCGCCCAGTGGTGCCTGACACGTGCCTCCACGGTGACGGGGGCGGGTTCGGGTGCGGGTGCGGTTGCGAAGGGGTCGGGGAAGGCGTCGAGATCGGCCTTGCCGCTGACCGTGCTGGGCAGGGTGTCGATCACGAGGACATGGGCGGGGACGAGATACGCCGGGAGAGTCCGGGTGAGCTCGGTCCGCAGTGCGCCGCCGAGGTCCCCGTCGAGGTCCCCGGCCCGGCCCCCGCCCAGGCCCCCGCCCGCCGCGGGATCGCCGGCGTGCGGCAGTACGTACGCACAGAGCACGGCCGCCGTGGAGCGCGGGCGGCGGCGGGGCACGACGACGGCGCGGTGCACCGCCGGGTGGGCTTCGAGGGCGGCGACGACCTCGGCGGGGTCGACTCGGTGCCCGGCGATCTTCACCTGCTCGTCGATGCGCCCGGCGAACTCGACTGCTCCGTCGGCCAGTCGGCGTCCGAGGTCACCGGTGCGATAGGCGCGGACGCCGTCGGGTCCGGTGGTGAAGGGTGAGGGACGGCCGTCGGACGGACCGAGGTAGCCGCGGGCCACCTGGATCCCGCGTACGACGATCTCGCCGGTGCGACCGGTGTCGCCCGGTCCGCTGCCGATGCTCTCGCCGTCCGCGGTGACGAGGTCGACCCCCGCATACGGACCGGGGAGGCCGATCGGGACCGTGGCGCCGCTCTCGCCGCCGTCCACGATGTGGGCGAGTACGGCGACGGTCGCCTCGGTGGGCCCGTACGCGTTGATCACACGGCAGTCGGCCCCGAAGGCGGCGTGCGCGGACCGTACGGCGGTGGGGGTGAGGGGCTCGCCGCCCAGCAGCAGGGTGCGCAGGCCGTGCGCGGGGCCGCTGCTGCCCGGGCCGCCGCTGCCCGTGCCGCCGAGAAGGGCGAGGTGGGAGGGGGTGAGCGCGAGGGTGTCGGCACGGTGCTCGGCGACGAGCTCGCGCAGGACGGCGGGCGAGGGCGTGCCGGGGGCGAGGACGGCCGTTCCGCCGGCCAGGAGGGGCAGGAAGAGGGGGAAGCACGAGATGTCGAAAGCGTAGGAGGAGGCGAAGCCGAAGCGCGTGCGACCGGTGACCTGGCAGACGCCGGTCATCCAGCGCACGAACCCCATGAGGCTTCCGTGCTCGATCTGCACGCCCTTGGGGCGGCCGGTGGAACCGGAGGTGTGGATGACGTAGGCGAGGTCCGCGGGCCGTACGTCCGCTGCGTCCTCGGATTCCGTGTCCGGGCCGGGGGCAGGGCCGTCGAGGAGGTCCTCGACGGCGA
Organism: Streptomyces xanthophaeus; assembly: GCF_030440515.1. GTDB lineage: Bacteria > Actinomycetota > Actinomycetes > Streptomycetales > Streptomycetaceae > Streptomyces > Streptomyces kutzneri. Next base: position 683,565 of record NZ_CP076543.1, read on the forward strand.
GCAGGGTCCCGGGTACGAAGGGGGCGAGGTCCTCGGTCAGGTGTCGTCCGGTCAGGCTGAGGCCGACGCCGGCCCCCTGGAGGATCTCCTTGATCCGGACGCCGGGATGGCCGGGGTCGAGCGGCACATAGGCGGCGCCCGCCTTGAGGATGCCCCACAGGGCGCACACGCCGGCGGCCGTACGGTCGACGACCAGTCCCACCAGGTCCTCGCGGCCTACCCCGCGGCGCCGGAGCCCGGCCGCGACGGTGTCGGAGCGCCGGTCGAGTTCGGCGTACGAGACCACGCCCTCGGGCCCGTCGAGCGCGGGCGCGTCGGGGGTGCGGGCGGCCTGGGCGCGGAAGGCGTCCACGACGGTGAGTTCGGGAACCTCCGGATCCGGGACGGCGGCCGGAGCCGGGTGCGCCGGCAGCGGTGCGGGGTCCATGGCCGCGGTGTCCGCCCCGACGGGGCCGTGCGCCGGTACCACGGTCGCCGGACCCGCCCCCGCCCCGCCCTCGGTTTCGAGACCGGCCAGGACCGTGTCCAGCAACCGCGCGGCGCGGGCGGCGAGATCCGGGCCCCCGCCGCGGACGCCGAGCGTGATCTCGGTCGCCGTGCCGCTCTCGGCGGCGACCAGGGAGAGCGGGACCAGCGGGGCGTGCACGGGCAGCGCGTAGGCCGTGGACGCCGTGAAGCCGCTGCCGGAGAATTCCGCCAGGTCCAGGCGGCCGAGGTGGGAGACGACGGCCGAAGCGAGGTGACGGTCGGTACGTGACGCCACGGCCTGGGCCGTGCGCAGCAGAGCGGCGGTCACGGGCCTCGGCAGCGGTGCGAGGGCCGTTTCGAATCCGGCGGCGAGTTCGCGGTCCCCGGCGAGGTCGGTCAGCAGGCGGGTGTGTGCGGCCGTCCAGTCCTCCCCGGGGCGCAGGTCCAGGAACAGCGGCAGGCTCAGGTTGCCCGTGGCCGCGATCCCTGGGCGGTGGCGGCGCAGGTCGACGGGGACCATGACGCGGGTGTCGAGCCCTGCGGCGTCGGTCAGGGCCTGGGCGAGGCGGGCGGTGAGCGCGGGGTGGCGGCCGGGCAGGGTGCGGCGCAGCCACAACGTCCGGAGCGGGCGGCCGCCGCCGTCGGCCGGGCCGAGCGGGGAGCGCCGGGGAGGCGTCGGCGTGGGCCGCGTCCTGGTGCTGCCGAGCCGGCGCAGCAGTCCGGCGTCGGTGTCCGCGTCGAGCGCGGGCCGGGCGGGCTCGCCGCGCAGGGCTCGGAAGACCTCCCGTACCCAGGTCAGGGCGCCGTGACCGTCCATCATGGCGTGCGAGACGCTGAAGACGACGGTGGTCGCCGCCGTACCGTCGGCGCCGGGCACGACCAGCACCTCGCAGCCCGGCGGCTCCGTCCGCCGCGACGGCCCGGCGGGCAAGGCGTACGTCCCGGGCGCCGAGTCGGTGTACGCACCGGGGCGCGGTACGTCGTACCGCGCCCGGGGCGGCGGTCCCCCGGTGCTCCACATCGCCCCGGTGTGCACGAGCCGCGATCCCGGGCATGACTCGGCGGCCCGTGCCAGGGCTGCCTGGAGGTCCTGTGGGGCGGGTACGCCGTCGCCCTCGACGACGATGCGCAGGGCCATGGCCCCGCGGGCGTCCCCGGCGGAGAGGTAGAGGCGTTCGGTGGGCGACACCGGGCGCCGGTAGCGGACGCCGGTGCCGGCACCGGAACCGGTGCCGGAACCGACACCGGCACCGGCACCGGCATCGACCTGTTGGGAGGTCATGACTTCGTGGTCCCTTGTTCGGTGTGGTCGGGTGCGGGGTGGCGGGCCGGTGCGGCGGTGCCGGTGGAAGCGGCCGGGCCGCCGGCGGTCCAGGCGGCGACGCCGCCCACCTCGTCGACCCAGTCCCGCAGTGCTCGCAGCCCCTCCTCCTGGGTGCGCGGGGCCGCGTAGCCGAGGTCGTGGCGGGCGCCAGCGGTGTCGTACGTCGCCGAGCGGGTCAGCAGCGCCATCATGTAGCGGCTCAGCGGCGGAGCCGCGTCCGTACCGCCTCCCCCGCCGCCTCCCCCGCCCGCGGACCGGCGGCGCAGGTGCCAGCCCGTCTCCACCGCCGCGGCCAGCCCGCGGCCGAGGGCGAGCGGGATGCGCGGGGCGGGCGGGGGACAGTCGAAGAGGGCTCCGACCCGGGCCAGGAAGGGCCACAGGTCCGTCTCCTCACGGTCCGCGACGAAGTAGGCCTTGCCGCCCACCCGCCGGGCGGGGGCGAGTGCGGCCCGCAGGCAGGCGTCCACGGCGTTGTCGACGTGGCAGAGCGAGACCAGGACCCGTTTGCCGCCCGACAGGTCGGGCAGCCGGCCCGCGCGCATGGCGTCGACCATGCGCGGCAGGAATCCGGCGTGGTCGCGCGGCCCCCAGATGCCGCGCGGGCGCAGCGCGCAGGTGGTGAACTCCGGTCCGTCGGCGGCTCGTACGTGCTGTTCGGCGATCGCCTTCGTCTCGCAGTAGAGGTTGAACCACCGCTCCGGGTACGGGGTGCTCTCGTCGATGCCGAGCCGGTCGCCCTCCCGTACCCGCATCAGCGCGCTCGGGCTGGAGACGAACACGAACCGCCGTGCCCCCGCCGACCGCGCCGCCGCCAGCAGCCGCTGCGTGCCGGTGACGTTGGCGGCCTCGAACTGCGCGCGACTGCCGTGGTCGACGACCCGTGCCGCGCTGTGCAGGACCGCCTCGCAGCCTTCCGCCGCCCGCCCGAGCGAATCGCCGTCGGTGAGGTCGCCGGTGACGACCTCGACGCCGGGCAGGGAGCCCAGTCGTACGGCGTCCCTGCCGGGGCGGACCAGGGCGCGGACCTGATGGCCCTGGCGCAGCGCGCCGTCGACCAGGTGTCCGCCCAGGAATCCGGATGCTCCGGTGACCAGGATCTTCACAGCGTCCGCCACCAGGTCGCGCCGTAGAGCATGGTGCGCCCGACCACCGAGGCGGTCCCGTGTCCGGCCTCCCGGCCGCGCGGCAGTGCGAGCGGGATCTGCGCTGCGTGCACGCCGATGCTGAGGAAGGCGTCGATCCACCACAGCCACCGCAGCACCGGGAGGTCGGGGACGTCCCCGGTCGCGGCCCACACCGCCCCGCCGACGAGGTACGCCCATCCGGCGAGCGGCACGATCCGGGCCGCCCGCCGGCCCGCGGACGACGCGGGCCGGGCCTGCTGCCGCGTGGCCCAGCGGGCCAGCTCCTCGCGGCCGATCTTGGCGTTGTGCCGGATGTCCACCGGGAAGCCGGGGTGGCGCAGGAACTCCTGGAGGCCTGTGGTCGGGGCGTGTTCCTCGGCCATCGTGCGCAGCTCGGCGACCAGGTTCGTCCACGCGCCTTCGTCGAGCGCGGTCCCGTCCGCCCCGGTCTCGGTCTCCACGCAGATGACGGGCCGTTGCGCGCCGGCCGGCCCGATGCCGACCAGGGCGGTGCGCCGGACCAGGGGATGGGCGTTGAAGACTCCCTCGCAGCGCACGGTGTGCAGGTCCCGGTGGCTGGTGCGGACCCGCTGGGCGGAGCGCCCGCAGAACCACAGGCGTCCTTCGGAGTCGAGGTGGCCGAGGTCGCCGGTCCGGTGCCAGATGCGGGGCGGTTCGCCGTCGGGGCGTTGCTCGGTCGCCTTGTGCGCGGCGTCGGACCGGGGGGCCCGGTGGTAGCGCCGGCTGACGGAGTCGCCGTGGACCAGGATCTCGCCGACGTGCCCGGCCGGCAGGCCGGTCGCGGGGTCGAAGCGGGCGAGCGGGCCGTCGGTGACGGGCGCGATGGCCACGCGGGTGCCGGGGACGGGCCGGCCGACGCAGGTCCCTTCGCCCGCGGCGGCACCGGCCGCGGTACCGGCCGCAGTACCGGCCGCGGTTGTGCCGCCCTCGCGACCGGTGTCGGCCTCGTCGTCGCCGAGGATCTCGGCCGCCTCGATCGAGGTGATCGGCAGTACCTCCGTGGCCCCGTAGGTCACATGGATCCGCGCCTTCTCGTCGAGGACGGAGCGCAGCGCGGCCACGACCGCATCGGGCACCGGGGCCCCGCCGGAGACGACGCAGTGCAGGTCGGGCAGCGGGTGGCGGCCGCGGGCGGCGCCGGTGAGGTGCCCGGCCAGGTTCCGCAGCAGGGCGGGCGAGGCGAACATCGTGGTGACGCGGAATCGTTCCAGCGCGTCGACGAGCAGTGCCGGGTCCGCCTGGGCGACCCGGGCGGGCGCGAGCGGCGCCAGGACCAGGGTGGATCCGTAGACCAGGTCGAGCACCCCGTAGAAGGGCAGGGTGACCAGGGAGACGTCGTCGCGGGTGCGGCCGTGGACGGCTTCTATCTGGCGGGCGATGGACAGCGCCATGCGGTGGGTGTACTCGACTCCCTTGGCGGGGCCCGTGCTTCCGGTGGTGAAGCCGATCATCAGCAGGTCGTCGCCGCCGGCCGGCGCCGCCGTGTCCGCGGCTGCGTGCGTCGCGGTCGCGGGGGTGGCGCGCAGCGCGGCCAGCGTGTGGCCGCGGCCGAGCCGACGCCGTCCCAGGGTGACGGGCACGCGCACCCCGGCGAAGGTGCGGCGGCCCAGGACGCGCACGAGCTGGGCGAGGGGCGGCCCGATGAACGCCTCGGCGCCCACGGCCCGGTAGCAGTGGAGCATGCGCCGTACGCCCATGCCGGGATCCACGACGACGGGCACGGCTCCGACCCGGAACAGGGCGAAGCAGAGGGCGAACAGCTCCGGTCCGGGCGGGGCCATCAGCACGGTCCTGGTGCCCCGGGTGATCCCTGCGCGCCGGAATCCGCGGGCAAGCTCCTCGACGCTCTCCTGCAACTCGCCGTAGGTGAGGGTGGCGTAGCTACCGGAGCCGCGGCCGTCGGGGTGGATGACGGCGGGCTTGCCGGGAAAGGCGTGGGCGTTGCGCTCGAGCCACCCGGCCACGCTGTCCGTGCCGGTGGCCGGCTCCCCCACGGCAGGGCCGCCGCCGGTCGGTATCGTCTGCGGCACGGGGCTCACCACCCCTCGGGCCGGTAGAGGGCGCAGGCCGCGCTGGGGCCGGCGCCGACCGACACGAACAGGAACTGGTCGTGGTCGTCGTGGCGTACGCCGTCCAGCGCGCGGAGGTAGCCGAGGACCGGCGCCGCGGTGTGCGGCTCGCCCTTCACCCCGGCGCCGTCGGCGGTCGCGGACGGGCCGATCACCAGGGTCCGGTCGAGGTCGATGCCGATCTCCTGCGCGTAGTCGGCGGCGGCACTCGCCGCGAACTCGTCCATCCGCTGCGCGTGGTCCGGCTCGCGCCGGACGGTGATCGTGGTCCGCCCGTGCCGGCCCATGGTGTCGGTGTCGAGGTAGCCCTCGACGTCGGTGGGCCGGTCGGCGGTGTAGTGGCGTACCGGCCCGAACCCGGCGTGGGGGTCGGCACTGCGCTCCAGCAGGAGGGCGCCGGCGAGGTCCGCGTACGGGTAGTCGGGATCGCGGTCCGCGTCGCCGCCGGGGTGCACGTCGGCAGCGGTGATCAGGAGCCGTTCGGTGCTTCCGGTCTCCAGGAGGGCCTGGCCCGCCTGGACGGCGTTCAGTACGCCGCAGGCTCCGTTCATCAGGTCGAAGGAGAAGCCGGCGGCCGGTTCGGGGTCGGCGATGTAGTCGAGGTTGATGCCGACCTCCTTCTGGACCAGGGCCGACATGGCCGGTTCGAAGGTGTTGTGTTCGCGGTAGACGCCGACGTTGATGAGGACGCCGATCGAGGAGGCCGGCACCCGGGCCCGGGCCAGGGCGCCGCGGGCGGCGCGGCCCGCGAGGTCCACGACGGAGGCCGGGGCGGACGCCGTGCCGTCGGGCAGGGCGGTTGCGGCTGCGGTGATGACCATGCCCATGGTTCAGACCCCCACGTTCGTCAGCGTCGCGGACAGGGCGCCGGTGACCACGCCGGAGGCGGCCGGCACCAGCAGGTACTTGGCCCCGGGGCGGGCGTCGCCCGACCTGAGGTGCTCGCACAGCGTCAGGAAGTGCGAGGTGGTGGCGGTGTTTCCGTACCGCTCGACCACGGAGAGGGAGTCCGGCATGGGGGTGGCGAACTCGGCCTCGGCCGTCTGGTTGACGTAGTCGATGAAGCGGGTGCCGACCTGGTGCTGGATGACGTGGTCGAACTCCTCACCGGCGAACGTCCGCCCCTTCTTGGCCAGGAAGTCCCCGTGGAAGCGCGGCCACAGCTTGAGCCGGTCGCGGTTGTGCATCTTCTTGTTGTCCGTGTAGAGGGCGATGCCCGGATTGCGGTCGCTGGGCATGCCCATGCACAGGTGGGAGTACTCGGAGCAGGTCATCAGCTCGATGTAGTGGATGCGGTCGGCCGCGTCGGTGGAGCGGTCCAGGACGACCGCGGCCGCCGAGTCCCCGACGGACAGCGAGGCGAACTGCGGGTCGTAGGAGTCGGTCATCTCGCGTGCGGCGGTCTGTGCGACGCGGGTCGCCTGCTCGCCGCTGACGACCAGGCCGCGCCGCACGGCGCCGGAGCGGATCATCCGGTCGAGCAGCCACACGCCGGTCATCATTCCGGCGCAGGCGTTGGAGACGTCGAAGTGGATGGCGGAGCGGGCGCCCAGCTCGCCGGCCAGCGTCGCGGCGAAGGACGGCTCGAAGGTGAAGCGACCGCCGTCCTTGAAGCGGGTGATCGAGGCCGAGATGACGATGTCGAGGTCGGCGGCCCCGTAGCGGGAGGACTCCAGCGCGTCCCGGGCGGCGGACAGGGCCATCCCGAACGAGTCCTCGCCGGCCGCCGGTTCGGGGTCGTACACGCGCCGTTCGGTGATCCCGGTGATCTTCTCGATGTCCGCCTCCCCCAGCCCCGGGACCAGGGCGGCGAGTTGCGGAGTGGTCTGGACTGCGGCTGGAAGGCAGATGCCTAAGGCTTCTATTCGGCTGTATGCGGTGGTGCTCATGTGTGTGGCTCTCCGTGGCGGTCCGCCCGGGGCATGGGAGTGCCAGGGCGGTGGTTGACAGAGGGATTCAATGGGCGTCCGGGGAATAACGGACAGTCAAGTTACCGTAGCGTACGGAGATGTCGACGATGTGTCAGGGCTTCGCAAATCAGGAACATATGGTCGAATATCGGCCACCCGCCATCACTTGCCATCGCTCGCCATCGCCGTGACATCAAGCAGAATCCGAGCTTCCGCCCCGCTCCGCGGCACTCACGCCCTCGAAAACCTGTCCGGAACCACTCGGTCCACCTCGCAGGGTGTGACGGACGTGACCATCGCGCACATACCGACCGGCCAAACTGGTGATCGATTTCCGGCCGCCGAGTGGGTATGATCGCCGGCAGCAAGGCCGTAGCGCAGAGGTCGTCGCGCCCACGCATCGAGCTGGAGGACGTCGGTTCGAATCCGACCGGTCTTGCGTCTACTTCCGCAGTTCCCCTTCAAGTCGTGATGGACGCCGGGCACCGGCGAATGAAACCGGTGGAGTGGTGATGACACAGCCGACACCCGTACGGTGCCCCGCGATCGAGCACCCCGACCTGCCGCCGGCCGACCCGGCCCGCCTCGGCCCGCTGCTCGCCCGGCTCGCCGCGGACCGGCCCGTCGAGACCGACGAGACCTTCCCCCTCGGCACCCTGCGCACCGACGGCCGCGTCGACCTCTGCAAGCAGGGGCTCGGCCCGGCCGGCGCGGCCCGACTGCTGCCGGCCGCCACCGCCTCCGCGCACGCCAGGCACCTGCTCCTCGGCACCAACGCCATCGGCGACGCGGGCGCCGGCACCCTGGCCGAGGCCCTCACCGGCGACCACGGGCTGCACACCCTCTACCTCGGCTGCAACCGGATCGGCCCGGACGGGGTGGGCTCCCTCGCCGGTGCCCTCGGCGACGACACGACCGTCCGCGCCCTGTGGCTCAAGCGCAACCCGCTCTTCGGGGACGGCGCCCGCACCGTGGCCGCACTGCTGCGCCGCAACACCGCCCTGCGCACCCTCGACCTGGTCAACACCGGAATCGGCGTCGACGGCGTACGCCTCCTGCTCGACGCCCTGCTGGAGCGGGAGCAGCCCCTGGAACGGCTGTTCCTCGGCGGCAACGGCCTCGGCCCGGACGCAGCCCCGCTGCTGGCCGCCCTGATACGGGAGGCCGGGGTGCGCGAGCTGTACGTCCCCGCCAACCACCTCGGCGACGAGGGCGCCGCGGCCCTCGCCTCCGCCGCGGCCGGCTCCGCCCACCCGGTCCGGCTCGGGCTCGGCGGCAACGGCATCGGCGCCGCCGGAGCGCGGAGCCTGGCCGCCTCCCTCGGCGGCATCGAAGCACTCGACCTCGGACGGACCATGTCGGAGCGCAGCCTCGGCTCCCCCGGCAACGACCCCGGCGACGAAGGGGCGTACGCCCTGGCCGCGGCCCTCCCCGGCAGCCCCCTGCGCCGGCTGGAGCTGCGCCACACCGGCCTCACCGGGCGCGGTGCGAAGAGCCTGCTCGCGGCGGTGCCCGCGGACAGCCCGCTGGAGTACGTCGGCCTGGGTCCCGGCCTGCCCCGCCGCGTGAAGCGCTCGTTCACCGAGCGGCTGCGTCCCGCCCGGGCCGCCCACCCGGACCTGCGCGCCATCGGCAGTGTGTACCGGTGAGCACGGAGAACGCCGAACTGCCCGGCGGCCTGCGGCCGGAGGACCGTCCGGCATGGCGGCGGATCCGCCGCTACGCCGTGCCCGGCTGGATGATCGAGCAGGCCACCGCGCACCGGCTGGCCGGTGACTGGCGTGCGGCCTGCGCGGCCGCCGCCGTGGACGTCGGCTTCGAACTGCCCGAGCTCGCGGCCCGTTACGGCGCCGCCGTGGCCGAGTCGGTGGCGGAGGACCTGCGCCACCTCGCCCCGGACCTGCTGCGCTGGCACCTGCCCCGGTACCTGGGCGGCCGCACCACCCTCGCCACCGACCTGCGGATCCTGCTCGCCTCCTACGGCGGCCCCGGCGGTCCGACCCTGTCGGTCACCACACCCCACATGAGCGAAGGCCCGCAGCGGCTGCGCCTGCACTGCGCGCCGCTCACCACGAAGAAGTGGAACGTCTACACCGGGCGCGGCTTCGTCGCGGAGAACTGGACCGCGGCCCGGCCCTTCTGGGACGCCCGCCACTCGTCCGAGCTGGGCGCGCGCTTCGCCGACCCGGACGGCCTCGCCGAGCGGATCGCCGTGCTGCGCGCCGCAGGGGACACGCTCGGGGCCTATGCGGCGGCGGGCATCGAATGCGACCTGAGCATCCCCGCTCCGCAGCCCTACCAGCGCCCGACGGACCCGGAGGCCCTCCTCGCCGGGATGCCGATCGACCTCGGCCGGCTCGCACCGGAGGTGGCCCGGCTGATGGCGGCGGGAGCGGGCGACCGCTACCGGATCTCGGCGAGCTGGCGCTCCTACCTGCTGCTGGAACACGTCGGTCCCGACAGCCTCCGGGCCCGCATCGTCGACCAGGCCGAGGCACTCGCCCTGCCGGCCCTGCCCCGGTACGCCTGGCAGCGGCTCCCCGATCCCGAACTGGTCAAGGCCGGCCTGATCTCCCCGCGCGAGCTGCACCCGCTGGTGTCCGCCTCTCTGTTCCCCGGCGCGGGACCGGCGGTGCGCCCGCCCGCTGCCGACACGGGCGAGCCGGTACGGGTGCGCTGCCGCGGCGGATGGCACGAGGTGCGCTCACGAGGCGGCGTACTCGACGTACCGCACACCCCCGAGGAGCAGCAACGCGAGCGTGCCATGCGGGCGTTCGGCGGAGCGGTCTCGGGGTGCTTCGCCGTGCAGCAGAGCTGGACCACGGGTGAAGGAAGGCTGCCGCGCGCCCTCCGGGCCCAGCGGCACGAGCTCTTCCTGCGCATCCAGCACGGCGACACCCCGGGCGTGGTGGCGCTGCTGGACGCGGGTATGGACCCCCGCATCCGCGACGCCCGCGGCCGCGGCCTGCTGCACACCCTCCACCTGCTCGACCACGAGGTGCTGCTGCCCCGGCTGCTGGCGGCCGGACTCGACCTGGAGGCACGGGACGACGGGCAGCGCACCCCGTTGCTGTCCGCGGTGAACTGGGGCGGCTCGGCGGACCTGGTCAGGGACCTGCTGGCGGCCGGCGCCCGGATCGACGTCACCGACGAGATGGAACTGTCGCTGTCCCAGGTGATCCGCCGCTACAGGCGCACCGACCTCACCTTCCTGGGGGACCGCGTCGACGAGGAGTTCCCCGGTATCGGCGCCGACTGGTTCGACGAACACATGGAGTACCGCGAGGAAGACGAGGACGACGAGGAAGAGGACGACGACGCGTGAGTGCGACCCAGCCCCAGCCCCAGCCGCAGCCCGCCCGGGCCCTGGCGGCCGCCGACGCCCTGGGCGCCCGGCTGGGCGCCACCCGCACCGAACCCGCCACCAACCCCCAACTGGAGGCACTGGCACTGGCCGTGACGGCCAACCAGCCCGTCCTCCTGTGGGGTGAGCCGGGCATCGGCAAGTCCGCCGGCATGGAGCAGCTCGCCACCGCGCTCGGCGTGCGGCTGGAGACCGTCATCGCCAGCGTCCACGAACCCTCCGACTTCGCGGGGCTGCCCATCGTCGGCGAGGACCCGGCCACCACGGGTGTCCCCATGGCGCCGCCGGACTGGGCGGTACGCCTCGCCCGCACCGGCCACGGGCTGCTGTTCTTCGACGAGCTGTCCTCCGCCCCGCCCGCCGTGCAGGCGGCCCTGCTGCGCGTGGTCCTGGAGCGCCGGGTCGGCAGCCTCGAACTGCCGGCGGCGGTACGGATCGTCGCCGCCGCCAATCCGCCCGCGAGCGCCGCGGACGGCTGGCACCTCAGCCCGCCGCTCGCGAACCGCTTCGTCCACCTCGACTGGACGCACAACCCGCGCACCGTGGCCCGCGGCATGGCCGGCACCTGGCCCGAGGTGGCCATCCCGGCCGTCGATCCCGCCAAGGCCTCCGGTTCGGTCGCCCGGGCCCGCGGCGCCGTCTCCGGCTTCCTCACCGCCCGGCCGGGCCTGGTCCACCACATGCCGGCCGAGGCCGCCGGACGGGGTCGCGGCTGGCCCTCCCCGCGTACCTGGGAGATGGCCCTGCGGCTGCTGGCCACGGGGTACGCGGCCTCGACGGGCCGGGAGGCGCTGGCAGCCGCGCTCACCGGCGCCGTGGGCGAGGCCGCCGGGATCGAACTGCTCTCGTACCTCGAACACCTCGACCTGCCCGACCCGGACCGGGTGCTGGCCGACCCGGACGCCTTCGCCCTGCCCGAGCGCGGCGACCGGCAGCTGGCCTTCCTCATCGCGGTGGTCGCGGCCGTGCAGAGCGAGCTCACCCGCCCCCGGTGGGAGGCGGGCTGGGTGGTCCTCGCGAAGGCCGTGGACGCGGGCGTTCCCGACGTCGCCGCCCGCGCCGCCGCCGACCTCGCAGCGATGCGCGACCTCGACTGGCCGGTGCCGGCCGGCATCGACGCCTTCGTGGAACTGCTCCAGCTGTCCGGCTCGCTGCCGGGCGGCAACTGAGCCCGGTCCGCCGTGCGCCCGGAGCTGGACCGCGCGAAGCTGCTGGCAGCCCGGTACAAGGCCGCCGAGACCCGTCCGTACCTCGCTTCCGCGCTGTACGCCCTGACCGTCGTCCCCTCGGCCGGGGTGCGCACCATGGGCGTGGACCGGCACTGGCGCTGCTACGTCTCGCCCGCCTTCGTCGAGGCGACCCCGGTCGTCGAACTGGCCGGGGTGTGGATCCACGAGGTGGCGCACCTGCTGCGCGACCACCACGGCCGGGCCGAGCGCCTGCCGGCCGCCGACCAGCGCGATCCGGTCCGGGTCAACATCGCCCAGGACTGCGAGATCAACGACGACCTGCTGGCCGACGGGCTGGTGCTGCCCGAGGGCCGGATGGAGCCCAGGCTCTACGGCCTGCCCACGGGCGGCCTGTTCGAGACGTACCTGCCGGCGATTCCCCCGACGCCCCACGGGCCGGACTGCGGTTCCGGTGCGCACGGCACCCCCGGGCCCTGGGAGCTGGGCGAGGACGGCGGCCCCGCCCGGGTCGGCCCGGTGGAGGCCGAGGCGCTGCGCCGGCAGACCGCCGAGGCCGTACGGGCCCACCGGCGCACCCGGGGCCGGGTCCCCGAGGGCTGGGCCCGGTGGGCCGAGGAACTTCTGGAGCCCTCCGTCGACTGGCGCCAGGCCCTGGCGGGAGCGGTCCGCGAGGCCGCCGCCTGGGCGGCCGGCGCGGTGGACTACACGTACCGCCGCCCCTCGCGCCGGACACCCGCGCTCGGCGGCAGGGTGGTGCTGCCCAGTCTGCGCAGGCCGCTGCCGCGGGTGGCCGTCGTCATCGACACCTCGGGATCGATGGGTCCGGACGACCTGGCGGCCGCCCTCGCCGAAGTCACCGGCGTCCTGCGGGAGGTGGGCGTCGGCGGGAACCGGGTCGCCGTCCTCGCGTGCGACGCCGACGTGCATGCCGTGACCCGGGTGCGCAGTGCCGGCGAGGTGACCCTGGCCGGTGGCGGAGGCACGGACATGCGGGTCGGCATCGCTGCGGCCCTGGCCCTGCCCGACCGGCCGAACGTCGTGGTCGTGCTGACCGACGGGTACACGCCGTGGCCGGACGAGACCCCGTCGTGCCGGCTGATCGCCGCGCTGATCGGCAACACCCCGCCCGCGCCCCCGTCCTGGGTGGAGACGGTACGCGTCGACCTGGCCACGTGATCCCGGCCGGGATACGGCACCGTACGACACCCGCCGTCCTGCCGATCCTGGTGGGACGCGGCACCAAGTGCCCTGCCGCCGGTGGCCCTTGCCGGTGCGGCGCCGGCGGCGGAAGTCGCTCTTCCCGGTGGGTGGCGGACGGCCGTCGCCCGCGCCGCGCCAATGCCCGGACGCACGGCTGATGTTGCCCTCTCGGCAGCGCCGACGCGGCCCCCGAGGACACGTCTTGTCACCCTCTGTGTTTAACAGCCCGCGAATCGGTAACAAGATGTAGTGACAGGCAGTCAATACTCGACGAAAGGCAGGACCATGAACCTCGTCAACGTGCTCATCCTCGTCGCGGTCCTCGCACTTGTCGGCCTGCTGATCGCGGCCCCCAGCGCCACCGTGCGGCGCAACCCGTTCCCGGGCCGCCGGCGGCGAGCCGACCACCACCGGCGCTCGGGCGCCCCGAGGTCGACCCGGGTGCCCGGTCAGCGGGGCGTCCAGCACCACGCACCCTGACCCCCGGGCCGGCGGCCGGGTCGGTGGCGGGTGAGGTACTTCACCGCGGGGGGTGGCCCCGGACCGCGGAGCGCGTTGCTAGATTGTCCGGCGGCCGGTCCACGGCCCCGGACGAGATGCGCCGTACCCGGTTACGCACGACGACGCGCGAGGTGCCGCACGAGCGGCGCCGTCCGCTGTCCGCACCCGGGCAGCGTCCTCGTCGAGCAAGATGGGCCGTACGTCATGACCGTGCCACTCACCCGCAGCCTGTACCGGACGACCGCGCACGCCGCGGGGGGACGTACCGGATCCGTCCGCACGGACGACGGACGCCTGGACGTCCGCCTCGCCCCGCCGCGCAAGAAGGTGCCCGGCACCACCAACCCGGAGCAGCTGTTCGCGGCCGGCTTCGCCGCCTGCTTCACCTCCGCGCTCGCGGAGGTCGCCGCGGAGTTCGGGGCGGACGCCTCCGCCGCGCGCGTGGCCTGCGAGGTCCAGCTCGGCACCACGGACACGCCCGCCGGCTACGGCCTCGCGGTGACGCTCACCGTCAGCCTGCCCGGGTGGCGGGCGGCGGACCTCCAGCCCCTGCTGCACCGGGCGGACGCGGTCTGCCCGTACTCGCAAGCCGTACGCGGCAACGTACCGCTGACGCTCCTGGCCGTGGACGAGCCCGCCGGGCCTGCCGCCGATGACCGCGCCTGAGCCCGGGGCGGGCGGGCGCGTCCCGGACGGCCCCGGCGTCCCGGTGCCCGAGCACGGTGCCTGGCTGCGGCGCGGCATCAGCCGCAACGGCGGACCTCTCGTCGAGGACCGCGAAGTGGTGTGGCTGCAGGCCGGGCCGTACTACGCCGACAGCCGGGGCTTCGCCGGTACGACGTCCTTCGACGGCTCCCAGGTGCACTTCCACCACCTCACGGGCGAGCCCGGCGAAGACGCCGGCACCTTCCGGTGGGACGGTGCGAACCTCGTCGAGCGGGGCACCAACCCGGACGGCAGCACCTTCCTGGAGATCTGGACCCCGCTGCCCGCCGCCGACGGCGCCTGCGGCTCCTGGTCCGGCCCGGACCACCACGTGGTGCGCGTCGGGCGCCACGTGGTGCATGCCGATTCCCGTGCCGGTACGTACTGGCGACTGTAGCCCCGGGGGGTGGCCCGGGGCGTCGGCGCACCCTCAGGGCAGAAGACCGGCCGGGAGGTATTCCGCGTACTCCGCCGCCTGCTGACCGGTGGCCTGGCGGACCAGGTCCTCGATGGGGTCGACCGCCTCCTCCGGCGCGGGCGCGCCGAGGCGGGCGGCGACGTCCTTGCGGAGGGTCGGGAGCAGTGCGTAGAGGTGGTCGCCGGGGCAGGAGGTGGCGTTGAAGTCGCGGTGGCCGTAGATCTCCGACGCGGGCAAGCCGTACTGGTCGCAGATGTGGGCGCACAGGTCGGCCAGGGCCGCGTACTGGGCCGCGGGCGGGTCCTGCGAGGTGTACGTGCCCTCGTTCTCGATGCCGATCGACACGGTGTTCTGGCCGACGCAGTGCGCCGCCCGCACCTGGCGGGTGCCGGCGCGCAGCTCCGCGAGGCTGTTGTGGCGCCCCTCCAGTACGAAGGCCCCGCGGCTGACGGTGAAGTGCTGGCCCGTGTCGATCCAGCCCTGCGCGTCCATGTGGTAGGTCTGGATCGCGCGGGCGAGGGCGAAGGCGCGCTGCTTCGAGTAGTCCGTCACGTTCGCCGTCGCCGTGTGGTGGACGATGATCCGCTCCGGGCGGTTGTCCAGGACGACGACGGGTTCGGACGCCGCCCGTGCACCCCAGGCGGCGCAGCCGATGATGTCCGGGGTGGCGGCGGACGCCCGTCCGGCCGTGGCGAGCGGCAGTGCCGTGGCGGCGGCCAGGGCGAAGGCTCCCGTGAGGACCGACCGGCGGGTGTACGGGGTGAAGGTGGCGCGCGCGGGCGGCCGGTGCAGTGCGGAGAAGGTCATGCGGCGCCATTGAAGGGGACTGCCCCTCCACCGGTCGCGCAGACACACCGCGCAACCCCCCGGGAGTGTCCCGACCGGCCGTATCCGGCTGTCACCCGGAGCCGGCGGACGGAGCCGGCTTCGCCACCGACAGGGGCTCGGCGATGTCCTCCAGGGAGCGCCGCTCCGCCTTGACCGCCAGGAACGCCGCCACGAGTCCGGCGGCGCACATCAGTGCGGCGCCGATCCGGAAGGCGAGCGCCGTGTCGCCGACCACACCCGACCCGGTGAGGTCGGCGAAGATCAGCGGGCCGCTGATGCCTCCCGCCGCGGTGCCGAGGGCGTAGAAGAAAGCGATGGCCATGGCGCGGGTCTCCATGGGAAACACCTCCGAGACGGTCAGGTACGCGCTGGAGGCGCCCGCCGACGCGAAGAACAGCACCACGCACCAGCAGACCGTCATCGTCGTCGCCGTGAGCGAACCCCCCGGCCGCCACTGCTCCTGCGGCCGGCCCGGCGACGGACAGCTCCCAGCTTGCGCGCAGTTCCCGGGCGCGCCGGCCGCGACACACCTGCCGCGGCCCGAACACGGCCGTCCGCCCCCGCCTGATCCGCGGGGCACCGCCTCCCCGCCTCCTACGTGGTGACGCTGCCGAGCCACAGCAGGTCACGCGCGCGGGTCATCGCCACGAAGAGCTGGCTGCGGAGCAGTTCCTCGCGCTCCAGGGCCGTCTCCGAAGTCTCCGTACCGCCGGCGGTACCGCCCGCCGTGCCGGCCGGCGCTCCCTTCGCGAACACCTCATCGTGCTGGGGCAGGAAGACGTTCTTGAACTCCAGGCCCTTGGCCCTGCGATAGGTGCCCAGCTTCACCGCGTCGACCGCGCGGCCGTCGTAGTGCTCCAACTGGCACACGGGGATGCCCGCCTGGGTGAGCAACCGCTGGTAGTGGCGAAAAGCGCGCATGGAGGGGCACAGGAGGGCGGTGTCGGCCCGCGCACCGTCGGGCAGGGAACGCAGGGCGTCCAGGAGGTCCCTGTCGTGGGCGTCGACCGTGGGCCTGGTGACACGTACGACGTCCCCGTCGTGGTAGGTGAGGTCGACGTCGCGGCGCCCCGGGGTGCGCAGGCCGTCGATGTCCTCGAAGGCGTCGTCGGCCACGACGGTGAGGGCGGCGTCCAGGATCTGCTTGCTGTTGCGGTAGTTGGTGCGCAGCACCTGTCCGCGGTCGCCGCGGATGTCGATGCCCGCGTCGGTGAGGCGGAAGCCGCCCGGGTACACGGTCTGCTGACCGTCGCCGACGAGCAGCAGACCGTTCGGCACATCACCGACGAGCGCGTGCAGGAGGCGCACACCGACGAGCGTGAGGTCCTGGACCTCGTCCACGATGACCGCCGCGTACGGGGGCCGCTCGCGCCCGCGTACCGCTTCGGCCAGGGCCAGGGAGAGGACGTCGTTGAAGTCGTGGACGCCGCGCTCGCCGCGCAGCGATTCGTACGCCTCGTACAGCTCCCACACCGACTGCCGGTGCGTACGGTGGAGGCGCGCCTTGCGCCGCCGCCTGGGGAGGGTCACGTACTCCTCGAAGCGGGTGAGGCCCCGCCCCTTGATGACGTAGTCGATCTCTTCGTGCCAGTAGGCGGGGGCCGGGTCGAGCTCGGCCAGACGGCCCTCCCGGCCGACGTTCTTCCAGGCGAGGCTGAAGGCGGTCTCGGCCTTGTCCCCGTGCAGCCGTACCGGTATGCCCCGCCCCTGCAGGAACTCCTGCGCCCAGGAGTGGAGACTGCGGAAGTCCACCCGGTCGGCGACGGCCGGGGCCATGCTCCGGAGGAAAGTGCTCTGTACCCGGGGCAGGTTGTTGGCGAAGGTGACGTACAGGATGCGGCCGGTCGTCCGCCGGGCCAGGTGGGCCGCACGGTGCAGGGCGACGACCGTCTTGCCGGTACCGGCCGGTCCGCTGATGCGGGCCGGGCCCGCCCAGTTGCGGCGCACCAGCGCTACCTGATCGGGGTGGAGGAAGGTCATCCACTGCTCGATCGGCGCCTGCATCGCTCCCTTCAAGGCCGCGTCGCGCAGGCCTTCCAGGTCGAACAGCCCGTCCGGGGAGCTGGGTCGGTGGTGCTCGGGCACCTGCGGCTGCTGCTGCTCGACCGCCGACCCCGCGTAGCCCGGGAACACCCGCTCCAGATGGTCGGCGATCGCCCGGACCGACTCCGCGCGCAGCCGGTGCCGCTGCGACAGCAGCACGGGGCCGATCTCGTGTTCGCCCAGGAGCCGTATCCGGCCGCGGCTCGTGTCGACACGCTGCCCGGCGAACACCATGAGCGGCTGGACCGCCACCGGTGACATGCCGAGGGACGCCACCGCGCTCTCGGCGGCCTTCGTGGCGGCGAGCAGCCCGGCCGCCTGTCCGTCGTCCGGCTCGCCGCCGGCGGTGACGTCGATGACGTCGATGACGAAGACACCACCGGGCCCCACCAGCAGCATGTCCGCTTCGGCGGTCCGTGTCCCGGACCATTGCCGGTCGACGAGCAACCGCCAGCCGCGGGCCGTCAGTACCAACAGCTGGGCGAGGACCCGCTGTTCGCCCTCACCGACAGCGCCCCACCGCAGGGCCTGCCGGCGGGCGGCCTGCCACTGCTCCCGGAGTAACCGCTCCTGCCGCCGCGCGTCCTGCGCCCGCTGCGATGCCGCCCCGCCTGCCCCCATACCAGCCCCCCTCGTACGCGGAGTGACGATCATAGGGCGGAACGCGAGCGTGCCGGCAGGGCGCGTACCGGGCGGCGGGCCGGCTTCGGAACACCTGCGGGACAGCCCTCGGGTGGAGGACTACACTCGGAAGGAGATGGGGGCCGCAACTGCGGGAGTCACCCAAATCCCGTGGCTACGCGCCAGGGCGCGACGGCGAGATGTCCACGCCTTGGTCCGAGTCCGCGGCCGGTCGACGCAGTGCGACAGCGGCTGCGGCTACAGCCTCATTTCCGCATATATGGACCGACAAAATCTCATGACATCTGGTGCATGAGGCATGTGGGCTGTGCGCTGCACGCCAGGTCATGCCGGTCTCTTCTGCGGGCCGTTCCGTACCGGTCCGGCCGCCGTTCCTCATATGCAGCTCCGAGGAGTTCGGCGCGCGCTCGACCGGCGAGGACCGGGACGGCACAGAACACGACAATGAAGGGTGCTGAATCATGCAAGCACTGAGAATCAAGCGTCTCTTCGCGGTGTCTGCCATCGGCGTTCTGATGGCAGGTGGCGCTGCCATCGGCGCCGCCGGTACCGCCTCCGCGGCCACGCCCACCCACGCCGTCACCTACGTCACCGGTGGTGGCTGGGACCATGACCACCACCACGGATGGTACGACGACGACGATGACGACTGGGGCGGAGGCTACGGCGACGACTGCTGACTGATCAGTGTGTGGAGCTGTGCGGCACGTCCGGCCGCACGGCTTCACCTGCGCACCGGGCAGTCTTCCTCGGCGACGGTGAACTGGTCGCGGACGAAGTGCTGTTCGCTGTTCGCTGTTCGCCATCGGCCGGACCGGTGCATCCGGGAGGTCGTCATGGGCACCGCGAACCAGGACGGCGCAACGAACGTCGACGGAGGGTCGACCATGGATATGAATCTAGAGGTCGTAGTGATACCGGTGGCTGACGTCGATCGCGCCCTGCGCTTCTACCAGGGCTTGGGGTGGAGGGTCGATGCGGACTTCGAGACGGGGCCGGAATTCCGAATCGTGCAGCTGACGCCTCCGGGCTCGGGATGCTCGATCCATATCGGCCGCGGAGTCACCCCTGCGGCAGCAGGCTCCGTCCAGGGAACGTACCTCGTCGTCCAGGACCTCGACAAAGCCCGCGCCGAGCTGATCGGCCAGGGTGCCGAGGTCAGCGAGATCTTCCACCGCGTCTACGACAGCGGCACCCCGGAACAGGTGGACGGCCCGGCTCCGAACGGCGCCAGCTACGGCTCGTACGCGACGTTCAGTGACCCGGACGGGAATGGGTGGCTGCTCCAGGAGGTCCGGGAGCGACTGCCCGGACGATGACGGCCGCCAGAACCGGGCAGAGCACTCGAGACCGAGAGGACCGCCCATGACCAGCGTTGTACGGCCGATTCTTCACGGCGCCGCTGCGGGACTCGCCGGCACGACCGCACTCAACATGGCGGGTTACGTCGATATCGTACTTCGAGGCCGGCCCCTCAGTGATACGCCTGAGATCACGGTGCGCACCCTTGCCGAGAAGCTCCATGTACGAATTCCCGGGGACGACCGGGTCCGGGAGAACCGGATCGCGGGCCTCGGTCCCTTGACCGGATACACCGTGGGGATGGGCATGGGGGTGGCACTGTCACTGGCGCAGGCTGCCGGCTGGCTTCCGACGAAGACGTCCCGCTATGCCGTTGCATCCCTCTTCGCCCTGACTGTCACCAACATGCCGATTTTCCTTCTGGGAATCTCGGATCCGCGGACCTGGACAGCCTCGGACTGGGTCTCGGACATCATCCCGCACGGCATCTTCGCGCTGGTCACGGTCCGCGTCATCGAAAAGCTGGAAGCGGCGAGCCCCCGGAGCTGACGGCCAGGTTCGCCGGTCCGCGCGCGACGCTTTCAACCACGGGCTCGAGGACGGCCCTCCCCCACGGCATCGCCGCTCGCCGTGCCGGTCAGGACGGCGCCTGCGACGACGCCGAAGAGGTGTTCGGCGCGCGGAGCGAGCGAGGGCTGATCACCGAGCCAGGCGAGCGCGGCCACGAGCGCGAACAGGTCGGCGCCGTCCATGTCCCTCCGTGCCGCGCCCGCGTCCTGCGCGCGGGTGAGGAGCCGGGCGCCGGCGGCGCGCAGGGTGACGCACGATGCGTGGAGTGCGGACTCGGTGTCCTCGAGGGCGGCTGCCATCAGCGCGACCGCGCCCCGGTACGCCGTCGTCCACGCAACGTAGTCGCTCAGCCACGAGGCGAGAGCGTCGCCGGGCGAGCTGGACGCCTCCAGGGTGTCCGCCTTGGCGGTCAGCTCGTCGAAGCTCGTGCGGAGCAGGGCATCGAGCAGCGCCTCGCGCGTCGGGAAGTGACGCAGCAGCGTCGCCAGTCCGACGTCGGCCCTGCGCGCGATGTCGCGCATCGACACGTCGACACCCTGCTCGGTGATGGCGGTGCCCGCCGCTGCGAGCAGCTGGTCGCGATTCTTCCTGGCGTCGGCGCGCATCTGTCCCTCTTGACTAAACGGATCAGTGGTCCATATATTCGGATCAGTGGTCCGTTTATGTGGATCACTGATCCGGTAAGCCTATCCCGCAGCGCGGGCTGGAGGAAACGATGTCGGCAGACACGATGAGGGCGATCCGGCTCCATGAGCACGGCGGCCCTGAGGTCCTGCGCCACGAAGAGGTGCCCCTCCCCGAGGTGGGGCCGGGTGAGGTGCTCGTTCGTGTGCACGCTGTCGGCGTCAACCCCCCGGACTGGTACCTGCGGGAGGGGATGTCCAACCTGCCTCCTGAGATGAGACCGAAGTTCAGCCTGCCCGTGATTCCGGGTACGGACCTGTCAGGCGTCGTCGAGGACGTCGCCGCGGATGTGGACGGCTTCTCCGTCGGTGACGAGGTCTTCGGCCTCCTTCGCTTCCCGGGCTTCGAGGGCAGCACCTATGCCGAGTACGTCGCCGCGCCCGCCTCGGACCTCGCACTCAAGCCGGCCGGCATCGATCACGTGCACGCTGCCGGAGCACCGATGGCCGGGCTCACCGCGTGGCAGTTCCTGATCGAGCTCGGACACGATCACCCCTCACCGTTCCAGGCGGCGCAGCATCGCCCGGTGCCGCTCGACACCACCAAGACGGTGCTCATCAACGGCGCCGCGGGCGGCGTGGGGCACTTCGCCCTGCAGCTGGCCAAGTGGCAGGGGGCGTTTGTCATCGCGGTGGCGTCGGGCACGCACGAAACGTTCCTGCGTGAGCTCGGCGCCGACGAGTTCATCGACTACACCAAGAGCCGTCCCGAGGAACTCGTGGACGGCGTCGACCTCGTTGTCGACGCCGTCGGCGGCCCCCACAGCAAGCGCTTCCTGCGCACGCTCAAGCGCGGCGGCTCCCAGTTCCCCGTGTTCTTCGGCGAATTCGACGAGGAAGAGACCGCGAAGCTGGGCGTCACGGTCACGGGCACCCAGGTCCGCTCGGACGCCGCGCAGCTCGCCGATCTGGGGCGCCTGCTCGACACGGGCACGGTCCGCGTCGCGATCGACAGCACGTTCCCTCTCGCGGAGGCCCGGGCCGCGCACGAACGCGCCGCCCAAGGGCACATCCAAGGCAAGATCGTGCTCACGGTCGCCTAGCGACGAGTCACAAGGGTGCGGCTAGTCCTGCCAGTAGAAGAGCAGGGTGTCGACCTTCAACGGGTCGCGGCTGCCGAAGTAGTACACGCAGAGGCCGGTGACCTCGGTCGAGGCGACGGCGCGGTCGATCCAGCGGAACCCGGCGGATTCGAGGGCTCGGCGCACGTCCGGATCGTCGTCGTCGCCGGTGGCGAACCGGCCGAGCGTGCTGATGAACACCGTGCCGTCGCCGGTGCCGTGGTGGATCACGTGGTACGTGCCGTCCCCCGTGCCGTTGTCCTCTCCGCAGGAGACGGGGGGCTTCGGCGCGAGGCCCGCGGCGGTGAGGGCTGCCATGGCACGCAGCAGTGGCTCGGCCGGGTCGTAGGCCGGCGCCTCCGTGCACACGGCCTCGATCCGCCACCGCGGATCGCTCCGCTCCTCGGCCCACTGCCCGTACTCGTGGACGATCACCGCGCGCAGTTCCTCGTCCAGGCCGGCCACCTCGACGCGGGGCCGCCCCAGCTCCCCGTACAGTCTCCGGGTCTCGGCGGCGTCGTCGGTCAGCCGGTGCAGCGCGTACACGGCCCACAGCTTCGCCTCCTCGGTCGGCGCCCCGGCCAGGTAGCCGCGGAGCCGTTCGGGGTCGGTCAGGAACTCCTGGGCGCGGTACGCGACCGCCCGGTCGGGGTCGGCGAGCGCATCGGTGACGTCCTGGCCGGCGTGGTGGCGCAGGCGGATGCCGGTGGAGCGGTCCTCGGGCCGGGCCCCGTCGAGTTCGGCCAGGACCGCCTCGAACCCGTACCGTGCGGCCAGTGCGTCCAGCCCGGCCTCGCCGGTCTCCCGCCGGTCACGCCACGGACTGAAGGCGACTGCCGCCAGGGCGCCCGCCGCCGTGAGGTCGCCGAGCGCGCCGCGGGCCCCCAGGACCGCTTCGGCCATGCCGTACGCGCCGTCCTGCTGCCGGTCCTCGTGCCGCAGCCAGGGCAGCAGCTCGGTGCGGTCCGCGAGCAGGCCCAGCAGCGCGATGCGTACATGGCTCACCTCACGGGTGTCCTGGACACAGGCGATCAACCGGGCCACGCGCCGCTCCGGCACCCGTCCGGCCAGTGCCTCCGCGCAGGCCTGGCGGCGCCACCACGGCTGGGCCGTGTCGGCCGCGCACCTCGCGAGGGCGTCCGCGTCGAACGCGCGCAGGCCCGCGGTGTCGGTCCGCCCGGCTTCCGGACTCAGCATCTTGATCGTCTTCGCCATCCCGGGAGGTTACTCGGCGTCGCCGGGCGGGGCCCTCCCCTTTTCCGGGTCCGGGCGGGCGGGATCCGGTGTCGGTGGGTGTCGATAGGCTTCATGGATGGCACTCCCCGACGCTTCCCCCGACACCTCCGAGACCTCGGAGACCTCCGACGCTCTGCAGGTACTGCACCGTGTGTTCGGCTACAGCTCCTTCCGCGGTGAGCAGCAGGAGATCATCGAGCAGGTCGTCGGCGGCGGCGACGCCCTCGTACTGATGCCGACCGGCGGCGGCAAGTCGCTCTGCTACCAGATCCCGGCGCTGGTCAGAGAAGGCACGGGCATCGTCATCTCGCCGCTCATCGCGCTGATGCAGGACCAGGTGAACGCGCTGACCGCCCTCGGGGTGCGGGCCGGATTCCTCAACTCGACGCAGGACCCGTACGAGCGGCAGGCCGTCGAGCAGGCGTTCCTCGGCGGCGAGCTGGACCTTCTCTACCTGGCCCCCGAGCGTCTGCGCACCGAGAGCACCCAGCGGCTGCTCGACCGGGGGACGGTTTCGCTCTTCGCGATCGACGAGGCGCACTGCGTCGCCCAGTGGGGTCACGACTTCCGGCCCGACTACCTCGCGCTGTCGATGCTGCACGAGCGCTGGCCGAAGGTGCCCCGGATCGCGCTGACCGCGACGGCCACCGAGGCCACCCACGCCGAGATCGTGGCGCGGCTCGGCCTGGAGGAGGCCCGGCACTTCGTCGCCAGCTTCGACCGGCCGAACATCCAGTACCGGATCGCTCCGAAGAACAACCCGCTCAAGCAGGTGCTGGAGCTGATCCGCACCGAGCACGCCGGTGACGCCGGAGTCGTGTACTGCCTCTCGCGGGCCTCCGTGGAGAAGACCGCGGCCTTCCTGGTGGAGCAGGGCATCGACGCCGTGGCGTACCACGCCGGCATGGACGCCCGGACGCGCGCGGCGAACCAGGCGCGGTTCCTGCGGGAGGACGGGGTCGTGGTGGTGGCCACGATCGCCTTCGGCATGGGCATCGACAAGCCGGACGTGCGCTTCGTGGCGCACCTCGACCTTCCGAAGTCGGTCGAGGGCTACTACCAGGAGACCGGCAGGGCGGGCCGCGACGGCGAGCCGGCCACGGCCTGGCTGGCGTACGGCCTGCAGGACGTGGTCCAGCAGCGCAAGCTCATCGACGGTTCCGACGGCGACGAGACGCACCGCCGCTCCCTGGGCATGCACCTGGACGCCATGCTGGCGCTGTGCGAGACGGTCGACTGCCGCCGGGTGCGGCTGCTGGAGTACTTCGGCCAGTCGGGGACGCCGTGCGGCAACTGCGACACGTGTCTGACGCCGGCCGAGTCCTGGGACGCGACGGTCGCCTCGCAGAAGCTGCTGTCGACCGTGTGGCGGCTGGCGAACGAACGGCGGCAGAAGTTCGGCGCCGGCCAGATCATCGACATCCTCCAGGGCAAGAAGACGGCCAAGGTCATCCAGTTCGACCACGACGCGCTCTCGGTGTTCGGCGTCGGGGCGGACCTGGGCACCGCGGAGTGGCGGGGGGTCGTGCGCCAGCTGCTGGCGCAGCGGCTGCTGGCGGTGGAGGGCGAGTACGGGACGCTGGTGCTGACGGACGACAGCGGCGAGGTGCTGGGCGGACGCCGCAGCGTCCCGATGCGGAAGGAGAAGGCGCCCGCCGGACCCGCCCGCAAGGAGTCCGGTTCGCGCTCGGGGAAGGGTGCCCGGGTGCCGGTCGACCTGCCGGCCGCGGCGGAGCCCGTCTTCCTGGCCCTGCGCGCCTGGCGGGCCGAGACGGCGCGGGAGCAGGGCGTACCGGCGTACGTCGTCTTCCACGACGCGACGCTGCGGGAGATCGCGACCCGGCTGCCCGCCACGACGGAGGAGCTGGGCACCATCGGCGGCGTCGGCGAGGCGAAGCTCGCCAAGTACGCCGAGGGCGTCCTCGACACCCTGGCGGAGTGCGGCGCTGCGGCTTCGGCCCCCGCGTCCGCGCCGCCGGCCGGGTCCACCGGGTCCGCCGCCCCGGCTCACCCGGAGGCACCGCCCGCGGCACGGTCCGCGGCGGAGGCGCCGGACGACGACGAGCCTCCGTTCGACCTGGACGAGATGGCTCCGCCGCCCTGGGACGACTGGCAGTAGCGGTTCCAGCCGCACGGGTGCCGGGCCGCGGCACCCTGCACCCATGGGCGCGCATCCTGCGCCCATGGGCGGCCGACGGCCGGCGACCGGCGACCGGGTGTGAGCGGCCGGTCACCCGGCGCACCCTCAGGAAACCTGCACATGGCGTCCGCGATCTCGACAGCGCACCTCCCCCGCAGGGCGATTTGTCACGATACATCCCGCCCCTTCGGTGGTGATTCATCCCGTTCGGTTCCATGCCGGCAGTTCACCGTCTCTTTCTGTTACTCGTTCATGTGAAGAAGTCGCCACCATTCGGTGAATCAAGCTGCACGTCGGTCGGCAGAGGTGAGCGTCAGCCTGTGACGGGAAGTCAGCGGGATTGGGTGGAGGGCGCGTTCGCGTGCTTTCATCTTGCGCATCGCAGCAGTCAGGAACGGCGGCCGAGTTTCGTTCCGCCGACCGCTCGGCGATGAATTCCTCCCCCCAATGAAAGGTGCGCGCCATGCGTAACGACCTGGAGACCCGCGAGATCGACGACACCGAGCTGGACGCCGTGTCCGGCGGCATCATCAGCGTGTCCGGCGGCCTGGCCGGCGCCGTGACCAGCGATGTCACCAATGTCGTGGGCGTCGTGGGCTCCCTCCACACCGTCCAGGCCGCGACGGGCATCGTGTCCCACGTCCCCGGTCTCGTCACGGGCATCACCGGTGTTTCGGTGAACTCCGGTCGCGCCGGTCTCTGATCGGAAACACCCGTGAACCCCGGATCATCCCCCACGGCTCCGGGGTTCACGGCCGCCCGCATGTCCCCCCGTATGTCCCCCCGCGTGTCCCTCCGCGTGTCCCTCCGTATGTCCGCTCGACGATACGAATGCAGCCGAAGGAACAGTTCGTGCAGTTTCGCCAAAAGGCTCTTTCCAAGCTGCAATCGCCCGAGGAATTGGACCTGCCCGTTCGCTTGGCCCGCCCCCAGGGTCGACTGGTCCTGGCCGTCACGGTCGCCGTCATGGCGGCCTCGGCCTACTGGGCCTTCACCGGCACCGTGTCGTCCAGGCTGAGCGCACCGGGCATCCTCACCCGGGCCGAGGGCAGTTACGTCTTGCAGACGCCGGTCGCGGGACAGGTGACCGGGGTCCTCGCCGAGGAGGGCCAGCTGCTGGCCGCCGGTGCGCCCCTGCTCAACGTCCGTACGGAGCAGGGGGAACGGCCCGTGCGCGTGGTGACCGGCGGCCGCCTGACGACCCTGGTGGCCAAGGTGGGTTCGGTCATCGCCACCGGTGCGGACGTGGCCACCGTGGAACGTGCGACGGATCCGCAGGACCCGCTGGTGGCCGTGCTGTACGTGCCGGGCGGCAGCGGTTCGGCGATCACCGTGGGCGCCCCGGTCGACCTGAGCGTCCAGTCCGTCCCGCAGCAGCGGTTCGGCATGCTGCGCGGGCGCGTCACGGCGGTCGGCCGCGCGCCGCAGACGCGGGCGCAGCTCGGCGGCTTCCTCGGCGACAGCGCTCTCGCCGAACAGTTCTCCCGCCACGGCAGCCCGGTGGCCGTGGTCGTACGGCTCGAACGCTCCTCCTCCACCCCGTCCGGCTACCGGTGGTCCTCCGCGGACGGGCCCCCGTACGCCGTCGATTCGAGGACCCCGGTCACCGGAGCCGTCCACCTCGCCGCGCAGCGCCCGGTCGACTGGCTGCTGCCGTGACCGCGCCGCACCTGCCGCCCGCCGGGCGCCGGCGTCACCGCCCCGAGCCGAAGGGCGGCTCCCGCCGCAGGCCCGCACCCCGGCCCACCCCCGCACCCGTACCCGTACCGCGGGGCAGGACGCCCCGCCCCGTACGCACGCCCACCGTGCTGCAGATGGAGGCGGTGGAGTGCGGCGCCGCCGCCCTGGCCATGGTGCTCGGCCACCACGGCCGCTTCGTCCCGCTCGAAGAACTGCGCATCGCGTGCGGTGTCTCCCGCGACGGTTCCCGCGCCAGCAGCCTCCTCAAGGCCGCCCGCGGGTACGGGCTGACGGCCAAGGGCATGCAGATGGACCTGGCCGCGCTCGCCGAAGTGAGCGCCCCGGCCGTCCTCTTCTGGGAGTTCAACCACTACGTCGTCTACGAGGGCACGGCCCGGCGGCGCGGCCGCACGGGTGTGTACGTCAACGACCCCGCCAAGGGGCGCCGGTTCGTCCCCATGGACGAGTTCGACACCAGCTTCACCGGGATCGTCCTCACCTTCGAGCCGGGCGACGGGTTCCGCCGCGGCGGCCGCGGCCCGGGTGTCCTGGGGGCCGTGCCGGCCCGTATGCGGGGTACCTCGGGCACCATGGCCGCCGCCGTGGTCGCCAGCCTCCTCCTGGTCGCCGTCGGCGCGGCGGTGCCGGCCCTCAGCCGTACGTACATCGACATGTTCCTCATCGGCGAACAGACGTCCCTGCTCGGTGTGCTGTTCGCCTCGATGGCCGTCGCCCTCGTCCTCACCGCGACCCTCACCGCGCTGCTGCAGGCCAACCTGCTGCGCGGGCGCATCATCTCCTCGACCCTGAGCAGTGCCCGCTTCTTCCGGCATCTGCTCAGGCTTCCCGTCACCTTCTACTCCCAGCGCAACCCGGCCGACCTGGTGCAGCGCCTGCAGTCGAACGACGCGGTCGCCGAGACCCTCGCCCGGGACCTGTCCGCCGCCGCCGTGGACGCCGTGGTGGTCGTGCTCTACGCGGTGCTGCTGTGGACGTACGATCCGCAGCTCACCCTCGTCGGCGTGGCCGTGGCGCTGCTCAACATGGTCGCCCTGCGGATCGCGATCCGGCTGAGGGCCACCGGTACCCGGAAGCTGCGCGCCGAGAGCGCCCGGCTGACCAACACCGCGTACAGCGGTCTGCAGCTCATCGAGACGATGAAGGCGACCGGCGGCGAGAACGGCTTCTTCCGGCGCTGGGCCGGACAGCACGCCGTCACCCTCGACGTGCAGCAGCGGCTCGGCGTGCCCGGCGCGTGGCTGGCGATCGTCGCGCCCACGCTCGCGGCGTTCAACAGTGCGCTGATCCTGACGATCGGCGGCCTGCGTGCGGTGGAGGGCCACCTCACCGTGGGCCTGCTCGTCGCCTTCCAGGCCCTGGTGACCAGCTTCACCGCGCCGATCTCCCGGCTGGGCGGCGTCGCCGGCCGGATCCAGGACTTCGCGGCCGACGTCGCCCGCCTGGGTGACGTCGAGAACTTTCCGGTCGACCGGGTCTACTCGCGGCGCGAGCCCGCTGCTTCCACCCGGCGTCTCAAGGGCCATGTGGAGCTGGACGGCATCACCTTCGGCTACAACCCGCTGGACGCCCCGCTGCTCAAGGACTTCTCGCTGACGGTCGGACCGGGGCAGCAGGTCGCGCTCGTCGGGGCCTCCGGCAGCGGCAAGTCCACCGTCTCCCGGCTGGTCTCCGGCCTCCACGCCCCCTGGGCCGGGGCCATCCGCATCGACGGGATGCGGCTGGAGGACATCCCGCGGGGCGCGCTGGCCGCTTCCGTCTCCTTCGTCGACCAGGACGTCTTCCTCTTCGAAGGCACCGTCCGCGACAACGTCACGCTGTGGGACCCCTCCATCGCGGACGAGGCCGTCGTCGCCGCCCTCCAGGACGCCGCCGTGCACGACGTGGTGGCCCGCCGCCCCGGTGGCATCCACAGCCGCGTCGAGCAGGACGGCCGCAACTTCTCGGGCGGCCAGCGCCAGCGCCTGGAGATCGCACGGGCGCTGGTGCGCCGCCCCAGCGTCATGGTGCTCGACGAAGTGACCAGCGCCCTGGACGCGGTGACCGAGCAGACCATCATCGACAACCTGCGCCGCCGTGGCTGTGCCTGTGTGGTCATCGCCCACCGGCTGAGCACGGTGCGCGACAGCGACGAGATCGTCGTGCTCGACCGGGGCACGGTCGTGGAACGCGGCCGCCACGAACACCTGGTGGGCGCGCAGGGCCCGTACGCCGAACTGGTCAGGGAGCACTGAGGTGATGTACGCGGACCATGTCACTGCCGCTGCCAATGCCGCTGCCAGCGCCGGTACGCCGGCCGGAGCTGCGGATCCGGTCGTCGCGGCCCTGGGCGCGCTGGGCTCGCCGGTGGACTGCACGGGCCTGCGCAGCCTGTCCCTGGAAGGTCCGCTCGTCCTGTGGCTGGTCGTCGAGGGCGAGCTGGACCTGTTCGCGGTGGACGCCGTGCAGGGCGGGCAGTGGCACTTCCTGGGCCGGCTGGAGCCGGGCACGCTGTTGCTCGGGCCGGCCGAGGGCCCCGGCCACACCCTGGTCGGCCGGCCCCTGCCCGGGTGCCGGCTGCGCCGCATCGGACTGCGGGAGCTGTACCGCGGGGAGTACGCGCCGTTCCCGCAGGAACTGCAGGACCTGCACGACCCGCAGTACGCCGGTGAGGGGCCGTACGGCGCCGCTGCCGCAGGAGGGCCGAGTCCGCTGGAGGACGCCTTCGCGCGCGGGATCGGCCGCGGTCTGCGCGTGCTCTACGAGGCACCGCTGGACGCCGCCGCCACCGGGCACGGCGGAGCCGACGACGACATCCTCTGGATGCGGATCGCCCCCGGCAGTGTGCGGTACGGCGCCGCGTACGAGACGGAGCCGGTCGGCACCCTGCTCGTCGACGCCGCGATGTGGCAGGGCATGGTCGACCAGCAGTACCGGCTGCTGTACGCCCTGGACGGCTGGATCGAACAGCTGGAACGCGCCCACGAGGACCGCACGGCCGCCGGGATCCGGGCGGGCCAGGCAGCCCGTACCCAGGCCGACCGGACGCTGCTGGCGTCCATCGTCCGCACCGGCGGCCGCGATCGCGGCCGCCACCGTGGCGCGGACGTCGACGCGACCTTCGCGGCGTGCCGCGTCGTCGCCGGCGCGGCCGGTATCGCCCTGTCCGCACCGGGCGGGGCAGGCACCGCGTCCGAGCAGCTGGATCCCGTCGAAGGCATCGCGCTCGCCTCGCGGATCCGCACCCGCGTGGTGGGTCTCGGCGGGCGCTGGTGGCGGGAGAACTGCGGCCCGTTGGTGGGCCGGCGCGAGAAGGACGGCACGCCGGTCGCCCTGCTGTGGCGGCGCGGTGGCTACGAGGCGGTCGATCCCTCCACCGGCAGGCGCGAGCGCGTGGGGAGAGCCAACCAGGCCGCCTTCGAACCGCGCGCCGTCATGCTGTACCGCCCCCTGCCCGAGGGGCGGGTGGGACTGCCCGCGCTGGTCCGCTTCACCCTGCGCGGCACCCTCCCCGAGCTGCGCAGCCTGATGCTGGGCGGACTGGTCGCGGTGGTGCTGGGGGCGCTGGTGCCGGTCGCCACCGGCCAGGTCCTCGGCCGGTACGTCCCGCAGGGCGAGACCGGCCTGATCGTGCAGACCGGGCTGGCGCTGGTTGCGACCGCCGTGGTCGCGGCCGTCTTCATGCTGCTGCAGAACACCTCCCTCCTGCGCATGGAGGGCCGTATCGAGGCCACGTTGCAGCCGGCCGTGTGGGACCGGCTGCTGCGGCTGCCGGCCACGTTCTTCGCGGGTCGCTCCACGGGCGAGCTGGCCGGCGCGGCGATGGGCATCAGCGCGATGCGCCGCGTGATGTCCGGCATCGGCCCGGTCTGCGTACAGGCGGGCGCGGTCGGCGTGGTGAGCTTCGTACTGCTGCTCGTCCACAGCGTGCCGCTGGCGATGGCGGCGCTCGGCATGCTGGCCGTCATCGCAGTGGTCTTCCTGGGCCTGGGGCTGTGGCAGCTGCGGTACGAGCGCCGGCTGAACACGCTCGGCCACCGGCTGGGCAACCAGGCCTTCCAGACCCTGCGGGGCCTGCCCAAGCTCCGCGTCGCCGCGGCCGAGAGCTTCGCGTACGCCGCCTGGGCAAAGGAGTTCGCCCGTACCCGCGACCTGCAGCAGCGCATCGGCCGGACCCAGAACGTCAGTACGGTCCTCGGCGCCGTATACCTGCCGCTGTGCACGCTGGTGATGTTCGTGCTGCTGGCCGGTCCGGCGCGCGGCGCCATGTCCGCGAGTGAGTTCCTCACCTTCAGCACCGCGCTGACGATGCTGCTGTCGTCGGTCACGCAGGTGACCGGGGCGCTCGTCTCGGCCGCCGCGGTCCTGCCGATGTTCGAGCAGATCAGACCGCTCCTGCGGGAGACTCCCGAGGTGGACCGCTCCAGTACCCGCCCGGGGGAGCTTACCGGTGCCGTCGAGGCCAGGAACCTGTCCTACCGTTACGCCGACGACGGCCCGCTCGTCCTCGACGACGTCAGCCTCCGGATCGGACCGGGCGAGTTCGTCGCGGTCGTCGGGGCCAGTGGCTGCGGCAAGTCGACCCTGCTGCGGCTGCTCATCGGCTTCGACAGGCCCGTCTCGGGCAGTGTGCTCTACGACGGTCAGGACCTGGCGGCGCTCGACCGGGCGGCCGTACGCCGTCAGTGCGGTGTCGTGCTGCAGCACGCCCAGCCCCTCACCGGCTCGATCCTCGACTGCATCCGCGGCACCGGGACGTTCTCGGCGGAGGAGGCGTGGGAGGCCGCCGCGATGGCGGGCCTGGCGGCGGACATCGAAGCCATGCCGATGGGCATGCACACCATCCTGTCCGACGGCGGCGGGACCGTCTCGGGCGGTCAGCGCCAGCGGCTGATGATCGCCCAGGCCCTCATCCGCAAGCCGCGCGTCCTGTTCCTCGACGAGGCCACGAGCGCGCTGGACAACGAGGCCCAGCGTGTGGTCACCGAATCCACCCGTGCCCTGCGGGCCACCCGCCTCGTGATCGCCCACCGGCTCTCCACGGTCATGGACGCCGACCGCGTGATCGTCATGGCCGACGGCCGGATCGTCCAGCAGGGCCCGCCCGCCGAACTGCTCGCCGACACGGCCGGCCTCTTCCACGGCCTGGTCCGCCGGCAGCTGCGCTGACCCACCCGCTACTGGAGCTCGGACAGGTCGACCGAGTCGGCCGGCGCCGGGGGCCGCGGCGTGACGGGTTTGTCGAAGTCGGAGAAGGAGGCGTCCACGCGCCGGCCGGACTCATCGGTGCCCCGCACCTGCAGGAGGTACGGCTCGTCCTCGGTGGAGACCTGGTACGTGCCCGTCCGGCCGTCGCGCTTGCTGGTGACCGTGATGGCGGGTTGGCCGTCGACCGTGGTCCGGGAACCCTTGACCAGTTGTTCGCTCGGCGGCTTCGAGGAGAACTCCTTCTTGAAGAAGTCCAGATCGCAGACCTGGGCGAAATCGCTCAGCATGGCGCTGTCCGTGGTGCCGTGCAGGTAGCGGCCGTTGATGAGCGCGATCGCGTCGTCGGCCGCGGGACCCGGCACCTGGGACCTGAGCAGGGCGTCGTCGAGTTTCATCCAGACGTCGTCGCCGCGTTTGACGATGTCGGCCTTGCCGGCGTTGCCGGGGGGTATGACGGTGCCCACGCAGTCGCCCTGCTCGTCGAACCGCAGGTCGAGCGTGGTGGTGCCCGCGGTGTCGGTCACCTTGCCCACCATGTGCATGGAGGTGACCTCGGACATGGCCTCGCGCGAGGCCCGTGCGATGGCCTGGGCGCTCTCGTCGGCGATGCCGTTGTCATCGGCGACGGCCGTGCCCCCGCCCGCGAAGACCAGCAGGCAGGCGGCTCCGGCGGTCGCGCGGCGGACCGCGACTGCCCTGGGTGCGGACATCGGGCATCACCTTCCTCGGACCGCATCCGGTACGGCGGAAGGGCATCACCGCTCCTCCGCCGGTCCTCCGGCGCAACCGGTCACCTGATCAGCGTAGGTCCGCCTCGCGGTGGACGCAGTTCGGGTGGTTCGGCCGGATCCGGACGGGACGGGCCCCGGCGTCGGGCAGCATGGTGCCCGATCACGTCCCCGCAGCACCGCCGACGGAGGGTTGGATGACCATTTCCACGTTAGGGGCGCCGATGAGGGCGCGCCTCGCCATGACCGTGACCGCCGCCGCCGCCGCCGCTCTCACGATGGCCGGGGCCGCCACCGCCGGGGCGAGCGCACCGCCGCCCGAGGCGAAGGCGCCGCGCGCATTCGTGGCCCTGGGCTCGGTCGACCCGACGATCCTGCAGGACATGCGGTACGTGCGTGCGCACAACTTCGTCGGCGAGCCGGTCGACGGCTACCGCCAGCCCGTCTGCATCCTGACCCGCCCGGCCGCCGAGGCCCTGCACCGGGCCCAGGTGCGCCTGCTGCGCCAGGGCTACTCGCTCAAGGTGTACGACTGCTACCGGCCGCAGCGGGCCGTCGACCACTTCGTACGGTGGGCCGAGGACCTCGGCGACGAGCGGCGGAAGGCGGAGTTCTATCCGCGTGTCGACAAGTCCCGGCTGTTCGAGGACGGCTACATCGCCAAGAAGTCGGGACACAGCCGGGGCAGCACCATGGACGTGACGCTGGTGCGGCTCCCGGCGCTGCCGGCGCCCCGGCCGCGGCCGGGGCAGGAATCGGTGCCCTGCTACGCGCCCCGGGCGGAGCGGTATCCGGACAACTCCGTGGACATGGGCACGGGTTTCGACTGCTTCGACACCCTGTCGCACACCGACGACCCGCGCGTCCAGGGGGCACAGCGCGCGAACCGGGACCTGCTGAGGTCGGCGCTGACGGCGGAGGGATTCGTCAACCTGCCCGAGGAGTGGTGGCACTTCACGCACAAGCCGGAGCTGTTCCCGGACACGTACTTCGACTTCCCCGTCGCGCACCGGTCGGTCGCCGGACACCGCTCCTGAGGATGCAGGGCGCCGCGGCCGGGCGGGCGCCGCGGGCGGGCGGCGCGGCCGCCGGGATGCACGGGACGCCGCGGCGGCGGACAGTGGAGGCGGGGCCTTCGGCAGACCGGGAGGACCCGCGTGACGGACGACGACCCGACACCCGACCGGGCGGTTTCGCCTTTCATGTCGGAGGCTGCCTTCCGCTCCCTCCACGCCGAGCTGGGCCGGCGGGCACCCGCAGGCCCGGAGCACCGGCGCGGCACCCTCGCCCACCTGACCCCGGAGCGCGTGGCCGCGGCAGCGGCCGGGGTGCGCCTCGGGCGCACCGTGTCGCTGGCCGCCCCCATCGAGACCCGGCCGGGGCCGGACGATCCGCAGCCCGCCGTCTACCGCCTGACGGCGCCGACCGCGCCGGAGACCGGAACCCCGGGGGTGCATTTCGCCCTGGACCGGTTCGCCATGAACGTGCACGGGGACGCCCACAGCCATCTCGACGCCCTGTGTCACGTCGTGTTCGACGGCGAGCTCCACGGTGGCCTCCCGGAGAGCCGTCTGGCGGCGGGCGGCGCGCGCGGGATCACCCTCGACCTGGTGCGCGACGGGATCGTCGGCCCCGGGGTCCTGCTGGACGTCCCGCGGCTGCGCGGGGTCTCCTGGCTGGAGCCCGGAGACTTCGTGACCCCCGGCGACCTGACGGCGGCCGAGGAGGTCCAGGGCGTCCGGATCGGGCCGGGCGATCTGCTGCTCGTACGGGTCGGACACCGCCGCCGGCGCCGGGAGACCGGCGCCTGGGACGCGGCGCACGCCCGGGCGGGCCTGCATCCGGCGTGCATGGGGCTGCTGGCCGAGCGGCAGGTCGCCGTCCTCGGCTCGGACGGCAACAACGACACGGCCCCGAGCCCGGTGCCCGGCGTCTCCTTCCCCGTGCACGTCCTGGCTCTGCACGCCCTGGGCATGCACCTGATGGATTACCTGGACCTGGACGAACTGGCCGACGCGTGCGCGGGGCTCGGGCGCTGGCGGTTCCTGTGCACGGTGGCACCGCTGCGGCTTCCGGGGGCCACCGGCTCCCCGGTCAACCCGATCGCGGTCCTGTGACCCCCGCCGCCGGTGTCCGGCTCCCCCGTCCCCGGGTGCCGCACCGGCGGGGGGCGTATACGTTCGAAGGGGGACCCTGCCGCGACAGACCCGCCGGGGGCTGCGGCACCGCAAGCCGAGGACGGTGATCCGGTTGAACGACGCTCCGCACTACGACGTCATCGTCATCGGAACGGGCGCGGGCGGCGGCACGCTCGCCCACCGGCTCGCCCCGTCCGGGAAGCGGGTGCTGATCCTCGAACGCGGTGGCTTCCTCCCCCGCGAACGCGACAACTGGGATTCCACGGCGGTGTTCGTCAAGGGGAAGTACCGCGCGCCCGAGTTCTGGTTCGACCGGCACGGCCGCGAGTTCCCTCCCGAGGTCAACTACTACGTGGGCGGCAACACCAAGTTCTACGGCGCGGCGCTGTTCCGGCTGCGCCCGGAGGACTTCGGGGAGCTGCGCCACCACGACGGGATCTCGCCCGCCTGGCCGGTCCGTTACGAGGACCTGGAGCCGTACTACACCCAGG
The DNA here is from genome assembly GCF_030440515.1 of Streptomyces xanthophaeus. Lineage (GTDB taxonomy): Bacteria > Actinomycetota > Actinomycetes > Streptomycetales > Streptomycetaceae > Streptomyces > Streptomyces kutzneri. The sequence goes on from NZ_CP076543.1 coordinate 718,606, forward strand.
CGGAGCACCTCTACCGGGTGCACGGCCGGCACGGCGAGGACCCCACGGAGGGTCCGGCGAGCGCCCAGTACGCCCACCCGCCGGTGGAACACGAGCCGCGGATCCAGCAGTTGAGCGACGACCTGGAGAAGCAGGGTCTGCACCCCTTCCACCTGCCCATCGGGGTCGACCTGGACCAGGACGCGACCGGCCGGGCGACCCCGTCCAGCGTCTGCATCCGCTGCAACCGGGTCGACGGCTTCCCGTGCCTGGTGCGCGGCAAGTCCGACGCCCAGGTGATCTGCGTGGAGCCTGCGCTGCAGCACCCGGGCGTCGAGCTGGTCACCCACGCGCACGTGCTGCGGCTGGAGACCGATCCGACGGGACGTACGGTCAGCTCGGTCGTCGCCCGCCTCGGCGGCGGTGAGGAGGCCCGGTTCTCCGCCGACCTCGTGGTCGTGGCCTGCGGCGCGGTCAACTCGGCGGCGCTGCTGCTCGCTTCGGCGAACGACCGGCATCCGCGGGGGCTGGCGAACGGTTCGGACGTGGTCGGGCGGTTCTACATGCGCCACAACAACCTGGCCCTGATGGCCGTCTCCCGGGAGCCGAACGACACGCAGTTCCAGAAGACCCTCGCCCTGCACGACTGGTACCTGGGCGCGGACGACTGGGACTACCCCCTCGGCGGGATCCAGATGCTCGGCAAATCGGACGCCGAGCAGATCCACGGTGAGGCCCCGCGCTGGGCCGGCGCCGTGACCCCGAACATGCCGTTCGAGGTCATGGCCCACCACGCGGTGGACTTCTGGCTGTGCGGGGAGGACCTGCCGCTGCCCGACAACCGCGTCACCCTGGACGGCGACGGCCGCATCCACCTCGCGCTCGACGAGTCCCACAACACGGCCGGGCTGGGGCGGCTGCGGCACAAGCTCCAGAGCATGCTGGGGCGGCTGGGCATGCACGAGCACCACCTGCTGGACCACAGCCTCTACCTGCACAAGGGCATGCCGATCGGTGCGACCGCGCACCAGGCCGGCACCGTACGGTTCGGCACCGACCCGGCGTCGTCGGCCCTGGACCTCAACTGCAAGGCGCACGAGCTGGACAACCTGTACGTGGTCGACACGAGCTTCTTCCCGAGCATCGGCGCGGTGAACCCGTCGCTGACGGCCATCGCGAACGCCCTGCGGGTCGGCGACCACCTCCTGGAACGGATGGGCTGACCCGAGCCGGGACACCGCGGCCGGGACACTGCCGCCGGGACACCGCTGCGGACACCGCCGACCGGGCGAAGATCCTGCACCGGGTGGCGCAACACGGATCGCGGCAGGCCGCCGCGCGCCGGATGCGGTGATTGGGTGACGCCGGACCCGCCGGGGTGCCGTCGCCCCGACGGCACGGGGCGGCGGTGCGAAGGAGGCAGTCCGTCGTGAGTTCCACCGAAGGCGTACCCCGGGGCGTGATCCCCGCGCACCTGCTCCGGGGCCAGAAGGCACTGGTGACGGGTGCGAACTCCGGGATCGGCAAGGCCACGGCGATCGGCATGGGCCGGGCCGGGGCGGACGTGGTCGTGAACTACGTGGCCGGACGGGAGGATGCCGAGAAGGTCGTCGCGGAGATCGCCTCGTTCGGCGTGCGCGCGGCGGCGTACGAGGCGGACGTGTCCGACGAGGGCCAGGTCGTGGCCATGATGGACCGCATGGTCGAGGAGTTCGGGACCATCGACATCCTCGTCGCCAACGCCGGCCTCCAGCGCGACTCCGCCTTCACCGAGATGACGCTCGCCCAGTGGCAGAAGGTCATCGACGTCAATCTGACGGGACAGTTCCTGTGCGCCCGCGAGGCGACGAAGGAGTTCCTGCGGCGCGGGGTCGTCCCGGAGGTCTCCAGCTCCGCAGGCAAGATCATCTGTATGAGCTCGGTGCACCAGATCATCCCCTGGGCCGGGCACGTGAACTACGCCTCCTCCAAGGGCGGCGTGCAGATGATGATGGAGACCCTGGCCCAGGAACTCGCCCCGCAGAAGATCCGCGTCAACGCGATCGCCCCCGGCGCGATCCGGACGCCCATCAACCGCAGTGCCTGGGACACCGAGCAGGCCGAGCAGGACCTGCTCAAGCTGATCCCGTACGGCCGGGTCGGCGACCCGGAGGACATCGCCCACGCGGCCGTCGGCCTCGCCTCCGACCTCATGGACTACGTCGTGGGCGCCACGCTCTACGTGGACGGCGGCATGACCCTCTTCCCGGGCTTCGCCACCGGCGGCTGACCTCCATCCGCTTCGGCCCCGGGGAGGGACGCATGCACACCACGCTCCACCTATTGGCGGAGGCACCTCCGCCGCAGATGCTGCCGGCCCGCTCGCTCATGGCCTTCACCCTGGCCTCGCACATCATCCTGGTGCCGATGGGCGTGGCGCTGCCGCTGATCACCCTGATCATGCACGGCTACGGGCTACGGCGCGGCGACGCGACCGCCCTGCTGCTGGCGCGCCGCTGGTCGGCGGTCATGGCGGTGCAGTTCGCCATCGGCGTCGTCACGGGCACCGTCCTGTCCTTCGAGTTCGGCCTGCTGTGGCCGGGGCTGATGGGCCGGTGGGGCGATGTGTTCGGGATCGGGTTCGGCGTCGAGGCATGGGCCTTCTTCCTGGAGGCCGTCCTCATCGCGATCTACCTCTACGGGTGGCGCCGGCTGCCCGCCCGTACCCACTTCCTCCTCGGACTGCCCCTGCCGGCGACGGCCCTGCTGGGCGCCTTCGGCATCCTGGCGGCCAACTCCTGGATGAACACCCCGCAGGGCTTCTCCCTCGACTCCGAGGGCAATCCCGTGGACGTGGACGTCCGCAAGGCGATCTTCACGCCGATGTTCGGGCCGCAGTACTGGCACTTCGTCGTGGCGATGCTGGTCACCGCCGGGTTCGTGGTGGCCGGTGTCTACGCCACCGGCTGGCTGCGCGGGCGCCGCGACCGCTACCACCGCCTCGGCTTCACCGTTCCGTTCACGGTCGCGGCCGTGTTCACCCCCGTCCAGTTCATGCTGGGCGACGCCATCGCCCGGGCGGTGTTCCAGAAGCAGCCGGTGAAGTTCGCGGCGATGGAGATCGTCTGGAACACCGACACGCACGTCCCGGAGTACCTCTTCGGCCGCCTTCACCCCGACGGGACCGTCACCGGCGGCATCAAGATCCCCCAACTCGACTCCATCCTGGCCGGCTTCAGCCCCGACACCGAGGTGCACGGACTGGCGACCGTACCGGCGGAGAACCGGCCCACCGTCGCCCAGGCCACCCTGATCCACTGGACCTTCGACATCATGGTGGGCATCGGCTCGGTGCTCCTGCTGCTGGTCGTCTGGTACGCGTTCGTCTGGTGGCGCCGCCGCCGGCTGCCCGCGTCGCCGTGGTTCTACCGCAGCGCCGCCTGCGCCGGTGTGGCGAGCGTCATCGCCGTGGAGTGCGGCTGGATCACCACCGAGGTGGGCCGCCAGCCGTGGATCGTCTACGAGAACATGCGGGTCGCCGAAGCGGTGACCGGGGCCCGCTCCGGGTCCTTGTGGACCATGTTCGCCGTGGTCGTCGTCGTGTACATCCTCATCTTCGGGTCCTTCCTGGCCGTGCTCCTGAAGATGCGCACCCGATGGCGCCAGGACGACGAACGAAGCCTTGAGGCGGGCACGATGGCGACACCGGAGACCGACACCCCGTACGGCCCCCGTGCCGCCGTCCCGGCCGGCGACGCCCCTGCTCCGGGCGAGGGCACCGGCGCGGCACCGACCGAGGAGGGCAGGCCGTGACCGCCGCCGGTGTGGTCGCCGCCGTCCTGCTCCTCGCGGTGGCCGCCTACACCTGCGCCGGCGGCACCGACTACGGGGCGGGCTTCTGGGACCTGACGGCGGGCGGCGCGGAGCGCGGCAGGCGCCCCCGTTGGCTGATCGACCACGCCATGGCCCCGGTCTGGGAGGTCAACAACGTCTGGCTGATCTTCGTCCTGGTCATCATGTGGACCGGGTTCCCGGTGTTCTTCCAGACCGTGTTCTCCTCGATGTGGCTGCCCCTGGCCCTCGCCGTCATCGGCATCGTGCTGCGCGGCGCCGGCTTCGCGCTGCGCAAGCCGACCCGCCGGATCGCCGGACGGCGGGTCTACGGCGCCGTGTTCGCGGTCTCCTCGCTCCTCACCCCGTTCTTCCTCGGTGCCGCCGCGGGAGGGATCGCCTCGGGGCGCGTGGGACCGGGCACCGAGCCGACGGCGCACGCCTGGTTCAACCCGACCTCCGTCTTCTTCGGCCTGCTGGCCGTCGTCGGCACGGCGCTGCTCGGGGCGGTGTTCCTGGCCGCGGACGCCGTCCGCTACGAAGCCCCCGACCTGCACTCCTACTTCCGGCGGCGGGCGCTGGCCGCCCTCGGCGCCTTCGCCGTGCTGGGGGCGGTCACGCTGGTCGTCGCGCACGGGGACGCCCCCCACCTGTGGCACGGCCTCTCGCACGGTGCCGGGCTCGTCCTCGTCGTCGTGTCCGTCCTGGCCACCCTCGTCACGGCGTGGCTGCTGCTGCGCACGTCCGGGGCGTGGTCCCGGCCGGCGGCCGTCGTCCTCATGGCCTCGGCCGTGCTCGCGTGGGGCGTGGCGCAGCGCCCGTACCTCATCCCCGGCCGGCTGACGGTGGCCGAGGCGGCGGGGGCGCCCAGCACCCTGCACTGGCTGATCATCGTGACCGTCGTCGCCGCGGTCCTGGTCTTCCCCGCCGTGGCCTTCCTGTACCGGCTCGACACCCGCGGCGCGCTGGAACCGCTCGGCGACGCGGACCTGCGGCGGGGCGGCGGCCCGGAACCCGAAGCCTGACGGAGCGGCTGCCGTGAACCGTCTTCCCGCGGACCCGACCGTGCTCCACCCGTTTCCGGACCGGCCGCGCGTGGTGCTGCTCAAGCCGCTGCTGACCTCACCGCTGATCGAGGCCGGGGAGTACTCGTACTACGACGACCCGGATGACCCGACCGCGTTCGAGACGAGGAACGTCCTCTACCACTACGGGCCGGAGAGGCTGGTCATCGGGAAGTTCTGTGCGCTGGGCACCGGGGTCCGGTTCATCATGAACGGGGCCAACCACCGTATGGACGGCCCCTCCACGTTCCCCTTCCCCATCATGGGCGGCTCGTGGGCCGAGCACTTCGACCTCCTCACCGGCCTGCCCGCCCGGGGGGACACGGTCGTCGGCAACGACGTCTGGTTCGGCTACGGCACGACGGTCATGCCCGGGGTGCGCATCGGGCACGGCGCCGTCATCGCCTCCGGTGCCGTCGTGGTCGACGACGTCCCCGACTACGGCATCGTCGGCGGCAACCCGGCCCGCCTCATCCGCACCCGCCACTGCGGCGCCGACATCGCCCGCCTGCTCACGATCGCCTGGTGGGACTGGCCGGCGGCCCACCTCACCGAACACATCCGGACCGTCATGTCGGGCACCGTCGACGACCTCGAACGGGCCACACCCCGGCTCTAGGGCGCGGAGCCCCGGTTCAGGGCGGCGTCCAGGGTGATCGCCGCGTCGATGAGGGCGAGGTGGGTGAAGGCCTGCGGGAAGTTGCCCAGTTGGCGTCCGGTCAGGTCGATCTCCTCGGAGTACAGGCCCAGGTGGTTGGCGTAGCCCAGCATCTTCTCCAGGACGAGCCGGGCCTGGTCGATCCGTCCGGCCCGGGCGAGTGCGTCGACGTACATGAAGGTGCACAGGGAGAACGTGCCCTCGGAGCCGCGCAGGCCGTCCGGCGACGCCTCGGGGTTGTAGCGGTACACCAGGCTGTCGCTGACCAGTTCCTGCTCCATCGCGTCGAGGGTGGAGGCCCACATCGGGTCCTGGGGGGTGAGGAAGCCGACGGTGGGCATGCGCAGGAGCGAGGAGTCGAGGACCCCGCTGCCGTAGTGCTGGACGAACGCGCCGCGCTCCTCGCTCCACCCCCGTTCCATGACCTGTTCGAAGATCCGGTCCCGGGTGGCACTCCAGTGCAGTACCGGTGCGGGCCGGCCGCTGAACACGGCGTGCCGCAGCGCACGGTCGAACGCCACCCAGGACATCACACGGCCGTAGGTGAAGTCCTGGGCCCCGCCACGGGTCTCCCACAGCCCTTCGTCGGCCGAGTCCCAGTGTTCGGCCAGCCACTCCAGCACGCGGATGAGGCCGGTCCAGCCCCGGTACCCGAGGTGGATGCCGTGCCTCTGCGCGAACGAGATGCTGTCCATCGCCTCGCCGTAGATGTCCATCTGGAGCTGGGTGGCCGCTCCGTTGCCGATGCGGACGGGCGACGAGCGTTCGTAGCCCTCCCAGTGGTCCAGGGTCTCCTCCTTCAGGTCGGAGGAGCCGTCGACCGCGTACATGATGTTCAGCGGCCCGGTGTCCCCCTCGCCGCCCGCCCGTTCCGCGATCCGGTCGCCGAGCCATCCGATGAACGCCTTCGCCTCCTCCGTGAACCCCATGCCGAGCAGGGCGTACACGGAGAACGAGGCGTCGCGGATCCATGTGTAGCGGTAGTCCCAGTTGCGCTCGCCGCCGAGCTGCTCGGGCAGCCCGGTGGTGGGGGCGGCGATCACGGCGCCGGTGGGGGCGTAGGTCATCAGCTTCAGGGTCACGGCGGAGCGCTCCACGGCCTCGCGCCAGCGGCCGGTGTAGCGGGAGGTGCTCAGCCACTTCCGCCAGTAGCCGATGGTGGCCTGGAAGAGCTCCTCGTACTCGGCGAGGCGGATCTGCCGGGGCGGTCCGTCGGCGGCCGACTCCAGCATCAGCCCGCGCTGCTGGCCCGCCGTGAGGCGCAGGGTGAGATGCAGGTCGCGCTCGCCGGCGCTGAGGAGTCGGCCGAGCCGCTCGTCGTCCGGTTCCCGGATGGTGTGCACGGTCAGGGTCGTGCCGTCGGCGGTGAACACCGCCCCGTTCTCCGTGAGGTTCAGGTCGTGCGACTTGCGCCCGTAGTCGAACCGGGGCGCGATGTCGACGTCGAAGGTCATGCTGCCGCGCACGCAGCGGACCATGCGGACCAGCCGGTGCCGGGCCGTGACCGTGGTGCCGGTCAGGGGCATGAAGTCGACCACCTCGCCGGCGCCGGCCTCGGTCATGAAGCGGGTCACCAGGACAGCGGTGTCGGGCAGGTACAACTGCTTGGTCGCGTACGTCGTGTGGGCCGGGCGGACCGTGCAGTGGCCGCCCTTGCCCTTGTCCAGCAGGGCTCCGAACACGCTGGGCGAATCGAAACGCGGGCAGCAGAACCAGTCGACCACTCCGTCGGAGGTCACCAGCGCCGCGGTCTGCAGATCGCCTATCAGGCCGTGGTTCTCGATCAGCGGGTACTCGTCCATCAGGGCGTCCCTTCCGGCATGCGTCGCCGCCCGGATCTCGGCCCCCCGATCCAGCGTATGCCGGGCCTGCGGCACCGTCCCGCCGAGCCGGGCCGCTACGGCGTACGGCGTACGGCGCGGGGGCCTCCTACGCCCCGCTTCCGGCACCACGGTCGGGTGCGCTCATGTCCCCCGTCGCGGGAATGCCGTCGGCGAGCCCGTAGCGCAGGTGGACGGCGCCCTTCGGGCCGGCTGCCGGGGGTGCGAGGAGCGTGAGGCTGGTGGGCACCGCGCCGCCGTCGAACACCTTCTTCCCGACGCCGAGCACGATCGGGTGCAGCCAGAGGTCGAGGCGGTCGAAGAGCTTTTCGCGCAGGAGGGTCTGCACGAGGTTCAGGCTGCCGACGACCTTCACGTGCTCGTGGCGGTCGCGGATCTCGCGGACCGCGCCGGCCAGGTCCGGGCCGAGCTGCGTGGACCCGGCCCACGAGAGGTCGGGCCTGCCGCGGGAGGCCACGTACTTCGGGACGCGGTTGAAGAGCGTGGCGATCTCGTTGTCCTCACCGCCCTCCTGGTGGGGCCAGTAGGCGGCGAAGATGTCGTACGTCCGCCGGCCGAGCAGGAGGGCGTCCGTGCCCTCGTACGCGGCACCGATCTGCGCCCCGGCGACCTCGTCCAGCAGGGGCGCCTGCCAGCCGCCGAACGGGAACCCCACCGGGTCCTCGTCGGGGCCGCCGGGCGCCTGCCCGACGAGGTCGAGGGTCGCGAACAGTTCGATGTGGATGAGGCCCATGGCTCACTCCCGATGAATCCGTTGTCTCCGTTGTCTCCGTCATAGAGATAGACCGGCCGGCGCCCTCGGACTCATCGCCGCGCGGGAACCGGATTCGCCCGACGCCGACGGTTACCTATACCCTTTAGGTAAATACATAATGACTGTAGCTGGATCGAAGGAAGGTGAAGGTCATGGTGCGGGTGGGGCTGACCCCGGAGCGGCTGACCCTGGCAGGGGCGGAACTGGCCGACGAGGCCGGATTCGAGCAGGTGACGCTCTCGGCGCTCGCCCGGCGCTTCGACGTCAAGGTCGCGAGTCTGTACTCGCACGTGAAGAGCTCCCACGAGCTCAGGACCAGGATCGCCCTGCTCGCGCTGGAGGAACTCGCCGACCTGGTCGCCGCCGCCGTGGCCGGGCGTGCGGGCAAGGACGCCCTGGTCGCCTTCGCGAACGCCTACCGCGACTACGCCCGGGCGCATCCCGGCCGCTACGACGCCGCGCGGTTCAGGCTCGACCCGCAGACGGCCGCGGCGAGCGCAGGGGTGCGGCACGCGCAGATGACGCGGGCGATCCTGCGCGGCTACGACCTGACGGAGCCGGACCAGACGCACGCGGTCCGCATGCTGGGCAGCGTCTTCCACGGCTACGTCAGCCTGGAGGCGGCCGGAGGCTTCAGCCACACGGCCGTCGACTCCCAGGAGTCCTGGGCCTGGACCCTGGAATCCCTCGACGCCATGCTGCGGCGCCGCACCACCCCCTGACCGGCGGCGCACCGCGCGCGCCGACCCGCCCCACACCCCCGTACGCCCCGTACACCCCGATCACCAGGCTGAGGCAAGGCAATGAGCACCGAACAGGGCTGGATCACCACACCCGTCACCGCGGACATGCTGCGCGGGCACCTCGACGTGGAGAGGACCGCGCACGGTCTGCTGCCGCACCGGCTGCCGGCCCGGGCACGGCTGCAGATCCCCGACGACCGGCTGGCCGTGGCCGAGGCCCAGCCCTCCGGCGTACGGCTGGCGTTCCGCACCCGGGCCACGGTCGTCGAACTCGACACGCTGCCCACCAAGCGGGTCTACCAGGGCTTCCCGCCCCCGGCGGACGGCGTCTACGACCTGCTCGTCGACGGCCGTCCCACCGCCCAGGCCACGGTGGCCGGCGGCAACGTCCGTACGGTCACCGACCTGGTCCGCCAGACCTCGGAGCTGACGGAAGGGCCTGCGGGCACCGCCCGGTTCACCGGTCTCCCGGCCGGTGACAAGGACATCGAGATCTGGCTCCCGCACACGGAGATCACCGAGCTGATCGCCCTGCGCACCGACTCACCCGTCGAACCGGCACGCAGCAGCGGGCGCAGGGTGTGGCTGCACCACGGCAGTTCCATCAGCCACGGCTCGAACGCCGCCCACCCGAGCGCCACCTGGCCCGCCCTGGCCGCCGCCCGGGGCGGAGTGGAGCTGGTCAACCTGGGGTTCGGGGGCAGCGCGATGCTGGACCCGTTCACCGCCCGTGCGATGCGGGACACCCCCGCGGACCTGATCAGCCTCAAGATCGGCATCAACGTCGTCAACGGCGACACGATGCGCCTGCGCGCCTTCACCCCCGCCGTCCACGGCTTCCTCGACACCATCCGCGAGGGTCGTCCGACGACACCCCTGCTCGTGGTCTCCCCCATCCTGTGCCCGGTCCAGGAGGACACCCCCGGCCCTCTCGCGCCGGACTTCGACGGCGGGACCCTGCGGTTCAAGGCCACGGGCGATCCGGCCGAACGCGCTGCCGGGCGACTCACCCTCACCGTCATCCGCGACGCACTCGCCGCGATCGTGGAACAGCGGGCGGCCGACGACCCGAACCTCCACCACCTCGACGGACGCGACCTGTACGGCGAGAGCGACCACGCCGAATTCCCGCTGCCGGACGCGGTCCACCCCTGCCCCGAAGGACACCGCCGCATCGCCGAGAACTTCGCCCGGCTGGCGTTCGCGGGCGACGGCCCCTTCGCCACCAGGACCGGCTGAGCCCCACGGGCCGGAGCGGAACCGACGGTCGGGTGTACGCCCGGGCACGGACTCCGGTGGGGCGGATCACCAGCGCATGCGGACGTCCTCGGCCCATCCCAGCAGCCGGTCCACCACGATCCGCTCGCCGTCGTCCGTGCGGATCGAGCCCGTGTAGTGGCCGAAGCACTGGTCCGTGCGGTTGGCGAGGAGACCGATGTCGGTGCGGGCGGACCGGTTGTGGAACGGGGTGAACACCAGGTCCACCAGGTCCACCAGGTCCGATCCGGGGCTGCGGATCGACCACGGCGCCAGCGGGTCGCCGCGGGACCAGTGCCACTCCAGCTCTTGGCCGATCTTGCTGATCCGGCCGTCCACGCACACCGCGTTCTCCGTCGCTCCGGTGCCGCGCGTCCAGCGGCCGCCGAACTGCAGCCCGACGGTGCGGCCGTCCGTACGCCCGGAGGCGGCGCCCCAGTTCCACGCCACCGAACGGGGCCACCGGCCACGCCCGTGGTCGAGGGTGCCCCAGGCGTCGGCGCCGAAAGCCAGTGTGTCGCCGCCGATGCGCACCGTACCGGAGGCGGGCCGGGCCGTGTGCTTGGAGGTGTACTGGAAGCGGCGTTCGTCCCAGGGCACCACCACGGAGAGGGTCTCGTGCCCGGCGGGCATCTCGACGAGGAGGTCCACCTCCACCGAATGGCCCTGCGGGCTCAGACAGCGCGCCCGCAGGCGGGTACCGGATCCCTCGCCGTGGATCTCGATCCGTACCCGGCCCCCGACCGGCCGCGGCGGTCCGACCACGAGCGAAGGAGATCCCGGATCGGGAGCTCCGGCGATGGTGTCGGGGAGACGGACGCCGAATCCGCCGGGCACGATCGCGGTGCGCTCGAACTCCCTTGCAGCCGCACCGGCCGAACCGTATTCCAGGACGTAGACCGAGTTCAGGGCCAGGTAGTCGAGGTCGCTCACCGTCAGGGCCACCAGATGCGTGGGCGTGGTCACGCACCAGTACTCCCAGCGCTTCGTCCGCCCCCAGCCGGGGATCCGGCAGCGGTGCAGCGGCCGGCGCGACCAGCCGATCGCGGCCGGCGCGATCCTCCCGTCGGTACGGCACAGGTCGACGGGCGCGACGATCTCACGTTCGTGCGTGGACATGGCCGGACCCTACCGGCCATCGGCACACCGGAACGGGCGGTCGCGAGAACTCCTGTGCGAAGCCCTGCGCGAACCCCTGCGCGAGCCGCGCCCTCGACCGGGGCGCGGGCCAAGCGCGGGCGGCTCAGGGCAGCAGGACGGCCTTGCCGCGGTTGCGGTGGGCTTCCAGGTCGGTGTGGGCCTGGGCGGCCTCGGCCAGCGGATAGGTGCGCCAGACCGGCACCGAGACCTTCCCCTCGGCGGCCAGCCTTACCAGCTCCGGCAGAAAGTCCCCGGTCCGGTCCGTGCTGCCGGCGCTGAAGACCACGCCGTGCTCCGCCGCCGACATGTCGGCGATGGTGACGACACGGGTGCTGTCGCCGGTCAGCGCGACCGATTCGGCCAGCACACCCGCACCGGAGGTGTCGAAGACGAAGTCCACCCCCTGGGGAGCGGCGGCCCGCACCCGCTCCGGCCAGCCGTCGCCGTAGCGGACCACCGCGGCTCCCAGTGCCCTCACCCGTTCGAGGTCGCGCTCGCCGGCCGTTCCCAGGACCGTGATGCCCCGGGCGACGGCCAACTGTGCCGCGGCCGTGCCCACACTGCCGGCGGCGCCGTGGACGAGCAGGGTCTGCCCGGTTCGCACGCCCAGCTCCTCCAGGACACGGAACGCGGTCTGACCGACCGTGACCAGCGAGGCCGCGGCCTCCCAGGACAGGGCTCCGGGCTTGGCCACCGGCCGGTCGAGCAGCGCGTACTCGCTGTAGCTGCCGCCGGCGGCGACGCCGAGGACCTCGTCCCCCGCGGCCGCGTCGGCTCCCTCACCCACGGCATCGACCACGCCGGCCGCGTCCAGACCGAGGACCACGGGGAACCGGGCCGGGACGGCGCCGGCCATCAGGCCGGAGCGGAGCTTCATGTCGAAGGGGTTCACGGAGGCGGCCCGCACCCGGATCCGGACCTGGCCCGGACCGGGCTCCGGCGGGGTGACGTCGGACAGGCGCAGCACCTCGGGCGCGCCGTACTCGGAGAAGGTGATCGCTCTGGACATCAGGAACTCCCGGAGGGAAGGCGGGCGTACGGGCGCGGCCGCCGCCTCGTGGCTCGGCCGGTGAGGGCGGGCACCCGCCCTCGGCGCACCCACAGCATTCCGTGCTTCTCCGCGAGCACCGGTGCGCCGCGCGGAAGATCAGGACGGTGGGTCGGCCAGGGCGTACAGGCCGGACACCCCGGCCCCGCGGCGGCGCTTGGCCTCGATGGCCTTCATGCCCGCGTGCAGGGCGGTCGTGCCGTGGGCGTAGGCGTCCTCGACGGGCAGGTAGTACATGAGGTTGAAGTACAGGTGGGGCGCCGGGTGGTGGCGGTCGAGGGCGACCGCGCGGATCCACGTCGTGGTGCCGTAGTGGTAGAAGAGGCAGAAGCCGATCATCCGGGGTCCGTCGTAGGCGGCCACCACGCGCGCTTCGCCGCCCATCGCCGTGGCCTGCCGTTTCAGCAGACCCTTCATCGCGTCGAGGCCGTCCCGGTCGTGCCCGTGGTCCTGCTGGTGTCCGGCGAGCAGCGCTGCGGCGTCCTCCCAGCAGTCGGCGAGTCCCTGTCGGCGTACGTCGAGGCCGGTGGCCGCGGCGAAGTCGCGGCGTTCACGTCGGATGCCGGCGCGGCGCTGTGCGGGCAGGGAGGAGATGTAGTCGTCGATGCACGCGCCGGGGAGCGGGATGAGGGCGTCGTCCTCCAGGTGGAGGGCGGGTGCCGGGTAGAGGGGGGCGAGCCGGGTGGCGGCCTCGGTGGTGAGGTAGGGCCACCAGTGCGTCGTGCCGTGGTGGCCGGCGAAGCGGCGTACGGCGTCCCGGAGGAGGGTGAGGCAGGCGTCCCGGCGGCCGGGGCCGAGGCCGGGGGCGGTGAGCGGGGTGTTGTGGTAGCCGCGCCGGGCGCCGGCGATCACGCGGGGCCGCAGGTGCGGGGGCAGTACGGTCTCGGGCTGGTAGCTGTCGTTCGGTTCGTCCCGCACCAGGTAGAGGGGGGTGGCCGCGAGCAGGGTGCCGTCCGGTTCCCGTACGAGCGCGTACGCACAGGTGGCGGTGGGGTCTTCCTCCTCACCGGCGAGCCACCGGTGGGAGAGGTAGAGGCCGGCCGACCGGGCGAGGTGCTCCCACTCTGCGGCGGGGACCGCATGGACGGACTCGACGATGCTCGTGATCAACGGGGATTCCTCCGGCGGTGGCGGTTGGGGGCCTTGAGGGCGGGCGCGGCGAGTACGGCGATCAGGCAGGCGGCTGCTTCGACGGCCCAGGGCAGGAGCGGGCCGGCCTCCAGCAGCAGGGTGAACAGGGCGGGAGCGGCGACCATGCCGACGGCCCACGAGAACTGGTACAGGCCCTGCGTGAAGCCGCCGGCCGCCTGGGGGGTGAGGCTCACGGACAGTTCGCTCAGTGCCGGGCCGAGGAGGATCTCCGCCACGCTGAACAGGACGATCGCCACGATGAGGGCCGCCCAGGCGGCGGAGGCGGCACCGGGCGGCGAGGGCAGGGCGGGCAGGGCGGGCAGGGCGGGCAGGGCGAACGCCCACATCCCGGCGGCCATGATCAGGTATCCGGCGGTCACGGCGTGGCGGGGCACCTTGGGCGCCAGGTGCGCGGTGACGACCGTCGAACAAGCGGATACGAGGGCGGTGTTGACGACGAACAGCAGGCTCGCCGCCGAGGCGGGGAACCCCAGGGCACGGGTGGTGTAGACGGCGACGAGGACGGCGAGGACGGCCTGCGCGAGGACGTAGGGGAGGTTGACGGCCACGAGCAGCAGGTAGCGGCGGGTGTGGTCGGCCCGGGTCACGAGGGCACCCGGCGGCGTCCCGTCCGGTTCCGGTGGGGTGGTGGTGAGGGCGGCGAAGCAGGCGGCGGCCAGGAGGTAGGTGGCGGCGTCGACCGCGATCATCCAGCGCAGCGAGCCGTTCCCGAACACGGTCAGGGCGCCTGCCGCGGCGGCGGACCCGGCGGCGAGCCCGACGTTGCGCAGCGAGCCGGTGAAGGCGAACCAGGAGCGGCGTTCGTCGGCCCGGGTGACGTGCGTGATCAGGGTGCGCTGCGCGGTGAAGTACATGTTGATGCCTGCCTGTACGAGGAGGTACACGCCGGCGACGTGCGACGGCTCGCGGGCGAGCAGGAACAGGGCGAACCCTGCGGCGGAGAGGATGTTCGCCCACACCACGACGCGTTTCGGTCCGACGCGGTCCATGAGGCGTCCGGCGAGGAACGTGACGGGCAGGGCGAGGGCCTGGCCCACCGTCATGGCCGCGCCCACCCGTGCCAGGGACAGGCCCTGGACGTCGGTGAAGTACAGCAGTCCCAGCGGCAGGAGCATGCCGTTGCCGACGGAGTCGATCAGGTTGCCGGTGATGAAGAGGCCGTGCCCGCGCAGTCCGGGCAGGCCGAGACGGTCCGCCGCGGTGCGCGGGCGGCGGGTGTCGGTGGCCGCGCTCACCGGTTCAGGAGGGAGCTGATCTTGCCCAGGACCCCGGCCGCGGGGAAGCCGGTCGCCTCGTGCAGCTCCGTCAGGGCCTTCACGGTCCGGTCCTCCCCACCCTCGGCGAGGGTGATCACCACGATGTCCCCGTGGGAGGCGCCGTCGATGACGAGCTCGTGCGCGGTGACCACCCGGACGCGCCGGCGGAGCTCGGTCAGCACCGCCGGCGGGATGCCGCCGGCGAGGAATTCGATCGCCCAGCCGACCCGTCGGGCCGCGCCGCCCGTGAAGGGGAGGCCGCGGGCCAGGCGGGCGAGGGAGGTGAAGGTGTTGGTGCCGGACGCGGCGCAGGAGAGGGTGGTGGCCCCGCCGATGCGCGGGTTGATCTCCAGGATCACGAACCGGCCGCCGGTGTAGATCATGTCGACGTTCACCGATCCGTGCACTCCCAGGCCCCGGCAGAGGTCGACCAGGGTGCGGGCCACTTCGGCGAACGCGGCGTCGGCCTCCTCACGGGGGCCGCACCAGCGCAGGTCCGCGAAGGTGAACACCGGCTCCGCCCCGGCGCGTCCGGTCCAGCACAGGGGAAGGACCTGGTAGGCGCCGGGGCGC
Organism: Streptomyces xanthophaeus; assembly: GCF_030440515.1. Lineage (GTDB taxonomy): Bacteria > Actinomycetota > Actinomycetes > Streptomycetales > Streptomycetaceae > Streptomyces > Streptomyces kutzneri. The sequence goes on from NZ_CP076543.1 coordinate 733,881, forward strand.
CCCACGATGTCCACGCTGCACAGGTCGCCTTCGACGACCTGTTCCACCACCGCGGACGCCCTCCCCGACACCGCGGTGCCGGGTGCGAGGTAGGCATCGAGGTCGGCGGGTGAGCGCAGGGTGCGGATGCCCATGCTGGTCGAGTCCCATACGGGCTTCGACATCAGCGGATAGCCGATCCGTTCGGCCTGCACGCGCAGCGCGTCCCGGTAGCCGGGCACCGCGAGACCCCGGCCCGCCAGCAGATCGGAGTCGACACGGAACCCGTCGGGCACCGGCAGCCCGGCCCGCTCGCAGAGCCGCTTGGTCTCCCACTTGTCCACGAGCAGCATCGTCGCGGCGAGCGGAGTCATGACCGTCGGGATGCCCACGGTGTCCAGGAAGGCCTTGGCCGCGGCGTCGCGCAGCGCGTTCTCGCACGGCAGCGAGATCGACACCGCCGCGTCCGCCCCCCAGGCGGCGACCGCGTCCGCGAGCTCCCGTGGCGTGACGCCCCGGTCGAGGCGTTCCCGGTAGCCGGGGAAGTCCTCGTCACCGGCGGTGCCGCTGGTGTGGAACAGTCCGGCCTCGATCCCGTCCGCCGCGAGCCCGCGTACGGCCTGCTGGACGTAGGGGTCGGCGCGCCGGATGCCCACCGACCGTAAGAACGCGATCTTCCGCACCGGCTTCAGCCCACTTCCACTCGGGACCGGGCGGCCACCCGGTCGGCCAGCCCGCGCGCTCGCCCGGCCGTTTCCGCACGGGCCACCACGTGCCCGACCCGGCAGGCCGAATCCGCCGGGTCCGGCACCACCTCCCCGGGCCGCAGATGCACCTCGCCCCGCGTACCGGGCAGTTCCGGGATGACCACCTGTCGCACCACGCCGCCGCGCTCCGGCAGCAGGAACCGGATCGACGCCGCGTCCGTACGGGAGGGAACGGTGTCGGGCACCAGGCCGAGGACGGCCTGGAGTTGGGCCACGGCCTCGCTCACGCCCGTCGCGGCCTCGACGATCTCGCACAGGTTGTCCCCCGGCAGTCGGGCGCCGGTCTCGATCACGTACGGGGTCTCCGAGCCCGGCGGAATCTTCACCTCCGTGTGCGCGATCCCGTTGCGGACGCCGACGGCGAGCGCCGCCCGCGCGGCGATGTGCTGCACCTTCCTGATCAGCGGCGCGGGCAGGCCGGAGGGGCAGGTGTGGCCGGTCTCGATGCGGTACCGGCCCTCGGTGGTGTCCTTCGCGACGACGGGCAGGGGGTAGGCCACCCCGCCCGCGACCACCGTGTCGCAGGAGTACTCCCCCCCTGGGATGTACTCCTGCAGCAGGGCCCGCGTGTCGAGCTCCAGGCCGTGCGGTTCGGCGTGCGTGAACCGCTGGGCCGCGCCGACCGCGTCGGCGAGCCGGCCGGGACCGTCGACCACGGACACGCCCCACGAACCGCCCTGCTCCGCGGGCTTGACCACCAGCGGCCATCCGAGCGCGTGCTCCCGTGCCGCCCGGTACGCCCCGGCGGCGTCGTGCGCGACCGCCCAGCGGGGTGCGGGAATACCGGCGGCCGCGAACACCTCACCCATCTCGATCTTGTTCCTGGCCGCGCGCGCGAGTCGGGGATCGTTGCCGGGCAGGCCGGTCCGCTCGGCGAGCAGTGCGGCGAGCGGGGTGAACAGCTCGAAGCAGGCGGCGACACCGGTGACGGCGTGCTGCCGGCAGAAGGCGGCCATGTCGTCCAGGGCCTTCGGGGTGTCGGTCAGGTCCGTCGCGCACACCCCCGCGAGGCCGGCCCGCAGCCGGTCCGGGTACCCGTCGTGGATGTCCTCGCGGGTGGCCGCGTACAGGCGCACTCCCAGCCGGCCGGCCGCCTCGACGAGGAACCGCCCGGCGTTCCCCATCGGCTCGATCACCAGCACTCCCGGCCCGCGCGGGCCCACCCCGGTTGTCATTCCTCCAGCAAAGCCGGGAGGCGGGCTCGACGGCTATCGGCCTGACAGACGAAAAGAAGTCCCCCCGCAGCACGGGCCTTTGGAGCAACTGCCAACGAACCGGCCAGTACACAGCGGGTATTTGGTGCGCCCACCCGATGGAACCGGACAAGTGTCCCGTGATCGGATCGCCAGGCCAGGAAAACCCGCGCCGGCACCCCGTACGGGAAGGCAACACCGTGACCAGCAGCCTGCACCAGGAGCTCGCCGACCACATCGACCAGGGCGTCATTCCGCCCTACCAGTACTCGTACCCGCCCCGCTCCACGTACCGCCCGCTCCCGGAGGGCAAGTGGAGCGTGGACGACGTGTGGGCGAGGGATCTCGCCAACCACCAGGTCCCCGAGCTCAATCTCTACCTGCACGTCCCCTTCTGCGACCGCAAATGCGGCTTCTGCAACCTGTACACCATCATCAGCACCGACGAGGACGTCTACGACGCCTACACCGACGCCCTCTGTACGCAGATCCGCGATCACGCGGAGATCATCCAGGCCCGGCGGTTACGCACGATCTACATAGGCGGCGGCACCCCCGCCCTGCTGAAGCCCCGCCACTTCGAGCAGATCTTCACCACCATCGGCGAGATCTACCCCAACTGGCGCTCCACGGCCGAGGAGGTCGCCGTGGAAGCCACCCCGTCGTCGATCGCCGACGCGCCCGACGATTTCAAGGCCCTCATCGACATGGGCCTCACGCGCGCCAACGTCGGCATCCAGTCCCTCGTCCCGCGCGAGATCCGCGAAGCCGGCCGCGGCGGCGAGGACGAGGACGTCATCCGCCGCGCCGTCCGCACCGCCCACGAACTCGGCCTGCCGGACCTGTCCACCGACCTGATCATGGGCTTCGCGGGACAGACACCCGAAACCTGGCGCCAGAGCGTGGACGAGCTGGCCGCGCTCCGGCCCACCACCATCAGCACCTACTTCCTCACGGTGCGGCCGGACGCCTGGTTCTCCAGGACCGGCGCCTACCAGTACATGTGGCAGCCCGAGCTGTACGAGCGCTACGACTACGCCCGCCAGGTCTTCCTCGACCACGGATACGTCCAGGAGGGCTCCGTCCGCTACAAGAAGCCCGGTCGCGGCGGCTACGTGCAGAAGGTGCTCACCTTCCACGGCGTGCCCCTGCTCGGCCTCGGGGTCGGCGCCCGCTCCTACACCAGCGTGCTCGACTACATGTGCGGCAGCGTGAAGCCCTCGGCGGCCGAGGTCGCCGATTACATCAGGAGGGCCAAGAACCACGAGCTCGCGCCCGTCACCGGTTTCGAGCTGACCGGTGAGGAGCTCGTCCGCAAGCGCCTCGTCCTCGACATGTTCGACCTCGACCTCACGGAGCTCGACCGCTTCGGCTACCGGAAGCACGCCGACGAGTTCGAGCCCGTCCTGGAAGCGGCCGAGTCCAACGGGCTCGTCCACCGTCTCGGGCGCCGCGTCCAGCTGACCCCCAAGGGCTTCAAGTACCGCGACGTGCTGTCCTGGATGTTCTACTCCGGGTCCGTCAAGGACCTCGACCGCGAGTACTACGAGAACCTCCACGCGGCGAACAAGCGCGCCCGGAAGAACATGGGGGCGACACCGGTACGGATCACCGGCATCGACCTGCGCGAGCGCGAGGGAGCCGCGTGAGGGACCTGTACATCGCGGCGGGCGGCGGAGGAGACCCCGTCGGGACCCTCATCGCCGCCCGCACCCTCACGGCGGACCGGGCCGTCCCGGCGGATCCCCCGTGGATCGCCACCTATGCGTGGGAGCGCCCGGAGGTCGACCCGACCGCCCGCCCCCTCGGGGCGGGCGACTTCGACGGCCTCGCCCACGAGGCCGGAGGCACGCGGGGCGGCGGTCTCGGGGGCAGCGGTCTCGGGGGCGGCTTCGCATCGTTCACACCCGCCACCCGCGCCCGCCCGCCGGCCGGATCCACCATGCCCGCCCTCGCCAGGGATCTGCCCGCCCGGCTGCTGCTCCTCGACCCCGCCCGGGGACTCCTCTCCCTGGCACGGCAGATCTCATCGATGGCCGAAGCCGCGGGCGGCCGGATCCACGTCGTCGACATCGGCGGCGACATCCTGACCCACGGCAACGAGCCCGGCCTGTGCAGCCCGTTCGGGGACGCCCTCGCCCTCGCCGCCTGCCACCTCACCGGCATCCCCACGACCGTCCACATCGCGGGCCCCGGCCTCGACGGGGAGATCGGTGAACAGCCCCTCCTCGAACGCCTCGCGGGAAGCCACCCCGTCACCCCGGACCGGGACGCGGCAGCGGCGGCCGCCCGCGCACTGGCCTGGCACCCTTCCGAGGCATCCGCGCTGTGGGCCGCCGCCGTCCACGGCGTCCGCGGCACGGTCCGGACCGTGAACAGCGTCATCCGCCTCACGGACGTCTCCCCGCGGCTGTACCCCGTGCCGCTCCAGGAGGCCATCGGCCACAACCCCGTCGCCCGGGCCCTCGTCGACGAGCGCCCGGCCACCCTGGACGCCGCCGCCGACGTCTCCCACCGGCTCACCGGCATTCCCGGGCTGGAGAGCGAGCGCACCCGAACGCCCCGGCAGGACCCGCCCGCCGGGGGGATCGCCTTCCTCGACCGGGACGAGGCCATGACGACCCTTCGTGAAGCGGCCGGCGGAGCCGACCACATCACCCTCCGCCACGCCGCCCGCTCCCTCGGCCTCGCCTGGACGGACATCCCCGCCCTCCGGGCCCTCCTCGCCACGGACACCCCCCTCCTCCGGCTCGCCTCCGGGCCCGCGCCGCGGCCCCGTTGGCAGCGCGTTGGGCACGTGTTGGGTGCCGCGGGCACTCTTCCCACGTCGGCCGAGGGGCCCCGGGCACCACGCCCCTGACCGTCGGCGCAGGCCCGGTGCGGGCGTGCCCGCTCAGTACTCGACAACAGGGGACGGACGGATCATGAGGAACAAGCGCAGTCGGATACTCACCCGGGCTCTGCCGGTCGCGGCCATGGCCCTCGCCACACTGATGACCACGGGCAATCCCGCCTCGGCCGCCGGGCTGGGATGCAGCGGCTACGGCTGCGACGGCTGGAACCCGGGCCCGGTCAGCTGGGACTCCGGTCCGGACACCGACGCGACGGCGACCGTCCGCGCGTACGCCACCGTGGAACTGCGCTCCGGCAAGAAGGACGGCAGATGGTACGGCTGGGCCAGGACGGCCACGACGTACTACAAGTACGGGGTGTGGATCGACCGGTCCACGGACGGCGGCAGGACGTGGGACGGAATGCGCGGTTACGAGCACCGTGACGGTGGCGATGTGTACACGTCCATGCAGTACTGGCCGGACGGCACCTGGCTGCGCGCCTGCGTGAACGTCGAGGGCGTCGAGCTGAAGTGCACCGGCTGGGTCAGCTGACGTACTGGCGGCACTCCGGGCGGCGGCCCCGAGCACGCGCTCGGGGCCGCCCCCTACGGCAGCGCGGCCAGGCCCGCACGGCTCCGCTCGATGTGCTGCGTCATGCCGTGGCGCAGCCCCAGGTCCCGGCACTGCTCCCAGCAGGCCCGCGCGGCGTCCCACTCGCCGAACTGATGGTGCGTCCGGGCCATGAAGGCCAGGCAGTCGGCCGTCCCGCCGAGGTCGTTCATCCGCCGCCGGATGGCCAGCGCCTCCGTCTGCGCCTCCAACGCCGCTTCACGGCGGCCGAGTTGCCGGTGGATGTCGCCGAGTTTGGTCAGACTGGTGGCCAGGAAGACGCCGTGCCGCTGCTCGCGGAGTGCCTCGATGACCTTCTGGTGGTACGCCGCCGCCAGGTCGTGTTCGCCGCGCATTTCCTGGGCGTCCGCGATCCGGCTCAGGGCCAGCGCCTCGCTGGCGGCGTTGCCGACCTTCCGGTACAGCTCGTACGACCGCTCGGCGTGGGCGAGCCCCCGCTCCGCGTCCCCGATCTGGACGTACAGGCTCGACACGTTGCCCAGGATCGAGGCCTGCGCCAGTTCGTCGCCGGCGTCGGTGAAGAATCCGAGCGACGCGTTCAGGTGCCTCAGGCACTGCTCGTTGCGGTTCGCCATCCCGTGGGCCACGGCGATCCTGCGGTGGAGCCAGGCACGCCCGAGCCTGTCGTCGTGCGCCGTCGCGATGTCCATGGCCTGTCGCAGGCAGGCGTCCCACTCGCCGGTCCACCAGTGCGTGGTCGCGTACCCGAACAGCCCGACGGCCAGACGCCAGGCGATGTCCGAGCGTCCGAGCACCCCGGCCCGGGTGATGGCCTCACGGATCGCGGGCAGTTCCCGCTTGGTCCACGCCAAGGCGCCCGCCTCCTCCGCGAACGCGGGCAGCGCCGGGTCCTGCGGGCCGTCGAGCGGCGGTGGGGACTGTGACTCGTGGCTGGCCACGGCACAGGCCCTGGCGACGGCCCGTGCGTACCAGGTGAGCAGCCTCAGGATGGCGCTCTCCTGCTCAGGAGCGGTGACTTCTTCCGCCGCCCGCTGCGCCGCGTACTCGCCGAGGAGGTCGTGGAGCGCGTACGCGTCGGGCTCGTGGCTGTGTACGAGGTTCGCGTCGACCAGCAGCTCCAGTGCGGCGGCCGCGTCGTGCTCCGTCGTACCCAGCAGGGCGGCCGCCGACCGGGTGGTCACGGCGTGGGGCTGCCACAACCCCAGCAGCCGGAAGGCCCGGGCCGCCTCGCGCTCCAGGTCGTTGCCGCTCGCGCGCATCGCCAGGTAGCTCATGTCGAAGGTGTGCCGTACGGCGACCGAGCCCATGGCCAGGGCCTGGAGGCGGCCCCGGTGCGGGGTGAGGCGCTCGGCCAGCAGCGCCAGCGGCCATGACGGCCGGGAGGCGAGTCGGCCACCGACGATCCGCAGGGCCAGTGGGAGGCCGCCGCAGGCGGTCAGGATGTCGGCCAGGGCGGCCGGCTCGTCCGTGATCCGGTCGGCTCCGCAGAGCTTGGACAGCAGGGTCAGCTGCTCGTCGGGGCCGAGCGGCCGCAGGGGCACCATCCTGACACCGGGCACCTCTGCCAGGAGGTGGCGGCTCGTGATCAGGGCCGCGCCGGGGCCGTCGGGCGGCAGGAGCGGGCCGACCTGGGTCGCGTCCCGCGCGTTGTCCAGGACCAGCAGGATACGGCGGCCTTCGACCGCGGTCCGGTAGAGGGTGGCCAGGTCGTCGGTGTCGTCGGGCAGTACGGCGGGGCGTACCCCGAGGTCGGCCAGGAACCGGGCGAGCAGGTCGTGAGCGCAGCGCGCGCCCCCGCTGCTGAACCCGCGCAGGTCCGCGTACAAGGTGCCGTCGGGGAACTCGTCACGCACCAGTCGCGCCACGTGGACGGCGAGGGCGGTCTTGCCGATGCCGCCCATGCCCGTGATGACCACGGGCCGCAGGGGCGCCGCCGTCCGGTGACCGTCGCTGCCGCCGCCTTCACCGTCGTCGTCCGGGAGCGTCACAGGTCGGCGCAGCAGCCCTGCGACCGTCGCCGCCTCGGCTTCCCGCCCGGTGAATTCGGCTACGGAGGGCGGCAGTTGATAAGGCGACGAAGCCCCCGTTCCCGTTCCGCGCGACGGGCCACGGGCGGGCGGAGCCGGGTCCCGTTCCTGCTCTTGTTCCTGATTCTGTTCCTGTTCGAGCAGTTCCTGGTACGCCTGGTGGACGGCGGCCCCCGGTTCCGTACCGAGTTCGTCGACCAGCGACCGTCGCAGCGCGTGGAAGACCTCGAACGCGTCGGCCTGGCGTCCACTGCGGTGCAGGGCGAGCATGAGCTGGCGGTGGAGTGCCTCGCGCAGCGGGTTCTCGGCGGCCAGGGCGGCGAGTTCGGTGCAGATCTCGCGGTGGCGCCCGAGGTGGAGGTCGGCGTCGAAGGCCCACTCGCGGACCTGGAGGCGCGCCTCGGCGAGCTGGTGGACGCGCAGGGACGGGGCCCGGTGCTCGGAGAACGGGGACAGATCGGCGAGGGGCTCCCCGCGCCACAGCGCCAGCGCCGCATCGCTCTCCGTGCGGACCGTGTGCCAGTCCCCCGCATGATGCGCGAGACCTGCGGCGCGCGCCCGGGTCTCGAACACCTCGACGTCCAGTTCGCCGTCCCGTACGCGGAGTTGATAGCCCGGGGCCACGGTGAGCAGGCGATTGTCCCCGGTGGCGGAGAGGATCCTGCGCAGCCGGGTCGCATGGTTCGCGAAGGACGCCTCGACGCTGGACGGGAGCCGCTCGCCCCACATGGCCTCTTTGAGGGCGTCCTTGGGCACCACGCGGTCCGCCTGGAGGAGCAGGGCTGCCAGCAGGACGCGAACCTTGAGCCCCGCGACCGGCGTCAGCTCCGTACCGTCGTGCACCACCAGCGGTCCAAGCAGCCCGAACCTCAACATCGCGCTCCCCCAAGCGTCAACGGTCGGCCCTCCGCGTGTCGGAAGGACCGGCTGGGGCAGATCGTAAGCCGCTGGGGGTTCGCGGGATCCATGGATTAGGGCGTGGCGCCGCGCGGATGCGGGCGGCCTCCCGTCCGCCCGCATCCGAGTTCCCGTCGCCGGAACAGCGCGCCGCTCTAGTAGGTGGTCGGCAGGTAGGTGTGGCAGTAGCCGTTGCCCGCCCCGCCGCCGCTGTAGTAGGGGTCCCCTTCGAACATCAGCATGTCGCCGGTCTGCGGGCCCACGATGCCGTCGGCCTTCAGGCTGCCGCCCGTGCCCTTCTGGACGTCCACGACGGCCTGGCGGGTCTTCGGGCCCCAGACGCCGTCCTCGGCGACCTTGGCGACACCCCAGTAACGGCCGCGGTCGATCGCATAATTGATCATGCGCTGCACGCACCACACGGCGTGCGTGTTGTTCGTGTAGCCGTTGCCGACGTACGGGGCCGTGGTCGAAGCGCTCGCGCTGCCGCCGGTCATCACGCCGGTGAGCACGGCGGCGGCCGCCGCCACGACGGCGATCCGGGAAGTGAGCTTTTCGGGCATGGGTGTCTCCTAGTAGCCGGCGGGGGTGGGGATGTACGAGTAGCAGTAGCCGTTACGGCCCTGGTACGGGTCGTAGGCGTCATTCGTCAGCAGCGCGTAGCCGGTCTGCGGGCCCACGACACCGTCCGGCTTCACGCTGAACGCCTCCTGGAACTGCTGCAGGGCCCGCTTGGTCTGAGGCCCCCAGATGCCGTCCTCGTCGATCCGCGGGGAACCGGGGCCCCAGCCCTCGTACCAGTTGTTGATGATCTCCTGGACACACCACACGCCATGGGTGTTGTTCCGGTAACCGTCGCCGATGTACGAGGCGCTGGTGGAGGCGTTCGCGGTGCCGCCCATCACGGTGGCGGCCAGTGCGGTCGCCGCCGTCACGAGAGCGGTCCGGCGGGCAAGAGTCCTCGGCATGAGATTCCTTCCAGGTCATGGTCACGAGCTGTCCGCCGCCGTCCCCGGCGTTCGGACCTCGCTGTGCATCGTGTCCGGCCGCCACAACGAGCCACCAACACGGCTCCGACCGCCGTGTTGGACACCGGGGGCAACCTGGTCGAGGAGGTCATGCTGCCGGCGAGCACGGCCGCGCCGCGGCGTTCGCCGGCCGGGGATGCCCGACCCCCGGTTGACATGCTTCGAGGGGGTGGCAGGGTGGTACGTGGGGTACATGTTGGGAGGTTCCGCATGCTATCCGCTTCGGCACGGTGTGCTGCCGCGCGACAATTTCCGCTGCGGCTGACGACCGGCGCGTTCTTCCTGAACTCCGGGATCTCGAAGCTCGGTGCGGACGAGGCCACGGCCGAGGGACTGCAGCAGTTCGCCGCCATGACCTACCCGTTCCTGGCGAAGCCGGACGCGCAGAAGTTCGCCAAGCTGCTCTCCGCCGGGGAGCTCGCCATCGCCGCCACGCTGCTCGTACCGTTCGTCCCCGCCGCTGTCGCCGGGGCCGCGCTGACCGCGTTCTCCGTCGGCACCCTCGGGCTCTACCTGCGGACGCCGGGGATGCGGGAGGAAGGCAGCCTGCGCCCGACCGAGCAGGGAATCACCCTGGCCAAGGACCTCTGGCTGCTGGGCGTCGGCGTCGCTCTCGTGGCCGAGGGAGTGACCGAACACGAACACCGGTGAAGCTCGGGCACCGGTGAAGAGGTAGGTCAGGGGTGCGTATGGTCGTGACCACATGGTTCTTCGAACCCGGCCACACCGCGGCGGAGTTCCGGGCCAGGCACATGATGGTCACCTACGTGCGCGGACAGCTCAAGAACGTGCACGGCTCGCTGGTGGTCGATCCCGACCGGCCGGAGGAGGCTCGCGTCGAGGCGACGATCGACGCGACCCAGGTGTACACCGGTCAGCCCCAGCGCGACGCCCACCTCCGCAGTGCCGATTTCTTCGACGTCGAGCACCACCCGACGTGGACGTTCGCCGGGTCGCGCGTCCACCAGGTGAGCGGAACCGAGTTCGAGGTCACCGGAGATCTCACGGTACGCGGCGTGACGCGCCCCGTGACGTTCGACGTCACCTACCTGGGGCAGTGGGACACCCCTTGGTGGGAGGAGGGGCGGAACCTCGGCCCCCGGCGACGCGCCGGATTCGTCGCCACGGCGCGCATCGACCGGCATGAGTTCGGGGTGAGCTGGAACGATGTGGTCGACCGCGGCGGAGTGGTCGTCAGCCCCATGGTCGACGTCACGGTCGACGTCGAGGCCGTCCTCGACCCCGGCGCAACGGCCACCTGAGCGGGTGGGGGTGCGCCGGGGTCCGTGCGCCGGGTCCGTGCGCCGGGTCCGTGCGCCGGGTCCGTGCGCCGGGTCCGTGCGCCGGGTCCCCCGGCGTCAGGGGCGGATGCCGTCGCAGGCGATCGGCAGGTGGCGGGGGCCGCGGAGCACCGCGTTCTGGCGGTACGGGGGCGGGTCCTCCAGCAGCCGCGGGTTCTCCAGTCGGCGGGCCAGCTCGCTGAGGGCCAGCTGGGCCTCCATGCGCGCCAGCGGGGCGCCGAAGCAGCTGTGGATGCCGCTGCCGAGGCCGAGGTGCTGGATGTCCCCGCGGTCGGGGTCGAAGCGGTCCGGGTGCTCGAACCGCTTCGGGTCGCGGTTCCCGGAGGCCAGGATGAGCGAAACCGTGGCCCCCTTGGGGATGTTCACCCCCGCCATCTCGATGTCGTCGAGCGTGCTGCGCCGCGGCAGGAGCTGCACGGGCGGTTCGTAACGCAGCAGTTCCTCGACGATCGGTACGGACAGCTGCGGGTCCTCGCGAAGCCGCTGGAGGACGTCCGGGTGGCGCAGGAGGGTCAGCATGCCGTTCGTGATCAGGTTGACCGTGGTCTCGTGGCCCGCGATCAGCAGCAGCGCCGCGGTGCTGATGGCCTCCAGCGCGCTCATGGACCCGTCCGCCTCCTCGGTGGCGGCCGCCAGCTGGGACAGCATGTCCTCGCCCGGGTCCTTGCGGCGCTCCTCGATCAGCCCGGCCAGGTACATGCCGAGCTCCATCTGTGCGTCGGCGGCGGCCTTCGGCTTCTCGCCGGGGGCGGCGTCGGGATCGGGGTCCAGGCTGGCGGCGAGGGTGTCGGCCCAGCCGTGGAAGCGGGGCTCGTCCTCGTGCGGCACACCGAGCAGTCGGCAGATCACCGTCACCGGGAAGGGGTAGGAGAACTGGTCGACCAGGTCGATCCGTTCCGGGGACCCCGCGTCGACGATGCCTTCGATGAGGCCCGAGACGATGCCGGCCAGCTCGCCGCGCATGTCGTGGACCTTGTGCGGCGAGTGCGGCGGCCCGAACGGCCGGTTCGTGATGCGGCGCAGCCGGTCGTGGTCGGGCGGGTCGAGCTTGATGAACACCGGGGGCAGCGCCGAGTCGTCCCCGTCCTCCTGCGCCAGCGGGTCGCTCGACGGCAGTGTCAGGTTGCGGGGGTCGGAGCTGAGGCGCGGATCGTGCAGCAGGCTCTGTATCTCGTAGTACGTGCTGACGACGTACGGCCCGTCCGCGTCGTGGAACACCGGCGTTTTGCGCAGCTCCTCGTACAGCGGGTAGGGATCGGCGCGGTTGGAGTAGTCGATGATCTGCCGGAGCATGGCTTGGCTCATGATGTGTCCTCGCACGGCTCGCGGGATCGGCGGATCGTTCGTGTGCGGTCCGCCGTCGTCGTCGTTCCGACACCGGTCGCCGGCCGACTCCGGCTCCCCGGTTTCCCCAGCATGCACGGAGGCCCCGGCGACCGCCTGCGGGACGACGAAACCGCAGGTCAAGGCCCCCACGCCCAGGGCGTGAAGCCATCGTTCGGGGCGCGATACCGCGCCTCCCGCCCCCTCGACAGCCCGTCGGCCGCTGCCGCATCATCATTCTTGCACTAGCAGTGCAATGATTCCGGCGGGAAGGAAAGGTCTACGCATGCGTACGTTCCTCCGTGTCCTGGCTGTCCTGGTGGCAGCCGCCGTGTTACCGCCCCTCACCGCCGCGGCCCCGGCCGGAGCGGTGACCCTGCCCGCCCTGTCCATACCCGGGGATCCGCGCGGAGCCGGACTGGACCCGTTCACCGGTCACGCCGTCGTACCTCGGCCGGTCGCCGTCCCCCCGGTCCCGCAGCACCCGTTCATGGCCGCCAACGGCTCCAGCAACCTGCACGGCGACGCCTACCAGAGCGACACGTACACAGGCCCCGGCCCCACCGGCCGCGATCTCGCCGTACGCAGCAGGCTCCAGGGCGGGCTCTGCGGCTCGGTCACCTTCGACTCCACGGGCCGGATCGTGACCGTCTGCATGACCCCCGGGCTCTCTCCTCGGCTGATGCTGCTCGATCCGCACGACCTCGCAGCGGTTTCCTCCCTCACCCTGCCCGGGACGGCGGGCACCAGCCCCACGGAAGTCTCGGGAGGCGGCTACTTCTACCTCGATCAGCTCGACCGGGCCGTCGTCCCCACGAAGGACGGCACCATCCAGGTCGTGGCCGTCCGGGGCGACGCGCTCGTGACGGAGGCGCGTTACGACCTCAAGGCGGTGGTCGGCACCAGCGGCATCGTGTCCGTCCTCCCCGACTGGTCGGGGAGGATGTGGTTCGTCACCGGTAGCGGTGTCGTCGGCGTCCTCGATCCGGCCACCGGCGCGGTCTCCACCCACGTGCTGCGGGGGGAGGCGATCGCCAACAGCATCGCGGTCGACGAGTCCGGCGGCGTGTTCGTCGTCAGCGACCACGCCCTCTACCGCTTCGACGCGCCGGTCGGAGGCCGGCCCGCCGTCACCTGGCGGGCCCCGTACGACAGGGGCTCGCGGCAGAAGCCCGGCCAGCTCAGCCAGGGCAGCGGGACCACTCCCACGCTCATCGGCCCGGCATCCGGCCCGGGCGGAGGGTACGTCGCCATCACCGACAACGCCGACCCCCGGATGAAGGTGCTCGTGATGGAGCGCGGGAGGACCGGGCCCGCGAAGGTGTGCGAACAGCCGGTCTTCGCCCCGGGCAGGAGCGCCGACGAGAACAGCCTCGTCGCCGTGGGCGGTGACCTCGTCGTGGAGAACAACTACGGGTACGTCGTCGGAGAACACGCCCTCCTGAAGGGAATGCTCGGGGGGCGCCAGGTCGACACGGAACCCGGCCTGGCCCGGGTCCACGTCGACTACGCCACCCGTACCTGTTCCCTGGCCTGGTCCGACAGCAGCGAACGGGTTCCCAGCGTCGTCAGCAAGGTCTCCCTCGCGACGGGCCTCCTGTACACCTTCACGCACCCCACCGCCGACGAACTGCGCTCCGCCCACCGGACGGGCACCGCCGCGATGCCCGACGCCTGGTACCTCACGGCGTTGGACGTACGGACCGGCGAGCGGGTGTGGAGCCGGCTGGTCGGCGCCGGGCCCCTGTTCAACAACCACTACGCGCCGGTGACCCTGGGAAGCGACGGCTCCGCCTATGTCGGCGTGGTCGGCGGCCTCGTCCGGATCAAGGACTCCTGACCCGGACGGCGGGCCGTCCGACGCGGCACCCGACGCGGCACCCGTCCCGGTGCCCGACCCGCCGTACGGGTCTGCGGCTGGGCCCGGACGTGTGACAGACCGCGGCCACGCTGCGGTACGGGGCATGAACCGCGCCCCGGACGGTTACCCCTTCCCCGGGTCCCAGCCTCCTCGGCGCAGGAGCGCGGCAGAGCCTGACGGCATCGCGCCGGTCCGCGTACCGCACCACGGACGGCTCCACGAACGGCTTCACGAAAGGCACGACGATGAGACGGCGCAGCACGCGTCACCGGGGAATGAGCTCCCTTGTCACCCTTGCCCTGACCGGCGCGGCAACGGCGACCGCCGTGGTCCCCGCCCACGCGGTCACCGTGCCGTGCGACACCGCGGCCTTGATCACCGCGATCAACGACGCCAACGCGAACATCGATACGGTCCTCGACCTGGAGCCGTATTGCCTCTACGAGGTCTCGGTCGCCAACGTGACCGACACCGGGCTTCCACCCATCACCAACAACACCGCCGGCGTGACCATCAACGGTCACAACGCGACCATCAAGCGTGTCGGCGTCGCATCCTTCCGCCTGTTCGAGGTCGGCACCTCCTCGGCCGTCCCGGGCAAGCTGACACTCAACGACCTGACCGTCATGAACGGGCAGCCCTCCAACTCCATCGGCGGCGGCAACGTGCTGGTCAGGGAGAACAGCACGTTCACGGGAGCCAACGTCTCCTTCCAGGGGGCAACGGCGAACCTCGGCGGCGGCATCAGGTTCCGGTCCAACACGACGGGAACCCTGACCGACAGCCGCATCTCGGACAACCAGACCACCGGTGGGGCGAGCGGCGGGGGCGGGCTGCAGTCCGACGGGCAGCTCACCCTCACCAACACCGACATCACGAGCAACCGTGCGCGTGTCGGCGGCGGTATCGGGCACAGCGCCGGGACGCTCACCGTCAACGGCGGCAGCATCAAGCACAACACCGCCTTCGACGTCGGCGGCGGCATCTCCTCCGACGGAAACGGGACCCTGAACATGACAGGGACCACCGTCACCGACAACCGCGTCACCACCGGCGGTCTCGGCTCGGGCTCCGGCGGCGGGGTGTACATCGGGTTCAGCGGCAACCGGACCTTCACCGACTCCGTCATCGAGGGGAACACGCTGACCGTCCAAGCCGCGGACGACGGCGGAGGCGGCATCTCCGTGCACGGCGGAACGCTCACGCTGGACAACACCAAGGTGAAGGGGAACAAGCTCATCGGAGAGGCCGGTCACGGGGCCGGAATCAACGCGCGGGGAGGCACCTTGAACCTCCTGAACGCCTCGGACGTGACGGAGAACCTGGCCGCCGGCCGCTACTCGCTGGGCGGCGGGATCTACACGGCCACCCTCGCCAGCACCCCGGCGGTGAACGTGGACGGCTCCGCCATCGACCGCAACAAGGTCTCCGGCACCGGTTCACGAGCCGGCGGCATCTACAACGCGTCCGGCACCTACAACCTGACCGACGCCTCGGTCCAGTTCAACGTCGCGCCGGACGCCCCCGCGCCTGGCGGCATCTGGACGAGCACCGCGATCACCTCGGTCACGACCACCACGATCGCCAACAACACCCCGACGAACTGCCTCTACAGCCCGGCAGCCGTGACGTCCTGCGTCGGCTGACCTCCCCTCGCCAACGCCCTGCGGCCCCGCCCCGGAAGGGGGGCGGGGCCGCAGGGCGTTTCGTGCGTCCAACGCTGCGTCGCGGGAACCGGGATCGTCCCCACAGCAGGGCACGGCCGGCGAAGGGAGCCCCGGGGCACGGGGCGCGCCTTCACCGGCCGCGCCGGCTGTCAGCTGCCCGAACCGACGAACGTCACGTAGACGGCGCCGTTCTCACCGCTGTTGCCGTTGGAGATCACCGGGACGCTGGAGGCCGTGTCGGTGTTCGCCACCGCCCAGCTGCCGCCACCGCCTCCGCCGCCACCGGTGATGGCTTCACCGCCGCCGCCACCGCCACCGCCGCCACCCCAGCCGCCGCCGCCACCGCCGCCGCTGCCGTAGTTGGTGCTGTTGGTCCGCCACTCGCCCTCGCCGCCCTGTCCGGCATTGCCGAAGAAGAGGGAGGAGTTGTTCGTCCACGCCGCACCGGCGTTGGGCCCGTTGCCGGTGTGGACCGGGCCGCCCAGACCGCCGATGCCGTCGATGCCGCTGCTCCCGGCCTTGTGGTCCACCCCGGAGCCGCCACGGCCGCCTGAACCGCCGGTACCGTTGCTGCCGCCGCTGCCGCCCGCACCGGTACGCGTCAGGGTGCCGGTGGTCGCCTTGCCGTCGCTGCCCGCGGATCCGGCCGAGATGATCTGACCCGAGACCGCGGTGCCGCCGTTGCCGCCGGCGCCGCCGTCGCCGTTGGCATTGCCCTCGCCACCACCGCCGCCACCGCCGGCGTCGGCGAGCAGCGTGGTCGTGGTGCACGAGCCGTAGCCCGCGATGCACGGGTTCTGCGTGGTGAGGTCCACGCCGGAGACCAGGGTGGAGGCGCCGCCGCGGCCGCCGGCGGACGTCGCGCCGAGTTGGCCGACGTAGTAGTACAGGGTCTGTCCGAACGCGTTCTGGAAGCTCGCGATCGACGTGACGGTCTGCGCCTTGCCACCGTAGCCGCCGTCACCGCCACGGTAGAGGCCGCCGCCGTTGGTGCCGTACCGTCCGGCGCCGCCGTACGCCGTCACGACCATGGGCGTGGTCGTGGCCAGCGGGGTCCCCGTCGCGTTCTGCGCCGCCGCCAGCAGGGCGGTGGTGTCGTACGAGGAGAGGCCGTCCGGCAGTTGGCAGGACACCACGCCGGACTGGATCTCGCCGCACGAGATGTCGGTCGTCGTCGCCGAGGCGGTCGGTGCGGAGAGTGCCAGGACGGAGACCAGGCATGCGCCGGTCCCCAGGGCCTTGACGACCCTTTCCGATCTGAGCATGAAATTCCCTTCAGGGGCGGGCGGATGGGCCCGGCGTGCGGTCACGGCGCGCATTGTGCGACGGCCGCCACGGTGGCGGAGGTCGTTGTCGAGGGGTTCAGGACGGTGACGGTCCAGGTGTTGGGAGTCGCCGCCCGTGAGGTCAGCAGGACCTGCAGCGAGCCGCTCATGAGGTACCCACCGCTCACGAGGGTGCTCCCCGCCGGGCAGGTGGCGAACACGGTGGCCTCATTGCCGGGGGCCACGGTGATGGGGTCACCGACGGTCTCGGTGGTGGCCACGGGCCCGGGCGGACCCGAGGGTCCGGTGGAGCCCGCAGGACCGCTGGGACCGGGAGGACCCGAAGGCCCGGTGGAGCCCGCAGGACCACTGGGACCGGGAGGACCCGAAGGCCCGGTGGAACCCGCAGGACCACTGGGACCCGGCGAACCGCTGGGCCCCGGAGGACCCGAAGGACCGGGAGGACCCGAAGGGCCGGTGGGTCCGACCGGGCCCGGCGGGCCGCTGGGACCGGGACGCTTGTGCCCGTCGTGGTCCCCGTGGTGCGGCGGTCCGTCCTCGTTGTCCTCGTGCCGCGGCGGGCCGTCCTCGCGGTGCGGTGGCGGCCGGTCGTGCGAAGGTCCCGACAGATAGGGTCCGCAGTTCACCCAGGACGGACAGAGCCCGTTCGGATCGGGGTCCGCCTGCGCCACGGCCGAGGGCCGCGCCACCTGCACCGGGGACGATGCCGCGGTACCCGCGAGCCCGGCCGCAGCCACGGTGAACACTGCGAAAGCCCCGCAGACTTGGGGGATCCGCCGACCGGGCAAGGGCCCCGAACGGCCTCTCCGAGGGAGATCAGAGCGCATCAAGGAGCTTCTGCTTTCTAGGGGGAAGGGGAGAGCGGGTCGCGCCATCGTTACCCTCTGGGGGCTCTTCCGCGTCCGTTCTGCTCCCTTTTGAGTGACTGTCATACGGCGCCCGGCCTAGGCGGCCGGGGAAGACCCGCCACTGCTCAGAGCAGCGCCGGTTCCTCGCCGCGCGACCTGCCGGGGCCCGGCTTCGCGGGTCCCCGCAGGCTCCGTGGCGCCTGCACGTCGGTCGTGCAGGCGCCACGGAACACCGTCGTTCCAGGGCGCTGCCGTACCGGGTCAGGCCTCGGGAGACTTCTCCGGCGCGTCCTCGCGCGAGTCCTCGCGCGCGTCCTCGTGGGGCTTCTTGTCCGACTCCTCGTGGGGCTTCGTCTCCGGCTCCTCGTACGGACCCTGACCGTGCTCCTCGTACGGGCCCTGACCGTGCTCCTCGGCCGGCCGGTGACCGGGCTTGTGGTGCCCGCCGAACTCGGCCGCGACCACCCTGAAGGGGATGGACTGCCACAGCTGGGAGCTGTGCCCGGCGAGCTCCAGGCGGTACTCGCCCCGGAGGTGGTGGTAACGGCCGTGCCGCTCGGGGACCCTGACTGTGCCGGAGACCTCTCCGTCACCGTTCGCGAGGAGAATCGCGAGGGTGACGATGCGCCTGCCGGCGCGCAGGTCGCCGTTGCCGTCGGATCCCTCCACGGTGCGCGTTTCATCGGCCCGGCCTTCCGGGATCAGCCGTACGTACACCTCCTCGTTCGGCCAGTAGCGGCTGGCGGACACGGTGAAACTCTCGCCGTGTGCCACCGTGCTGCGGTCGACGGTGATGGTGGAGTAGGGGGCCGGGTTGACCGCGGCCGGCGGCGCTGCCGACGCTACGGCCGGGCCCGCGCTCAGGACGGCGGCTCCGGCCGCCAGCGCGACGAGCCATCGCGGGTTTCTGGGCATGGTGGGGTGGTCTCCTTCGGAAGCGGAGGGCACGCCGGGCTGTTCTTCGAACACCGGCCCGCGATTCGTAGACGCGTACGCACCGAACCAAACAGGCGCGCCACGCAGCTCCCCGGGACGGTCGCGGTCTGCCACCCGTACGGTCGGCACCTGAAGGGCGTCCGCGCGCTGCCGGGGGTGCGCCGGATCGTTTGCGACAATGGCACCCAGCGAAGTGGGGAGGGGCGCCGTGAACCAGTCGGCCCGACGGCCGCGGTCCGAAGACCGCGCCACGGACGGTCGCGCCGCCGACGGCCGCGCCGAGCGCGGCCGCCAGTCCCGGGTGAAGATCGCCGAAGCCGTACTGTCCCTGCTCGACGACGGGGAGTCCAGCTTTCCCGCCGAGCGGGTGGCCGAGCGCGCGGGCGTGTCCAGGCGCCTGGTGTTCCATCACTTCGCCGACATGTCCGAGCTGGTGGAGACGGCCATCACCCGCCGGCTGGAGCAGCTGATCGAGCAGATCAGACCGCTTCCGACCTCCGGTCCACGCGACACCCGGGTCGCGGCCCTGACGGAACAGCGGGCCCGGATCCTGGAGTGGATCACACCGGCCCAGCTGACCCTGCTGCGCCTGGAGGCCCCGGGGGGCCGCGTTGCCGAGGTCACCCGAGAGGTGCTGGACCTCGCCCGGGCGCGACTGGCCGAGATCTTCGCGGAGGAACTCGAACGCCTGCCCGCCGCACGCGGGACCGAAGTCCTCTACGGGCTCGACGCGGTGACGACCTGGGGCGCCTGGTACCACTGGCGCAGCAGCGGCCTGAGCGCCGAGGCGGCGGCCAGCACCATGGAGACGGCCGTACACGCCCTGCTCGCGACCACCGACCGGCCCCGCTCCGGCGACTAGGACCTGTCCGATGGGTCGTGCGAGCCGATCAGGGCCGTGGGCCGTGGCCTGGTGTTCGATGGACGAAGGGGGCACATGTCAGGCGATACAGCCGAAGCAGGGACGGGGATGAAGGGGATCACGTTTCCTGCCTGGCACGGAAAGCACTACGTGACCCTGGCTGAGCTACTGGTTCGCCTCGGCAGCTTCGGCCTGAACCTGACGTGGCGCGTCGAATTCGACGAGATCGTCGATCCTCGCTGCGCCGAGATGGAGAGCAGGTCCGCCGGCGCCGGCATGGACACGTTGACACTGTTGTCGTTGACGACTCCCTTCCTCCAGTTGATCGACGCCGAAGCGCGTGGGTTCGCCGAGGACGAGCTGGTGCTCGTCCTGACCGAGTTCGACAGCTCCTTGTGGGACGTCAGGGCTGTCGACGAGCGCGTACTCAGCGAACTCCGCCGCCACTACCCGGGTGCCAAGGACCTCTGAACGG
Organism: Streptomyces xanthophaeus; assembly: GCF_030440515.1. GTDB lineage: Bacteria > Actinomycetota > Actinomycetes > Streptomycetales > Streptomycetaceae > Streptomyces > Streptomyces kutzneri. Next base: position 753,756 of record NZ_CP076543.1, read on the forward strand.
GGCGCCTTGCTCCGGACGGAGCCATCGGCGGATCGCGGCCACGGTGACCGTGCCGTAGTGCCGGCTCGCGACCGGCCCGTCGGTCTGGACCACCACTCCGACCCGATGCCACACGGGGGCCGTCCCCGCAGCCTGTCGTATTCCGTCCACCGCTCGCCATGTCCATGCGCGGGAGCCTGGGGGCACACCCCTCAGGGCACCGCCCGCCGGCGGGCCGGCGGAGTCGAGCTGCGGGCCTCATGGGGAGCGCCCATGCTGAGTAGGAGGGCGCCCTCGTCCTGAGACTCGTCCCCTCCCGAAGGCCGAACGGCGGAGGCGCCTGCGAGGAGGAGGAAGCCATGCGCATGCGAAGAATCCTGGGCCTCGTCCTGGCCGCGGCGACCCTTGCCTGCATGAGCGCCGTCGGCGCCGTCGGCGCTGCGGCCGCCTCGTCTCCGAACATCACCAGGGACGAGTGCACGGCCGCGGGCGGCCAGGTCGCGTCACAGCCCTACGCCGGATACACCTGCGTGCTGCCTGACGGGACCAAGCAGCCGATCACGTGACCGTGTCCCGGCGCCGGCCGTGAACGGTGGGCAACCGGTCCGGCCGGTGCGCTCTGCGCGGCGCGGTCACGCCTCCGCTTCCTCCGCGCGCGGCCAGTAGCGTCCTTCGAGGGCCTCGGCGCTGCGGTTGAGCCGGACCAGGACGTCCGCCAGCTCCCCCACTTCCTCAGGGGACCAGTCGGCAACCACCCGGGCCAGGCAGGACCGGTTGATCTCACGGTCTTCGGCGAGCCGACGCCCGCCTTCAACGGTGATGCACAGCTTGCGCGCCATACCGCCGTCCGGGTCCGCGACGCGTTCGGCCAGTCCGCAGCGCAGCAGCGCGGCAGTCTGGCGGTTCACGGTCGAGGTGTCGAGCCCGAAGGCCTCCGCCAACTGCCCGATGGACATGGGGCCTTGTGTGTCGATCCGGCTGAGCAGCAGGTAGGCCGAGCGCTCCAGGCGTTCGGGGTCGCGCTCGCGCCGGGCCAGCACCTGGTGCCGCGAGAGCAGCATCAGCTCCCGCTCGAGTTTGTCCAGCACTGCGCCTCCTGCTCCTTCCGGCGCTCCATTATCGCGGACCCGCGGCCCCGGGGACCGGCAGACCCCTGCCTGGCAGCAATATGCATGATACATATCATGTGTACTATGCACTTCTCGTTGTCACCCCGACGAGCCACAGCCTCAACCCGAAGGACCCGCATGACCGTCACCACGTCCACCGCCTCCCGCGCGGCCGAGCTCCTGTCCCGGCCCCTCAAGCTGAACGGCCTGACCGTCCCCAACCGCATCGCGATGGCGCCGATGACGCGGATGTTCTCCCCCGGCGGCGTGCCCGGCGAGGACGTGCAGGCGTACTACGCCAGCCGGGCCGCCGCGGGTGTGGGCCTGATCGTCACCGAGGGCACCTACGTCGGTCACGACTCCGCCGGGCAGAGCGACCGGGTGCCGCGGTTCCACGGCGAGGAGCAGCTGGCGGGGTGGGCGAAGGTCGCCGCGGCCGTGCACGAGGCGGGCGGCACGATCGTGCCTCAGCTGTGGCACATAGGCATGGTGCGCAAGCAGGGCGAGGCACCGTACGCCGACGCCCCCGCCGTCGGCCCCTCCGGAATCCGCGTCGACGGCACCGAGGGGACCGGCAAGGCGATGACCCGCGCCGACCTCGACGACGTCATCGGCGCCTTCGCCGACGCCGCCGCGGAGGCCGAGCGGATCGGCTTCGACGGCGTCGAACTGCACGGCGCCCACGGCTACCTGCTCGACCAGTTCCTGTGGGAGCGGACCAACCGCCGTACCGATGCCTACGGTGGCAGCGCCGTGGCCCGTACGAAGTTCGCCGCGGAGATCGTGGCCGCGGTCCGCGAGCGCGTCGCGGCCGACTTCCCGGTGATCTTCCGCTACTCGCAGTGGAAGCAGGAGGCCTACGACGCACGGCTCGCGCAGACCCCGGAGGAGCTGGAGGCGATCCTGGCCCCGCTGGCGGCGGCAGGTGTCGACGCGTTCCACGCCTCCACCCGGCGCTACTGGCTCCCGGAGTTCGAGGGCTCGGACCTGAACCTGGCGGGCTGGACCAAGAAGCTCACCGGCCGGCCGGCCATCACCGTCGGCTCGGTCGGCCTCGACGGCGACTTCATCCGGGCCTTCGCCGGCGAGGGCGCGGCCCTCGGCGACATCGACAACCTCCTGGACCGCATGGAACGCGACGAGTTCGACATGGTCGCCGTCGGCCGGGCGCTGCTCCAGGACCCGCAGTGGGCGGCGAAGGTCCTCGGCAACCGCTTCGACGAGCTGAAGCCGTACGACGCGGCGGCGCTCAGGTCGCTCAGCCGGTAGCCGAAGCCGTCCGGACGCCCCGTGACACCGGTCCGCCGAGTCACGGGGCGTCCGCGCCCACGCCGGTTCCACCGGCAAGGTGTTCACCACCGCCCGACGTCCACGGGGCAGGCTCAGATGTCGAGGAAGCGGACGTCCTTGGCGTTGCGCTGGATGAAGGAGCGTCGTGCTTCGACGTCCTCGCCCATGAGCACCGAGAACAGGTCGTCGGCCTGGGCCGCATCGTCGAGGGTGACCTGGCCGAGCACGCGGTGGTCCACGTCCATGGTCGTGACGCGCAGCTCCTCGGCGTTCATCTCGCCCAGACCCTTGAAGCGCTGGATCGAGTCTTCCTTGATCCGCTTGCCGTTCTGCTTGCCGAGCTCCACCAGCGCGTCGCGCTCGCGGTCCGAGTACGCGTACTCGAAGTCGTCCCGACCCCACTTGATCTTGTACAGCGGGGGACGCGACAGGTACACGTGACCGGCCTCGACCAGCGGCCGCATGAAGCGGAAGAGGAAGGTCAGCAGCAGGGTGTTGATGTGCTGGCCGTCGACGTCGGCGTCCGCCATCAGGATGATCTTGTGATAGCGGAGCTTCTCGATGTCGAAGTCCTCGTGCACACCGGTACCGAAAGCACTGATCAGCGCCTGGACCTCGGTGTTCTGCAGGATCTTGTCGATCCGGGCCTTCTCGACGTTCAGGATCTTGCCGCGGATCGGCAGGATGGCCTGGTACATCGGGTTGCGGCCGACTTCGCGGAGCCACCGGCCGAGTCACCCTCGACGATGAAGATCTCGCACTTGGTCGGATCGTTCGACTGGCAGTCCGACAGCTTGCCCGGCAGCGAGGCCGACTCCAGCAGGCCCTTGCGACGGGTCAGGTCACGGGCCTTGCGGGCCGCGACACGCGCCGTGGCCGCCTGGATCGACTTGCGGATGATGTCCGCCGCCTCGACCGGATTGCGGTCGAACCAGTCGTTCAGGTGCTCGTGGACGACCTTCTGCACGAAGGTCTTGCCTCCGTGTTGCCCAGCTTCGTCTTCGTCTGGCCCTCGAACTGCGGCTCACCCAGCTTGACCGAGATGATCGCCGTCAGACCCTCACGGATGTCCTCACCCGCAAGGTTGTCGTCCTTCTCCCGCAGCAGCTTCTTGTCCCGCGCGTAACGGTTGACGACCGTCGTCAGTGCGGTCCGGAAGCCCTCTTCATGGGTACCGCCGTCGTGGGTGTGGATCGTGTTCGCGTACGAGTACACGCTCTCGGTGTAGCGGCCGTTCCACTGCATCGCGATCTCCACGGACAGCAACCGTCCCGGGTCCTGCGCCTCCACGCCGATCACGCTCGGGTGTACCGGCTCGCCCTTGCGGCCGCCCAGGTGCCGGACGAAGTCCGTGATGCCCCCGTCATACCGGTACGACACCACCCGTGGTGACGCCTCGTCGTCACCCTCGGCCGCCGAGGCGGTGGCCCGCTCATCGGTGAGGGTCAAGGTGAGACCCTTGTTGAGGAAGGCCATCTCCTGGAAGCGCCGCGACAGGGTTTCGAAGGAGTACTCGGTCGTCTCGAATATGGCGTCGTCGGCCCAGAAGGTGATCGTGGTGCCGGTCCGGTCGGTCTCCTCGTGACGAGCGATCGGTCCGGTCGGCTCTCCGCGCCCGAAGCACTGGCTCCACCGGAACCCGTCCGCCAGGACCTCGGCCGTCAGGCGGGTGGACAGAGCGTTGACCACGGACAGGCCCACCCCGTGCAGACCGCCGGAGACGGCGTAGCCGCCGCCGCCGAACTTGCCGCCCGCGTGCAGGACCGTGAGCACCACCTCAAGCGCCGGCCGGCCCGTCCCCGGGTGCAGCCCGACCGGGATCCCGCGGCCGTTGTCGGTGACCCGTACTCCGCCGTCGGCCTGGATCGTCACGTCGATCCGGTCGGCGACACCGGCCATCGCCTCGTCCACGGAGTTGTCCACGATCTCCTGCACCAGGTGGTGCAGGCCCCGCGCCCCGGTCGAGCCGATGTACATGCCGGGACGTTTGCGGACCGCGTCCAGGCCGTCCAGAACCTGGATCGCACGCGCGTCGTAGGAGCCGGACGCGGGGGCCGCGTCGCTGGTCTCGGGGTGGGTACTGAGGGCCGGAATGCCGGATTCGGTCAAGGCGATGCTCACTTTCAGACACGACGAACTCCGCTGTCGCGCACGCGCACGACAGCGATGGGGACGCTGACTGGTGGGCCGCTCCAGGGCATGGCGAAGCACGCCCTCGGCCGTTGAAGTCCGGCCGCGCACCTCGCGACCGGACGACTCCACTGTACCGACCCACCCCACTCGAGATAGGGCAAGAGGGCGCCTGAACGGCGCTGTGCGGCGATATCATGAGGGGAGATTGATCCCCCCACGAAAGTTCCATCAGAAGGCCTCAGATCGGCCTTCGCGGGCTTTGCCGGGCTGCCTGAGCTGAGCGATCAAGGCACGAGTTCATCATCACGCTGCGATGCGGGCGGTCGGGCGGAGTGCGCAGCTGGTTGGCGTGCACACCGGTGGAAGCCCCGCCTGCGTCGCATGCGGCAGAGCGTGTGAAACTCCTGCAACAGCTGCCGTTTCCCGACCGACCGGGCAGCACCGTCACGGGGGTGGGGGCGTACATGAGCAGGACCGAGAACACCGTCGGAACCGAAACGGAAAGCGAAACCGGGCCAGAAGCCGCTCCCGTCGACGGGAGCGGCACCGAGAGAGGTGCCAGGAACGGAAAGAGACTCAGAGCAGCGGCCGTCGTGCTCGCCGGACTGGGGTTCATCGTCGGCGGTTCGCTGCTGGCTCCGGACCCGAAGCCTTCCGGGTGGGTGGCGGAGCCGGTCTCGTCGGGGCCCCCGTACTCCGGTCCGGGGCCGACGATCGAGCAGGTCACGGCGGACTTCGAGGCCGCGACCGGTACTGCCGGGCTGGGGCCGGCCGGCCCGCCCCTGTCGTCCATGGTGCCTGGATGCCTGGCACCCTGGGAATCCCACGAGCACGTGAGCGACCCGCGGTTGGCCGCGCTCGTGGACGACCTCACCGGCCGCCGATGGCAGCTCACCGGGCGATGGAAGAAGCCCCACACCGTCGCGTCTTCGCTCACCAAAGGCACATGGCGCCTCCTGGTGGTGCACGAGACGAGGCCCGGCGCGCGTGAGCGTCTCACGCTCCTGGCCACGGACAGCACTCCCGCCTGCGAGGAGGCGTTCAAGCAGGCGCAGGCCGCCGGCATCCAAGCCGTCTAGAACCGCTCCTTCGACGTGCGTACGGACCGGCGCTTTCGGCAACGGCTGATTACCGGTCGGTGCACGACTGACCCCCGCCTCGCGGGCGGGGGTCGGGCAGTCGGCTGCCGGACGGGGTGCCGGTCCGACCCGGATCAGCGGGTCGGTGTTCACCGGGTCATTCGTCGGCCGCCAGGGTGAAGGAGCAGGTGGACCAGCTGGTGCAGTCCCGCTCCGACAGTTCCTGCTCCTCCTCCTGCGGAAGCAGTTCCAGAGCGTTGAGGTCGGTCGTCGTCCCGTTCATCGTCTTGCCTCTCTCCTCGAACCTCTCGGGTCGCCTCGGCCCGACAGAAGGTCGATACCCCGACAAATCGACATAACACCGGACTTGGGGATTTCTTTGCACTTCGAGTGCAAATACTTACGATCGGCTCCGATCCGGCCGACAGGAAGGCCTGACGGGGCAGGCATAGACTGGTGAGCTGCGCACACGGACCGTGAACGCCTGAGGATCCGACGAGGATCCAGGAGAGCGCCGACCCCATGACCACGCATCCGGATCCGCATCCGCCTCCCACCCGGCCGCACGACGAGTCGGCCGACTCGCTCCTGCTGCTCGATGTCGCACGTGCGGTGCTGAGTCGCTCCGGAGGCCAGCGCTGGACCGTGCAGCCGACGGATTCGTGGTGCTTCGCACGGCCTCCGGACGTCGCCGTGCGGCGCCCGCACGGATGGAAGCTCCACGTATCGGCGACGCCGCTGTCGGCCGCCGTCGTTCTCGCCCGCTCGGCGGAGGTGCTCGTACGCCGCACGGCTTCCTTCAAGTTCGCCGTCGATCTTGAACGGGTCACGCGACTGGGGGACGTCTGGCACGACCGGGGCACGGGCGGGAAGTTCATCACCGTGTACCCGGAGGACGACGACCAATTCCGCATTCTGGCAAGCGAGTTGGATGCCGCGACGGCCGGGCTCAGCGGACCGCGGATCCTGTCCGACCGGCCGGTGCGGCCCGCCAGTCTCGTCTCCTTCCGGTACGGGCAGTTCGGCGGCGACATGATCCTGACCGACGACGGCGTCCTCGAACCCTGGATGACCGGCCCGGACGGCAGCAGGATCAAGGACGAGCGCACCGCGGGGTTCGTCTTCCCGCCATGGGCCGCCTACCCGTTCCCCGACGAATCCGTCGCCCCCACGACGGCGGCACCGGTGCTGCTAGGGGGGCGGTTCAAGGTGGTGCGGGCCGTCCGGCACGCGAACAAGGGCGGCGTCTACCGGGCGTTGGACGAGCGGACGGGCCTCGAGGTCATCGTCAAGCACGCGCGGGCCCACGTCGGGGCCCGTCTGGACGGAACCGATGTGCGCGACCGGCTGCGGGACGAGGCCCGGATGCTGGATCGGCTCGCACCGCTGGGGGTCACGCCCGGGAAGGTGCATCTGTTCGACGAGCAGGGGGACTTGTTCCTCGCCGAGGAACTCGTGCCCGGACAGCCCCTGCACCTGTGGCAGTCGGCGCGCGCCCGGGACGGCGGACCCGGCGCGGACGAGGCTGCCGCGACGGTGACCCGGCTGGTGACCCTGCTGCGGATCGTCCATGAGGCGGGGTTCGTGATCCGCGACTTCAAGCCGCACAACGTCATGGTCACCCCGGCGGGGGACCTCCGGCTGATCGACACGGAGTACGTCGTCGAAGCGGGGCAGGAACGGGCTCCCGCGTACACGCGGGGATTCGCCGCACCCGAGGTCAGAGCACTGGGCCTGCACGCGTCGCCCGCCGAGGCCGCCGAGGTGGCCGGACCGGAGGCGGACCGCTTCAGCCTCGGGGTGGTCCTCTTCTCCGTTCTGACCGACCTCGATCCACGCTGGGCGGCCGGCTGGACCGACGGCGTCGTCCGGCCGCAGGACGCACAGCCCACGCTCCCGCTGATCGCCCTCGCCCATCCCCCGCTGGCACCGTTCGGCGAACTGATCGACGGCCTGACCCGGGCCGACCCCGGCGCCCGGTGGACCCTGCCGCACGCCCTGGCCTGGCTGGCCGGGCCGAGCGGGCCCACCGGGCCGAGCACCACCACGCCCGGAACCACGGCCGCGGCCCCGCGAGCCGCGCTCCCCCCGTACCGGCCGGCGGCGATCGACCGGCTGCTCGACGACGGTCTCGCCCACCTGCAACGCACCATGACTCCCGGGCGCGCCACCCTGTGGCCCGCACCGGAATGGAACGTGCCGCGCAGCGATCCCTGCAACACCTGGAACGGCGCGGCCGGCGTGCTCGCCACGCTCACCCACGCCGCGCGGGCCCGCGGGAGCGCCTCCCTGCTCGCCACCGTGGCCGAGGCGGCCCGCTGGCTCGACGAGCGCCTGTTCAGCGTGGACCGGCTGCTGCCCGGCCTGTGTTTCGGCCGTTCCGGGACCGCCTGGGCGCTCTACGACGCCGCCCGGCTGCTCGGTGACCCGGCCATGGCCGAGCGGGCGATCACGCTCGCCGAGCGGCTCCCGACCCGCTGGCCGAGCCCCGACTTCACCCACGGCCTCTCCGGGGCGGGCACCGCGCACCTGCACCTGTGGCGGGCCACCGCCCGTGACCCGCTCCTCGACACGGCGCTCGCCTGCGCCGATGCCGTTCTGGACGCCACCGACCGGGCGGACGGGGACTGGACCTGGCCGACCTCCCACGACACGGACTCCGTACTCGCGGGAGCGCACACGTACGGATTCGCCCACGGGACGGCGGGGGTCGGAACCTTCCTCCTGGCCGCCGCGGCCGCCGCCGAGGACCGCGGGCGCACCGGGGACGCGGGCCGGTTCGCGGCCGCCGCCCTCGGGGCGGGCGACACGCTCGTCAGAGCCGCCCGCGTCGAGGACGGCCGGGCCGCGTGGCCCGCCGCAGTGGGGGGCGCACCGCAGCTCCGGCCGGCCACACAGTGGTGCAACGGGCCCGCGGGCATCGGCACCTTCCTCGTCCGGCTGGGGTCGGCCACCGGTCTGCGGCGCTTCGCGGACCTCGCCGAACAGGCCGCGGCGGCCGTCGTCGGCGATCCGTGGCGGGCGATCGCGGGCGCGTGCTGCGGAAACGCGGGGGCCGGACACTTCCTCCTGGACATGGCCGAGATCACGGGAGAGGCCCGCTACCGTACGCACGCCGAGGGCATCGCCGCGGTCATCGACGCCCAGCACTGCGTGTCCGACGGGCTGCGCCTCGTCGCCGATGCCACGAGCGGCTCCGAGTACGGCAACGGGGCGGCGGGGATCCTCGACTTCCTCCTGCGGCTGCGCCACGGCGGTCCGCGCCCGTGGTCGGTGTCGCGGGCCTCCGCGCCGCCGGCAGCGGCTCGAACGGAGGGCCCTGCAGAGAGTCCGAACCCCTGACAGCACGCTCGCGCCGTGCGTATGCTGAATCCATTGATTGCACTTGAAGTGCAATCAATGCCCGTCAGGGCTCCCCTTCCCGTACGCAGCCCCCGCACCCCCGTGCGGGAGGGGTGCCGCGCTCAGCCCCACGGCCCGGCAGACTGCCGGGACCGCCCCGTATCCAGGAGTGGAAGACGTGACGGACGACGCACAGAAGTCAGAAGACGGCACCGGGAAGCACCCGGCCCCGCGGCTCCCGGCCGCCGCACCCCGGCCCGCCCCCCGCAGCGCGGGCGGAAGCACCCGCCGCGGCGTCCTGCGGGGCGGCGCACTGGCCGCGGCCGTGGCCGGCCTGGAACTGCTCGGACAGTCCTCGGTGATTCCGTCGAGGAACACCGCACTCGCAGCGACGGGCGGGAGCGGGGGCGGGACCGAACAGATACCCGCCCTCCCCGACATCCAGTTCGACATCGCGGACTTCATCGCACCGGTCACCGACGTCGACGGGGTCCAGGTCCAGCTGGGCCCCGTGCACACGCTGTTCGTGACCGCCCGCCTGCTGCGGCCGCCCACCCGCATCGACCAGGTCAAGCTCACCGGAGCACTGGCCGCCATCGAGCGCGCGTACCCCTTCAGCCCGTCGGGCGTGTTCACGTTCCTCGCGTACGGCCTTCCGTACTTCCAGCGGTTACCCGGGGGGCTGCAGGGCCATCTGGTCTCCGCGCACATGCCGCGCCTGCGCTCGGCGGCGCACCGGTACGTCCTGGAGGAAGCGGTGCCCGGCCCCACGGACGTGTCCCCCGCCAACAGCGGCATCGTCAAACGCAAGTTCCACGTGCCCGTGTCGATCGAGGGCAACGACCTGCTGCTCACGCTGCGCAGCGACCACGCCGCCAACATCCAGGACGTGCTCAGGTGGCTCGGCGGGAGTCAGACCCTCGCCGGCCGCCCCCAGCCCTCACCGCCCCTCTCCGACCTCCTGTCCTTCACCTCCGCCCGGGCGATGTTCACCCAGATCGGGCTGCCCAGGAAGCTGGCGGACGAGGCGTCGCTGCCCTACGCGTTCATGGTCAATCCGCGATCGCCGATGTGGATGGGCTTCGCGGACCAGCAGACCGCCGGAACCGCCGACGCCGACGCCGTCACCTTCCGGACGAGCGGACTCACCACGGCGAAGCCGGGCTCCTACTTCGACGCCGGCGCCGTCCAGCACCTCTCGCACGTCCTCATGGACCTCCAGCAGTTCTACGACGTCGACGACGCCGGTGTGCCGGGAGACGACGCCTCGTTCACCGAACGCGTCCAGTACATGTTCCGTTCCACGCCGCCGCCTTCGCAGGGGAACGCCGACCAGATCACGGACGGCGGAGGTCCCGCGTTCCTGCCGAACACCTTCCAGGGCACCGACGACGCCCTGCTGAGCGCCCAGGGCCGGGGCACCCCCGACGGGGAGCGCCGGATCGGCCACCTCTCCTGTCTGCAGCGGTCGTCACGCACGGCCGACGGGAAGCCGCTGCACGTCCGCATGGACGGGCCGGGCTACAGCACCATGGACGTGCCGGACGGGTCCCTCCAGCCCAAGCTGGAGTTCACGGTGTTCGTCCCCACCGCCGACTTCTTCGCCACGATGCGCACGCATCAGGCCTCGCTCGACCTGGCGGCGGCCCATGGTGTCCCCGAGGAGGAGAACGGGCTGGAGCGGTTCCTGACGGCGACCCGGCGACAGAACTTCCTGACGCCGCCGCGTCGCCACCGGGCCTTCCCCCTCGTCGAATTCCTCTGATCCCGGCTCGTCGCCTCGTGCCGACGTCCACGCGCGGAGGACGTCGGCACGAAGCGGCCGAGGGCCACAGGGGGCGGCCACCGTTACGCGCGCGCGGCCCGCGCTCCCCGGCCCCCGGTACCGTGCGAGAGCCGCCCGTGCAGAACGGGACCGCCGAAGGTCACCAGGACGAACAGGAACCCGGCGGTGATCAGAGCCGGTTCGGAGAACCACAGGCCCGCGAGCTGGTCGACGACCAGGGCCACGGCCACGAGGAGCACCTTCGCCGCCACCAGACCGAAGAACAGGCCCCGGTCCACCGGGGTGTGCCCGGCGCGGGCGAGACGGCGGCCGACGAAGCGTCCGGCCACGCTGACACAGAGCACCACCACGAGGACGCGCAGTGCGTGCTCCCACGCGGGCGTGTCCCCGCCGAAGGCCCAGACACCGCCCACGGCCGCCCCTGCGGCGGCGTAGGCGAGCATGCGCGCGGGCCGGGCCGGCCGCGCAGGCGCCCCGGTACCGCTCGGCCGGGGACACACTCGGGTGCTGTAGACGGACATGTCTCGCCTTTCATTACAGAAAGCAAGCATTGGCTACAAAAACCGACAAAACAACTTGCACTCCGAGTGTCATATCTTCGGCGGTGAATCGTCAAGCCCCGACCTCGGCGACGCGGCCGGATCCGAGCGATGGCCCACTCGGGTGGCACCGCCGCCCCGCAGGCCCCCGCGGCAGAAAGTCCCTGGTAGAGGTGGTCCATGGCGCCACAGCTGCGGACATTGCAGGCCCAGGAATGGGACACCTGGTACCGGACCCTGGAACGGGCCTTCGGCGGCCCGCCCACACCCCCGGAGGAGCGCGAGCTGTGGGAGGGCCTGACCGAACACGACCGGTCCATCGGCGCCTGGGACGGCGACACGTGCGTGGGTACCGCCGGAGCCTTCTCGCTGCGCCTGTCGGTACCGGGCGCGGCCCTGGTCGACACGGCCGGGGTGACGATGGTGAGCGTGGCCGCCACGCACCGCAGGCAGGGGCTCATGACGGCGATGATGCGACGCCAGCTGGACGACGTCCGCGAACGGGGTGAACCGCTGGCGGCCCTGGTGGCGTCCGAGCCCGGCATCTACGGCCGCTTCGGCTACGGCATGGCCACGCAGCAGCTCTCGGCGACGATCGACACGGCGCGCGTACGCCTGTTGGTACCGGCCGCCCCCGGCACGGACGGGGTGTCCCTGCGGTACGCCGATCCGCTGTCCGCGCTGGCGGCCTGCGAAGCGGTGTACGCGGACCAGCCGGCCGGCCGCCCGGGCATGCCGGCCCGCGCACCCGGGTGGGAGCGCCTGGCCGTACTGGCGCCCCAGGGCGGCGACCGCGGCGGCTCACCGCTCCAGTGCGTCGTCGCCGAACGGGACGGGGCGACGGTCGGGTACGCCCGCTTCCACCACACCCCGCAGTGGGACGTCTCGGGCGCACGCGGCACGGTCGTGCTGCGCGACCTCGAAGCCCGCGATCCGGTCGCGTACGCGGCACTGTGGCGTTTCCTCTTCGGGATCGATCTGACCTCGACGCTCGTGGCGCAGAACCGCCCGGCGGACGACGCGTGGCAGCACCTCGTCTCCGACATCCGCCGATGCGAAAGGCAGCTGCGGGACGGACTGTTCGTCCGGCTGGTGGATGTGGGCGCCGCGCTCGGAGCCCGCACCTACCGCGTCCCCGTGGACGTCGTCCTGGAGGTCGAGGATTCCTTCTGCCCCTGGAACAAGGGCCGTTGGCGGCTCGCGGGGGATGAAGGGGGCGCCTCGTGCACACGTACCCGCGCGGCCGCCGATGTGACCCTGTCGGTGCGGGCGTTGGCCTCCGCCTACCTGGGCGGCGTCCCGCTGACCGCCCTCGCACGGGCCGGGCGGGCCGGTGAGCTGAGCAGGGGAACGCTCGAACGGGCCTCACTGGCCTTCGGCAACGAGGCCGCGCCCTGGCTGCCGCACTCCTTCTAGGGGGTACGGGAGCTGCTCGACGGTCGGTCCGGCTGACCGGGCAGGGCGCCGGCGGGGCGGGCGGGGCTCTGCGGACACGGCCCAGCCCGCCTGCCGGCTCCCCCTGCACTCCGCCGCCCGCGACCACCCAGAAATACCCCAGGGGGTACCTCTGCTACGCTCGAAATATACCCCCGGGGGTACATCCGACGAGAAGGAGTGACAGCGTGTTCTTCATAGACACCTTTGACCTGGAAGGGCTCGGCAACCGCAGCTACCTGGCCGGCGGCGCCCGCACGGCCGTGGCGGTGGACCCCCCGCGCGACATCGATCAGGTGCTCGCCGCGGCGGCCCGCCGAGGGGTGCGGATCTCCCACGTCGTGGAGACCCACATCCACAACGACTACGTCACCGGCGGCCTGGACCTGGCCCGCCTGACCGGCGCGGAGTACCGGGTGCCGGCCGCGGCCCGGGTGTCGTTCGCCCACACCTCCGTCCATGACGGCGACACCGTCACCGTGGACGGAGGAGTCACCCTGCGGGCGGTGGCCACCCCCGGCCACACCCCGCACCACACCTCCTACGTCCTGGAGGAGCAGGGTGCGGCCGTCGCCGTGTTCACCGGGGGCTCCCTGCTGATCGGGACGGTCGGACGGCCGGACCTGGTCGAACCGCGACTGACCGAGGAGCTGGCGCGCGCCCAGCACGCCTCCGCGCACCGGCTGGCCGCCGAACTGGCCGACGAGACCGAGGTACTGCCCACCCACGGGTTCGGAAGCTTCTGCTCCGCAGCCCAGGCCAACGGGGACACCACCACCATCGGCAAGGAGAAGGCGCGCAACAACGCTCTGGTCCAGGACGTCGAGGCCTTCGTCTCCGCCCTGCTGGCGGGGCTCGACGACGTGCCCGCCTACTACGCCCACATGGCACCGGCCAACGCCGCGGGTCCCGCCCCGGTCGACCTCACCACACCTCCCGTGGCGGACGCCGCCGACATCGCGGCCCGGCTGGCGGCCGGGGAGTGGGTGGTCGACCTGCGCAACCGCGTCGCCTTCGCCCAGGGGCACGTCGCGGGGTCCTTCAACTTCGAGGCCGACGGGAAGATCGCCACGTACCTGGCGTGGATGATCCCGTGGGGCAAGCCCGTCACCCTCCTCGCGGAATCCCCCGAGCAGCTGGCGAAGGCGCAGCGCGAACTGACCCGCGTCGGTATCGACCGGCCGGCGGCCGCAGCCACCGGAGAACCGGCCCAGTGGCTTCCGGCGGGTGAGCGGCTCCGGGAGTTCCCGCGGGCGACGTTCGCCGACCTCGCCGCCCTGGACCCGTACGAGCACCGGATCGTGCTGGACGTGCGGCGGGAGTCCGAGCGTGCGGAGGGATGGATCAAGGGCTCGCTGCACATCCCCGTCCACCAGCTCCACCGCCGCCAGGAGGAGGTACCGGCCGGAGTGGTGTGGGTGCACTGCGCCGGCGGAATGCGCGCGGGGATCGCCGCCTCGCTGCTCGACGCCGCCGGACGCGAGGTCGTGGCCGTCGACGACCCCTTCGACGCCGCCCGGCGCGCGGGCCTCCCGATGACCGCGGGCCGCGACGGCCACGGAAGCAGCGGCTCGACAGCGTGAGCGCGCTCATCCTCGCCCTGGCCGCCGGAGCCGTCATAGGCCTCGCCCTCGGCGCCCTGGGAGGCGGCGGCAGCGTACTCGCGGTCCCCGCCCTGATCTACCTGCTCGGCTTCACCCCCGCGGCGGCCACCACGGCTTCCCTGATCATCGTCACCGCCACATCCGCCGCCGCCCTTTTCCCGCACGCCACCTCCGGCAACGTCCACTGGAAGACCGGCGCCCTCTTCGCAGCCGCCGGCACACTCCCCGCCGTGGCGGCGGCCGGCCTCGCCGCGCGGCTGCCCGAACCACTGCTGACCGCGGCGTTCGCCGCCATCGCGGGCCTCGCCGCACTGCGCATGCTCAGGACCCCGGCAACCCCCGAAGGGTTCCGCCCGGTACGGCCGATGCGAGCCGCCGGAGCCGGGGCGGGCTTGGGCGCCGTCACCGGGTTGCTGGGCGTCGGCGGCGGATTCCTCGCCGTCCCGGCCCTCGTGGGAGCCCTGGGCCTGCGCATGCGGGCGGCCGTCGGCACCAGCCTGCTCGTCATCACCGTCAACTCGCTCGCCGCGTTCGCCGCCCGCACCGGCAGCACCGCCCCGGTGCACTGGGCGGTCATCGCACCCTTCACCGGCGCCGCGATCCTCGGTGCCTGGGACGGCAAACGCCTCGCCGCCAAGGTCACGGGACCCACCCTGCAACGGAGCTTCGCCGTCATGCTGCTGGCCGTCGCGGCCTTCATGCTCACCGACGCGATCCGCTGAGGCCGTAGCCCCACGGCCCGCCGCCCCCACAGCTCAACCGGCGCCCGATCCCGGTCGCCGGCCCCCGGAAAGGAAGAAGTCCGCCATGGCCTCCCCCCACGCCCTCGACTCCGCGCAGGCCCGCACCCGGCTGCACGAACTCACCGTCCTCGACGTCCGCACCCCCGGCGAATACGCCGCAGGGCACCTGCCCGGCGCCCTGAACATCCCCCTCGTTCAGATCTCACACGCACTGCCCGACATCCGCCGGGCCGCCGACCGCGGTGACGTCCTCGTCGTCTGCGCCTCCGGAGCACGCTCCGACCGTGCCTGCAGGACGCTCGCCGAGCACGGCGTCACCGCTGCCACCCTTGTCGGCGGTACCGGCGCCTGGGCGGCCGCCGGCCACGACCTCCATCGCCCCGAGCACCCCTCCCCCACCCGGGTGGGCATGGAACGCCAGGTACGCCTGACGGCCGGCGCCCTCGTCCTGGCCGGCCTGGGGCTGGGGGTGATCCACCCCGCCTTCCGGCTCCTCTCCGTCGCGGTCGCCGGCGGCCTGGCCTACTCCGCGCTCTCCGGCACCTGCGGCATGGCGGCCGTCCTCGCCCGGCTCCCCCACAACCGTCCCCGCCGGGGCGACCTCGATGCCGCACGCACAGCCCTGCGCAACGGCTGACTGCCGCACATACCCCCTGGGGTACCATGCACGGAGAGATGTCAATCAGGAGGCACCCGGTGAAGGTCGACGAAGCAGCGGTCAGCTCAGTCCTCAACCGGCTGCGCCGCGCCCAGGGGCAGCTCGCAGGAGTCATCGCCATGATCGAGGCCGGACGCGACTGCAAGGACGTCGTCACCCAGCTCGCCGCCGTCTCCAAGGCACTCGACCGCGCCGGCTTCAAGATCGTGGCCAGTGGCATGCGCCAGTGCATGAACAACGCCGACGACTCCCAGGCGCCCATGACCGAGGAAGAACTCGAAAAGCTCTTCCTCGCCCTGGCCTGAGGGCCGTCTGCAAGACGGCGGAGACGGCACGGCCGACGAAACCCCACACCGCTTCGGGTCGCACGCCGTCACCGATCGAGAACCCGGTCCGCCATGGCCACGGAGAACCCCTCCGCCGCTGTGACCAGGGGGAATTCCGTCCAGACGGTCTTGCCGTCCCGGGTGTAGCGGGTGCCCCATCGTTCGGTGAGCTGGGCCACCAGGAAGAGACCGCGCCCGCCCTCGTCGGTGGTGCGGGCCCGCCGTAGGTGCGGAGCGGTGCTGCTGCTGTCGGAGACCTCGCAGATCAGGCTGCGATCGCGGATGAGCCGCAGGGTCACCGGCGTGCCGCCGCCGTACCGGTAGGCGTTGGTGACCAGTTCGCTGATGACCAGTTCGGCGGTGAAGGCCAGCTCCTCCAGGCCCCACCCGGTCAGTGCGGCCTCCGTCAGGTGCCGCGCCCGGGCGGCGGCGGTCGGCTCCGCGGGCAGTTCCCAGGAGGCGACCCGCTCCGGCGCCAGCACGCGGGTGCGGGCGAGGAGCAGTGCGACGTCATCCGGTGGGTGATCCGGCAGCAGGGCGTCCTGCACGGCCGTGCAGGTCTCCTCCAGCGAGCGGCCGGGCCGGGCGAGGGCTTCCCGCAGCCGCGCGAGTCCCTCGTCGAGGTCGAGGCCACGGGCCTCGACCAGGCCGTCCGTGTAGAGCGCCAGCAGGCTTCCCTCGGCGAGTTCCAGTTCGGCGGACTCGAACGGGAGTCCGCCCAGCCCCAGCGGCGGCCCCTCGGGGAGATCGGGCAGGGTCACCGCTCCGTCGGAGGTCACCACGGCGGGCGGGAGGTGGCCCGCCCGGGCCAGGGTGCAGCGCCGGGAGGTGGGATCGTAGACCGCGTAGAGGCACGTCGCGCCGACGATCTGCTGGCCCCGCGAGCTTCCGTCGGCCGGCTCCTGCTCATCCGCCAGGCGGTTGACCAGGTCGTCCAGGTGGGAGAGGACCTCGTCCGGAGCGTAGTCGAGGCCTGCCAGGGTGTGCACGGCCGTGCGCAGGCGGCCCATGGTGGCCGCGGCGTGCAGACCGTGGCCGACGACATCGCCGACGACGAGGGCGACGCGCGCTCCGGAAAGCGGGATGACATCGAACCAGTCACCGCCGACACCGGTGGCGGGGTCGGCCGGCAGATAGCGGTGCGCGACCTCGACCGCGCTGTTCTCCGGCAACGCCTGCGGCAGCAGGCTGCGCTGCAAGGTCAGCGCGGCCTGATGCTGCTGGGTGTAGCGGCGGGCGTTGTCGATGCACAGGGCGGCCCGCGCGGCGAATTCCTCCGCGAGCGTGAGGTCGTCCTCCTCGAACGGCTCGGGCCGCTCGGCCCGCCACAGGCTGAGCAGGCCCAGGAGCAGACCTCGGGCCGTCAGCGGTACGACGATCAGCGAGTGCGCGCCCAGGTCGAGGGCGCGCCGGCTGCGCTCGCAGTCCTGGAAATACCAGCCGGGGCTGCTCCGGAGCACCGGTTCGAGGATGGACCGCTGTTCGGCGAGGCACCTGGCGTGCGGGGTGCGGGGGTCGAAGCGGAAGACCTCTCCGGCGGGGTGCATGACCTGCAGCGCCTGTGCCACGACCGAGTGGACGGCCATTCTGCGGACCAGTCCGTTCGCCTCCTCGGCGGTCTCGTCGCCCCGGGCCACCGACTCCAGCAGGTCCACCGAGACGGCGTCCGCGAGGTCGGGGACGGCGACGTCGGCGAGCTCCCGGGTGGTCTGGGCGAGATCCAGTGTGGTCCCGATGCGGGCGCTGGCCCGGTTGAGCAGGGCGAGCCGCCGTCGGGCCCGGTAGCGGTCGGTGACGTCCTCCACGAGTTGGGTGACGCCGAGGATGTCGCCGGAGGGGTCCTCCATCCGGAACGCCGACACCGACACCACCCGCTCGTGGTCGGGGTCGCTCCTCAGTCGGCAGCGCTGCTCGGTGAAGATCAGGGGGGCGCCCGTCTCCAGCACCCGTCGCAGCCGGGTTTCGATGGTCTTCACGTCCGGACCGATGAGGAAGTCGCCGATGCGCCGGCTCCGCATCTCCGCCGCGGGAAGCTGTGTGAACCGGGCCAGCGCCCGGTTGATCCGCAGGATGCTCAGGTCGGGGGCGTGGACGGACAGCCCGATCGGGGAGCGCCGGAACAGACCGTCCAGGACCGACCGGTCCGTCTCCCACTGCAGTACCTCCTCCGCCGGGGCGACGACGAGGAACCACTCGCGGGCCGAGCCGGCGCGGATGACGGCGCGGGCGCGGAATCCCAGCTCCACCCGCCGCCCGCTGCGGTGCAGGACGGGCAGGACACCGGACCAGCCCCGGTCACGCTCGCACGCGGCCACCGCGTCCAGGACCGTCTCACGGTCACGGGAATCGACCAGGAACTCGACCGCGCTGCGGCCCAGCACCTCATCGGGCGGGTAGCCGAGGTGCTCCTGTGCGCGCCGGCTCCAGCCGACGACCCTGCCGTGGTCGTCCAGTACCGCCGAGGCCGAGTTGTGCAGCGCGAACGGGTCCTCGGGCGCCTCGCCCGATCCCGGCACCGGTGCGTCCATCGCTGCCACCCTTCGACCTGCCGAACGGACCGCACAGCGGGCATTGCCCCAGCGACTACCCGGAGTGATCGGAGACCAGGGGTCGGGCAGTCGGCATACCTTCAGTATCGCCGCGCCGCCGCACGTCGGCAGAGCCTCGCCCCGTGCGCCCGTGGATGCGGCCCACCGGGGCTGGGGATCCTGACGACATGACTGCCGCCCTCACCGGTCTCGTCGCCGTCTTCGCCACGCTGGCCGGGTCCACCCTCACCTTCGTCTTCCAACGGCACATCGCCCGGCAGGCGGAGCGGTTCGCCCGGGATCAACGGCTGTGGCACGAACGGATCGGCGCCTACAGCGCCTTCGCGGCGGCTCTCACCGACTTCCGGCGAAGCCAGAACGACCGCTGGCACGTGGAACGGTCCGACCCGGACAGCGCTCGGTTCATCAGCGCTCGTGAAGCGTCGTACCAGCGGCGGGCGGACTCGACAGCGGCACTCTGCCGAGTCCACCTCGTCTGCGGCGATCCGGTCCTGATCCGGCTGGCCCAGGAGGCTCTTGATGCCACGACCGGGATTCACGGGGCACAGGACGAACAGGACCGCGCGGAGCGGGGGGAGACGGCACGTCTCGCGCTCGAAAGGTTCCTCTCCGGCGCGTCACCGCAGGCTCGCTGACCGCACGGTCGACCCGGCCCCGGTGATACGGCTCGGGCCGCCCCCGGCAGGCCCTGTACGAGCCGGGGGCCGGGCCGCCGTCAGCCCTGGGGGCCGGCGGGCTGGGCGTCCTTGGACAGCGGCACCTCTCCGGTGTTGTCCACGTGACGGGCGGCGACCCACACGGCCTGGTCGCGCAGCAGGTACCAGATGCTGTTGCCGTCGATGGGCTGCGCATGCACCTTGCTGTGCAGACCGATCACGGCGCCGTGGTTCAGATTGCCGACGAGGGACGAGTCGGTACTCGGATATCTCCGCAGGTTGACGCCGCTGCTGCTGACGACCGTGCCGAACGGCTGAGCTGGACTGGGCACCTTGACCTCCAAGGGAATGAGGGAATGCCTGAGTGGCGGGACGCGGTCCGGTATGCGGACCGGTCGCTTGCACGGTAGAGCCAATGCATGCCGGGGAGCCGGAGGCGTGCGGGGCATCACCACGACCGGCGACCGGGCATCATCCCGATGGTTCCGTCCCCGCGTCGCCGAACGCGGCTTCAACGATCGAGCAGAAACAATGACGACCGTTCCATTACCCCCTGTAATGGACTGCCCGGGCGCTCAGCACGGCTCCGTGAGCGCGAGCAGCACGGATACGGCTTGCTGCAGGCCCCGATGACCGGAAATCCGGGCCGCTCACCCGGTGCGCCCGCTATCCGCGCGGCCGCCGTATCCATTACGGTGAGTGACGACATCAGCGGGGCTGTGCGCCGCGGTCCGGGAGGACCCTCCCGCCGGCGGCGCAGGCGTACGTCGAACCATCGGAGGCGCCGAGATGACCACGTTCTTCTTCGACATCGGGGCGACCTTGGCGGACGGGCACGTCGAGGCCGACGGATCCTGGCTGTTGCGCCCCCGCCCCCGGGTCGTGCAGGTGCTCGATGCTCTCGCAGGAGAACCCCAGGGCATCATTTCCGACCCGGGTACCGAACAGGATGCGGTCGCAGGGATCACGGAAGCCCTCCATGAGGCGTTCCCCGGCCGGTTCACGGACGACCGCCTCATTCACTTCGGCCCCAAGACCAGCCGCGCGATCTTCGACGACGCTGTCGCGAGCAGCGGCGGCGCGGCCGACGACTGCGTCTTCGTGGGTGAGGACCACGACGAGCGCGCGTTCGCCCGCACGGCGGGCATGCGGGTCGCACCCCACCCGGTGTTCACCCGGGCCGCAGTCGAGAACCGCCCGGTCTTCTGGACGAGGATCGACGTGCCGGAGGGCGGCAGCCTGGGCCTTCTGAAGTCGGTGGCGAACGGCACGGAGGCCGTCCCCGTGCATGTCGCCTCCCCGCGGCTCGTGCTCGCCATGGCGACCGCACTCGGAGTCGAGACGCTCCGTGAGGCAGGGTTCACGACCGACGTACGGGGACAGGTGGAGGACACGGCGGCGTTCCTGATCCGGGACGACCGCTCGGTCCCGGAGCCGGAGGCCCTCGCCGGCTCCTCGGAGGAGTCCCGGACGGCGGCCGAAGGCGCGATGCGCGCAGCGGCCGCGTTCTGCTTCGCCTCCGGCGAACTGACCGCGTACCCCCGGCAGATCACCTCGCTCGGGCCCGCGCCCGGCGGTGTCTACGTCGCCGCACCCGCCGGTGTGCCGATCGAGGAGGTGCACGCGCAGGGAGCCAAGCCCGGACACACCGAACGCCTGCTCCCGGACCCGGCGCTCCTGTCACGCCCTGGTGAGACGCAGGCCGAAGGGCTCGCCGCGGCCCTGCCGGCCGGGTTCAGCGAAACGGGCAACGGCCTTCCCTCCCCCGAAACGCTCGCGGCGGTACGCGCGACCGTGACGCCCGAGGTGCTGCGTGCGCACGTGGCACGCATCTCCGGGGTCGAACCGCTGGTCCCGGGCGAGCCGCTGAAGATCCGCAGCCGTCACGCGGCGCATGCCGACAACGGGCTCGTCGTGGACGCGCTGGTCCGGCACTTCCAGGATCTGGGGCTGGAGGTCCGACGGCATGCGTTCAGGTGGCGGGGACGCCGGTTGTTCAATGTCGAAGCCGAGCACCGCGTCGAGGGGGCCGACTCCGCCGTACTCATCACGGGACATCTGGATTCGACGGCGGAGAGTGGTGACTTCGTCGACGCGAACGGCGATCCCCGCCTCTACGACCCCTTGGTGGACCCGGCGCCCGGCGCGGACGACGACGGGAGCGGCACCGCGGCGGTCATGGCCGCGGCGGAGTGTCTGCACGCGCTCCTCGCGGAGGGCAGAACGCCGACGCATCACGTTCGCTTCGTCCTCTTCAACGCCGAGGAACAGGCGCTCGTCGGCAGCAAGCGCTACGCCCGCGCCGCCGCGGCGGCGGACGACCGCATCGCGGGCGTCTTCCAGATGGACATGATCGCCGGTCTGCAGGACGGCAGCACGCCCGCGGTGGAGATCCATGCCGGCTCCTCCGTACCCGGCCCGGTCGCGGCCGCCTCCGACGCGCTCGGTGACCTGCTCGCGCGGACCATCCCCGCCGTCGCCTCGGGCTTCGCGGTCCAGCAGCTCACCGGAGTGGGGGATCCTGCTCTGGGGCGGAGCGACCACGCGAGTTTCCACGAGCGGGGATGGGCGGCCATCGCCGTCTCCGAGGACCTCTTCCGCGCTGACGGCAGCCAGGGGGGAACCGGCACCACGAAGTACCACACGCCGGGCGACACCCTCCTCGACGAGGACCACGACACGCAGTACGCGGCCGCGATCGCACGCTCCGTCACCGCGACCGCCCTGACCTTCGCGGGCCTGTAACCGCACCCGCCGGGCCCGTGCGCGACCGCCATGGACAGCGTCACGCACGGGCTTGGCCTTTCGGAGGCGAAACGGGTCAGTATGCGAAGCCGGACTTGCCGGTGAGGGTCGCCGACACGTGGGTGATCTGGCTGCCCGGCGGCAGGGCGTTCGTGGGCGAGGTGGGAGCGGTCGTGCTGCCGTCACCGAGCTGGCCGAGGGCGTTGGCGCCCCAGCCGACCACCGAGCCGTCGTCGAGAGCGGCGAGGGTGAAGTCCGCGCCTCCGTCGACATCCTGGACGCCCTTGAGGTGGTCGAGGGGGACCGGGGTGGTGCGGTTGGCCTTCGTCCCGTCGCCGAGCTGGCCCTCGGTGTTCTTGCCCCAGCCGGCCACGCTGCCGTCGTCGAGGACGGCGAAGCCGGAGGCCGAGGTGGCGAAGACCTTCGCGACGGCGTCGAGGTGGGCGACATCGACCGGCTTGTTGCTGTCGGCCGTGCTGTCGTTGCCGAGCTGGCCCTCGGCGTTCTTGCCCCACGCCTTCACCGTGCCGTCGGCGGTCAGGGCGAGGACGTGGTCGCAGCCGACGGAGATGGATTCGGCGTCGGCGAGGTCCGGCACCTTCTGTGGCGTTGCCTGATCGGTGTCCTCGCCGTTGCCGAGACGGCCGTTGGCCCCCGAGCCCCAGGTCCAGACGGTGCCGTCCTGGCGCAGAGCCACGCTGAAATCGCAACCCGCGCCGACGTCCCTGACCTTGTCCAGGCTCTGGACGTCGACCGGCGTCTTGTGCGGGTTGGTGGTGTCCAGGCCCGTGCCGAGCTGCTTCTTGGCGTTGTCGCCCCAGGCCAGGACGCGGCCGCCCTTCACGGCAAGGGCGTGGCTGGCGCCCGCCGAGACCTCGGTGACGCCGGACAGGTTGGTGACCGTAGCGGGGAAGGACTGGTTCGTGGTGGTGCCGTTGCCGAGCTGGCCGGTGAGGTTCGCGCCCCAGCTCTTGACGGTGCCGTCCCTGAGGAGGGCGATGGCGAAGGCGTTGGCGTCGCCACCTCCGGCGACGAGTTCGCGTACGTCGTCACGGGTGACGCCGACCACGGCGGCGGGGGTCTGTTGGGCGAGGACGCTGCCGTTGCCCAGTTGTCCCCGTGCGTTGTCACCCCAGGCGCGGATCCAGGGGTCGGTGCCTGCGGCCTGGGCCGACAGGCAGGGGGTGGCGGCAGTCAACGCGGTGAGGGTGAGGGCGGTGAGCAGGGTACGGCGCAGAGGTGGGGTCATCTGCATGCCTTTCGCGTGGTTGTTGGAGGGCGCGGTGTGGGCGCCGGGAATCAGTAGGCGTAGCTGGAGTTCCATCCGAGGGACGCGGCGACTCGGGTCGTACCGCTGCCCGCGGGCAGGGCCGTGACGGGGGTGAGGGAGGCGGTGGTGCTCGCGTCGCCGAGCTGACCGTTGGCGTTGTCGCCCCAGGCGACCACGGACTGGTCGTCGAGGACGGCGAGGGAGTGGGTCCAGCCGCCGGCCATCGCCTTGACACCGGTCAGGCCGGGGAGCGGGACCGGCGTCGTGCGGTCCGATTTGGTTCCGTCGCCCAGTTGTCCGGCGTTGTTCCAGCCCCACGCCCGGACTGTGCCGTCGTCGAGGAGCGCGAAGCTGTGGTGGCTGACCGCGACGATGCCCACGACGTTCTTCAGGTACTCGACGTTCACGGGTACGGGGCTGGCTGTCGTGGAGCCGTTGCCGAGCTGGCCGTTGGCACCCCGGCCCCACGCCTTCACCGTGCCGTCGGCCGTCAGGGCGAGCATGTGGGTGCAGCCGGCCGCCACGGCCACGATGTCCTGAAGGCCGGCGACGCGCTTGGGAGTGTTGCGGTCACTTGTGGAGCCGTCGCCGAGCTGCCCCTCGTTGTTCCGTCCCCAGGTCCAGACCGAGCCGTCCTCGCGGAGGGCGGCCACATGGTTGCAGCCCGCCGCGATGTCCTTGACTTTGTTCAGGCTCTGGACGGAGACGGGGCGGCTGGTCGGCGGGTCCGTGCTCACGGCGGTGCTGCCGTTGCCGAGCTGGCCGTAGGTGTTGTTGCCCCAGGCGAGGACGCGGCCGTTCCGTACCGCGTAAGCGGCGAAGATCCCCGCGGCCACTCCGGAGACGCCGGACAGACCGGCGACGGCGACCGGGTAGGACCGGGAGGCCGTGGTGCCGTCGCCCAGTTGCCCGCGCGAGGCGTCGCCCCACGCCTGCACGGTGCCGTCGTTGAGCAGCGCTACGGCGAAGGACGTGGTGGCGTTGCCGCCACCCGCCAGCTCGCGCACGTCGTCGCGGGCGAGGCCGCGGACCGCGGACGGCGTCTGCTGGTCGAGCGTGGCGGCGTTGCCGAGCTGTCCGACGGCGTTGCTGCCCCAGGCCCGTACCCACGGCTCGGGCTTCTCGGTACGCGCGGGGCCCTGGGCGGCCGTGGTGAGGAGGGCGGAAAGGGCCAGAAGGACGCCGAGACTTGTGCGTCGTCTGGGGTTCGTCATGGCGTGACGCACCCCCTCAGTAGGCGTACGTCGTGTTGCCGCCCAGGGACACGGCCACGTTCTTGATCGCCGATCCCTCCTTGAGGATCTTCACGGATTCGTAGCGGGGGACGGTGGTGCCGTTGCCGAGCTGCCCCTCGCCGTTGTGGCCCCAGGTGAAGACGTCGTCCGCGGTCACCGCGACCCCGTGGCGCGCTCCGGCGGCGAGGTGCTGGACGCCCTCCAGGCGCGGGATCTCGACCGGCGCGGTGCGGTTGGTCCGCGAGACGTTGTCGCCGAACGACTCGTCGCCCTCCAGGAGCTGCCCGTACTGGTTGTTGCCCCAGCCCCAGACATGGCTGTCGCTGGTCTTGACGTAGTTGTGGAAGGCGCCGGCCTCGATGTCGGAGACGCCTTCGACCCAGTCGACGTCTACGGGGAGGGTGGAGGACTTGGTGCTGGAGTTGCCGAGCTGGCCGTAGAGGTTGTAGCCCCAGGACTTGACGGTGTCCTCGGCGGTGAGCGCGAGGGCGTGGTGGCAGCCCGCGTCGACCTCGACGATGTTCTCCAGCCCCTGCACCTGGCGCGGGACGGAGCTGGTGGCGCGGCTGCCGTTGCCGAGCTGGCCGTGGATTCCGCGGCCCCACGCGTAGACCTTGCCGTTCTCCAGCAGGGCCAGGCTGAAGTCGCAGCCCGCGGAGATCTGCTTCACCTTCGGCATGCCCTGGACCCGGTCGGGGACGGTACGGCTGTCTCCGGTCCGGTTGTTGCCGAGCTGGCCGTAGGCGTTGTCACCCCAGGAGTAGACCTGGCCGGAGGTGTCAAGGGCGAGGCCGTGCTTTCCGCCGGCGGCGACGCTCTTGATGTTGGTCAGGCGCGGGACGGTGGTCGGCACGGTCTGGTTGGTGTTGCCGCCGTTGCCGAGCTGGCCCGAGGAGTTGTGCCCCCAGGACTTGACGGTGCTGTCGGTGCGGGCGAGCACGAAGGAGTCGGCGGACGAAGTACCGCCGGCCGAGATCTCGTCGACGTCGCCGCGGAAGAGGCTGGTGACGGAGGAGGGCGAAAGGCTGTCGGCGAGGGTGCCGTTGCCGAGCTGGCCGGTGCGGCCGGCGCCCCAGCTCAGGACGGTCGGGTTGCCCTCGTTGGCGGTGGCCGTGGGGGCGGCCAGGGCCGTGGCCATGGCCGTGGTGACGGCCGCGAGCATCCAGCGGCGGCGGGGCGCGCTGCGCCGGACGGACGGGGCCGCCGCGGCTGTGCCGTGCGGGAGGCGTGCCGGGTCGGGGCTCGGGAGAAGTCGAGGGGTCATGCGCTGCTCTCCTTGGTGTGAGGGCGTACGGAACCTCGGCGCTCAGTGGGGTGGGGAGTCGCCTGTGGGCCGGGCGCGTAAGGCCCGCAGGGACGTACGCGGACCGGGCCGCGAGGTCGGTCGACGCCGTGGGCCTGTCAGTAGGGTTACCGGAAATGATCACCATTGCGAGCCGGCGCCGCGGAACCACCTCATTGCCGGGCACTCGTTCGAGTCCCCACCCACACGGAGCACCGGCGGCCGAATGCGCCGGGACGGGAGCGAATCCGGGTGGACCTCCGATCGGCCGCGCCCAACAGGGGAAGGCGACGCTCTCCGCTGCTGCGGCCGCGTGAGGCCGGTCATCCCGGAGGGTGTCGGCGACGGGTGCGCAAGCGGGTCCCTGGCGGGGCGCCGGAGCTCCTTCTCGCGTGGCATCCGGGGCAATTGGCCGCGACGGCCGTTGTGGTGAACACGGCCGAGGGGGCACGCCGCCCCGTGTGTCCTGCCATGCCGCCAGGGTCGGTCCTATTAGCTTCAGATCACCTTTGATGATCACGGAAGCGTTCTTCCGTGGCCCTGCGTCGCCTCCGTGACGCCCTCCACCCACCTTTCCGGGAGTTCAGGTGAACCCACGCACGTCCGCGCGCCGCGCCCTGTCCGCCGCGCTGCTCGCCTCCGCCTTGTCCCTCGCCGCTCCGACGCTCCTCACCGCGCCCGCCCACGCCGAGCCCCCCGGGTACCCCGCCCTGAGTGCCCCGGCCGAGGAATGCGCCGCCGACGACCAGGCGTGCAAGGACCGGAAGGAGAACGAGGAGCAGGAGAAGAAGGTCGAGGAGCAGCAGAAGGAGACCGAGGAGGACGCCAAGAAGGCGGAGAAGACCATCGAGGACGTCGGCAAGAAGCTGGAGGAGTGCAAACCCGGCTCCAGCAGCTGTATGGAGGGGCTCACCGGCCCGGGCATGGGAGAGAAGCAGGGCGTCACCGACATGACCAGCACCATCAAGGATTTCAAGCCCGGCCCCGCCGGCGACGCGTCCGCCGCGGTCACCTCCACCTGCTCCGGCTTCCTCGCGTCGCTGCCGACCGGATCGGCGGACGACGCCCAGAGCCCGTTCCCCGTCTCCCAGTTGTGTGCCCTGCTCGGCGGCTGACGGACCCGCTCACCCCGCTCCCCCTCACTCCTCGAAGGGATCCCCCATGCCCGCGCGCCGCGTCGTACTCGCCGCTCCTGCTCTGGCCCTCGCCGTGTCCCTGGCCTCTCCCCTGACCGCCCTGGCCGCGCCACCCCAGCCCGGGGCCGGCCCCGGTCCTGCGCCCGTACCTCGTGCCGTGACCGCCGACGGCCGCCCCGCGAAGGTCTCCGACGTTCTGAAGGAGTGCGAGCAGAACCCGTCCGGCTGCTCCTTCCGCATCAACCGCAAACTCGGGATCGAGTTCGCCACGACGGTCAGGTCCCTGGGCAACGCCGTCATCAACTGCACCCAGAACGACATGAACGTCGAGCGGACGGTGACCCTGCACGCCGTCACCACCGACAACATCAACGGTGAGATCTCCGGCTCCGTCACCGCCGAGGGCACCATCCAGGCCTCCGGAGAGGTCACCACCACCCTCGCCAACGAAAGCGGCATCACCGCCAAGGGGCCCAACCTGGACAAGGGCCCCACCACCGAGGCAGCCACCAAGGTCAACGTCGGCGGCGGAGGGAAGATCGCCGGCGAGACCAGCGCCAAACTCGCCTTCCAGGCCGCGTTCAAGGCCGCGTACGCGAAGACGTGGACGGTCGACACCACCGAGACCACGACCTACAAGAGCACCGTCAAGGCCCACGACATGATGGTGTTCGGCGCGACCGTCGCCATGCGCCGCATCGTCGGCCAGCTCGTCACGAACAAGGGCAGCGGCATCCTCAACGTGGCCGTGGACAGCCCCTCCATGGCCAACGACAGCCACTTCGTCGCCCAGACGTCCACCGCCCCCGGTGGACTCTGCAGCGGTACGCGGCCCCCGGGCAACTCGGCTCCCGGCGTCCCCGGCCCGTGAAGCAGATCCCGGCCCGCGCCACCGTTCACCCCAGCGCCTCGCCGCAGCGCGAAGTCGCCCCGCGCCCGGCCTCCGGCGGTTCCTGCCGCCCCACCCGAGGAGGACCCCCGCCATGAGACACCCCTTCCGCCCGCCCCTGGGCGCCACCCTGACCGTGCTCACCGCCACCGCCGTACTCCTGCCGCCCCTGGCCACCGCCGTCCACGCCGCACCGGGCGAACAGCCCGTGGCCGTCCTCAACGGTGACTTCGCCGAGCCCGCCATGAAGGGCGATGGCCCCACCACCGTCACCATCGACAACTGGACCGGCGCCAACCAGCGTTACTCGCCGGCCGCCTCCGGCCGTACCGGCACCTACCACGCCGTCGCCCTGCAGAAGGACGGCAACACCCTGCGGCAACGACTGCGCGGAGTGCGCGCCGGAGCCCGGGTCACCGTCACCTACGAGGACAGCCCCGCCGTCTCCAAGGAGTGCGTGGCCGCCGACGTCGACAGCGGGCAGCCCTACACCGTCGAGGGCAGCGGCGGACCGGTCCAGGCGGTGACCACCGCCCCCGACACCGGCCGAGTCAAGGGCACACCCGGCACCGGCAAGTGGACCGGCCGCACCTACGCGTTCACCGCCGCCGAGAGCGATCCCGCGCTCACCTTCACCTCGAAGGTCACCGGCACCAAAACGCACCTCACCTGCACCCCGATGATCGCCGCCGTCCGTGCGGTGGAGGTGCCCCCGGCCGTCGACCAGACCGTCGACCGGACCGCGCTCGGCACGTCCGAGGCGTTCAAGGGCAACGAACGCGAGAAGTCCCTGCACAACGCGGCGGCCGCCTGCAACGGCGAGAACGCCTGCACCTTCCGCCCCGACAAGCGGACTTCCTTCCGCTACTTCGGCCAGGCCCGCGTCATCGGCGAGACGTTCGTCAACTGCACCCGCAACCCGCTGGAACACACCCGCGTCCTGAACTACTCCGAACGCAGCCACGACAGCATCGCCCAGACCTACACCGACGCGAACCTCGCCCTGGAAGAGGTCGCCCGCCTACCCACCACCGGCGACCGCGCCGAGGACGTCAAGCGGATCAAGGCGCGTCCGATGGCCACCCAGTTCGCCCTCGCCTACGAGAAGACCTGGCAGCGGCCCTGGCAGTGGTTCAGCAGCGACCAGCGCCAGGTCAACGAGAAGATCATGCCCGGCGAGGTCAGCTGGGTCGAACTCCAGCCCAGCAGGGAACGGGTGGAGGGCTGGTTCGTCAGCAACAAGGAGGACTACCGCCTCCACGCGGTCATCGACGGCCCCTCCCGCGCCGTGCCCGACCGGCTCATGCAACGCACCGGCCCGATGACCGAGACCGAGAAGCAGCGCTGCGTCGCCGACCGCCCCACGACCACCACCCCCGTCGGCGCGGGCACCCCCGCCTCCTCCGCCGACAAGGGTCTCCAGGAGATCCCCACTCCGACCGCCCCGGGAAGCCGCGCGGCCACCACCGTCCCGCTCGGCTGAGCCCCCCGGGCGCGGCAGGGCGGCGGCCCGCGCCGCCGTCCCTGCCGCAGCCCGGTCGGATACTCGCGGAAAATGAGCGGAAGCGACCGGTCCGCGTCTGTCAGACTTCCCGGCATGTCAGATGATGATCTCGGGATGAGCGACGACAAGGCGGCCGCCGCGGAACGCTGTTGGCCCGAAGCCGACCCACTGATCCTGGCCGGTCGGATGCTGCCCGCCCTGAAGAAGATCATGGAAACCTTCCACGTCAACATCCGCGACGGACTGGACCTGATGAACGAGCGGTACGACAAGCTCGCGCGCGAACAGCCGGAGAACATCGAGCCAGACTTCTGGGAGTACTACCGCGGCCCCGGGCCCGCGTAACCGGGTGGAGGGGCCTTGTCGGCTGCCCGACCGGGTAGACGTACCAGGTGCGCACACTCCCCTACGCGCCTTGAAGGCCCCCGGCCTGTCAGGGCCGGCCCACCTCCGGCCAGGGTCGGTCTCACAGCCCCTGCGCGGCCCGAAGTCGCTCGATCTGACGGAGAGCGGGAGCCTCGGAAATGCTCGGGTACGGCTCCGGACCCATGGTCGTCATGTCGACGATGCACACGCCGACCCGGGCCACGATGCGATCCAGGACTTCGACGGGCTCGGCGGAGCCTTCATCTTCGAAGGTCATCCGGATGTGGATCGTGTCCTCGGGGAACCCTGCTTTGTCGAGGTCCTCGTACCGCGCGGTCGCCTTGCGTTCGTCGGAGTCGTCCGAGGGGCACGCGGCGACGGCCGTGCGCAGCTGGGCGAAGGCCGTCGCGGCCCCTGTCCCCGTGTAGGACGCGAGGAACGTCATCTGCGGGCTCCCGGGTTCGCCGGAGTCGAAGGTCTGGGAGACGGCGGCCTGCGCACCCTTCTGCCTGAGCAGCTCCCACATGGTGGGGCACGGGGCCGACGACGCTTCCGTCCGGGGCAGAGGTCTCAGCTCGGAGGAGTCCAGGTCCCGGATGCCGCGCTCGGGGTCCGGGACCCCGGCGGCCTCGCCCGGCTGCAGCGCGAGCTCCCGCAGCCGCGGGGCGTCGGGTATGGCGCCGGCCGCCCCGCGCGTCGGCAAGGGAACGGAAGAGGACGGCGCCGGATCGGTCTGCGGCGCCGAGGGGGCCTTCTGCGTCCCTGCCGGTGCCTGTCCGGCCGTCACGGATGCCTGACCGCCGGAGCACGCGGAGAGCACGAGGCAGCCGGCGGCCACCATCAGGACGGAGACATGGCGCTTGAGCATGAGTGAAGCCCCCCGGTGACAAGTCGATCAGGATGATCCACCCCGAACAGTAGCCGTGCCCCCTGGCGTATCTCCGACGGCCTTCGGGGCCGCCCGATCCCCGCCTGCGCCCGCTCGGCGACCCCGATCACACGGCCGACCGAAAAACTGTTTCACAATTGACAGTTGTGGGATCGCCGCGAGGGGGGCGGTGGATGATGAGCGCGACATGGCCGGAGCCCGTACACGGATGCGCTCGTGTCCGCAGCCTGCCGGGCGGAGCGGACAGTGGCTGCGGGCTGCCGTGTTCACGCTGCTCAGCTCGGTGTTGGCCGTCGTGGCCCATCACCTGGCCTCGGAGGATCCGGTGTCCTGGTGGCGGGCGGCGGTCGGGGTTCTGGCCGTCTTCGCCCTCGCGTGGCCGGCGGCCCGTCCGTCCCTGCCCGGTCGGTACGTGCTTGCGGCGACCGGGCTGGCTCAGCTGCTCCTGCACGGGGCTCTGTCCCTGCCGAGCCATGTACGCCACGGGCACGCCGTAGCGCACGGCGGTGTGCTGCGGGAGATCGGGCACACCCCACACCATGCGGCGTGGGCCATGGCGGCGGCCCACTGCGTGGCCACGTGCTCGATGGCTCTGCTGATGTACCGCGCGGACGAGGTGCTGAGCCGTCTGCCGGAGACGGTGGGCCGCTGGGCCCAGGCGGCGGTGGCGCTCGCCGCCGCGGCTTTCGGTACGGGCCGCCGGCCGTGGTTCCGGCCTGGTCTGCGGGCGGTACCCGTCGCGCTCGGCGGGCTCGCCGTACGGCCGGCGGTGATGACCATGCTCTGTCACGCGGTGGTGCGCCGGGGGCCTCCTGCCGGAGGTGCAGGAGACGTTCCCCTGATCCTGGCCGGCTCTTCACCCGCGGGGTGAGGCCCGTGCCGCGTACCGAGAGGGTTTCTCCATCATGAACAGGTCACACACCCATCTGCCGTTCTCCAGGACGGCCTTTGCGGTCGCCGGCGCCCTGGTGGTCCTGGGCGTGGCTGCCGGGCCGGCCGCCGCGCACGCCGAGGTCACCGCCTCCGATCCGCGCGCCCTCGCCGAGAACGTCACACTGTCCTTCACCTCCGAGGCGGAGTCGGACACCGCAGGCATCGCGGAGTTGAAGGTGGTCCTCCCGAAGGGCATCGCTCCGGACGCCGTGACGCTCAAGGACGCTCCCAAGGAGTGGAAGCTGACGGCCACACCGGACGGGTACGCGATCGGTGGCCCGGCTCTGGCCACCGGCACCGATGCCGAGTACAGCATCACCGTGCGCCAGCTGCCCGACGAGAAGTCCCTGGTCTTCAAGACTCTGGAGACCTACGGCGACGGAAAGGTCTCGCGCTGGATCGAGGTGCCCACCGGCGGCGAGAAGGTCGACAACCCGGCTCCCGTGCTCGAGCTGAAGGCGGCGGCCCCCGGGGCGAAGCCGATCGCCCCGAGCCCCTCGCCGTCTCCGACGCCGAGCGCCGCCCCGTCCGTCCAGCCGTCGGGGGCGCCGTCCGCTCCCGTCGCGTCCGACGGCGCGCAGGCGACGGGCGAGGCGGGGGCCGAGGCCGAGGCGGGCGACAGCACCGGCGCCGTCGCCGGCGCGGTTGCGGTCGTGCTCCTGCTCGTCGCGGTCGGCACCTTCTGGTGGGTGCGTCGCAGCCGTAGCCGAGCCTGACCGGCGCGATCGGGGCCGGCACGCGGCTCACGCCGTGCTCCGGCCCCGATCGCGCGCGGGTCCCGTGCGCGCTTGCTCCTCCTGCGACGACTACGTGATGACGACTACGTGATGCGGACGGTCTCGCGCACGGTGACCTGGTCGATGTCGGTGGTGCGCACGGTGATGTTCAGGGTCCAGACGCCGGGCATGGGCAGCTGCAGGTCGTAGGTGGCCCAGTACCCCTTCTGGTTCTTGAGCTTGGCGTCCAGTGGGCCGATTCCGAGTTCTTCCTGGGTGAGGGTGAGGCGGAGTTCGGGGACGGTGGCGAGGCCGCCGTCCGCGGTGAACACGACGGCTTCGACGGTGTTCTCGCCGACGCGTCCCGGGGCCAGCGTGATCTGTACCGCGCCGTGCTGGTTGGCCGTCCCCATGTCGAACGGGACCGTGACCACCTTCGTCTGCGGCTCCTGAGCCGTGGCCGCCGTCGCCGCCGTGGCCGTGTCGGCGGCGCGGCTGGGCTGGGTTCCGGTGAGCAAGGTCGTGATCGCCAGGACCACGACACCGAGCACGGCTTCGACCGCCACCGTGCGCCGCAGGCTGCGCCGGTATCCGTCGGCGTCGAAGACGGGCGGCCCGGTAGCGTCCCCCGGCCCACCCCCGGCGGGTGCGTCGGGCGTACCGCTGTGGTCGGGCGTGACGGGGGAAGGCGGCGCGCCGCCCGTCCGTACGGCGCTCACCAGCTCGGGCTCGGGCACCGCCTGCGGTTCCGCGGCCGGTGGCGCCTGGTGAACGAGCCGGGCCGTCCAACGGCGGGAGAAGGACGCTGCGCACAGCACGAGAACCACGGCGGCGATCTTCACCGCGAGCGTCCTGCCGTACGACGTGGTGGACAGCGCCTCCCACGAGCCGACCTGTCGCCAGGACTGGTACATCCCCGTGCCGACCAGTACGGCGACGGCGGTGAAGGCCAGGGTGGAGAACCGGCCGATCGCGGACGCCGGGATGTCGCGGCTGCCGGGCCCCCGACGCCTCAGGAGGACCGCCAGCGTGATCAGGCCGCCCAGCCAGACCCCCATGGCCAGCAGGTGCAGCACGGCGACCGGAATGGCCAGCGGCACCTGGATGCCGGCGGAGGCATGTTCCGCGGAGGCCCAGGTGAAGGCGAGGGCCAGGGCGAGAACCGCTCCGCCCGGGCGGACGCCGGCTCCGAGGTCCCTCGGTGGCGATCCGTCGTCGTCACGGTCGAGCCGTAGGGCCGGCCGCCTCAGCAGCACCGCGGCGACCGCGAGCAGTACGAGCCGCGCGATCAGTGCGATGCCGGGCCTCCCGGTGACGGTCCGGCCCAGCTGAGACGGGTCGAACGCCGATGTCAGCTCGCCGGCCGTTTCGTACGGGCCGCGCAGCAGCAACAGGGCGACGGTGGACGCCACCAGTGCCGCCCAGCCCACGGCCAGCAGTCTGCGTACGGGGCGGACCGCTCCCGCGGTGGGCCAGCACACGAGGACGAAGGCGGCAGCTCCGACCAGAAGAGCGAGCCCGCTGTAGGCGACGTAGCGGAAGAAGCCGTACAGGCGGCCGGCCGCGGTGTCCTCGGGTGAGCCGGTCGCCACCACGGCGGTGGTGCCGGACGGTTGACCGATGGAGAAGACGAACGCGCCCGAGATCGGGTGGCCGTCGGCGGAGACGACGCGCCAGGCCACCGTGTAGGTGCCCCGGGGGAGCTTGTCGGGCAGCTCCACCCGCGCGGTGTTCTCCTTGCCGTCCGCGTGCTGGGCCGGGCGCGGGTTGGCGCGCTCGTTCTCCGGAGACAGCACTCTCAGTGAGTCCTCGGAGAAGCTGACCGACTCGGTGAAGGTGAGGGTGAGCTGTTTCGGAGCCGTCTCCAGGACGCTGCCTTCCGCAGGATCGGAGCCGCTGAGGCCGGCGTGCGCGAAGGCGGGGCCCGCACCGCCGAGGATCAGGGCGAACAGGGCGAACAGGGCGGCGACCAGCGCCAGGACGGTCGGCGACGTCCTCGCGGGAGGTGATCCGGTGTGCATGAACAGTCAGTCTCCGAAGTGGCGGTCGTCAGCGGCGGCACCGCCGCCCGGAACTCGGTCCTGCGGGGCAGCGGTCGGACGGTAGGGCTCACCGGGGCGACAGGAGGGACTCGGACAGGGCCGCAGGTCATGACGGGATGTGGACGATAGTGCTGCCGGCCTCGGGACGGAGATGCTTAAGCAACTTCGGCTAAAGGGCGGCACGGAACGGCTCAGCCCGGGGCGCGTTCCTGTATGGAGCAGGCGGGCGGGGCGGGCGGGGCGGACCGGGCGGGCGGGGCCCGCCGATCAGCCCGGGCCGCAGCGTCCGTCCGCGAGGGTTCGGCCGACCGCCCGTGCCGTCCTCACTTCGTGGTGGCTGCCGGGGCGTGCCGGCCGACGCGGCTCACCTCGGGTATCGGCGGTGTCGGCCGGCCTCGGCGTCGGCGCAGCCAGACGTACAGCATCAGGCAGGGCAGGAGCACCCCGAGGACGGTGAGGGTGAGGAACGCCGTGAAGCTGCTGATGTGGGTCACCAGCCAGCCGAAATTCTGCCCGAAGAAGCCGACCACGAAGGACAGGGGGAGGAACACGCTCGCGAGGATCGTCAGGCGTTCCATCGTGGCGCTCTGGCGAAGGTTGATCTTGTTCTGCTCTACGGAGATCACCGCGATGTTCGCTTCCAGGACGGTGGTCAGGAGGTCGCGTTGGGCGGCGACCTCCTCGTTGACCAGCAGCAGGTGGTCGTGCACGTCACGCATGTACGGCCGGAGCGCGGGCGGCGTCCTGCCGGGCTGGAGCCGCCGCGTGAGCACGGCGAGCAGCGGGTGCACGGCCCGGTAGAAGTCGGTGGCCTCGCGTCGCAGGGAGTAGATCCGCTCGGTCGGGGCGACCGCCCCGGAGAACACCGTGGCTTCGATCTGCTCGATGTCGCGCTCCAGTTCGCCGACGACCGGCGAGTAGCTGTCGACGACCTGGTCGAGGATCGCCCACAGCGTGGAGGCGCTGCCGGCCTTGAGGAGTTCGGGGCGGCTTTCGAGCCGGCTCCGGGCTTCGTGCAGCTCGCTCGCGATGCCCTGGCGAACGGTGATCACGAAGTGGTCGGCGAGGAAGATGCTGATCTCGCCGGTGTCGATCTCCTCGCGGTCGTCGTCGTAGCGTGCCGTGCGCAGGATGATCAGCTCGGTGCCGTCCTCGTACTGCTCGGCCTTCGGCCGCAGGTGGAAGGCCGAGGCGTCCTCGACGGCGAGCTCGTGCAGTCCGAAGATCTCGCGGACCCGGTCCAGTTCCTCGGGGCCCGGTTCGAAAATGCCGAGCCAGACGAATCCACCTTGCCGGCAGCGCGCGGCCGCCTGTTCCAGTGGCATCGCGCCCTCGTCCTGTCGGCGCCCGTCGCGATAATGTGCGCAGTCGACGATCATGGCCTTCCTCCTCACGGCCGACCGATGTGCGCCGCCTCGTGCCCGCCGGGGCGTGGCGCGCCGGACAGGCCTCACAGCAATAGATGCTCCTCCGCCTCGGCCGAGATGTCCTCGCAGCCGACCGCGGTGGCTTCCCTCCCGGGTCGATTTCGCTGGTCACGGGGAGGTGGGCGCGGATGTGCCCATGGACGCCCGGTGCGGCCGGTGCGCCCGGTGCGGCCGGTGCGGCAGCGCGATGCTGGTCGGCGGATTCGTCGTGATGCCGGCGGGCCGGTTCACGGGTGGCGGCCGACAGGGCAGCAGCGTGTCCTCGGCCGTCCGCCACGGGCTCAGGGGGCCAGCTCCCGCAGATCCAGCGGAATCCTCCAGACGTTGCGACGGTGCACCGATTCCAGCTCTGCCTGGAGCGGGGACGGCGGAACCGCGAGGACGGGGCAGGCGGCGTGCGCCATGCAGTAGCGGGCCACCGAGGGGCGGCCGAGGCGGCGCCACACGGTACGGGGTCCCGTGCCGACCACGAGGAGGTCCTCCGGGTCGCGGGCCGTGTCCACCAGGGCCGCGCCCGGGGTGGCCCGTACCGTGCGGCCCACGAGGGTGACACCGGGACGGACGGCGCCGAAGGCCGTATCGAGGACCTCGCGCAGTCTTTCGACGGCTGCGGCGCGGCATTGCGCCGCAGCATCGGGCCCGAGGCCGTTGCGGCTCCCGAGTTCGCCGCCCGGCGGCTGCCAGGCCAGGACGGCCCACAGCTCCGCGTCACGCACCCGGGCCTCTGCGGCGGCCTGGTGCAAGGCGGCCAGACTTCCCGGGGTGCCCGTGGCACCGACCACGACTTTCGGCACGGCTTCTTCCCTCTCCTCGGCGTTCACCGGTTCCCATGGAAGGCCGCGGAAGCGGACGCGGACGCGGTATTGACGGCTTTCTCACGCGGATGTCCCCACCCCGTACGGAACCCTGATGCCACCCCGCTCCGGGGCCCGTCAGCGATCCGTATGGACTCGGTCCGTCGCCGTCAAGGTCCCGTCATGGGGTGGCCGCAGGTGCGTGCGGGCGGGGATAGCTTCGTTGTCGCGCCCCGGACCGCCTCCCCGCATCCGGGGCCTCAACCGTCACTCGTGGTTCCTCTGGGAGGGCCTCATGTGTTTGTTCCAGTACGAAGACGACCCGGAGCCTGAAGAACGTGTCCCGGCCGGGCCCCTGTACGTGCCGGTCCTGCCGGGAACGGCGGAGGTGGTGGTGCGGCTGTTCCGCACCCCTCTGGGAGCACGTACCGCTGTGGGGTTCACCAGTGCGGAGCGGCTGGCCGCCACGCTCGGCGCCGGCCAGCGCTGGATCCGGCTCTCCGAGTCCGCGCTCCGCGCGATGGCCGAACCGGTCGGAGCATCGCTGCTGACCGTCGACCCGACCCTCACCGCGCCTGCGGTGACCGGGGCGGCTGCCGGGACGGCTGCCGGGACGGCCGCGGGGGCGGTCGCCGCTCCCGTCACGCAGGCTCCCGAGACCGTCGCCCGGACCCTCTGAAGGGAACCGCATCATGACCATCGCCTCCCTCTCGGAGATTCCGGCCGGTGCCGGTGAACTGTCCGTGTGGCCCGCCTCCACGACCCGGCTCCCGCACGGTGACGTGGCCGTCGGCGGGGTTTCCCTGGTGGAGATCGCCGACCGGTTCGACACGCCTGCCTACGTTCTGGACGAAGGCGAGGTCCGCGAGCGGTGCCGCACCTACCGCGCGGCCCTCCCCGAGGCCGACGTCCTCTACGCCGCCAAGGCCTTCCTCTCCCGCGCGATGGTGCGCTGGGTGGACGAGGAGGGACTGGGCCTGGACGTCTGTTCCGCCGGAGAGCTGGAGCTCGCCGTCACTGCCGGGTTCCCGCCGGAACGGATCGTGCTGCACGGCAACGCGAAATCGCCCCGGGACATCGGGACGGCGCTGCGGCTGGGCGTCGGCCGTATCGTCATCGACGGGCCGTCGGAGATCGCCCGGATCGCGGCCGCCGTCGGGCCGGACGGGCACCAGAAGGTGATGGTGCGGGTGGTGCCGGGCGTCTCGGCCGGGGGCCACGTGAAGATCCGCACCGGTACGGAGGACCAGAAGTTCGGCCTTTCGCCCACCGACGGATCGGCGCAGGACGCCGTCGCGCGCATACTCGGCCAGCCGCAGCTCGAACTGACCGGCCTGCACTGCCACATCGGATCCCAGATCACCGAGGTGGAGCCCTACCTCGTCGCCCTGCGCAGGATGGTCGGGCTGATGGCCCGCATCCGTGACGCGCACGGCATCGCCCTGCCCGAGCTGGACATGGGCGGCGGCCACGGCATCGCCTACCGGCCGGGCGAGTCCGCCCTCGACCTCACCGCTCTCGCCCGCGGCCTCCGCGCCGAGCTCGGCGAAAGCTGCGCCGCCGCGGGCCTGACCGTCCCCCGGCTCCTCATCGAGCCCGGACGAGCCGTCGTCGGGCCCGCCGGAGTGGCTTTGTACCGGGTGCTCGCCGTCAAGCACACCGGGGAGAAGGTGTTCGTCGCCGTGGACGGCGGGATGAGCGACAATCCGCGGCCCGCCCTCTACGGGGTGCGCTACGCGCCCCGCCTGATCGGCCGGCACTCCGCCGCCGGTGCCTGCACGGCCACGGTCGTCGGCCGGCACTGCGAGGCCGGGGACGTTCTCGCGGCCGATGTGGAACTGCCGGGGGACATCCACCCCGGTGATCTGATCGCCGTACCGGTGGCGGGCGCGTACCAGTTGTCCATGGCCTCCGGTTACAACATGGTGGGGCGTCCCCCGGTGGTCGCCGTCCACGAGGGCACGCCGCGGGTGCTGGTCCGGCGCGAGACGCTGGAGGACTTCCGGAGCCGGGACATCGGCAGCTGAGACACCTCATGCAGTTTAGCCGTCAAGCCGCCGCCCCATCGCGCCCGCAGAACCTCGGCCCAGTCTCCGGCTTCCGGACCCGGATCCTCCCACTGTGGCACCGGGCTGGGAGCCGTCTCGATCAGGTGCACAAGCGTCCAGGCGACGCCGTAGCAGTCGTCGGGGCCGAAACAGGTGGCCAGGGCAGCCGCCTCTTCGGACGTGACAGGGCGGGAGATCGCCCTCAGCTGGCGTTCACGCCTATCGATCTCTTCCTCGCTCGCGTCCCAGTCGGGAAGCGGTCCGCCGGCAACGAACGTCTGCACTTCGGGTCTCATGACCGAATGATCGTCTCCCCCGCCGCCCCTGGACAAGCTGCCTCGTTCTGCCTCACGCGGTGGACGTCCCTGCTGGCTGGGGCTCTGTGGGGAAGGCGATCGCTTCATCGAACGGGACCCGTGCCAAGAGGCAGTGATGGAGTTGGCCGAGCATCCGGTTGAACAGGTGCCGCAGAGCCTGCATATGCCAGTCCCCTCCTGCTCGGCGGCGCCGGTAGTGGGCGTCCGCACCACTTGAACCGCTGAGGGAGGCGAAGGCTCACAGGTGACCGACGTGGTTGAGGCGGTTGTTCTTCACGAACCGACGTCCAACGTATCGGCGCTTGCCGGAGGCACGCGTGATCGGAGCCGAGCCGGCGTACGCCTTCAACCCACCGGCTTTGGCGAACCGGGTCTGTTCATCGCCGAGGATGCGGGCACCGACCGGGGGACCGATCCCGGAAAAGCTCAGCATGATCGCCGCGTCGGGGTGTGACCGAAAGGCTTCCTCGGTGGCCCGCGCCAGGTCATCGACCGCCTGGCAGGCGGCGTCCAGTTGCAGCAGCAGGGCCACCAGTGCCTGCTTGCCCATGGCGTCCTCGACGAGGGGCAGCTGCCGCGGGGCCTCCTGGCGGAAGAGCTGCTGGATTCGTTCCGCGTCGGTTTCGATGCCCCGGCGGCGGCCGGCTCGCCGGAGCATGGCGGTCAGCTTCCACATCTGCAGCTTGGTTGCAGGGCAGGTGTGGGCGCGACGGCCAGGATGCGGCGGGCGTCAAGGCGGGTCAGGGTTCCCGGCTTGTCCCTGAACGCCTCGATCATCGCCGGGAAGAACTCCCTGAGCAGGGACCGCAGCTGGTTGGCGACCTGCTGCCGGTTCCAGACCGCGTCCTGCTGTGCGCGGGCCAGGACGGCGACGGCCTGGGCCAGGCCGGTGTCGGCGGGCAGCGGGCGGTGCGTCGGTGCGGATGATGTTGGCGAGGACCAGGGCGTCGCCTGGGTCCGACTTCTTGCGGCTGACTCCGTGCCGGTCGCGGTAGCGGGAGGCAGCCATCGGGTTGACCGCGTAAATCTTTCGAGGGCCCTGCCGCAGCGTGGCGACGAGCAGACCGCGGCTGGTCTCGATGAATCCCGCCCCTTCTCCGGTGCCGTTCTCGAAGACGAGCACGCGGGGCCGCACGGCGCACTAATTCCAGGGCTCCAAGGCCCGCCACCTCATCAGCCGTGCGCGGCGCCGCCAAACCACACGGGCGCACGCCGTGTCCAGAGCTCGAAGCTCGTGAGGAGAAAACGCGTCACCGTGCGGCAGCTCATCCATCGAGGATCCCGAACCCGACGGGCCCGCTGCGGCAGAACGTGCGAGGACCGGCCGGCGCCCAGCGCCACCAGTCCACACACGTCCTGCCCTGGGCTGGACAACCGCCCCGGGCCCCTCAGAGATCCAGAACCTCTCATTACTAACGAATTAGAGGTGTCACCTGTCGAACGGTCCGGGCTCGCGGCGCCCGGACCGATCGACACGACACGACACGTCCTGAGTGGTCGGCTGCGGAAGCCCCAGTGGGGGGAGGCAGTCTCGGCCGCCTGCAGAAGGGGGCCCTGGGAGACCCAGGTTGATCCGGGCCTGGTTGGCCCGGAGGCTGGTGGCGAGGCTGTGGTCATGACCGACAACAGCATTGATGTGACCGGCTTCCGCAACCGTGTCGTCCTGATCACCGGCGGAACCAGCGGGATGGGCCTGGCCACCGCGCGTCTGCTCCTGGAAGCCGGCGCCGAAATCGTCATCACGGGCCGCGACGATGCCCGCCTCGACCGCGCGGCCGAACAACTGGCCAAGGTCTCCGACCAGGGTGCCCGGCTGTTCACGGTCCGGGCCGACTCCGCCAGCCTTGCCGACCTCGACCGCTTGGCCGCCCTGATCCGTGAACGCCACGGACGTCTGGACGGGGTGTTCGCCAATGCCGGCGTCGGAGTGTTCCAGCGCAGTGGCGAGGTCACCGAGCAGGACTTCGACCTCAGCGTCGACGTCAACTTCAAGGGTGTGTTCTTCACGGTCCAGAAGGTTCTGCCGCTGCTCGACGCGGCGGGAGGCGGTTCCATCGTGATCAACGCCTCCTGGACACTGCACCGGGGCCTGGCGGTCACTCCCGTGTACGCGGCCACCAAGGCCGCCGTCCACAGTCTGGCCCGCACGCTGGGCAGTGATCTCGCCGAGCGGGGTATCCGGGTCAACTCGGTCAGCCCGGGCTACGTCGTCACCGAGATGTTCGATGCCGCCAACCCGGATCCCGCCTCGCACGATGCCATCCGCTCCCAGGTGCCGCT
Organism: Streptomyces xanthophaeus; assembly: GCF_030440515.1. GTDB lineage: Bacteria > Actinomycetota > Actinomycetes > Streptomycetales > Streptomycetaceae > Streptomyces > Streptomyces kutzneri. The sequence goes on from NZ_CP076543.1 coordinate 794,856, forward strand.
GCGGCGGCTCGGCCAGGCCGAGGACATCGCCGAGACCGTCGCCTTCCTCCTCTCCCCGCGGTCGTCGTACATCACCGCCCAGGACATCGCCGTAGACGGGGGCCTGGTGAACGCGATCCCCGTCTCCTGACGGCAGGCGTGGCTGCCTGGCCCTGACAGGGCCAGGCAGCGACCCGTCACGACCGGCCACAATCGTCGTATGAGCACAGCGATCAACATGGGCGAATTCCTCCGGACCCGCCGCGCCCTCCTGCACCCTGAAGACGTCGCCCTGCCGGACTTCGGAGGCCGCCGCCGCGTCGCGGGCCTGCGCCGCGAGGAGATCGCACAGCTCGCCGGAGTGAGCGTCGACTACTACACACGGATGGAACAGGGCCGCGTGCCCAACCCCTCGGGCGCGGTACTCGACGCCCTCGCGCGCGCACTTCGGCTGGACGGGGATGCCACACGGCACCTGCACCGCCTCGCCCGACCGCAGTCCTCCGCCCGGAGCGTTCCCCGGCGCCAGGCCCAGCCGCAACACGTGCGCCCCATGCTTCAGCGGTTGCTGGACGATCTGGTGGACATACCGGCGATGGTGATGGGCCGGCGCATGGACGTACTGGCCTGGAACGCGGCGGCGGTCGCCCTCTTCGGCGACTACGCGGCCCTGGACCGAGCGGAGCGCAACATCGCCCGGATCACCTTCCTCGACGAGACGTCCCGGGAACTGTACGCGGACTGGCCCTCCTGCGCCCGCGGGAATGTGGCCTACCTCCACCTGGACGCGGGACGGCACCCCGACGACCCCCAGTTGGCGAGCCTGATCGGCGAACTGTCCATGAAGAGCGCGGACTTCCGTCGCTGGTGGGCCGAACACCCCGTGCAGGACAAGACCTCGGGAACCAAGCGGTTCCACCATCCGGTGGTAGGCGATCTGGAACTGGCCTACGAGACCCTGCGTGCAGCGGACGACCCCGATCAAGCCCTGATCACGTATGCCGCCGAGCCGGGCAGCCCCTCGCACGACGCCCTGCGGGTGCTACTGGCCTGGGCCGCCGAGGCCCCCTCCCCGGCACCGGCCGACGAGCGGGCACGCTGACCTTCCGGGCGGTCCGGGCGTCACCGCCGGCGATCCGAAGTCGCGTCGGACGGGTCAGCCGGCGTGGACGTGGGGGCGGCGGGCGCGGTCCGGTTCGGCTTCCCTGATGACCTCTCGGGTGACGGGGGCGACCTCGCCCTGGCCGAAGAGGAAGAAGCGTAGGAAGTTGGCCATCGGGTTTCCCTCGGTCCACTCGAAGTAGATGTGCGGGCGCTGGCCGGTCTCGTCCCGGACGTGGAGCAGAAAGGCCGCGAGGGCGTTGGGGATGCTGGAGCTCTCCAGGGTCAGGACGCGGTAGCGGTCGTGCAGCACTTCGCCGCGTACGCGCATGCCTGATTCGAACTCGGAGGCGTCCAGGACGGTGACCTCGACGAACATGACGTCGTCCCCGGCGGGGATGTCGTTGTCCGCGCGGATCTGTTCCTTCTTCTGCCGGTATTCCTCGCGGTCCCGGTTGTCGGGCTCGTTCGCGATGAACCGGATCGTGCGGTTGGCGGTGTCGCGGATGAACCGCTGGGCCATGTCGTCGAACTCCACGTGCGTGACGCGCAGCTCGAAGACGCGGGCGAGCCGGGAGAGGAGGGAGAGGGCCATGATGCCGGCGATGAAGCAGGCGCCGATCTTCACGCCGTCGGGGCGTTCGACGATGTTGACGCCGGTCGTGTAGATGAAGACGGCGGAGATGATGCCGAAGCCGATGGTCCAGCCGCGCTCCCCCGCCCTGCGGGCGGCGATGGTCACGGCGACCGCGGCCGAGGTGATCAGCACGAGGACACCGGTGGCGTAAGCGCCGCCCTGGGCATCGACGTCGGCGTCGAAGATCCAGGTGACCAGGAACGCGACGAGGGTGAACACGATGACCATGGGGCGCAGGGCGCGGGCCCAGTGCGGGGCCATGCCGTAGCGGGGCAGGTAGCGGGGCATCAGGTTCAGCAGGCCGGCCATCGCGGAGGAGCCGGCGAACCACAGGATGAGGATCGTGGAGATGTCGTAGACGGTGCCGAAGGCGGATCCCAGGTACTCGTGCGCCAGGTAGGCGAGGGCGCGTCCGTTGGCCTCGCCGCCGGGCTCGAACTGGGCGGCCGGGATCAGCAGGGTCGTGATGAGGCTGGAGCAGATCAGGAAGACGCTCATGATCACGGCGGCCGTGGTCAGCAGCTTCTTCGCACCGCGGATCCGGCCCGCCGGCTTCGCGGGGATGTCCTCGGGATCGCCCTTGACGTGCGGCATGACCGCCACACCGGTCTCGAAGCCGGACAGACCCAGCGCGAGCTTCGGGAACACGACGAGCGCGATGGCGATCATCATGAACGGATTGCCGTGCTCGGCGGTCAGCGCGGTCGTCCAGTCGGTGATGACCTGCGGTGCGGTGAACACGTGCCACAGTCCGACCGCCACCACGATCACGTTCAGGCCGAGGTACGTGAAGACCAGGACCACGGCGACACCGATGGCCTCGCTGAACCCCTTGAGGAACACCGCGCCGAGGAGTGCGATGAGGATCAGGGTGATCAGCACCTCGTGGCCGTGCAGGGTGCTGGTGAGGTGCGGGTTCTCCACCATGTGCGCGGTCGCGTCGGCGGCGGAGAGGGTGATGGTGATCAGGAAGTCGGTCGCCGCGAACCCGAGCAGGGTCAGGACGAACAGCTTCCCCTTCCAGAACGTCAGCAGCCGCTCCAGCATCGCGATGGAGCCCTCGCCGTGCGGACTCTCCTCCGCCACCCGCCGGTAGACGGGCAGCGCGCCGAACAGGGTGAGCAGCACGAGCACGACGGTCGCCAGCGGCGACAGCAGCCCGGCCGCGAGGAACGCGATGCCGGGCTGGTAGCCGAGGGTGGAGAAGTAGTCGAGACCCGTCAGGCACATGACCCGCCACCACGGCCGTCCGTGCGGCTGGGCGGCCGCCTCCTTGGCGGCGGGCGAACTGTTCTCGGCGGTCAAGCCTTCCAGCATCCACGCGCGCAGGCGTGACGTGCGGGCAGGGGTGGCCATCGTGGGGGACTCCTGTCGTACGGCAAAGAATCAGCCATCGACAACGACGGCTGAGCAAGCGTACGCAGACCGATCCTTTCTGCACGCGAGTGAGCAAACCCTGACGTGTCCTTAACGCGTACAGGGCCACCTGTGGCGTAGCCGGCGCACCCCCTTGCACCTGGAACCCCGCCTGCCGTCAGGTGGTGCCGGCCGAGCGGGTCGGTGACGGTCGCGGCGCGCGTGCGCCCGGACGGAGCACCCCCGGCTACGAGGGCGAGGGGGGCTCGGCGTCCCGCCGGACCGGTATCGGCAGCCGGGCGAGTGTCTGTCCGTCGCCGGACGGGGGAAGGGCGACGATGCTCAGCTCGGCCGCGACCGCCTCGCCGTCATGACTGCCGGGTGGCAGGTCCAGCAGGAGGTGGTAGTCGCGGGATTCGCCGTCCGGAACCTCGATGGGGTACTCACCGGTGCCGGGGCCGACCTGGTACCCGTGGCCGGTGAGATCGTCCACGGACGGTGTGAGCTGCTTGACGAACCGCACCTGCCCGCCTCCGGGCATCGCGACCCGCAGGGCGAGGTCGCGGGCGAACGACTGGCGGGTCCGGGCGATGAGCGCGGTCAGCTCCCCCGTGAGTTGCGACGTGGGCTCCGAGGGATCCATGACGATGTCCAGCGTGCCGGACAGTGCCGTGGTGATGGATCTGATCGCGGCCACCTCCCAGTCGGTGCCGATGCCGCGGGCGTGGCAGGTGAAGCGGCCGGCGCACGAGGCGAGCACGGAGGGCAGCTCTTCGGGGCTCTCCGCCGTGACGGTCGCATCCATGAGGAGGATCGCGGTGCGCACGGCGTCGCCGTGCGCGGCCAGCAGCCGGTCGGCTAGCCGCAGCCATCTGCCGAAGGCGACCGCCCCGACCGGCTCCAGCCCGGCCAGCGCGGCGCGCGCCTCGGCCTTGGTCTCCGCGTTCGCCCGGACCAGGCGCATGGTGTCGGGGTAGAGCATCCGGGCATGGTCCGAGCCCGCCACGACGGCGAAGGCAGCGCCCTCGTCCAGGCCGTCGACGGCGGCGGCGACCGCAGCCGTCACGGTGCGGAAGTCCGCAGCGGGGAGCCGCTCCGAGAGCCCGAGGAGGAAGACCAGGGCGCGGGGCGCCGCGGCCGCCGTGTCGTCGGGGGCTGCGCCCGCACCCGTCACCGTGACGACCGTATGGACCTCGGTCGCCTCCGGGTGAAGGAAGTCGCCGTAGTCCGCCTCCATGGTGAAACCGGAGGCGGGCGGGGCCGGGGCCGGGCGGCCGGCGTACGCGTACCGGGGGTCCGGTCCGCAGGGGGAAGCGGGCGTCGGGGCCTGTCGCGGCACGGAGAGCGGCGCGCCGGTGCGCCGGGAGATCAGGTTCCTGAGCCGGTCGGCGACGGCCCCGGCGTACTCCGGGCGGTCACCGGGATCCTTCGAGAGCAGCACGGAGACGAACCGGTCGAGTTCGACGGGCACGCCGGGCCGCAGAGAGGCCGGCCGCGGGGGTGGTGTGTGGATGTGATCCATCATCACGACCCGGAAGTCTCCGTGTGTCGTGAACGGCGGCTTCCCGGTGAGGAGGGCGAACAGGACGCAGCCGAGGGCGTACAGGTCGGCCCGGCCGTCGACCCGCCGGCCCTGGCACTGTTCGGGCGCCATGTAGTCGGGTGTCCCCATCAGGCTGCCCTCCCGGGTCAGGCCGGAGTCCGCCTGGACGAAGCCCGCGATCCCGAAGTCGCACACCTTCACCCGGCCGCCGGCGACGAGCATGAGGTTGGCGGGTTTGATGTCCCGATGGACGATGTCCGCCCGGTGGGCGTACGAGAGCGCGTCGGCCACTTGCGCGGCCAGGTCCACAGCGCGGTGCACGGGGAGCCCGGACGTCTGCTCCTGCAGCACGGTGCCCAGGTTCCGCCCGTCGAGCAGCTCCATCACCAGGTGGAGCTGTCCGTCCTGCGCGCCGCTGTCGAAGACCTGCGTGATACCTGCGTGCTGGAGCCGCGCCGTGACCTGGGCCTCGCGGAGGAACCGGTCCACGACGTGGCCGTCGGCCAGATGCGGGGGAAGGAACTTGATCGCGACCTTGCGGTCGAGCCGGGGATCGTGGGCCCGCCACACCTCGCCCATCCCGCCGCGTCCGAGCAGTGCCTCCAGCCGGTACCGGCCGCCGATGTGCATCCCCGCGACGTTCAAGGCCCCCCCCCCGCATCCCGCCCGATCCCGCGGGCCCGGCCGTCGCTGCCCCTACGGGATCTGCCCGCCGCATCCTACTGAGCGGCTCCTCCCCCTGCGGGGAACCGGCGCCGACGGGCCTTGCGGCCCGGGGTCGGACGGGACCGGAAGGGTGCCTGGGGGACGGCCGGCCCGACGTCCGCCATGATGCGGAAGCGGAGGCGGCAGATGACGGCGTCGGTGTCGCGCCGGACCGCGTGGGCGACGACGGAGCCGCGCCGGTTCCGGAGCAGCCGCTGCCACAGGTGCGCGGGTTCGGTCTCCGGGATGAGGACGGTGACCTGGGCGTCCGGGTGGGTCTGCGCGAGCCCCCGCACGTACGCCGATACGGGGCGGCCCAGCGAGCGGGTGCCCGAGGAGAGTTCGATCAGCTCGACGCCCGGGTTCCACAACTCCCAGTCCCGGTGCAGGGCTGCGGCGGCCCGCCGGTCCTCGGCCGTGGGGTGGGTGACGGTGACGGCCAGGACTTCGTCGCCGAGGGAGCGGGCTGCGGTGAGGGCCTGGCAGGTCAGGCGGGACAGACCGGAGACGGGGACGACGACGAGCGAGTGGGCCCGGTGCGGCGGCTGCGGGACGCGGCCCAGCTCCAGACGCTCGCCGATCTCGGCGTAGGCCCGGTGGATCTTCTCGAAGGCGAGGACGATCAAGGGCAGGGCGAGGACGATCAGCCAGGCGCCTTCCGTGAACTTGGTGGCGGTGACGACCACCGCGGAGATGCCGGTCAGCAGCGCGCCGAAGCCGTTGAGGGCGGCCTTGGTCCGCCAGCCCCCGGGGCGCTCGCCGTACCAGTGCCGGACCATGCCGACCTGGCAGAGGGTGAAGCCGACGAAGACGCCGATCGCGAAGAGCGGGACGAGGGTGTTGGTGTCGCCGCCGGAGAAGACGAGCAGGGCGGCCGAGACGAGGGCCAGCCAGACCACGCCGTGGCGGTGGACCTGCCGGTCGGCCTTGAGGGCGAAGAGGTGCGGCAGGTGGTTGTCGCGGGCCAGCAGGCTCATCAGCACGGGGAGGCCGCCGAAGGAGGTGTTCGCGGCGAGCGCGAGGAGCACCATGGTGGCGAACTGGACGACGTAAAAGGCCGCGTCGTGTCCGAAGGAGGCGTCGGCGAGCTGGGCGAGGACGGTGACGCCCTCGACGGGCTGGAGGTGGAAGCGGCCGATGAGGACGGACAGGCCGATCAGCATGACGCCGAGGAGGGCGCCGAGGGCGACCTCGGTGCGCTGGGCGCGGCGGGCGGCCGGGGCGCGGAAGGACGGTACGGCGTTGGCGACGGCCTCGACGCCCGTCAGTGCCGAGCAGCCGGCCGCGAACGCCTTCAGCAGCAGGAGTGCGCCGACCGCGGTGGCCCCCTCCCCGAGCGCGGAGCCGTGCCCGGCGGCGGAGGCGGTGCTGACCGGGCCGTCGCGGAAGAGGCCGACCGTGATCATCGCGAGGATCGAACCGACGAAGAGCGCGGTCGGGAGCAAGAAGGCCTTGGCGGAATCGACGACCCCGCGCAGGTTCACGGCGGTGACCAGGACCAGGACGGCGAGGCAGATCCAGACCCGCTCACCGTGCAGGCCGGGAAAGGCCGAGGTCAGTGCGGCCACGCCGGCCGTGACGGAGACGGCGACGTTCAGCACGTAGTCGAGGATCAGCGAGGCGGCCGCGACCAGGCCGGTCCGCCGGCCCAGGTGCCGCCCGGCCACGGCGTAGGACCCGCCGCCGTCGGGAAACGCGGCGATGACCTGCCGGTACGAGGCCACCAGCACCGCCAGGAGCGCGGCGATGGCGAGGGTGACCGGGAGGGTGAAACCCATGCCGTGGGCGCCCGCGGCGGCCAGGACGAGCACGATCGACTCCGGGCCGTACGCCACGGAGGCCATGGCGTCGAGCGACAGTGCGGCGAGGCCCTGGACGGCGGTCAACTTGTGGCGGTCCCCGGCTCCGGTGACGCTGGTGTCCGGGGGCTCGTCCTGGCCCGGCTGCTGAGCGACCGCGGTCGGTCTTCCTGCGTGTACGGCCATGTCGCCGGTCCCTCCGAATGAGCAAAGTGAGGACAGCGTCGAAGTCGCGCGGGCCGGCCACCAGCACCCTTGGCGGACTCCATACGTCCACCCCGCCACTCTTCACGCGTTCCATACGCGCTGGTGGGGGCGGTGTCAGGGGTCCGTCAAGGCCCGGCGCCCCGCGTTGCGCCGGCCCGACGGAAGGGCAGGCTTGATAAGGGATCCCATGAACGCGGAAGTTCTGAGCGACGCGCTTCGTCACGACCGGCTTTTCCGGACGGGAGGCCTCACATGTCCGGCTACCTCCACCGGCTCCACGACCCCCTCGCACTGGTTGCGGCCCTCGTGGCCCCCTTCCTCGTCGCGCTCGCGCTCGTGCCCTTCCGTGCGGATCTTTCGGCGACGAACGAGGCGCTGATCATGGTCGTCGTGGTGGTCGCGGTCGCCGCCCTGGGGACGCGGACGGCCGGCGCGCTTGCCGCCCTGTCGGCGGCGGCCTGGTTCGATTTCTTCCTGACCAGGCCCTACCAGCAGTTCACCATCGAGGACGGTGACGAGATCCAGACGGCGGTCCTCCTGCTCGTCGTCGGCCTGATCGTCTCCCAGCTGGCGGTCCGCACCCGCCGGCTCCAGGCGGTCGCGGTCACGGACGCGGCTCACCTGTCGAGCCTCCAGGGCACCGCCCGCCTCGCCGAGGACGGAGGCTCTCCGGAGGCGGTCGTCGAGTACGTGCGCCGGGAGCTGGTGGGCCTGCTGGAGCTGCGGGGCTGCCGCTTCGAATACGGCACCCTGATGGGGCACCTGCCGCGGCTGGAGCACGACGGCAGCGTCTGGCTGCGCCGCGGCAGGCGGATCACCGAGTACACCGAGTGGCCGGAGGGCGACACCGAGCTGCGGGCCGTCGGCGGCGGCCACTACTACGGCCGCTTCCTCCTCGACGCGTACCCCGGCCGGCCCCTGCCGGCCGAGGAGGCCCGTCTGGTGGCCGTCGCGCTGGCCGCTCAGGCGGGCGCCGCCCTGGACTCTGCCGGCCTGCCCCACCAGGTCTGATGCCCCGCAGGTGGCATGCGCCGTCAGGACGGCGTCAAGAGTCCCCGTCCCCCCGTATGGACCCCGTCAAGGCGTCTTAACACCCGGGTGAAGACACGGTTGTCTCGACATCGGCCACCTGGCCGATTCATTTCTTCCCACTTCACTCAGGAGCTCGCGATGGCCGATCTGGCCTTCGTCGTCACCACGGTCGCGGTGTTCGCGCTGGTGGCTCTCATCGCCCGGGGGGTGACCAAGCTGTGACGGTCGAGAACGTCGTCGGCCTCGTCGTGGCCGTCTCCCTGCTCGGTTACCTCGTCCTCGCCCTCGTGTACCCGGAGAGGTTCTGAGCGCTGATATGAGCCCCGTGACCGCTGGTGTGCTCCAGCTGCTCGCGCTGATCGCCGCGCTGGCTCTGGCGTACCGTCCCCTGGGCGACCACATGGCCCGCGTCTACTCCTCCGAGAGGCACTACAAGCCGGAGAAGTGGATCTACAAGGCCATCGGCGCCAACCCGTCGGCCGAGATGCGCTGGCCCGCCTACCTGCGTGCCGTCCTCGCCTTCTCCGCCGTCAGCGTCCTGTTCCTCTACCTCCTGCAGCGTGTGCAGGGGATCCTGCCCGGCTCGCTCGGCTTCGTGTCGATCGACCCGGACCAGGCCTTCAACACCGCCGCCTCCTTCGTGGCCAACACGAACTGGCAGTCGTACGCCGGCGAGCAGGCCATGGGCCACGTCGTACAGACCGGCGGCCTGGCGGTCCAGAACTTCGTCTCGGCGGCGGTCGGCATGGCCGTCGCGGTGGCCCTCGTACGGGGCTTCGCGCGCTCCCGCACCGGGGAACTCGGCAACTTCTGGGCCGACCTGGTGCGCGGCACCGTCCGCATCCTCCTGCCGATCTCGGTGATCGGCGCGATCGTCCTGGTCGCCTGCGGCGCGATCCAGAACTTCGCCGGCATCCACGAGGTCGGGCAGTTCCTGGGCGGCAGCCGGCAGTGGAACGGCGGGGCGGTCGCCTCGCAGGAGGTCATCAAGGAGCTGGGCACGAACGGCGGCGGCTACTTCAACGCCAACTCGGCCCACCCCTTCGAGAACCCCACCCCCGTGTCGAACCTGTTCGAGATCTTCCTGATCCTGGTCATCCCCTTCGCGATGACCCGCACCTTCGGCCGCATGGTGGGCAACCTGCGCCAGGGCTACGCGATCCTCGCCACCATGGGCGTCATCTGGGTCGGCTTCACCGCGCTCATGATGTGGACCGAGTTCGCCCACCACGGCCCGGCACTCCAGGCCGCGGGCGGGGCGATGGAGGGCAAGGAGACCCGCTTCGGCATCGGCGCCTCCGCGATCTTCTCCGTCGCAACCACCCTCACCTCGACCGGTGCCGTCAACTCCTTCCACTCCTCCTTCACCGGGCTCGGCGGCGGCATCCAGCTGCTGGGCATGCAGCTCGGCGAGATCGCGCCCGGCGGTGTCGGTTCCGGTCTCTACGGCATGCTGATCATGGCGATCATCGCGGTGTTCATCGCCGGCCTGATGGTCGGCCGGACCCCCGAGTACCTGGGCAAGAAGATCGGCACCCAGCAGATCAAGCTCGCGGCCTGCTACATCCTCATCACGCCCGCGCTGGTCCTGTGCTTCACGGCCGCCGCGATGGCACTGCCCACACCGGGCCACTCGATGGCGAACCCGGGGGCGCACGGGTTCTCCGAGATCCTCTACGCCTACACCTCGGGCGCCAACAACAACGGCTCCGCCTTCGCCGGCCTGAACGCCGACACGCAGTGGTTCAACAGCACCATCGGCATCGCCATGCTGCTCGGCCGTTTCCTGCCCATGGTCTTCGTCCTCGCGCTGGCGGGCTCGCTCGCCGAGCAGAAGCCCGTCCCCGGGACCGCCGGCACCCTGCGTACCGACAAGCCGCTCTACGCGGGCCTGCTCGTCGGCACGATCCTCATCATCACCGGTCTGACCTACTTCCCGGCCCTGGCGCTGGGTCCGCTCGCCGAAGGGCTCGCATCATGAGCACCGCCACACCGACCCGTGCTCCGCACGACGACCTGCCGACCGGCCACAAGCCGCCTGCCGGCCCCGTGGGTGGGGGGCTGTTCGACCCCGAGGCGCTGCTGAAGTCCTTCCCGGACGCGGTCCGCAAGCTCGATCCCCGGGTCATGGTCAAGTCGCCGGTCATGTTCGTGGTCCTGATCGGGTCGGTCGTCACGACCGTCCTGGCGGTCACGGACCCGACGAACTGGTTCGGCTGGGCCATCACCGCCTGGCTGTGGCTGACCACCGTCTTCGCCAACCTCGCCGAGGCCGTGGCCGAGGGCCGCGGCAAGGCCCAGGCCGACACCCTGCGCAAGGCCAAGACCGACACCGTCGCCCGGAGGCTGACGGGAGCGGCCGAGGAGTCGGTGCCCGGCACGGATCTGCGGATCGGCGACCTGGTGGTCTGCGAGGCCGGGGACATCATCCCCGGCGACGGTGACGTGGTCGAAGGCGTCGCGTCCGTGGACGAATCCGCCATCACCGGCGAGTCCGCTCCGGTGATCCGCGAGTCGGGCGGCGACCGCAGTGCGGTCACCGGTGGCACCAAGGTGCTGTCCGACCGGATCGTCGTCAAGATCACGACGAAGCCCGGCGAGACCTTCATCGACCGGATGATCGCGCTCGTGGAAGGCGCCGCACGGCAGAAGACGCCCAACGAGATCGCCCTCAACATCCTGCTGGCCTCGCTGACCATCGTCTTCCTGCTGGCCGTCGTCACCCTGCAGCCGTTCGCGATCTACGCGGACGCCGAGCAGTCCATGATCGTCCTCACTGCGCTCCTGGTCTGCCTGATCCCCACGACCATCGGCGCGCTCCTCTCGGCCATCGGCATCGCCGGCATGGACCGCCTCGTGCAGCGCAACGTCCTCGCAATGTCGGGCCGGGCCGTCGAGGCCGCCGGTGACGTCTCCACGCTCCTGCTCGACAAGACGGGCACCATCACCCTCGGCAACCGCCAGGCCTCGGAGTTCGTCCCGGTCGAGGGCACGACGGAGGCCGAGCTCGCCGACGCCGCGCAGCTGTCCTCGCTGGCCGACGAGACCCCCGAGGGCCGTTCGATCGTGGTCCTCGCGAAAGAGAAGTACGGGCTGCGCGAGCGCCATCAGGGCGAGCTCGCCGGAGCCGAGTGGATCGCCTTCACCGCCCAGACCCGCATGTCCGGTGTCGACGTGGACGGGCGTAAGACCCGTAAGGGCGCGGCCGGTTCGGTCATCACCTGGGTCAGGGAGCAGGGCGGTCAGGTCTCCGGCGACGCCGACCTCCTCGCCGACCGCATCTCCGAGGCCGGCGGCACCCCGCTCCTGGTGGCGGTGGAGGACGAGGAGGGCGCCCGCGTCCTCGGTGTCATCCACCTGAAGGACGTGGTCAAGGCGGGCATGCGCGAGCGGTTCGACGAGCTGCGCCGCATGGGCATCAAGACCGTCATGATCACGGGTGACAACCCGCTGACGGCGAAGGCCATCGCCGAGGAGGCGGGTGTCGACGACTTCCTCGCCGAGGCCACTCCCGAGGACAAGATGGCCCTCATCAAGCGGGAGCAGGCGGGCGGCAATCTGGTCGCGATGACCGGCGACGGTACGAACGACGCCCCGGCGCTGGCCCAGGCCGACGTGGGCGTGGCGATGAACACGGGTACCTCGGCCGCCAAGGAGGCCGGGAACATGGTGGACCTGGACTCCAACCCCACCAAGCTCATCGAGATCGTCGAGATCGGCAAGCAGTTGCTGATCACGCGGGGTGCCCTCACCACGTTCTCCATCGCCAACGACGTGGCGAAGTACTTCGCGATCATCCCGGCCATGTTCGCCGTGGTCTACCCGGGCCTCGACAAGCTCAACGTCATGGGCCTGTCGTCGCCGAACTCCGCGATCCTCTCGGCCGTCGTCTTCAACGCGCTGATCATCATCGCGCTGGTCCCGCTCGCCCTCAAGGGCGTTCGGTACCGGCCCACCAGCGCCGACAGAATGCTCCGCCGGAACCTGGGGATCTACGGACTCGGCGGCCTGATCGCCCCGTTCATCGGCATCAAGATCATCGACATGCTCATCTCCCTCGTCCCCGGAATCGGCTGAGCCATGAACAACTCTCTACGCAACACGGCGCGCCTGATCGGCGCGGGTCTGCGGGCCCTGCTGGTTCTGACGGTGATCTGCGGCGTGCTCTATCCGCTGGCCGTCACGGGGATCGCCCAGGCCCTGTTCAACGACAAGGCCAACGGCTCCGAGATCAAGGACAAGAGCGGCCAGATCGTCGGCTCCTCCCTCATCGGACAGACCTACAACCTGCCCAAGGCCGACCCCGACGACCCGGAGGAAGCCGCCAGGCCGGACCTCAAGTGGTTCCAGCCGCGCCCCTCCGGCGGACTGGGCAGCAACAGCGTCAACACCCAGTACGCGCTGATCCTTTCCGGCGCCACCAACAAGGCCGCCGACAACCCGGACCTGGTCAGGCTGGTCGAGGACGCCAAGGCCGCTGTCGTCGCGGACAACACGACGGCCTCGTACACGGTGAAGCCCCAGGACGTCCCGGCCGACGCCGTCACCTCCTCCGGCTCCGGCCTCGACCCGAACATCTCCCCCGCGTACGCGAAGATCCAGATCCACCGCGTCGCCGAGCGGAACGACCTCGACGTCGAGCAGGTCGAGAAGCTCGTGGAGCGGAACACCGAGGGCCGCACCCTCGGCTTCATGGGCGAACCCCGCGTCAACGTCCTCGAACTCAACACCGCGCTCAGGGCACTGACCAAGAGCTGAGACCGAGCACAGCAAAGGTCTGGAGCCGGCGGGACGCACCTCTCCCCCAGCCACGGCCGGGCGGGGAAACCGGACGTCCCGCCGGCTCCGCCCCGTACCCATCGAACGAGGAAGGCCCTACACCGATGATCAAGGTGCTGGTGGTGGAGGACGACGGCCAGCTCGTCCGCGCACTCAAGATCAATCTGGAGGCGCGGAAGTTCGAGGTGCAGACGGCTCCCGACGGAAACACCGGCCTGAGACTGGCAGCCGCAGGGGGGCCGAGCGCCATCCTGCTGGATCTCGGCCTGCCGGACATGGACGGCATCGACGTGATCAAGGGGGTACGGGAAACCAGTGCCGTCCCCATCCTCGTCCTCTCCGCGCGTCACACCTCCGAAGAGAAGATCCGGGCCCTGGACGCGGGGGCCGACGACTATGTCACCAAGCCGTTCAGCATGGACGAGCTCCTCGCCCGGCTGCGCGCCGCCGTCCGCCGCCGGGAGGCTCCGGCGCCCGCCGACGAGATCGCCACGGTCACGACCGAGGACTTCACCGTCGACCTGGTCGCGAAGAAGGTCAGGCGCAACGGTCGCAGTGTCCGGCTGACCCCCACCGAGTGGCAACTGCTGGAGATCCTGATCACCCATCCCGGCAGGCTGATCAGCCAGAAGAGGCTTCTGCTCGATGTCTGGGGGCCGACGTACGCCGAGAACACCAACTACCTGCGGGTCTACATGGCTCAGCTGCGCCGCAAACTGGAAGCGGACCCCTCGCACCCGAGATACCTGATCACCGAGCCCGGTATGGGCTACCGCTTCGAGGGATGACGTCATGGGACGCGGCAGGTTTCGTATCTATCTGGGCTCGGCCCCCGGCGTCGGCAAGACGTACGCGATGCTTTCGGAGGGCCACCGCCGGGTGGAGCGGGGCACCGATGCCGTCGTCGCCTTCGTGGAGCACCACGGCCGGCCGCGCACCGAGGTGATGCTGCACGGCCTGGAGCAGATCTCACGGCGCGAGTTGGAGTACCGGGGGTCCGCCTTCACCGAGATGGACGTGGACTCGGTCCTCGCCCGCCGCCCCGCCGTGGCGCTCGTGGACGAACTCGCGCACAGCAACGTGCCGGGCTCGCGCAACGCCAAGCGCTGGCAGGACGTCGAGGAACTCCTCCGGGCCGGCATCGACGTCGTCTCGACCGTCAACATCCAGCACCTGGAGTCGCTCGGCGACGTCGTCGAAACGATCACCGGGGTGCGGCAGCGGGAGACCGTTCCCGACGAAGTCGTGCGGCGCGCCGACCAGATCGAGCTCGTCGACATGTCGCCCCAGGCCCTGCGCCGCCGTATGGCCCACGGAAACATCTACAAGCCCGACAAGGTCGACGCCGCCCTCTCGAACTACTTCCGGCCCGGAAACCTCACGGCACTGCGCGAGCTCGCGCTGCTCTGGGTCGCCGACCGGGTGGACGAATACCTTCGCGAGTACCGCGGCGAGCACAACATCCGCACCACCTGGCAGGCCCGCGAACGCATCGTCGTCGGGATCACCGGCGGGCCGGAGGGACGTACCCTCATCCGGCGTGCCGCCCGCCTCGCCGAGAAGGGCTCGGGCGGCGAGGTCCTCGCCGTCTACATCGCCCGCAGCGACGGGCTGACCGCCGCGTCTCCGAAGGAACTCGCCGTCCAGCGCACCCTGGTCGAGGACCTCGGCGGCACCTTCCACCACGTCATCGGCGACAACGTCCCCGACGCCCTGCTGGAGTTCGCCCGCGGGGTCAACGCCACCCAGATCGTCCTCGGCGTCAGCCGCCGCCGCTCCTGGCAGTCCGTCTTCAGCCCCGGTGTCAGCGCCACGGTCGCCCGCGAGTCCGGACCGGACCTCGACGTCCACATCGTCACCCACGACGAGGCCGCCAAGGGCCGCCGCAGCCTGCCCGTCGCCCGCGGCGCGCGGCTCGGCAGACCCCGCCTCATCTGGGGCTGGCTCACCGGCCTCGCCGGCCCCGCCCTGCTCACGGTGGGGCTGAGTCAGGCCGTACCCGAGCTGGGTCTCGCCAACGACATGCTGCTCTTCCTCACCTTCACGGTGGCGGCGGCACTGCTCGGCGGACTGCTCCCCGCCCTCGCCTCGGCGGCCTTCGGGTCCCTGCTCCTGAACTACTACTTCACCCCGCCGGTCCACAGGCTCACCATCGCGGACCCCAAGAACATCGTCGCCATCGCGATCTTCGTCGGGGTGGCCGTGTCGGTGGCCTCCGTGGTCGACCTGGCCGCCCGCCGGACCCATCAGGCCGCCCGGCTGCGCGCCGAGTCCGAGATCCTCTCCTTCCTGGCCGGCAGCATCCTGCGCGGCGAGACCGCCCTGGACGCCCTGCTGGAACGGGTGCGCGAGACGTTCGCCATGGAATCCGTCGCACTGCTGGAGCGGGGTACGGACGTCGAGCCGTGGACCACCGCGGGCAGCACCGGCCGGAACCCGGTCACCCGCCCCGAGGACGCCGACGTGGACATGCCGATCGGCGAGAACATGGCCCTGGCCCTGTCCGGGCGGGTGCTGCCCGCGGAGGACCGGCGCGTCCTCGGCGCCTTCGCCGCACAGGCGGCCGTCGTACTCGACCGCCAGCGGCTGGTCGACGAGGCCGAGCAGGCCCGCCTCCTGATCGAAGGCAATCAGATCCGGACCGCGCTCCTCGCCGCCGTCAGCCACGACCTGCGCACTCCGCTCGCGGGCATCAAGGTCGCCGTCACCTCGCTGCGTTCCACCGACGTGGAATGGTCCGAGGAGGACCGGGGCGACCTCCTGGAAGGCATCGAGGAGGGCGCCGACCGCCTCGACCACCTGATCGGCAACCTCCTCGACATGTCCCGCCTCCAGACGGGCACCGTCGTCCCGCTCATCCGCGTGACCGATCTCGACGAGGTCGTCCCGATGGCCCTGGCCGGAGTCCCCGAGGACGGTGTGGACCTCGACATCCCCGAGACCCTGCCCATGGTCGCCGTCGACCGGGGCCTCCTGGAACGGTCCGTCGCCAACATCGTCGAGAACGCCGTCAAGTACAACCCGGCCGGCCGGCCCGTCACCGTCTCCGCCAGCGCCCTCGCCGACCGTCTGGAACTACGCGTCGTCGACCGGGGCCCGGGCGTCCCCGACGAGGCCAAGGACCGGATATTCGAACCGTTCCAGCGGCACGGAGACGCGCCCGCCGGTACCGGGGTCGGTCTCGGGCTGGCGGTCGCCAGGGGCTTTCTGGAGGCGATGGACGGCACCCTCACCGCCGAGGACACCCCCGGGGGCGGCCTGACGATGGTCCTCACCCTCCCCATCGCCGGAGACGCCCGTCCGGTGGCCGGGGAACTCCCGGCCGACGCCACGACGTGACCGGCGGCGGGTCCCGAACCCCCGACCACCCGGACCTCCCCGCCGCGTGAGGGACCGGGCGGGAAGTCCGGGAGCGGCCGTCAGCTTCCGGCAGCCGCGCCGAACTCGGTGGTCAGGATGTCGTCGAGGACGCCCAGGCCGCTCCAGTCGCCGTTGACCTGGCCGGTGAGCAGGTGCTTGCCGTCACGGGAGCCCATGGCGCAGGTCCACGAGCCGTACGTCGCGCCCGCGTTGCCCCAGACCGTGGCGCCGGACGGCAGGGACCAGGAGAACACGCCCAGGCCGTACCGGGTGCCCGGGATCCACGGGACGGGTCCCGTGGTGTCGACGGTGGTGAACATCTCCCGCTGCTGTTCGGCGGGCAGCAGGTGGCCCTGGAGCAGCGCGCCGAAGAAGCGCTGCAGGTCCCCCGTGGTCGAGATGATGCCGCCGGCCGCCCATGCGAAGGACTGGTTCATGTCGGTCGCGTCGTGGATCTCGGGCGGGGCGTCGGAGACGAAGAGGGTGGAGTAGTGCCTGGGGTGCGGCCCTCGGATCGTCGGTTCCGTGTCGGGGAGGTAGGTCCCGGTCAGCCTCAGGGGGTGGACGATCCGCCGGGTGAGCGCTTCGGCGAGCGTCCCGCCCGTGACCTTCTCGACGATCAGGGCGGCCAGGAAGTAGTTGGTGTTGGAGTAGAGGAAGGCGTCCCCCGGGGCGAAGGGCGCCGGGGTGGCGAGAGCGATCCCGATCAACTGCTCGGGGGCGTAGGTGTCGTAGCGGTGCTGGAACCACGCCGCGCCGATGCCCTTCTTGAAGAACTCCGCGTCGTTGCCGTAGTTGAAGATGCCGCTGGTGTGGTTGAGCAACTGGCGGATGGTGATCGCACGGCCGTCGTAGCCGTTGCCCGCCACCATCCCGGGCAGCCACTGCTCCATCGTGTCGTCGAGGCTCAGTCGGCCTTCGGCCGCCAGCTGCAGGACGAGCGTGGCGGTGAACGCCTTCGTCGTGCTCCCGATCCGGAACCGCTCGGCCTGGCGGCGTTCCTCCCCGGTCCCGGTGTCGGAGACTCCTGCCGAACCGAACCACGTGCCACGCTCGTCGCGCACTTCGACGGCGATGCCGGGAGCGCCGCCCGGGGCGGTGGCGCGGGCCAGTACGTGTTGCATCGCGGAGCGGTCGGGGGTGGTCGCGACGGCCGCTGCGGGGACCGCCGGCGTGCCTTCTGCGGTCGCCTCGGTGGAAGAGTTGCTGGTCATGTCGGTGTTCCTTTCAGGAGTTCGGGTTCCGTCGGTCGTTCGGTGGATCGGTGGATCGGTGGGTCGGATCAGGGAAGGGGCGGCGTCAGCGCGCCGGTTGGGCAGGCTCAGGAATCCCGGCCGGTCGCGCCGCGGCACGCTCGGCCGCCGCGCCCTCGGCCGCGGCGCGCTTGGCGGTCACGATCACTCGTGCGGTGGTCCCTGCCGTGAGCAGCAGCACCGCGGCGAGGGCGAGGAGGGTGGCGGTGTCCGGATGGATCAGGGACTGTCCGCGCCACGCCTGCCAGGTCACCACCGCGACCAGCCCCGTGTAGCCGAGGGCGGCACTGCCGACCAGCCGGGCCCGTACCTTCTCGTCACGCAGCCAGACGCGCTCGGCGGCCAGGGCGGCCAGTACGGCGGCGATCAGGAGGAGCACCTGGATGCCGTGCAGGGCGAAGAAGTGCGGTACCCGGAAGTCGCCGCCGGTCGCGCTCCAGTTGGTGAGGGGCATGCCGTGACCGTCGGGGTCACCGATGCCGTGGCCCTGGTACATCTGCACGGAGTGGCCGTTGGCGTCGGTCACCGTACGGGAGTGAATCTCGGTGACCATCCAGAAGACCGGCACGACCATGCCGAAGGTGGCGAGCGCGAGGCCGGAGCGGATGGCACGGTTGAGCGCCGCTCCGCCCGTGCGCTGGATCAGGACGACGACGGCGAGGACCAGCTGCGCGATGACGATGACCATCACGCCGAAGGTGAGGAGCGGGACCAGGGCCAGGGTGACCGGGTCGGTCCGGTCCGCGTTGAAGTGGCTGAAGGTGCCGCGCGCCGCCTGGACGGTGATCGCTGCCACCTCCACGGTGGCGGCCACCGCGAAGACGGTCCCCAGCCATCGCCCCAGCCGCCTGCCCCTGGTCAGCTTGGTCAGCAGCCATGCCAGCGTGGCCGCGTAGAGGCCGAAGGCGAAGCCGAACTTGAGCGGCTTGACCCACACCGACTCGTCCAGCAGCGTCCGTCCGTCGACGACGGTGCCGACGCCGGCGACGAGCACCAGGCCGAACATGAGGGCGGCGCAGACCATCAGCGGCCGGTGCCAGGCACGCACGGGGGCGAGCAAGGACGTCATGGGGGGCTCCGATCAGGGCGGCGAGCAGCCCTCGTCCGGGCCCGCTCGATTCACATCGCTTGTTCGCGAATGACTAAAAGCTAAATTGCTTTCACTCTTTCGTCAATCATAAAATCGACTCCACCTGCATTCATGCAGGTCATTGACGAAATCTCTTGCAATGACAATGAAGGCGAATGCAAATTCAGCCTCAAGGGATTTGCAATGAACTGGCCGTGAAAGCAATACTGGGCACCCACGAGGACCTGACACGGAGGCAATGCCGATGCCCGGAGGCAGACTGACCCACGACGAACGACTGGAGATCGCGAAGGGGTTGGGGGAAGGACTCAGCTACACGGACATCGCCGGGCGCCTGGGCCGGCCCATCTCCACGGTCACCCGGGAGGTGGCCCGCAACGGCGGCCCCGCCGCCTATCGGGCCGATGCGGCCCATCGCGCCACCACGGGCCGCGCCCGCCGCCGCAAGCAGTCTCCGGCCGCCTCGCCGACGGCCTCCGCGACCACGGGCGACGCACACGGACGCGACCCGGAGGCCGTCCTCGAACTGGAGGAACAGTTCACGGCGATGATGGTCGGTACGGGTCTCCCGCGGATGACCGCCCGAGTGCTGACGTGCCTGTACGTCACCGATGGTGGCAGCCTGACCGCCACCGAGCTCGCTCAGCGCCTCCAGGTCAGCCCCGCCTCCGTTTCCAAGGCCGTCGGCGAACTCGAACAGCAGGAGCTCATCAGGCGCGAACGCGACCCCGGCCGGCGGCGCGACCGGTACGTCATCGACGCCGATGCCTGGTTCCGGGGCTGGATGGCGAGTGCCCGGCAGAACGCCATGCTGGCCGACTTCGCCCTGCGCGGCGCCGAGGTCCTCGGCGCCGCGACGCCCGCCGGCACCCGGATGCAGGACATAGGCCACTTCTTCGAGCACGTCGGCCGGACCATGATCCGGGCGGCCGAGGAATGGCGGCAGGCCGATACCGAGAGGCGACGCAGTGGATCGCCGGAAGCCGTACGCTGATCATCCGTTCGGACGGCAAGGGGGAGCATGATCGACGTCGACGGATATCTGGCCGTGCTGGAGGTGGACCGGCCGACGGCCCCGACCGCCGAAGTGCTGTGGGCACTGCATCGGGCACAGGTGGAACGGGTCGCCTACGAGACCCTCGACAACCAACTGGGACGGCCGACGGGCATCGGCGCCGCGGAATCCGTGGCCCGGATCTTGCGCGGGCGCGGCGGCTACTGCTTCCAGCTCAACGGCGCCTTCGCCGCACTGCTGACGGCTCTCGGCTACGACGTGACGCTGCACCGGGCCGGGGTGCAGGGAGAGATCGAGGACCGCGAGGGCCCGGGCGGCGACCATCTCGCGCTCACCGTCGGGATCGACGGCGAACGGTGGCTGGTCGACACCGGACTCGCCGGCGGAATGTACGAGCCGCTGCCGCTGCGCGAAGGCACCTACACCCAGGGGCCGTTCACCTACGCGATGGCCCCGTCGTCGGTGGTGCCCGGCGGCTGGCGGTTCACCCATGACCCCCGCGGCGCCTTCACGGCGATGGTCTTCGCGCCGGAGCCCGTGGAGCTGTCCTCCTTCGCTCCGGAGCATCAGCGGCTGTCCACGTCCCCCGAGTCCGGATTCGTCCGGGTTCTCCAGGTCCAGCTCCGCGACGCCAAGGGCGTGGACATGCTGCGCGGTTGTGTGCTGCGCCGCATCGACGCCGAAGGCACGTGCGAGCGGACCATCGACTCGGCCGACGACTGGTACGACGCACTGGCCGGCGTGTTCCATCTGAACCTGGCCGACGTCGACGCCTCCGCGCGAGCGGCGCTGTGGCACCGCGTCCACACCGCACACCAGGAGTGGGAGGCCGCAGGGCAGCGTGCGGCGACGCCCTGACGGGGCGATCGGCGCGTACTCCCGCCCACGACCGGCACATACATACATCGACGACGGGGCCGACCGGCGTGTGCAGGTCGGCCCCGTCGCATGCGGAGCTCACTCGGTACTCACAGCGCTGCTGCATTCCTGCGCTGCGAAACCACCGTCAGGCGGCGATCAGGGCCGGTCAGGCCGGCGGGGCGATCATGATCTCGGTTCCGAGGTTGTTCATGCGGGTGTCCTTGTACATGGTGGTCTCGCCGTCGGACCAGCGGACGATGAGGTCGTTGGTGAGACCGTCACCCGTGTACTGGCCGGTGGCCATGATCACGCTGTGGGTCCAGGTCTTGTTGGGGCCGTGGATGGCCTGCTCGCTGCCGAGGCCGCCGGTGGTGGTGCCGACGTAGTTGTTGAGCGCCCCGCTGGACCAGCGGACCATGAGGTCCCACTTCTGGTTGCCGGAGAACTGCCCCGAGGTCAGCAGGGTGGCGTCCTTCCAGGTGCTGTTGGGGTCCTTGAGCTTGTACTCCTGGCCCATGGTGCCGGCGCTCACGTTGGTGAAGAGGCTGAGCTCGCCGTCGGACCAGCGGACCATGAGGTCGGTGACGTAGGTGGCGGCGTTGAAACGACCGGCGGCGATCTGGGTGGCGTGGCTCCAGATGGATCCGGCGGCCGCCATCTCGGTTCCCCCGTCGAGGCCGCGGGAGCCGACGTCGCCGTGCAGGGTCAACCGGCCGTCGTCCCAGCGCACCATCAGGTCGAACTGGTTGGAGCCGGTGAAGTCGCCGGCGGTGACGGTGGCGACCGGCTTCCACCCGGCGTTGGGTGCCAGGAGCTGCCGCTCGGGACGGAAGCCGCCGTTGCCGTCACCGGGGTAGAGCGTGACCTCGCCGTCGGTCCAGATGACGAGCAGGTCACTGTGCCCCGTGCCGGAGAAGTCGCCGGAGGCTATCTGCTTGGCGTGCTTCCACGTCTCGCCGCTGCCCGGCAGGACCGGACCGTCCGTCGGAGGCTGGAAGGTGCCGCGATGGACGTTGTCCGGTCCGATGCCGTTGCTGGCGTCGTTGTAAAGGTCCTGGGCGTCCTTGCCGTAGAGCGGCGAGTACGAGATCGAGTCGACGTCGCCGCCACCGCCCATGCCCCCGACGTTTCCGATCACCTCTCCGGTCTTGGTCGAGGCGTTGTATCCCCTGATCCAAGGACCGCCGGAGACACCGCTGTAGTAGCCGCCGCACTCCATCTGCATCTGCCGGAACCCAGGCAGCCGCCGGGTCGGCACATCACAGCGGATGGCCTTGTGCTGGCTGTTGTCGCTGGCGTGGGACGGGTAGCCGACGACCGTCACGTTGTGGTCGTACGACGTCGAGGTGGTGAAGGTGAGGCCGCCGACGACGTCCTGGACCGCACCCTTGCCGTTGGGGGTGACGGTGACGAAGGCGAAGTCCAGGTCCGAAACGGGATCCCTCGTCTGGCCCTTCGTGGGATAGCGGGGGTCCTTGTAGACCTCGTCGACCGTGAAGAGCCCCCACGGCTGGTTGGCCGGGATCTTGAGGAACTGGTACTGCGGCACGAAGACGCGGTGCTTGGCCGCGTTCAGGCCGTTCGCACAGTGCCCCGCGGTGAGCACCATGTTCTTCCCCTTGCTCCGCACGACGCTGCCGGTGCAGTAGGTGGCGTTCCCACCGACCGGCGTGCCGTCGAAGAAGAACGTCCCCACCATCGGGAGGCCGTCGAAGTGCGCGGCGTGGGGCGCGTCCGCCCGTGCGGCGCCCTTCGAGTCGGGTGCTGATGGGGCTTTGGCGGGCCCGGCGCCGCGGGCGGCGTCGATGGGCTTGGCCTGTGCCATCCGCTCAGCCGTCCAGTACTGCTCGTCCGCGGTCAAGGCCTTGGAAGCAGGGGGCGAGGTGGGGGTGGGGGTGGACGCTGAGGGAGAGGGGGAAGCGGATACGGGTGGTGCCGACGGAAGGGGAGGGTGCGAGGCGGAGGGCGTGGAGCGGGGTAAGCCGGAAGCGCCGGGTGTGGGAGGCGACGACGAGGCCGGGGGTGAAGGGAGCCTCGTGCCGGCCGGAGAAGGAGCGGCCGACGCCGCCAGGGCGGCGGGGGCGGTGAGTAGCACGGTGCTGGTGCCGAGCGCGAGTGCGGTCAACCATTTTGATCTCAATGACTTGCTTCCTGAGCGCAGTGATGACGCCTGTCATCGCTGTGTGTTAGTGCGTCAGTTCGACGAAGAGGGCAGAGTAGGCAGTGGTGTGAAAGATCGTCAACGAGTTCAGACAGGCGACAAATGAAGCGATTACGGGCATGGATCGGCGCGGCAGTCCTGACGATTCCGCTGGTCATGTCACTCGGTGCGGAGGGCGCTCAGGCCGCTCCGCTTACGGATGTGCCCTCGCCCCTCGAGAGTGGCGCCGACCGGCCGGTTCGGCCTGGAGAGCAGGTCAGCGTCTCGGTGGGCCTGCAGGACGCCGTCGGCAACGGTGACAGGGTCTTCTCCGAAGCGTTCACCGCCGATGGCCGGATGAGGATGGATGATCCGCACGTCACCGCGGTCATGACGATCTCCTGCACCGCCACGCCCGGGTCCTACGAGGTGCGCATCGGATCAGGCGGGGACCCGAACCCCTCCGAGGTCACACGGCTCTGGGGAAAGGTCCGGGTGGCTCCGGCCGAGGAGACGGAGCGTGCCGCGTGCGCGAGGCGGGTCTCCGAGCTGCCGCCCGAGCCGCAGGAGGAACGCTGGCCGGCGGGTGTGGAGTGGCCCGCGACCCCGTGGGACGTGCGGTCGGTGCGCGCCGGCGAGGAGATGACGGCCACCGACGGCCTGGCGATGGGCGGCGACGGAGGCGTCACGTTGACCTCGCCGGCGTTCACGCGGCCGGTGGTCATGTACGGAGCGAAGAGGGTCTCCGCGGTCGTCCGCATCAGGTGCGACGCGGAGCCGGGCCTCTACACCGTGACCTGGCGGGAGAAGGCGATGCCGTCGAAGGTCTGGGCCCGACTGCGGGTGGAACCCGCAGCCCCTGACTGCCACGACCCTGCCCCTACGCCGGCCGAAATGGTCGAGCGTGCGGCTCCCTGGCTGGCGGCAGGGATCTGTGCTGCCGCGCTCGCGGTCGTAGGGGTACGCGCCCTGAAGCGGAGGCGGCGTGCCCATCCTCCCGTGTGACGGTGAAGCCCAGGCTCCGCGCGCTCCGGAAACGAGTGGTGGATGCGGTACGCCCGAGCCGGGTGCTCTCATTCCGGTTATTCCTGCCACGCCATGAGAAGAATGAATGATTCCATTTCTGAAAGCAGTCGATTCGGCGATATGGGCGCGCCGTCCACCGTGGCTGAAACGACTCCAGAAATGACTTGAAACGCGGCCTGGGCACGTCGGCCCAGGCCGCTGGACCGGACCAGGCCGATGACCCGTCGGCGGGTGACCGAGGAAGGGAACCTCAGCAAGTGCTCAAATCTGTTGATCATCCTGTGAAGATCGATAGTGTTCCTTCTGTTCCACCGAAATCGACACTCATCCGATCAGGGAAAATAACTTGAAGTTCAAGAACTCGGTTCATGCCGCACTGCTCACCACGGCGCTGATAGCCGGAACTGCAGCCCCGGCCTTTGCTGCAGACGGCGGTCCCACCTTCAGTGCGGCGGACAAGGCCATGGCCGCAGTGCAGAACGCCACCGGTACCACCGGCCTTGCCCCCGACAGCACCACGGGCACGGTCCTGGCGACGGCCGCGGGCTCGTCACCGTCACCACCCCGGCCAGCGCCGAAGGACGGGTGACCGTGGCGGCCTCCGACGGCTCCGCGGTGACGATGGCCTTACCCGCAACGGTCGACGCCGCGGGCACCACCTCGGCGGCCGGCACCACCGTCTACCCCAACGCGGCCGCGCACACCGACCTCGCCACCCAGGCCACCGTCGACGGCGGCGCCCGCGCCCTGGTCACCCTCAAGGACGCCAAGGCCCCCACCACTCAGCGCTTCGACCTCGGCCTTCCCGAGGGCGCCACCCTGGTCGCCGACGGCGCCGGCGGCTACGACATCGTGACCTCCGCGGCGGCGCAGGCCGCGTCGCCCGCGGCCACATCGACGCCCCCTGGGCGAAGGACGCGAACGGCAAGGCCGTCCCCACGAGCTACAGCCTCGACGGCAACACCCTCGTCCAGACCATCCAGACCGGCCCGACACCGCGTTCCCCGTGGTGGCCGACCCCCACTACACCTGGGGCATCATCACCGGCACCGTGTACTTCAACAAGAACGAGACCAAGGTCCTCGCCCTCGGCGGAACCGTCGTGTCCTGGCATTCTCACCCGGCCGCGGTCGTCGGTGGCCGAAGCCTCGCGGGGTTCGCGGGTGTCGCGGTAGCGACCGATCGATGCGTCAAGATCAAGGTCAACCCGGGACTCGGGGTCCTTTCGCCGGCGGCAGCCCTGGCCGGAAGCGGCTATTACAGCGGCAGCGGCGGCGACGGATACTGCAGGTAAGCTGACCGGCGGCCAAGTGCGCCCGAAAAGGGACCGCTGCCGCTGCCGACCTTAGCGGCCGGAGAGAGACATTCCGGCTTCCGATTCTGAAAGGTTGCGGAGTGAATTATCTGACCGCTCTGGCGTCGGCCGCTTTTGGATCCACCACATATCTGGTGACTTTCTCGACTGTGAGCCGGCTGAAGCAGCTGTCCCCGCGTGCCAGGGTCACGGGCCTGGTGGTGACCGGCATAGTTCTGTGCGCAGTTATCGGAATTATCGTTGTGGCAAGCCGGAGTGTCACGCTCGGGTTCATCGTAGGCGCGGCCCTGACACCGCCCGTACACCGGTGGATCCTGCAACGACGCAAGCAATAGCGCAGTCGCTCGCCGGTTCTGGGCCCGCCACGTAGATGACGAAGCTCCGGTTGAACGGGGTGACCTTCCCAGGTCACCCTGAACGGCCGGAGCTTCGTCGTGCCGCCGCACGGGCACCGGCACGGCCCTGCGGAGCGGGCGGGTGAGGGTCCCGTCCGGCGGCTGGGTAGCATCGCCCCGTGCCTTCCCGTTCCGCCCGCCGGTGCCTTGCGACCGTCGCCCCTTTGGTGGCAGGTCTGTTGCTGGCGTGCGGGTTCCTCATGTGGGGCGCGGGGCAGGCCGGCCCGATGAGCCCGCACCTACCGCAATCCGCCTCTGCCACCGCCTCGTCGGCCGACACGGCCGAGATGGCCGAGATGGCCGAGATGGCGAAGATGCCGCGCGGAGAGACGGTCACCGACGGCATGGGCGGCGAGTGCCCGGCCATGGCCATGGACTGTCCGCTGGCCTCGGCACACGTCCAGGGGGCCGTGGTACTCGCCTCTCCCCCGGCTTCACCTCTGCCGCCGGCTCCCACCGACCAGGTGCCCGCGTCCTGGGCATCGGCCGTCGGGTGCGCCCGGCCACGGGCGCCTGATCCCGTATCCCTCCTCTGCATCAGCCGGACCTAGACAGCCCTCCGCCATCCCGCCCTGCCTTCTCCGGCGGCGGGTGGCCTCGGCATGTCCACGATCCTGCTCACGACGCAGATGAGAGAGCTTCTTCCATGGCCTCCAGCACCACCTTGTTCGTCACCGGTGCGACCACCGGTCTTTTCGCGGGCGGCGCCTCCTGCGCCGCCGTCCAAGGCGGCCTCCTCGCCGGCGCCGTCGGCCGCCGCGCCACTCGATGGTCCGCCGAAGCATGGGAACGCAGCGGGCTCTTCGCGCCCGTCGGTGCGTTCCTCGGCGCCAAACTCGTCTCCCACACCCTGCTCGGCGCCGCCCTCGGCCTGCTCGGCGCCGCCGTCCAGCCCGGCCCCCGCACCCAGGCGGCGCTCCTGATCGGGGCCGGTGTCCTGATGGTGCTGTTCGCGCTCGACATGTTCGGCGTGAAGGCCGTACGGCGCTTCGTGCCGCGCCCGCCCGCTTCCTGGGGACGGAGGGTGCGCCGCTCGGCGAAGTCCACCGCCGTCACCACCCCGGCCGTCCTCGGCTTCCTCACCGTCCTCATCCCCTGCGGGGTGACCCTCAGCGTCGAGTTGATCGCCGTCACCTCGGGATCCGCGCTCACCGGGGCCGCGGTCATGGCCGGCTTCGTCCTCGGCACCGGTCCGCTCTTCGCCGTGCTCGGCTTCTTCCTCCGCTCCGCCGCCAAGCTGTGGCAGGGACGGCTCACCCTGGTCACAGCCGTCGTGGTTCTGCTGGTCGCGGTCTGGACCCTCGGATCCGGCCTGCGGCTCGGCGGCTGGTGGCCCACCGCCACGGCTCCCGCCGTCGCAGCGGAAGCCGGCGCCGCTCAGGCGGTGGTGACGCACCCGGACGGCAGTCAGACCATCACCGTCCGAGCCCGCACGACCTCCTATACACCGGCGGCGATCACCGCGACGGCCGGAGTGCCCACCACCCTCGTCGTCGCCACCGACCACACCGGCGGCTGCATCCGCGCCTTCGTCATCCCCGACCTGGGCATCCAGAAGATCCTCCCCACCACCGGCACCACCACCATCGACCTCGGGAACCACGCGCCCGGCCGCCTCGACTACACCTGTGGCATGGGCATGTACGGCGGCCAGATCACCTTCCGGCAGCCGGCCGCCCAGGACCCCCGGACCACCGCCACCCAGGAGACGACCTCGTGACCATCCGCATGGAATTCGCCGTCACCGGCATGCACTGCAACAGCTGCGGCCTGCTCATCGACGACGAGGTCGAAGAGCTCCCCGGCGTCACCTCCAGTACCACCGACGTACGCAAGGAACGCACGGTGGTCGAACTGACCGGCCCGCTCCCGGCAGAGCGGATCGTCGAGGCCATCGCGGAAGCCGGATACAGCGCCACCCCGCTGGCCTGACCCTCCACGGCCGTGGTGTCCCGGCCACGCCCCTTCGGCTCAGGGGTTCGGCTTCGCGTCGATCTCGGCGATCAGTCCCTCGATGAGGCCCTTGATCTCGTCGCGGATGGGGCGGACGGCCTCGACGCCCTGGCCTGCCGGGTCCTCGAGCTGCCAGTCGAGGTAGGTCTTGCCGGGGAAGTACGGGCAGGCGTCGCCGCAGCCCATGGTGATGATGTAGTCGGACGCCTGCGCGGCCTCCGGGGTGAGGACCTTGGGCGTCTGGTCGGAGATGTCGATGCCCAGCTCGGCCATGGCGGCCACGGCGGAGGGGTTGATCCGGTCACCGGGGACGGAGCCCGCGGAGCGCACCTCGACGCGGTCTCCGGCGAGGTGGCGCAGGAAGCCCGCGGCCATCTGCGAGCGGCCTGCGTTGTGGATGCAGACGAACAGCACGGACGCGACAGGAGTGGAGGACATCGTTCTTCCTTGGGGTGGGGTCAACTGCGGGGCCGGCCGATGGCGACGGTCTCCAAGAGGTCAGCCCAGGCTGACATCAGGGCCGAGTGATGTGAAAGTATCAGCCCATGATGACGTCAGTCGACACTGAACTGTTCCGGGTGCTGGCCGACCCGCTCAGGCTCCGGATCGTGACCCTCCTCGCCGAGGAGACGCTCTGCACCACCCATCTCGTGGAGGAGACGGGTGCCAAGCAGACGAACCTGTCGAACCACCTGAAGGTCCTGCGCGAGGCCGGGTTCGTGGATACGGAGCCGTGCGGACGGTACGTCTACTACCGCCTGCGCCCGGAAGTCATCGAGGCCATGGCCGGCCAGTTCGCCGACCTCGCCCGGACCGCCCGCACCACCGCCGAGGCGAACCTCAAGCGGTCCTGCTCCTAGGGGGTGTCTTGCCGATCATGCCGGGCTCGCGGGGTCTCCCCGATCCGGCCTGATCGACAAGACACCCCCAGCCCGCTTTTCGCCTCACCTGCCCGAGGAGAACCGTTGTCCTTCACCGAGCCCGTCGGCGCCGCCCCCGCAGCGGCTTCCGGCACAGCCGCCGCCGACGTACCCCGACCCGCGCCCGGTGCGACCCCGCCCCGGACCCCGTTGATCGCCCGCGCCGCCGCCGAGCTCGTCGGCACCGCGGCGCTCGTGGCCGTGGTGGTCGGCTCCGGCATCCAGGCCACCGAACTCACCCAGGACGTGGCCCTGCAGCTGCTGGCCAACTCCACCGCCACCGTCTTCGGCCTCGGCGTACTGATCGCCCTCCTCGGCCCCGTCTCCGGCGCCCACTTCAACCCGGCCGTCACCCTGGCCGAGTGGTGGACCGCCCGCCGCGGGGGCGCCGGTGTCACCGCTCGCGAGCTGGCCGTGTACGTGCCCTCGCAGATCGCCGGCGCGATCGCGGGCGCCATCCTCGCGGACGCGATGTTCGGCGAACCGCTGGTCAAGTGGTCGACCCACGACCGCTCGGCCGGCAATCTCCTCCTCGGCGAGGTCGTGGCCACGGCCGGTCTGATCCTGCTGATCTTCGGCCTGGCCCGCACCGACCGCCTGCGCTTCGCGCCCGTCGCCGTCGCCTCGTACATCGGCGCCGCCTACTGGTTCACCTCCTCCACCTCCTTCGCGAACCCGGCGGTGACGATCGGCCGCGCGTTCACCGACACCTTCGCGGGCATCGCCCCCGCCTCGGTCCCGGGCTTCATCGGCGCCCAGCTCGCCGGTGCCGTCGTCGGCCTGGCCCTGGTCGCGGTCATCTTCCTGCGCGGCAGGACCGGGACCGCCGGAGCCCCCTCGGCATGACGCGGCGCGCGGAGGTGCGGGTGATCGGCTCACCCGGGCTTGACCCGACCAGCGCGCCCTACACGCCGGCTGCGCGGGTCAGGAGCTGGGCCATGGCCGCGAGGACCGCCGGCTCGACCCGGTAGTAGACCCAGGTGCCGCGCCGCTCGGAGGAGAGCAGTCCGGCCTCCTTGAGCTTCTTCAGGTGATGGGAGACGGTCGGCTGGGAGACACCCACGTCGGAGATGTCGCAGACGCACGCCTCGCCGCCCTCGTGCGAAGCCACCGCGGAGAAGAGCCGCAGGCGCACGGGGTCACCCAGGGCCTTGAACATCGTGGCCGTGCGCTCCGCCTCGTCCGCGGTCAGCGGGCGCTCGGCGAGCGGCGGGCAGCACGGCACGACAGCGTCCGGCTCCAGCAGCGGCAGCACATTCACATTCGACATGTGTCTATGTTGACACATGTCGAACCAGCCGGCCCATCAAACGATCTACAGATTCGATGAATGTCTATGTTGACGCTCATCGAATCAAATGCCATGCTGGCCGCACAAGACATCGACAGATGTCGAAACACGAGGAGTCGACCGTGAACGCGCCTGCCGACATCGAGCTGCCCGTCGTCGTCATCGGAGCCGGCCCCATCGGCCTGGCCGCCGCCGCACACCTCCTCGACCAGGGCATCGAGCCCCTGGTCCTGGAAGCCGGACCGGTCGCCGGCAGCGCCGTGCGGGACTGGGGCCACGTACGCCTGTTCTCCACCTGGGGTGAGGTCGTCGACCCGGCCGCGGAGAAGCTCCTGGCCCCCACCGGCTGGGTGAAGCCGCACGAGGCCGCGTACCCGACCGGCGGCGAATGGGCCGAGCAGTACCTACAGCCCCTGGCCGCCGTCCTGGGCGCGCGCCTCCGCGTCGGCGCCCGCGTCACCGGCGTCTCCCGCCTCGGCCGCGACCGGGTCGTGGACGCCGACCGCGAGACCCAGCCGTTCACCGTCCACGTCGCACACACCGACGGCAGCGAGGAACGGTTGACGGCCCGCGCGGTCATCGACGCCTCCGGCACCTGGTCCACCCCCGGCCCCATCGGCGGTGACGGCCTGCCCGCCCTGGGAGAGCGCTCCGCTGCCGACCGGATCTCGTACCGCGTCCCGGACCTGAAGGACCCGGCCACCCGCGCCCGCTACGCCGGCAAGCGCACCGCCGTCATCGGTTCCGGTGCCTCCGCGTTCACCGCGCTCGCCTACCTGGCCGACCTGGCCAAGGACGAGGCCGGCACGCACACCACCTGGATCCTGCGGCGCGGCATCAGCGGGTCCACCTTCGGGGGCGGCGCAGCCGACCAGCTGCCCGCCCGCGGCGCCCTCGGCCTCGCCGCCAAGGCCGCCGTCGACCACGGCTACGCCGACGCCGTCACCGGTTTCCGCACCACCGCCGTGGAGAAGTCCGGCGAACAGCTCGTCCTCGTCGCCGAGGACGACCGCCGCCTGGACCCGGTCGACGAGGTCATCGTCCTCACCGGCTTCCGCCCCGATCTCACCTTCCTCGACGAGCTCCGCCTCGGCCTGGACGAGCGTCTCCAGGCGCCCACCGAGCTGGCCCCGCTGATCGACCCGAACCAGCACTCCTGCGGCACCGTTTACCCGCACGGTGCGGGCGAGCTCGCCCACCCGGAGAAGGACGTCTACCTCGTCGGCATGAAGTCCTACGGCCGCGCCCCGACCTTCCTGGCCATGACCGGATACGAGCAGGTCCGTTCCATCGCCGCCGCCCTCGCCGGTGACATGGAGGCCGCCGAACGCGTCGAGCTCACCCTCCCCGAGTCCGGCGTCTGCGGTGGTTCGGGCCTCTTCGACCAGCCCGAGGCCGCCGAGGCCACCGGTGGCGGCTGCTGCGCGGCGCCCACCACCCTCACCATCGGCGCCGCCGCCTCCTCCGGCGGCTGCTGACCGGCGAAGTGACGAACCTTCACAGCGGCGCGGCAGCGATCGGGACGGGGATCCGGTCGTGGCCGCGCGCGGCGCCGCCCGCCCACAACACCGACGCCCGCGGGCAGGTCACCAGGCGACGTGGCGGTAGTCCTTGAGCAGGACGCCGTGGATGGGGCTGCCGGCCTGCCCCTGCACGATGGGGTGGTAGATGCGCGCAGCGCCGTCGATGACGTCCAGGGGCGGACGCCACCCCGTGGCTGCGTGCCGCTCCCGGGCGGGCATCGGCTTCTCGTCGGTGACCCAGCCGGTGTCCACGCTGCAGGTGTGGATGCCTCGGGATGCCAGGTCCGTCGCGCTGGTACGGGTGAGCATGTTGAGTGCGGCCTTGGCCATGTTGGTGTGGGGGTGACCGCTCGTCTTGTTGCGGGCGGCGAACTGGCCCTCGACGGCGGAGACGTTGATCAGGTAGCGGCGTGGGTGCGGCGACGCCTCCAGCAGGGGCAGCAGGCGGTCGGCGAGGAGGAACGGTGCGACGGCGTTGACCAGCTGGACTTCGAGGAGTTCGGCCGGTTCGACCTGGCCGAGCCGCAGGGTCCAGGAGTTGCTGTCGCCCGTCTCCGGCAGGAGCCCCGCCTCATCGGTGCGCTCCTGCGGGTCCGGGTCCACGGCGAGCGCGCCTTCGGTCGCACTGCGGAAGCCGGTCAGGGCGACGGACGCCCGGGGGCGCGCGGCGAGTTCCGCCGTCAGAGGGAGTGCTGCGGCGTGCGATCCGGGAACGGTGAATCCCGGCGCGGTCCAGATCTCCGGCGCGGTGGAGGGTCGGCCGCTCCCGACGGCGGCGGCCTCCGCCGCCACCAGCGCACGGTACGCCCGGGGGGACCGGTGGAGTGTCTGGGCCGCGTTGTTGACCAGGATGTCCAGGGGCGCGGCCTGGCCGAGCAGTTGGTCGGTGAGGGCGAGCACCTGCCTGGGGTCGCGCAGGTCCAGCGCGGCTATCCGCAGTCGGTGCCACCAGTCGGCGGCCCCGGGCGCCGCGGCGAAGCGGCTCGCCGCGTCCTGGGGGAAGCGGGTGGTGACGGTGAGTTCGGCTCCGTCGCGCAGCAGCATCAGTGCCAGGTGGAAGCCGATCTTGACCCGCCCGCCGGTCAGCAGGGCACGCCGGCCGGTGAGATCGGTCCGGGCGGTGCGCCGGGTGAGGTTGTCCTCCGCGCAGCCGGGGCACAGCTGGCCGTAGAAGTGGTGGACCTGCCGGTAGTGGTTCTTGCAGACGTAGCAGCGCTGTGGGCGGTTGAGCAGTCTGGGCGGCCCGTCGCCGTCCGGTGCGCGGCCCGGCGGCCGGCGGGTCACTGCACCGGGACCGCTGGGTTCCTGGACGTACTCGTGCACGGACAGGCCCGATCGGGGCGGTGTCTCGGCCGACAGTGCCGCATCCATGATCCGGTCGGGCGCTCCGGTCGCGGTGGTGGCCAGCACCTTCGCGTCGGCCGCCGCCCGGACGGCCCGTCTCGCGGCACGCCGACGGCGCCGCCCGTCCCGGACGAGGTCGCTGGCCGCCTGTTCCAGCAGGCGCCGCCGCTCGTCCTCCAGCGGCAGGTGGCATGCCTGCTCCAGCAGGTCCACGCCGGCTCGTATCGCTTCGTTCTCCATGGGGTTCCCCTCCGTGTGGTGTGTCGTCGGCGGCTGCCGGGCCGTCGGCCGCCCGGGCAACGGGCATGACCTGCCGGGCCGTTCAGCGGCGTAACCGGAGCGCCTGGAAGCGGCCGCGGGCGCGCATCAGGACCGGGGCGCCGACAGGGCGTCGAGGGCCGCGCGGAGCGACTCTTCGTACTGCGGCCGGGAAAAGGCCAGGACGCCGAGGGAATCGTAGTTCCAGTCCCGGGAATTGTTGCGGAAGCCCGACCACGTCACGGTGGTGTCCGTGACCGTGATGTGTGCCGTCAACGCCCAGCAGTCGTCGATTCCGCACGTGCACGACAACAGCAGCTTTTCTCCCGGCCCGGTGCCGTGGGGCACTCGGTCGGGTTCGCCGCCGAGCAGGTGCCGGGCGGAGAGGGCAACCGGATATGCGTACGCGCCGGCGAGCAGCGGAGAGGGGTCCGGTGCGAACTCGGCGGCCCGCTCACCCTGTTCTGCGAGCGCATCGGGAAGCTCCGCCCTGTGTACCAGTTCCAGGAAGGGAACCCCGTCCACCAGGAATTCCAGCACAAAGGGCGTTTCGCCCACGCCTTGGCCCCCGCAGGAGTAGGGAGCCAGACGAAACTCGATCGCATGCATGCCGGTCACAGTAGCCGGTGCTCGAACCGGCGTGCGGGGCGCGCGAACGGTCCGCCGAGTTGAGTACCGGCTGCTCATGCAGGCCCCCCGGCCGCCGCGGTCAACTGCGGCAGGGCGCCGATTCGCCCCGGACCTGGGAGACGAGGCAGCAGGGGGAACAGGTCATGCAGGAACTGCCCGCCGAAGCGGGACACACCCGACCGGTCCAGGTTCATTTCGACGACCTGGATCCCATGGGAATGGTGCACAACTCGCGCCATGCACTCTTCGTCGAACGCGCCATCGGGGCCTATTGGCAGGAACAGGGCTGGAGCATGGATCCTGATCGCTCGCGATATCCCGACACCCATCTCGTCGTACGTGAATTCCTCGTCACATACGAGGAGCCGATTCGGGGCACGGGGGACGTGGGCGTGCGGTTCCGGATATCACGGCTCGGCCGCACCAGCGTGGTGTACGAGTTCCAGGTGAGATCCGAAGACGGCCGTTGTGTCCATGCCCACGGCCATCGGGTCCAGGTCCGGGTGGACCCGGAAACGCTGCAGCCCCTCGCCTTCAGCGACGAGCTGCGGGAAACCGCGCGCGGTCTCGTGCAAGGGCTTGAAGGTACTCGACTGCCGCCCTCACCCGAGGGAAGAAGCTAGCTCACCTCATCGGTCGGGACACGCTGCTGTTCACCCAAAGCGGTCACGAGGGTGGAGGAGATGTGGGCCAGGTCGGGGTCTGCGGCCATGAAGAGCGTTTCGACTCCGGCCAGTTCGTGGTTCATGCGGGCCATCGGCATTTCGTAGTCCAGGTCGGCAGCGCCGCGGACTCCGCGGATGACGACGTCGATGCCGACCCGGCGGCAGTAGTCGACCAGCAGGCCGCCGGTGTGGGAGTCGACCGTGACGTTGCCCAGGTCGGCCGCTGCCGCGCGGCCGGTCCGGTCAGCCGTTCGGCGATGGGGAAGCGGCCGGTCTTGTTCGGATTGAACATCACGCAGACGACGACCTCGTCGAACAGGAGGGCGGCGCGGCGGAGAACGTCCTGGTGCCCTTGGGTGATCGGGTCGAAGGATCCTGGGAAGAGGGCTCGCATGATCGCAAAGAATATCAAGCGGGGAGACCTGGCGGTAAGTCGGTTGCGACCGCGGACCGGCGCCTGGCACGGTGCGGTTCCCGCCCCCGACACGAGGTTCGCATGACGATCTACTTCCACGGTGCCGGAGAAGTTCCCTACGGATGCTTCTCCAACTTCTCCGCACACGGCGTGGATCTCGACGGACACTGGTGGCCGACCACGGAACACTACTTCCAGGCACAGAAGTTCACCGGCACCCGCCACGCCGAACTCATCCGCCGGGCCGGCACCCCGCTGCGCGCGGCGGAGCTGGGCCGCGACCGGTCGAAGCCGATGCGGCGGGACTGGGACCGGGTGAAGGACGACGTGATGCGCCGCGCCGTGGCGGCCAAGTTCCGCACGCACGCCGACATCGCCACGATCCTGCTGGCCACGGGAGACGAAGAGATCGTCGAGGACACGACGTCCGACCACTACTGGGGACGGGGCCGGACGGGGACCGGGAAGAACATGCTCGGCAGGATCCTGATGCGCACGCGCAGCCATCTCCTCGCCGAACTCGGCGACCCCGGCGAAGCGGATGACGGCACCGCCCGCGCTCGCCGGGGTCGCGTCATCCGGCCGTGAGCCGCTCGTACAGGTCCTGCCCGAAGCGCGTCCGGTACACGCCGTGGACGAGGGCTCCCGGGGACCGGTAGCCGGCGTGCTCCGGTCGGCTGACCTGCCCGTCCCACTGCATCACCTCCCACATGAGGGGTGAGGGGCGCCCCAGGTACGCCTGTGCGGCATCCGCCAGTTCCCAGGTCCCCTCGACCGTCGCACGCCAGAACGCGCGCCCTTGGCCGACCACCACATGCAGAGGTCCTCGGTGCTGTCCTGGACCAGACCGATCCGTCGACCGTCACGCCTTCCGAGAAGTCGATCAGCGACTCGGCGGCCTCCAGGTACGCCAGCGCGTAGTCCTCCAGAACGCCTTCCGGCTGTGACTCCAGCCATGACTCCAGGGCGGACAGGCTGGGCTGGCCGCGTCCAGGACCCCCAGAACCAGCCGGGAACGTCCTCCGTCTCCATCAACTCCTCCTCCTGCGGCCTACGTTGAAGGCGGGCGCGGGGATCACGGGACTTCGAGCCATGCGCGTGCCTCCGAAATTGTGCCTCCCGTCGGGATTCCCGGCCTCGGCGCAGTTGTCCCGGTGGCGGGAGAGCAGGAGGCCCAGGTTGTACATCCCGCCCGGATGGCAGCCCCGTGCGGCGCGCGCGTACCGGTGCTCGGCCTCGTCCACCAGCGCCCGGACCCCGGGCCGTGCGGTGCCATCGCGGCCTGGTCACAGCGCAAGGGAAAAGGGCGTTCTCATGGCACAACACCTGTGTGAGCCTCGGGGCGATGGCCCGCGAGGTGATCCCGGCTGAGCAGGCATTACTCACGACGCCCGGCCGCGCATGCGTGAAACTCCAACCCAGGCGCCTGCCCAAGGGCGTCATCCGACCCTCGACCCGCGCATGCGGGAACAACCCGGAGGAGTGCGTTTCCGTCATGCGAAGAGGAAAGTTCCCTGTTGCCGCACTGTCAGTGGCAGCCCTCTTGGGAGAAATGTTCTCCGCTTATGCAACCTTCTCCTCCTTCTACAGTCCTGCCATGGAATGGTCCATCGGATGGATCGCCGCGGCGTTCTCCTTGAGCCTGCTGCTCTCGGTGGTTCTCGCCGTGCGCGGAGTCACTCTGATCGGTCCTGCATCCTTCGTCGCGGTGGGCCTGGGAATCCTGGCGTCAGGGATCGAGCGCGGCGAAATGGTCAATGCGGTCATGGGGGCGGTATGCCTCGCCGCCGGGCTGTCGGCCATGTTCCTCATGGTGCGCCTCTCTCATCTTTCCCTCGACGGCCTGTGGGGGCTGGGGGCGGTCGCCGACACCGAGCCGAGGGAGTGTCGTACCAGGCTGTGCCGCATCACCGATCTCGACGAACGCCTCCTTCCCCTCCTGGAAGACACGGTGCACAGGTACTCGCTGGGAGACCTCCGCGCTGCGACGAGGCTGTGCTGCGAAACGCGGTACTCGGACCACGGAGTATTTCAGCGGGGAGCATACGTCGGGGCAGCTCCCGTGATCGAGGCCTGCATTCTCACCGACCAGCTGGTCATCATTGCGATCATCCACACCGAGGGGCACGGAGTTGCCTTCGTGGGGAGGCTTCAGCAGACCGTGGTGAGCGGGCTGTCCGACCGGGAGACCGGCGCGGGAGAGCACGGAATATACGTCCGGTCGGCGTGGCTGGGTTCCGCCGAGGCGTCGAGCTACCCCTTCCCCCTCGACGGCGGCGCCGCCGGCGAGGAATTCATGGAAGAGTTCCGTGCAATGCTCACCGCGGCCCGCCACACCTGACGGGCCCCTCACGGCTCGTGCGGCCGGGACACGGTCATGGAAGCAGTCGGTCGGCCAGCTCTTTGCGCGTGGTGATGCCGAGTTTGTTGTAAATGCGTTGCAGGTGATTGTCGACGGTGCGTATGGATATCGTCAGTGCAGCGGCGATGTCCTTGCTGAGCAGGCCCCGGGAGGCGAGCAGCGCGATCTCGCGCTCTCTCCCGGTGAGCCGTACGACAGCCTCACGGGCCATGAGAGCCGGGGTTCTGGCTCCCTCGCAGCGGGCCGCGAGATCCTCGGCGCGGACGGCGGCGGCGTTGGCCCGTCGGGTCTCCCCCGCCGCCCTCAGAAGGGCGGCAGCGGTGCTCGCCGCCTCGGCCGCCAGCAGGTCCGCTCCCACGGCCTCCAGCTCGTCGGCGGCGGCGAGCAGCCCGTCGGGGTCGTGCGCGGCCCACGCGGCGGCAAGATCGGCACGGGCCCGGTGGAGGGGACCGGGGCACTCCGCAGCGATCTCCGTCAGCCGCCCGGCGGCCTCCCCGGCCTCCCCGAGCCGGACAAGATCGGTCAGCAGAACTGCTTCTGACGCGGTTTCCCCGCGCTCGAACGCCTCTTGGGCGGCCGCGGTCAGCACTGCTCGCGAGCGGGTCAGCTCACCGCGGGCGACGTACAGCCAGGCCTCGCCGAGTCTTTCTTCGGGGAAGAACCCCAGGGCGGGCAGCCGGCCGCGTTCGGCCAGGGCCGCTTCCGCCGCTTCACCGTCCCCCTGCAGCGCGGCGGCCGCCGCAAGACCCGCCAGTGCCATCGACAGCACCACCGGGGTGTGCGGGCGGGACGCGCGGACCACCTCCGCGAACCAGCGCCGCGCCTGAGCCGGGTGTCCGGCAGCCCATGCGCCACGCGCCAGATAGAAGGCCAGCAGCCGGCGGTCCGCGGTCACACTCGCGTCCGTAAGGCCCGCGAAGGCCCGCTCGCCCGCTTCCTGGGCCTCGGCCAGGCGACCGCTCTCCGCCAGGGCCAGGACGAGAACCGCCCGGTGGGCCACTTCGTGCGCGGCGGTGGAGTGGGTTTCGCCGGCGGCCGAGCTGAAGGCGATGGCACGTCGGATCCAGCCCTCGGCCTCCTCCCCACGCCCCGTGACCGCGAGGGCCATGGACCTCGTCATGGCGGCCCACAGCCATGTCGTGGCGTCCGGTGCCTGCGTGCCCTCGTGCTCGAGGTCCTCGGTCAGGGCGAGGCTGTGCCTGACCTCTCCGACGGTGAGCGCGCTGGCGGCCTCGTTGACCAGCAGGACGCGGAGGCCGAAGGGGCTGGTGACCCGGCGACGGGCGGACTCGATGACGTCGAGAAGCTTTGCGTAGGACGCTCCCAGCCCCCACATGAGGTTCTGTGTCCGGACCGGCAGCGCGGACAGGACTTCCTCTTCCGTTGTGGCCATGGCGTCGGCCTGGGACAGCACGTCCTCGGCCTGGCGGAAGTCACCGGCCTCGTACAGGGTCTTTCCCAGCAGCAGCTGGATCCGGAAGCCCCGGTGCTCCTGGGGGATCGCCCGGAGGAGACTGAGTGCGCGGGGGTACTCGCGGGCGTGCGCGGCCAGGGCTGACGCGCGTACGAGCAGAGCCGGGTTGGCCGTGCCGGTGGCCGCGAGCTTGTAGGTGGCGAGGTGGACCGCGTCCTCCCGGCGACGGGCCCCGATCCGCTTCAGCAGATGGACCTGCCGCAGCAAGGTGTCCCTGCGGCACTGGGCAGTCATGTCCGCGCGCAGCACCTCTCCGTAGAGGGGGTGGGCCAGCCGGACCGCTGAGCGTCGTTCCTCCTGGACGACGACGATCAGCCCTGACTGCTCCAACTGGCCCAGCACCTGCGGTTCGGCATCCCTTTCGAGGTGGCCCAGGGACAGCGGCTCGCACAGGGACAGGACGTCCAGCACCTGTCGGCCGGCGGGTGGGGCGACGGAGAGCCGGGAACGGATCAGATCGGTCAGACGCCGCGTGCCCGGCAGCCGGTCCGCGGTCATGTCCCAGATCTCACCGTCGCAGGTCAGCACTCCGGCAGCCACGGCCCCCACCACCAGCTCCCGCAGGTAGAGGGGGTTGCCGCCGCTGGTCGTCAGAAGGTGGTTGACCGCGCTCCTCCCGACCGGCCCCTCCAGGACCTGTTCCAGCACCGTCACGACCTGCTCGCGGCCGAACCCGGCGAGGTCCACCTGTCGCACGGCGTCCCCGTGCCCGAGCGCGGTCACCGCCAGCGCCTGTCCCTCCCCCGACCGGACGGTTCCCAGCAGGAAGATCACCCCGGCGTCCATCAACTGCCGCAGCAGCATCGCCGAGGTCGCATCGAGGAGGTGGACGTCATCGACGAGGATCACCATGCGGGGCCGCGTCGCACCCGGCCGCGACAACAGCCTGGCCACACCGGCGAACCCCGAGACCGGGTCGGACAGGTCGGCACCGTCGGGCAGCAGATGGGCGATGGCACCCAGCGGAACGGACGCCGCGGCCGCGGTGGCAACCGCCCTGCCGACCCGGTACCCGAGCGCGACCGCACGGTCCAGGCACTCCTCGGCCAGCCGGGACTTGCCCACTCCGGCCGGCCCGAAGACCAGGAAACCGGCGCTGCGGGGTTCCGGCACGACCTCCTCGAAACCCCTCAGCTCGGCCTCGCGCCCGACCAGTGGCCAACGCTGCAGCACACGGTTCTGGTTCATTCCTCTGGCCCCCCTCGATCGGCCTTGCCCGGTTGTGCGGACGTCCGC
This sequence comes from Streptomyces xanthophaeus, assembly GCF_030440515.1. GTDB lineage: Bacteria > Actinomycetota > Actinomycetes > Streptomycetales > Streptomycetaceae > Streptomyces > Streptomyces kutzneri. The sequence goes on from NZ_CP076543.1 coordinate 834,520, forward strand.
GGCCGCGGTCTGCGCGACCGAGCGCGGCAGGCCGGCCTGGCGGGCTCCGCTGCTCCTCGTCCGACTTTCCCAGTGCGGCAATTCCCCGTCGATACCGTCGGAGAGGGGGCCGGTGGGGATATCCGCGAAACGGACCACTCAAACACGCTGCGTCACTCGTCGAGTGTGGAGTGGGTCATCCGCGACTCGAGCGGATCCTAACCGACCGCGAGCGAGCAAAGCCCTTCACCCCTGACGATGCCGAGACCGCGTGGGCGGCGCAGCCCGTTCGGCGTGGTCAAGGATCCCGGGCAGGGGGTGAACTGGTCCGAACCGAACCTCTGAACACAGGGATGAACAGTCATGACATTCGGGATCGAATTTTCAGATTCGGCTCACATTTCCCTCCGCCGCCGCATGTGAGGCGTGGTTTGCAGGGACTCCCGCCAAGGAATTCGGCCGGCCCGATCGCGCCCGGATGAGTAGTGCTTGCTCATGTGCGGGGGATCGCGCGCACGGTTGAGTCCTCCGTGGCAGCCACCCCCGTCGCGGTATGGCCGCTCTTCCCGGCTCTGAGCGCAAAGGACCCCCGTGCACGACCAGCAAGCCCCGCGCCGCGGTCTCACCCTGCCGACCGCCCCCGAAACGCGTTCCATCGACTACATCCCACCGGACGAACGTCACGGCAAGCTCTGGCACCAGGGCCCGTTCTGGTTCTCCGGCAACTTCGTCCTGACCACTCTCGTCATCGGCTTCATCGGCCCCTCGATCGGCCTCGGCCTGGGCTGGTCGGTGACGGCCGTGGTCCTCGGTGCCTGCTTCGGCACGTTCTTCATGGCGGTCCACGCCAACCAGGGCCCCCGTATGGGCCTGCCTCAGATGATCCAGTCCAGGGCACAGTTCGGAGTCCGGGGGGCCGTCGTACCGTTCACGGCCGTCATTTTCGTCTACCTGGGCTTCAACGTCTTCAACACCGTGCTCGCTGCCCAAGGACTGGGACGGATCGTCGGCGGCGGCCCCTGGCTCTGGTACCCGGTCCTGGCCGTGGTGTCGGTCGTGCTGGCCTTCGTGGGCCATGATCTGATCCATTTCGTACAACGCATCCTGACCGGGATCCTCATCCTCGTGTTCGGGATACTCACCGTCGGAACCGTCGTCCAGTGGTGGGAAGCGCCGATCGCCGCGCCTGCGACCGGCAGCCCGTGGACATCGTTCCTGACCGTCTTCGCCGCTGCCGCCGGCTACCAGATCAGCTACGCCGTCTACGTGTCCGACTACTCCCGATACCTGCCTGCGGACGCCAACTCCCGCTCCGTCATCTGGTGGACATACGCGGGTGCGGCCGGCTCCGCGGTGTGGCTGATGTCCCTGGGCGCCTTCATCGGCAGCCGCCTGCCTGCCGACGACGCCGTCACCGGCCTGCTCCGGACCGGGAACGGCATCGTTGCGGGCTTCGGCCCACTCGTCGTGCTGGTATCGGCTCTGGCCCTGATCAGCGTCATGGGCGTCAACACCTACGGTGCGATGCTCACAGCGGTGAGCGCGGTGGACGCCTTCCGGCGGGAGCAGCCGACGAGCCGTCTGCGGGCCGCCGTTGTCCTATCCGTCGGCGCGGTGGTGCTCGCGGTGGCCCTGTCCCTGCCCGACGACTACCTGGCCGGCTTCAGCAGCTTCGTCCTGCTGATGCTGTACTTCCTGGTCCCGTGGACCGCGGTCAACCTCGTCGACTACTACGCCATCCGCAAGGGCCGGTACGTGATCCGTGACATCTTCGACGACCAGGGCATCTACGGACGCTGGTCCTGGCGCGGCCTGGCCTCGTACGTCATCGGTCTCGTCGCGATGATCCCGTTCGTCTCGACCACCTTCTTCCGCGGACCGGTCGCGCACGCCATGGACGGCGCCGACGTCTCGTTCGTCGTGGGGCTGCTGGTGAGCGGCATCCTCTACGCCGCGCTGGCCGGAAGGCAGAATGCCGCGTCTCCCCTCGCGGAGGCCCGGCCGTTGAAGTCCGTTGGCCGTCTGTGAGCCGTGCGCGGCCCAGCAGGCGGCCGCCGTACCGGGCGGATCATCAGGACATGGCCGGCTGAGGCTCGCCAGGGAAGGAATCAGGCCATGCCCGTGGCTCCCGGAACAGCGCACGTCGATCCGACCGCCCTGATCGATGACGTCAACTCCCGTATCGTCCAGGCTCTCAGCGCGCACGACCCCGCCGCACTGCATACGGCCGCAGCGCGCGCGGGTGTCGACGTCGGCGAAACCTACGCCGGTCGCCTCTGGACGGGCGGAGTCTGCCCTCTGGTCCGGCGCTACCCGACGGGCGAGGCATTCACGGCGGCGCTCACGAGCGGGAGTCCCGATGCCCTGAGCGCAGCCGTCGAGGTGCTCGCCGTGGTCGAGCCCGCCGCAGCCATGTCCTTTGCGCTGGAAGTGATGCGGATCGATCTCGACGGTTTCGCCTTCGGACACAACCGCGTCCCGTTCGAACTCGTGATGCGGGGGCGCGCCGAGAAGATCATCAAGCGAGACCTCGGCTCGGCGCCGGCTGAGATCCTCCTCGACATGCTCCGTCGCCGGTCGCTCGCTCCCGGCGAGATCCCGAAGAGCAAGATCGCGGACATACCGGTCGCCGCCCTCATCGCCTGTGTGAGCGCCGGACAGCTCAGCTTCGACCAGGCCGGGAGCGCAGGCCTCTTCAGCGAGCATCCAGCACTTCGAGAGGGCGCCGGGCTGCTCGACGCGCTCCTGAAGACGCGCTGGTTCTCCGCGGTGGACGGCCACGACGGAGGCCTCGCGCACTGGCTCGCGCATCGCCTGGCCGAGGCCCGCTACGCACCTGCCGTTCCCGCGTTGCGCGAGCTGTTCACCCGGCAACGGCGATTCCTCACCGCCGCCGGGCAGAGTCTGATCGAGATCGGGACGCCGGAGGCCCTTGAGGCCGCAGCCTCGCCCCTTGCGCCGGAGGGCGTCCCGATCAACGAGTACGACCGTCACGATCGCCAGATGATCGCGATCGATGCGCTGCTGCGTGCCGACCCCTCGCGTGCCTTCGACGTCCTGACGCCTCTCTTCGAGGGACAGGTGCCCGGTTCCGGCGACGGCCGGAGCGAGTCCGCCCGGACCGTACTCGAAAAGCTCACGCCCACGCAGGTGACGGCCGAGCCGCGCTGGATGGAACGATCGCTGACGGCCGCACAAGACCGTGAGCTCGGCGCGACGGCGCGAGCGCTCCTCGACCGGCTCGACCCCGGGACCGTGGACGAGGCCGCGGCGCGCGTGGAGAAGCGCAGGCGGAAGGCCGCGGCCAGGAGCACGGTGAAGCCACTTGCGGGCGATCTCGTCGAGCGCTACCGCGCCGGAGAGCACGAGCGCGTGTGGGAAGAACTGGCCGCGCTCGACCGGAGACCTCCGAAGGCTCTCACCGCGCAGGCCGAGGCCGTCGCGATGGAGACGATGGAGCGGGTGCGGTGCGGTGTGGAGGCTGTCGTCGAAACGCTGCGCGCCGAGGCGTACCCCTTCCACAAGAAGGCGCGCGCCCTCGTCCCGCCCCCGCCCGACGCACTCCGCTCCGTGAAGACGTTGGAAAGGCTCACGGGCGGACGCCTGCCGCTCTCGCTGCGCGCCTTCTATCTCGTCGTCGGCTCGGTGGACCTGTCGGGCAGCGAGGAAAGGTTCCGTCACGACCCGAACAAGCACGGCCCGAAGCCGAAGAGGCACGAGATCGTCCACGTCCCGGAGAAGTACCCGTTCGTGTACCTCTCGCACTTCGACCCCCTCGTCGTCCTTCCTCTCGAAGAGGCTGTCGCCGAGGCGGAGAGGTGGGCCCGCGAGGAGAGGGAACGTGTTGGCATGAATGCGCCACTGGACCTGACGATCAGTCCTGGTCCGTCGTTCAAGGCGAACCCCCGCGACGCGCAGCCGGAGCCGGTCGACACCGTCCGTCTCCCCGGACCCTTCGGGGACGCGGAGCTCCACCGCGGGCGCGGTGGGACCGTCCCGTTCGTCGCACACCTGCGGGGCTGCCTCGCATGGGGCGGATTTCCCGGCCTGGCCGGCACGGGTGTCCGGCCGCAGGCCGCTCTGGATGTGCTCGCACGATCCGTGGTGCCCTTCTGACCACAGGGTGGACCCATCGTGTTTGCGAGGGGCAGGTCTTCCTCGGCAGCCAGGCCTCCAAGAATGTCGCAGCCCCTCGAATGTCGGGACTTTCTTCGCCATCGAATTCTTCCGCGGGCGGAAATCCGATGCAGATCCTTATGCTGCACCTGTGGGGTAATCTCGCCCCGAGAGGGGGCGTCATGGCTGAAGGTACGTCCTTCATCGATTTCGGCAGCCCGGCGTCTGGGCCACGCGAAGTGGACGTCCGCTGGATCCACGGCTCACCGTCGTCCAAGCACAACACCGACCCGGACATCCAGGTCTACGAGTACGACGAGCACACGGCCATCCTGCGGCAGAACATGGCGATCAACTACGAAGCGCCGTTCCTGTTCCTGCTGTTCGGCAATGACCGGGCGGTGCTGATCGATACCGGGGCCACAGCGTCACGTGAGTTCTTCCCCTTGCGTCCGGTGGTGGACCGGCTCATCGACGGCTGGCTCGCCCGCCACCCCCGCCCGGAGTACCACCTGCTGGTGCTGCACACACACGCCCACGGCGACCACATCGCGGGCGACGGCCAGTTCGCCGATCGTCCCGACACCACAGTGGTCTCAGCAGAACTCCCGGCGGCCTGGAAGTATTTCGGATTCGACGAGGACCCCACCGCCACGGCGGGCGTCGATCTGGGAGGCCGCAGGCTCGAATGCCTGGCCACCCCCGGGCACCACGAGGCAGCCGTCACGTTCTACGACCCGTGGACGGGGTTCCTGCTCACCGGCGACACGGTCTATCCGGGCCGCCTCTACATCCAGGACCGGAACGCCTTCGCCCGGACCATCGACCGCCTGATCGAGTTCTGCGAGCGCAGACCGGTCACCCACGTCATGGGCTGTCACATCGAGATGACCACCGAGCCGGGCGTGGACTACCCGGTCCGCACCACCTACCAGCCCCACGAACCCCCCCTGCAGATGACCACCGGCCACCTGCACGAGATCCGCGCCGCACTCGACGAGATCGGCGACCGGCCCCGCCGACTCGCCTTCCCTCTCTTCGTCATCTGCCCGGAGAACTGAGCCACGCTCTGAGCCGAAGCGCTACTGGGGCCCGGGGCAAAAAGCCGCTTCGAGTGAGCGGTCGGTCAGTGGCCAGGACGTCGGAAAGACTCACGGCGGGGCGGCCGACCAGGGCTGTCAGCGTGTGCCGCTGGCGCTCGGTAGCGACCCGAGCGTCGCGCTGCCACTTCTGTGGCGGCCGGCGGCATGAGCGTGTCGAAGTCCTTCTGCTTCGCCGAAAAAAGCCGACCAGGACCACATCAGCGCCCTCTTTCGGGAGCCGGGTGAGTAGTGGTTGCTCACGCGCCTCGACACAGGCGGCCGGTTGACTGGCCGCAGCAGCCGGCCCGGCCGGCTGCCGGTGCGGCGGGAGGCATGCTCCCAGGCGCGCACGGCAACGATGCATGCGAGGGCAGCAATGGACGACGGGGACATGAGCGCACATCCACGGTGGAAGGTTCCCGGTTACACCCATGGCAGGGAATTGGGCGCCGGCGCATGCGGGAGGGTCGTCGAAGCTCTGGACGAGGCTTCCGGCGCCCCGGTGGCGATCAAGTATCTGACCCACGGCGCGCGCACCGCCTTCCGCGCCGAGGCCCGTCTGCTGATGCGCCTGCGGTCGCCGTACGTGGTACGGATCGACGACTACGTCGAGCACCCCGAAGGCGCCGCGATCGTCATGGAGTTGGTGGAGGGCGTCTCACTCAGGGCGCTGCTGCGCCAGGAGGGCCCCACGGGTCCTGAGGCGGCCCTCACCGTGCTCAAGGGATCGTTGCTCGGCCTCGCCGCAGCTCACGAGGCGGGACTGGTGCACCGGGACTACAAGCCGGAGAACGTTCTGGTGGACCTTGACGGCCGCTCCAAGCTGGTGGACTTCGGAATCGCGGTGGCCAGCGGGGATGCCTCCGGCGTCGCCGGCACCCCGCCCTACATGGCTCCCGAGCAGTGGACCGGCTCCCCCGTCGCCCCCGTCACCGATGTCTACGCCGCGACGGCCGTCTTCTTCGAGTGCCTCGTCGGCTCCAAGCCGTACCCGGGCACCACGGCCCTCGAACTGGCGGTGCAGCACATCGAGGCGCCCATACCCGACGACAGGGTTCCTGAGGCGTTGCGGCCGCTGGTTCGCCGTGGCCTGGCCAAACGGGCAGTGGAACGGCCTCCGAGTGCTGCCGCGTTCGTCCGTGAGCTGGATGCGCTGGCGTCCGGCGAGTACGGCGAGGACTGGGAAGTGCGTGGGCACCGCACAATGGCCGCGCTCCTCGCACTCATGCCGATGCCGGTGCGCGCTCCCGACGAGGTCGTGACCGCGACGACGACCTTCGCGGACACCACGCTCGCCGCGACGACCACAGGAACGGCACCGGCACATGCCTCAGTGGCGGCGTCCGGTCGGCCCCGCTCCCGGTCCCGGTCCCGAGGCGGCGTCGTCGGCCGACGCACGTCGACGGCCGTCGCCGCGTCTGCCGCCCTCCTGCTCACCGGGGTCCTCGCGCTGTCCGCGATCGCTGAACAGGACGACACGGAAGACAGGGTCACAGGCACCGCCGGCTCGACCGTCTCACCCGGTACGCCCGACTCCCCGGCCGGCACCCGCAGCACGGGGCCCGGCGCCACCATCGCCCCCACTCCTGGGCAGTCCGGAACTGCTGCCGGTCCCGCTGCCGACAGCGGGACCGGCAGCAAGACCGGCAGCGAGACCGGGAGCGGCGTGGAGAGTTCCACGGTGGTCGGGAGTTCGCCGTCCTCTCCGGGTGCAGCACCCGGTTCCACGGAGCAGGCAGCCGTGCCGGCGCCCTCCACGACGAACGCCGCGCCTCGGACACCTCCCGTCGCACCGCCCGCCACGTCCCCCACCGTGCGGGTGCTGGCCGTGTCCCTGTCCCAGTACGGCTGCTCCGGCAAGTTCGGCACCCAGGCCGTCGCATCCGTGAAGTCCGACGGTGCCTCCACCGGAACGCTGATCCTCACCTGGTTCCACAGCAACACCCGAGGATCGGGCACGACCGTGGCGACGGACAGGATCACCATCCCCGCCGGGCAGACCTCGTTCAGCAAGACGTACGCCCACACGTTCGGAGCCGGCGATCCCTTCCCGTACTGGGGTGTTCAGGTATCGAGCGACCCAGCTCCGGCAACAGGCAGCGGCACGTACAAGGTGCTCTACGCCGATGACTGCAACCCGATCCTCTGAGCCGGCCATGGAACCCGGACCGTACGACGAGGAGCTGACCTCCTTCCTCCCCCGCTCCCACCCGGCCGACGAGGCGACCAGCGCCACCCTCCTGGACCATGCCGTGTGGGGCATGCCCTCGTCCGAGGAAGACGTGCACTCCACCGCGCCCGCGCCCTCCGTGCCCGCGCCCTCGATGCCTGCGTCGGGCAGCAGCCTGGCGAACCTCACGGCGGTGTGGCACGGCACCGTCCCCGCGCTTACGGGCGCGCCGTACACCGCCGGCGCCCGACGCAGGCGCGGCGTCCTCCGGGGCGGGTTTCTCGTGGCGGGGGCCACGCTCGTGGCTGCGCTGCTCCTCGTCCGGCAGCAGACCGGCGGTCCGCTGTCGGTGACGGGGGTCACCGTACGTCCCAGCTCCTCGACTGCCGGCTGCGACAGCACCGTGACGGTGCTGGCGACGATCCGCAGCAACGGGGAAGGCGGAACGGTGAGCTACCGCTGGCACCGCAGTGATGGCACGGTCACCGGCCCGGTGCAGCAGCGGATCGTCCCGAAGGCACGGCTGACCGAGGTCTCGCTCCGGTGGACCTTCCACGGCCCCGGCTCCGTGCAGGCCACCGCCGTGCTCGAGGTGCAGTCGCCGAACCGAGCCCGCGCCGAGACCACTTTCACCTACACCTGCCGTTAGGGTCACAGCGCCTCCAGCCGCTCCGGCCGGCTGGAGCGGCTGGCCGGCAGGAGCAGCGGATGGCCCTGGGAGGAGAGCAGCCGGGCGGCGGCCGCGCCCGATCAGGAATCGGAGCGGAATGCCCCGTGCACGCGCAGGTCGCCGTTGATCGCCACCTTCCCGTCGTTCGTGTGCATGATCCAGGCGCCTCCGTCACGGACCGACAGATGGGCGCCGGCGTTCACCTTCCCCTGCAGGCGCGACTCGCCTTGGACGCGCAGCATGCCGAGGGTGGTGAGGTCGCCGGTGACTGTGACCGTGTGGTCCGCCTTCACCTCGCCCTCGGCGTCGAGGCGGCCGTGGACGATCAGCCGCGGCGGGCCGTCCTGTGTCTCCAGCACGTTGTCGACGCTCAGCCCGCCCTGGAGGGTGAGGCGTTCCTTGACCCGGGCCCGGTGGGTGATCACGTCGTTCAGGTCGGCCTTGTCGGCCGCGACCGTCCCCCACTGGCGGCTTCCGGCGCCCTGGAACACGTTCATCCCGGAGGCCGGGAACTCGATCCATCCGTCGGCGGCCGTGCGGCCCTGCACCCACTTGGTGTTGATGCCGTTCAGGTCCGCCAGATCAGCGGCGACGGTTCCCCAGTCCTGCTTTCCGTCCTTGCGGACGTTCACCCCAGACTGCGGGAACTCGACCCATCCCTTGCCTGAGTCCCGGTCCCCCACCCACTGGGTGTTGATGCCGTTCACGCTGATCCTGTCGGCCGTGACGGTCCCCAAGTCGCTTCCGCCGCCGCGGCCGACCCTGATTCCGCCGGACGGGAACCCGATCCACCCGGCGTCGCCCTCGCGCCCCCGGACCAACGCCGCGGTCACGGTATCGACGTCGGCCTTGGCGGCGGAGAGGGTGCCGGGGGCGTCGGCGGCGTCGCGGATCCGGGCCCCCTGCGCCGTGAAGACGATCCGGCCCCGGTCCGTCGTGCCCTCGACCCATGGGCTGTGGACACCGGTCGTCGCGGTGACGCTCTCGAACTCGGGGCTGCGCAGGTGGACGGTGGTGGTGAGGAAGTACCCGGGCTGCTGCCCGCCCGGGGAGGTGGCGATCAGGGTGTACGTGGCGTCCCGCTCGGGCTCCTGGCCCGCCGCCGGCGACCACTGCCAGCCGGTCGTGCCCTGCGTCGGCGCGACGGGCTGCGAGGATCCGTCCGGACCCTGGATCCGGTAGGTGAGGGTGTCGGGCCCGTCCCATCGCAGGACGACGTCCTGGCCTCCGGCCACCAGGGACTGCTGCGCACGGAAGTTGCGCGGGACCTTGGGCAGTTGCTTCAGCAGGCTCAGGGTCACGGGGGTCTTCCGCACGAAGGCGCCGTTCGCCGCCCTCTCCGTCACGCGCAGCAGCACCAGTCCCGGTGCGCTGGATACGGGGAAGCCGTCCAGGACCAGGGCCATGGAGCCGGCCTCCTGGAACAGCGTGTTCTGCTGGGCGGTCACGGTGAGGACACCCGTGGTGTCGTCCCATGCGACGATCGGCTCCTCCCCCTTCTTCGTCGCGGTGTTCCGCTCGACCCGGGCGGTGATCGTCTTCGGATGTGCCGTCAGATCACCGTCCGTCTGGCCGCAGGGCACTCGTATCTCGATGGAGTACCAGATCACCTCGTCCATGGTCGGATTGGAGACGACGATGTAGACCGATCCCTGGCGTTCCTCGCCCGCGACCGGCACCTGGAGCGGAGCCGGATCGGTGAGTACTTCGTAGTGCAGAGAAGCCATCGCTGAAGACCCCCTGATCACGCTGTCCGACGCTTGCCCCCGACGGGCGCATCTCCTCCAGAACAGCACTCACCGGACAACCCGACACCCGGATCCGCCCTAACCGGCGCGAAACAGACGTTCGCTGACCGAATCGGGAATCTCCTACTTTCCGAGAGCGCGGCTCACGGCCCCGCAGGTGTTCGCCAAGACACCTCCTACCGGTGGTCGGGAACGTACCGGTAGCCGACGCGGCGCACGGTGGATATGCGGTCGCGGTGAACGGGGCCGAGCTTGCGGCGCAGCCTGGCCACGTGGACATCGACGGTACGGCCGTCGCCGATGTGCCCATAACCCCAGATGCCCGAGATGAGGGCGTCACGGGTGTGGACCGTGTACGGGTGCGCCACGAGGTGGGCCAGCAGGTCGAACTCCAGGTAGGTGAGATCGAGTTCGCGCCCGTCGACCTCGACCAGCCGCCGCGCGCGGTCGACCCGGATCGCGTCGTCGGAGTGATCGGGTTCCGGGTGCCGAGCCGGCTCCGGCTCGGGGGCCGGAGGCGTCCCGGGCGCGAGGGGGCGGATCTCCGGGCGTATGCCGTGCGCGCTCATCACCACCACCGGGTCGACGTTCGCGGGCAGGAACACGAGGTATGCGACGCGGCCGCCGTCGCTCTCGTCGGCGGGGACGACGGGCGGACGGTCGCCGACCAGTTGGAGGCGCGGGGCCGGGGAACGGCGGAGGGCGGGTGCGGGAATTGCGGTGGTCACGGTGAGCCCCTTCGGCTGCTCGGAGTCGGATACGGATGCCGGGTGTTCGGCCACGACGGGGCAGGGGTCTCCGCAACGGATGCGAGCGGGAGGATCGGCGCGTCGCACGCCGGCCGGACCCGTACGGCTCAGAGGCCGGGGGGAGGGACGGCGAGCGCGGCGCGCGGAGACGAACGACAGCCGGCAGACCGGCGCGCGTCGAGGAATCACCCTGTCGAAGAAGCCCTAAACGGGTCGGCAGACGGCGCTGGCGACGCGACGGAAGTCAACGTGCCTGCGGCGTACGAGCAACGGCTGCGACGGGGACATGGCCACATGGTGGGGTGCGCGGCGGGCACGCGTCAACACTTCCCTACTGATTGGATAGGAAATAACCGCCGACAGGCCTCTGACCTGCATCGTCTTTCATTCCGAGATCGAAGCGTCCACCATCCGGTCACGCTCTTGCCGGGCAGGCCGCTTGGGGCGAGTATTCCTATCACTCCGATGGGAAAGGTAGGAATACGGTGAACTGCGGTCGCGCGGGGCACTGACGCTGCCGGCATCCGCCGGGCTCGGCGCCCGGCCCGTGCGCGTGTCCGCAGAGCCGACCGGCGTCCTCGCGCACCACCATGTGCCGCTCGGCCGCTGCGTCGGAGCGTTGCCTCGGATGATCTCCGGAGCCCACCGCAGGCGCCCGCGCAGCCCGGCGGAACGTCCAGTGCAGCGGCCTGCCCACCCACCCCCGCCTCCCCTCCCTCGCTCCCCTCCCGCACGTTCAGCAACCGGCCGACGCCGCCCGACCATGTTCCGGAGTTGTCGACATGACGACCGCCATCCCCCATGGCACCGCTGTCCACCCAGCCCACGCACCACGCAGCGACACCCGGGCCTGTCGGTGACGCCGGTGCCGACGACACCGGGCACCGCCGGCCACCGATCCACCGACTCACAGCGCCGCGCACTCCTGCGTACCGCCCGCGATGTGGCGGACGACCTCGCAGCGGACGCCATCGTCCGCGATCAGGCGGGCAAGGAACCGACCGACGAGACGGCCCGGCTGCGCGAGGCCGGCCTGCCGGCGGCGCTCACCCCGCCCGGGCCGGGCCGCGGGGCGGACTGGGCCACCGGATGCGCCGTCATACGGGAGATCGCCGCGGCGGACAGCTCGGTCGGCGACGTACTCGCCCGCCACTACGTGCACACGTGGAGCGGACGTTTCTACGCGAGCCCCGAGCACGCGACCGCCCTCGAAGAGGAGTCGGTGCGCGGGCAGTGGCTGTGGACCGGCGCGGTCCGCACTCCTCGGCCCGACGACGACGCGGAGGGACCGGACCTCACGCTCAGGCGGCACGCCACCGGCTACGTGCTGAGCGGGCGCCGGGCCGTGGACACCGCGGTGGCCACGGCCGACCAGATCGTGGTCGACGCCGTCTGCGCCGCGAACGGCGAGGTCCTCGTCGTACGGATCCCACCCGGCGCACGGGGCGTGACGGTCGAGCCCGCCCACGATCGCCTCGGGCAGCGCGTCGCCGGCGCGGGCGAGGTCGTCCTCGACCGGGTCACCGTCACGCCCGAGCAGGTACTGGGCCGCCGGCCGCACGACGAGGAGTCGACCGCACCCTTCACCGCGCTCGCGGAGCCGGCGCTCCGGCTCGCCCTGTGCCACGTCGGCCTCGGCATCGCCGAGGGCGCCCTCACCGAGGCGCGCGACCTCAGCAGGGGCGGCCGCGCACACCGGCTTCCCGGCGAGGACCCGGATCTCTTCCTGACCTACGGGGAACTCGCCTCCGCCGCCCAGACGGCCACCGCCGTGGTCGACCGGGCGACGGACGTGATGGCGCAGGCCCTCGACGCGGGGCCGCACCTCGACGCGGAAGGAGCCGCGGGCGTCGCAGCCCTGGTCGCCACGGCCGAGACCGTGACGTCGAAGGCCGCCCTGCGCATCACCGCCCGGGTGCTGGAACTCGCCGACGCGCCCGGCCTGGACCGGTTCTGGCGCAACGCCCGGGTCCTGACGGCCCACCGCCCTGTCGCGCACCGCCTGCGTTCCATCGGCGAGCACTACCTCAACGGCTCCCACCGCCCGGTGGCCGCCTTCCGCTGACGCACGACACGGCATTGCTCCGGTCGCGGGCCCGCGACCCGCCCCCGGCTGCCGGGTACCCGTACCCGGCAGCCGGCTGCCACCCATGGCGTACACGGGCCGCAGCCATGCCAGATAATGTCCGTATGCGGATCTCAGCCAGGGCGGACTATGCGGTACGGGCCGCGCTGCAGCTTGCCGCGTCACAGGATGACGGGCCGGTGAAGGCAGAGGCCATCGCCGACGCCCAGGACATCCCGCACAAGTTCCTCGAGGGCATCCTGAACGACATGCGCCGGGGCGGTCTCGTGCTCAGCCAGCGAGGCGGGAACGGCGGCTACCGGCTGGCCAAGCCCGCTCAATCCATCAGCGTCGCGGATGTGATCCGCGTCGTGGACGGACCGCTCGTCTCGGTGCGCGGAGTCCGCCCGCCGGACCTGTCCTACACCGGCCCCGCCCAGGCGCTGCTCCCCCTGTGGATCGCGCTGCGGGCCAATGTGCGCGAGATCCTCGACGGCGTGACGCTCGCCGACATCGCGTCGGCCGATCTGCCCGCCGACGTATCGGCACTGGCCGACACCCCCGGCGCCTGGACCAATCCCTAACCCCACACCCCTCGCCCCACCTGCACGTTCTCGCATGTCGAGATCTCTGCATCCAGTATGCGGACAGCCCCTTGGGGCGGGTCTCCGCCTCTGCCAATATGCCTACCAACCAGGTGGGAAAACTAGGAATCCAGGGAGGTGGCCGTGCGAACACTGCACCACGCAGGCCGGATGCTGCCTCTGACCTCCCGCCGGCACATCGACCTGGTCCGCACGTCCAGCGCCATCTGTCAGTCCGGCTGACGCGCCTCGCCGGGCCCGGCCCCACACGCAGGTCATCACTGGGCGCCACCCCGGCCCCTCGGCCGACCTCACCCGCCGTCTGCCTTCGAGCGCGGGCGTCCGTCCGGCATCCCCTCCCCGGTCTGCAACCGCGAACCCGCCGCCGACGGCCGGGAGTGACTTCCGTGTGTGCCGATGGCTTCGCGTCGCCCTGCTCCGTCCCCGCAGCTCCCTGAACACCATCCCGTGAAAGGACACCTCCGTGTCTGCCGCAAGACCGCTCACCGCCCTGCGTGCCATCGCCGTCACCGTGACCCTTCCCCTCCTCCTCACCGCTTGCGGCTACGGCTCCGAGGCGAAGAAGGAGGACGACAAGTCCGCCGACACCGCGGCCGATGCAGGCAAGAAGCTGTCCGCCTCCGAGGTCCGGATCGGGTACTTCCCCAACCTCACCCACGCCACCGCGCTGGTCGGCCTCCAGGAAGGCCTGATCGAGAAGGAACTCAACGGCACCAAGATCAAGCCGCAGTCCTTCAACGCCGGCCCGTCCGAGATCGAAGCCCTCAACGGCGGCTCTCTCGACATCGGCTTCATCGGCCCCTCGCCGTCCATCAACGGCTACGTCAAGTCCAAGGGCTCCAACCTGCGGATCATCTCCGGATCCGCCTCCGGCGGCGTCAAGCTCGTCGTCAACCCGGACAAGATCAAAACCCTCGACGACCTCAAGGGCAAGAAGATCGCCACCCCCCAGAAGGGGAACACCCAGGACGTCGCCTTCCTCAACTGGATCTCCGAGAAGGGCTGGAAGGTCGACCCCGAATCCGGCAAGGGCGACGTCTCCGTCGTCCGCACCGACAACAAGGTCACCCCCGACGCCTTCAAGCAGGGCTCCATCGACGGCGCCTGGGTCCCCGAACCCACCGCCTCCAAGCTCGTCTCCGACGGCGGCTCCGTCCTCCTCGACGAGACCAGCCTGTGGCCCGACAAGAAGTTCGTGATCACGAACATCATCGTGTCGCAGAAGTTCCTCGAGGAGCACCCCGACGTCGTCGAGGCCGTGCTACGCGGCACCGTGAAGACCAACGAGTGGATCCACGCCAACCAGGACAAGGCCAAGGCCTCCGCCAACGCACGCCTCGAAGCCGAAGGCGGCAAGCCCCTCGACGCCAAGGTCATCGACCCCGCCTGGCCCAGCATCGCCATCACCGACGACCCGCTGGCCGCCACCCTGAAGACCCAGTCCGAATGGGCGGTCAAGGCCAAGCTCATCGAGGAGCCCGACCTCGCCGGCATCTACGACCTCACACTCCTCAACAAGGTCCTCAAGGCCGCCGGCAAGCCCGAGGTCTCCGACGCCGGCCTCGGCGCCAAGTAGTTCCTGACCGGTCGAGCTGATCGAGGACGGGCCACGGGAAGCCCGCACGGGGCAGGGCCGGACCGCGCATCGCGGTCCGGCCCTGCCCCGTGCGGTGCCGCCTTGCGGCGGCGGTGCGTCAGCCCTGTGCGGTGTCGTCGCCCGCCTGCCCGGTGCCCTCGGCGGCGCCCGCCTTCTCGCGCATCTTGCGCACCAGCTCCGCCTTCTGGTCGGCCGCGCCCCGGCGGTCGAGGTTGCGGTGCGGACCGTTGTTCTGCCGTTCGGCGCGGGACAGCCTCTTGCGCTGGCCGCCGCCCTGGCCCACGGGGTTGTTGATGTTCTTGCTCACGGTCACGGGTTCTCCCGGTAATGATGTGAAGTGATCTGCGGATTCATCGGTGGGGGACGGGCAGCGACGTCGAAGGACGTCGGCAGGGGCCCATCACGCCCTCACTCGTGGATCGGCCTCTGGAAGAACATGACAAAGACGGTACCCGGTTCCGCCGGCCCCTCACGCCAACCCTTTCGCCACCCGGGCACACGGGAGGTCGCCGGTGCGGGCTCCGGACGTGTGCGCACGTGTGCGCGCACCGCGTCGTCGCCCCGCGGGCGGGCGGACGTCGCCCGCGCGGCTCAATCGCTCCAGCTCGCCCGTCGCACGGTCTCGGCGATCTCAGCCGGGTCGGGGGTGGCGTCCGCAGGGTCGTCGGGCCACTGCCGGACGACGGCCTCGGCCCACTCGGCCCAGCTGGCGACGAGTCGGTAGTAGTCGGTGAGGAAGCGGCCGACGAGCAGGGTCTGAGCGGCCCTTTCCTGGAACGGGGCCCGGCCGGCGAGATGGGCGTGCGCCACCGCCACATTGCCCTGGTTCCGCTCTTCGGCCCAGGCGCGGGCGGCCTGGAGGGTGGCCAGGGTGTCGGCGCTGGTTCCGGAATCGGCGAAGAACACCTTCAGCAGCTGTTCGGACTCCAGTACCGGCCCTGCGCTCGGTCGGGGCAGCCAGTCGGCCAGCGCGCGCCGCCCTTCGGCGGTGATGGTGTAGACGGTGCGCGGCCGCCGCCCGACCGCCTCCTTCGTCGCCTCGGCCAGGCCGTGGCGGACCAGCTTCTTCGGCTCCTCGTAGAGCTTGCTCTGGGCTCGGGGCCAGAAGGGCGCGTGCCTGGGACGGACAGGAAGGCGCGTACTGGGCGGAGCACGCCGATCGGTTCGACCGCGCGCTGGGCCCCTATCGAACACGTCTCCTCGACGCGGCCGGCGTATCCGCCACCGACCACGTGGTGGACATCGGCTGCGGGACCGGCGAGACCACCCGCGACGTCGCGGGACAGGCGAGCAGCGGCCTTGCGCTGGGCGTGGACCTGTCGGCCGCGATGCTGCGGGTCGCCCGGCGGCGAGCGGCGGACGAGGGGCTGCACAACGCCGACTTCATGCAGGCGGACGCCCAGGTCCACGCCTTCTCCCCCGCATCGTTCGACGTGGCCGTCAGCCGCACCGGGACGATGTTCTTCGCCGACCCGGTCGCCGCGTTCCGCAACATCGGGAGGGCGCTGCGCCCGGGCGGACGACTCGTGCAGCTGGTCTGGCAACCGCCGACGGGCAACGAGTGGCTCCTCTCCTTCGCTCGGGCCCTGGCCGCCGGACGGCCGTTGCCCACACCCCCGCCCGACGCTCCGGGGCCGTTCTCGATGGCCGACCCCACGCGCGTACGGACCGTTCTCGGCGCTGCGGGCTTCACGGAAATCCTGCTGGAGCCGCACAGCGAGGCGATGTGGTTCGGTCAGGACGCGGCCGACGCGGAGCGTTTCGTGCTCGGCCTGCACGGCTGGATGCTGGACGGTCTCGATGCCGAGGGCCGGAGCCGTGCTGTCGACGACTTGCGTACTACGCTCACCGCCCACGAGACCGGCGACGGCGTCCTCTACGCCTCGGCAACCTGGATCATCCGGGCGACCCGCCCCTGACGAACCAGTCGGTCATCCGGTGGGCACGCCCCTGCACGCGGCGCCGCCACCGGATTCGGAGCGGCGGCGGACCGGCGGGCCCAACGCGGTCCCCGGCAACGCGGTCCCCGGCAACGTGCTCCCCGCCACCGCGGTCATCCGTACGGGGTCAGGACCCCCACCAGTCCGGCAGCGGCAGCGACCGCCAGGCTCAGCTGCGTCAGCGAGATGCCGGAGCCCGTGCGCACGTCCGGAACGTCGGGAGCCGTCCGCGGGCTCTCGGCCGGCGGGATCTCGTGATGCGTGGGAACGCCCCGGTGCCAGAACAGACAGATCCGCCTCCAGCGTTCCCGCTCCGCGTCCGGACCGGGGCGCGGCTCCTCGCCGAGCGCCTCCAGGAGGTCGGTGCGGTGCAGATCGAAGGCCACCCGCACGTGCTGCCCGTACACCAGCGCGGCGTTCAGAGCGCCTCGGTAGGACGCCCAGGCCAGCAGCACGCCGCCCCACAGGCAGCACAGCAGCAGGGCGGGCGGGCCACCCCGGGCCGCCACACAACCGGCCCCGAGTGCGGCGAAGGCACAGGAGAGGACGGCGCGTACCAGGAGCGCGGACAGCTCCGCCCGCGCCGTCGCCAGTGCTCCGAGCAACCCGCCCGGGAGCAGTGGGAACAGACGGGGCCAGACCAGTACGGCATCGATTCCGTAGCGCAGCTGTGGGTACAGCTCCGCGGCCTTGAGGATGTTTCCCAGGCGGGTCGGCCTCACCTCGTGCAGTCGTGATCTCGGCGGGTAGAGGTGCTGCGCCGCTCCGTCGGCGCACCTCAGCAGCCGCAGCCGGTGGCAGCGGCGTCCGAACCGGCCGAGCGACTGGTCCGCGATCCGGCCCCAGTACCCTTCCGCACACCTCAGCAGGGCGGACTGGGCCGAGTCCAAGAGTGCGGAGACGAGCAGGACAGCGGTCAGGAAGCCTCCCACCAGCAGTGCCTTGACCTCGGCGGGTTGGGATTTCCAGATACGCAGAACGGCGCCGGGCGGCTGCTCTCCGGCGAACAGTGCGACGACGGCCAGCAGGGAGCAGAAGACCAGGCTGGGCAGCAGCACGACGCGGACGAACCGGCGGCCCGCGAACTGGGCTGCCTCGCCCAGCGTCGTCGTGAACACCGCTCACTCCGCCCTGATGGCCAGCGGATGCGGCGCGGCCTGCGGCACAGGGCCGGGACAGACCGGTGGGAAGTCGGGGTCGTAAGCGGTCAGGGTGGTGAGGCGCCCGCAGTGGCAGACGACCCGCGCGACGGGGGTGGCGTAGCTGCCGGCGAGAACGGCGTCCGAGGGCGACGGGGTGTCGCTGCGCAGCGTGCCGTGAGCCGACAGGGTGACCAGGTACGAGGAGACGGTGTGCCGTTCCAGCACGCCCAGCGTGCGACTGCGGTCCTGGACCAGCGCACCGTACGGGTTGAGGGCCAGCAGGTCGAGCGCACCGCCGGTGCACAACGCCGACATGGTCATCGGTGCGGGAAGGAGCACGGCGGGCGGAAGGCCGGCATCCGCGTCGTCGAGCCTGCCCAGTGCGGTGGGCCACCCCTCCTCGTCCACCGTCATGACGTAGCCGCTGCCCGCCACCGCCTCGGACAACGGGGTGACGGGAGCCAGGGTCAGTTCGCCGAGTGTCATCGCCAATCTCCTACCAGGGTGAACGGGGCCCAGAAGAACGGGGAAGCGAAGGCGGGCAGGGAGTAGTCGGAGCTCAGCCGGCCGTGCTGGAACCGGACCTGCCGCTTCAAGTCGGTCAGGGCACGGTGTTCCTCGGTGCCCTGACCGGTGTCCGGCAGCAGCCTGGCGATCTCCTTCAAGGCCTCTGCCGTGTCACCGGCCCGCAGTCGCAGTTGGGCGAGGTCGTGCCCCAGCCGAACGGCGATCGGCTGGTTCTCCGGCAGGTTCCGGAGCCGCTCGCACTGCGCGACGGCGTCGCGGAAGCTCATCCTGCGCACACCGCTCCGTGCCGCGGACAGAGCCGCCCCGACGGGGCGGCCCCGCCCGAGCTCCCGGTAGAAGCCGGCCATCAGCAATGCGGTGGAGACGTCGTCGACCGACCACTGGCTGACGATCACCGCCCTGGCCCCGGCATGCAGCAGTGCCCGGGTGAGGCCGATCAGCTCGTTGCCCCTGCGGTATTGCTGGCCCCCGGTCTCGCAGCCGCTCACGACCACCAGGGAGCCGTCGAGCCGTACGGGGAGGAAGTCCTCAACGGTCAGCCGCCCGTCGGCCAGACGGACCGCCGAACCGGAGGGCTGTGCCCGGTCGAAGCCGTAGTGGCAGGCGAGGTGGAGTACGTCGTACGGCTCCGCGCCCAGTCTCTCCAGGAGCCGGTGGCGGGTCGCGGAAGGGCCGGTGTGCACCTCGGCCCGGGGCATGAGGGCGCCGACGAGATGGGCTTCGGCCCGAGCGTGCGGCAGGTCGCCGTCCGGATCGGCCATGATCAGCGCCCGCCGGACGTCCGATTCCCGGTCCCGGCCGAGCCGGTGCCTCAGCAGCGAGGCACTGGGGGTGACGCAGAGCGGATTGCGCTCGCCGAGCGGGACCCCGTCCACCTCCACCGCGTGCAGCGGCAGGCCGTGCAGGGGCCCGTCCGGCACCAGCCACAGGGTCTCTCCGGGTGCGCACTGCTCGGCCACCGCCCGCAGAAGGGGCTGCAACGGAGCCCCCCAGCGGGCCGGACCGTCCGGTGCGGGCAGAGGGAGCAGGTCCGGGTCCTCGTCCAGCGGCACTGCGAAGACCGCAGGTGCCGGCCGGTCGGCGCGCACCACCAGCGCCAGCATCCGCGAGCCGCGGCGGACGAGTTCACAGAGCACTACGCCCGGCGGCAGCACCGCGCGCAGTTCCTGGTAGGTGGCCGGTGCTCCACGCCGGTGTCGGACGTAGGCCGCGCCGAGCGGCCCGGACTCCTCCAGTTCCGCCCAGACCGCTTCGCGGGCCGCGCGGTAGCGCCGCTGATGGGCGGGGTAGATGTCCATGTGCGCGGAGGCGGGCCGGCCGGGACGCGGGAGGACTCCGTCCCGTACTCGTCCTTGCTCCGTCCCGCGTTCCCGGTCGCGCAACCTCGCGAGTTGCTGCGGGAGTTCAGGTGAGACGGAGGAGCCGAACACCTCCAGCAGCAGTCGTGACCGGCTGCGTTCGGCCAGCTCGACGGCGTCGGCCGGGGTGAGGTGGGCAGCCTGCCCGTCGGCGATGAGCTCGATCAGCTGCGCGCAGGAGGGGGTGAGGTCCAGGTCGATGCGGGTGTCGCCGTCACTGACGCGTTCCCGCAGCCGCTCGACGAGATCCACAATGGCCAGGAGTTCGGCGGTGAGGTCCGGCCAGCGGCGCTCCGCCTCGGCGAGCCGGGCCAGCAGCCGGTGGGCCTCCGCCTCCTGCGGCAGGTCGCCGACGGAGCGGGCGACGGTGGCCACGTCCTCGGCGATTCCCCGCGCGGCGGGGGATCCGCTCTCCTGGCACTCCCGCGCGCGCTGCAGCGCCTGACGCAGGTCATGGGCGGCGGGCATCTCGTAGCGGTCGAGGAAGGTGCTGTACATGCTGCGCGCCCGGGCCTGGGCGGGAAGACTCGGACCGAGTGTGTCGGCGATGCCGGCGAAGCGCTGCTCGACCAACCGCACGAACGCGATCTCCTGGTGAAGGTGGCTGCCGAACGGCAGCCAGGTCGGCAGCTCGTCGAACAGTCCTTGGGCGGACCGCAGGGCGAGCGGCATCATGCGGGCGGCGGCCCGGCCCGCGGCCCTGTCGCCCGCCGCCGCCTTCAGCACCAGGCTCAGACAGGTCACCGCCCTGGGCAGATCCGCCCGGTCGGCGACCTGTTCCAGCTCGCTTCGGGCTTCCTCCGGGCGTTGCAGGTCGAAGAGCAGCACGTCGGCGGCGAGGCAACGAGCGGCTGCGGCGTTGCCGTCGAGGCCGGCGGCGGCATACAGCTCGGCTGCGTGAAGGCGGTTGCGGAGTGCGTAGTCGAACTCCCCTGCGGTGCGGCTCGCTTCCGCCCGGACCATCGCGGTCATCGCCGTGACGATCCGCGCGGTGGACCACAGTTCCCGGTGCCGGGTGGAATCCGCTCCGGTGTGCTGGTGGCAGAGCCAGCGCAGCGACTCGGCGGCTGCCTCGGCGGCGCTGATCCACGGCTCCCCCTCCGAGGCGGGCACGGCGCTCACGGGCCGCCAGACCATCGGCACCGCGGCGTACGCCGTGCGGGAGGACAGCAGTTCACGGTGGCGCAGCCACAGTTCCCACAGCGCCAGGTCGGGTTGGTGCGGTGGCCGTGTCGCCGTTTCCCACCACCGCTCGTGCATGATCGCGTAGAGGCCGAGGGGGAAACGGTCGCGGGCGATCCGCGTCGTCAGGAGTGCGACCGCCGCATCCGCGCGCAGGGCCCAGTCACCGGTCCGCAGCGCGATGAGGGCGAAGCCGATCTCCAGGACGGTCATGACCGTCGCCGCGGGCAGGAGCGCGCCGGCATCCGGCTGAACCACGGCGATCAGCGCCGGCGTCCAGCCGTAGCAGAACCAGGTCCGGAGGCGGCCGAAGCACCGTACCCAGGGTGACGACACTCCCCCTACCTGCGGCCATGTGCGGAACTCGCGCAGGCAGCCGAGGAGGGTGACCGCGGCGGCCACCGCCGCCCACAGAACCACCTCTCCCAGGGAGGGATCCGCTCCGGCCGGCGGCAGCAGCGTCGCCACTCCTGTCCCCGCCAACAGCAGCACGGCCTCGGTGCGGCACTGCTGGCGCCTCGTAGCCCGGCTGATCGCGCGCATGCGCCGTTCGCCGGTCACCGCGCGCACGAGGATGAGCACGGCGAGGAGCAACCGCAGGACGTCGGGGGCCGGCCCCAGGTCCGACGGCCCCTGCCGGACCACGATCAGCAGCGGTACGGCGGCCGCGGCCAGCCGGGCCGTGCGCCACCCGCGATCGTGCAGGTGGGTGGGACGGGCCTGGATGTCCTCGTAGCGCCATGGCCGGTGCCGGCTGCGCAGCCGCATCGTACGAATCCTTCGCGGGGAAGTAGATCGACAACCAGGCTAGGGGCCCGCCGTCGCAGGAACCCGCTCCACGAACCCTGTCACCCGATCGTGGCAACCGCGGCCTCCGGTCGATGACCGAGCCGCCCACGCGTCCGTGCCCCGCCGGCGGGAACGGCTGCGCCGGGAGAGGCGGGACCCGGACGCCGGGGCGTTCGCCACCTGGCGGACGGACACAACTCAGCTTGCCCGCAGGCCTCTTCTGCTACGGTCACCTGTTCGCCGAGGAGGTCGCGATGACTGGATTCCCACCCGTTGCTGCCGCCCCGCTGGATCTGCGCCGTCAACCGGTGGAAGACATGCTGGTGCGGGTGGAAAGGGCGCTGGACGTGCAACTGGATCGGCAGGCGCTGGTACGCAAGCGCCGTTCTCTCGGTGGCCGTACCGATCGGGGCACGTGGGTACGGATCGAGCGGCGGGGCTTCGAGCGGATCGGCACGCAGGGCTGGAACGGGACCGAGGCCGCCGCCGTGCTGCAAGGGGTCACGATGCCCCAGTGGTACCAGGGCGTAGCGTGGCGCGAGCCGGGCGAACCGGTGATGTGGCGCGCCGATGAGCTGGAGCTGACGGCGTCGCCGTCGGTCGGCAAGGCCGCCCTGGTGCTCGAAGACCCGAGCTTGCCGGATGCCTGGTGGGAGGCACTGAACGCGTCGCTGGACGCGCTTGCCTCACAGCGGACGCCGCGGATCGCAACCCCGGACACGGTGACGATCACGCAGGAGCAGGTGACGCAGACCCTCGGGGAGGTCTTCCCCGGCCTCGCCGATCCGCGGATCGAGCGGTGGGCGCCGGCGCATGCGGATCTGACCTGGGCCAACGTGACGGGGCCGGAGTTCTGCATCATCGACTGGGAGGACTGGGGCATGGCGCCCCGGGGTCTGGACGCCGCAATGCTGTGGGGCAACGCGCTGGCCGTCCCGGTGCTCGCGGACCGCGTCCGGCAGGAGCGGCGTGAGGACTTGGAGAGCCGGGACGGCAAGCTGATGTCGCTCTTCTGTCTCTCGAAGATCGTCGGACCCCTCTCCTACGAGGGAGACCCGCTGCTGACGCCGGCCCGCAGGGAGACCGAACGCCTGGTGGACGAGCTTCGGTACACCCCGTACGGGTGAAGATCGGCCGCACACCTGCGCCGGGCCACGAACCAGTTCCTGTACCAAGTGGAGGTTGTTGCTGTGCCCGAGAAGATCACGAAGGAAAAGGTCCTCGTCTACGTCGTCCGCGAGGGGCGCCTGCTGGTGTTCCACCACACCGACTACTCCTACGAGGAGGTCGGCATCCAGGTCCCCGCGGGCAGCGTCCGCCCCGGTGAGACCCCGGAGGCCGCCGCTCTGCGCGAAGCCCGAGAGGAGACCGGCCTGTCGGACTTCAAGATCGTCCGCAAGCTCGGCGAGACCGAGTACGACATCAGCCCGTACCGGTTCGAGATCCAGCACCGGCACGTCTTCCACCTGGAGCTCACCGAGCCGACCCCGGAACGTTGGATGAGCCGGGAGGACCACGACGGCGAGCAGGAGCCGACTCACTTCGAGTGCTTCTGGATCCCGCTGGAGGCCGCGCACATTCTCCAGTCCGGCCAGGGCGCGCTGCTGGGCCGCCTGTCCGACTAGCCACTCGACCGGTCACGGCCAGCGCAGGCCTTCTGCGTGTTGGCGCTCCCACCGGGTCTGGTCAGACGTCAGGCTGCAGCCGGAGAGAGGAGTTCAGGGACACCGGCGGCCAGTTCGGCGGCTGCGACGGCGCGCGGGGCGGCCTGCCTTTCACCTTGGGCGGCGAGGGTGCGCGCGAGGCGGACGAGCGGTGGGACCGGGGCATCATGGATACGGGGCCCGCCATCGAGGCGCTCGGCGACGTGACGGGGGCTTCGCAGTGCGCGAACTCCACGAACAGGCCGGCATCGTGCCGGAGGTTGACGACACCTTCGTGCTGGGAACCCTCCTCGACCGGGTGGGCGCTGTCCCGCGACGGGTTGGGAGGGCCAGGGCTGCTCGAACCCGGCGGGGTCGGTGTGGGCGGATACTGTGGAGCGGGTCATCGGGGTAGCGGTCTGGGGGGACGCATGGGACGCAGCAGGCTTCCTGTGGAGAATGCAGGCAATGGCGATCTCTGTCTCTTCATCGAGCCGTACGGTGAGGACTTCTATCTGCGGCCCGGGGAGGTCTTCACGGTCGCGCCTGAAGCCGAGGGGGTCGATGTCTGGTTCTCAACCCTCGTCTGGGAGGGAGGCATCACGGTGTGGCCCTATGAGGACGGCGACCCGACCAAGATTGTCCTGGAGTACACGGTGACCGACGCCAACGGAACCCGGCTGGAGTGCGGTCACCAGAGGCCCCCGAAGCCTGCTGGCTCTGACGCGGCTGAGCTGGGTTGACCCTCTCGGTCACTGGGGCAGGGCAAAGTTTTGCAGCTGGGCGATGCCCGGCACGGCGTGGTGGACGCGATCCTCGAAGCAACGCGTCCAAGGACTCCCCGGGCGCGCTGCATCCGCGCCTCGACGGCGCAGAGCAGTAACCAGCTCGGTGGTGCTGCCCTGAAACGGCAGTAACCGGCACCCGCACAGCGGGATGTCAGTGCCGCAGGGCAACATGCCGAGCAAGCGCACCGACACCTTTCTTCATGGAGGATCCATCCCGTGACCGGCCGCCCGAGCTCCCCTGCGGTGTTTCCGCCTGAATTCCTCATCACGGCGATGACCGGCCGCGGCCCGGACGACCCTGTGGTGCGACTGGCGGTACGTCAAGTCCGGTCGGCCGATCACCCCGCCCTCGCTGAAGCTCTGTTGGCAGGACCACATGCTGAGGAGTCGCCACTGTGGCTCCTCGAGAGGGCTGTGGCAATGGATCTGGAAACCGAGGCAAACCCGCCGTACTTCGGCCGACAGCTCACCCTGACGGCGCGTGTGATGGGGCACCCCTCGTGTACGGCGTCGCTGCGCGACAAAACGCTGCGGATGTGCTCACCCGAGCAGCTGGCCCTGCTGGGAAGTCCGCGGGCGGACGACCTGCTGGCCGCGGCGATCGCCGACGTGGTGCGCGCCCGCATCGGTACACCGCCGCCCATGACACCCCAGCTGATCGACGCACCGACTGCAGCGCAGGTCTTGTTCCGGCAAGGCCCGTTGCATGACCTCGTGTTCGAGTCAGCTCGCGACATGCTTCCCACGGCTCCCGATCCCGATGCGTCAGCAAGCGGAGATGCCAAGGACTGGTTGGAACGGCACAAGCAGGCGCATGAAGCGTGGGGGAACATGTGGCGCCAGATACTCGAACGGCAACCTGACCGGCACCGGGATTTTGTGGAAGGGGCCGCCGGTACCGACTCCGAGCATCCGATCCACGAGCAACTGCTCGGCCGCCTGCCCTGGGCCGTCGAGCCGGAGCTGCTGGCCGAACTTGCTGCGGCCGACCTTGACCGCCTGTCCTTTCAGATCCTGCTGGCACAGGGCTCTCGCATGCGCCGGGACGGATCTGACGAGCAACAGATCCTGCAGCACTACGAGGCGGAACTGTCTGCCTGCACGGACGAAGAACAGCGCGAGTTCCGGTTCCATCTGGAACGGGAAAGCACGACGCTGCTCGACTTCGGATGCCGTGCTCCCGTCTCCTGGGTGCGGCGCGCCGCATCCGGAACATGGCGCCACGTCCTGAACCCGACGCAGGCCAAGGACGGCTACCGGCAGGCCGAGTGGCTGTCCCCGGCCAAGACCCTCGCCGAGCTTGCTGCGAACTTCGCCGAGGCAGCCATGCGTGCCCTGCCCTACTGGGAACCCGACAACCGTTACACGGCCGCCCAGCCGGACGATGTGACCTGGTTGCGGGACATGCTGCTTCACCTTCCGACGGTCACCGCCGAAGTCAAGGCCGCTGTCCGTCCCATCGTCCGGCATGTGCGGGGGCGGTTGAGCAACCACCACCACGGTCTCCAGCCGCGCTACGACCACCGACGCCGGATCGAGGACCTCCTCGACACGATCGAGCGTGTTCTTGCCGATCCGCCGCCGGCCATCGGCGCAGACCGGCGCCGTGCCGCGCTCGGCTCCCCGGAGAACGTATCCGTCCGCGAGCTGGCCAGTGCCTCGGCCCAGGTTCTGTGTGACTACCTGGACCGGCACGTCGGTGACGATTCCCTCGTTGAAAAGGCCCTCCTCGCCTCTGTGGCAGGCACATACCGATCAGCCGACGACCTCGAGGACGTCCTGCGTCGGCACAGTTCTCCCGATGAGGCGCTGCTCCGCGTCACGCTCGGCCTCCGCCGGAATCTGGGCGGTGCGCCGTCGTGGCGGGAGACCTGGACCAGCATGATCCTGACCAGGCCGGACACCGGCCCGGAACTCGTACGAGCGCTGCCGGCCTGGTCGGCGTTGCGTGCCAGGGGCAGCGGTCCGGGGAGCGCGCACCCCCTGGTGGTCTCGGTGGTATGCGAAGCGCTCGGCTCCGATCAGGGGGCTTGGGAGCGGTTTGCGAACGGTCCGGCCACCTACTCCGGACCGACCGCTTGGCTTCGCTTGGGTGATGTGCTGGACGCGGCCGCTACCGGAGCGACCTGGCCGAAGCCGCCGGCCGGCAGCTGAACGGCCGGGACTGCCTGTCCGCCGCCACGTTCTGAGCCGATACCCCTGCGAGGTCCGCCGAGACCGTTTGAACCCGCTCCGTCCCGGCGGCCAGGGGCCGACCAGGGGGACAGGCTGTCGGAGGCACCCCGGTCGGGTCTCCGCAAGGGCCTGGCTTGACTGGTGGTCGGCACGACAGGTAGGGAGAGGCTGTTCATCGCGCAAGGTGTGAAACGGGGGACATATGAAGCCGCTCGAAACGGGTGATCCCACCTCGGTCGGCGAGGGCCGCTACCGGCTGGTGGGACGGCTCGGCCAGGGGGGCATGGGCGTGGTCTACCTGGGCCGCTCCCGGTCCGGCCGTGCGGTCGCCGTCAAGGTCGTACGTCCCGAGCTGAGCACCGAGCCCGGGTTCCGGCGCAGGTTCGCCGACGAGGTCGCGGCCGCGCGGCGGGTCGGCGGCTTCCACACCGCGCCGGTGGTCGACGCCGACCCGGAGGGGGAGCCGGCCTGGCTGGTCACGGCCTTCGTACCCGGTCCCACCCTGCAAGCGGTACTGGCGCGCGTCGGATCGCTGCCCCTGGACACGCTCACCGTGCTGGCCGCCGGCCTGGCCGAGGCACTTGAGGCGATCCACCGAGCGGGGGTCATCCACCGCGATCTCAAGCCCGCGAACATCATCGTCGCGGAGGACGGACCGCGTGTCATCGATTTCGGCATCGCGCGCGCCCTGGACGGAACGTCCCTGACCCAGACCGGCCTGCAGGTCGGCACGCCGGGTTTCCTGGCACCCGAGCAGCTCACCGGCGGTGGCGTGCTCACCCCCGCGGTCGACATGTTCGCTCTGGGGGTGGTGCTCACCCAGGCGGCGGGCGGCGCCCCCTTCGGCGACGGCCCGTCCGCGGCCAGGCACTACAAGGTGGTCTACGAGGAGCCGGACCTGACCGCGGTGCCCGCTGAACTCCGGGCAGCCATCGGCGCCTGCCTGTCCAAGGACCCGGCGACACGGCCCACACCGGCCGCCTTCCTCGGTACCCTCACCGTCCGCCACCCAGACGGCGGCTCCTGGCTGCCGGAGGCGGCGACGCACCTGCTCCCGCCCCCGGAACCGGCGGTGCGGCCCACCACGCCGGACAGCCCGCCGGACAGCCCGCCGGACACCGCGCAGGAACTCCCGGTCCCGGACACCGCCCCGCCCGCCGTCGCGGAGCCCGGTACCGAACAGTCGCGCACCGTGACGGGGCCTGCGGCGCGGCTCTCCCCCGCCCCCGCCCCCGCGCAGGTGGCGCAGGCAGTTGCGGAGAAGCCCCGGCGGCGCCGCGCGGTGGTGGCGGCGGTGCTCGTGGCGTCACTCGCAGCCGTCGGCCTGTACGTGTGGCAGCCCTGGACCGACTCCACCAAGGACAATTCCAAGCCCGGCGCCGCCACGCCCACCGGATCCACCCCTGCCCCCGCCCCTGTCCCTGCCGCGTTCCCGGCCGGTCCCCTGTTGATCCGGCAGGACACCGCCCCGGGCTGGCCCAAGACGTGCCACGGCGTCATCGCCCGCCGGGACGCGGCGACGGAGAAGCCCGTGGAGCTCAT
The DNA here is from genome assembly GCF_030440515.1 of Streptomyces xanthophaeus. Classification (GTDB taxonomy): domain Bacteria; phylum Actinomycetota; class Actinomycetes; order Streptomycetales; family Streptomycetaceae; genus Streptomyces; species Streptomyces kutzneri. Next base: position 862,388 of record NZ_CP076543.1, read on the forward strand.
CGCAGGGGGCGAAGGCGCATGCGACACGCTGCCCCAGTGGTCCCCTGACCGCAGGTCGTTCGCGTTCACCCGCAGCACACCCGAGGGCGCGGCGGTCTGGACCGCCAATGCCGACGGTTCGAACGCTCGGCGGATCACGTCCATCGCCGGCGGCAGGGTGTCCTGGTCTCCGGACGGCAGCCGGCTGGCCGTGCTGCGCATGAAGGACGGCGTACAGCAGCTGTTCGTGGTCGGCGTCGCCGACGGCGCGGCCCGCCAGCTCACGTCGGGCGGGGGCCAGGTCGAGGATCCCGCGTGGTCGCCGGACGGCAAGAGCATCGCGGTCTGCCTGCAGACGGGGCCCGGGAACTGGCAGATCCACGTGGTCGACCCCGCCGACCCGAACCGGGCCCCGCAGCAGGTGACCCGGCTGCCCCATCCGGCACTCGACCCGGTGTGGTCACCCGACGGCACCACCTTCGCCTACACAGCGGGGACATACGGCGCGGGCACTCAGGGCGACATCCGCCTCGTGAATGCCGACGGCGGTGACGATCGTGAACTGGTCGCCACCAGCGCCCATGAGATGGACCCCGCCTGGTCCGCCGACGGCACCTGGGTGGCCTTCGTCCGCGGTCCGTACGAGCAGCCCGTGATCTGGGCCGTGCGCGCGGACAAGACCGGCGAGCGCGCGCTCACCACCGGCGCCACCACCGAGGGACATCCCACCTGGCGCTGACGCTCGTCGGCCGCGGAAGAACCGTGGCCCCGCCCCACCGCGTGGGCCATGCGCGGCGCAGGCCAGGAGACATGGCAGGTTGGGCCGTACGGGTCACGGACCGGCGCGCAGAAACGATCACGTGTGCGGCGCGGCCGAACGACCGTGCCGGAACCCGCAAGGATCGAGAAGCCAAGATCCTCTTTCTTCGAAGGAGAAACAGCGCGGCTGTGCGCTCCCGTCGTGCCGGGATGGCCGTGGGGTATTCCTTGCGGGTGACCGGCGTACGACGGGCTCGGACCGCTTCCGGGCTGCTCCGCGACCGCCGCTGATCTCCTTCGGATCCGGATGAGAAGGACTTCATGAGCAGCAGCGCCAACATCCAGGCACCCTCCGGGCTCCTGGCCGACATCAGGCACCGATCCGACGGCGACCACCAGGTGTTCGGCATCCACCTTCGGTGGCAGATCGGTGACAATCAGCCCGACCACGGAACCTGGCCCCCGCCGGCGGACTGGAACGAAGGGGACGCTCCCTACCCGCACGTCTACGAGGTGTGGATCAACGGTGAGGCCCGGCAGACGGTGTTCCTCCACTGGTCGGCCTGGAACTGGGCCCCGTCCAACTCCCACTGGGTGGACCTGGGTGAAGAGCCCGACGCCGAATACCGGGTGAAGATCCGGGCCAAGGCCGACGGTTCGTTCACCCCGTTCACCAACGAGGTCACCGTCGCCGCGGCCGCCGCGGTGGCCTGGTCCGCCCCTCCGATGCCCCGGGGCGCCAAGTCCGGCGCCGACCGCTCTCCGCGTCACGGCACGATGAATGACCCGCGCAGCCGGGCCGCCGCCGCGATCAGGGACGAGGACCCGTCTCCGATCTGCGCGAAGGCCCGGGCGGAGAACAGCAGCAGCACCTGGCAGGAGGTGCTGCCGGGCGCCGACCGGATGCTGGCCGACTACCCCTGGAACCACGCCCTGCGCTATCTCGAGTACCGAAAGTTCTTCGAGGGCAACACCGTCGCCTCCACAGGGAACCCGGAGTTCGCCGGTCTCGACCTTGTTCCCGGCACGGATCTCGGCGACTGGCCGACGACCCGGATGGACGCCTCGGCCGCAAGCCACACGTTCTCGTACGACTACATGGCCTATCACACCGACGAGACCTGGTCGCACCGCTGGTTCCTCACCCGCGAGGGGTGGGACCCCCGCAGCGGACTCTCATGGGAGGACCTGGAGCCCGTTCCGTTCCTGGTCGAGGTCCAGGGCGCCCTGAGTGAGGAGGACTCGACCTCTTGGGAGTTCGCCACCCTCCCGACCCGGAGCGGGCGGGCCGCGATCGTGCATGTCTGGGGCGGTCACGGGGGCCCGAACACCCCCGACGGCGGCAACGGCGGCAACACCGGTGAGTTCTTCCTGTCCGTGTGCGACGTGGTCTTCCACTGACGCCTTCCGGATCCGAATGCCCGGTCCGGGGCAGCGGAACGGGTGAGGGTCCATGGGAGGGGGCGGCCGCGGCTTCGCGCGGCGGCCGCCCCCTCCCCGTCACCGCGCCGAATCCCTGCGCCAGGCTGCGGGGTTCAGTGCTCGCAGAGGGAGAATTCTCGCTCGTAGAGCTGCTCGTTGTGTTCGTCGACGAAGAACTTGCGTTCCTGCATGAGTTGTTCCCGGTAGTGCTTGGCCTGCTCAAGCGTCATGGTCGAAGTGTCGGACCAGGGTTGCTGCGGCGGCACATCGGATGTCGAAACGATCTTTTCCGACGGATCGACCAGGAAGAACGCCAGAATTTTGCGGTGTCCCGGGCGTGTGGGGTCCGTCAGGCGGAATGAGTCGACGCGGTGTTGCAGGATGTTCGGGAACGCGATGCAGCGGCCCGCCGGGGTCGATGTCGATCCCAGCATCTGGTTCAGTGCGTCTTCGTCCTCCAGGCCGTAGACCTCACGCAGGCCGTCGTCGTCGTTCTGTTCGTAGTTCGGGTCGTCGAGTGCCACCCGGAAGCTCAGCCGGCTTTCGGTGATGTTCTCGCTGTCCCAGTAGTAGATGCCGGTCGAGACGATCCGCTCGTTCATCATCCCCTCGACGTGCCAGGAACCGCCGGGGTACTCGGGCTTGTCCGGGGTGAGATGAATCGTGGCGAGCTTGACGATGACCTGCAGGCGGCGGCCGCGCAGGTCGACTCGGGAGGATACGTCGGGCAACTCGGGGGCGGTGAAGGCCGGGGCGTCCGGGATGGCCGGGCGACGGTTCTCCCACCAGTCGTCCTGGGCCTCTCCCCATGCACGGAGGGCTTCTGCATAGGCCCCGTCGTCGTTGTAGGAGGTTTTGTTCGGGTACTCCGGCTTCGAGTCGTACCAGCCGTAAGGGTCGACTTCGATTCGCAGGGGCCGCGGATGGCGCAGATCGGTGAGCACGTTCTCCAGCAGCGGGCGGAAGCATGCGAACAAGTCCGGCAGCACGGAGGCCAGTTCGCGATGAGCCTCGGGGTGGACGTTGTTGACGTACGAGCGGAAGGCGACATCGCCATCCTCACTGACGTCGACGTCTGTGGGCAGCCACTGGAACTTCTCCGAGAACTCGTACTTCGAGTAGCGGTCCGTCGGGTTCTTCCAAGCCCTCTCGGGTGCCCCGCTCACCTCTCTCACCAGGCAGAACAGTGAGGGATGAACCAGATCCAGTACCTGGCCGTCGGATCCGGGGTGCCAGTCCTGTTCCGCTTCAGGGGCCTGCTCCAGAACCCGAACCGCCTCGCGCAGCCGGAATCCGAGCTTGTCGTCGACCAGTGTGTCCGACTGCCACACCCCGTCGACGGCGGACACCTCGACGCCGGTTCGTCCGTCCCTCAGCGCGGCGTAGTGCAGGAGTTCGGCCAGCACATAGCGAACCTGGGCTTCGGTGAATCCCTGGGCCACGGCTTCCTGCGTCCACCTGGCGACGATGTCGGCATCGTTCATCTTGTCGAACCACCCCGGCTTCGCGCGAATGAGCGCGCTGCACTGCATCATCTGGAGTTCCCGCAGTGTTCGGGGTGTCGCGAACGACAGGGAACGGGAAGCGAGAAAGGGCAGAGGGAAAGCAGACAGGCCGGTCAATTCTCTTGGTCCTTGCAGTCGGTGTGCGGTGCCGGGAAGGATAGTTCAGCGGACTGACACCGCCCGCCCGTGGCCCCTGTCATCGCTGGTCCGGGAGCCAGGGCTTCGACGCGTAGCGCTGAGTCCCGCTCGCGCCCGTTCAAGACCGAGGAGCGCGAGGGGCAGGCGGGATCCTGCCTGCTGTTTCCGGCGGTGGATGATCGCGTCATGCCACAGAGTCCAGGTGGTCGCCGCAGACATCCTGGATGCTGCGTAGGTCGACCAGCACTTGTTCGCGCGCTCCCTGCTGACCTGCCCTTTCCTTGCAGGACCTTTCCACGGCCTCGCCGATTGCGGCTGTGACCGCTCTCGGAACGAATCGCGCCCCGAACATGTAGCCAGTGTCGACTCGGGTAAGCAGATCGCGCTCTACCGCGTCCCAGGCCTCCAGGATTGCCGGCTGGTTCGCGAGAGGGTCGTCACCCACGGGCTTCTCCAGAGCTCGGATCAGGGTCTGGATGTCCTTGTGTGCCTGGGTGCACAGCTTCCGGTATCGAGCCCACATCTTGTGGGTCGCAACCACCGTGGCGAGACCGATCGTGACCGTGAGAGCCGGCAAGGCTCTGACGGTGTCGCGGTCGAGCGAGGCGAGCAAGGTGTACAGCAACACCGCCACGGCGCCGAAGGCGCTGAAATTCGCCAAGGTCCGGCTGGCCATGGCCCGGTAGGCGCGGGCCGCCAGCCGTTGCAGCTGGTTGTGCTTCGGCTCGATCCAGCGGGTGAAGAACGGAAAGAGAACGGCGAGTGCGAGCATCGTCGCTGCGTCCGCGCCGTGGTCGAACAGCCGACCAGGGGCAGCGATGACCCTGTCGCCGACGGTGAACGGATGCATCCAACACCTGATGGCGACGAGCCCCCACACGGAGAACTTGATCCATTCCCAGCGACTCGTGCACGAGGTCTGGCCAGTGCCGTGCAGCCAGCGGCTGAGCCATTCAGGTATGCGGAACGTGCGCTTGAGCCAGCCGCGTGCTTCCGCCGGCGCGCGCCATCCTTGGCCGAATCCCCGCCACGCATGACGTCCGCGCACGACGAGTACAAGGCCACAGATGAACAGGACGACGCCTGCCCACCGGTACCGAGTGTCGTACAGCGAGTTACCCCACATGTTGATCACACCCCCCACCGGCAGGTAGAGACGCTTCCCATGGGCGAGCGCGGGGCGAGTCCAGTACGAGATCGACATGACCGCATCGTCCTGACCTGACGGCGTCGACGCTTGCGATTTGATGCGGTTCAGAGGTTGCATGACGGCGGCCGACGAGACGTTTCGCGCCGACACCGCAAGCAGCAGATCTCCTTCCAGGCCGAACCGTCGAATTCCCGGCGCGGCCCGGCGGGACCTGCCCGAACGCTACGGGCTGTGGAAGTCGGTCTACGAACGGTTCCGCCGCTGGTCGGCGGACAGACCCTGGGACCGGCTCCTGGCCCACGTCCAGCAGCACACCGCCGGAGCCCGCAAAGGGTGCCCTGGACCGGTGAAGCCCTCAGGCGGTCGCGCGGCGGACTGAGCACGAAGATCCACCTCGACTGTGACGGCCGCGGACGTCCCCTCGCGTTCACGGTCACTGGCGGGAACGTCAACCACTGCACGCAGTTCGAGCCGGTCATGACACGCATCCGCGCAAGCGGTGCGGGCCGGCCCGGCCCCGGACCCGACGGCACGGCGAGAGCCTGTGCCGGCGCCGCGACCTCGTCGCGCGCTGTTTCAACAAGCTCATGCAGGACAAGGCCCTCACCACTCGCCACTACAAAGCCCTGGTCGCCCTCGCCTGCCTGCGACTACGGCTCCCCGGCCAGCATTGTGACGTGCCCCGAGCGGGCGGCGACCACCGGCGTGTGCTGGTGGCGCGGGGATGCCCGGAAGGAACCGGCGGCCCCGGACGCTCGCCGAAGGCCCGGCCGACCCCGGGACGGCGAAAAGCTCGGCGCGCGGGGAAGTCGGGCAACAACACGGCACAGGGCTGACGCACCGCACGGTTCCCGAGCTGCACCAGCTGCTCAGCGCCTTCCCCGTGCCCAGCCCGGGCGACACTGCAGCTAGTAATGTCCGCGCACGCTCTCAGCCGTTCTCCGAGCCTGCGCCTCTAGCCGTCCCCTCGCCCCGGGGCCGCCGCAGCATCAGCTCTGGCCAGGCGGCGGTGGCCCGATCCGGGCCTCCAAGTACCTCTGCACCGGCTCGAAGAGCCCGGACGGGACGTACGGCGGCACCTCTGTAAGCGCCTCGGCCCGGACCGGCACTCGCCGAACTCGGCATCGTCCCAGGGCCGACTCTTGAGAGCAGAGTGATGGTGCAGCACCCGGCCGCCGGTGGCCATGCCGGCGGGCGAGCGGGTCCGTACGGCGTCGCGGTGGACGTCCGGTGCGGCCAGGGCCATGGGGCTGTCGACGTGGACCGGCACATGGCGGGGCAGCGTGCCGTCGCCGCGCAGGGTGGCCAGCTCGTGCAGGACGGCCGCGGTGCGGTCGATCGCGAAGGCCGAGATGACCACGGTCCCGCCCCGGGACAGCGCGCGGGTGATCACCGAGGCGAATTCCCGGCGGGCGCTCTCGTGGTCATGGCGGCGGTTGCCGTACGTCGACTCCATCAGCAGGACGTCGGCGCCCGGGAACGGCTCGGGTGGCCGGGGCGGCCGAGGTCGCCGCTGTCCCGGTTGCGGCGCCGTGGGTCCGCGACACCCTGGAAGAGTCCGCAATCGACGAGGATCCGGGCGTGACCGCTCTCGACCAGGAACTTGCTGCCGGTGACCGTCCGCACTCCGCCGAGGAACCTCAGCAGGGCCGGGCGGGCGGTAGCAGGGGACGGGGCTGACCGGGACATGGCAGCAGCCCTCCTTCGGTACGGATGCCGGTCTCCCACCGTCGCACCGCAACGCCCTGTCCGCCGGGTACCGACCGGTCCCGGGTCGGGGCCGACCGGCCCAAGCGGGACGGAGGGACACGGGCGCAGCCTGACGGTGCCCCCTCCCGCACAGCACACAGAGAGAAGGCCGCGCCATGAAGGCACTCGTCTTCCACGGGCCCGGACAGACCTCCTGGCAGGACGTCCCGGACCCCTCGGTCAAGGATGCCGCCGACGCGATCGTCCGGGTCGACGCCGTCACCATCTGCGGCACCGACCTGCACATCATCAAGGGCGATGTTCCGGAAGTGACACCCGGACGGGTCCTCGGCCACGAAGCCGTCGGGACCGTCGTCGAGACCGGCGGTGACGTCCGCAGCGTCCGCCCCGGCGACCGCGTCCTGATCTCCTGCATCTCCGCCTGCGGTCGCTGCCGGTTCTGCCGCGAGGGCCACTACGGCCAGTGCCGCGGAGGAGGCGGCTGGGTCCTGGGCCACACCATCGACGGCACTCAGGCCGAATACGTACGCGTCCCCTTCGCCGACCTCTCCGTCCACCCGCTGCCCAGCGCCCTGGCCGGCCACGACGCCGTACTGCTCGCCGACATCTTCCCGACCTCCTACGAGGTCGGCGTGCTCAACGGCAACGTGCGCCCCGGCGACACCGTCGTCGTGGTCGGCGCCGGACCCATCGGCCTGGCCTCCATCGCCACCGCACAGCTCTACAGCCCCGGCCGGATCATCGCCGTCGACCTCGCAGCGTCCCGGCTCGCCGCCGCACGCGACCTCGGCGCAGACGCCACCGCAAGCGCGGACGAAGAGCCCGAGCGGCTGGTGGAGGACCTCACCGACGGGCTCGGCGCGGACGTGGTCATCGAGGCCGTGGGCGTACCCGAGGCGTTCGAGATGTGCACCCGCATGGTCCGCCCGGGCGGCCGGGTCGCCAACATCGGGGTCCACGGAAAGCCCGCCACCCTGCACCTCGAAGACCTGTGGATCAAGGACGTCACCATCACCACCGGCCTCGTCGACACCCACTCCACCCCCATGCTGCTGCGCATGATGGCCGCCGGCCGCCTCCCCGGGGCCGCCATGGTCACCCACCGCTTCGAACTGGACCAGATGGAAGAGGCGTACGACGTCTTCTCCCGCGCCGGTGAAACCGGCGCCCTCAAGGTCGTGCTCGGCGGACCGCAGCACGACACGGTCGCGGTACCGCCCCAGGAGCGGTGAGTGCCGTGAAGAGCACACCGAGCACCCATCCCCAGCCGTCCGGCGAAGTGACCGGACGCACCGACCTGGGCCGCCGCCTGGCGGCCCGCCGCGAAGCCCTCGGTCTGAGCCGCGACGAACTGGGCCGGCGGTGCGGCGCCGACGGGACATACATCGCCTACCTGGAGGAGCACGCCGCCGCCCCGTCCATCGGCACCCTCGTACGGGTGGCCGGCGCACTCGGCCTGACCGTCGACGATCTGACCGGCGCCGGCGCCCACCGTGTATCCGGCCGGTCCACCGCCCGGCGTGACAGCGCGCTCGTAGCGCTGGACGAGACCGAATGCCGGCGGCTGCTGAACACGCACGGGGTGGGCCGCATCGCCGTCTTCACGTCCGAGGGTCCGGCCGTGCTCCCGGTCAACTACCTGGCCGCAGGGGCCGACATCGCCTTCCGCACCGCCGCGGAAGCCGTCACGGCCAGAGCGGCCGGAACCGAGGCCGCCTTCGAGATCGACAACATCGACGACGTGACCGCGAGCGGCTGGAGCGTGCTGGCCGTAGGTGAACTGGCAGCCGTCACGGATCCGCACGAGATCCACCGCCTCAACACCACGGCCCGCTCCGAGCCTTGGGCCGGGGGTCCGCGCAGCCACTGGATGAAGCTCGCCCGTGTCCGGATCACCGGCCGTCGCGTGGTGCACGACTCATGAACGAACTGCGCGCGGTCGTCTTCGACACCGACGGAGTGCTCCTGGCCACGGCGGACCGTCACGCGGCCGCCTGGAAGGAGACCTTCGACGGTTGCCTCCGCGAGTGGCAGCCACCGCATGCCGGTGCACGACCGCGCCCGTTCGACGCCGTCCGCGAGTACCGGGACCTGGTCGACGGCCGTTCCCGCCTCGACGGTGTACGCGCCTTCCTCGCCGCCCGCGACATCGACCTCCCGCCCGGGACGCCAGGGGATCCCCCCGGGTGTGCCACCGTCCATGCGGTCGCCGCCCGCAAGGAGGAGATATTCTCCGCGATGCTGCGGACCGACGGAGTCCGTACCTTCGACGATGTGCGGCCCGCGCTCCAGGAACTACGGGAGAAGGCGGTCCGGTGCGCAGCCGTATCGGCTTCCCGGCACGCCCGTTCCCTCCTGGAGTCCGCAGAGCTCGCGGGCTACTTCGACGCCCTGGTGGACGGCCAGGACGCGGCCGCACTCGCCCTTCCGGGCAAGCCCGAACCTGCCCTCTTCCTCGAAGCTGCCGGCCGCCTCGGCGTGCCCCCCGCACACGCGGCCGTGGTGGAGGATGCGCTCGCCGGTGTCGAGGCGGGACACCGGGGCGGTTTCCGATTGGTGGTGGGGCTCGACCGGGAGGACGACCCACGCATGAGGGACGCCCTGGGTGCGCATGGCGCCGATCTCGTCCTCCCCGGCCTCGGCGGGCTGCCTGCCGCACTCGAAGCAGGACGCCGCCCGTGACCACACCTTGGCGCTGGGAGTACCACCGCTACGACCCGAAGACCGAGCGGCTGGTCGAAGCCCTGTGCGCCCTGGGCAACGGCCGCTTCGCCACCCGCGGTTCAGCCCCCGAAACCGTCGCCGACGACATCCACTACCCGGGCACCTACCTCGCCGGCTGCTACAACCGGCTCGACTCCACCGTCGGCGGACGAACGGTCTCCAACGAGGACATGGTCCGGCTGCCGGACTGGACCGCCCTGCGGTACCGCTGCCTTCCCGAGGGCGCACCGCCCGGCGACTGGCTCACACCCGACCATCCGGCTCTGCGCCACAGCCACACATCGCTGGACCTGCGCGCCGGAACGCTGACTCGCCGCATGCTCTTCCACGACACCGAGGGCCGCCGCCTGGGCGTCACCCACACCCGCCTCGTCCACATGGGCGACCCGAACCTGGCCGCGCAGAAGACGGTGTTCAGAGCGTACGGCTGGAGCGGCCGGATCGAGATCGAGTCCGTACTCGACGGCGAGGTCTCGAACACGGGAGTCGACCGCTACCGCGCCCTGGCGGGGCGGCACCTCGCCGGGCACCGGGCCGGGGTGGAGGCGGAGGGCACCGCCTGGCTGTCCTGCACCACGACCACCTCCCGGGTACGGATCGGGCTCGCGGTCCGGACATCAGCGCGTCCCCTGGCACCGGTGGACCGGGCGTGCACCGCCACCACCGCCACACAGACATTCGTCCTGCCGATCAAGCGGGCCGCCCCGGTCGTCGTCGTGAAGACCGCTGCCCTGTGCACCTCGCTCGACCGCCCCCCGGCCGATCCGCTGGGGCGGAGCATCGACTGCGCCACGCACGCCCCGTACTTCCCCTCCCTGCTGGCCTCCCACCGGGCAGCCTGGCAACGCCTCTGGAGTGATGGGGAGTTGAAGGTGCCCGGAGAGACGGGCAAGGTTCTGCGACTGCACGCCTTCCACATCCTGCAGACCCTCTCGCCGCACACCGCGGAGCTCGACGCCGGCGTCCCCGCCCGCGGCCTTCACGGCGAGGCGTACCGGGGCCACGTCTTCTGGGACGAGCTGTTCGTCCTTCCCTACCTTGCCCTCCACCTCCCCGGGACCGCTCGCGCCCTGTTGATGTACAGGCACCGACGACTGCCCGCGGCTCTGGAGGCCGCCCGCCGGGTCGGGGCGAAGGGGGCCATGTTCCCCTGGCAGAGCGGGAGTTCCGGCGCCGAGGAGACGCAGCGGCTGCACCTCAACCCGCGCTCCGGCCGCTGGCTTCCCGACCACTCCCACCTCCAGCACCACGTGGGGTCGGCCATCGCCTGGAACGTGTGGCGGTACGGGCAGGCCACCGGCGACGCCGGATTCATGCACGGCCCGGGCGCCGAACTCCTCCTGCACATAGCCCGCTTCTGGGCGGACGCAGCAACATGGGACAGCGGCCTCGGCCGCTACCGGGTCCGCGGCGTCGTCGGACCGGACGAGTACCACGATGCCTACCCGGACACCGCCGCTCCCGGCATCGACGACAACGCCTACACCAACGTCACCGCCGCGTGGGTGCTGGCCCGCGCCCTCGACCTGTACGGGGAACTCCCGGCGGCCCGGCGCGCCGAGCTCCTCACGCAACTCGGCATCGGCCCCGACGACCTCACCCTGTGGGAGGACGTCTCCCGCCGCCTGTACGTGCCGTTCCATCGCGACGTGATCAGCCAGTTCCACGGCTACGGGGACCTCGCCGAGCTGGACTGGGACGGCTACCGCGCCCGCTACCACGACATCCGCCGCCTGGACCGCATCCTGGAGGCCGAAGGCGACACCCCCAACCGCTACCAGGCGTCCAAGCAGGCCGACACCCTCATGCTCGGCTACCTCTTCCGCCCCACAGAACTCGCACAAATGTTCCTTCGGCTCGGGCACCGCCTCGACGACGACCTCTGGCGCAGGACGGTGGCCCACTACCTGCGGCGGACCTGCCACGGCTCCACGCTCAGCAGCCTCGTCCACGGCTGGATCCTCGCCCGGGAACAGGGCCCGGATGCCTGGCGCTACTGCCAGGAAGCCCTGCTCAGTGACATCACGGACGTGCAGGGCGGCACCACGGGCGAAGGGATTCACCTCGGCGCCATGGCGGGCACCCTCGACCTCGTCGAACGCGGCATCGTCGGGCTCGAGCCCCACGCCGACGGCCTGCACATCGACCCGGTCCCCCTGTCCGAAGTGCCCGGGTCCTCGTTCTCGATCTCCTACCTCGGGCACCAGGACATCCGCATCCGGTTCCGGCCCGGCCGCCTGGGCATCAAGGTCCCCTCGTCGCTCCTGGGCCCGGTGCCCCTGGTCCTGCCCGCCGACCGGCACGAACGCATTTCCGCAGGCCAGGAGCGGTGGTTCCGCCTCCCCGAGGGCTGACACGACAGCCACTGCGCGCTCGCGTGGCGGGCCGATCGCAATGCGCACACTGTGGATGTATCAGCCGTCGGAAGGATGACAGGGATGGACAGGCAGCAAGAGGCTCCGCGCATCGTGGTGGGCGTCGACGGATCGCCCTCGTCCCAGGCCGCGCTGCGCTGGGCGGTCCGGTACGCAGGGCAGGTGAACGGGCGAGTGGAAGCGGTCGCAGCGTGGGACCTGCCCGGTGCCGCTTCCTGGTCGGCCCCGGCGGTGGACACCACGTTCGACGAGGAGGAGGCCGAACGCCGGCTGGTCGAGGAGGTCCGCACGGTTCTCGGTGAGGACGGTGCCTCCTCCGTGCACCAGCGCCTGGTACGCGGCAACCCGGTCGACGTCCTGGTCGATGCGGCAGAGGGTGCGGACATGCTGGTCGTGGGCAGCCGTGGTCGCGGCAGCTTCGGCCGAGCGCTGCTCGGTTCGGTGAGCCATCAGACGGCGCTCCACGCGCCGTGTCCGATCACCATCGTCCGGGCGGACGTGCCCGCTGCATGACCGTGCCGAGTGCGGCGGTCGGCGAATCGACGGTCGGCGTCGGCCGTCGATGAGGCCGGCTCGGCCCAGCCGCGGGCGAGGATGATGTGGTGACCCGGCACGGCCGGCCTCGATGGCCACCCGGCCGGTGCCCTTCGGGGAAGACGCCGGCGGTGCTCTTGCGACGGCGGACGCCCGTCCAGCAGGATCCAGGCCCTGGTCGCAACGACGTCGATGTCCGTGCGCGCCGCCAGCCATGGCCACCGGTGCAGCCGTAGTCGAGGAAGTTCTGGCCCTGCTCCCGGTGAGCGCATGCGGGACGGGCCGGCCGAGGACGCAGTGACCTTCGCACGCCACCCTTTCGGGTGGCCCAGGTTTGCATGATCACTACGCGTCAGGTGATGATCACGATCCGTGCAGGGCGTGGGGTGTTTCCGCTCCCCCGTGTGGTGGCCCGGCCTGTCATCCCCTGATCGGACGGGCCGCCCGACTCGACGGCTGTGCCCGCGGATCCGCCGCACGACGGGTACGAGCGTCGGGTGCCGCGCCCGGCTCCGTCCGACCGCTCAGGAGAAGCGTGACCATGACCACGACCACGGCTGCCGCGTCCGGCGTCCGGTCCGGCACGAGCGCCGCCGAGATCGCCTTCCACTACGACGTCGGCAACGATTTCTACGCGCTCTGGCTCGACGAGACCCTGAGTTATTCGGCGGCCCTGTGGGACGGCATCGACGGCGACCCTGCCGACGCGGACGTCCTCGCCCGTGCGCAGCGCGCCAAGCTCGACCACCACCTGGACCTGGCGGGTGCGTCCGGCGACGAGGGCTTCCGGCTCCTTGACGTCGGCTGCGGCTGGGGCGGCATGCCGGCCCACGCAGTCGGCACGGGACGCGTCCGGGAGGTCACCGGGCTCACCATCTCCCCGGCCCAGCACGCCCACATCGCGGCGCAGGCCCACCCAGGAGTGGTGCCGCTGCTGGAGAGCTGGGACGCGCACACCGCCGCGCGGCCCTACGACGGAATCGTTTCGGTCGGGGCCTTCGAGCACTTCGTCAACAGTGGCATGACCGCCCAGGAGCGACTCGCCGTCTACGGCGCGTACTTCGAGAAATGCCACGGCTGGCTGCGGCCCGGAGGGCGGATGTCCCTGCAGACCATCGCGTACGACGACGAGACCGGGCCCGACGGGCCGGTCGGCCGATTCGTCTTCAGCAGTGTCTTCCCCGGCGCCGCCCTGCCGCGGCTCGCCGAGATCACAGCCGCGTGCGACCCGTACTTCTCGGTCACCGTCCTGACTGCCGCCCCCGACGACTACGCGCGCACCCTGCACGGCTGGTCGACCCGGTTGGTGCGGGCCCGCAGGCAGGCGGAGGCACTGGTGGGGGCCGACGGCTTCCGGCGCTACCGGCTGTACCTACGGGCTTCCGAGGCCACGTTCCGGCGGCGGGCGGCCACGCTGTACCGGATCGGATTCCGGCGGCGCGACGAGCCCCTGCGGACGGTGCGCGGCGACGGCACGAGGCACGCCTCGTGACGCGCCGCGAGGCGTGGGCTGCGACGGCGGTCGTCTGTTCGGCCCTGTTCCTGATCGGCCTGGACTTCACCGTGCTGAACGTGGCGGTTCCCGGCCTCCGGCAGGACCTCGGCCCGTCGATGGCCGAGACCCAGTGGATCGTCGACGGGTACGCCCTCACGCTCGGCGCCTGCGTCCTGGCCGCCGGAACGCTCAGCGACACGTACGGCAGGCGGCGGGCCTTCCTGGCCGGACTGGCCGTCTGCGCCGTCGCGTCCGTGGGAGGCGCCCTTGCCGGCAGCCCCGCGCAGGTCGTGGCGGCCCGATGCGGGATGGGACTGGGCGCGGCGCTCTTCATGCCCGCGACACTGTCCACGATCGCCCACGTCTTCCGCACTGCGGCGGACGACCGGCGCCGGGCGATGTCCCTTTGGGCCGCCGTGGCCGGAATCGGGACGCTCACCGGTCCGGTCGCCGGCGGCTGGCTGGTGGAGCACGCCTCGTGGCGGGCGGCTTTCTGGCTCAACGTGCCCGTGGCCCTGGCCGTGTTCGCTGCGGCGGTGGTGTTCGTACCCGAATCCACCGGCCCCCGCCCCCGGCCGCTGGACCGCGCCGGGGCGCTGCTGTCGTCGGGGGGACTTCTCGCGCTGGTCTGGGGCATCATCGAGGCACCCGGGCGGGGTTGGACCAGTGGACCGGTACTGGCCGCCTTCGCGGTCGCGGCGGTTCTGCTGGCGTTCTTCGCCCACTGGCAGACGCGCTGCCCGGCGCCGATGCTGCCGCTCGCGGTGGCCCGGGACGGACGTGCGGCGACGGCGGCGCTCGCACTCGCACTGATGTCGTTCGCGGTGTTCGGCGCGATGTTCATCCTCACCATGTACCTCCAGCAAGTCCGCGGGCTGAGCCCCTGGGAAGCGGGCGTCCGCATCACCCCGCTCTCCTTCGGCCTGGCCTTCGGCGCGGGAGCGGCGGCCGTCGTGTCGAAGCGGTACAGCGCGAGGGCGGCCGTATCGGCGGGGCTGCTGCTGATCGCCGTGGGCTGCGCCGTCCTCGCGGCCGACACTCAGGTCCTGGCCTTCGAGGCTTTCGCGGGCTTCGGTGCGGGGCTGGTGGCACCGGTGGCCACCGAGTGCTTGATGGCCGTGGTCCCGGAAGACTCCTCGGGGCTCGGCTCGGCCCTCAACGACGCCTCGCGGCAGGTCGGTTCCACGCTGGGCGTGGCCGTGCTCGGCTCCGTACTGGCCACGGTCTCCACCGCGGACGGCGCGTCATCCGATGCAGATGCCTTCGTCCGCGGCATGGACGCGGCGGCCTGGACCGCAGCGGCGGTCCACGCTGGCCGGTGCGGCCCTCGCCTGGCTCCGTCTGCCGGGCGCTGACACGGCGCCGGCCCGGCCGGCCCCGGAAGCCCCGCTCGCCCTGCAGGGCCAGGCCCCCCAGGGTCCCGGCGCATAGCCGGGTCACTGAACCGGCCCGCCCCTTCGGGGCGATGGTGCGCGACACGGGTCTTGCCGCACCGGGATCGGGCACGCCACCACTGCTTGACATCCACAGATGCTCCCTCACCGACCAGGACGTCCACCTCCATGTCATCTGACACCGCAACCAGGCCGGAACCACGCGGGCGGCGGCCCGTCGCCGCGGCCTTCGCCAGCCTCTACACCCGACTGCTGATGAAGCGTCCGCCGGAGAGGCACCTCGTCGCCTTGCCTGACGGACGGTACGGAACGGGCGACGGCGAACCGCTGCCCCTGCTGCTCCTCGGCGATTCCCTCGCCCGCGGGGTAGGCGTACGCGTCGCCGAGGACACGCTCGGCGCCCGGCTGGCCCACGCCCTCGCCGAGGCCACAGGCGGCCCGGTTCACCTCCGGGTCCTCGCCAGGTCCGGAAGCACCAGCGCCGGCCTGCACCGCCAGCTCGACCGCATCCGCGGTGACGACCATGGCGAGCGCGGCATCGCCGTTCTGATCGTCGGAAGCAACGACACCCTGCTCCCGGCCCCGATCGGCCGCGCCGCCCGCCACTTCGAGACAGCGGTCGAACGGCTGAGGTCGGCCGGCCGTCAGGTCGTCGTCATGCCCTGCCCCGACCCGGGAAACGCCCCCGGCTTCCGTGCTCCGGTCCGTTGGGCGGCTTCGCTCCGTGCGCGGAGGCTGGGCCGGATGCAGTGCCGTGCCGCCGAGCGGCTCGGCGCCCTCACCGCGGCGTCCGCGGTAGACGACTTCCGCATCCGGGCCGACGAACTCCTCAGCGCGGACGGCGTCCACCCCTCTCCGCAGGGCTACGCGGAGCACGCCGTGCGCGTGCTCCCCACCCTCCTCGAAGCCAGGGCAGCCCATCACGAAGCCTCCCGCGTGACCACCACGTGACACCCCCCTTCCGCGCGTGCTCGTCCACCGCCCCCGGTGGGCGAGCGCGCCACGTCTCATGGCCGCCGCTCGTTTCATCCGTCCCCGGAGACGCACGGGTCGAACGCGGCTCCGCCCACCTCAGGAACTGGCGGCCCCACCGAACGCGCCGACCTCGCCGGGGCAGGGGTGATCTTCACCCTCGACCCTGAGAACGGCGCGGGCCGACCGACGCCGAGGGCCTGCACCGCTGCCGTCGGACCGCCGCCCCGGGTGAGGCCCTCGTCGAAGGCATCGCGGTGGGCGAAGGCACCGCCGTCTCGCGGACCGAGGCAGCCGGGGCCAGACCCACGCGGGCCGCCTCCCGTACGAGGAGAGCGAGACGAACCAGTCCGTCTCCGTCGCCCCGGACAGCTTCGCCGCCGTCGAGCGGCGCGTCGCCGCCTCCGGGGAAGGGCGCTACGGGGAGTACCGAATGGTCCCCGCAGGGATCCGTCCGGCCCAAGCGGAGCAGCCGTCGGCCGCGCGACAGTGGCATCAGCCCCGCACCATGGAATGACGGAGTACCCGCCATGAGCACCAAGCGAATCCTGGTCGCCTACGGCACCCGGCACCCAGCCACCGCAGGCATCGCCGAACAGATCGCCAAGACCCTCCGCGAGGACGGTCTCGATGCCGACGCCGTCGTCCTCGGTGGCTCCCCCTACGCCGGCCGCTGGAACAGCAAGGCCACGCACTGCGCGGAACGCAACGCCGAGTCCCTTCGGCGGCCGCATCACGGCCCACACCCCGAGCGGATCCAGAACTGGGCCCACCACATCAGCGCCGAGCTCGTCGCCGCCTGAAGGGACGGCCAGGCTCGGCACGCACCAGCACGGAGGCGTGCCATGCACCACCGGAAGCAAGGGACGGGGGCCAACCCGCTCAGGCGGGATGCCGACCGCACCCGGACCCGTATGCATGCCGCCTTCGCGCTGACCTGCCTGCTGGCCGTCATCGCCGGCTTCGTCCTCGGGCGGTCCGCCTGGACGGACGGCCACCGCACCGCCGAGAACGTCGCACGCCACCGGCACACCGTGACGGCCACCACGGTCAGCGAGACCACGTACCGGGCAGGAGACCGGCCGAGCAGTCGGCCGGTGACCGTGGCGACCGCCACGTGGCACTACCCCTCGCAGCACCCGCACACGGAAACCATCCCCGTTCCCGCAAGAACCCGGCACGGTGACACGGTCCGCGTGTGGGTGGACGAGAACGGCCGCGCGGCCGCCGCGCCGCCCGGCCGGGCCGACATCGCTCTGAACGCCGTGGGCATCGGCACCGGAGCGCTGACCGGGATCGTGCTCGCCGGCGGCGCCCTTGTCGCCATGCGCCTCCGTATCGTGGACGCGCGCAGCGCACGGTCCTGGGAATCCGAGTGGGCGGGCATCGAGCCCCTCTGGTCAGGCCGCCTGCGCCCCGGACCGGGAGCGGGCGATGACTGAGAGCGCCGCCGCCCCGGACCTCACGCCGGACACCGCGCCGGATCCCCTGGAACCCCGCGCCGAGCCGGGGATCACGTCCCGAACGCCTCGGCCCAGTTCCCGCAGCGCGATCGACAAGGACCGGAAGCCCCCTGCACCACGCCTACCTCGTATACGCACCGCCGCACTCCCGCTGGACGTCGTCCTGCTCGTCTCGGCCTTCCCGCCGCCGGTCCGGGGTAGCGACGAGCTCAGGGGCCGGGCCCGACGCCGACACCACCGATCCTCCTGATCCGACCGGAGGCACACCATGTCGCACACGAGCGAATGGAAGACCCACCTCTACCTCTTCGAGGACGAGCACACGACCAAGGTCCGAGTCGAACTCGACACCGGCACCACGCGTCTCACGGGCCACGGCACCGCACGCTGCAACCCGACGGACAAGGATGTGCCCGAGATCGGCGACGAACTCGCGGCCGCCCGGGCACTGGAGAACCTGGCGGAACAGCTCAAGCGCGCCGCCTACGGCGACATGGCAGCAGCGGGGGCCGCACCGCAGCGCGCTCCCCTCACGGCCTACGACCTTGGATGAGCGGGCGGGTCTCCGGCGGCGGGCTCAGACCGGATCCATGGGTGACGGGCCGGCGATCGAGCTGGCCGGACTGACCAAGAGGTATGGGCCGGTGGCGGCCGTCGACCGCCTGAGCCTCACGGTGAGGCCGGGTGAGGTGTTCGCATTCCTCGGCCCGAACGGCGCGCGGGGCTGGGCGAGGCGGCCGCCGCGTCCGACGCGCAACTGCTCGTCGTCGGCCGAGCCGGGCACGCGACTGTACGGCGTGCCGTGCTTCCGGCTACTCGGCGGCCGGTACGGGGCGCTGGCTCGGCGGGACCAGCGTATGGCTGGCGATCACGGCGGCCTGGACTCGGCCCTCCACACCCAGCTTGGTGAACAGCCGCGAGATGATGTTCTTGACGGTCTTCTCGGCGAGGTACAGCCGCTTGCCGATCTCCCGGTTGGTGAGCCCCCTGCTGACCATGACGAGGACCTCCTTCTCCCGGTCGGTGAACCCGGGGAGACCGGGAACCTGCTCCTCCTTGGGCACGTCACCGCGCATGCGGGCCATCAGCCGGGTCGTGGCTCCGGGATCGAGCATGGACTGGCCGGCCGCGACCGTGCGGACGGCGGTGACCAGGTCGGTGCCGGTGATCTGCTTCAGCACGTAACCGGAGGCGCCCGCCATCACCGCGTCGAGCAGTGCCTCCTCGTCGTCGAACGAGGTGAGCATCAGGCAGGCCAGCTCGGGCATCCGCGAGCGCAGCTCCCGGCACACGCTCACTCCGTCGCCGTCCTGGAGACGTACGTCCAGAATCGCCACCTGGGGGCGCAGGGCGGGGATGCGGGCCAGGGCCTGTTCCGCCGTGCCCGCCTCGCCGACCACGTTCAGATCGGGCTCCGCGTCCAGCAGATCGTGCACCCCGCGGCGCACGACTTCATGGTCGTCGAGGAGGAAGACCGTGATCGGCGTCTTGGCGGGGGCGGGAGCACCGCGGTCGGTCATGACGCAACTCCTTCGGCTGGGTCCGTCCTGAGCGCACGAACTCCAGCATCCTGCCTGCCGGAGGGGCCGAACGGACAGGGCCGATAGACCCTCATCCCCCCGTTCCCCGCGGAGGGATGCGCCAGGGGAAAGGGACCATCGGCCCTACACGGGGGGCATGTGGGCCTTCCCCGGACCGGTCCGGTTCCGGTGAGCTGGTGCCGCACGGGGAGAGGCGCGGCTCGGCTCCAGAGCCGCACGCAGCGTGGAGGCTCCATGACGACCGCCTTGATCAGCCTGAGGGCCGTGGTGAGGCATGACGGCGATCTGCGCGTCACCTTGGCAGGAGAACTCGACTTCCACA
Organism: Streptomyces xanthophaeus; assembly: GCF_030440515.1. Classification (GTDB taxonomy): domain Bacteria; phylum Actinomycetota; class Actinomycetes; order Streptomycetales; family Streptomycetaceae; genus Streptomyces; species Streptomyces kutzneri. The sequence continues at coordinate 881,871 of NZ_CP076543.1, forward strand.
CGGCGGGGCAGGTGGAGCCCCGGCTCACCGAACTCGCCGCTTCCGGTCGGCACAGCCTCGTCCTGGACCTGTCCGGGATCTCCTTCTGCGACAGCGCGGGCATCGACCTCTTCGTGCGCGTGCACCACCGCTGCCGCTTGTCCGGAACCAGACTCCAGCTGTGTGACGTGCCGCCTCTGGTGGCCAAGTCGATGCGGGTGCTCGGTGCCGACCGCGAGTTGGGGCTGGCGGCGGCCTGAGCAGGGCGGAAGCCGGTGATCGCGTGGGGGCCGTCAGCTCCCGGTGGGGAGCGGAGCCCGCCAGACGAGCCGGCTGCCCCCGTCGTCGGGGGTGTCCACGGTGAAGGACCCGCCCAGGCTTTGCGCCCGGTCGTCGAGGTTGCGCAGACCGCTTCTCCGGCCCTGGTCCGGGATGCCCCTGCCGTTGTCGGAGACCGTCAGCACGATCTCGCCCGGTTCCGCCTTGAGGGCCACGCCGACCCTGGTCGCCCCCGCGTGGCGCGCGGCGTTGCTCAGGAGCTCGCCCAGCGCAGCCATGACGTGGTCGGCGACCTCGGCCGGCACGTCCGTGTCGAGCAGGCCCTCCATGCTCAGGCGCGGCGGATGGCCGAGGGTGGTGGCCGCGTCGCCGACGGCACGGGCGGCGCGGGCCCGCAGACCCGGTCTACTGCCGCGGTCCTTGGTGCGCAGACCGAAGATCGTCGAACGGATGATCTTGATGGTCTCGTCCAGGTCGTCGACCGCACGGCTGACTCGCTCGGCGGCCCCTTCGTGTTCGACGAGGCGCGCCGCGCTCTGGAGGGTCATGCCTGTGGCGAAGAGCCGCTGGATGGCCAGGTCGTGCAGGTCCCGTGCGATCCGGTCCCGCTCCTCCAGCAGTGCTATCTGCTCGGCGTCCCGGCGCCGCTCCGCCAGCTCCAAGGCGATCGCCGCCTGCCCCGCGAAGGCGACGATGGGCTCGAGCTCGTTCTCGCCGAAGACGGGCTCGCCGGCCGGACGGGCGAGCAGCAGTACACCCCTGCTGTCGCCGCCTGCGGTGCCCAGCGGGACCGCGACGGCGGGGCCCAACCCGCCCTGTGTCTGGGCATCGTCCGGGTAACGGTCGTCGTCCGAGGCGCGCACGACCGTGACGGGCTGCCCGGTCCGGTGAGCTGTCCCCGAGAGGGATCCCTCGATGGGAACGACGAGACCCTGCCGGGCCTTGCTGTCCGCACCGGCCGCGAACTCCACGAACAGCCCTTCGGCAGCGGGAACCGGCATGGAGATGTCCGCGATCCGGGCCCCTGTGATCTCCTGGGCCCGCAGGGCGATGAGCTCCAGGACCGCCGGACGGGAACTGCCCGACAGCAGGCTTTCGGTGATCTCCGCATTGGCCTTCAGCCACCGCTGCTGACACTGCGCGCCCTCGTAGAGCCGGGCGTTGTCGATCGCCACGCCCGCCGCCACCGAGAGGGTGGAGATCACCGTCTCGTCCTCGGTGTCGAAATCGAGCCCGCTCCGCTTGTCGGTCAGATAGAGATTCCCGAACACCTCGTCCCGCACCCGGATCGGTACGCCGAGGAACGTGCGCATGGGCGGGTGGTGCGGCGGAAACCCGTACGACGAGGAGTGGGCGCCGAGATCGGTGAGGCGCAAGGGCTCCGGGTGGTGGATGACCTCTCCGAGCAGACCGTGACCGGCCGGCAGGGGACCGATTTCGGCAATGTCTTCCTCGTTGAGCCCCACGGTCAGGAACTGCGACAGCGTACGGCCGTCGGGGCCGATGACCCCCAGCGCCCCGTACTCGGCGTCGACGAGCAGTGCCGCGGCTTCCACGATCCGCCGCAGCACCTGGGCCAGATCCAGCTCCCGGCCCACCGAGACGACGGCCTCCAGCAGGCTGTGCACCCGGTCGCGGGTGCCTCGTACGGCGTCGATGCGTACTTGGAGCTCGTCGAGCAGCTCGTCCAGCCGCATCCGAGGCACTTGCGTCAACGGATCCCCCACACCCACGTGTTTTCCCCTTCGCTGCCCGCCCAGTCCGGAGCCAGCGTATCGGCGCGGCCGGGCCCGGGGGGTGTCCTTCGCGGTCACTGCGGACGGGGGAACGAAGGCCCGGTCGGAGCCGACGCTGAGGTCCGGGCCGGCGTCTCGACACACCCGTGCGACGCGCGAGTCAACCTTGCGCGCGGGCGCGTGCCGTGACCGACTTGATCGCAGCACTGGACGACGAAAAGGGGACGGTGGCGGCGATGGGTCTCAAGAAGGCGGTCTACGAGAGAGAGCTGCTGCGGCTCCAGACGGAGCTGGTCAGGCTCCAGGAGTGGACGCGTGCGGAAGGCGCCCGTCTGGTCGTCGTCTTCGAGGGCCGTGACGCCGCGGGCAAAGGGGGCACGATCAAGCGCGTCGCCGAACACCTGAACCCTCGTGTCGCGCGCATCGCAGCCCTGCCCACACCGACCGGCCGGGAGCGTACTCAGTGGTACTTCCAGCGGTACGTCGAGCACCTGCCCGCCGCCGGAGAGATCGTCCTCTTCGACCGCAGCTGGTACAACCGCGCCGGAGTGGAGCACGTCATGGGGTTCTGCACGCCCGCCGAGCACCAGCGCTTCCTGCGCCAGTGCCCGGTGTTCGAGCGGATGCTGGTCGAGGACGGGATCCTGCTCCGCAAGTACTGGTTCTCCGTCAGCGACGCCGTGCAGGAGGAGCGGTTCCGGCGCCGCGCGGAGGACCCGCTGCGGCGGTGGAAGCTCTCCCCGATGGATCTGGAGTCCCTCACTCGCTGGGAGGCGTACTCGAGGGCCAAGGACGAGATGCTCGTCCACACGGACACGGCCGATGCCCCGTGGTACGTGGTCGAGAGCGACGACAAGCGCAGCGCGCGGCTCAACATGATGGCCCACTTGCTGTCCTCGGTTCCCTACGAGGACGTGGCCGTACCGTCGCTGACCCTGCCGCCGAGGCCGCCGTCCACGGGCTACCAGCGTCCGTCCAAGGACCTGCAGACCGCCGTACCCGACCACGCGGCCACCCTCGGGAAGGACTGAACCGCGGCAGGGCGCTCGGGGTGTCTACTCCCGGATCTCCAGCACCTCGGTCAACGGGCGGCGGGGTGTGTCGGGGCCTGTGGGGCCGTAGCCGAGGCGGAAGACCATCTGCACGTGTCCCATGGCCGCGACCGGGTCGCGGGCCGTCCAGCGCAACTCCGGCCATTCCAGGGGATGGGACGTCATCGACGTGGCGAGTCCGTCGGCAGTGGCCTGCAGAAGGACGCGTTCCATGGCCTGGCCGGCGCGCAGCCAGTCGGCTCCGGTGTCCCCCTCGGTGCTGAGCAGAGCCAGCTGCGGTCGCTTCTCGAACACGGCCCAGCCGCGATCCGGAATCGGGTTGGCCCGGCCGAAGTCGCGCACGGGGGCGGGGCCGCCGGAGGCCTTCGGTCCGAAGGCGACGGCCGGGATGCCGTCGCGACGGGTGCCTGAAGCGCTCTGCGTGGGGTAGGTCCAGGCCGTGGTTTCCGCCCGGGCGAGCGGATCGATCTCCTCTCGGTGTTCGGCGTCCCGCACCAGCCCGAGCACGGTGTCGATGTGCCAGGTGTCCGGGACGGTCAGCCGGCAGCCCTCCAGATGGGCTGCGGCCCACAGACCGTCCAGCAGCGCGCCCGGCACCGGCTCCTCGGCGAAGGGGTACCGGCTGGTGTGCCGACGCCGGAGGACGTCGTGCAGGGAGGCCAGCTCGCGGTCCGTGCCCGCGGTTTCGTCGATGGTCACCGTGGCGAGCAGCCATGGTTCGGCGTCGTCAGGCAGGAGCCGAACGCGGACGGGGAGGCCGATCCAGGCTGCGGACACGCGCAGGTTGAAGAGGGCCGCAGCACAGCCGAGGTGGAGACTGCGGTGATCCGGGTCGGTCCGGGTCATGGCACGTTCCGGATCGCCGTACAGGGCGAGGGCACCGTGCTCGCCGGCGTGGAACGCGAACTTCCACGGCTGGGCGTTGTGCATGGACGGGGCGGTGACTGCATCGCCCACGAGCCGGATGACGGTGTCGGCGTCGAAGTGTGTTGCGCTCACGGGACCGTTCCTGTCTGTGCGGCCTCAGTCGTGCGCCCCTACGGCGACCGGTGAGGTGGCGGTCGGAAAGCCGCTGCCTTCAGGCTCTTCCGTGTGCCGGGCCTCTGGGAAGGACCGAGCGGCCCAACCCGGGACCGACCGGCCCTACCGCCCTACCGGCCCTACCGGCCCTACCGGCCGCCTGTCTGCGTTCGGCAGGGGCGCAGGTGGGTCTTGGGACCGCGACGGCCGGGCTCGTCATCATCGCGGGGTCCGGCAGCGAACCGTTGAGGTAGGCGATGCCGTTGGCGACGTGGACGTGCACTTCGGCGGGAACGTGCGGGAGCAGCTGATACGTGATCAGTTCGCGGATCTCGGTATCGATGTCCTCGTCCGGTCGCAGGAGGACCTTGTGCAGGTCTGCGCGGGTTTCCGCTTCTTCAGTCGTGGGCGATGACGGCCACCGGGGCTGCTGCGTGGTGCAGGACCGCGTGGGCGACCGAGCCGAGGTGCGCGCCGAGGGGAGAACGGCGCACATGTCGTCCCACGACGACGAGTCCCGCGCCCTGCGAGGCCCGGACGAGATGCTCGCCGGCCGATCCCTTGAACACGTGGTGGCTGACGTTCACGTCGGGGAACTTGTGGCGCCAGGGCAGCAGCATGTCGCCCACCATGTGCATGACGCTCCTGCCGATGTCCCGTTCGTCGTCCGGGTCGAAGAACGGGACGTAGCTGTGGGCGGCCGGCATCTTCCAGCCATGCACCGCTCGCAAGGGGCAGCCGCGGCGGGCCGCCTCTTCGAAGGCGAAGGCGAGTACCCGGTCGCACGCTTCGTGGATGTCGATGCCCACGACGATCTCGGCGTCGGCGGAGCCGGTGCCCGGGCCGTCGGGGGCGTCCGGGCCGTCCAGGTCGTCGGGGTCGTCCAGGTCGTCGGCGACGCGCACGAGGACGACCGGGGTGTCGGTCGCGATCACGGTGGACATCGCCACCGAGCCGACGACGAAACCGGCCAGGCCGCCCAGACCGCGCGATCCCAGGACCAGCAGCCCGGCGTCGGCGGCCTCGGCCGCCAGGGCGGCCGCCGGCCGGGCCGTCGGGCAGCGGGTCGTGATCTCCAGATGCGGGTGGCGCCCGTGCAGTTCCTGCGCGGCTTCGGTCAGTGCCTGGTCCGCCCAGCGGTCCACTTCCTGGCGGCCCAGGCCGGGGAGAACCGGGTCCAGGGGCCAGTCGACGGCGTGCACGAGCCGCAGCGGCACCTGGCGCAGGACAGCCTCCTGCGCAGCCCAGCGCGCCGCTGCCCGGCTCTCCGGGGAGCCATCTACTCCGACGGTCACGTGGTGTTCCATGGCTGTGATTCCCTTCGCGCGGTCCGGTTCTATCACCACGGCATGGCATGCCGGGCCTGGTCCGCGTGAATGGTTGCCGTGTCGTCGGTGCGGGCGGTGACATGCGATGCCACAGCGACGACCCCTTCGAGTCGCTCGACGAGGCTGAGGAGTACGGCGAGCTGACTCCGGCGTTCGACCCGGCCGTCCAGGGTGACGATCCCGTCCACCACGTGGACGTCCACGTCACCGGTCGGCACACCGAGCACCTCCGTGAGGACCTCGCCGGTGACACGCCGGCGTATCTCGGAGTCCGGGCGCAGGAACATGTGGAGCAGGTCCCGGCGGGTGACGATGCCGACGAGCCGGTCCTCCACGTCCACGACGGGGAGGCGTTCGATGCTCCGGCGGGTCATCAGCCGGGCGGCGTCGGCCACTGTCTCTTCGGCGCGGACGGTGACAGCGGGCGCGGACATGACGTCGCCCGCGGTGGGCGGCTCCGTCGCTGTGCCGTTCTGCCAGGAGGTATCGGGGCCAGAGCCCGCGTGGGCCAGCAGGTCCGTCTGCGAAACGACGCCCACCACGCGGTATTCGTCGTCCAGGACAGGGACTCCGGAGATGTCGTACTGGGCGAGGAGCTTCACAATGTCCTTGAAGGCGGTGCCCGGGGCCACGGAGACGACCTCGTCGGTCATGAGGTCCGCCACCTTGATGCGCTTCATGAGGTCCTCCTGCCCCGCCGTGTCACGCGAGGCTGCTGTCCGTTGTCGGGTGTGAACCCACCATGCAGGGGCGCCTGCCGGTGATCGAGGGCCGAACGGTCCCGTCCTGGGGCCGTACGGGCCCCAGGTGCGAGGTGCCGAGCCCGGGACGACGGGGGACCTTCGGTCCCGTCTGCGGTCCCGGGCGGCCCTCTTCCCGAAGCGTCGACGGTGGCAGCGTGTGTGGTGTCCCTCATCGGCTTCTCGGTTGGGAGGAACCGTGGAAAGCACATTCCGTACGCCGGACACCAGCTCGGTCGTCGTCGGCGTGGACGGCTCGCAGGCGGCGCACATCGCTGCCCTGTGGGCGGCCAGGGAGGCCGTACGCCGTGACCGTCCCCTGCGCATCGTGTACGGCGCCGACACCGACGGCAGGGCCTTGTACCTGTCGGCGGAGACCATCGAACGGGTCCGCGTCAACGGTCGGGCGCTCCTGGACGACACGGCGAAGGCTGTTTCGGCCGAGTACCCCGGGCTGAACGTGACCACCGAATTCAGCCGCGCCGGCGCCGTCGACAGCCTGCACCGGGCCGGCGGGCTCCACGGCACGATCGTGGTCGGCAACCGCGGCCTGGGCGGATTCAGCTCCCTCATGCTCGGATCGGTCGGCCTGGATGTCGCGGCCGCCGCCATGACCCCCGTCATCGTCGTCCGCGGCCCCGACGGGGCCGAGGAGAACGGCACCGTCCTCGCTGCCATCCGCGACGAACACGACCTCCTGTACGCGCGCTACGCCGCCCGGGAAGCCGAGCTGCGCAAGGCATCTCTGCGGCTGCTGCACGTGTGGAACATGCTGGAGTCCGTCGGCGAGGTGGTCAGCATGCTCGACGACGTCGACGCGATCGCGGGTGCGCACGCAGAGTCCCTGCGGGCCGTCACGGATGCGATCTGCGAGGAGTTCCCCGACCTGGAGGTGCAGGCCGACGCCGAGAAGAGCATCTCCGTCGCCGGTGTCCTGGTCGAGGCGTCCCGCCACGCCGACCTGCTCGTCATGGGCGGCCGCCGGGTTCCCGGGTCCCTCGGACTCGCCCCCAATCTGGGCAAGGCCACGCACAGCCTGCTGCACCACGCCCACTGCCCCGTCCTCCTCATCCCACGGACCGGCAGCGACTTCGGGAGCCGTTCATGACCGGCCACCCGGCAGAAGGCCGTGACATCGTCGTGGGCATCGACCCGGACAGGGACTGGCACCTTGCCCTGGCCTGGGCCGCCGACGAGGCACAGCGGCGCCGGCTCCCGCTGCGCCTGGTGCTCGCGGTACCGCCGCAGCACGACACCCATCACGTCGACGACACCCCCGGCCGGACCGCCCTGCGGCAGGCCGGATTCGACAGGCTCGGACATGCGTGCGACTGGGTGCGTGACCGCCACCCCGAGGTGAGCGTCGCCGGTGACCTGCTGGGCGGCTTCCCCGCCCACGTCCTGGGCGGCGCGGCGCGCGAGGCCCGCCTGATCGTCCTCGGCTCCCGGCGCCTGAGCCGAACCGCCGAGTTCTTCAGCGCCGGCTCGCTCGTGGTACCCGTCACCGCCCAGGCCCGTTGCCCGGTCGTCGTCGTGGGCGACGCCGAGCACATCAGCCAGCAGCCGCCCTACGTCGTCGCGGGGGTCGACGGCAGCCCGTCCGCCACGGCCGCGCTGGCCCTCGCCTTCGACGAGGCAGACCTCCGGGGTGCGGCGCTGCGGGTCGTCTGCGTGTGGCAGCGGCCGCTGATCACGCTGGACGACGAGGAGACGGCACTGCGGGCGCAACACACCCTCCTCTCCGAAGCCGCCGCCGGCCTGTCCGAGAAGTACCCGGACGTGCACGTCACCCACGAGGTCCTCCCCGGCCACCCGGTCGAGGAACTGGCCCGGGCCGCCGAACACGCCCTGGCCGTCGTCGTGGGCCGCCGCGGCCGGGGCGGATACACCGGCATGCGGATCGGATCCGTCGTCCACGGCCTCCTGCACCGTGCGCACTGCCCCGTGATCACCGTCCCCGCCGACTGATCCCGCCACGACCGGCCGCGCGATCGAAATGCCGTCCGTCGGCTCCTTGGCCCCGGCGGGGCCGACGCCGGCGGAGGCCGCACGCCGACTGGTGCGGGGCCGGGCTGTCGCGACCGCCGCGGCCACGGCCACGGGATCCGCCCGCCGTCGTCCCCCTTGCTCCCTCGGGGCCCGCCGCATGGCGGCCCGGGCCGCCCTGATCCGACGCCTTCCGGTGGTCGAGACACTCGGCTCGGTAGGCGTGCCGGCCACGGACAGGACCGGCACCCTCGCCGAGGGCCGCGTGGTCGTCCAGCCCCCGAGCAGCTCCGCCCGCTGCGGGAGCTGCTCACCGCGGCGGCCCTGTGCAACGACGAGAGCCTCAGGCCGCCCCGGAGCGGTTCCGACATCTGGACAGCCATGGGCGCTCCGATGGAGGCCGCGCTGCCGAACTGCACCGGGCCTGTCCCCGGATCGGAGAAGCGCCCACGTCCGACACCTGCACGACGGGCCCGGTGCGCCGCGACACGAGGAGAGGCCGTACGGGGCATTCGCCGGCTGACGGGAAGGCCGGGCCCTCGGGCCGGCGATACCGTGGAAGCGATGGCCATCACGCCATCGCTTCCGGCCGGAGGTGGGCATGAGCGGAAGCGAGCAGCCCACCGGGAGCGGTGTTCCGCGGCTGCGGCTCGACGAGCTGCTCGACGAGCTCCAGGTCCGGATCGACGAGGTCAGGGGCACCCGGGACCGGCTGAACGGTCTGCTCGAGGCCGTCATGTCGGTGGGCCGGGAACTCGACCTGCCGCAGGTCCTGCGCGGCATCGTCGAGGCCGCCGTGGTACTCGTGGACGCGGAATACGGGGCCCTCGGCGTCATCGGCGACGACAAGAAACTGGCGGAGTTCCTTCCCGTCGGCATCAGCGACGGCCTCCGCGCGCAGATCGGGGACCTGCCGTCCGGCCACGGCATCCTCGGCGAGCTGATCCGCCACCCCGAGCCGCTGCGGCTCTCGGAGCTGTCCGAGCATCCCGCCTCGTACGGGTTCCCGGACCACCACCCGCCGATGCATTCCTTCCTCGGTGTCCCGATCCGGGTCCGCGAGGAGGTCTTCGGCAACCTCTATCTGACCGAGAAGCGCGGCGGAGCCGAATTCGACGCCGAGGACGAGGCGGTCCTGTCCACCCTCGCCGTCGCGGCCGGCATCGCCATCGAGAACGCCCGGCTGTTCGAGGAGGTCCGGCTGCGCGAGCGCTGGCTGGAGGCCGGCTCCGACATCACCAGCGCCCTGCTCTCCGGAGCACCCGAGGACCAGGTCCTCGAAGGCATGCTGGAGCGGGCCAAGGACATCACCGGCGCGGACATGGGCGTCTTCTACCTGCTCGGGTCCGGCGGTGAACTGAGGGGCTCCCTCGCTCTCGGGGAGGGAGCCGAGGCGCACCGCGGGATCGTCCTGCCCAGCGCCCAGGGCACACTCGCGGAGGCCGCACTGGCCCGCGACGGCCTCATCACGGTCCCCGACGCGGCGACCGACGAGCGCGTCACCGTGCAACCGGAGAGGTGGACGGGCTTCGGCCCGGCGGTCGCCGTCACCGTCGGCACCAAGGAAAAGCTGAGCGGCGTCCTGATCCTGGCCAGGAGGCACGGCCGCCCCGTGTTCGCATCCGCCGAAGTCGCCGCGCTTCCGGGCTTCGCCGGCCAGGCCGCCCTCGCGTTGGAACTTGCCGACCGGCGCCGGGACACCGAGCAGATGAGCCTGCTGGAGGACCACGACCGCATCGCCCGTGACCTGCACGATTTGGCCATCCAGCGCCTTTTCGCCACCGGCATGACCCTTCAGAGCGCCCAGCGTTTCGTCGACCATCCCGAGGCGTCCGAACGCCTCGCGCGGGCGGTGGACGACCTGGACGCCACCATCAAGATCATCCGGTCGACCATCTTCGGACTCCGTGAGCACGAGGCTCCCGGTCAGGCGTCCAAGATGCGCTCCCGTCTGGTTCAGGCCCTGGACGAGGCCTCGGCGGCCCTGGGCTTCGCCCCGGCCCTGCGGATGGAGGGGCTGATCGACACGGACGTACCGCCGGCCGTCGCCGACGAGGCACTCGCCGTGGTCGGGGAAGCCCTCACCAACGTCGCCCGCCATGCCGAGGCCACACGGGCGGAGGTCTCGATCGCTGCGTCCGACGGGAGCCTGATCGTCACCGTGACCGACAACGGCGTCGGCCTGCCCGCGGGCGGTCGGCGCAGCGGTCTGCGGAACCTGGCGGAGCGTGCCGAAAGGCTCAGCGGCCGGATGGAGGTTGCGGGGCGGGGCGACGGGGAGCGGGGCACTCGCCTGCAGTGGCAGGTACCTCTCGTTCCGCCGCGGTGACGGGAGGCGGCGTTCCTACTGCTCGGCTGTCCCGGTGCCGTGCTCGTGTACCTGGGCGGCGATCACGGCCGCCTGGACCCGCCGTTCCACGCCGAGCTTGCCCAGCAGCCGGGAGATGTGGTTCTTGACCGTCTTCTCGGAGAGGTAGAGCTGCTGGGCGATCTGCCGGTTGGTGAGGCCCTCGCCGATGAGCTCCAGGACGGCCCGTTCCCGTTCGGACAGCGCCGCCAGGCGTGCGTCTTCGGGTGCCTTCGCCGTTTCCGGGTCGCGCAGGGAGTGCATCAGACGGGCAGTGGTCGCGGGGTCCAGCATGGACTGGCCGGTGGCGACCGTGCGTACGGCCGAGACCAGGTCGGAGCCCTTGATCTGCTTCAGGACGTAGCCGGCAGCCCCTGCCATGATCGCGTCCAGCAGGGCGTCCTCGTCGTCGAACGAGGTCAGCATCAGACAGGCCAGGCCCGGCATGCGCGAGCGCAGCTCGCGGCAGACGGTGATGCCGTCGCCGTCAGGGAGCCGCACGTCGAGTACGGCGACGTCCGGACGGAGCGCCGGCCCGCGGGCGAGCGCCTGCTCAGCGGTGCCGGCTTCGCCCACGACGGTGATGTCCGGCTCTGCGTCCAGAAGGTCATGCAGCCCGCGTCGGACCACCTCGTGGTCGTCGAGGAGGAACACCTTGATCGGCGCCTCTGCGGAGGCGTTCGGATCGTCGGACATGGTCGCCCCTGGCTCGGTCCGGTCTACGCGTTTCCATCAGAATTGTCGCAGTAAGGAGCACAGTGCACCCTGTGGCCGGGCGGGGCGCCCGTTAGGCAGCGATGGTGCTTCCCAGCTCCATCCGGACGTCCACGACACCCTCGGCCGCGCGGATGGCCCGTGCCGGCTCCTTCGGCGTACGGACGATCAGAGGAAGCTGCCGCTCCCGTAGGGCGCGTACAGATCGAGAAGGCGCACGCGGGCGGCCTGCAGCCGGTTGGCGAGGACCTGCCCGACCCAGTGGCCGAGGGCAGAGCCGAAGGCCGCGTCGGCGTCCATCAGCGTCCGTACGCGTTCCGCGTCGAACTCGTACGCGCGGACGGGCGTCATCGCCTCGGCGCCCAGGCGCCAGGAGCAGGGCTTGAAGAGCCACGAGCAGCCGACCAGCTGGCCGGCGCCGAGGCTCTCGATGACGGCGGCGCGCCGCCCGGGCACGTGGACGTCCAAAGTCACGGTGCCGGACCGGACGATCCAGAACCGGTCGGCGTGGCCGCCCTCGCGGAAGAGGCGCGTCCCTTCCTCGAAGTTGACCTCTTGGGCCAGTTCCATCAGACGGGCGCGGCAGTCGGCGGGCAGCGCCTCGGAGATACGGGTGGGTGAAGGGGTACTCATGGACGGCCTCCTGTTCGAGTCCGTCTTCAGTCTTGGCCTCCCCACCGGTCCCGAGCATGGGCCCTGTGGTCCCGTCCAGGGGCCGATCGGCCCATGCCCGAGATCGGCGTACGCGGAGATCCTGGCAGCAGACGGCCTGTTCACGGCCTTCGCCCCTGTCCGACCGGCAGGCGCACGACGTACGCGAACGCGGCACGGCATGGGAACCGGGGGTGTCCGCCTCCCTTGCCACGCCGTCCATCCGGATCGCGGCCTGCACGCTCGACGAAGGACGCCCACGATGAAAAGCCACCCGGCGGTTACGACCACCAGTGCACCTCCCGTCAGTGTGCCGGGACGGCAGATGGAAGAACTCGGGGCCGACGAGGCGCTTCAGCTGCTGGGCACCGCCGAACTGGGCCGGATCGTCTTCACCCTTCACGCACTGCCCGCCGTACGCCCGGTCAACCACGTCCTCGATGCCGGCGACATCATCGTCCGCGTCCAGGACGGATCGACATTGGCGGCGCTGCTCGCGACCCAGCAGGAGGCGGGCGTGGTCGTCGCCTACGAGGCCGACGACATCGATCCGGGTGAGCACCTGGGCTGGAGCGTGGTCGCCACCGGCTACGCCACCGCTGTCACCGACCCGGAAGAGATCGATCGGTACGTGGGCCTCCTGAAGCCCTGGGCCCCGGGCAGCGCATCGGGAGCGATCCGGATCCGACCCGACCTGGTCACCGGCTTCCGCTTGCGCGAGGGCGGCCCGTAGCGGCGCCCGTTCGCGCGCTTCACCTCCAGGCCGCCCTCCGCACGTCACGATGGTGCGGCACACACCCACAGGAGTCCCGGAGGTGCCATGGCGACGCGCGGTTGGACCGTGGCGGTCCCGCCTGCTTTCCACGGCTACCGGGCTGCCTGGCTCCGGGGGGACGTGCTGGCCGGCATCACGGTCGCCGCCTATCTCGTACCGCAGGTCATGGCCTACGCCGGCGTTGCCGGCCTGCCGCCGGTCGTCGGTCTCTGGGCCGCCCTCCCGGCCATGGTCCTCTACGCCCTCAGCGGGTCCTCCCGGCTGCTGTCCGTCGGCCCGGAATCGACCACCGCCCTCATGACCGCCGTGGCCGTGGGCCCGCTGGCGGCCGGCGACCCCGCGCGCTACGCGCTGCTCTCGGCGGCCCTGGCCGTCGTGGTCGGCGTGCTCTGCCTCGTCGCATGGGCCGTCAGGCTCGGCTTCCTCGCCGATCTCCTCTCCCGGCCGGTCCTCGTCGGCTACCTGGCCGGTGTCGCCCTGATCATGATCGTGGACCAGCTTCCCCGCCTCACCGGGACCAGTGGCAGCGGATCGGGCTTCTTCCCCCAGCTGACCTTCTTCCTCCACCACCTCGGTGACGTGCACCGGCCCACAGTCGTGCTCGCCGCCGGATGTCTCGCCCTGCTGTTCGCCCTGCCCCTGATGTGGCGACCGCTGCCCGGGCCCCTCGTCGTGCTGGCGCTCGCCACCGCCGTGGTGGCGGGCTTCGCCCTCGACGCGAACCACGGCATCAACGTCATCGGAGTGGTCCCGACCGGCCTTCCCGGCTTCGCCCTGCCCGATCCGTCGGACTACGCCGACCTGGTTCTGCCTGCCGTCGGAGTGCTCCTCGTCGGGTATTCGGACGTCGTCCTGACCGCGCGCGCCTTCGCCCGCCACGACGATCCGCATCCCTTGGCAGCCAACCGCGAGCTGCTGGCGCTCGGCGTGTCCAACATCGGCGCCGGCGTCCTGCACGGCTTTCCCGTCAGCAGCAGCGCCAGCCGCACCGCCCTCGCCGACGCCGCCGGCGCCCGGACCCAGGCGTACTCCCTCGTCGGCGCCGGCTGCGTGGCCGCCGTCCTGCTCTTCCTGGGCCCGCTGCTGGCCCACACCCCGTCCGCCGCCCTCGGCGCGATCGTCGTCTACGCCGCCGTACGCCTGATCGAGGTGAGCGAGTTCCGCAGGCTGGCATCCTTCCGCCGCCGCGAGTTCCTGCTGGCCCTCGGCTGCGGACTCGGCGTCCTCGCCCTCGGCATCCTGTACGGCGTACTTCTCGCGGTGGCGCTGTCCGTCGCCGAACTCCTCACCAGGGTCGCCCGGCCGCACGATGCGGTGGAGGGCATGGTGCCCGGGCTGGCCGGCATGCACGACATCGACGACTACCCGACCGCGCGCACCGTTCCCGGTCTCCTCATCTACCGGTACGACTCGCCGCTGTTCTTCGCCAACGCCGAGGACTTCCGCCGCCGGGCACTGGCCTCGGTCGCGGCCCAGGACGAGCCCGTGCACTGGTTCGTCCTGAACACCGAAGCCAACGTCGAGGTCGACATCACCGCCCTGGACGCTGTCGAGGCCCTGCGTGCCGAACTCGCCGAACGGGACATCACGTTCGCGCTCGCCCGGGTCAAGCAGGACCTGCGCCGCCCCCTCGACGCCTACGGGCTGACAGCGAAGATCGGCCCGAAGCGCATCTTCCCCACGCTCCCCACAGCCGTTGCCGCCTACCGGGACTGGCAACGCGCCGCGGGCAGCAGCGATCCGGCACACGAACCGGGAACCTGAGCGCTGCTGTCGAGCACCGATCGCCGGTACGCTGCGTCGCTTCGTGCGGATGGCATCGCAGATACCGGTGTTGTCGTCAGCTTCGCTGAGGCTCCACCATCATGGCCCTTCCCATGCGCTTGCCCTGTGCGTCGAAGACACCGATCCGGACCGCGTCCGTGGCACGCTGAGGCCACTGTGTGTACGCCTCTCCGATCGCCTGGTCCTGCGTGTCGGGGTCGTCCTTCTTCGGGTTCAGGTCGGTGTGGATGTAGGCGTACACCGCGTCTCCCTCCACCACGCGCTGCACCGCCTTCACGTGACTCACGACGGACCAGTCCGAGTTGTTCTCGGAGGCTGCCCATGTCTTGAAGAGTTCGCCGTCCCTGGCCTCGTCCTGGTGGTAGAACCCGTGGGGCTGGGGTGTAAGACGGTCGGGTACGGCGAGCTCTCCCTTCGGATGGTCCTCCAGTGAGCATCCGGCCAGTACAAGGAGGGATGCGGTCAGCAGCAGACGGCGTGTGATCAACGCGGGCTCCTCGGGTGCAGCATGGGGAGAGCCCCCACACCGTAGTCAGTGCGGGGGCTCGGGTAACAGTGGGGTGCTACATGGTCAGTTCGTCGACCTTGTCGCCCCAGTGCGCGCCGTACGGGTAGCGGTAGCTGTGCAGGTTCAGCCGACACCTCCGCAGGCGTCACTGCCGGCAGGCGGGGACCGACTCGCGTGCCGGCCTCAGCCCCCACCCTCAGGGCCCTTCCAACTGCTGGGCATCGACGAGTGGTGTTCCACCGGCCTGTCCGTACCCAGCGCAGCCCAGATCAGGAAGGTGCAGACACCCACTCCAAGCAGACCGGCCGGAATCAGCACAGCGAGCAGCCATTCAGGCGTGACGTCCCCCCAGACATCTTCCCGGCACCCCGAACCACCAGCATAGAAGCCCCAACTGACATCGCCTCAGAGCGAGCCGACGACGCGTCGCGGTGGGCTTCTGCAGGTTGAGATCCCCGTGGCCAAGGCCGGCCTTGCCGCCGCACTGGGGCGGACTCAGGGGTGGGTGTCCGAACTGGAGAAGGGGCGGATCGAGCTGGACCGGGCCGATCCGATCAACGCCATGGCTCGCTCCCCGGTCGACAATCACCCTGTCGCACGCGCGCGACGCTGCCGGAGATCATCCACGCGGAGCGGGCACTGGTGCGCGACGCGGTAGCGGCCCACCGAGGGGCGGACAAGGCGGCGCCACACCGTATGGGATCCCACGCCCAGCACGAGGGGATCGTCCGGGTCGCCGGCCGCGTCCACCAGGGCAGCGCCCGGAGTTCCCCGTGCCGTGAGGCCCACAAGTGGCGACGCCGGGGTTCCTCAGCACTGATGGCAGTGTCGAGGACCTCGCGGAGTCCGCCAGCGCAGCGGCCCCGAGGTCGTCACGGCTCCGAGTTCGCCGCCCGGCGTCGCCACGCCAGGACGCTCCTGCCCGCTCATCACACCGCTCGCCTCGCCATCCTCCTTCCGTGGCGCCCTCCCGCACTCTCCCGTGCGCGGGGCCCCCGACCGTGCGACCCGACGCTGCGTTGGCTCCGGCCCCCGGCCTCGGCGGGGCACCTCGGCCGGTGTACCGAACCGGCCGCGCCGGTGAGCGCGGGGCACACAGCGCCGGTCCACTGTGCGGACGGTCACCTTGACGATTCTTGACACTTAGGCCAGCCTTACCTTCGCTCGCTCCTCGCTGGTGTGAGTACACCCCGCACACGATCCATGGAGCAGCATGTCCGCCGCCGATGCCACCGCCACCCCACGAAGACCTGGACGGGAAGCAGAACTCCTCCAGCTCCCCTCGTGGTGCGGGAACGCAGCGGCATCCCTCGCCGTATGCGTCGGGTGGGCAGCCACCACATGGATCGCGCTGCACCTACGCGCCGATGTCACCCTTCACACCGCCGCACTGTTCGTGCACCTCGCGTCTCTGATCCTGGGCTTCGGCGCGGTACTCGCCATCGACTACTACGGCGCCCTGTGGCTCACCGGCCGCAAGACCCTTCGTGAGGTTCTCGACTTCACCGCTCCTCTGCACATACCCGTGTGGATCGGCCTCGGCGGCCTGCTCTTCAGCGGCGCCTTCCTCCACCCCGATCTCAGTTCACCGATGACGTGCGTCAAACTCGGCCTCGTCCTGGTCCTCTCCCTCAACGGCGTCCAGGCGTCCGCACTGCACCGCCGACTGGCCGCCGTCGACCGCGGCCCCGTCCCCCGCCCACTGATGATCCGCGGCGCCGTGACGGCATCTGTATCCCAAATTGCCTGGTGGGGCGCGGTCGCGATCGGGTTCCTGAACAGCCGGCACTGATCACCCCACCGAGGCCCCTGCAACCCCCGTCAGAAGACGCGTCGCAATGCCCGCCGGAGCTGGGAAGCATCCTCCAGAAGTTCCGCTTCGACGTCTCCCACCGCACCTGGCAGGCCTTCGCGGAACACGCCGCCAAGAAGCCGCCCTGTCTCACCCGCTCCTACACCGGCCTGATCTTCGGCCAAGGCCCGCGCGGCCGGACACGGCCGCGATCACTGAGGAGCGGGTGACGGAGGCCCTCGGGGAAGCCTTCCCCGAGGACGCCGGTACGCGGATCAGCCCCCGATCAACACGTCCCACCGGGAAATCGACAGCCTGGGCAGCGGAAAGCGATGAAGCCATCGGAGGGACTCCACAAGAGGAAGAGTGCTCGAGCCTCCCACTGCGGCCAGGATCCGAGCTGGCTTCTGGGGTCACTGGAGGTGGAAAAGCTACCAGCCGCGTCACCCGCGAGGTGCTGGCACGGCTGTGCGGAGTCGGCGATGAGCCTCTCGGGCGCGCGCTGCCGTCCTGATCAACGAGGACGACGAACTCGGCGTCACCTTCTGTGCGGAGGGTGACTTCAGGTGACGGAGTTCACGCCCCGGCGCTCCCGCTGCTGCCCCGCTCGACAGGGATCCACAGTTGGGAGTCGGTCTCCGCGCCGATCTCCACCGGCTGCGTTCGCAGGAGCTCCGGACCTGGCCTGCTCGCGTACGGGTTCGAGGGGAACCACTGCGTGAACACATCGCGCCACAGCTCCTGGAGGGCGCTCGGAAAGGGCCCGTGGTTGTCGAAGACCGCCCAGGTCCCGGCTGGCACGTCGAGGGCGTCGAGCTCCTCGGCGGCCGCCTCGGGACCGGTCACCACGCCGATCCAGTAGTCCACCTCGGCGCCCTCCTCCCGGCTGTCGGTCAGGTGCACCACCGCCGACAGGACCCCCTCCGGCTCCCGGTGGACCAGCTCTTTCATCCGTACGATCGTCTGCTCGTCCAGGCTCTCCATGTGGGCCGCGGCGGCCGCGTTGAACCCTTCGTGCACGAGGGGGACCCGGGCCTTCCTGCCGACGACACGAAACGACTCCTTCTCCACGATCCGGTATCGCATGGCCGTACCTCCTTCGACGACGACACGGAAGGACATGCGCGGCTGTGCCGTGAGCACTGCGCCCGTGCGCCGGGCTTCGCCCGGTCCGATGCCGTGCACCGATCGGAACGCCCGGGCGAACGCCTCGCCCGAGCCGTACCCGTACCGCACCGCGACGTCGAGCAGCGTCAGTTCCCCGGCCAGCACCTCGGCTCCGGCGAGCGTCATCCGCCGGCGCCGCACATAGACCGGGAGCGGCATCCCTGCGAGCGCGGAGAACAGCCGCCGGAAGTGGTACTCCGACACCGCGGCGGTCCTGGCCACCTCAGCCATGTCGACCTCCCGGTCGAGGCAGGCCTCCAGGTGGTCCAGTGCCCGATTCAGCCGCTCCAGCACGTGCATCCGTCCTTCTTGCTTGTGTCGCCGCTGCAGGAACGCCCGCCCTGCCGACCAGCCCCAGCCGCATCGGCCGGCACCCGAGCCCAAGCCGGAGTCGCTCGCCGTGTGTGGAGCCTCGGCGGTCATCGGCGCTACGGTCTCGGGCGCCGTCCCGGCTGTCGGCCGGCCGCGGGTGGAGACGGGCGTCGTCGACCGCGCGGCCGTCAGGCCGTCGTGATGGCGTTGAGAGAATTCGATCGCGCCCCGCCCGACAAAACCAGTGCGGGAATTGTCAGGCAGGAAGCCCTGGCGCTACCTAAGGCTAAGCCCATGACTGATATTGAGGGAGTATGCGAGCCGCGGTTTGCCGCAGTCCGTGAGGCACTTGCAGCTTTGCTCGGCAAGGACGATGTGGGTGCCTCGGCGGCCGTCTACGTCGACGGCGAGCCGGTGGTCGACATCTGGGGAGGGTACGCCGATGCGGACCGTTCCGTCAGCTGGGAACGCGACACCCTCACCGGCGTGTACTCGACGACCAAGAACATGATCGCCCTGTGTGCGCTGATCCTGGCCGACCGGGGCCAGCTCGATCTGTCCGCGCCGGTCGCTGCCTATTGGCCCGAGTTCGCCGTGGCCGGCAAGGAGAGCGTGCTGGTACGGCACGCTCTGTCGCACACCGCGGGACTGCCGGACCTGGCTGGGCTGACGGCAGTCGAGGCACTCTACGACTGGGAGAACGTGACGGCAGGACTGGCCGCGCAGGCGCTCGAATGGGAGCCGGGAACGGCCGCCGGCTATCACGCGCTCACTTTCGGGTTCCTTGTCGGTGAGATCGTCCGCCGCATCACCGGCCGCGGTCTCGGCGAGTTCTTCGCCGAAGAGGTGGCCAAGCCCTTGGGCGCGGACTTCCACATGGGGCTCTCCGCGGAGCATGACCACCGCGTCGCACCGCTCATCCCGCCGCCGTCAATGACCGACGAGTACGCCTCCAGCGCACCGACCGGACCGGACGGCGCACGCCGGGAGTACACCGGTGCCGCGATTCGGGTCAGGGACGTCAACTCCGTGACCTGGCGTCGCGCGCTGATCCCTGCGGTGAACGGGTTCGGCAACGCTCGGTCCGTCGCCCTCGCCCAGTCGGTACTGACAAACAGAGGATCGGCCGGCGGCGTGCGACTGCTGTCCCCCCAGGGCTGTGAGCCCGCGTGGCAGGAGGTGTTCCACGGCGACGACCGCGTCCTGCGGACGCCGATGTCTTGGACCGTGGGCTTCGGCAAGTTCGGCAACACCTTCGGCTGGGGCGGCTGGGGCGGCTCGCTGGTCATGAGCGATCCCCACTCACGCATGACGGTGGCCTATGTCATGAACCAGATGATCGACCGGGACCGGCAGGAGGACAACCGCGGAATGGAGATCATCATGGCCGCCTATGGCGGACTGCTCTGAGGGCGCAAAGACAGTCCGTGCCTGCAGGCTGCCTTCTCCCTCGCGGTTTCCAGGTGAGCGGGACCTGCCGATGCCCGCGCCGCGACCGACTCCACCCCGACCAGCCCGCCGCATTCACCGAATTGGACTCGTCGGCGTGCCTCGCTCCGCCGTGCGCGGTGGAGCAGGCAGGCCGGGGGTGCGGGTGAGAGCGACAGTGACCTGGTGGCGTGTGGTAGTCGCCGGCCGCGCGCGGGCGTAGGCGAGCGCGCGCAGGGTTGGGGTGCAGGAGGAACAGGCCGAGCAGACCGGTGGGCAGCCGCCACCACACCCGTGGCAGCGGCTCTTCGTCCACAACGGGAAGGGCTTCCTGCGGACCCTGGCCGCGGAGTTCGTGGGGTTGGGGAGCTGTCGCGCGACAACGCGTTGGGCTGGACCATCACCATGGGAGGCGCTCCGGTCTGGCACGCCGCCAGGGGATCCCGATACGTCGAACGGGAAACTCCCTGCCACGTGGGACCAGACTTGGCACCATCACGAGCATGACGCCGCACCCCCTGCTTGACGTCGCGCACGTGACCGCATTCGATGCCTACCTTGCGGACATCGGAACGATCTTTCGTACCTTCGCCGACCAGGACTCCGGATGCGTTTCGTACGGAGTCCTGATCGATGGACAGAAATGGTTCACGAAGAGCGCCTCGACACCCGCAGCAGTGTCCTCGCTACGCCGAGCCGTCACGGGCGTGTGCCTGACCGGTGGTGAGCCGACCCATCACCCGGACCTCAGGCAGTTCGTACGCCTGGCCCTCCAGTTCGGCATGACGGTGTCCATGGTGACCTCGGCCCGCTCGGAGGCTGAGGTCACCGCCCTCGTGGAGGTCGGTCACCTACTGACCAACGTGACCGTCTCGGCGGACTCGCAGGGCGCG
Source organism: Streptomyces xanthophaeus (assembly GCF_030440515.1). Lineage (GTDB taxonomy): Bacteria > Actinomycetota > Actinomycetes > Streptomycetales > Streptomycetaceae > Streptomyces > Streptomyces kutzneri. Next base: position 902,363 of record NZ_CP076543.1, read on the forward strand.
ATGAAGCTCGGCCGCACCACCCGGAGCGCGGCCTCGGCCGTCGCGACTCTGGGTGCCGTGGACACCCCGTCGAAGGTCCTGCACCTGACCTACTGGGATGTGGACGACGAGGAAGTCGCCGAGCTCGCCGGCCTCGTGGCGGGTACAGGGATCGACGTCCAGCTGAGCCCGGTTCTCCTCTCGGAAGACGCCCTCAGCCGGGACAACCGATCGGTCCAGGATTCCCTGAGGCAGCGGGCGCGCGATACGGCGGCACTCGGTCAGCGCTTCCTCCTGTCCAACGGATACCGGTCCTACCTCGACGATCTTCGGCGGATGCAGCTGTCCGAGGAGGAGAGCCACCCGTGCCGGTCGGCAACCCTCTACATGTCCGCCAAGGGTGAGGTGCGGCGCTGCCCCTATGGCGCATCCGAGATCAGTGTTCATGCCCCACGTACTGAGATCAGAGCTTTCCTCGACGCGCAGGCCACGGACCGCGTCGTCCCCGACTGCGCCGCCATCTGCCGCCCCGCGTCCCGCGACTGCGCGGCGGCCTGACCTTGGAGGTCCACGTGCAACCGTCGGTCTCCGTCACCGATCCCGACGACTTCGACAGCCGCTGGAGGCAACCGCCGAACTTCCGTATGCAGGTCCCGTTCGACTATCAGTTCCTGCCTGCGATCGACATTCTCGACCACGTCCGCCGGGACGAGGAAGTGCGGTTCACGGTCCTCGGTGAGGACGACTGGGCGGTGCGCATGGAGCGCACCGCCGCGTTTCGGACGGCCCCGGTCGAGGAGATCGCCACGTGGCCGTTCCGCCTGGTGCACTTCAACCTCGCCCGGTTCTACGGCGAGATCCTGGCCGGCTTCCAGGACGAGGTCATGGTGCCTTGGCGCACCTATCTGTCGTCGCAGGGATTCACGTGGCAGCGGTGCGCACCGATCCTGTTCCTGTCCACCGAGGGCGCAGCCTCGACCTACCACAACGACAACTCGCACGGTCTGGTGTGGCAGGTCCAAGGGGTCAAGACCTTCCACAGTTACCACAACCCCGACAAGCACCTGTCCCCCGCTGCCGCGGTCCTCGGTGAGACCACAGCCGAGGTTCCCCCGCCGCATAGCGAGGCGGACCGGCAGTCGGTGACGATGCAGCCGGGCGACCAGCTGTGGAGCCACGCCCTGACCGCGCACTGGGTCACCACTGAATCGCCGCTCGCGCTCAGCGTCACCCTCTCCCACGGCGGCCTGTGTCGCCGTGGCCGCTACGCCGACCGCGAGCTGGCCCTGCGCGAGCACTGGGACAAGAACCCCGCCGAGGCGTGGACCCTCGACCTGGGCCACACCCGGTACTGAGCGAGCCCCAGCTGCCCCACCGCCAGACAGGCGGTGGGGCAGCGGTGCGTGTACCCCTGGCTCAGGGGGTGAGGCGGTTCGGTCCCCGGAACAGGAACGCGGCCTCGCGGATCGAGTCCAGGCCGAGCAGGACCATCAGGATCCGGCCCAGGCCGGCGCCGAGGCCGCCGTGGGGCGGGCACCCGAACCGGAAGATGTTCATGTAGTCCTGCATCGGCTCGGTGTTCATGCTCTTCTCCTCGGCCTGCTTGAGCAGCACGTCGGAGCGGTGCTCACGCTGGGCCCCGGTGGTGATCTCCAGGCCCTTCCAGAGCAGGTCGAAGCTGAGCGTCAGGTCCGGCCGGTCCGCCGGACGCATGTGGTAGAAGGGCCGGATGCTGGCCGGGTAGTGCGTGATGAACACGAACTCGTGACCCGTGAGCCCCTTCATGTGGGCGGCGATGGCACGCTCACCCTCCGGGTCCAGGTCCTCCTTGACCCCCTCCGGGTCCCACCCGCCGGCCCGCAGGATCTCCTGTGCCTCGGCCATCGTGATCCGGGGGAACGGGGCCTCCGGCACGACGACCTCGATCCCGAAGACCTCCCGGATCGCCTCACCGTGTACCTCGGCGACCTTCGCGATGGCGTGGGCGAGCATCCGCTCCTCGAACGCCATCACGTCCTCGACGTCGTCGATCCACGACAGCTCGACGTCCACGCCGGTGAACTCGGTCGCGTGCCGGGAGGTGAACGACGGCTCGGCCCGGAAGACGGGGCCGATCTCGAAGACCCGGTCGATGCCGGCGGCCACGGCCATCTGCTTGTAGAACTGCGGCGACTGCGCGAGGTAGGCCGACCGGTCGAAGTACCCGAGCTTGAACACCTCCGCGCCGGACTCCGAGGCGGTGCCCATCAGCTTCGGCGTGTGCATCTCCGTGCAGCCGTTCTCCATGGCGTACTCGCGCAGCCCCTGCTCCAGGGTCGTCTGCGCAGCGAACACCATCTGCGCGGTGGCCCGCTTACGCACGTCCAGGAACCGCCAGTCGAGCCGGTGCTCGGGGCCGGTGTGCTCGTCGATCGGCAGGGGCGTCTCCGCCCGGTTCAACACCTCGACCGTCTCGGGGACGAGCTCCAGGCCGCCCAGCTTGACCTGCGCCGCGTCCACGACACGGCCGGTGATCCGGACGGCGGACTCGGGGGTAAGCGATTCGAGGACGGCTTCGAGCGGGCCGCCGTCGCGCTTGTGGGTCACCTGGACCATGCCGGAGTGGTCCCGCAGGATGACGAACTGCATCTTGCGCTGCAGCCGGAGCGCGTTCACCCAGCCGGAGACGGTGACGGTCTGGTCGAGGTGTGCGCGTAGGTCAGAAGCCAGTACGCGGCTAGTCGTGTGGATCATCGCAGCCCTCCAGGGGCGTCGTCATGATCCCTTGGAAGCGTGGGCGAGAAGGGTACTCGCGGTGCCACCACGCCTTTGCCACCGCCATCCAGCGGCGGCCTCATTCAGCCCGATGACGGGGGCGAACCGGCGGGGCATTGGACCCGAGGGCCTTTCCTCCCCGCGCTCGGGAGGGTCTTCACCATGGGACACGAGTCCGCCTTCACAGCTACCGGCGGCTCTCTCTGCTCGTGTGATCCGTGGCTACTTGTCTCCGTCAACACATTGAGATGAGGGTACGGATACGTTCAGGTTCGGTGCAATGGAAATGATCGAGACACGATTCCGGAATCGCGCACAGCAAAGGTCTTCGCGCATCCATTCAGGACAACCTTCGCTGCGAGCACGCTCAAGGCGTGCGCCGGGTTTGACAGCGCCCCGTGGAGAGGCCGGAGGTAGCGCCAATCACGTGCGCCGGACGGTCCATCGTCAAGCACCGCGCGAACCACGTAATCGCCGGCTACCTAGAGGCAGTCTGGCGGCACTGGCCAGGGGCCCTGGAGGACGGCGCAGCACAGGCATCTCGCACGGGTTCACGAGCCGGGGCCTGGGCGGTTTTCGGTCAACATTGTGCGGACGCAGTGAGACACAGCCGGACTCAGGCGGACGCCGTCGAACGCAGACGGACGGGTCCTGCGGGGCTGCGCCTGGCTGGTCTGCATCCGGCTCTCGCTTCGACCGGAGCGAGCTGCGCAACACTTCACCTCAGTCCGAGCATTCAGAGGAGAAAGGCCGTGGGGGACGCCCACGAGCAGCCCATCGCCGAGGAACTGACCGCGCGCGGATGGGGGGTCAACCCGTGGGGGCAGGGAGTCCTCACCCAGCCTGTTCAAGCCGCACTCCGAAAGGCCGACAGCTCCCTCCGCTGGACTCCCGACCTCCTTATCGACTGCAAGAGCAGCATGACCAGTCGGGCGACGCACCGCCAGGCCGTCGAAAGCGCCGCGGTCCGCGCACACCTCCAGCTCGTCGCCTGGGCCGAGCTGCCCCGCTACTACGTGTTCGACAACCTCGAGGGTCCTCCCCCGTACGACGCCCTCGGAGCGGGACGGACCGGCCCCTGCTCGGTCGCAGGTTCAGGGGCGTCGTATCTGCTCGTGCCTACCACGCACTGCCGCCCCTTCGATTCCGCGTTCGGCCCGCGAAGGCGACCGTCCATCGCAAGCGACGCAGCCTGAGTCCCGCGCCGCGCAGCGTCGCCGCCGAGAGTCGCGTGGTTCGTCAGGTCCGTCGGTGTACCGCGAATCGAGCGTCTGCGGCTCTATCCGAGCCTGCGGGCATGCTGGACGAGGTCGAGGACCTTTGCCACCGCGTGGCGATCCTGCGCGAGGGCAGGCTGGTCGAGATCGAGGCCCTGGCGGACCTGCGCCGGCTCAGCAGCACGGTCTTCGAGGCCGTCCTGGGCGGCCCGGTGCCCGACCTGGCCGGGCCGGCGGGCGTGACCGCGGTTTCCTTGCCCCGTAGCGGTGCGCGTCCGCCGCGACGAGGGTCTTGGGCCGGTCCTGGCCGAGCCTGGCGAGCGCGCCGGGTGTGCCGAATTCCGGCGAACAGGCCTTCCCTGCGGCGACGATGGCGGTGGTGGCCGGCAGGACCACCACCGCCTGAGTGCTGTCGGTCAGGTATCCGGCGACACAGTCACCGGATACCGCCCCATCCGTCGCAATGCCGCCGCGACGTCGTGCCTCCCTCCGCCACGGCGACCGGCGCGGGACGCGCGTCCGTTGACTGGGCGAAGCACCGCTCGGCGAGGTTCGGCCGCCGGGGAACCAGCAGGCGCGCGGCATCGATGCGTCCCCCGGAACCGCGTCGTAGGCGGTGACGGCGTCGAGCCCGTAGTACTCCGTACAGATCTGCTCGGCGGCTCGGGCTGTAGGCATCAGCCCTGTTCGAGGGCCTCGATGAGTTCCTCGGCCCGGGGCCACGGACCGTGCCCGGAGGTGGGGTTGAGGTGTCCGACGGGGCCGATTTCCACCAGGCGGCTCTCCCAGTCCCGGGCGAGTCCGGTGACGCGCTCCAGGGATCCGAGCGGATCGTTCGAACTGGCCGCGACGATGCTGGGGAAGGGCAGCGGCCTCCGCGGCACCGGTGTCCAGCCGTACGTCGCCAGCTCGTCGGGAGTGGGGTAGCCGTCCGGCAGCGGTGTCTCGAAATCAGGGGGCGTGGCCAGCAGTGCGCCCCGGACGTCCGCGCCGTGCCACCGGGCCCACTGCACCGTGGTCATGACGCCCGCGCTGTGGGCGACGATGACGACCGGTCCGGTGATCTGCGCCATCACATCGGCCATGTTGGAGACGTGGGCGACGCGGCCGAGCCGGTCGCGCCCGAGCGGTGGAACGATGTGGACGGTGCGACCCGCATCGCCGAGCCGCTCGGCCAGAACGGTCTGCCAGTGGTCCTCGCCGTGTTCCCGCATTCCGGGAACGATCACGATGGCCGGCTCCGCGTTACGTGTCATGAAGCGGGCTCCGGTTCCTTGGCATCCATCGTCTCGGCAGGTGCGGTGGGGACGGTGAGGCGACGGAGATCGTGCTCGTACCGGCGTCGGCCGATCAGGAAGGCCGCGGTGGCCGCGACCGCCACGAGCGGGACCAGCCGGAGCGCGCCGAGCAGACCGAACCGGTCCGCGAGCATCCCGGTGACCGCGGGGCCGGGGGCCAGCCCGAGCAGGCTCTGGGCCAGCGTGAGCGTGGCGAAGGCCGTCGCGGCGATGGCGGCGGGCGTCAGGTTCGCCACCATGGCGGCCCCCGGCCCCGCCGTTCCGGCGCACAGCAGGGATCCCATCGCCAGTACCAGCAGTTGCACCGGGCCGGCCGGCAGACGGAACGCGGTCGTCAGCAGCACGAGGGAGCCCACGCTGCAGCCGATGGCGACGGCCCACTTGCGGATCGGTGTGCGGCGGCTGACCCGGTCCGAGACGACGCCGCCGACGATCATGCCGATCCCGATCACCAGGGCGAAGAGGCCCGCGGTCGCACCGGCCTTCGCGGTCGGCATGTCGTAGTAGCGGTTGAAGTAGCTGGGCAGCCAGGCGATGAGCGCGCCCGCGATGAACAGTTGCAGGCCGCTGCCGACGTAGGCGCTGATCACCGAGACGGAGGAGAACAGCTTCGGGAGCAGTGCTCGAAGCCGGCGCCTCTCCGCATCCGCCTTGCCCGGGGCCGGGTCCGGGCCCGGTCCGGGAGCCAGCCGCTTCTCGGTGACCACGATCGCGTAGATGCCGGCGAGCACCAGGCCGAGGACGCCCATCACGCCGAACGCCCAGCGCCAGCCGTACGCCTGGGCCACGGCACCACCGATGGATATGCCCAGGACCGAGCCGAAGGCCCCGCCGGCGATGAAGGCCCCGGAGAGCGTCGCCCGCAGGGCGCGCGGGAAGACGCTGAGGACTACGGCGATGCCGACACTGCCGTACGCGGCCTCACCGACGCCGACCAGCAGCCGACCCGTGAACATCTGGCCGTAGCTCGCCGCCACCGCGCACCCGAGGGTCGCCAGGCTCCACATCGTCGCAGCCAGGACCAGGGACTTCACCCTGCCCCATCGGTCGGCCAGCAGCGAGAGGGGGAAGGTGAGCAGACCGACCATCAGCGCCACGATGCCGCTGAGCGAGCCCAGCCGGGCGTCCGAGAGCATCCAGTCGGCCTTCAGCATCGGAAAAACGGCGTTGAGTACCTGCCGGGACATGTAGTCCGAGAGCAGGAGTCCGAAACTCAGTGCAAAGACCACCCAAGCGTACCGCCGGGACACGGGCCACCCGGAGGAGCCGGTTCTTCCGGGAGCGGGTTCCGCAGTGGTGAGAAACCTCATTGTCATCACCTCGACTGCTCGATGGGGAGGGAACCTTGGAAAGGGAGAGGAGAGGGGAGGGGAGGGGAAGGGCGGGTCAGAAGGGCCTGTCGCCGACGATCCCGGCGCGCTCCATCCTGCGGACGGCAGGCCAGTAGTCCTGGACGGCGTAGTGCTGTGTGGAGCGGTTGTCCCAGATGGCCACGCTGTTCTTCCGCCAGCGCCAGCGGACCTGGTATTCGGGAACCGCGGCCTGGCTGATCAGGTAGTTCAGCAGGAGGCCGGCGCCCGGAGCGTAGTCCTGCCCGAAGCGCACGTTCTCGGGCGTGTGGTAGTTGACGAAGTGCGTGGTGAAGGCGTTCACGAAAAGGATCTGTTCGCCGGTCTGCGGGTGAGTGCGCACCACCGGGTGCTCCGCGTCCGGGAACCGGGCCTTGAGCGCGTGACGCTGTTCCTCGGACATGACCGCGCCGAAGGTCGCCTCGATGCTGTGCCGAGCCCGCAGGTCCTGGATCTGCGCCTTGATGTGCTCCGGGAGGCGACGGTAGGCCTCGGCCATGTTGACCCAGATCGTGTCGCCGCCCACGGGGGGAGACTCGACGCAGCGGAGTACGGCTCCCATGGCCGGGTTCTCGCGCCAGGTGCCATCGGTGTGCAGCGCGTTCTCGTAGTGCTCGGGCGCGCTGTCCAGGTCCTTGTAGATGCGGACCAGGCCGGGGTGGTCCGGGTCGCTGCCGGCCACCGGGTGGTCCTCCAGCGCGCCGAAGCGCTTGGCGAAGGCGACGTGGTCGGCGCGCGTGATGTCCTGGTCTCGCAGGAACAGGACCTTGTACTGCAGCAGCAGACTCTTGATCTCGGCGAAGAGGTCACCGTCACGAGCGGCGTCGGCGAGGCTCACGCCGGCGACCTCGGCGCCGATGGTGCAGGTCAGCGGCTCGACATCGAGGGAGCTGCGGAGCACGCCGGGGTGCGGCGGGGCCGGAGGGAGTTCCTTCGACCGGAGGGTGTCGGGCATGGTGCTCACTCCTGGGGTGAGGTGTGGCGGGCTGTACTCGGTGATCGCCCTCAGAATGTGTACTCGGAGGGCTCGGAGGGCTCGGAGGGCTCAGATGCCTCGGAGGGCTCAGATGGTGAAGACGGAGGAGCCCGTGGTTCGTCCGGCCTCGAGATCGCGATGTGCCTGTGCCGCGTTCTCGAGGGAGTAGCGCTGGTTGATCTCGATCTTGATGCGACCGGAAGAGACGTGGCCGAACAGCTCGCCGGCCAGGGCGTCCCGCTCCGCGGGGTCGGCGATGTAGTCGGCCAGCGCCGGCCGGGTCACGAACAGCGAGCCTTTCATGGCGAGTTGCATGGCGTCGATCGGTGGTACCGGACCGGAGGCCGTACCGAAGCACACCAGCAGGCCACGGCGCTTCAGCGACGCCAGCGAGCCGGCGAAGGTGTCCTTGCCGACGCTGTCGAGAACGACCGGCACCCCGGCGCCGTCGGTCAGCCGGCGCACCCGCTCGGCCACGTCCTCGCGCCGGTAGTTGATGACGTGCTCGCAGCCGTGTGCCCGGGCCAGCTCTGCCTTCTCCTCGCTGGAGACCGTTCCGATCACCGTGATGCCGAGCAGCTTGGCCCACTGCGAAACGATCAGGCCGACGCCGCCCGCCGCCGCGTGCAGCAGCACACTGTCGCCGGCCTTCAGCGGATGGATCCTGCGGAGCAGGTACGCCGAGGTGAGACCGCGCATGGTCATCGCGGCCGCGGTCTCGCAGCCGATCCCGTCCGGCAGCTTGATCAGGTGCGAGGCGGGCATGACCCGCTCCGTGCTGTACGCCCCGAGCGGGCTGCCGGTGTAGGTGACGCGTTCGCCTTCGGCGACGTGGGTGACGCCCTCGCCGACGGCCTCGACCACACCGGAGGCCTCGACGCCGATTCCGTCGGGCAGCCGGACCGGATAGAGGCCGGAACGGAAGTACGTGTCGGCGAAGTTGAGGCCGACGGCAACGTGCCGGATGCGCACCTCGCCCGGACCCGGGTCGCCGACGGCGACCTTCTCCCACCTCAGGACGTCGGGGCCACCGGTTTCATGGAAGCGGACGGCATGTGCCACAGGGGTGCTCCGATTGCTCGTGTACGGGGGGCTTGCGTGTGGGCTTCTGTACGGGCTCGGGTGGCCGGATCAGTTCGCGGAGTCGCGCAGCATGAATCCGCGCTGCCCCGGCCGGCGGTTCGGGACCATGCCGAGACGGGCGAGGGTCTCGTCGGCGTCGGCGTAGTACTCGCCGATCTTGTAGATCTTCTTGGCTTCCGCACCGGTCGCGATGTCGCGCCCGAGGGCGTTCGCGATCTGGACCATCTGCTCGACCTGCTCGACGGAGGACATCCGCTCGCCCCTGCGTCGCCACAGGTTGTCCTCGTTGCCCACCCGGACGTGCACGCCGAGGGCGATGGCGATCGCGTTCATCGGTGCCACGGCGCGCATGGAGCTCTCGATGGTGAGGACGGCGCCGTCCGGGACGCGGCGGACGAACTCGATGAGGTCGGCGGGGTGCCGTCCGGCGAAACCGCCGCCGATCGCGACGTAGTTGAGGATCAGGGGGCCCGTGTAGATGCCTGCACGGATGAGCCGCTCCACGGTCTCGAGCTGAGCGAGGGTGGCGAGCTGGAAGTGCGGCTGGATGCCGTTCCCCTGCAAGCGCTTGAGGTGCTCCAGGTAGAAGTCGGGGCCGGCCTCGACGACCATGTCACGGTAGGCCCGGTAGTAGTCCGGCTTCGCGATCGAGGTGCCTTCGAGGTCGTCGTCGGTCATGATCTCGACGATGTTCATCTGGCTGGTGTTGATCGCGATGGTCACCTGGTCCGGCGCGGGGGTGAGGTCGGCCAGCAGGTGGCGGGTGTCGTAGGCGAGCCACTTGGCGTCCCCGCCCTCGCCCTCGGGGGCGAAGGAGATCGACCCGCCGATCTGGAGGACCATGTCCGGCACGGCCTCGCGCAGCCGGCCCAGCAGCTCGTTGAACATGGACATCCGCTTGGAGCCCTTGCCGTCGAGCTCGCGCACGTGGATGTGGAGCACCGTGGCACCGGCGTTGTAGCAGTCGACGGCCGCCTGCACGTGCTCGTCCATGGTCAGGGGCAGGTCGTCGGCGTCGCCGGGCAGCCACTCCGGCCCGTACGGGGCGGCTTGGATGACCAGCTTCTCCTGGTTCTCGGGGAAGAGCGAGTCGTCGTGGAAGTGCATGGTCCTTCTCCTTCGTGTACGGAGGATCACCCGTCGTGACCGGCGGGACCTGCGCTGTCGGAGCCTCTCGACGGCAGGGCCTGGGGCGGGTCAGGGAGAACGTCGGGTGCACCTGCCCAACTGCGATCGGCTGGTCCGGAGGCGAGCGCGCCGTAGGGGATCGGCCCGGCTCACCTCCGGCAGCCGCCGCCTTGAGCGGTGCAGCCACGGTAGAGCCGGGTGAGCACGGCTGCTTGGCCTGCGGAGACAGATGACTTGCCATTTGGGGACAGCCCGGCCGGATGCCGGGACGCCGTCCGGGGCGCCGTCCGGGGCGCCGTCCGGGGCGCCGCGTCGCTGCCGTGGGTGTCAGCCCTGGCCGGGCTCCTGCTGGCGGACCTGCTCCTTGCGCCATTCCCTCGGGCTGCAGCCGAACTGCTCCCGGAACCAGCGGGAGAACGCGCTCAGTGACGAGAAGCCCAGGACGTCGGAGATCTCCGTCAGCGAGCGGCGGGGATTGGCCACGAACTGCTCCGCGAGCCGCATCCGTGTGATGTTGAGCAGCGAGGAGAACGTTTCTCCCGAGTGAGCCAGGTGGCGGTGGACCGTGCGCCGGTCGACCCCGAGGCTGCGAGCGACCTGCTCGATCGAGCATCGGCCGGTGGACAGCAGGGCTTCGATGAGCTCGCGCACCCGGTCCACCAGCGAGGTGTCTCTGGGAACGGCGATCGCGTCGAAGTACTGCCGGGCGTAGTTCCGCAGTTGCGGGTCAGCCATGGCGTTGGGCGCGTCGAGGTCGTCGGCGTAGAAGACGATGCCGTTGAACTCGCGGTCGAATTCCACCCCGGGGCCGAACAGGCTGCGGTGCCTGCCGGCGTCCGCCGGAGCACCGTGGGCGAACCACACCGAGACCGGTTGCCACCGTGGGTCGAGGAAACCTCGCAGAATGCGGGTGAAGGCACCCACGGCGAGTTCCGTGGCCTGCCGGGCCGGCGGGGCCGTCTCGCCGAGCCGCAGGTCCACCTTGATGGTGGCCAGGCCGTTCCGTTCGGACAGGCGAGCGTGCAGGAGCTCGTTGTACATGTGCTCGTGGCGCAGCAGCAGTCCCAGCGCGCTGCGCACGTCGGGCTCCTCCCGGACGACCAGGCTGATGGGGCCGAGATTGGAGAAGCGCCGCAGTTCGGCCATGCGCAGGCCGAAGTCGTCGTGGCGCGAGGCGGCCGCGGAGAGTTCCAGGAGGCGGACCACCGCCGGGCCGGAGATCCAGCGGTCCTGGACGGCGAGGTCGGCGGTGTCCAGCCCCTCGCGCTTCATCAGGGCGTGGGGGTCGATGCCGACAGAACGGCTCAGCTCGACATAGCCGCTCAGCGCTGCGGTACGGACAAGAGGCCTCATGGGGACGCTCCCGATGCTTGGTCCCCAGAAGTTAAGTTTCCTGTCTCGTCACGTCAAGCACGGGGACGCCACGCGCCCTAACATCCCCTCAACGCGGGCCCCGGTGATCGGCGATCGCCGATCGCCGATCGCCGATCGGGCACGCACTCCTGCGGGCCGGTCCGGCACACCGGACCGGCCCGTCACGAAACGGAGACGGACATATCTAATATCATCGACATAAGGGACAGACTGCGCGGTCCTTTCTTCGGTCCGGCCGTCTGGCACGGCCCGGATCTGGCGGACCGCGACGAGTGGGGCCTGCGGCTCTCGTCCCAGCAGATCGCCGAGCTGATGACGGCGCTGCGCACAGCCCGCACACGCAGTACCGCGCTGCTGAGGACGGCTGCCGCAGAGTTCCTGCTTCCCGCGCTCGCCGGTGAGCTGGAGGGTGCCGCAGAGGACTTGGCATCCGGACGGGGATGGGTCCTGATCAAGGGCATCCCGGTCGGTGAGCTCAGCGAGGCGGACGCCGGCGCCGCCCTCCGGGCCATCGGCCAGTACCTGGGGTGGCCCGTCCCTCAGAGCACGGACGGCCGCATCCTCCGTCGCGTCAGGGACACCGCAGGTACGGCGGCCGGCTCCACGGTGTCCGGCCACCGGACACGGGCGAGGGTGCCGTTCCACACCGACGAGTCGGATCTGCTCGGCCTGCTCTGCCGCCGGCCGGCACGCACGGACGCGGTCACGTCCCTCGTCAGCTCCGCCGCCGTCCACAACGCTCTCGCGGACCTCCGACCGGACCTCGTGGAGCGCCTGTACCGGACCCACTTCTTCGACCGGCGTGACCAGCATGCGCCCGGCGAGTGCCCGTACCTGGCCGTCCCGCTCGCGACCAGGTGCGGCGCGGCATTGAGCATGCGCTACGACCGGGGCAGGCTGGAGGCTGCGCGGAGCCTGCCCGGGGTACCCCGGGCGGAACCGGCGGACACGGAGCTGTACGACCTGGTCGACAGCCTGGCCGGCTCCCCCCGCCTCCGGCTCGACCTCCACCTGGAAGCAGGTGACCTGCTGCTGGTCGACAACCACGCGGTCATGCACGCCCGGTCGGAGTTCGAGGACTTCGACGAACCCGAACGGGGGCGCCACCTGCTGCCGTTGCGGCTCGCCCGGCACCGGGACGCCGATCCGCCGGGTACTGCCACCGTCCACGGTCCACGCGCCAAGGGGATGCGCCGCGCGATCGCCTCCCGCAACATCATCCGGCCCCGGATCCTGCACGCCACCCGCCCCGACCACGAAAGCCGCGACCGCCGGCCGCACCGCGGCGACGGCTGAACCGAACAGAAGGAGACCGCCGACATGACCAACCTTGCCGCGATCCTGGTGAACTCCGCCATCGCCTGCCGCGATCGGGTCGCCGTGCGCCACGACGACACCACCCTCACCTACGCCGAACTGGACGACTTGAGTGCCAGGTTCGCCGCAGTGCTGCAGGAGCGCGGCCTGCGGCCGGGCGACCGCGTCGCCATGGCTCTGCCCAACGTGCCGCTGTTCCCCGTCGTCTACTACGGCATCCTCCGGGCCGGGGGCGTGGTCGTACCGATGAATCCTCTGCTCAAGGCCCGTGAGGTGGCCTACGTCCTGCGCGACTGCGGCACCCAGGTCGCGGTGGCGTTCCCGCTGTTCGCAGAGGAGGTCGCGAAAGCCGCTGCCGAGGTGGGGGTCGAGTGCCTGGTGACGGAGGCCTCCGCGTTTCACGACCTGCTCATGGCCGCCGAGCCGCTGTCCGGCACGGTCGAGCGGCAAGAGGACGATCCCGCGCTGATCCTCTACACCTCGGGCACCACCGGCACGCCCAAGGGAGCCGAGCTGACGCACCGCAACCTGGTCTCCAACACGGCCACCACCGCCGAGACACTGCTGCACGTAGGCCCCCACGACGTCCTGTTCGGCGGCCTGCCGCTGTTCCACGCGTTCGGTCAGACCTGTGCGCTCAACACGGCCGTGGCCGCGGGGGCGACGCTGACCCTGCTGCCGCGATTCGATCCGCAGCAGGCTCTGGAGGTCATGCACCGAGACGGCGTGACCATCTTCCTGGGCGTCCCGACGATGTACTCGGCGCTGCTGCACGCCGAGCTCCCCGAGGGGTACGACGCCTCTTCGATGCGGCTGGCCGTCTCGGGAGGCGCCGCGATCCCCGTCGAAGTGCTGCACGAATTCGAACGGCGCTTCGGCGCCCCCGTACTGGAGGGCTACGGCCTCTCGGAGACGTCGCCAGTCGCTTCCTTCAACCACCCGGACCGCTCGCGCAAGGCCGGCTCCATCGGAGTGCCGATCCGCGGAGTCGAGATGAAGCTCGTCACCGAAGACGGCTCCACGGTCGGACCTGGCGAGATCGGGGAGATCGCGATCCGCGGCGAGAACGTGATGAAGGGCTACTTCAACCGCCCGACGGCGACCGCGGAGGCAGTACGCGACGGGTGGTTCCACAGTGGCGATCTGGCCCGCGTCGACGAGGAGGGCTTCTACTTCATCGTCGACCGCAAGAAGGACCTGATCATCCGCGGCGGATACAACGTGTACCCACGGGAGATCGAGGAAGTCCTGTACGGGCATCCCGCCGTCGCCGAGGTCGCGGTCGTCGGCGTGCCGCATGCGGTGCACGGCGAGGAAGTCGCGGCTGTGATCGCCCTCCGCAGCGGCGCCGATGCGACGGCCGAGGAGATCCGCGACTACGTCAAGGAACGGATGGCGGCGTACAAGTACCCCCGCATCGTCACTTTCACGACCGAACTGCCCAAGGGGCCTACGGGGAAGATCCTCAAGCGCGACATCGTCGTCGGCCCCTCCTGAGGATTTCAGGGGTCGAGCCCATCACGGTCGCCCGCCGGTGCGGGAGAGAAGGCCGCTGAGCACATGGCGCAGGGCAACGGGCAAAGGGCAGCTGGGCGAGACCACCCGCACCAGAACCGTCGCCCTTGCACGGCGGTAGGGGACGCGGGGCGCGGGGTCTCCCACCAGGCTGGAACTTCGTCGGTGTGTCCGGCGGTGGAGACGCCCCGAACGAGCCCACTTCCCGGACCAGGCAGGCCCCAGCAGTCGCAGCCTGGGCGGAACCCTGAAGGGCCACATGTCGGTCGCCCCTTGCGCGAGTGAGATGGCGAGGGCGGGGCAGGCGGACGAGAAGGACAGCAGGCAGCTCCTCGCTGTTGTCCCCATGCTCTTCAGAGCCCGCGTGCAAGGAGATCTGTCATGAACAATGCCCCGCCGGAGCCTGAACTTCCGGCTCGTGTGCCGGAGAAGCGCGACGCCGTCACTCCTGACCTTCCGCCCGCGGACCCGTCCGCCCCCGGCCTCCCGGACACCGAGGCCGGACGGCTCCTGCGCCACAGTCACGAGGAGGCCACGCGCGAGGAGGGCGAGCTGCCCGCTGCCGGCCCGGGCAACGCCGAGCCCCAGGAACCGACCGACTGATACGCGCCCGAGGGATACACGCCTGGTGACGTTGCGTCAGCCCGTGACCCCGGGCACGACCAGGCCGGTTTCGTACGCGATCACCACCGCGTGGGTCCGGTTCTGCGCGCCGAGTTTGGTCAGCACGTTCCCGACGTGCGTCTTCACCGTCTCCAGACTCACCCTGCACGACTCCGCGATGTCCGGGTTGGACCGGCCGGTGGCCATCAGACGCAACACCTCCTCCTCCCGGCCCGTCAGCGCCGCCTGCGGCAGCGCCTCGGCGGATCCCCGCGGGAGGGCAGTGACCATCTGGCGCAGAGCCGCCGGGAAGAGGATCGCCTCGCCCGCCGCGACCACCCGCACCGCCTCCGCGATCCTGGGGACGGGGAGCCGCTTGAGCACGAAGCCGCTGGCCCCGGCGCTGAGTGCGGCGGTGACGTAGTCGTCGTTCTCGAAGGTGGTGATCACCACGACTTTCGGCGGGTCCCCCGGCCCGGCAAGGAGCTGCCGGGTGGCCTCGATGCCGTTGCGGCGCGGCATCCGTACGTCCATCAAGACCACGTCCGGCCGCAACTGCCGTGCCCGCTCGACTGCTTCGATGCCGTCGACGGCCTCCCCGACGACGGCGATCCCGGGCTGCATGGCGAGCAGCGTGCGGAGACCGCTGCGGGTCACCTCGTCGTCGTCCGCGATCAGCAGGGTGGTGCAGCTGGAGTCACCGGCGGCGTCAGTCGTGACGGCTGCGCCCGTGTCGGGGCCGGTCGCGACCGCTGCGCCCGCGTGTGAGCCGATCATGCGGGCAAGCGTACCGGCAGCCGGACCGCGAGCCGCCAGTGCTCGGGCCCGTCCGGACCGGCCTCGATCTCACCGTGCAGGAGCCGCACGCGCTCCAAGAGGCCGGGCAGGCCGTGTCCGGACGTCGGGAAGGCACCCGGGCTCGTTTCGCTCCCGGCTCCGGTCCGGTTGACCACGCCGAGCTCCAACGAGTCCGGGGCGGTCGCCACCTTGACCCGGATAGGACCACCCGCGCCGTGTCGCAGCGCGTTCGTCAGCCCTTCCTGCAGGATCCGGTACGCCGCCCGGGAGAGCGTCCCCTGCACCTGCGCGTAGTCACCCGACAGCTCCGGCTCCACCACCGCGCCCGCGTGCCGCAGCCGGTCGAGCAGCTCGGGCAGGTCGGCCAGGGTCCGGGCCGGCGCCCTGCCCGCTTTCTCCTCGCGCAGCATGCCCAGCACATAGTCCAGGTCCTCGAGGGCGGCCCGGGTCGACTCCTCGATGCTGCGCAGGGCGGCCCGCGCCGCCACCGGGTCGGCACAGAGCATCTCGCCCGCCACCGCTGCCTGGATCGTGGCGGCCGTCAGCGTATGGCCGATCGAGTCGTGCAACTCGTGAGCCAGCCGGTTGCGTTCGGCCAGTACCCGCTCCCGCTCGGCCGCCAACCCGAGCCGCTCGGCCGGCGACGGACCCAGCAGCCTGGGCGCCAGCCACCGCAGGGCGTACGTCACCGCCAGACACAGAGCCGCCGCCAGCAGCAGGCAGCCGAGCGCCGCTGCCCAGCTCTGCCAGCCGCTCTCCGCCCGCAGCGACCAGCCGTTCACACTCACCCCGGCCTCGGCGCCGGCCCAACCACCGGGAAGGAGCAGGCCCGCGACGAACAGCAGGATGCTCAACTGTGCCCCCGCCCAGCCCAGCGCCACATGCGACAGCAGCCAGAGCGGCGTCCGCAGGCGGTCGGCGCCCGATGCCGTGGAAGGAGCCGCCCCGTCACCCGGCGATCCCGCCCGCGGACGCTCGCCCACGGGATCCGGCAACGGCACCCCCAGCATCCGCCGTGCGCAAGCGATCAGCACTCGCCGCGTGGTGCGTGCCAGCCCGACCACTCCGATCAGTACGGCCCAGACCAGCACGGTCAGAGCGAACTGCACACCCGAAGAAGCGGATGGCCACGCCACCGCCGGCAGTGCCGCGAAAGGCAGCAAGGGAAGGCTCGCCAACGCGCCGCAATAGGCGAATAGCGCACCCGAATACGTGGAGCCGCGCAGCAGCGGCCGGATCCCTCTGATCATGGCCAGGTAAGTATGACCGGACGGCTCACCGGCGTCCTCCCCCGATCGGGGGAGGCAACCCTCCCGCCTTCCCGCGATGTGCCCGTGGGCCCCCGCAACCAGAATCAGGGGCTCACCAGTTGACGGAACGGAAGGACGGGATGATGAACGCTCAGGGAATCGAGACGCCGCTGAATCACACGGTGTCCGCCCAGCACCACGCCGCACCGAACGGAAGGGCACCTCACCCGACAGCACCGACGAACAGCCTGGCCACAGCCGCCATGACACTGGGCATCATCGGCCTGTGCACGTCGGTCGTCTTCATCGGCGGCCCGCTCGCCGTGATCGGCCTGATCATGGGCATCGCCGCTCTGATGGCGTCCAAGCAAACCCGCAGGGGACGGGGCAAGGCCATCACCGCCGTGGTGACGTCGTCCCTCGCGATCGCGGTGTCCGGGCTGGTCGCCGTCCTCATGGTCTGGTACGCGAACAAGACGCAGGAGTGCTACCAGCCCGACAGCTTCCAGCAGTACACGCAGTGCATCCGCGAGCACCTGAACGGACACTGAACGGCCTTCCCGTTCCCTCACCGGCGAACCGGCCGCCCGCTCTCCCCGGCAAGGACCCGCAAGCTCCCTACTCGTCGCCGGCCGCGCGGCAGCCACCCTCGCGGCGCCGACACCCGCAAAGGCCTTCGCCGCGTCCACGGCATCCGACACCTCCACTGCCCTCCGGTGGAAACGCTGCGACGCGAGAGGCCCCGGCACCTTCCGGTGCGCGACGGCTGACGGCCGGGCGGTCAGGGTCAGCCCGCCTGGGCTGCAGTGCGGTCACCGGGATGGAGGACCTGGAGGGCGAACTCGGCTTCGATCCGGCGGCATTCGACCTGCACCCGGAGGGCCTCCTGATGCCGGCGCGGTCGGCAGCCGTCTTCGCGGACGAGGGTGGCGACGAGAGGGTGGCGGCGGAATCTCGGCCCGGGCCAGGGGCGAGCTCGGGCAGCCAAGACACCACCAGGACCTCTGACCGTCACGCTCCTTACAGGGTGCCGCGCCTGAACAGGGCTTCGGCGGCGTGGAGTTCGCCTGCCCCCAGGCCGAGGCGGTTCGCGAGGGCTGCGGCCTGGGTGGAGACGACCTCGCGCGAGCGGATGCCGTGCGCCGGAAGCCCTGGGAGCGGATGTCGGCTCGTACGGCATCGCCGGGCGGCTGCGGTCCTTGCAGCTCGGCCGACCGTAGAGGAGCAGAGCTACGGCCCTCACGGCCTCACCCCTTGATCGAGCGGCCGTCGAGGTGGACGGCACAGGTGTGGCGGTGGTCGATCCTGGTCTTCGGCGAGCCGTTCAACGCCGGTCCGGGCATGCACGACATCCACCAGAACCAGGGCGCCCCGTACGGCAGTCAGTGGTGGCCGGAGAACGGCGCCCGGCAGGACAGCGGGACCATGACCCCCGCCGGACATCCCGTATGGCCCCGGGCAAACCCGTGCGAGCCGAGTTCCGTCGGAGGAGTGAACTATCCGAGTATCGAAACGATTTTTCATTTATCACCCCTTTGTGGATCTTCTAGGCTTTTAGGCGACACAAAGGGGTGGCCGATGGCGGGCAAACTGGACTCGGCGCTCGTCGCGCAGGTGCACGCGCTGAAGGCGGCTGCCCTGCTGGGCGACGAGACCGCTCCGCCGCTGTCGGGGACGGTCAAGGTGCTGATCCATGTGACCGGTGAGCTGGCCGCCGCCGAGGCGGCCGGTTTCGTCACCGAGATCAGCACCGGGGAGATCGCGCTCGGCACGGCGGCCGTCGCCGATCTGGAGCGGATCGCCGCGCTGGACGACGTGGAGCGGATCGAGAGCAACGGCCGCGGCCGATCGCTCGCACCCGGGTACGCGGACGGCGGCGCCGCAGAGCTGTCGGCATGGCAGGAGGCGGCCGCGGCTGCCGTCCCCGACGTGGACGGCAGCGGGGTCGTCCTCGGCATCATCGACAGCGGCATCGACATCCACCATGCCGCGTTCCGGAAGGACGGGCACACCAGCATCACCGCACTGGTGGACTTCACGCTCTGCCAGACGGTCAAGGCGACCGAGCACCTGACGGCCCCGGGCATGACGCTGCGGTGGATCCCTCCGAAGACTCCCTTCGTGGAGTCTCCGCGCGAGGTCACCATCACGTCGACATTCCCCACGACCAGTGCCGACGTCGAGCAGGCGTGGCGCAGCGCCACCCCCGAGATCGGGCCGGGCGACGTCCGGGTGACGGGGGGCCCGTTCCCCGCGAACCCGCTCACGATCAGGTTCGGCGGCAAGTACAACACCGATGTGACCGACAGCCGGCTGCTGCCCGACATCGTGTGCGCGCCCTCCCCCGACCGGCCCGGATCTGCCCAGTTCACCGTCTCCCGCAGCCCTCTCGTTTTCGACCGGGCGGCGATCGACGAGGCCCTGCGGACCCAGGACCTCGACTTCCCGTTCCGCGATCCCCTTGGACACGGCACCTCCATGGCGTCCATCGCCTCGGGAGTGGTACCGCAGAACACCGGATGCCTCGACCCGAAGCCGCGCACCCTCGGCGGGATGGCACCCGGGGCGGACCTGATCGTCGCCCGGACCACCTTCACCGACGACACCACCATTCGAGCCACCACCTGGCTCTTCGACTACGCGGCCCAGCACAGCCGGCCGGTCGTCGTCAGCATGAGCTTCGGCACCGAGATGGGGCCGCATGACGGCACGACCCTGATCGAACGCTTCCTGGACGGCCAGCTCGCCGGCACGAAGGGGCGGGCGATCGTCGTCGCCGCGGGCAATGAGGGCGGCTTCTTCCCCACGGGGCCGCTGGCAAAACTGCCCCCGCTGCCGAGGGGCATCGGCTCGGCCGGACTGCACGCCCGGACAGCGGTCGCGGCGGGGGGCGACGCCTCGGTCGACCTCATCGTCGGATTCGGTGACCACGCCCAGGACACGTTCGAGATCTGGTACGCGGGAGCGTCCCGGCTCGGCTTCTCGCTGACCGCCCCTCAGCACGTCGGCGGGCACACGACGGCGCCCCTGGTGGGGCCGTCCACGGATCCGGTGCCAGCTCCGAAGCAGCTGAAACTCGACGATCACCTGGTGACCGTCACCTCGGCCTTGAACATCCCGCCGTCCGGCAAGCACCACATCTACGTCACGATCGAACCCCCCGCAGATCCGCGCCGGATCGCCAAGGGCACATGGAAGATCAGGCTCCATGAGACGGCCGGGGCGCCGACGCAAGCCGACTGCTGGGTGTTCGGCGGCGGCGATGATCCTGTGGCCCGGATCGCCTACGAGCAGCAGGACCAGTCCCGGACCCTCGACTCCCCTGCCTGCGCCCACTTCGTCCTGTCCGTGGGGGCGTACAACCCGCAAACCCTGCTGCTGTACGCCTACTCCAGCAGGGGGCCGACGACCGACGGCCGGACCAGGCCCAAACCCGAGGTGTGCGCACCCGGCGTCGGCATCTGGGCCGCGACGAGCGGGCGCGGCCGGGTCAGCACCTACGCGGCGCACAACGGGACGAGCTGCGCCGTGCCGTACGTGGCAGGCGTGGCCGCGCTGATGCTCGCGGTCGACGCGGACCTGACGTACGACGACATCACCCGGCGCATCCAGGAGTCCTGCGATCCTCCCGTGCCCCATTCCCCTCCCGAACAGCTCGACAGCGGCTGGGGATACGGCCGGGTGAATCCGCAGCGGGCCGTGGAGCGGGCCCGGGGCGCGACACCCGCCGACAGCGGCCCGGTCCTCCTGCCGCCCGCCGCTTACCCGGCCCTGTCCCTTCCCACGCGCAGGCTCGCCGCCCAGCTGCGGCGGCGAGCCGAGGCGAGTGCGGCGGGCCGGACGCTGGCCGAGCTCGTCTCGCGCCATGCCGAGGAGGTACGGCGACTGGTCTCCACCGAGCGCCGCGTCACCGTGGCCTGGCACCGGATGCAGGGCCCTTCCCTGCTCAGGTGGGTGCTGGGCGACCCGCACCGCGAGGTCCTGGTTCCGCGGGTCCTCGGCGGCACGCTGCTGACGTCCGGGCTGGGCCGGCTGCTCGACGAACTCTCCCACGCGGGGAGTTCCGGCCTGCGCGCCGACATCGCCGCCCACCGCTCGCTCGCCCTCGCCCTGCCCGGCGTACGCCTGGCCGACCTCGCCCACGACGAGACTCCCGGGGAGGTGGTCTGACATGACCGCCGGAACGCTGGAGCTGCTCGCCCGGGAGATCGCCCGCGCGCTGGAGAGCCTGGGGCACCGGCTCGCCGACGGGAAGGGCGAGGGGTACCTCCTGGATCTCGGGTTCTGCCTGCCCGGTGGCCTCGGCCCGGCCCGTGACGCGCTGAGCACCGCGGCCGTGCAGGCGAGCGGGCTGGCATCGGCCATCTCCTCGCTCACCGAGGCGATCGACAGCGACGTCCCGGCACGCATCGTCCGGGAGGGCGCGGACCTGCTCGCCGTGGTGAGCCAGGTCCTCGGGGCGGTCACGGCCATGGGTGACGCGCTCGACCAGGCGGTGGCCGGGGCGCCCGGGCTGAGCGACGCCCAGCGGGCCCGGCTGCGGGCCGAGGCGCTGAAGATGCCCGGGCGGCTGCTCGACGACGCCGTGATCTCCTATCTGGAGGACAAGAGCCTGGGCGCGGTCGAGCTGCTGGGCCTGCTCGGGGTCATCGATACGTCGGTGAGCGGCGCCGACCCCGCCGACCCCACCGTCCTGCCCACCCGCTACCGGGTCCTCCGCCTCGACCGGCTGCTCTCGCTGATCACCGACCCGGCCGGGTACCTGGCGGAGGTCTTCGACTTCGGCAATCCCGGCTTCAACGGCGCCAAGCTGCTGCGCCGCATCGCCGGCTGGCTGGAGGACCACGACCTGGAGTTCCTGTACTCCGATCAGCCCGAAGGCTCGGACGTGCCGGAAGCGCTGGACGCCTTCCTGGTCCGGCTGGACGTCGACCGCACCACCTCTCCGCCCACGCTGGCCGCGCGCATGGGCGTATCGGCGCAGGGCGAGGAGACGCGGACCGTCTCCCTCGGCAAGACCTGGAAGCTGCTGCTCGGGGCGAAGGCCGGCTTCGAGCCCGGGCTGGAGGGGCGGATCTCGCCGCCGCTGAGCCTGGAGGTGCGGGCGGGCGCCGCCCCGCTGCACCTGGAGGCCACCGCGCGGCTGGAGGCCGTACGGGACGACGGGAAGCCCATGCTGCTGATCGGCCAGACGGGCGGCTCGCGGGTCGAGATCGGACGGTTCACGCTCGGGGTCGGGCTGCTCGCGGACGCGGTCGCGGGCGGCGCCGTGACCGTGGAGCCGACCGCCCTGCTGGAGCTGGCCGAAGGGCACGTGCTCATCGACCTGTCCGCCGGGGACGGGTTCATCGGCACCCTCACCGGCGGCGGCCGGATCGAGTCCCGGCTGGACCTGAGGGCTTTGTGGTCGCCCTCGGCCGGGCTGCGGTTCGAGGGCGGTGGCGGGCTGGAGATCTCGATCCCCGCTCATCTCCCGCTCGGGCCGGTCGAGGTCACCCGGCTGTACCTGCGGGCCGCGCTCGCGGGCGACGGCGCCGTCCCGCTGGAGATCTCCGGCAGCTTCAAGGCGGCCCTCGGCCCGATCCAGGCCTCGGTGGAGCGGGTCGGTCTGCTGGCCGAGCTGCGGCTCAGGGACGGCGGCAATCTCGGGCCGCTCGACATCGGGTTCGGCTTCAAACCGCCCACGGGTGTGGGCCTCCAACTGGACGCAGGGCTGATCTCCGGCGGCGGATACCTGTCCGTGGACAGCGAGCGGGGGGAGTACGCGGGGGCGCTCAGCCTGGAGTTCGCGGGCTTCCTCGCCCTGCAGGCGGTCGGGCTGATCAGTACCCGGATGCCCGGCGACACCCGCGGGTTCTCCCTGCTGATCGTCATCACGACCGAGTTCGCGGGCGGTGGGATCCAGCTGGGGTACGGCTTCACGCTGCTCGCCGTCGGCGGTCTGATCGGTCTGAACCGCGGGATGGACCTGGACGCGCTGGGCAACGGCGTACGCACGGGCGCCATCGAGTCCGTGATGTTCCCCAAGGACGTCGTCACGAACGCGCCCCGGATCCTGAGCGATCTGCGCGTCTTCTTCCCTCCCGAGGACGGCACGTTCCTCGTCGGGCCCATGGCGAAGATCGGCTGGGGCACCCCGGCGCTGATCAAGATCTCGCTCGGGGTCGTCGTGGAGATCCCGCCCGGCAACGTCGCCATCCTCGGCGTGCTGAGTTGCGTGCTGCCCACCGAGCAGCTGGCCCTGCTGGTCATCCAGGTGCAGTTCGTCGGGGCGCTGCAAGTGGACAGGTCCCGGCTGTGGTTCTATGCGAAGCTCTTCGATTCGCGGATCCTGACGATCACCATCGAGGGCGGGATGGGCCTGCTCGTCACGTGGGGGGACAACCCCGACTTCGTGCTGACGGTCGGCGGGTTCCACCCCTCGTTCCGGCCGCCGCCCCTGCCGTTCCCGATGCCGGACCGGATCTCGGTGGACATCCTCAACCAGCCCGGCCGCCTCCTGCGGGTCTCCGGCTACTTCGCCGTGACCAGCAATACGGTCCAGTTCGGCGCCAAGGCCGAACTGCGGCTCGGCTTCGAGGACTTCGGCATCGAGGGCGGGCTGAGCTTCGACGCGCTGTTCCGGTTCTCGCCCTTCGCCTTCATCATCGAGATCTCCGCCCACGTCTCGCTCAAGGCCTTCGGTGTCGGCCTGTTCGGCATCGACCTGGACTTCAGGCTGGAGGGGCCGGCCCCCTTCCGGGCCCGCGGCCGCGGCTCGATCTCCCTGCTGTTCTTCGAGATCTCGGCCGACTTCGACATCGAGTGGGGGGAGGCGCACCACACGACTCTTCCGCCCATCGAGGTGCTGGCCCTGCTGGAGGCCGAGGTCCGCAAGACCGAAGGCTGGACGACCAGGCTGCCGGACGGCGGCTCCCGCGCGCTGGTCACGCTGCGGGACATCCCCGGCACCGACGGGCTGGTCCTGCACCCGCTCGGCAGTCTGTTCGTACAGCAGCGGGCGATCCCGCTGGACGTGCGGGTCGACCGGGTGGGCACCCAACGGCCCAGCGACGGCCGGCGGTTCCGTGTCGAGCCGGCCTTGGACAGCGGCCTCGTACGGGTGGCGGCCACGGGCGAGAAGTTCGCGATGGCCCAGTTCCAGGACATGGACGACGCGGCGAAGCTGTCCCGGCCGGCGTACGAGGAGCAGGACGCGGGTCTGGAACTCGCGGCGGTCGAGGGGGTACTCAAGGCGCCGCGGATCGTCCGGCGCAGCGCCCGGTACGAGCAGATCGTCGTCGACGAGAAGGCGCGGCGGGTCACGCCGCCCGTGCCGGGTGCGGTGGCCGACGGCTTCGCGGACGGCTCCGCCGCCGCGGCCGCACCCGCACCGCCCGCGGCGAAGAAGCTCGTCAGCGTCAGCCCGGCCGTGTTCGGGCGGTTGCGGAAGGGCAACAGCACCAGCCGCTCGCCGCTCTCGCACACCGATGCGCAGCGCCGTCGGCCGTACCCGGAGCAGGACACGGTCCGGGCCGGTGGGCAGCGGTACGTGGTGGCGTACGCCCGCAACAACGTGCAGGCCTTCCCTCCGTCCGGCCCGTCCGGCCCGGGTGGCCCGGCGCCGGACGCCACGAGCTTCCGCAGCCCGGCGACGGCGGCCGACGCCCTCGCGCGGTGGGTGCGCGACGAGCCCGCCCTGGCCGGGAAGCTGCACGTCCTCCCGGTGTCGGACGCGCAGGGCAGCCCGCTCGTCCCCGGTACGTGGACGGCTGGGGCCACGCCCGCGCCCGCCGCCGTGTCGGGGGCGGACCCCGTACTTCTGGCCGGGGGCACGGTGCTGCTCGCCGGGGGCGCCGACGGCGCCGGTGCGCCGGTGGCCGCGGCGGGGCTCTTCGACCCGGTCAACACCGTCTGGTCGCCGGCGAGCCCGCTGGGCACGGCCCGTCGCGGGCACTCGGCCACCCGGCTGGGCGACGGCCGGGTCCTGGTGGCGGGCGGGGCGGGCGCGGGCGGCGCGGCGCTCGCCTCGGCGGAGCTCTTCGACCCGGTCGCCGGCACCTGGCGGGCCACGAACAGGCCTCCGGTGTCCGGGCGTTGCGGGCACGCGGCCTTCGTGCTC
This sequence comes from Streptomyces xanthophaeus, assembly GCF_030440515.1. Classification (GTDB taxonomy): domain Bacteria; phylum Actinomycetota; class Actinomycetes; order Streptomycetales; family Streptomycetaceae; genus Streptomyces; species Streptomyces kutzneri. The sequence goes on from NZ_CP076543.1 coordinate 927,105, forward strand.
CCCCGGGGCGGGCGGCTGGCACCCGACGGCGGCGTGCTGGTCACCGGAGGCACCCGGGACGGCCACGCGCTGGCGTCCGCCGAGGTGTACGACCCCGCCCGGGACGCGTGGCTGTCGGCGGCCCCGATGACGTCGGCCCGGTCCGGGCACCGGATCGTGCCGCTGCCCGGAGGCCACGTGCTGGTCGTCGGCGGGGTCCTGGCCACCGGGGGCGCGCCCGTCCCGCTGGCCTGGTGCGAGCGCTACGACCCGGGCACCGACGCGTGGACACCGGCCGCGAGCCTGCGCACGCCGCGCGCCGGGCACCAGGCGACGGTCCTCGCGGACGGCCGGATCCTGGTCACCGGCGGTGACCCCACCCTGCTGCCCGAGGGCGGCGCGATGAGCGGGCGGAGCCTGGCCTCCGCCGAGCTGTACGACCCGCAGGCCGATACGTGGAAGCCGGTGGCGGACATGCCGGCGGGGCGCGGCGGACATCGTGCTTTCCTGCTGCGCACCGGCGAGGTGCTGGTCGTCGGCGGCACCGGCGGCCCTTCGTTCGCCGCGGCCCATCGCAGTGCGCTGCGGTACGCCCCGGCCTCCGACCGCTGGACCACCACGGGCGCGTTGGCCGCCGGCCGGGCGGACTTCGCCGGGGTCGGGCTGGCCGACGGCCGGGTGCTGGCCGTCGGCGGCCTGGTGGCCCGGGGCCCGGCGGCCCCCGGCCCGGACCCCGCTGTGACCACCGCCGGGACCGAACTCTTCACCCCGTAAAGCGACTCGGGAGGACGACCCCATGACCAGTACCACCCTGGCCGCCGCCACGGGACAGTGGACGCCCCAGGGCGAGCTGCCCGAAGCGGCCTGCTGGTACGGGCAGTACGACACCGCCCTGCAGTTGCGGAACGAGAAGAAACAGGTGCTGGTCGTGGCCGGGGCCGACGGGAAGTCGGCCGCGCTGGCCAAGGCCTGGCTGTACACCCCGGGTGCCGACGCCTCGCACGCCGGCACCTGGACCCCGGCCGGCCAGCTGCCGGGGGCGCCGCGCAGGCTGCACGCGGCGACCCTGCTGGCCGACGGCGACGTCCTCGTCACCGGCGGCACCAGCGGGCCGGGCCTCTCCCCCGCGCTGCAAGCCGCCGCGGTCTTCCACACGAAGACCGGTACGTGGACCACGACCACCGATATGCACGAGGGCCGGTGGGGTCATGCCGCGGCGCTGACGGCCGACAACAAGGTGCTGGTCAGCGGGGGTTACACGGTCCGGTCCGGGGACTCGGCCAGGGCGCTGGCCTCCGCCGAGGTCTACGACCCGGAGCACAAGACCTGGACCACGGTCAAGCCGATGAACGACGCCCGCGGCGGACACACGGCGGTGCCCTTCAAGGACGGCCGGGTGCTGGTGTGCGGTGGCTCCGCGCCGATCGCTCCGGGCCAGGAGGCGGCGCTCGCCTTCTGCGAGCTGTACGTCCCGGCCACCCAGGCATGGTCGGCCACCGGGAACCTGACCGCACCGCGCAGTCGCCACCAGGCCCTGCCGCTCTCCGCCACCACCGCACTCGTGATCGGGGGCAGCACCCCGGGCGTGCCCGGGGACGGTACGTACGACCCGTACCCCGCGCTCGGCGTCGAGCTGTACGACCTCGGAACGCAGAAGTGGAAGGCGGCCGAACCCGCGCCGGGTGGCCGCGGCCACCACCGGGCGGTGCCCCTGGGCGCGGGGAAGGTGCTGGTGATCGGCGGCACGGGCGAGGTCCGCGACGCGGCCGGATACCAGAGTGTCCTGATCTACGACACCGCCCAGGGCTCCTGGACGCCCGCGGCCGGCCTGGCCTCCGGGCGGTGGGCCTTCGCGGCGGTCGCGCTGTCCGCCACCGAAGTGCTGGTCACCGGCGGAACGGTGCGGTCCGGTCTGGCCGCGGCCGATCCGCAGACCGACGACCTGACCCGGAGCACCGAGCTCTTCCGCATCGGAGGCGGCCCGTGACCTCCGACGACCACGCCGACGCCCGGGACACGGCGGACGCCGAATCCAGCTCGTACTCCTTCCTGCCGTGGTTGCGTACGGGGCTGGGTACGAAGATCACGCAGGCTCCCCCGCCCGGTTCCGGGTCCCGTCCGCGCATCGAGGTGACCCTGCGGCTGACCGGGGAGCACCCGGATCATCCGGTACCGGAGCGGACGGTGCCGCAGTCCGTGCAGCTCTACGGCCCGGGGGACGTCGTGGGGCTGGACCCGCGCGCGATCTCCCGTACCGAGCCGCTGCCCTCGGTCACCGATGTGGAGCCGAACTTCCTCGCCCACATCGAGTTCTACGACGAGGAACTGCTCTGGCGGTACAGCCCGGCCGCGCCGGACGGGTCCAACCGGCTGATGCCCTGGCTCGCGCTGATCGTGCTGGCCGGTCCGGCGGATCCGCGGGACGCGGACGGCGGCGAGTTCCGCGAAGGCGGTCCGTCCGAGGGGCCGTTGCCGTTCATCCTCGTCAAGGACCCGCGCGGGCTCCCACCGGCCGAGCAGCTCGGCGCCTGGGCGCACGTCCACGTGAGCGGTGACCTCGCGGGGACGGGGAGCGTGCTCACCGACGCGATGGAAGGGCCGCTGGCGGCGCTCGGGAACCTGCTGCGGACCAGCCCCGACGACGCCTGCTCGCGGCTGATCTGCCCCCGCAGGCTGAGGCCGCTGACCGCCTATCACGCCTTCCTGGTCCCGGCCTTCGAGGCGGGCCGGCGGGCCGGACTGGGCCTCGACCAGGCGGGCGTGGAGGCCACCGACCTCAGCTGGGGTCCCGGTCGTGAGGACGGCCGGATGCCCTACTACCACCGCTGGTCGTTCACCACCGGTACGGCCGGGGACTTCGAGCACCTCGTACGGCTGCTCGTCCCGGCCGAGGCCGGCCCGCGCGTCGCCCGCCGCGAGGTCGACGTCCACGAGGACCCCGGCCCTGCCCTGCCCGGCATCACCGAACCGGCGGCCATCGGCGGGGTGCTGAAGCTCGGCGGCGCGCTGCAGACCATCCGCGACCGGGACGTGTGGGACAACTGGGACAGTCGCTTCACCGAGGACGAGGGGTACCCGGCGCCGACCGGCAGCTATCCGCACCCCTTCCAGGAGGCGCTGGCCGCGCTGGTCAACCTGGCCGACGACTACCGCGTACGGGCCCCCGTCGACGCGCACGCCGGGCTGGCCGGCGTTCCGGGTCCGGCCCCGGTGGTCCTGGCGGGCGAGGTGGATCCGGTGATCACCCCGCCGTTGTACGGGCGCTGGCCCGCACTGACTTCACGGCTGCTGCACGAGGAGAACGGCAGTCCGGCCGCGCACGACCGCAACTGGGTGCACCGGCTCAACCTCGATCCGCGCTTCCGGATCGCCGCGAACTTCGGAACGCAGATCGTGCAGGCCCGCCAGGAGGAGTTCATGGCCGCCGCCTGGGCGCAGATCGGCGACGTGGTGGAGGTCAACAACCGGATCCGCGCGGCGCAGCTGGCCTGCGAGGTCGGGCTCCGGCTCCAGGACAAGCACCTCGGGCCGCCGCCCCCACCGCCCGCACCCCCCGGCGTCGCGGCCGCCCCGCCGCGGGCCCGGCGTGCGGCGGCCCGCCCGGTCGGCCGCGCCCTGGCCCTGACGGCGCCCGCGCATGCCCGGGTGACCGTGCCCGTGACCCGGCCCGGCGCCCTGGCGGGCGAGGCGGGCCCGACGCAGCTGGTGGCCGCCGGCTTCAAGGTGGCCACGAGCCGGATCGCGGCCGCGCCCGTGTCCGCGGCGATGCGCCGGATCACCCGGCCGGGATCGCGGCTGATGCAGACGCTGAAGTTCCCTCAGCAGCCGGCGGAGGCGCTGCTCCCGCGGATGGACACGGAGCCGGAGCTGGTGACGGCGGCGCCGCCCAAGGTCACCCCGCCCGCCGTGGTCACACCCACCCGGGTCGACCGGGAGATCCGGGAGGTCCCGCTGCCCGATCCGGTGAAGTCCCTGCCGGTCGGTGAGCACTTCGTGCTCCGGCGGCCCGGGGAGAGCGCCCCCGCGCCCACCGCCCGTACCGCGGGATCCCCGGCCGCGGACACCGCCGAGCCCGCCGACAGCGAACAGGCGCGGCGCTTCAAGCTGGGCCTGACCGATCTGTACGAGGGGTGGGCCGCCGGCGCCGCCGCCGCGCAGACCCGGGTGCCCGACCCCCTCGACGTGGCGGGCACCGCCCAGGTGGTGCTGGGCCGGCTGGACGCCACCGAGACGGTGCCCAAGGCCCTGCTCAGCGCGGTACGGCTGGACGCCCCGCACCTGGCGCCGTTCGCAGAGCGGTTCCTGGAGGTGATGGCGTACCCGGTCATCGACCTGCCGATGTACGAGGCGCTGCGGGGCCTGTCCGTCGACTGCTTCGTGCCCCATCTCGATCTGCTCCCGGCGAACTCGGTCACGCTCCTCGACACCGACCAGGAGTTCATCGAGGCCTTCATGGTCGGCCTCAACCACGAGATGTCCCGCGAGCTGCTGTGGCGTGAGTACCCGTGCGACCAGCGGGGCACTCCCTTCCGGCAGTTCTGGGATCCGCGCGCGGCCGCCTCGCGGATCGAGAGCGACGCGGCCCGGCGCGAGCGGCTGTACGACATCCCGCCGATCCACACGTGGGCCCGGGACAGTGCGCTCGGCGCGCACGACCATAGGCAGGAGGTTCCCGGCAAGCCGCGCGACGAGCTCGTCCTCGTGATCCGCGGCGAGCTCCTCAAGAAGTACCCGAACACGGCGGTGTACGCCCACCGCGCCCGCTGGAGCCCGAGCGACGAGGATCCCGATCCGAAGCTGGAACGCCAGCCCGTGACCCTGCGTGACCCGGCCAGGCCGGGCCCCGGCGAGATCCAGCTGCCGATCTACGAGGCCCAGGTCGAGCCGGACATCCATCTCCTCGGCTTCGACCTGACGGCGCAGGAGGCCCGGGGGAACGCGAAGGACCCGGGCTGGTTCTTCGTCTTCCAGGAGCGCCCGGGGGATCCCCGGTTCGGCGCGGACGACGATCCTCCCACCCGCGTGGAGGTCTGGAACGACCTCACCTGGGGTGATGTGGATCCGGGCGGTCGGCGCGGCTTCATCGCCCTCGACGGTTCCACCACCGTGGTCGAACTCCGGGACCTGTCCAGCGCGGAGGACGACATCGAGAAGGAGGCCCAGCACCGTGAGGACACCGAGCTGGGCACGTGGCACGGCGGGCTGGACTCCGCCGAGGTCGCCTACATGCTGTTCCAGGCACCGGTCCTGATGGCCGTGCACGCACAGGAGATGCTGCCCCGTGGCTGACCTCACCCGCGCCCACCCGGTCCTGCTCGGGCCCGTCCGGCTGGAGACCCGGTTCACGGCGGACGAGCTGCTGGTGCGGATCTTCCCCGACGAGTGGTCGGTGGACAGTTTCGAACCCCGCCCGACCCGCGCCGAGCTGAGTGCGATGGACGCCTACTGGACCGCCGTGTGGAGGTCGGCCGGAGACCGGGGCGGTGAGCAGGCGGCCTGGCACGAGCTGACCGGGCGGGTGCAGCAGGGCCGGGCGGCCCATCTGCTGCGCACGCACCTGCCCGCCAACCCGTCCGAGAAGCCGTCGGGGCCGGCGGCGGGCACCGCCGTACTGGTGATCACCACCCCGCAGGCCCTGCCCGCCGAGGACCGGCGGCCCACCGTGGCCTACTGGAGCGCCGTCTGGCGGGCGCACGGCGACCGCGGACGGCTCCGGGACGCCGAGGTCGCGCTGCTCGCGGCCGTCGGGCCGCGCCGTGCGGGGCCCATCCGCAGCCGCACGCCCGCCGGGATGGAGGCCGCACCGCTCGCCTCCGGCGACTCCGTCGCGGTGGCCTTCCTCGTCGTCCCGCAGCCGCCCGACTCCGAGATCGCCCCGAACTCGTGGACGCAGGCCGCCAAGGCCACCTTGCTGCCCGACCGGTTCCGGGTGTTCGGCTACCGCGACGGGCGGCTGGTCTGCGAGGCCACCGGGGCGGACGTGACGGGCCCGCTCTCGGTGAGCCCGGACCCCGGCACCGCACGCGCGGAGCAGCTCCAGGTCGACGAGGAGACCGGCACCCTGCGCGTCCCGCCGGACCTGAAGTGGATGACCTGTTTCGACGCCGCGGTGGAGGCGGGGATGGGCGTACGCATCCCCTTGGACGCGACGATCCGGCTGGGCCTGCACCAGCTCGTCGTGCTCGGCCTGCGCGAGGGGGCCACGCCCGAGCAGTCCGCCGCCGCGCTCACCGAGCTGATCACGCACCAGGTGCGGAGCCCCGCCGGTTTCGCCCTGCTGCCACAGGGCACTCCGACGAACAACACCGAGCGACTCCCGGCCGGCCAGGATCCCCGCCAGGAGTCCGAGGCCGCGCGCAGGGCGGCGTACGGCTTCACGGCCGAGGCGGCGCCGGGCGACTGGACGGCGAAGACCGACGGCCAGTGGTTCGCCGAGCTCCTCGGCATCGATCCCGCGGCCCTGACGGCGGTACCGAACGCCGACCGGACCGACCTGCGCGACGCACGCGCCGCGAACACCGCGCTGTGGCCCGCGACGTGGGGCAACCACCTGCGCACCACGCTCCATCCGATGCTGTCGGAGCGGACGGTTGCGCAGACCCGGGAGTTCTTCCTGCGGTACGTCAGCGGGCGGGGCCCGCTCCCCGTCGTGAAGATCGGCCGACAGCCCTACGGAATCCTGGTGACGACCGCTTTCGACCGGCTGACCTGGCCCGCCTCGGCCGGCCACCGCCGCGGTCTGCACCGGTTGCTCACCGAGGCCGCGGCGGACTGGGGCAAGGCCACCGGGAAGGTGGCCCGGCTGGGGAAGGACAGCGGCGACGCGCACCGGCAGCTGCTGGACATCCTCGCCCTGCACCCGTCCTCGGCCGAGTTCCACCAGCGGTACGCGCAGAGCGTCGACGACCTGTTCAACCGGGAGAACCTCGACGGCCGGGGCCATCTGGTGGTGTCCGCGCTGGAGCGGCTGCGGATGGCGGAGCCGGTCAGGGAACTCCTGACCAGGCTCGGCGCCCCCGCCGGCGATACGGACCTGCTCGCCCGCCTGTTCGTGGACGGCCAGCATCCGCTGACCGGGCCGCTGATCGACGACCGGCCGCTGTCCGAGACCGACCCGGTCCGCCCATACACCACGGCCCCCGGACGCAACTACCTCCAGTGGCTCGCCGAGTACGCGGGCAGGGACCTGGAGACGATCCGGCAGGAGAGGGGCTTCGCCGACGACGCCCGTCCGGCCGCCCTGTTCTACCTGATGCTGCGGCACGCCGTCCTGCTGGGCTGGGTGGAGACGGGCCGCAGGCTCGCCCTCGCGAAGGGGCTGGCTGCGCCCTCGCCCGCCGACCCGCCCTTCGTGCACATCGCGGACGACCCGGACCACCCGGCCGTGCTCCTGCCCAGCGAGAGCCGCTACCGCCAGCTCTACGCGAAGGAACCGGATGTCACCGGAAACGAGGAACCGCTGCACCTGTTCGTCCCGCGGGCCCTGCGCGCCGGTGACCCCGCCACCGCCGAACTCGCCGAGCAGGTGGCGGCACTGGACCTGCTCGCCGATCTCCCCACCGCCCGGCTGGAGCGCGTCTTCACCGAGCACCTGGACTGCGCCGGCTACCGGATGGACGCCTGGCGGCTGGGCCTCGCCACGGAGAAGCTCGCGGAGCTCAGGTACGGGCCGGACGGCACCGGCGTACCCGGCCGGGGCCTGCACCTGGGGGCGTACGGCTGGCTGGAGGACGTCGCACCGCGCGTCGGGAGCCTGCCCGAGGTGACCGTACCGGAGCAGCTCCGGCCGGTCTTCGGAGCGCAGGCACTGCCGCACGACCCGCAGGGCGGCGGCTGGATCCACGCGCCGTCCCCGGCGCAGGCCAGGACCGCGGCCGTACTGCGCGCCGGGTACCTCGCCAACGGCGGCCGGGAGAACTCCACCGCCTTCGCCGTCAACCTCAGCTCCGGCCGCGTCCGGGTCGCCCTGGCCCTGCTGGACGGGCTCCGCCAGGGCCAGTCGCTCGGCGCGATGCTCGGCCGCCGCTTCGAGCGCGGCCTGCACGAGGGGCACCGCGGGGTGGAGCTCGACCGGTTCATCCAGCCGCTGCGCGGAGCCTTCCCGCTGCGGGCCGGGAAGCTCTCGGCCGAGGACGCGCGGCCGGACGAGGTCCACCTGGTCGAGGCCGGCAACGTGGTGGACGGCCTGGAGCTGGTCCGCCGGGCCACCCGGGACGGCCTGACGAGCTACCCGTACGGCGCCGAGGGCCTGCCCGAGGTCGACGACCCGACCCAGCGGGACGCCATGGACGAGGAGCTGGCGAACCTCCTCGACATCCACGACGCGCTGGCCGACCTGGCCGTGGCCGAGAGCACCCACCAGACGCTGCTCGGCAACACCGAACGCGCCGCGGCGACCTTGGACGCGTACGCGAAGGACGGATTCCCGCCGGAACCGGACGTGATCAGGTCGCCGCGCAGCGGCACCACGCTGACCCACCGGCTGGCCCTCCAGTTCACTCCGGGGCTCGGCCCCGACCACGGCGCCGGGGCTGCGGGCCGGAGCAGCCCGCGGGCCCGCGCCGAACCGGCGGTCAACGACTGGCTGGCCGGGCTGCTGCCCGCCGCGCAGGACGTGGCGGCCCTGGTGACCTGGAACGATCCGGTGACGGCCGAGCCGCGCAGCCGGGTCGTCACCCAAGCGGATCTGGGGCTTCAGGCGATCGAGCTGCTGTGGGCGGTGCGGCCGGCCGGCGAGGCCGCGATGAGTGATCTCGACGACCGGATCACGGGTGCGGTCTTCGGCCCGGCGCCGCCGCGGGCGGACGCGCTGCCCGTCATCCACTACACGCGGCGGATCCCGAAGAAGATCAGCTTCTTCGAACTGTCCCCACTGATCGGAGCGTTGCGTTCGCTGCTGACCACCTCGCGGCCCCTGCGATCCACGGATCTGATGCCGGGCGCCGGAGTCACCCCGGTGGACCGGGCGGCCGACGAGGCCGTGTCCCTGCCCCGGGAGCGCCCCGCCAAGGTCCTCGAATCACTCGCGGGTCTCCGGGAGGATGCGGCCCGGCTCGCGGCGGAGCTGGAGCCGCTCTGTCCGGCGCCGCCGGGCGAGCCGTCCCGCGGGGAAATCCTGCGCAGGATCGACGAGTTCCTGGCCGGCTACGCCGAACTCGCGGCCGGGGCCGGCAGGTTCGGGCTGGCCCGCAGCGGCTGGGCCGAGCTGACGGGATGGCGGCGCGGTGAGTTCACGGGAGTGCTGAAGGCGGTCGCGGAGGCCGCGGACCGGATGGGGCGGGCGCTCGAGGACGCCGACGCGCTTCTCTGCCGCTACGACGAACTCCCGTCGGCCACCCCGGAGGAGGAGCGGTTCCGCCTCCTGCAACAGGCCGAACGGCTGCTCGCCACGGCGCTGACCAGCCCGCGCCCCCGGCGGCCGGAGCTGCTGCGCGCCCTCCTGGTCTCCCGCCGCCGGGAGTTCGCCGCCCGGCTGAAGGACCTGCGGGCGGTCGCGCGGACCACGAGGACCACCCTGTCCGGGCTGCTCGCCGAGGTCTCCGCACTGCTGCCGCTCACCGCCTTCGACCCGACCGGGCTGGACCTGACCCCGTACGGGGACCGGGTCGTGGCGTACGCCCGTGAGCTGCTGACCCGTGTCCAGGCCCTGCTGAAGGAGGTCGACGTACGCATCCGCTCGGCCGGGACGGCCCTCGGCGGGTACGACGCGGCGGTCACCGGTCCCGACCGGGTCCTGGCCGGGACCGAGGCCCTGAAGGCGCTGATCGGCGAAGACGTCCTGACCGTACCCGAGTTCAGCCCGCCCGACGGGCTCGCCCGGGACTGGCGGGCCGCCCTGCGCGACAGCGGGAAGCTGATCGACCACCTGCGCACCGATCCGCCCACACCCCGCACCTTCCCCGTCGAGGACTGGCTGCACGGCATCGCCCGGGTGCGCGAGAAGCCACGGCTGTGGGAGAAGGCTGTGGTCCTCGCCGACGCCCTGATCGGATACGGCGGTCTGCTCGTCACACGGGAGGAACCCCGGCTGACCCCGGTGCAGCTGCCCCACCGGGAGGACGACCACTGGCTGGCCATGGACTTCCCGAAGGACCCGGACCGGCGCAGGGTGCCCGTCACCGAGGACAAGGTCCTCTACACCGCGCACTACGCGGGGCCGTCGGCCGAGCCGCTGCCCGGCGTCCCCGAGGTGTGCGGCCTGCTCCTCGACGAGTGGACCGAGGTCATCCCCGCCGAGCGGGAGACCACCGGGATCGCCCTGCACTACGACCGCCCCGATTCGGAGCCGCCGCAGACGATGCTGCTGGTCGCGCCGCCGCAGCCGGGCGGCAACTGGACCACGGAGGAGCTGCTCGCCGCGGTCTTCGACACCTTCGAACTGGCCAGGGCCCGGGCCGTGGAACCCGTACACCTGGACGGGACCGCGTACGCCCAGCTGCTGCCGGCCACCGTCATGTCCGCGACCCGTAAACCGATCACCGTCAGCACCGATCTCGCGATCACCCATCTGCGCCGGAAGGCGGCCGCCCATGACTGAACCGGCGCGCATCGATTTCCCGCTCGCCCTCGACCAGCGCCACGAGCCCACCGTCGGGGTGTGGAACCGGCTGGAGGGGCGGCCTCGTACGGCCGACTTCGACAGGGCCCTGCGGGCGGAGGTCCGCGACCCGCTGTGGATGCTGACCCGGCAGTGGCAGCTCGGCGAGTTCCGCGCCTCGGACGCGGGCTCACCGGTGACGGCCAGCTACTCGGTGGCCGGGGCCCCGCCCACCCGGTTCCGGCCGCCGGCCGGCCCGGTCGAGCCGCTGGCCACGGACCGGCCGCTGGAGTCCGTGGCCGAACGCCGCCCGCTGCAGTTCCGGTTCGGTGCGGATCCGGTCTCCTTCGACCTGCGCCTCGCCCTGGGCCACCGATGGCTGAAGCTGATCCGCGGACTGCTGACGTCCTCGGTGGAGGACTTCCGCGGGCAGTACGTCGCCAAGTACCCGATCGCCCTGCCCGATCCCGAGCACGTCCCGGACACGCCACGGGTGGCCCATGCGGAGGTGTGGGCCACGCTTCAGGCCGTCGCCGGGCGGCACATGGACGGATACCTGCTGTACCACCGGCTCAAGTACGAGAACGGCCTGGCCTCCGACGGCATCGTGAACGTGCAGCACATCCACTACGGGGCCCTCAACGAGCGGGGCCGGGAGCTGGTCGCCTGGTTCGACTCCCTGATCGACCAGCCCGCGGGGGCACCGGCGTGGGATCCGAGCCGCCTCGAACACCGCTTCTCGGTCGCCGCCGGTACCCCCGACGGGGAACAGGTCCTCACGGCACCGGAGTACCCGGGCGGTGAACTGGAGTGGCACGCCTTCTCGGTGGACCGCGAAGGGCCCCTGGGCGGTACCGCGCCCGCTCCCGCGGCCCTGCACCGGACGGTGTTCCCGGCGCCGGTCCGCTTCTCCGGCATGCCGCTGCCGCGCTGGTGGGCCGTGGAGGACGGAAAGACCAACTTCGCGGCGGTACGGCCGGACAGCACCGACCTGGCCCGGCTGATCTTCCTGGAGTTCGCGCTGGTCTACAGCAACGACTGGTACCAGCTGCCGTGCGATCTGCCGGCCGGGACCCTGGCCTCGGTGAGCGGGCTGAGCGTGACGGACGTGTTCGGCGAGCAGCAGTGGATCGCCCCGGCCGGTGCGGGACCCGGCGGGGACTGGCGGCGCTGGTCGATGTTCACCCTGGACTGCCTGGGCGGGAAGCAGACGGCCGCGCAGCCGGCCCTGCTCCTGCCTCCGGGTGCGTCGAAGATCTCCGACGGTCCGGTGCTGGAGGAGGTGCTGCTCGTACGCGACGAACAGGCCAACCTGGTGTGGGGGCTGGAGCAGACGGTCCGTACGGCCACCGGCGAGCCGCGGCGCGGCAGCGAGCTCTCCGCGGAAAGCCTGGCGCACCGGCGACGCCTCCACCGTCCGGCCCCGCGGACCGCTCCTCTCGCGCCGGTCGCGTACGAGGCGATGAACTCGGTGCCCGAGCACTGGATCCCGTTCGTCGCGGTCCATGCCGACGCGGGCAAGCGGTCGGTGCGGCTCCAGCGTGCCGCCATGCCGCACCCCGTGGACAGCCACGCCGTACGGCCCCGCACGGAGCTGCTGCGGCCGGGGCTGGACGTCGAGGCGCCGGCGCGGCAGCGGGCGTACTACGTGAACGAGGAGGAGGTCCCGCAGGCCGGCTCCCGCTTGACGGTGGCGTACAACCGCACCCGGGGCCGGGACGGCCAGGTGGTGGTCTGGCTCAGCGCGCGCCGCGGCGCGGGCCGAGGGGAGGCCGCCAGCGGCCTGGCCTTCGACCACCTCGTCGACACGGCACCGGACGGGCCGGGCGCCGCCGGATAGCAGCCTTTCGATCGCCGCTCCCTGGGAGTGGATACGCGGTCCGGCTGCCCCGTACACCCCCTCAGGTCAAGGAGGACGAGGTCCGGCACGACGTGATCGAGGGCGGGGAGCCCGGCTGTCGTCCTTACGGACGGCCGGGTCGTTCCCGGTCAGCAGTTCGGGGCATGGGAGTGGGTGGCTTCTTCCGTGCAGGTTCCGGCGCTGCGGATGTACTGCTCCCAGCGCAGGAGGCCGTTGCGTGCGGCCCGCGGGTGTGGATGTGGTCGGTGACCCGGCGGGTGAGGAACCAGGTACGGGCGGCTGGGCTCATGCGCATGACGTCGGGGTGGACGGTACGGCTCCGTGCGAACCGGCCGGCGATCCGGGCCATCAGGCCCTCGAGAGGCGTCAGTACACGTCGCGTACGTAGCGTTCTCGAGCGCCCCAGGCCCTCATCGGGCCGGTGCTGTTCCGGGATCCCCCTATTCGGTGGATCGTCGGCACCTCCTTCCGGGCCCCGGCCGCGTGCTGGTATGCCCGGCAGGAGGCGACCCCCGCACCATCGCCTACTCCGACCGTCGGTGGTTGCCGGCGGCCGCCGCCGCACGCTCCTCCGGCTCCGCGCCACCCGCCGACCATGACCAGCCCAATGCCACACGGCCCCGCGCTCGTACGCGCGACCACCCGTGACGCCAGAGGGGGTGGGTTCAGCGCCGAAGCGCTCCTCACTGCTGCGCCGGAGGGGCGACCTCGGGGACGGGCCCCTGACGGAATGCCGTCACGGTTGTCTCGAACGCCGGGTCGGCGAAGTAGTTGGAATGCCCGAAGCTGATTGGGTAGCAGGGGTCGCCTGGCAGAGGGGCGAAGTGGCGCGGGTCGAGGAGCTGTCGGTCGATGGCGGGGCGCGGCGGCATAGCCCCGCCACCTACCGGCGCCAACGCGTCTTTGGCGAGCACCCAGCTGCCGATCGGGTCGGTCGGGCGGTAGAGGTTGCGCCACGGCCATTGGTCCACGTCGGCAGCCGGGTCTCCGGCGATCAGCGTGCCGATCCGTTCGAGGCTTCGCGCGTTGAAGTACGCGGGGAAGAACCGGACGAAAAGGTGGGGTGAGTGGGCTGCCGTACGTGAGCATGCGGATCCGCGTGTCGGCCGCGGTCCGGCTCTGAAGAACGAGGGCCGCCCCGATCACCGACCCCTGGGAGTGGCAGGAGAGGATCACATGCCCCTCTGGGGTCGAATCGTCTTGACCTCTGGTCAGATACTCCACGCGCTCCAGCAGGTCGGGTACGGTGCGTTCGGCGTAGCAGGGCGGTGCCAGTGGGTGAGTCTCGCGCGGCCAGAATGTGCCGATGTCCCACAAGATGCCCACCGTCCGACGGAAGCGGGGGCTCTTGTACGCTTGCCTGCCTGCCCACAGCAGCACCAGAAAACCCGTAGTGAGAACCACGTTGGAGAGTAGAACGAGCCACCGCTCGTCTGTGACGAGTCTGGGATTCTTCACGAACAGAATGACACCGACCCCGGCCGCAGCTGCGGCCACCGCCAGGAAGGTCCCGAGAGCCTTCTGGCTCGCACCCTCGAGCAGCTGCGCCCGCGCCCACGACTTGGCAATCTGACGGTGCCGGCGAGGGTCGTCTTCTGTGGACGCGTACGCCGCGGCTACCTGGGGGGCAAAGTCTCTCCGGGCGCTGAGATTCGTGAGCCGCCACGAGACCAAGCCAATGACGAAAGCCACCACGACGAGGCAGGTCGCGGCCGCGCCGGCCCAGAAGTACGCATCAGGCACGATGAGTTGGATCTGTTCGCTCTTGGCTCGCTGAGCGACCGAAGGCGCGCCGAGTATCTCAGCCACGCGCAGCATGCATCCTGCAGCCAGGGCTCCGGCGAGCGCCCAGCCGAGGAACGCGACGCCTGGAAGGACAAGTCCACCCCACGGTTGACTCGGAAGGTTCGAGAAGGGAGAGGGCGGCGAAGAAGGGGAGGGGGGACGGTCCAGCAGCAGGTAGACCAGAAGGAGCACCAGCATCGCAGCCTGGGCGAGGAACAGCCCATGGATCCAGGTCACTTCCCAAGGCAGCTGGCCGCCCATGGACGGTGTCACCTGACTCTTTGAGCCCCAGGAGGCGACCACTCCTGCGCCGATGACCAGGGCGAGCGCGCCCCATGGCAGGAACTGATACCAATCCCGCTCACGAGAGATCGGGTCCTGCCCATTCGGGCGTGTGCGCTTTGCCGTCCCAGGGCGTATGACGAAGACGACGACAACAACCAGCTGTGCCAGTGCCAGAATCAGGAGCAGGTTGCGGAACAAGCTGGTCCCAAAGGTCCAACTGTCGCTGTCCAGGGCGTATAGCCCCCGTTGGGAACGCTCGAGCAGCGGGGCCAAAAGAAACACTGCAATGACCGCAAATGCACCGGCGACGTGCAGGGCACGCAGACGGCGAACCGGTCCACGTCCGTTCCACATACGCCGGTCTTCGAGTGGAGTCTTAACTTCGGGGTTGGTGACGCTCTGCTCTACCGGCTGCGCCTCCGCGACTTGCCACGTCTTGTTGCCCAAATACCACAGCAGTACGACAAGGGCGACCGGAACGATGGCCGCCACGGTGAGATGACGCCCCGGAGTACTGAGCCAGTCGTACTGAAGCCATCGCAGCCACCCCGCACCTCCAGCGCACTGCATGCCGCCCTCCCGCAAAGCGGCGTTGCCGCACTGCCATCCCACCAGGTCCAACGAGACCGAGATCGCTGCGAGGACGTACGTCCCCGTCAGGCTGAGGGCCAGCAGCCGCTGGATGGAAGTTCGGATGACCACATGCCTTCTCGGAAGGGAGACAGTGTGGCCGGGATCCGCGAAGAAGGCCATGTTGAGGAGCATGAAGGGCAGCAGAAGCAGCCACAGGGCACGCCCACTGTCTCCCGATGTCAGGCCGCCCCAAGAGTATGCCTCTCGCCGGAAGCCGACAGTGTCCTCGTCCCCCGACGCACCCTGGGATTCCCACTCGCGTCGGTAGAAGCCCGCCTTCGCGTCTCCGGCAACACGCGTAACACGCGGATGCCCGAGCGAGGATTCTGGCGGGGTGCCCGACACCCCATGGATGCGCAGCTCAGTCCAGCCCTGGGAGCCTTGGTTGACGTAAAGGGACATTGCGGTTCCTCACCATCAGATTCCCCTCTTTCAGGATTGCCCAGCCGCCCTGGACCTGCCAGCCGAGAAGGCTGACGTGCACGCCACACGCTGTCGGCGTACCTGGGAAAGAAAGTGCTCAGCGAAGTACAGATAGATTCACCTACGCCGACACACGCCCAGCGGGGCAAGACATCGCCGCAGTATCGTCGTTGGACGGACAAGTGAGCTGAGGTCTGCTGCCCCGGCGCGTCCGCTCTCGGGGGGCTAGGTGATCAGTCTCCGCGGCCTTCCAGACGGTTGCCGTTGAGTCAACTGGCTTTCAGCCAGGGACCAGTGGCTGTCGCACTCAGTCGCCATGACCATCACCGACGCCATTCACCACGCGGTCTTGCAGGTGCCGGTCACCGCGTGGACGCCGCGGCCGTCGAGCCAGGCAATGAGATCCGCGACGGCTCTTGGGTAGCCGAGCTCGTCGGAGACTGTCTCAAGGGCTGCCGACAGGGATACGGCTGCTCGACCCGCCGGAGAATGCCCCTGGTCCTATGCGTGGACGAGCAGTCGCAGATCCAGGCCCTGGACCGGTCCCAGCCGGTCCTGCCGATGATGCCTGGTGTTCCCGAACGCCGCAGCCACGACTACTTCCGCACCGGCACCACCGCCCTCTTCGTAGCCCTCGAAATCGCGACCGGCAAGGTCATCGGCTCCCTGCACCGCCGTCACCGCACGGCAGAGTTGCAGAAGTTCCTCGCCAAGCTCGACACGGAAGTCCCCGCCGGCCTGCAAGTGGACCTGATCCTCGACAACTACGCGACCCACAAGACGTCGGATGTGAAGAAATGACTGCTGGCTCATCCGCGGTTCCACCTGCACTTCACGCCCCACCAGCTCGTCGTGGCTGAAACTGGTGGAATGGTGGTTCGCCGAGCTCACACAGAAGAAGCTCAAGCCCGGAGTCCACCGTTCCGCCCAGTTCCTCGGACGCGACATTCGAGCCTGGCCCGCCGACTGGAACAACCAGCCCCGGCCCTTCGTCTGGACGAAGAGAGCCGACGAGATCCTCGACAAAGTCTCCTCCTACTGCCACCGTCTCTCTGACTCAGGTCACTAGCCGTCGGCGCCAGCGGAAGGTTCTGCCCTCGCGTAGAGGACGAAGGCAGCCCAGGTGTACTCCTCCTCGGACTGCGCGTGGTGGAGCTGGGCAGTGCGCAGGGCGGCAGCAGGAGATGCTCCTGTGACCAGCAGCCCGTAGAAGGTGGCCATGAACTCCGCCGCCTGTTGGTCGGGGATCTTCCACAAGGTGCTGATCACTGCGGCCGCCCCAGCGAGCAAGAACGATCTCCTAAGGCCGATGCTGCCCTCCGCGACGTGGCGTAGGCCGAGCCCGGTGTCACACGCGGAGAGCACGACAAGCTCGGTGCCCCGTAGCTCAAGAGTCATCACTTCTGCGGCGGTGAGGAAGCCGTTGTCCGCATCCTCCGGTAGGGGCAGACCACGGAGCCAAGTGTTGGCGCCGGCGAGGGCGAGTCCCGATTGCAGCATCGGATTGGCAACTGCGCCCAACGCTGGGGGCCGCGGATGGATGGCCTGCCTGCGATGCCGGAAGCCTGCAGGATCCACATCGCGGTCGGGGAGGAAGTATCCGTGAGTAACGATGTGCAGGATATTTGGGGCTGGTCGGATCTGCTGGAGTGCCGTCTTGGTGGCGTGCGCGCCGGTGAGGGGTGTCGTCCTGAGTAGGCGTGCGACTGCCTCTCCCTCGTCGCGGGCTCCTTCTAGCGGTGTGAACCATGGCAGGGCACTCCGCATTGCTGAGGCAACCCGCGGTACGGGCTCTGGAGACGGAGCCGGCGATGTGAATACGCCGGACCGCTCTTCGTGTCTGGCTGCGGTGAGGTCGAAGTCTGGTGCCGCGATGACGAGCGGGGTACCCGGGATCTGCGCCGACGGCGGATCGACGAGATCGCGCCCCGATGCCAAATAGGTTATTGCATAACGGTGAAGGAGCCGTTGGCCCGAGCTATCGGGGAGGGCTGCAAACGGCAGGTGGGCGAGTTCTGCGTCGGGGACGATGAGGAGAGTCCGGGCGGACATGACGCCTTGCAGCAGCGGCTTGCTCAGTCGCTCGGTCAGCTCGCGTTCGATTTCTTCGGCGGTGGCTATGGCCACGGCCTCGGGGCTGAGCACAACGCGATCCACGGTGTCCAAGCGGCCGCTCAAATAGGTGCGGAACAGGGCCGCCAAGCGATTGATCCGATCCGCGTCGCCCAAGTCCACGCACTCGACCTCTCCACGTCGCTCCGGGCGGACGATGAGCATCAGATATCGGGACTGCCGGTAAACGCTCTCGCCGCGGGCTGGCACGGCCTGGTAGTCCAAGGCGTCGGCGAGCAGGAACTCCACGTACACGGTGCCCCGCGGGAGCAGCTCGGCAAGAGACAGAGGATCTTTGGGGGGTTCCCGTTCGCTCGCGCAGCGGCTTGGTCCCTCAGCCATCGCACGAGCGAATTCGGCCTCCAGGTACGACCGGCGTCCGATGAGATCCTCGATTGCTCGCTGATGTCCCTCAGGATCGTCGAGCGGGCCTGGTCCGGAGAAAGTGAGTTGGGCCAGGCGCCTACTCACCCGGTCTCGCTCGTCCAGCAGTTCCGCCAGGTCTGACCGTCCTGCTTCGGCAGCAGCAGCTCTTTCGCTTCGGAACGCGTGACCAGCGACGCCACGTTTTCGTAGCAGTGCCGAAAGCAATGCTTCGGGAGCGCCGGATAGTTGGGGGCGGTGCATGGCCAGTGACGCCAGAGCATGGATGCGACCATAGGTCAAGGTGGCAAAGGTCTCCCGCTGTTCGGCAGAGCCGACGGCGAATACCTGCCGGGTGTTGAGTTGGTCCGCGAGGTCTGCGCGCATGAGCAGACGAAGAGCCTCTTTTTCTTGCCCCATGGATACCAGGACGTGTGCCATGTACAGGTAGCTCTCGATCGTGGCGGTGTGCTGTTGTCCGAGGACAGACGTGCGGATGTCGAGGGCCTGGCGGAGCAGGGCTTGTGCTTGTTCCCACTCGCCCTGGTCGCAGCAGATGGCTGCCAGGTTGTGCAGGCTCCTGGCCAGCTGTGGATGGTGTGCTGGAAGGATCCGCCGTCGAAGGTCAAGGGCGTCCTCGTACTGTCTCCGCGCCTGCTCCCAGTGGCCTAGCTCCTGTTCGGCCCACCCGAGGTTGTTCAGTGCGGTGGCTACGTCCGGATGGCTCTGTCCCAGCCGGGACCTGCAGGTGTCGAGGACGTGCGCGAACACATCGCGCGCTTCGTGCCGGCGCCCGAGGCGCATGAGCACGACCGCGCGGTTGCACTCGGTGGTCTCGACCGCGGGATGTTCTGGCGGAAGGCGCTTCAGCTGGATGCGCAGCGCCTCCTCCAGCAGAGAGAGTGCCACCTTATGGTTGCCGATCATCTCCTCGTTCAGCACGGCGAGATGGTGGACGGTCGCCGCAGTGGACAACCCGTCGGCTCCTTCGGTGGCGAGATGGGCCTGCAGGGCCACCCTGAGGTATCGGTCGGCGGCCACAACATCGCCGCGATGGATGTGCAGCAGCCCTATGTTGTTCGCCAGTGATCCCACGGCCGGATGAGTGTCGGGAAACAGCCGAGTGCGTATGGACCAGGCACGCTCGTAGTGCTCGCGGGCCGACTCAAGGTCACCGCGGTGGCGCAGAGCGGTGGCGAGAATACTCAGGGCATAAGAGGCGGTCTCGTCGTCGAGGTAGGCCCATGGGAGTAGGGTTCGCAAGACTTGTTCGTACTCGCCCATTCCCAGCAGACATCGGCCGAATGTGTTTCGCCAGGTGCGCGTGGGCTTGGCCCCCGGTCCGAAGACGGCCGACTCCAGCCACGTGATGCGTTGAGCGACGCCGGCCGCTGTGTCGTAGGCGTGGTAGTGCTCCAGCACATCGACGACCAACCGGAGCGGTCCAGCCCAGCCGACGTGCGTCACCCCCCATCGGCAGGCGGCAAGGCGGTCCCGAGGAACTGGAGTCCTGTTCGTGTCGAAGATGCGGTCGATCTCGGCAGCGAACTTCGCAGCAAGGGCGTGTGCCTGGCGTTGAGCCTGCTCGTGTTGCCCCCGCATCATCGCCTCTCGAGCGGCCTCGGCGGCAGTGACCCGGCGGCGCAGGGTCATCCCCGGTCGCCTGCCCCGCGGGGATCGGCCAGTTCCAGGCGGGCACCGTAGAGGTTGCTGGCCGCCCTGCCCGGACGCCAGCGGCCCAGCCACCGCCGTCGCAGTTCGACTTCCGCTCCTACGGCCATATCCAGATGGGAGCTGCCGGTCGGGACCTGAAGTACCGCGATGGAATGTTTTGTCCCGGGGTGCACGGCGCGTTCAGTGGCGGGGCTGTAGACCCAGTAGAAGGTACCCTCCCCCTCGCCATACGCCGTGATCACAGGCGTCAGGCGGATGAAACTGACCTGGTGAGTGAACACATCCGCGCCCACCTCGACGACGCCGAAGGTGAGAGTTGGCGTCAGCCCGTAGGCTCGGGAGACCGTCTCCTGGGAGGTCACGTCCCTCGGGCACAAGGCCACCGCCCGGGAACCGGAAATGCCTAGATCGAAGCCCACCTTGACGCGGGTGTGCTGGAAGCCCGCGGCGGGCTCATGCACCGTGTAGGGCCAGCGCACCCAGATCAGGTCCCAGCGGTTCGGGTCGGGCACGCCGAGGCGAGCAGCACCGTCAGCAAGTGCAAGCCGGGAGACTTGAGGATGACCGAGAGAGACGCGCCCCACGGGTTCGTCCCGCCCAGCACCGCGGCTGTCGTCCTGCGATACCAGCTCCAGCTCTGCGATCACCGCATGATCCGGGAGCGGCGCGTCATCGAGGACCAGCATCGAAGATGCCATAACAGCATTGTGACAGCCGAAGACGATCCGCGCCCTGGGCCGCCGCACGCTGGCGCTGGTACCGCCGCACGCGGTCCGGAGTTGCCGCACCACGTAAGGTCAGGGAGGGACTCGGCTTGGAGTCGTCTCCGCCTGGACGAATGGATGGTGAGGCCGGTGCCGGCTATGAAGCCATCGAGGGTGTCAGGCCGGTATTGAAGGCGTTTGAGGCGGTTGCGGACGAGGGCTTCGAGTCGGTCCAGGGCCATGACGGCGAGGTTGGCGAGGCTGCGTTTGACGTGGGCCCATACCCACTCGACGGGGTTCAGGTCGGGTGAGTAGGCGGGCAGCAGGAACACCGTCAGCCACTCACGCTCGGCCACGAGGTCGCGCATCCTGCGGGAGAGGTGGGTGTTCAGCCGGTCCCACACGAGCACGATCGGGGCCTTGACCAGCTGGTGGACTCCGTCGATCAGCTCGATGAAGTCCCGCTCGCCCATGCTGCGACGCGCGCCCTTGCCGGCGGGGTGGGTCCGAAGGCGGTGGCACAGCCGGGTCCGGGAACCCGGCCGCATCGCGATCAGCCCGGCCACCGACAGCCGTCCCGAGCGCCGGCCGCTGATGGTGACGACCGGAGTCGGTCCGCGGCGGCCCCAAGTCCTGCCCCGGGGCGGCCGACGGGTGAAGCCGGCTTCGTCCTCGAAGCAGACGTAGCCCCCGCAGGCCGCCCGGGCCCTTTTACCTCCGCCCAGGTCACCTCCCGCCACGCGCTCATGGCCTGATCGTCGCGCGCTCGGCGACCCGCCGGGCAGGGACCTGCGGGCTGAAGCCGAGCCGGTGTATCAACCGGGTGGCGCCCGAGACACTGTAGGAGACGTGGAACTTCCGGCCGATCAGCGTGACCACCCTCGAAGCGGTCCACACCTGGTCCTCCACCCAGCCATGCGCGGCCGGACCCTGCTCCAAATTCGCGACGAGCTTCTCCAGACACCGCAGGGACAGACGGCACCGTGACCCGCTCGGACCGCGAGAGGCCAGAGCCAGAACACCACCGTCCCGCCACAACTGGTGCCATTGATACTCCGACTTCACGCTCACCCGCAGCCGCCGTGCGACCTCCGACGGCTTGATCCTCTGCTCGAACAGCTCGGCCGCCTGCATCTGTATCAAGGCGGTCATCCCGGAGAAGAAGGACCAAGCCGCCCACCGGAAGAACAAGGGCTTCAGAGGCGGCCGGCACGTCAGCCACGACGCAGACGTCTACAAAGAGCGGAACACCGTCGAACGCCTGATCAACAAACTGAGAGCCTGGCGAGGCATCGCCACCCGGTGCGACAAGACCCCCGACATCTACCTCGCCGGACTCCACCTACACGCCTCGATGATCTGACTTAAGGACCTCACCCGAACCCATTGATCACAACCAAATACCCGCCCTAGTGGCCTGCACTCAGAGAATTATCGTGGGCGGACCTGGTAGCCGCCCAGTGCCACCGAATCTCCGACTCAGGTCCCTAGCGGAGGCGTGCCTGGTCGAAAACAGTTTCGTATGGCCCTGAGGGTGCCGTGACGGCATGTAGATAACTCGCCTTCCTCGGGCCGGGGACGCGGGGCACCCGTCCGAGGGAACCGGCGGGCGGCTTCATCACCGGCCCGGCGGCCAGTTGACGATAGCGAGGGGGCGAGCGCGCCGCACAGCCATGAATTATGCGACAGTCACAGCTGATCATTATGATGTTCGCCAAGCAGCCGTCGGATCCCCGCCATCTTGCGGTGCATTACCTGGGCAACCGAGCTTGATTCAGGTCGCAGCGTATGGGTTGAAATGGGAGTAGACGTTTCCGCGGTGATGGTTGGGATGAGATGGCCATTCCCTTGAAGAAGGTACGTGAGATTGGCACCGACCTGGGGGGTGATGGGGCCCGCCTGTTCGAAGCCGAGTTGGCGGGCGAGGTTAGCCACGTAAAGTCGAACAGCCGCCTCGACGAGCTGTGCGTAGGTGTCGGTAGCGGTACGCGCGCGTCGCCAACCTGTTAGGCACGTGGCCGCTGCGAGGAGGAGTCCAGGCCACCACAGCGCGCCGACCACGAGGTAGAGCAGCCCCCAACTGGTGAGCGTGGTAGCGCGGGCGAGGGCCTCGCGGGCCGTTCTGATTTCGCTGCGGTCGGTGTCGGGGAGCGTGAGCCAAAGGGCGGGCCAAACTGTAGGGATGTCCAGCTGGTACTCACGGTCGAAGCGGACAGCGACGACGTTGAGTCGGTCTCCCATCCACGTGGGGCGTTCGGGCTTTTCCTGGCTAATACGAACCCTGTCGCGATATGCGGCGGCGAGGGCGCCCCTGTCCCGACGACGACCATGAGCGCGGTCGCGGGCCAGCTGTTCGCGCTGCCGCTTGTATTCGTCGGATGCTTGGTCCCATCGATCCTGTCGTGCGCTGACACGCTTGCCTGCGAGCTGACGGAGCGGAGGCGGCCAGGCAGCCCAATCTGCGGCAAGCCATAGACGCTCGGTGAGGGTTCCGCCGGCCTGGGCGACGAGTCCAGCGGCAGCCGAGATGAGGAGTACTGCGATGAGGATGACCACCAGGCGGGCGGGCGTGTTCACCCCGTACGCCCTGGCCCACTGGTTCACCTGATCTGCCAGCCGGGCAATGGCAAAGGCGTGGGTGTGGCCCAGATGCTGTGCCGTGGCGAGGGCGGACAAGAAGAGCGCACCGGGCAAAACGAGGAGCGTGAACCAGCGTTCGGCAAGCTGCTTTCCCAGCTCTGTTAGGAAGACGCCCACTTTTAGAGCCTGTCTTTGCGTAGCTGCTGGCCGTAGACCTCACATTCTGGAGGGGTGGCGCGTTCGTCGGGGAGCCACCAGCGATTGCAGCGCCCACCAGGACATAGGTAGACAGGCTCGGCGGGGACGGGCGGCCCGAACCCTTGTGACCGAGATCCGCTCGCGCTTCTTCGTGGACCGCTGCTGATGGTGTGGCCGTACACTCCGAGTTGATCCCTCCCTGCCTGTAGCGCAAAGTGAACCTCGTCGAGTAGGGCCGATACATCGTTGCCCGCGCGCAGCTCTTCCAGAAAGCGTTCGAGGATCGACTCGCCTCCGACACGCGTCAGGCGGGAACGAATTTCAACTAGATGTTCACACACATAGGCGATGCCGTCCGCAACCTTGTCGAGCGAGTGGCTGGTCACTTGATCCCTCACATGGGCTGTTTCTGATCACCGGATGCCAGAGCCTCCCCTGCCTTCGGCAAGTGCGGGAGCTGCACAGACACCTTCCCCAGAAATGATCACCAATATGCCATAAAATGGCATGGAATGCACCAGGGCCAATTGGGGGCGCCATGCGTGACGAGCGGCTTGCGGCAGTGAGTAGGCGACTGGATCAGATCGCTGAGGCTGGGGACCCATCCCTTTCGTTGAAACCGGGAGTTCTGGCCGACGCTCGGCAGTTGTCTGAGGTCTTGCGGGACGACGATGGGGATGTCGAAGCCAGGTTCGCGCTGGGCTGGCTGCACTGGTATCGCTACCTGGCGCTGCCCGAAGGGCAAGATCGCGAAGACCTTGCCGCGGCCGCCCATGCATTCGTTCCCTGCTTTCTCGTCGGTGCTGGGCCACTCCCTGACCTGCTGCTGCCGGCACTCGCCGAGTTTTCGGCAGATACTGCCGTTGCCCTGCTTGATCAGGCGCTTGGCGGGCATGACGTGTCCTTGACCTCCGCAGCTGTACAACTGTGGCAGCGCATCGTTGCAGCGGTACCAGCCCAGCACCCTGACAGAGCAGCCATGCTTACCAACCTGGGGACCGCGCTGCGAGCCCGCTTCGAGCAGACCGGGGTGTTGGCTGACCTGGACGAGGCTCTCGCGGTGAGCCGACAGGCGGTACGTGCCGCCTCAGCCGGACTCCCCGAGCGGGCCGAAATCTTGTCTGACTTGGCCAAAACTCTGTATGCGAAGTTCACGCGAACAGGGGTTTTGGCGGACCTGGATGAGGCCATTGATATCGGCCGTCAGGCAGTGCAAGCCGCCCCTGCACACCACCCCGACCAAGCAGCAAATCTGTCCACTCTCGGCAATACTCTGCGTGCCCGATTCGATCGGACTGGCGCGCTGACCGACCTGGAGGAGGCTCTTGCAGCCAGTCGCCAAGCGGTAAGTATGATCCCTATGAACGAACCCAGACGGCCGGGCATGTTGTCCAACCTGGCGCTCGTGCTGGCAACCTTGTTTGAGCGGACCGGAACTTCGGCTGATTTGGACGAGGCCATTACGATCGGCCGTCAGGTACACGCCACGCCTGCAGGCCCATCGGAGCTGGCTGGCACGCTATCCAATCTGGCTACGCATCTGCGGATCCGGTTCGAGCGGACTGGCAGGTTGACTGATCTGGACGAGGCCGTCCAAATGGGCCGCCAAGCGGTGGGCATGACCCCTGTGGGTGACTCCAGTCGACCTGGCATGCTCTCCAATCTGGGTACCCATCTGCGCACGCGGTTCGAGCGGACTGGAGTGTCGGCTGATCTGGACGAGGCCGTAGCGATGGGGCGCCAAGCGGTACACACATTCCCCGTAGACCACCGCGAGCGGCCAGCCGCCCTGTCCAACCTCGCCCTTACCTTGATGACCCGGTTCCAATGGACCGGGGCCCTGGTGGATCTGGATGAGGCCATCGATATCGGCCGTCAGGCGGTAGGGGCTAGCTCTGAAGATCAACCCGCGCGGATGGGACGACTGTCCAACCTCGGAGGGATGCTGCGGGCTCGGTTCGAGCGGACTGGAGTGTTGGCTGATCTGAACGAGGCCGTGCAGGTGGGCCGCCAAGCGGTGCACGCCACTCCCACAGGTCACCCGCAGCTTGGAAGCGCACTGTCCAACCTAGTTGGCTCCTTGCAGACCCGGTTCAGGCAAACTGAAGAGTTGGCTGATCTAGACGAGGCTGTCGAGGCAGGTCGACGGGCAATGCGCGCCACCCCCACAGGCCACCCTGATCGAGCGGGTCGGCTGTCCAATCTTTCGCTCACCCTACGCAGCAGGTTCGAGCGAACTGGGGTACCAGTCGATCTGGACGAGGCCGTCGAGAGCGGCCGACAAGCGGTATCTAGCATTCCCGACGACCACCCTGACCGCGCAGCCATGCTGTCCAACCTCGGCGGAACCATGCGGACTCGTTTCCAGCAGACGATGGATGCACCTGACGCTGATGAAGCACTGTGCGCTTTTTCAAACGCAGTCAACGTGGTCACTGCTGCGCCTTCCATCCGGATTCAGGCAGCGCGGGCGGCCGCGGAGTTGGCTGCCGGCTCGCGGATCGATCTTGCCGTGGATCTCTTGGAAACCGGGATACGTCTCCTCCCCAGGGTGGCTCCTCGCCAACTCCATCGCAGTGACCAGCAGTATGCACTTGGGGGATGCGCAGGTTTGGCCAGCGATGCTGCTGCCCTGTTGCTCAGCACCGACCGGGCCACGGGGCCAGACCGCGAACGGTATGCGACCCAAGCACTGCAGATCCTGGAGTCGGGACGAGCTGTCCTGATCAGCCAGGCGCTGGACACGCGCAATGACCTAACCGACCTGCGGCGGCAGTCCCCTGACCTCGCTGACCGTTTCACTCGACTGCGAGACCAACTCGACAGGTCATCACTGGCCGTGGAACGCACGGACATAGACGGGAAGGCCGACAACGCTCAGTGGGATCGTGAAATTCAGGACCGGCACAGGTTGGCCACGCAGTTTGACAGGACAGTCGCAGAGATTCGCGAACTCGAGGGCTTCAGATCGTTCATGCTCCCCCCGAAACTGGAGGATCTTGTCGCTGAAGCCCGTCAGGGCCCAGTTGCGGTGTTCAACGTCAGCGGTTACAGCAGCGATGCACTTCTTCTTACCTCCGATGGAGTCGGTCGCCTCTCTCTGCCTGAACTCGCTCACGACACCCTCGTCGAGAAGATCGACCTGTTCCACAAGGCGCTGCGCTCCACAGGGGAAGCGACCTTGAGTTGGGAGCAGCGGGCGGCTGCCCAGGACATGTTGAGCGAGATTTTGGAGTGGCTATGGGACGCCGCAGCGGAACCCGTCCTCGAGGAGCTCGGTTTCACGTTGGAACCTCCACCGGAGACGGCATGGCCCAGGCTGTGGTGGGCGCCTGGCGGTCTGCTCGGCCAATTGCCGCTGCACGCCGCTGGCTACCACCGGCAGCGAGCTGACAGTCACGGCCGCCGAACGGTAATGGATCGGGTTATTTCCTCTTATACGCCTACTGTGCGTGCCCTTCGTCATGCTCGACAACCCACCGCCACGACGTCCAAGCCTGGCTCGGCCCTGATTGTTGCTATGCCCACTACGCCCGGCGAAAACCCGCTGCATCACGTCGCCACAGAAGCCGAGATGCTCCGGCACCGACTGCCCAGCTCCAAACTTCTCATCGAGGAGAGCGATGCGGAAGGGGAGCCAGGCATCATTACTCCGTACACGCCCACCAAAACCCGGGTACTCACAAGCCTGCCAGAGTTTTCGATCGTCCACTTTGCCTGCCACGGCGCCAGTGACCCGAAAGACCCATCGCAGAGCCGACTGCTACTGCACGACCACGAGAGCGACCCGCTGACAGTCGCGAGCCTTGCCTCGATTAAGCTCGACCAGGCTGGCCTGGCCTACTTGTCGGCCTGCAGGACAGCGTTCACCGGTGCGACCGACCTGATAGACGAGTCCATCCACCTAGCGTCGGCATTCCAGGTTGCAGGCTTCCGTCACGTGGTTGGCACCCTTTGGGAGGTTGACGACGCAATCGCCGCCCGCATCGCGGAAGCCTTCTATTCAGCCCTGCAAACTGCATCCGGGCTCAGCGCCAACAACGCAGCACAGGCGCTGCATCACGCTGTAAGGCGGGTGCGCGACGGCGCCTACCTAACTGGTCCGAACGATTTGACTCAGGTTCCCTCGCTATGGGCGGCTTACGTACACGCCGGCGCATGACTTTGTGCGTAGCGTCATCCGGGTAGAGCGCAGTGCGCTCGCACACATGCCCAGAGATTTGGCTACGCGGAGGCCGACAAGGGCTTGCCATGAGGCAACGAACTGCCCATCGACGGTTAACCCGTTTGTTTGCGTTATTTCTGGCTCAAATTTGTCGTCGCGAAGCAAAGGAGTTAGTCATGACCACACGAGAGGACTTGGAAGGAATGTCAACAATGACATTGGTTACCACGGTCGCGATGATCGTTCAGGCCGAGAACCCTGCCGACGTGCCAACTCTGAGAGACTGCGTAGAGGTACTCCGGCACCGTTACCCGGAAGTGGAGCGGGTGATTCGTGACTGGAGAGAGCAGGGTGGGAGTGACAGAGAGCTCCTTCCTCGTGTTACCGCAGCAGCAATGGCTGCATCCGGGGAAGATCCTGACTTCCGGGATCCATTTGCCTAGGCAACTACATGCCCGGGTAGCCACAGGCTCGTCGACGGCGACGCCCGCGAAACAGCGCGTTGAGCATCGCGCAAATAAAGGCCTTTGGCGAGACGATGGAGGCGCTTGCAGCAGCCCGACGCAGGGGCAACCGGGAGAAGTCCCGCTGTTGTCCTCCGCGCACTCCTCCGCTCGACGGGACGCAAACACCAGATCAGCGGCGTGCAGGAACATCCCCCGCGGCCAGGCCAAGTACTCACAGTGCTAGCCGACACGCCCAGCTGCCGACTGGCGCGCTCAGGGTGTGACAAGCGCCGCGGTTGCATGATGAGTGCGGCGACAGGTGTACCCGGACCCTCCCAGTTTGACGGAGGCTTAACGGAAACGCGGTCCGAACCAGGTTGGCTGTGGCGGATATTTCGTGACGGCCAGTTCT
This sequence comes from Streptomyces xanthophaeus, assembly GCF_030440515.1. Lineage (GTDB taxonomy): Bacteria > Actinomycetota > Actinomycetes > Streptomycetales > Streptomycetaceae > Streptomyces > Streptomyces kutzneri. The sequence continues at coordinate 955,262 of NZ_CP076543.1, forward strand.
AAACAACCCGCTTAGCTCGTGCCAGAGTCCGCCAGTGGCACGCCGAGATCCGCCAGCTGCGAGTCCGCGGCTGGACCATCAGCTCCATTGCTGCCCGCCTGGGACGGGACCACAAGACCGTCCGCCACTACCTGACCACCGACCTCGACCAGATCCTCGCCTCCGCCCAACGAACGCCGCCCCAACGGCCACATCAACCGGTTCAGGCCCTACCTGCAACACCGCTTCCGCGGCGGCGCGACCAACGCCGCGGCCCTTTCCGCGAGATCCGCGAACGCGGCTACCGCGGCAGCCGCGTCGTCGTCACCAAGTACATCGCGACCCTCTGAGCCGGCACCGCCGCCCCCGTGCCGCCCCAGCCAGTTCCCAGCCCCCTCCGCATCACGACCTGGATCATGCGCCACCCCGACACCTTCACCGACAGCCAGCGTGAGCAACTCGACCGCATCCTCGCGCCTGCCTCGACCTGGCCACCACCCGCGACCTCGCCCACGATTTCAGCGCCATCGCCCGCGAACGCCGAGGCCACGACCTCACCCAGTGGATGGCGCACGGGCTCTCGACGAGAGGCCGCCACCCGTCCAGGGGTTCGCCGCGTTCCTCCAGAACGACTGGGACGCCGCCGTCAACGGCCGCACCCTGCACTGGAACTCAGGCGCTGGCGAAGGCTAGGTCACGCGGATCAAATGACGAGGGGCAAGGGAAGGCACGCCACAGAGCCGCGGACACCCTTACGGCAGCGACCTTCATCGCCCCGCCTCCCGGAAGCCCACTTCGCCGAGACTGCAGGACGCCGCTGCGACGACGGCTGCAGGGGTTGTCGGCTTCCTACAAGCGGTGACACCCAGGCGATCAGGCTCTCGGTCCGGCCCTTGCGAAGCGCAGTGGGCAACCCGACCGGCACGTAGCCGGGAACAACTTCCAGGCAAGCGCCGATCGCCGACGAAGTCGATTCGACGTCTGCACCTGCCCGAAGCTTCATCTGACACACCGTCAGGAAAGTCGGCATTGGGTCAGCATTCGTAGACACACGCCCACCCACGGACGCCCACAGAAGGGGAAGGCCCCGCACCATCGAAGGGCAAGCGCGGGGCGCGATCGGAAGCGTCGAGGCTTCGGCAACCGGAAGGTGCGCGACCCGCGCCCTGCGGGACCGCATCTCTCTAGTTATCGCAGGTCAGCGCACTCGGCCGCGTGGTTTGAGGTGGGCCGGGGGCAGGTCAGGAGCCGGAAGTGGAGGGCCGTCATATCCCTTCACCTCGCCGAATCTCGTCCCATTCATCCAGTCCTCGCGGGCCTGTGCGATATCCTCATGGGACCGGCCAATCCAGTTCCAGAACCATTGGATCGCTCCACGTTTCCGCAGGTCAGAGCGTTACGCGTCCCTCAAAGTCAGCAAAAGTCAGCATCAGGGCACCACGGCCGCGGGCCTGACCAGGAGTTGCTCGGCATCTCGCCCGACGTGGTTACGACTCCCCACAATTACCCGAGGTAGTCGATTCGGCCTCTCAGCCTCCGTCTCCGGACCAGTCACGGATCAAGCTCCCGCCTGAACAGCGGCAGACTGCAACCCTCTGACAGGAGTGGTGGCTGTCCGCGCAGCACACAGGCCTCCGTCCTTCAGCCGGTGGGCAGGCTTTCGGTCGTCGGGCGGCGGCGGACGCCGTCCGCGGTGAGCTGTACGAGTTCGCGGCGGACGGTGTCGTGGTGGGTGGGGTGGAAGCCGGGGACGGAACCGATGCGGGCGCCGGAGGTGGGGTCCCAGATCTCCAGGCCGGGTCCGCCTGCCGAGTACAGCAGGCCGTCGGCGGCGAAGAACCGGCCTTCCGGGCCTCCGAACGTCGCCGTCTCGTCGGGCCCCGAGCCGTGGACGCCGAGGTCGACCATGCGGGTGACGTCGAAGACGCGGGCGCCGGGGACCACTGCCTCGTCGTCGTCTCCGAGCCCGCCGAGGACGATCCGCGCCTCGTCCAGCCAGACCATGGGCCGGTTCCAGTGGTACTCGCAAGGAGGCAGCCGCCGGAATTCGACGGCGGGCTGCTCGCCGTGCCAGGCGGACTCCCCGTCGGCGAACCACCGGGCGAGGTCCCAGGTGACGGGCTGGCCCAGCGGGTGCCACAGCCAGGTGTCCGAAGCCAGGCGGGTGCCGCCCGGGCTGAGGTGGAGCGCGCCGTGGAAGCTGTGCGCCCAGGCGGCCTCCTTCTCGGACTCCGGCATCAGGAGGACCGGCTCGCCGGTCGCCGGGTCCGTGCCCGCGATCCGGTTCCACCGGGTGCGGTGCAGGACGACGTCGCGGCCGGCGTGCTCGGTGAACAGGAGGGAGTAGGGGACGGTCTCGCTGTGGTACCCGTCGTTCTCCAGGACCGCGGTGACCGCTCCGGTGGTCAGGTCGATCACCTCGCCGGTGCGGCCGAAGTCGACGGCGACGGCGGCGAACCGGCCGTTGCGGGAGGCGTGCAGCCGCAGGGCCTTGTCGTGCCCGTTCCACGGCTCCGCATCGGCCGGCACGCTGACGCCGGTGGTGGCCAGGTGCGTGCAGGAGCCCGCCTCGGCGTCCCACAGCAGGATCCGCCCGTCGGCCGCGAGCAGCAGCAGTCCCCGCTCGGTTGGAGCGAGGTCCAGGACCGTACCCGTGTCCGCGGGGAACGGGACCAGGGGTCCGGCGCCCGGGACGGGGCGGGAGGCATCGATGGTCTCAGGGCGCCCGACGGAGTCGACCACGCTCCCGTACGAGGTGTCCGAACAGTCCTCACAGATGCGGCCGGTGGTGACCGGCCGGCCGTGTTGGGCTTCTTCGCGGCACAGGGCGCATATCCGCTGATGCTCGAGGCCGTGCCCGGTGTAGTGGATGGAGAAGTCGACCTCGTCGGTCGCGGTCCGGATGTGCTCGCAGACCGGGAGGCCGTAGGCGGGGGCGTCGTGGCCGCAGGCGAGTGCCATGGTGGTGTCTCCTCGAAGTGGTGTTCCGGGCGGGTTGCCGCAGGGTCGGCCACCGGTCGTCCCATTCCATCCGACGGAATACTCGATTCCGGCCCGGTGCAGCATGCGGCGGCCTGATCGAACGCCTTCCCGCGTCCGTTCGGGCAGAGTCGGGCGCAGACGGGAACCACATGTTCGGACGGGGCAGTTCCCGTCGCGACAGGCCGACGCCAAGCGGATGCCAAGCCGATGCCAGGCGTTCCAGGGCAGGGTGGGAGAGACCGCGGCGGCGGCTGTGGTGGTTCGCCGCGCAGACCGGCCGCGGCCGCAACAACCCCTCCCGCGGGCCCCGGTTCCGGCCGTCGGCCCGAACACCAGATCGGCGGTGCACCCCCGTGCTCCTCACCCTCCCCGTCCCGGCTCCGGCCACCTCATCCGTTCCCGCCGACAGGGTAGGAGCGGTAGCACCTCCGCGCAGCCGCAGGTCCGCACCCGGCGGTTCCCGGCACAGCAGCCCCCGGTGCGGGCCGGTGGGCGTGTTGGTGACCGCCGAGGACGCCTTGACGGCAGAGGGTGCGCGGGCGCGGCTGCGCGACTACGCCGGGCTGCGGCCCCTGCCCGCTGCAGAGCGGCACCGGGCCGATGTGCACCTCGTCTTCGCTGACCGGTTCACCGGCGCCACCTTGGATCTCCTGCGTTCGCTGGCCGCCGACGCGCACGATCCGGGAGCCGGGGCAGTGCTGGTGACGGGCGAGGTCCCCGACCGGTATGTCCTGCCCGCCGTGCAATACGGTCTGCGCAGCGTGGTGGCACGCACCGCAGCGGGATTCGATGCGGTGGCCGAGGCCGTCCGGGAGACGGCCCGGGGCAACGCCGTGCTGCCGTCTGGGCTCCAAGGAGCACTCATCGACCAGATGCTCGGTCTGCGTAGCAGCGTGCTGGAACCCGCCGGGCTTACGTTCTCGGGGCTGGGGATCAGGGAGGTGGAGGTGCTGCGGCTGCTCGCGGAGGGCCTGGACACCGCGGACATCGGGCGCCGGCTGAACTACTCCGAGCGTACGATCAAGCAGATGATCAGCGGGGTGACGGGTCGGCTGGGCCTGCGCAACCGCACCCAGGCGGTGGCCTACGCTTCCCGGCACGGCGCCCTGTGACCCGGCGGCGCCCGCCGGTCGGGGGGTGACTGGCCGCTCAGGACGTCCGCTTCCGCCAAGAATCGCCCGGCGATGGTCTCCGCGATTACGCCAGTCATTGCATCCGGACCTGGCGAAGCCGGGGCGCGGCCAGCACGCCCCCAACAGTGCGGGATCCACTCGTCCGCGCGTTCGGCAGCACGCCGCGCCTGCGGACCGCCGCGCCCCTAGCATGGGAACTGTGCGATCCATTCTCCCGAAGAACGAGGGCGGCCGCATACAGAGCCTCCTACAGCTCGTCGAGGACGGCATTCACCTCGTCGTTGCGGCGCTCCTCGTACTGCTCGCGGGGCTCCTGACCGTCGGGGTCGTCCAGGACGTCATCAAGTCGATCCAGGGGCCGTACCGTGAGGAGACGATCGTTCTCTCCGCATTGGACAGCAGCCTGGTGCTCTTCATCGTGGCCGAGCTGCTCCACACCGTCCGCCTCACCATCAGGAACCAGACCCTCGACGCGGAGCCGTTCCTCGTCGTCGGCCTGATCGCCGGCGTCCGCAAGGTGCTCATCGTGACGGCCGAGGCGGAGAAGTCCTTCCGGTGGCAAGTCGAAGGGATCGAACTGCTCATCCTGGCCGGGCTGATCCTCGTCATGGCGACAGCAGTGTACGTGTGGCGGCGCTCGACACGGCCGGGAGACTACTTCACACCCCCGGAGGCGCGACACTGACCGTCGCGGAAGCTGTCACCCACCCCGGTGCGGTTGTGCTGATTCGTCATCTTCCGCAGCCAAGGCCGTTCGCGTCCGCTGCTGCTCGCGAGCAGAGCCCATGTCGCGTTCCAAGGCTGTACGGCTGACGGCCGTCGCAAGGTCCTCCAAGGCTCGCTTCTGCAGTTCCGCCCCGCGCCGCACCACGGGGCTCCGGTCCACAGGGGCGTCCTGCCACGCGTGGAGCGCCTCCTCCACGCGCCCCCAGTCCATATTCCTGTGCTCAAGCACGTCGACCGCCGCCTGCGCGGTGTCCGCCTCCAGGGCCTCGGCAAACCGCTCCGCCTCGGGGACGGGACGGCTGTCGGCCCGCGGGACGTGGCTCTCCATGAGCATCGCCGCCCGGTCGAACCCCTTGAGCGCCTCCTGCGCCTCCTCCGCCTCGCGCGACGTCAGGCCCCTGGGGCGGACCGGTTCCTGCCTCGCCCGGTCGTATGTCTCCTGCCAGGCGGCACGTGCCTCCCTGCTCGCCAGGAGTGCCTTGCGCAGGTCGGCGTGATGTTCCCGGGTCGGTTCGGCGTAGCTGCGGAGCACCGCGGCCGCGTAACGGCCGTCCGCGGCGAGCCAGTCCGCAAGCCGGTCCGGCAGCCGGGGCGTCTCCCATGCGGGGAACACCACGTACGCCAGCATGGCCAGGGCCCCGCCGAGCAGGGTGAGCACCACCCTCTCCGGGACCGTCTGCTCCCATGCCTGGCCGCCCATGCCGAGCAGGAAGACGACGTATGCGGCAGTGAAGCACTGGGAGTATGCGTAGCCGGTACGGTTCAGCGTGTACGACAGGCCCGCCGAGACCACCGCCAGCAGGCCGAACACATGGGCGTCCGGGCCCAGGGCCCGCACCATCCCGGTGGCGAGCGCGACCCCCGCCAGGGTCCCGGCGAAACGGGCCACCGCCCGCGCGTACGTCTGGTGGAAGTCCGGCCGCATCACCATCACCGAGGTGATGGGCGCCCAGTAGCCGTGGCCCACTGGTAGCCGGGCGGCGATCAGGTAGCCGAGCGTGGCCACCGCCGCCAGGCGGACGGCGTGCCGGAACACGGGTGAGTCCCGGCGGAGCTCACGTCGGACCGCCCGGGCCACGACCGGGACCAGCCGGAACATCGTCGGACGCACCAGCAACTGGGCGTCCGCGGGGTTGAGCGGCGTGGGTGTCCTCCCGCGCGTGCCGCACCGGGCGATCTCCAAGGCCTCGCCGAGCAGTTCCACGAGCCGCTCGGCGGCCTGCCGCGCGGGGCCCTCGAGCACCTCGTGCTCCTCGTCGACGCACAGGGCGTCCGTGCTTCCGGGCGAGACCTCGGCGGGAGTGCCGCGGCGGATCGAACGGGCGGCCGCATCCAGGACCTCGGCGGCCGCGTCGAGCAACTCCCTTGCTCGGTCACGCCCGGGCCCCTCCGCCGGGGCGCCGACGTCCGGATCGGCGAGTGCGGCGACGACGGGCCGAATGCGCTCGGCGAGCCCCCGGGGACCGTGCAGTACGGAGGGACGGGTGCGGGCCTGCGACGGCGTCACGGCGGCCGCGTCCCGCGCCGTCATCAACGGTTCCGGGTCGAACGGGGCGGTCGGGTCGTGCCGCAGCCGGCGGGCGTAGTCCGCCACGGCGGCCAGGGCGTCGGCGAGCGCGTCACGATGCGCCCCCCAACGGCGGATCGGGAACAGCAGGATCAGCAGGGCCTGCGCCACGCCCCCGAGCGCGATGATCCCGGCGTGCTCCAGAGCCCGCCCGACGCTCGTGGGCAGGGTGACGGTCACCAGCATGCTGCCGACCGTCGTCGCTGCGACGATCCCGGCGGTCGATCCGACGGCCCACGCCATCCCTGCGGCAAAGGCCCATACGGCCAGCAGTGGGAGGAACATCGCGAGTCGGCCCGCCGCCAGATAGCCTACGAAGGTGCTGAGCGCCAGACCGGCGCCCGCGCCGAGCGCGATCACTTTGCGGGGACGCCAGGTGCGCTGGAAAGTAGCTGCGCCCGCGGAGTAGGCACCGAGGGCGGCGGACGCGGCGTATGCCGGGGAGGCCAGCCACAGCGTCGGCCCGATGACGATCGCCACCCCGACAGCCGTGCGCAGCGCGAGCAGGGGCTCCAGTCGCGCCTCCTCGATCGTGAGCCCGGATCGCACGACTTCCCGTAGGGCCCGCAGCCAGGTCACGAGCAGGAGCCTAGCCCGACCCTCGTGCCGGCTCGTGCGGGCACGCCGACGAGTCCGTTGAGCATGAGGCTGGAGTCCTCGTGGCCCTCGGGGGCGGCGATCGACCGGCGACGTCTTCGGAACCGAACGATCACCGACGCATCTCCGACTCAGGTCACCAGCTGGTCACCGTGGTCGCCTTGGAGCATCTGGCGACGTTCCTTTTCGCGCGTGGAGTAGGCGGCTGCGCGGATCGCCTCGTCGCTCTCCAAACCTGATCCCAGCGCGCCGGCCACCGTGGCGACCGAAGCGACGAACCAGGACAACGTCAAGTACTCCGTGGCGTGCAGCGGGGTTCCTGTCATGGAAGCGAACACTCGGTCGTTGAGGATGAACAGCGCCCACACCAAGTTGATGACCATCAATCCCGCGTAGCAGACGAGCGCCCCGATACCGACGGTGAGAACCGTTGAGGTGTTGTAGAGCCGCGCCCTCTGCCTCGCCTCCGGCGAGCCCTCTGTCGGTCGATGCCACAGCTCCCCGTCCACGATCAGCCAGCCGATCATGAGCCCGACGGACCCGACCATGGCGATCACGAGGCGTGGCGCGCTCAGGGCCCCGGAGAGGCTCCAGGTGGTGGAGTCCAGGGTGCCGATGGCCCCCGTGGCGAGTGCGGCCGCCAGGGCTTTCGACAAGCCCGATACCAACCGCCAGGGCCGGTTGGCGCGGACCATACCGACGAGCACCCGCAGGTAGCCGCGCGGCCCGCTGACGACGTATCGAAGATCGGCAGTCTCCTCGTCACCGACCTGGCCCCGATGGATAGGCGCGAGCCGACCGGCAAAAGGACCCAGAAGCGGCTGACTCGGCGGAAGCCCCTCAGCCCCGGTGGCCTGCGGACCCACCAAGCCGAGCACGGCTTCTTCCACCGCCCGCCGAGCCCTCGTCTGCAGCCGCAAGCCCCCCAGGGAAGGAAGGGACAGCAGCGCCAAACCGTGTTCGTGGCTCAGATCGACAACGATCTTGCGCCCGTGTGAGTGCAGCGGAAGGTCGGTGAGGGCCACCACGATGTCCCAGTTCTCCGCACTTCCGCGGTCCATGATCCGGCGCATCAAAGTAGGCGGGTCCTCGGACCCTGAGGTGAATGGCTCACTGACCACCTTGACGTCGAACCGACGCCCCTGGCCCGCCTTTTCGGCGAGCCGATCAGGAAGTATCCGGGCGATGCGCTGAGCGATGTCCGTGGGCGCGTCCGGATCCGCCAGGAGAGCTACGACCGTAACGCCCTGCGACGACACCCGCACGACCGGACCATCCTCCTCGGCTGCCCTCCGCGATTGCAGGGGTTCACAGGATGCCCCGGGGTGAAGGCGAAGCCGTGGTGACACGCTGTTCTTACGGGTTGGGCCACCTGTGGGGTCCGACAGGGACAAGGTCAGCGCGAGGGCACGGACCTGCCCGCTACCGGCCGACGTCCTTCGGAGTCGGCGGTGACCAGGTTTCCCCTCCTTTCCCGGTGCTCGTGCACGAGGCGGATCGCCATGGCGCCTTCACCGGTCGCCGAGGCCACCCGTTTCACCGAGCCGCTCCTGACGTCCCCGGCGGCGAAGACCCCGGGCAGGCTGGTCTCCAGCAGCATCGGATCGCGGCCCAGCGAGGCCCACCGGTTCGCGTCGGCCACCGCCCGGGCGTCGGCGCCGGTGAGGACGAAGCCCTTCTCGTCCAGGGCCAGCACGCCCTTGAGCCATTCCGTGCGCGGCCGGGCCCCGATGAACACGAACAGCGCCGCGGCCCGTAGCTCACGGCGCTCATTGCTTGCGTTGTCCTCCACCGTCAGCGACTCCAGCTGCTCCTCCCCTGCGACGCCCCGTACTTCGGTGTGGAGCAGCACCTCGATCTTGGGGTGCTGCTCCACCTGGTCCACCAGGTAGCGCGACATGTCCGCGTTGAGGTCGCTGCCCCGGACGAGGAGGTGGACCCCGGACGCGTGGTGGGCGAGGAACAGCGCCGCTTGCCCGGCGGAGTTCCCGCCGCCGACCACGGCGACCGGGTCCGCCCGGCAGAGGCTGGCCTCGTGGACCGTCGCCGCGTAGTAGACGCTGATGCCTTCCAGGCGGTCGATGCCGGGCACTTCGAGCCTGCGGTACCGCACGCCCGAGGCGAGCACCACGGCGCCGGCCTGAACCCGGGACCCGTCTGCGAAGGTGACGACGTACTCATCGTCCTGCGGGGTGAGCGTGCTGACCTCCGCCGGCACCATGAGGCGGGCGCCGAACTTGTGGGCCTGGAGCACCGCACGTTCGATGAGTTCGCCCCCGGAGATGCCGGACGGGAAGCCGAGGTAGTTCTCGATGCGGGACGAGGTCGCGGCCTGGCCTCCGGTGGCCACGGCGTCGACGGTGACCGTGGTGAGACCGTCGGAGGCACCGTACACGGCGGCGGCGAGTCCTGCGGGGCCCGCACCGACCACCATGACGTCGCAGCGTTCGTTCTCGGGCGAGGGGGCGGGCAGTCCGATGAGCCGGGCGAGTTCGGCGTTGCTCGGATTGCGCAGGAGCCGCTCCCCCTGCCAGAGGACCACCGGTGTCTCCTCGGGACGGATGGAGAACCGGCGCAGCAGCGCCTCGGCCTCCTTGTCCCTCTCCAGATCCACCCAGCGGTGGGGCAGCCGGTTGCGGGCAGCGAACTCGCGCAGCCGCAGGGTGTCCCGTGAGTAGCACGACCCCAGGATCCGGAAGCCTGCACCGAGGCCGATGAGCAGGAACCTGCGGCCCAGGTAGGCGCGGAGGATCAGATCGCCGAGGACGGGGTCGCTGCCGACCAGGGCGCGCTGCCGTTCCACCGGTACGGCCAGGATCTCGCCGGCCTCGCGCACCACGGCGGTGTTGAACGCCGCCTGGCCTTCCAGCAGTCCGAGTTCGCCCAGGAACCTGCCGGGTCCGTGGACCGCCACCGTCCGCTCGTCGGGGCCGCCCTGGTCGTGGAGGATTTCGACGGTCCCGCTGAGGATCGCGAGAAACTCCCGGAACGGCTCGCCCTCGCGGTACAGCACCTCGCCCTCGGCGGTCCTGCGGCGCTCACCGTGCGCGGTCAGGTCCTCGAGCTGCTCCGGCGTGAGGCGGGGGAACGCCCCGTACCGATCAGGTGTCTCGCGGACCGCACCGTTCTCGTGCTCGGCCGTGCTCATCAGACCAGGGCCTCGTGAACGTAGCACCAGCGCCAGTCCTCTCCCGGCTCGAAGGACTGCACGACGGGGTGACCGACGCTCCCCGCATGCCGTCTGGCGTGCTTGAGGGGGGAGGAGTCGCAGCAGCCGACGTGCCCACAGGTGAGGCAGAGGCGCAGGTGCAGCCACGGCGAATGCTCCCTGAGGCACTCCTCGCAGCCCTCCGGGGTACGCGGCGTCACTGGGCGCACCATCGCCAGGTGCGGGTCGACAATCGTGGCCATGAGAGTTTTCCTTCCGTAAACGGGCCTGATCGGCCGCGGGCGACGATCTTCCTCAGCGCCGTCGTCCTCACCCTCCCGCAGTGGTCTGCCTGCCCGCCATCGCCTGCTCGACCCACGAGCGCAGGACGTGAGCGGGTGCCGCGCCGGCCTGCCGGGCGACCGTCTCGCCCCGGTCCAGGACGAGCAGGGTCGGCACCGCCTGCACCTCGAACCGCCGACTGAGCCGTGGGTTCTGGTCGATGTCGACCTTGACGAGCTTGATCTGTCCGGCGAGGTCCCGGGCGACCTGTTCGAGGGCTGGGCTGACCATGCGGCAGGGGCCGCACCAGGTGGCCCAGAGGTCGACGACGACGGGCACCGTGGCGTTGTCGGCGACCTCGGCGAAGTCGCCGTCGCCCGCGTCGACGACCCAGGGCAGGGGGTGCTTGCAGTGGCCGCATCTGGGCCGTCCCTCGGCAGCCACGGGAATCCGGTTGCCGCGCCCGCAGTTCGGGCAGGTCACCGTCGTCGTCCGGGTGGCGTTCACGCTGCCCTCGCTTCCCTGTCGCCCTCCTGCTGGTCGTAGGTGACCACCAGCTCCGCGTGCTCGGCGTCGACGCGCACCGTAGCGCCGTCCTGGACGTCGCCGCGCAGCAGGGCGCGCCCGACCAGCGTCTCGACCTCGTGGGAGATGTAACGCCGCAGCGGCCGGGCCCCGTACACCGGGTCGTAGCCCTGGTGGGCAATCAACTCCCTTGCAGTGTCGGTGAGTTCGACCGTGATACGGCGCTCGGCGAGGCGCCGTCGCAGCTCGTCGAACTGCAGCTCCACGATCCGCTCGATCTGTCGCTCACCGAGCGGCTTGAACAGCACGATGTCGTCGACGCGGTTGAGGAACTCCGGGCGGAAGTGCCCGCGCAGCTCGCCCATCACCAGGGCGCGGGCGTCGGGCTTGATCTCACCCTCGGCGGTGGCGCCGTCGAGGAGGTGCTCGGAGCCGATGTTCGACGTCATGATGATCACGGTGTTGCGGAAGTCGACGGTGCGGCCCTGGGCGTCGGTGATGCGACCGTCATCGAGGATCTGCAACAGCGTGTTGAAGACATCGGTGTGCGCCTTCTCGACCTCGTCGAACAGGACGACCGAGTACGGCTTGCGGCGCACGGCCTCGGTGAGCTGGCCGCCCTCTTCGTAGCCGACGTATCCGGGCGGTGCGCCCATGAGCCGGCTGACGGTGTGCCGCTCCTGGTACTCGCTCATGTCGAGGCGGACCATGTTCTCCTCGGAGTCGAACAGGGTCCGGGCGAGGGTCTTGGCCAGCTCGGTCTTCCCGACGCCGGTGGGGCCGAGGAAGATGAACGAGCCGATGGGACGGCGAGGGTCGCGGATGCCGGAGCGGGCACGGATGATGGCGTCGGTGACGAGCTTGACCGCCTCGTCCTGGCCGATGACGCGCTCGCGCAGGATCTCGTCGAGGCGCAGCAGCTTCTCGCGTTCGCCCTCCTGGAGACGGGCAACGGGGACGCCGGTCCAGGCGGCAACGATCTCGGCGATCTCCTCCTCGGTGACGACCTCGCGCAGCAGCCGGTTCTGACCTTGTTTGGAGGCGAGTTGCTCCTCCTCCGCGGCGAGTCGGCGCTCCAGGTCCTGGAGGCGGCCGTAGCGCAGTTCGGCGGCGCGGTTGAGGTCGTAGGCGCGTTCGGCCTCCTCGGCATCGTGGCGGACCTGTTCCAGTTCCTGGCGCAGTTCCTGCACGCGGCGGATCGCCTGCCGTTCGGCCTCCCACTGGGCGCGTTTGGCGTCGGCCTCGCCGCGCAGGTCGGCCAGTTCCCTGCGCAGCTCCTCCAGGCGTGTCTTGCTGGCGGGGTCGGTCTCCTTGGACAGGGCGGCATCCTCGATCTCCAGCCGCGTGACGCGGCGGGTGATCTCGTCGAGTTCGGCGGGCATCGAGTCGATCTCGGTACGCAGTCTGGCGCACGCCTCGTCGACGAGGTCGATGGCCTTGTCGGGCAGGAACCGATCGGTGATGTAACGGTGGCTGAGGGTGGCTGCGGAGACCATCGCGGTGTCCTGGATCTTCACGCCGTGGAAGACCTCGAGGCGTTCGCGCAGTCCGCGCAGGATGGAGATGGTGTCCTCCACGCTGGGCTCCTCGACCAGGACCTGCTGGAAGCGACGTTCGAGGGCGGCGTCCTTCTCGATGTGCTTGCGGTACTCGTCGAGGGTGGTGGCGCCGATCATGTGGAGTTCGCCGCGGGCCAGCATCGGCTTGAGCATGTTGCCCGCGTCCATGGCTCCTTCGGCGGCGCCTGCGCCGACGACGGTGTGGAGTTCGTCGACGAAGAGCAGGATGCGCCCTTGGGCGGCCTTCACCTCGGACAGTACGGCCTTCAGGCGTTCCTCGAACTCGCCGCGGTACTTGGCGCCGGCGACCAGGGAGCCCATGTCCAGGGCGAACACCGTCCTGTCGCGCAGGCCCTCGGGGACATCGCCGCGAACGATGCGCTGGGCCAGGCCCTCGACGATGGCGGTCTTGCCGACGCCGGGGTCGCCGATGAGTACGGGGTTGTTCTTGGTCTTGCGGCTGAGGATCTGGGTGACGCGGCGGATCTCCGCGTCACGGCCGATGACCGGGTCCAGCCGCCCGGACCGGGCCTCGAGGACGAGGTCGCGTCCGTACTTCTCCAGGGCCTCGTAGGCCACTTCGGGGTTGGCGGAGGTGACGCGCTGGTTGCCGCGGACCTGGGTGAGCGCGCTCAGGAACGAGTCCCTGGTGATGCCGGCCTGTTTGAGCAGTCGCCCGGCGGCAGTTGACGAGCTCTCCTCGGCCAGGGCGAGCAGGAGGTGCTCCACGGAGACGTACTCGTCCTTGAGGCGTTTGGCCTCCCGTTCGGCGGTGTCGAACAGGTGGGCGAGGCGCTGGGTGACGAAGACCTGGCCGGGCGCCGCGCCGGGGCCGGTGACCTTCGGGCGACGGGAGAGTTCCTCGCGCACGGCCTCGCGCAGTCCCTTCGGCTCCTTGCCGGCCTGCTCCAGCAACCGCGGGATCAGGCCGTCCTCCTGATCGAGGAGTGCGAGCAGCAGGTGTTCCCCGTCGACCTCGGTGTGCCCCATGCGACCGGCCGCGGTCTGGGCCTCCTGGAGGGCTTCCTGGGACTTCTGGGTGAGACGGTTCATGTCCATGGGGGTGTTTCACTCCTCGTGCCGCGGCCGCGCAGGGCGGCTTCGAGCAGGCTGATGCGGTCGAGCAGGTCGAGCACCAGGCCGATGGATGCGTAGTTGAGGCAGAGTCCGGTGCGCAGCCGCTGGATGCGGGCGAGGACCGCCGGGGCCGTGGGGTCGAACACCAGGTGTCCCGCGGCGTCGCGTTCGGCGTCGATCAGGCCGAGTGCGACGAACCGGCGGATCAGATCGGGGTGGAGGCCCGAGCGACGGGCCACGGCGTCGAGGGAGAGCCTGGGGGCGGGCACGAGCGCGTACCGGACGGCCGTCGAGGCGGTGAGGTCGGCGCCCGTTCGTACCGGACGGTTGCCCGCGCCGGCCCGGCCGGGGCCTGACGCTCCCGCGGGTGGTTCGTTCATCACGTCCTCCTGGGGTCGTACGAGGAGGCGGCGGCGAGCTCCGCGAACAGTTCGCGCTCCCGGTCGCCGAGAGTGGGTGGCACCACGATGCGGAGTTCGGCGTACAGGTCTCCGTCCGCGCCGCGCGGGTTCGGCATGCCCTCGCCGCGCAGCCGCAGCCGCCGGCCGCTGGACGAGCCCGCGGGCACCGTGACCTTGGCCGTGCCGCCGCCGGGGGTGGGCACCGGCACGGTCGCGCCCAGGGCCGCCTCCCAGGGGGTCACCGGGACCTGGACGTGCACGTCGCGGCCGTCCAGCCGGAATCGGGGGTGGGGCTGGATGCGCACGCGCAGGTACAGGTCGCCCGCGGCGGCGTCACCACTGCCCCGGCCGCCCTCGCCCGCCAGCCGGATGCGCTGCCCGTCGGTGACGCCCGGCGGCACGTCGACCTCGTACCGCCGCGGCTGCCCGGTGGGACCGGCGAGCGTGACGGTGCGACGGCCACCCCGGTACGCCTCCTCGACGGTGAGCGCCAGTTCGGCCTCCTGGTCCGCTCCGGGGACGCTCCCTCGGGCGGCTCCGGCTCCGAACATGGAGCCGAGCAGGTCCTCGATGTCGATGCCCTCCGCTCCGAAGTCGTCTCCGAAGCCGGCGTACCGGACCCGAGGGCCGCCCCCGCCTGCGGTCGTCCGACCGCGGAAGCCGCCGCCCGCTCCGGCCGCGACCCGCTCGTCGAAGTCCTCCGGAATCTTGCGGAAGTCCTCGCCGAAGCGGTCGTAGCGGGCCCGGGTCTTGGGATCGGACAGGACGCTGTATGCCTCGTTGAGGTCCTTGAAACGCTCTTCCGCCCCAGGGTCCTTGTTCACGTCGGGGTGGTGCCTGCGGGCGAGTTTGCGATATGCCTGCTGGATCTCGTCCTGACTCGCGGACCGCGACACCCCGAGCACCTCGTAATAGTCCCGCGCCATGACCGGTCACTCCCGCTTCGCGACGGTCACGGCGGCGGGCCTGAGCTGCCGCTCGCCGTCCCCGTAGCCGGGGCGCAGTACCTCGACGACCGTGCCCGGTGCGGCGTCCGGGTCCTGGACGATGCCGACCACCTCGTGCCGGGCCGGGTCGAAGGCGACGCCGGTCTCCGCGTGCCGCGGGTAGCCGAGCAGTTCGAGGACGTTCACCGCTTGGTCGCGTACGGCCCGGATGCCCTCCACGATCGCGCCCGGATCGGCGCCCGCGTGGGTCAGGGCGAGTTCGAGGTTGTCGAGGACGGGCAGGAAGGCGGCCGCCGTGCGGGCCCGCTCCACCGCCCGTTCGCGCTCAAGTTCCCTGGCGTGACGCTTGCGAAGGTTGTCGAGGTCGGCGAGTGCGCGCCGCCAACGGTCCTCCAGTTCCAGGATCGCGGTCGTGTACTCGTCCTCGGCAGGCGCGGAGCCGGCGGCATCGGGTCCCGGCTCGCCGTTCGCCGCTTCGGGCCGGGGCGGGCCCGGTTGGGGCAGATCCCCGCGAGGCGGGGGTCCGGCGCCTTCCGGGACCGGTTCGACCGGATCCGGCGCGGCCCGGTCGGGTTCCTGGGGGTAGGTGGGCATGGCGCGCCTCAGCCCTTGTCGAACTCGGCGTCGATGACATCATCGTCACCGCCACCGCCACTCGTGGGTCCGCCGGTGGCGGCGTCCTGACCGGGACCTCCGCCCGTGGCGGCGGCGCCCTGATGGGCCGCCAGCCCGGCGAGCACCTGCTGGAGTTCGGAGGTCAGGGGCCGCACGCGCTCGACGCCCGCCTCTTCCTTGACCGCCGCGCGGGCGTCCGACACGAGCATCTCGCCGCGTGCCTTCTCGTGCGCGGGCGCCGCGTCGCCCAGTTCGGCGAGAAGCTTCTCGACCTGGTACGCGACGGCGTCGAGTTCGTTGCGGGCGTCGACGGCCTCGCGGAGTGCCTTGTCCTGGCCCTGGTTGCTTTCGGCCTCCTGGACCATGCGTTCGACCTCGCTGCGGTCCAGGTTGGAGCTCTCGCTGATGGTGATGCCCTGTTCCTTGCCGGTGTCCCGGTCGCGGGCCTTGACCTCGAGGATGCCGTTGGCGTCGATGTCGAAGGTGACCTCGATCTGGGCTTCGCCCCGCGGCGCCGGCCGGATGTCGGTGAGCTGGAACCGGCCCAGCACCCGGTTGTCGGCGGCCAGCTCGCGCTCGCCCTGGAGGACCACCACGTCGACGGCCGGCTGGTTGTCCTCGGCGGTGGAGAAGGTCTCGCTGCGGCGCACCGGGATGGTGGTGTTCCGCTCGATGATCTTCGTCATCACTCCGCCGCGTGTCTCCACGCCCAGCGACAAGGGGGTCACGTCGAGCAGCAGTACGTCCTTGACCTCACCCTTGAGCACCCCTGCCTGGATCGCGGCACCGAGGGCCACGACCTCATCGGGGTTGACGCTCATGTTGGGTTCCTTGCCGCCCGTCAGTCGGCGGACCAGGGTCTGGACAGCGGGGATGCGGGTGGATCCGCCGACGAGGATGACCTCGTCGATGTCGCTCTCGCCGACCTTGGCGTCGGCGATGGCCTGCTGGACCGGTCCCAGACAGCGCTCCACCAGGTCGCCGGTGATCTGCTCGAACGTGGACCGCATGATCGAGTCGGTGAGGTGCTTGGGCCCGGCGGCGTCGGCGGTGATGAACGGCAGGCTGACCTGCGTCTGCGTCACCGAACTCAGCTCGGTCTTGGCCTTCTCCGCCGCCTCGAACAATCGTTGCAGCGCCTGCGCGTCCTGGCGCAGGTCGATGCCGTTCTCCTTCTGGAAGTCGTCCGCGAGGTGATCCACCAGACGCCGGTCGAAGTCGTCGCCGCCCAGGTGGCTGTCGCCGGCGGTGGAGCGCACCTCCACCACGCCGTCGCCGACGTCGAGGATGCTCACGTCGAAGGTGCCGCCGCCCAGGTCGAAGACGAGGACGGTCTCGTGCTCCTTCTTGTCCACGCCGTACGCGAGGGCGGCCGCCGTCGGCTCGTTGATGATCCGCAGCACTTCCAGTCCCGCGATCCGGCCTGCGTCCTTGGTGGCGGTGCGCTGGGCGTCGTTGAAGTAGGCGGGCACCGTGATGACCGCCTCCGTGACCCGCTCCCCGAGCTGCTTGGAGGCGTCGTCCGCGAGTTTGCGGAGCACCTGTGCGCTGATCTCCTCGGGCGCGTACAGCTTGTCGCGCACCTTGAAGCGGGCCGCCCCGCCGTCGCCCTCGACGACGTCGTACGCCACCGCCCGGGCCTCGTCGGAGATCTCGTCGAAATGCCGGCCGATGAACCGCTTGGCCGAGTAGATGGTGCCCTTGGGATTGAGGATCGCCTGGCGCCGGGCCAGCTGGCCCACCAGACGTTCCCCGGTGTCGGTGAAGCCCACCACGGACGGTGTCGTGCGGTTGCCCTCGCTGTTGGGCACGACGGATGGCTCTCCGCCCTCCCACACGGCGATCACCGAGTTGGTGGTGCCCAGGTCGATGCCCACTGCCTTGGCCATGAGGAACTCCTCCCGGTACGGCGCCTGCGCCGACTGTCCGGATCACGTTCGTTCGGGTACGGGTGGGACCTCTGCCAGTGGTCTGCATCCCGCCGATCAGCCCTGCGGCCTCGTCGGAGACCTCCCCGACGAGGAGCAGGGCGGAGACGACGGGGTCGAGCCGGTTCACCAGGCCGAACAGCGACCCGAGCAGGACACCGGGGCTCTCCGGCCACGGGAAACCCGTGGCCGGAGAGGTGGTCAACGGCGCGTGCGGCGTCCCAGTACGTCTTGTACGGGGCAACCGGCCTGCGGAGCTGCTCGGTCACCACCCGGCGCTACCTACCGGTGCGCGGACGGTTTCGAACACTCCCTAGGGTGGCGTGCCCAGTGGCTCCACGCCTGCGCCTGGCAAGTCGGAAAAGCACGGGTCCGGTCGCCCCACGAGTACGAGAGGCAGAATCCGAACCTCTCGTATGAGCCGACCCGACCAGCACCGCCGCTCGGCTGTAGGCTCGAAGAGAACGGAGTGATCCCATGGCCAGCAGCCGGGCGCACAACCTGTACTGCCGCCGCTGCGACAGGGAGAGCCGCCTTCCGCTGGGCAGCGGCAGGCGAATCCCCATGGCCGCGCGGCGTGGGCCCCGCCCACCCGATCCAACCCCGGCCGACCGTGTCCCCCACGCGCTGATGGTGCTCTCCGGCGCCCTGTTCGACACCCTGGACGAAGGCGAGATCCTGAGCCTGGCCATGGACCACATAGACGCCGCTGGGCCCTACAGTACCGAGGCCGGATACCTCAAAATGGACGGCGACCTGGTCCCCAGCCCGCGGAACGGGCAGGTCCATGCGATGGCCGTGGACCGGAGGGTGCGGGAGCTGGCCGGGGCGGACGGCCCTGTGACCGTGCCCGGCTGGCCCTGGGGCCGGGCCCTGGGGCTACGCGGGCCCGAGAGACTCCACGGCTACCTCGTGGTGACGTCCCGCTCCCGGCCCACCGAGGCCGAGCGCCTCCTGCTCGCCACGTTCGTCCGGCACACCGCCGCTGCACTGTCTGTCGCCTTCGCACACCGCCGCCGACGTGAGGACGCGCTGGAGCTGCACCGGCTGAGGGAGGAGCGGACAGCCCTCCAGGGGCGGCTGATCTCCGTCGTGGCCGAGCTGGGGTACCAGCAGGCTGTTCACGCGCTCATGGCCGACGTCGCCGTCTCGGGCGGCGGCGAGGAAGCCATCACCCGCGCACTGCACGGGCTCACCGGACTCCCCGCGCTGGTCGAGGACCGCTTCGGGCGGCTGAGGTCCTGGACCGGTCCCGATCGCCCCGACCCCTATCCCGAACCGGACCCCGTGCGCCAGGACGAAATGCTGCACGCCGTCGCCAGTCGGGCCGGGCCGGTGCGGATGAAGGACCGGCTGGTCACTCTGATCCGCCCGCACGGCGAGATCCTGGGCGTGCTGGCCCTCGTCGACGTCCGGGGCGAGGCCGACAAACACACCCTGCGCGCACTGCAGGACGGCGCCGCGTGGCTCGCCCCGGAGCTGGCGCACCTGCGCAATCTGGCCGAAGTGGAGTCGAGGCTGCACCGTGAGCTGGCCGACGACCTCCTGGCAGGGACGGACGAGGCGAGCGCCTACGCCCGGTCCGAGGCCGTCGGACACGACCTGCACCGCCGCCACTACGTCGTCGTGGTGCAGTGGTCGAACCGGACCGCGGACGAGCCCTTCGCGCAGACCGTGGGCCGGGCGGCCTCTGCCGTGGGCATGCACTCGCTGCTGACCCGGCGTTCCGACCACGTGGTCCTGGTCGCCGACGACAGACCGCACGCCTGCGCACTGTACGAGGCGCTCGTCCGGGAGACCGGGACACGGTCCGGGACCATCGGGGTGAGCGCCCCTTGCGACTCCCTGGACGCCATCCCCCACCACTACCAGGAGGCGCAGCGCGCCCTGGAAGTGCGCCGCCACTCCCGCGAGCACTACGGCACGACGTTCTTCGACGAGCTGGGCCTCTACCGCATCCTGGGACCCGGCAACGATTACCGGGAACTGGAGACGTTCGTCCACGAGTGGCTCGGGCAGCTGATCGACTACGACTCCCGGCACCACACGGCCATGGTGGAGACGCTGTCCCAGTACTTCGACTGCGGCGGCAACTACGACGAGACCGCCGAATCCCTCGCGATCCACCGCAGCACGCTGCGCTATCGGCTCCAGCGCATCCGCAACATCAGCGGCAACGACCTCGCGGACGTCGAGGACCGGCTCAACCTCCAGGTGGCGACCCGAGTGTGGAAGATCGTGCTGGGCGGATCCGACTGAAGCACACTGGAACTGTCGTGCGCGAATGTCCACGCGCCACAGTTGCGCGTACGCCGCTGCACAGCCCGGCAGTGCTGGTCCTCAACCGGTCGGACACGACGGCGCGTCCGGTGCGGCCCCGAGGCGTTCGTAGTCGTGCGGGGACGATCCAAGCCGTGCCGTAAGGGATGTCACGGGAGTCAGCTTCGCTCAATTGCCGTCAGGCCAAGGAGAGCCTCTGGTTCGCGGCCATGGAGCACACCTTGGCCGACCTGGTGGAGGCCGCTTTTCTCAGGGCTCGGCACCTGAGCGACGGCACCGGCCTCAGCACGCACGCGGAGACGGTGGCCGACCAGAGGTGCGTCCCCGCCTTCTCCAGGGCGTGCCGCAAGTGGCCCCCTGAGCCGAAGGTGAAGTGCCGGGTCTCCCTGGGGTCGTAGGCGACCTCGTAGGTCGCGGCGTCGTCGGTGTGCGGGCGACTGGTCCCAGAGCCCTGGACCCCGTAGAACGCCCCGATCAAGTGCCCCCGCGCGACGATCCACCTGCACAGCCTTCCTGACCCACGCGGCTGCGTTCTTCCACAGCCGGGCATCACGCGCATCGAGCAGGTCCTCACCGACATCGCTTGGGCCTACCGCCGCCGGCAGCATTCAGTACGGAGCGCTGCCGGCGCAGCAACGTGCGGGGTTTTCCGTCGGCAGCCGACCGATCCCGACTGCGTCGCCCGCCCCGGCCCGACAGGCCGGGTCAGCCTCGTGAGCGTCCATCGCCCAGACGGGTGTTCTGCGGCGTGGTGGGTGCGTACACGACTAAAGTAGTTCGCTGGTAGGCGCTCGAACCAGTCGGGGGAGCACTGCCGTTGTTGTGGCGACGGCCCCGAACCGTCCCGCCGCCCGCGTGGTCCCGGTGATGAGCCGGGGCTCCTCGGCGCTGCGACTGAGGGCCGCCATCCGTTCCTGACCGTAGTCCCTGCTTCGGCAGACCGAAATCGCAGTGGGCACGGCTACAGCTTGAGGTTCCACACCCATTGCTGGTTTGCGGCGCCGTGGCAGGACCAGACCTGGACCGGCGCTCCGTCATCGGTCCGCCGGTCAGCGACGTCGAGGCAGAGGGCCGGGCCCTGGTTCAGCCGTTCCGCCGCGATGGGGTCCGGGTTTCGGTCGGTACGGCTCCAGCGTTCGTTCGGGTTCCCGTTGCAGTCCGACTGGTTGACGCTGGATCCGTTGACCCGCGACAGGAATCCGATCTGTAGGCATTTGCCGCTGTGGACGTTCCTGATGAAGTAGCGGCCCGGGAAGGTGCGGTCCAGGGACATCCTCCATTGCTGGTTCGGCCGGCCGGAGCAGTCCCAGAGCCGGACGGGCGCCCCGTTGTCGGTGCGGTCGTCCGCGACCTCCAGGCACTTGCCGGAGGTGTGGAGCGGGCGGATTTCGAATGCGTAGTCGTGGTTCGGTACGGGATTGGCCCGGGCGGGCGCCGTCGCGATGAGGACGGCGGCGAAGGCTGCGGCGAATACGGCCGGCATTCGGTGGGAGGGCAGGGAACGGGACTGCATGGATGCTCCGGGATGGACGGATCGACGTTTGGGGGCGTTCTCAGTGTTCGGTGGGGATGGAGGTGATGAGGAGGTTTTCGTATTCGGCCGGGGGCCAGAGGCGCTCGTCGTAGTCCGGGGCCCGCATCCAGGAGATGCCGAACATGCGCAGGCTGTTCCAGGTCCCGGCGAGTTCGATCTCCATGTCGGCGTCGCCGCGGTGGTAGAAGTCGTAGCAGTCCTGTAGCTCCGCCCAGGTCTGGTCGATGGCCCGGTGCAGGGTGTCGGCCATCCGATGTTCCTCGGTGCTGGGCGAGTGGGCTTCGAGGAGGTAGGCGGTGCGCCGGAGCAGGAAGTCGTGGAGGGCGTCCATGTGCTCGCGGGTGATGCTGCGTGCCGGGATCCGAGGAGCCCTCCAGCGGCGGCGGACCCTGGGCCGTCGCGGGACCGGGGTGGGGGTGTCAGCGTGCGGCATGGGCCGTGCTCCAGCGCCGCAGCCCGATGGCGGAGAGTTCGACGAGTTCGCCGCGGGCCAGGTCGTGGTGGGTGGGCCGGAAACCGGCGAGCGTGCCGAGGCGGGAGCCGCTGGTCGGGTCCCAGATCTCCAGGCCGGCCTGCGAGGAGGAGAACAGCAGGCCGTCCGCGGCGAAGAAGCAGCCGTCCGGTCCGCCGAACGTCGCGACTTCCTTGACGGTGCTCTCGCCGGACTCACGGCCGAGGAGGAAGACCCGGGCACCCGGGGCCATTTCCTGCCCGTCGTCGCCCAGACCTCCGAGGACGAGGTGCTCCTCGTCGAGCCAGACGACCGGACGGTTCCAGTGGTCTTCGCACCTCGGCAGCTCCCACCGGTCGGTGCCCTCGGTCCAAGCGCCTTCGCCGTCGGTGAGCCACCGCTCCAGGGTCCAGGCGAAGGGCCGGCCGACGGGCTGCCACCACCAGGCGTCCGACGCGACCCTGGTGCCCGCGGGGCTGACGTGCAGCGCCCCGTGGAAGTAGCCCGCCCAGGCCGTGTGGGGTTCCACCATCGGTATCCGGGTCACCTGGGCGCCCGTCGCCGCGTCCGCGGCCTCGACGACCCTCCACTTCCTCCGGTACAGGACCACGGTGCGTCCGCCGTGCTCGGTGAACGCCAGGGAGAACGGCACGGTGTGGCTGTAATACCCGTCGTTCTCCAGGGAGAGGGTGACGGCTCCGGTGGACAGGTCGACGACCTCTCCCGTGCGGCCGTGGTCGACGACGACGGCGGCGAAGGCACCGTCGCGGGAGGCGTGCAGCCGCAGGGCCTGTTCACGCCCGACCCAGGGCCCGGCGTCGGCCGGCACGGTGACCGTGCTGCGGGCGGCATCGGTGCAGGTGCCGGAGTCCGTGTCCCAGCGCAGGATTCGCCCGTCGTCGCACAGGAGCAGGAAACCGTGCTCCGTCGGCGCGATGTCCGACACCGGGCCGGCCTCGGCGGGCAACTGCGTGGTCTGCACCATGCCCGGAACCGGCCGGGACGCGTCGATGGTCTGCGGGAGACCAACCACGCCGGTGGGGCAGCCCTCGGTCGCGTCGAAGCAGTCTTCGCACACCGCCGCGGCCACCGCCGTGGCGGCCTCGTTGCGGCAGATTCCACAGATGCGCTGCCGCTCCACGCCCCGACCGGTGTAGTGGACGTAGTAGTCGAGCGGGACCGCGGTGGCGGACCGGATGTGCTCGCACAGGGGCAGGCCGTAGGCAGGCGCATCGTGACCACAGATGAGGGCCATGGTGGAACTCTCCTTGAGACGGGGATACGGAGCGGCGCGGGAGCGTGCCGGGCGTTCGGCCGCCGGCGATGCCGCCGGGAACGGTCCACAAGGGGTACCCGGCACAGCCGACTCCGTGTTGATCACCATGCTGGCACTCGGGCATTGGCATCGGCTGGGCATCCGCTTGGCATCAGCCCCGGCCGCCCTGCCCCGGGATTGCCAAGCGCCTGGTCCGGTCAGACTGCGTGAGCCCGCGCCAGGGACCTGATGCCTTCCGCGGCAGCCGCTTCGCCGTACTCCGACCCCCACATCGCGGCCACTTCGCCGCCTTCCCGGAAGGCCGATCGCGCGGCGGCCACGTCACCGAGCAGAGCATGCAGCTCGCCCAGCGCGAGGGCCAGGGGGCGGGTGCAGAAGGCGGTGGTGGCGGCCGAACCGAGCTGGTTCCGCACGGCATGCAGCAGGGGGACGAGCGCGGCTGCCGCCTCGGTGTCGCCGAGCAGACAAGCCAGTCGGGCGCGGGCTCCGAGGCGTACCCCGTAGAAGTGGTCCTTCACGGGATCCGGATCGAAGCGGACCGCGCGCGCCTCCTCGAACCTGCCCTGGAGAGCGAGGACCAGCGCCAGCGCCTCTCCGCCGCTCGTGCCCCAGGCGGCGGCCACCGTACGGGCCAGCGGTTCGATCTCCGCGACCCGGCCCTGGCTCAGCCGGATCGTGATCAAGCCCCGGGCATGGAGGTCGGCGGCGCGCGGGGCGTTGTGCCGGATCAGCCGTTCCCGGACCTGCCCGTACAGGTCCTCCGCCTGAGCGAAGTGGCCCCGGGCGTGGGCGAGCATGGCCAGCGTGGAGAGGCTGGCCGCCTCGGCCTCCGGCATGCGGTACCGGCGTGCGACGGCCAGGCCCAGGCGGGCGTGGCGCTCGACGGCTTCCGCATCGTTGCCGATGGCAGAGATCATCGCGTCCACCTGCTCGCACACCCACCGGTGGGCGGGCAGGTCGTGCCTCTTGGTCAGTGCCCGCAACTCGGCTACCACGGGGATGCACCGAGCGGCCTGCGTTTCGTGCGGCAGCAGCTTCGTCATCGTGGTGAGGGCGGCCGCGAGCAGGTTCGGGTCCCCTGCGCCGCGGGCGAGACCGAGCTGCTGCTCGGCCGCTTCCCGGGCCCTTCCGTCGGTGTCCTCGGGCAGTTCGTCCACCCGCGCCTGCAGCAGCCGGGCGAGGTCCGCGGGTTCCAGGCCCGGCCTGACGGTCAGCCGGTCCAGAGTGTCGACCACGTGCAGGTCCACGCCCTGGTGGCTCCGGGTCAGCCACGGCGTGGGTTCGGTCCACGCCGTGAACGCGGCGACGGCGAGGTCCTCACGACCGGCCCGTTCGGCGACCTCGAGGGCACGGTGACGGGTGACGATGGCCGCGTCACCGGACCCGGCCCGGACGTGGGCACGCAGCAGGGCGCCGAGCAGGCCGACCGCGCGCTCGGCCCGTTCGTCGGCGCCGGCCGGTATCAGTTCGGCGGCCTCCAGGGCCTGCTGGAGCAGGTCGACGCTCACGTCGTGGGCGTAGCGGTGCTCGGCGAGTTCGGCGGCACGCAGCGCGAATGCCACCGCCTGCCGTGCCTTCGCCGGGTCCCCCGACCGGGTGAAGTGGACGGCGAGGGCGGGCAGGTCGTCCGGTCTCAGACTGGCGAGGGTGTCGGCCAGTCGTCCGTGCAACAGGCCGCGGCGCAGTCCGGTGAGATCGCCGTAGACGGTGTCGCGCAGCAGCGGGTGTGTGAACGAGACGTGGCCGGGGGCCCGTTCGGTCAGCAGTCCGTCCGCGATGCAGAGCTCCAGTGTGCCGACGACCGCGGCCGGTGACAGTCCGGAGGCTTCGCGCAGCACCGCGACATGGGTTTCGCTGCCTGCGACTGCGGCCAGCCGTACGACATCGGCGGCTTCCTGGGGCAGTCGGGCGAGCCGCTGGCGTACGACGTCGCGGATGCCGTCGGGCACGCGGGCGACTGCCTGCGCCGCGTCGTCGCCGCCCTCGGTCAGCAGCCGGGCGCTCTCACCGACGAAGAAGGGGTTCCCGCCTGTGCGTTCCGCCAGGACGGCTACCACCTCGGCGTCCACCTCCCGGCCGCAGAGCGAGCGCACGAGCGTACGGACTTCGGTGACGTCGAGTCCGGTCAGTACGACGCGGAAGGGATCACGGCGGGCGAGTGCGGCCATCGTCGGTGCGAGACGACTGTCGGCATGCCCCTGCCGGTAGGCGGCCACGACCAGCAACGGGACACCCTGGACGCCGGCGGCCCGGCCCAGCAGGGCCAGCGTCTCCTCGTCGGCCTCGTGGACATCGTCGATGATCACGGCGAGCGGGCAGCTCGCCGCTGCCGAAGCCAGCCATCGGGCGAACGCGGTGTGCAGCCGGAACCGGCCGGCCGTAGCGTCGCCGTGCGGCGGGACCGTGGCGCCCAGAGGGTCGATCAGCGTGGACAACGGCCCCACGTGCTCCGGCGGAAGGAGGCGCGCCAGTTCACCCAGTGCCTCCGTCCAGGCCCACGCCGCCGGGACGCCCGCGTCGTCCGGACACCGGCCCGCCACCACCGTCCAGCCCCGCGCCCGCAGTGAATCGGCGAAACGGGCCAGGAGGGCGGTCTTCCCCGCACCGCCTTCGCCCGCGACCAGCGCGACCGCTCCGCCCCCAAGGCCCGCCCCGGCTGCCTGTTCCAGCACCTCCAGTTCGCGGTGCCGCCCGACGAAGGGCGCGGGCGAAGCGGGCGCCGCTCCGCTGCCGACAGCGGCGGGTACGCCTGGCGCACCGGTGACCCCAACTACGGGTACGGCTCTCGGGGATGGCCGTTCGACCACCGCGATGGACGTGCTCGGGGTGGCCGGGGCCGGAACCGCGGCCGACAGGACATCCAGGTCGCTGCGGAGGATCGCCCTCTCCAACTCGACCAGCCGGGCTCCCAGGTCCAGCCCGAGTTCCTCGGCGCACACGGCGGCCGCGCGCCGCAGCGCCGCGAGCGCGTCGCCCTGACGCCCGGTCGCCCACAGACTCAGAGCCAGCAGGCGCCATCCCTCCTCGCGCAGGGGATGACGGCGTACGTGCGCCTCCGCGGTCGGCACCACCTCGTGCGGGCGACCCGCCCCGAGGCTGCTCGCCATCGCCAGCTCATGTGCCATGAGCAGCAGTTCGTCGAGCCGCGCGATCTCCCCGTCCGCCCACGAGCCGGGCCCCCACTCCCCGTAGGCGTCTCCCCGCCACAGGCCGAGCGCCTCGTCCAACAGCGGACCGGCCTCGGCGCAGGACACCGCCCTGGCGCGGCGCACCGCCGATTCGAAGCGCCACGCGTCCACGGCGTCGTCGTCAAGCCGCAGCGCGTACCCCTCCGGACTGCTGACAAGGATCCGGGACGGGGTACGGGCGGGCCGGTCCGGCTCCAGGATGCCGCGAAGGTTGGAGACGTAGGAGTGCAGAGAGGTGGTGGGCTTGGCAGGCGTCCGCTGCGTCCAGAGCACGTCGACGAGCCGGTCGACCGGGACATTTCGACCCCGGGCCGAAAGGAGGATTCCCAGGACGGTCCGCGCATGTCGGCGCCCGACCGTCACCGGCCGCCCGCCGACCCGGACATCGAGCGGCCCGAGAACTCCCACCTCCATCATGATCGGCCAAATGTACCAACGGCCGCGCCTCGGATCGCGTCTGCACCCAACACGCCGACGTATGCCAGGAAGGGAACAGCCGGACGCAATCAGTGGCAGGACCGTACGGTCCGGGTGGTGGCTCCATGACAGGTCACGAGGGCGGCTGCGGAAGCCGTCGTACGGTGCTCGCGAATGAGGACGTGGTGGGAGGCGGGCGGGCTGATGAAGGCCCGGACCCGTCTCGCGCTCGCCCGGCCTGAACCCGAGCCGGGCGCCACCCCGCAACGCCGGAGTTCACCTTGCGGCACCTGCGGCCTTGAGAGCCGGCCCGGGGTGCCGGCCTGGGCTTTCCTGCAACCACCGCATCACACTGCGGGCTGTGGCTGGCGAAGTTCGGCCTGGCCGAAGAGGAGTGCGTAGCCGGTGGGGAGTTGGTGGAGGACGCGGGTGAGGAGGTCGGGGCCGGTGAGGCGGGTGACGACGGCGAGTACGGCGCCGGTGTCCCAGCGGGCAACGGCCGGGCTGGTGCCGGCGCGGGCGGCCATGTCCTTGATGAAGCTCCAGCCGGTGAGCCGTTCGGTGGCGGGGATCTGGGCGGTCAGGGCCAGGGCGGCTTCGACGGGCAGGGCCTGGGCGAGGTCGAGGCGTTCGTCGCCGGTGAGCTGGCGGCCGAGGGCGGCCAGGACGGTGCGGACGGCTTCTTCTGCGCGTTCGCGGGTGGGGTAGGCGCCTTCGTAGCGCACGCGTTCCAGCATCTGGTCGAACGTCATGGCGGGGTGGGCCTGGTGCGGTCGAGGCTGGTCGTACATGGTGCTGCGGTTGCCCTTCTCGTCGCTGGTTCGGTGTCCGGCCGGTGGTGTCGG
Organism: Streptomyces xanthophaeus; assembly: GCF_030440515.1. Taxonomy (GTDB): domain Bacteria; phylum Actinomycetota; class Actinomycetes; order Streptomycetales; family Streptomycetaceae; genus Streptomyces; species Streptomyces kutzneri. The sequence continues at coordinate 982,719 of NZ_CP076543.1, forward strand.
CCGGTCAGGTGGGCTGGGGGTGGCCGAAGAGGAGGTCGTAGCCGGGCGGGAGCTGGAGCAGGACGTCCCGGATGAGGATGCCTCCGGCTGCGGCGGCCACGGTGGAGAGGACTGCGCCGATGTCCCACAGGGCCGTCGTCTCGGTGGCGCCTTCGATCCAGGCTGCGGTCGCGCGGACGAAGCGTTCGGGGGAGAGCGGCTCCGCGGCCTGCAGGGGGTTGAGGAGGATCAGGGCGTAGGTCTCGGGGAGCCGGGCGGCGAGCTCGGCCCGCACGGTGCCGACCAGGTGGGCGCCCAGCAGGGCGAGGACGACGCGGGCTGCGCGTTCGGCTTCTTCCCGGGTCCGGTACTCGCCGCGTTCCTGGACGTGGTCCAGGAACGCTTCCCGGCGCATCGACATCTCACGTCACCTCCATGGGAGGGGTGAAAGGGGCCAAGGGGTGCGGAGGACGGGGTGCCGGAGGGGGATCGGGTTCCCCGTCCTCCGCCGCAGGTACCGGCCGGATCAGCCGGAGATCTGCTTGCGGCCCGCCTCGCCGCCGATGGCGATCTTCCGAGGCTTGGCGCGCTCGGCGATCGGGATCCGCAGGGTCAGGACACCCGCGTCGTAGTCGGCCTCGATGCGCTCGGTGTCGAGGCTGTCGGCCAGCATGATCTGACGGGAGAAGACACCGAGAGGGCGCTCGGAGAGCTCCATCTGCACGCCGTCGGACTTCTCCACGGGCCGGCGCTCGGCCTTCACGGTCAGCATGTTCCGCTCGACGTCGATGTCGATCGCCTCGGTGCTCACACCGGGCAGGTCGAAGGCGATCACGTACGCGTCGCCGTCGCGGTAGGCGTCCATGGCATCACGGACGGCTTCGACCACGTACCGACGTACCCGAAGCTGCTGGACGATCCGGTCCATCTCGCGGAACGGGTCGTGCGCATCAACATCGCGAAACACCTCCAGTTGGTTCAGGCAGGAACTGCCAATGCGCTTCAACGTGCTTCCGTTGTAACATGTCATCGAAACGATGACAAGCAAGCAGTCATCTGGAGGATGACAGACCACGGAGACCGCCATGACCGAGGCCGCAGAGCCGACTGCACCCGTCACATTCCTGGCCGCCGCCGCGGCACTGGAGACCATCAACCAGGCCGTCAAGGACGCGCAGCAAGCTCCCACAAGCACGTCGGCAGCGGCACCGGCCGCGGGCCCGCACCCGGCCCTGGCGGCGCTGCTGATGCTCCGCGAGGTCCGCGAGCAGCTCGTCGGCTGGGAAACCGGCCTGATCGAGAACGCCCGCGGCCAGGGCGCCAGCTGGGCCGACCTCGCCGGCCCCCTCGGAGTCGCCAGCCGTCAGGCCGCAGAACGCCGCTACCTCCGGATGCGCCCCGGCAAAGCCGGAAGCACCGGCGAGGAACGCGTCCAGGCCACCCGCGACACCCGGGCCGCCGACCGCAGCGTGGACACCTGGGCCCGCGACAACGCCGCCGACCTGCGCCGCCTCGCCGGCCAGATCACCGCCCTGGCCGGCCTGCCCGCCGGCGCCGAAGGCGCCATCGACGACCTGAACCAGGCCCTCGCCCACAACGACACCGCCCGCCTCGTGCGCCCCCTGGCCGACACCCGGCCCCACCTGCGGCCCGAGGACGCCGAGCTCGCCGAACGCATCGACGCCCTCACCCGCCACACCGACCAGCTTCGCCGGGACACCCACGACCAGCGCAGCACGTGATCCGCAATCGATACGGCACGGCCCCGGCCCGGACGTGAGTCACCGCCCGCTCTCCGGGCGCCTGCTCTGCCCTTGCGCGGCGGTCGCGACGGCCACAGGCTCCTGGTGGGCGCCCTGGCCGAGTGGACCCGCCGTCGGATCGGGGAGGTGGACGGGCATGCGGCACCCGCGGAGGCCCGAGCCGCGCGACGGGGGCAAGGAGCGCAGCACGGTGGTCTTGGACGTGCGGGCATGGTCCGGGCCACTCAGCAGAACACCGTCGCTGCCGTGCCGAGCCGCCGGCCGAGGGTGCTGGACGTCGAGGTGAACGCGGTCGCGCAGTCGACCACGGTCGTCTTCGACCCCCGCCGGACAGCGGCAGGGTGGCGACGTCGCCAACCTGCCCCAACAAGGGTCCCGGCATGGTCACGGCCCCGGCAGCCACAGCAGCCTCAGGCGGCACGGGCCCGGGAGGCAGCTGCCCGCAGGCCTCGGCCGTCGGGGCCCTGGCGGGCGTGGGACGAGCTGGAGGCGGGAAGCCGGCGCTGGCGGACGTTCCACGAGGCCATCCGGACCGCGCCGGGCATGTGCGCCAGGCCCTGAGGGGCGGGCAGCATCCGTTCGCCGTCGCGCTCGGGTGCGTGGCCTACGGTGTGCTGGAACTTGGCGTCCCCTTCCCCGCCCGACGACCGCTTGGACCAAAATCCGGACCAGCTCACACCCAAGAGCCTTGCGCAGCGCCGTTTTCCCAGTTCAGCGTGAGTGCGACTGCTGTACCACCAGGAGACCAAAAGGGCCTGGTCCTGCTGGCGGCCGTCGGCTTCGACCTCTACAACAAGCGCAAGGCCGGAGCCTGACGCTCTGGCAGTGGCCGCGCGTGCTTCACGGTCCGGGGGTCATGGTGGTCTGTTCGTCGGTGAGGCGGGCCCTCCAGTCACTGACGTATGCATCGGGTATGGAGGCCAGGCGGGCGATCTCCGCGTCCCCGCGTCCGTCGGACCAGGCCAGGATCCGCGTCACGGTGCGGTTACGTGCGGCTCGAAAGTCCTTGAGCATGATTTCGAGGCGTTCGACTTCCTCGCCCTCGTGGACAAGTTGCCGGTCGACGGCGGAGCGTTCCGCGCCGCGCAGCTGCCGGAGATGAGCGGTCAGGCCCGTCAGGGCCAGCCCGTGTTCGTGCGCGGCGTTCTGGAACGTTTCGGCCAGGGACACCAGCACGCAGTCGGGGACGTCGGCGAGGGTGGCTCCGAGGGGCTTGGCCGCCTCCCAGGTGTCCCGCCCGGCCTCCGTCGTCTCCAGCCAGACGCGGGCGTCTGTCGGAGTACGGTCGCCGCAGGCCCGTGCCCGGTAGGCGTACAGGGCGGCGCGGTGGCCGTAGAAGGTGAAGCCGTCCTCTATCTGCCGGTCGGCGTCGCGGCAGATCCGGCCCGGTACGCCGCCGTAGCCGTTCTGGGGGCTGTAGTCGGCGTAGGTGTCGAGTTCCGCGTCCGTGGCCAGGTCCCAGGAGGGGTCGCACAGCCCGGGGTTGGCGGCCAGGAAGGCGCCGACCTCGACGCGCCAGGCCGGGACCGGTGTGGTACGCGGTCTGGGCCAGAGGAGTTCCCCGGAGGGGTCGAAAGCGGGCGTCGCGGCCTGTTCGATGTCGTCCCATGCGGTGGCCGCCTCGGCCGACCACTCGAGCTCGCCGTCGGGCCCGATCCGGTGGATCGAGTCCACGAGCCGCTGCACGGCGGGCAGGACGCGCACCGCGAGCGCGTGCAGTTCCTCGGCGTCGAAGAAGCGCCATGTACAGCCGCGCTGTTCGTCGTGGCTCAGGTGGCCGAGCAGCTGCACCATGATGCCGGGGGCGGGGACGTTCCCGTCTCCGAGTGCCCTGCGGGGGATGCCGGGGAGCCGGCTGCCAGGGGACTCCTGCGGGGCTCGCCAGTCGGTGTCGCCGAACCAGACGGCGCCGTCGCGAGCGTCCACCGCCAGCCACTGTTGGTAGCCGACTCCCGGGCCGTAACGCTGGTCCTGCTGTTCGGCGTTCTCGTCGTGCCATACGTACTCGGCCGGGGGCGGGTCCAGCTCTGCGGCCATGAAGCCGTCCTCGGGGCGGTAGCCGGTGAGGACGTGCGCCGTTCCCGGCACGCTGTCGGCTGCGGTCATGAGGGGTTTCCTCTCGGTGGAACGTCAACCGCGGCAAACGTAGTGCGCCTGTCACACAATAGTTTAACTTTCAGCCACAGTGTCCGGTAGTCGGACACGATGGGAAGTACGGCGTGCCGGTGAGGTCTACGCGCGTGCGACGGCCGTCAAGTTGGCCGCTTTTCGCGTTCCCCCACGATCCGTTCACCCGCTTGACCCCGGGACACCGTGCGCCTTACGCGAGCGCGGCCAACGCCTGGGCGGCGAGCATCTCCTCCAGGTCCAGGACGACGCGCGGGGCGTGCCGGGTGTCGATGCGGACGGCGTAGATGAAGCGCGTCAGCTGCGGCTCGGCCAAGGGGCGGGCCACCACCTGGGTGTGGGTGCGGGGCAGGGCGAGTCGCGGCATGACGGCCACGCACAGGCCCGCGGCCACGAACCCCAGCACGGTGTTGAAGTCGTCCCCCTCGTATTGCAGGCGGGCTTGGAAGCCGGGCGTGTTGGACATCTGCGAGAGCAGTTCCAGGCGCAGCGCGGCCTCCGGAGCGGCGATCCACGTCTCGGAGGCGAGGCTGGCCAGGTCGATGACCTCCCGGTCGGCCAGGCGGTGGCGCGCCGGGACGACGGCCACCACCGGATCCCGTGCGACCAGCGTCCGGCGCAGCATCCGCGGCGGCGGGACGGGGATGAAGTCGTAGTCGTAGCTGAGCGCCAGGTCCATGTCCCCCCGCTTGAGCCGGTTGTAGCCGGCTTCGGGCTCCAGCTGGCTGAGGCTGACCTGCACGTGGGGGTAGGCCGCGTGGAGTCGGGCCAGCGCCTGCGGAACGATGCCGGTGGCGGCCGAGGCGAAGGCGCCGAGCCGGATCCGTCCGGCCGTCCCGGCGCGCATGGCGCCGAGTTCGACCGACGCCGCCGCCAGCGTGCTGCGGACGCCCTGCTCCGCGCCGAGGAGGACTTCGCCGGCCGGTGTGACGCGAACGGGTCGCCGCTCCAGCACCCTGAGGCCGGCGCGGCGTTCGAGTTCGGCGATCTGCTGGGAGACGGCGGGCGCGCTGTAGCCGAGTTCGCGTGCGGCGGCGCTGAAGGAGCCGTGCCGCACGACGGCTTCGAGGGTGGCGAGCAGGCGGGGGTCGAGTCCGTGCACGGAGTTAAGGCTCACTTATCTGTCGCGAAGATCTGTTTTCTTGTGATTGGAGATGAACGCCAGCAGGATTCTTGCTTGCGGCCAAGAAAACGCAAGCCTGCGCTCCCGGACCGCCAACTCCCCTCCCCCGCCGTCCCGGTGGCCTCCGTCCGCACCGCCTCGCCACCCACCGCCGCCTGCCGGGGCGGTGGCGGCCGGCTCGACTCCGGCTGTCTACGGTCACCCCTCATGCCCCGAAAGGAAGTGGTATGACCCAGCCACCGCTCATCGGACTCACCACCTACCTCGCCCAAGCCCAGTGGGGTGAGTGGGACCTGCCCGCCGCAGTGCTGCCCGCGGCCTACGCGGACTGCGTCCGGGCGGTCGGCGGCCGCGCCGTACTGCTGCCGCCGGACGCGCCGGAGGCCGCGGCCGACGTCGTCGAGCGTCTGGACGCGATCCTCCTGGCGGGAGGCGAGGATCTGGATCCCGCCCTGTACGGAGCCGTGCCCCATCCGCGTACCGGGCCGCCGGTGCGCGAGCGCGACGCATGGGAGCGGGCCGTGCTGACCGCCGGCCTCACCCGCGACATACCCGTGCTCGGGGTGTGCCGGGGGATGCAGCTGATGAACGTACACGAGGGCGGCACCCTGATCCAGCACCTGCCACCTGCCCGACCGGGTGGGCCACGACGGCCACAACCCCTATCGGGGCCACTTCTGCTCCCACGCCGTGACCACCGTACCCGGGACACGGGTCGGCGCCCTGCTGCCGGGGACGCACCACGTTGCCACGCACCATCATCAGGCGGTGGACCGCCTCGGCGCGGGACTGGTCGTCGCCGCCCGTGCGGCGGACGGCACCGTCGAGGCGATCGAGAGCACCCGGCACCGCTTCGCCGTGGGCGTCCAGTGGCACCCGGAGATGGGCGACGACGCGCCGGTCGTGCGGGCCCTGGTGGCTGCCGCGGGCTCCGCCGGAGGTACCGGTCCTGCACGGACGGCCGGACGGAACACGCGCACGGTGCGAAACGCGCCGGGCCGGACTTTCCCGGCACAGGTGCCTTGACAGCCCGGGGCGGACCCCCCAGGATCACACCGTGAACCTGTCAGACAGCCAGACAGGTGGCCCCCTTCCGCGGCGCGTCAGTGCCATGGAAGCGGTCTTCGGCCACCTGCGCAGCGCCATCGAGCGCGGTGAGTACGCCGTGGGCGACAAGCTCCCCTCGGAAGCCGAGTTGTGCCGCACCCTGGAGGTCAGCCGACCCGTGCTGCGGGAGGCCCTCCGGGCCCTGCAGGCCATGGGGTTGACCGTGTCCAAGAGCGGCAAGGGCACGTTCGTCCTGGCGAACACGGTCGATGAGCCCACCTTCGGCGACTACGCCGCCAGCGACCTGCTGGAAGTGCGCCGGCACGTCGAGATCCCGGTCGCCGGGTACGCAGCGCTGCGCCGCACCCCCGAGGACCTGGACCACCTGGGCCATCTGCTGGACCGGATGGAGCAGGAGACCGACACCACCGCGTGGGTGGCGATGGACACCGTGTTCCACCTGGCCGTGGCCGAGGCCTCCCGCAACCCCGTCTTCCGCCGCGTCATCGAGGAGATCCGCGACGCACTGGCGCGTCAGTCGACCTTCCTCAACGAACTGGGCGGCCGGCGCGAGCAGTCCAACTGCGAGCACCGGGCGATCCTGGAGGCGCTGGCCGACGGCAGCGAGCACGACGCGGTGGAGGCCATGTCCCACCACCTGCTCCGGGTCGAGACGACCCTTACCGACATCGTGCGCTCCCAGCGCACGACCGCCCCTACAGAAGGCAGACCCGAGGCGTGAGCGAGCAGTTCCTCAAAGACGAGAAGCGCCCCACGACCCGTCACGTCGACGCCGGTGACACCGGCTACAGCAAGTCCTTGAAACCCCGCCACGTCAACATGATCGCCATCGGCGGCGCGATCGGTACCGGGCTCTTCCTCGGCGCGGGCGGACGCCTCGCCGAGGCCGGGCCCTCCCTGTTCATCGCCTACGCCGTCTGCGGGATCTTCGCGTTCCTCGTCGTGCGCGCTCTCGGCGAGCTGGTCCTGTACCGGCCGTCCTCCGGCGCCTTCGTCTCCTACGCCCGTGAGTTCATGGGGGAGAAGGGCGCGTACACCGCGGGCTGGATGTACTTCCTCAACTGGGCGACCACCGGCATCGCCGACATCACCGCCGTCGCCACATACACCCACTACTGGCACCTGTTCTCCGATGTCCCCCAGTGGGTGATCGCCCTCATAGCCCTGGCCGTGGTCCTCACCGTGAACCTCATCTCGGTGCGGATCTTCGGCGAACTGGAGTTCTGGTTCGCCATCGTCAAGGTCGGCGCCCTGGTCGTCTTCATGGGGATCGCGATCTTCCTCCTGGCGACCCGGCACCCCGTCGACGGCGCCGTCCCCGGCCCCGCCCTGATCACAGGCAACGGCGGGATATTCCCCAACGGCCTGCTCCCCATGCTGCTGATCATCCAGGGCGTCGTCTTCGCCTACGCCTCCGTCGAACTGGTCGGCGTCACGGCCGGCGAGACCGAGAAGCCCGAGGAGATCATGCCGAAGGCGATCAACTCGATCATGTGGCGCGTGGGCCTCTTCTACGTCGGCTCGGTCGTCCTGCTGTCGATGCTGATGCCCTGGAGCAGCTACAGCGCGGGCCAGAGCCCGTTCGTGACCGTGCTCTCCCACATCGGCGTCCCGGCGGCCGCCGACGTGATGAACCTGGTCGTCCTCACCGCGGCCATGTCCTCGCTCAACTCCGGCCTCTACTCCACCGGCCGCATCCTGCGCTCGATGGCCGTCAACGGCTCCGCCCCGCAGTTCACCGCACGGCTCAGCCGCACCCAGGTCCCCTACGGCGGCATCCTCCTCACCAGCGGCATGTGCGTCCTGGGCGTCGGGCTCAACTTCGTGGTCCCCGCCGACGCGTTCGAGATCGTCCTCAACCTCGCCGCGATCGGCATCCTCGCCACCTGGGGCATGATCATGGTCTGCCACCTCCTCTTCTGGCGGAAGACCCGCAACGGTGAACTCACCCGCCCCTCCTACCGCCTGCCCGGCTCCCCCTGGACCGAACTCGTGACGCTGGCCTTCCTCGCCTCCGTCCTGGTCCTCATGTACGCCGACGGAGGCGCGGGGCGCACCACCGTGCTGTGCGTACCGCTGATCGCCGCGGCGCTGGTCGCCGGCTGGTACGCGGTCCGCGGCCGCGTGGCGCGCGCCGCCGCCCGGAGCGACGGCTGAGCCGGGCGCCCGCCCGTCCGCCTGCGCCCGGGGGTGCCGGTCGCCACCCCCTGTCAGCAGCGACCCACCACAGAACGAGGCAGTGATGCGCAGCAGTTTCCCCGCGGACGCGCCCGCGATCCGCGAGCCCCGGCACGCCCCCGTCGCCCACGTCATGCGGGGCGGCATGATCGAGGGGGTCCACTACGGTTCCGTCGCCGTCCTCGACGGCGAGGGCGAGGTCCGGACCAGCATCGGAGACATCGAGGCCGCCTGCTATCCACGCTCGGCACTCAAGCCGGTCCAGGCCGTCGCCATGGTGCGGGCCGGCCTGCCGCTCGACGGAGCCCTGCTCGCCCTCGCGATGGGCAGTCACTCCGGCGAGGAGCACCACCTCTCGGGTGTCCGGCTGGTCCTGGAGCTGGCCGGTCTCACCGAGGCCGACCTGCGCAACGTCCCCGACCTGCCCTACGGCCCGGCCGTCCGCGACGCCTGGCTGCGCGAGGGCCGCGGGCCGTCCCGGCTCGCCCAGAACTGTTCCGGCAAGCACGCGGCGATGCTGTACCTGTGCAAGCTGTCCGGGTGGCCCCCGGAGAGCTACCTCGACGCGGACCACCCGCTCCAGAGGGCGATCGCCGAGGTCGTCGAGGAGCTCACCGGCCAGCACATCGCGAATGTCACCGTCGACGGCTGCGGATCCCCGCTGTTCGCGGTGTCCCTGCACGGCCTGGCCCGCGCCGCCGCCCGCATCGCCACCGCCGCCCCGGACACCGCCGAGCACCGTGTGGCGAACGCACTGCGCCTCAACCCGGAGATGGCCTCCGGTACCGGGCGGGACACCGCCGCACTGATGCGCGCGGTGCCCGGGCTGCTGGCCAAGGACGGCTTCGAGGGCGTCCAGGTGGCCGCGCTGCCCGACGGCCGGGCCGTCGCCGTGAAGGTCGCCGACGGGGCCGACCGCGCGCGTACGGCAGTGACGGCCGCCGCCCTCGCACGTGCGGGAGTCGAGCCCCGGCTGCTCGCCGGGTTCACGGGCGAGCCCGTCACCGGTGGCGGCCGGACCGTCGGCGGCATCCGGCCGGTAGCGGCCCTGAACCCGCCCGGCGCCCCCGTCACCGCAACCGCCTGACACCCGCCTGCCCCTCTCCCCACCTTCGATCCGCTCACCTCAGGAAGAGGATCCGTACACCCGTGATCGCCTTGACCGCCTCCAGCCGCACCGAACACGACCTGCTCGGAGACCGCGACGTCCCCGCCGACGCCTACTGGGGCGTCCACACCCTGCGCGCCACCGAGAACTTCCCCATCACCGGCACGCCCATCTCCACCTACCCGCACCTGATCGACGCCCTCGCCGCCGTCAAAGAGGCCGCGGCCCTCGCCAACGGGGAACTCGGCCTGCTGGAGCCCACGAAGGCGGCCGTCATCGTCGCCGCCTGCCAGGAGATCCGCGGCGGCGAGCTCCACGACCAGTTCGTCGTCGACGTGATCCAGGGCGGCGCCGGCACCTCGACCAACATGAACGCCAACGAGGTCATCGCCAACCGGGCGCTGGAGCTGCTGGGCCACTCCAGGGGGGAGTACGGACACCTGCACCCCAACGAGGACGTCAACCTCGGCCAGTCCACCAACGACGTCTACCCGACCGCCGTGCGGATCGCGACCGTCTTCGCGGTGCGCGGTCTCCTCGACGCCATGGCCGTCCTGCAGAACGCCTTCGCCCGCAAGGCCGCCGAGTTCCACGATGTCCTGAAGATGGGCCGCACCCAGCTCCAGGACGCCGTGCCGATGACGCTCGGACAGGAGTTCTCCGCCTTCGCCGTCATGCTGGACGAGGACCGCAGCCGACTCGCGGAGGCCCTCGGACTGATCCACGAGATCAACCTCGGCGCCACCGCCATCGGCACCGGTCTCAACGCCCCGGCCGGATACGCCGAGGCCGCCCGCCGCCACCTCGCCGACATCACCGGCCTGCCCCTGGTCACCGCTCCCGACCTGGTCGAAGCCACCCAGGACTGCGGTGCCTTCGTCCAGATGTCCGGCGTCCTCAAGCGCGTCGCCGTCAAGCTGTCCAAGACCTGCAACGACCTGCGCCTGCTGTCCTCCGGGCCCCGCGCCGGACTCGGCGAGATCAACCTGCCCCCGGTCCAGGCCGGTTCCAGCATCATGCCCGGCAAGGTCAACCCCGTGATCCCCGAGGTCGTCAACCAGGTCGCCTTCGAGGTCATCGGCAACGACATCACCATCACCATGGCCGCCGAAGCCGGACAGCTCCAGCTCAACGCCTTCGAGCCGGTCATCCTGCACTCGCTGTCCAAGTCCGTCACTCACCTGCGCGCGGCCTGCCTCACCCTCGCGGAACGCTGCGTGAGCGGCATCACCGCCAACACCGAGATGCTGCGCGCCACCGTCGAGAACTCCATCGGCCTGGTGACCGCCCTGAACCCGCACATCGGATACACCGCCGCCACCGACATCGCCAAGGAGGCCCTGGCCACCGGCCGGGGCGTGGCCGAGCTGGTCCTGGAACGGGGGCTGCTGCCGGCCGAGCGGCTCACCTCCCTGCTGCGCCCTGAGGTGCTCGCGGGAACCGGCCCGGCCCGTCCCTGACCGGGACAGGACTGGGACCGGACTGGGTCCGCCCGGTCGGAGCGCGGGGTGCAGCGGGTGGACGTGGTCGTGCGGGGCGGATACGGCCCGAGGTGGCGACGCCCACGATCGCCGCCGAGCACCTCCCGGGCCGCGCCGACGTCGGCCAGCGCCTTGAGGCCGCGATGGCGCCTCGCGTGCCACCCGCCGGCGATCGGCGGCTCCCTCTGGGTGAGGGGGACCGGGCTTGCGGTGTCGTCGCGGGAGGACTGCGCGGCAACCGGCGCCACGCGCGGTGCATACCGCGAGGACCGACCGGACCCGGTCAGCGGATCGTGTGCCGGAAGCCGATCCGGGTCCGGCATCCGCTCCATAGCGGAGCCCAGGTCAGCGACCTGGTGCTCGTCTGTTCTCCTGGGTCCCCACTGTGGTCAGGCGTGCTTGTCCGCGGAGTGGTGGGTGGGCTGGACCGACCAGGTCGGGGGTTCGTCGTTGCCCGACCCTTCGTCGCTTTCCGCGTCGGCGAAGGTTGCGTGGATCTTGCCCGGGGCGTGGTGGACCGGGGCGTAGACGGCGTAGAGCTGCATGGGCTCGTCCCCGGTGTTGGTGACGTTGTGCCACGTGCCGGCGGGTACGCAGACCGCCCAGCCGTCCTCGACCTCCTGATCGAAGTCGAGGCGGTCCTTCGCGCTGCCCATCTGAACGCGGCCGCGACCCGCGTCGAGCCGGAGGAACTGGTCGGTCTCCGGGTGCGCCTCCAGGCCGATGTCCTCGCCCACCGGGATCGACATGAGGGTCAGCTGGAGGTACTTCCCGGACCAGGCGACCGAGCGGTAGCTGGTGTTCTCCAGCGTCGCCTGCTCGAGGTCGAAACTCTGAGGTTCGGGCCCGATGTCCTTGATGGTCATGCTTCTCTCCCGGTCGACGGAGGTGGTACGCGTTCCGGCACAGGTTTTGCGCCGGGCCAACCCTTCCAGACTGACCGGGATGTTTTGGCCCGACGCCAGTGCCACTCGAGCCGGGCTGTCACGGGCCCCGGGCACACGCGGCAGCTCGGCGTCGAAGTGGAGCGGGAGCCTGTCGACGTTGATGACTTCGATGTCAGAGCCAAGTGAGACCGTCTGCCCGGGAGCTCGCCGAGATCACGTCGGACACCGAGGCGACGATCGAGTATCTCCAGGCGGCTGACCTCCACGAGCGAACCGCCCGTCGTGAACGGGCTCCAGACCAGTCATGAGGTCTACGGCTACGTCCAGTCCGGCGGGCAGCACCGCGGGCTGGCCCGGCGGTCGGGCGGATACTGGGCACGGCTGGGAGGGGCGCCCCTGGGTGAGCGGGGCTTGTCGCGCAGGCGGCAACAGGTGAGCGGACTCAGGGCTCGATGACAAGGCGTTCGATGAGGTTGCCACGGAGTGCGAACTGGTAGCGCAGATCGATGGTGCCGCCGGGGAAGTTGCCTTCGAGGTGGTGGGTGGCGATGTAGTGGGTCGCGTCGGTCTGCTGAGCGTTCGCGAGGTGGATGGTGTAGGTGAATTCGGTGGCGGATCGGCCGAGCCACCCCTCGATCGCCTTGTTGCCCTCGTAGGTGTTGCCGTCGTCGATCACCGTGGCTTCGCGGGTGAACGCCGCGATTGCGGTTGCGGTGTCGTGGGCGCGGTGCGCTGTGAGGTAGCGGGTGATCACCTCGGGCAGGGTGTCCGGGGTGATGGTTCGGGGCTGGCTGTCGTGCATGACGTTCCTCGGTGTGGTGGCGGGTTCAGACGGTGGGGGTGGTGCCGCCGTCGATGACGTGTTCGGCGCCGACGATGGCCGAGGCGCGGTCGGAGACGAGGAAGGCGACGAGCTCGGCGACCTCCTCGGGCCGGTTGGGGCGGCCGAGAGGGATGCCGCCCAGGGAGTCCATGAGCCGGCCCAGCGCGGCTTCCTGGGTGATGTCTGCCTCCTGTGCGATCCGGGCGATGAGGTTGTCGGCGGCGGAGGTCTGCACGAAGCCGGGCGAGACGGTGTTGACGCGGACGCCGTGCGGGGCGACCTCGTTCGCCAGGCCCTTGCTGTAGGTGGTCAGGGCGGCCTTGGCTGCGGCGTAGGCCAGAGTTCCGTTCCACAGCGGCATGCGGCGCTGGATCGAGGTGACGTGCACGACTGCGCCCTTGCCCGTGGCGATCATGTGCGGCAGGAGCGCGCGGTCCAGACGAACGGCGGCCAGCAGGTTCGTGTTCAGCTCCCTCGCCCAGTCGTCCTCTCCGAGCGCCGCGAACCCGCCGGCCGGTGCCTCGGACCCGCCGAGGGTGTTGACCAGGATGTCGACGCCTCCCACGCGGGCCCCCACCTCGGCGGCTACGTCTGCGGCGCCCTGGGCGGTGGACAGGTCGGCGGTGATGAACGTCTTCTCCTCCACGTCGTCGGGGCGGCTGCGGGCGGTGACCAGTACGGTCGCGCCGGCCTGGGCGAGACGCCGGGCAATGGCGGCTCCAGTGCCCTTGGTGCCTCCGGTGACCAGAGCGCGCCGGCCTTCGAGAGATTCGCTGATGGATACGGTCACGCTGTGCTCCGTTCCCGGGTGCGGGGCGCAGAGGGCGCCCCATCCCTTGTTACTGCTAAAATGGAAGTCACTAACTTCGACTTTAGCAGTAACTGAGGGGATGGTCGCCTTGGCAAGCCGGATCAGGCTGGAGGACCGGGAATGCCCGCTGTCCACGACGGTGGAACACGTCGGCGAGTGGTGGACGCTGCTGATCCTCCACGACGCCTTCGACGGCTACACCCGCTTCGACCAGTTCCAGGAGAGCCTGGGCATCTCCTCCAGCATGCTCACCACCCGGCTTAAAACCCTCGTCGCGGACGGACTACTGGAGCGCCGGCCCTACCAGACCAACCCGGTGCGCCACGAGTACGTCCTCACCGAACTCGGACACTCCCTGCGACCGGTGATCGTCGCCCTGGCCGCGTGGGGAAACTCCCGCCTCACACCGGCCGAACGCAGCATGATCCTCGTCAACGCGCACAGCGGCGAGGAAGTCGAGCCCGTCGTCGTCGACGCCAAGACCGGCCGCCGGCTCGACGACAGCGACACCTACGTCTTCACCGCAGGCCCCGCAGCCAGCGACGCCATGCGCCACCGTTACGCGACGCGGCCGGCCACACCCTCGGAGGCGTAGCGATGCCGCGGCCAAGCACCGAACGTTTCCAAGAACCGCGATCAGCGCCTCGGCCGATGTGGTGTCGGCTGCGGGGACCGTCGCACCGGCCGCAACGGCGGGTGGCGAGTGCCATGAATCCTGATGGACCCTCACGACATTGGGGCTAGCCGTTCAGGTGGGCCAGGAGGAGGTTGGGGTCCTTGGCCGTGACGTACGCGGCGCTCAGGACGTAGGCGGTGTCGCCGCGCAGGGCGATGGAGGTGGGGTTCTGCAGGCCGTCGGCGGCGGTCAGGACGGTGGAGTGGGTGCCGTCGGGCTGGACGAGGGCGACCTCGCCGGGGCCGTTGAGGGCGGCCAGGATCTGGTCGCCGTGGCCGGTGAAGGCGAAGTCGTCGATCCCGGCCAGGCCGGTGGCCCGGGTCTGGACCTGGCCGGCGCGACCGTCGCGCTGGACGGGTATGCGGAGGACGACGCCCCGGTCGAGGTTGGTGACCCACAGCGCCCCGCCCCGGATCTTCAGCCCGTTGGCGCCGAGGAATCCGGTGGAGGCCAGTTCGGGGGCGGCGGACCAGGTGCGGGGGGTGCCGCCGGTGGTGGGCACACTGGAGATGGTGCCGAGGACGGAGTCGGTGACGTAGAGGGTCCGGGTCCGCGGGTCCAGGGCCAGGCCGTTGGGCAGGCCGGCCGCGGGCAGCGCGGCGATGCGCTGCGGTGTGCCGCCGGGGCGCAGGCGCCACAGGCCGGTCAGTTCGGAGGTGCCGGTGGCGTACAGGAAGTACAGGGTGCCGTCGTGTGCACGGACGATGCCGGTGGTCAGGGCGAAGCCCAGGACCGGGGTGTGGATGCCGCCGTCGGCGGGTGCGGGCAGGGTGGCCAGGATCCGGGTGGATCCCCCGGGGGTGATGCGGGCGACCTGGCGGGCGGCGGCGAAGGTGACGTACGCGCTGCCGTCGGGAGCCAGCGCGATGTTCTCCGGCGTCTGGTGCCGGGCCAGGTCGAAGTGCGCGGCGATGCGTGCGCAGCTCAGCGGGGCGGAGAGGGCTGACGCGACGCCGGGGGTGGCCGCGAGGACCGCTGCCGCGGTCAGTACGACGGCTGCTGCCGTGGCGGTCTTGGACCACGTGTACGTGTTCTTGAACATGGTTCCTTCACTGTTTTCGGGCATGCGGCAGCGGTACGCCGACGCGCGGGGGTTGGGGATGGCTTCAGGGAGGGGCGGCCGGTGGCCGCTCGTACCGGGGCGAGTGGAGGGACGGATGGGCACTCGCGGACGTCTGTGCGGCGTCCGATGGTGTGGGCCGGGTCAGCCGGACCCGGCCCGGACTCCCGGGCGCGCCGGGTCGTGCTGCGGGGTGACCTGGGCGAGGAGGGCCAGGGTGGTCCGCGCGGGCGAGTCGGCCTCGGTGGTGGCGACCACGATGCTCTGCCCCTGATCCGGGTCCTGGCCTGGGCTCAGGGTCTGCTGGGTGACGGTCAGCGGGCCGACCAGCGGATGCCGCATCTCGTAGGTCGCGACGGCGCAGGCCGTGACGCGGTGGTCGGCCCACATCGAGGCGAAGTCCGCGCTCTTCGCACTCAGTTCGCCCACCAGCGCATGGAGCGCGGTGTCGTCCGGGTGCCGGCCCGCCACCAGGCGCAGATTCCCCACCACGGCCCTGGCCTTCGCCGGCCAGTCGGCGTACAGGTCACGGGTGTGCGCATCGAGGAACACCAGCCGGGCCATGTTGGGCCGCTCCGCCGGTCGGTCCAAGGCGTCCGGGTCCAAGTGTCCCGCGAACAGCGCATGGCCCAGCCGGTTCCATGCCAGGACGTCACTGCGGCGGCCGGTCACGATGGCCGGGACGTGGACCAGTGCCTCCAGCAGCTGGCCGGTCGCCTCCGTCACCCGCTCCGGGGCGGGCCGGCGGCCTCGTACCGAGCCCGTGGCCGAGGATCGGGCCAGGTTCTGCAGGTGCAGGCGCTCGGCTTCCTCCAGCCGCAGGGCCCGTGCGATCGCGTCCAGCACCTGCGGTGAGGCGTTCAGGGACTGCCCCTGTTCCAGCCGGGTGTAGTAGGACACGCTGACACCCGCCAGCGACGCCAGCTCCTCGCGTCGAAGACCCTGCACCCGGCGCCGCTCGCCGTAGTCGGGTATCCCGAGATCCTCCGGCTGCAGCTGGGATCGCCGCGTCTGCAGGAACTCCCCGAGCCGCACTTTTGCTTTCATGGATCCGAGTATGGGCGGGGCCCGACCGCACAGCCTGACCCTGGCGTGGATAGGCAACAGCGGGTCCTGGACACATCGGATTTCACCTTCACCCGGCACGGCTGGGTCGATGCCGCGCCGCCCGGGTCTACGACCTGGTCAGTGACGTGTCCGCCATCGGGCGCTGGAGCCCCAACGCGAGGGCGTCGGGCCCCAGGTCGGGGCCTGGGCTCCCCCACGACCACGATCCGGGCCAGATGCGGGCCAGTACCGAGCCATCGAAGGTAGATTGCTTCATTTTGCCTGCTCAGGACGGGTGTGGCGCGTGTACCACCAGCAGACGAAAAATCTGCTGAGCCATACGGCGCGGCTCTCTGGTGTCGGCGGCTGTCACGGCGACTGCGCAGACTTCCGAAACCCGGTCGGCAAGTTGCTGCCAGCGCCGACGCACAGAGGAACCGCCCTCCGCGTCGACCGAGCCCAGGCCGTCGATGGCTTGCTGGAGCGGTGGAGGCTCGCGCGGGGTGTGGCCGAAGACCTTGAGGAAGACGCAAGACGTTGATCCGTTCCACTATCAATCCCGTGGTGCTGGTTCTATGTTCGTCGTCTCGATGCTGAGGGGGGAGTGCATGGACCCTGACGACGTGATGATCGATGCCCTGGCCGACAAGATCCTCGGGGGCAAGGTCGGAGGCGCTCTCCACCTTCCGTTCCGGTGGAAACAGAAGAATGCTCCGCGTCGCGCGTACTCCCCTATCCACGTCGAGGCGAACACTCCTGTCCGCACCGATCTCTCCTGCCGCCTCGACCTCCGCTTCCGAATAGGCCTCGACAAGCCGTGGGAGTACAGCCTGATACTCCTCCACCCCGGAAGCCGCACGGTCCTCCGGCGCCTCGATGTTCGGGGGACACACCTCGACCGTGAAACGGGCGAGCAATTCATCAATCGCACGCACAAACACAGGTGGAGCGAACAGCGAGGCAACCGGGACGTCTACGCCCCGGACGACATCCGTCACGCGCCGGACCCGATCGCCAATGCGACGCTCACCTCTATGGATGAAGAGCACGACCGCGTCGTCAGGGACTTCGTCCTGGAATGCAAGATGGACATCTCCGCAGGCTACGTTTGGTTTCCGCCCACGCCGCCGATGCCGGCCCCGACGCTAGAGGGATTCGAGGAATACCCATGAGCGCCTCCCCCCCTCGATCCGCGCCTCACCGAGGACTTGCGCTGCTGGCACATCGCACCGGCAGGCCGCCCGGGATCCGTCGCACTCACAGGACGCTCGTACTTCGCTGACGGAGACGGCCTGACCGTCCTTCTCCGCGTGTCCGGAGACGACGCCTTGGCCAGCGACGGCGGCACCACGGTTTCTCGCTTGGCCGATGCCGGAGTCGACGTCTGGGGCCCAACCCGAGCAGCGACCGCCTGGACCGAGACACTCAGCGCATTCCGCCTCAGCGAAGTGGACGGACGAATCGTTGGCCGCCGGCCCCTGCAACAGGCGGCGACGCTCGTATCGGACATCAGTAGTGCGATGCTGACCACCGACGGGCTGCGATGGCTCGCAGCCCCTGACCGGGACAGCAAGCTCGTGCGTCAGTTCTACGCGTACCTCGACGATGCCCGCATCGCCTACGACCGGCGCCCCACCGTGGAGCTCCCCCGCGGCGCCACGGTACGCCCCACCGCGCGCGTCAACCTGCCCAAGCGAACAGTCCTGGTGCAGGCCGTCGGCGGCTCTGAGCAGGGCCTGGAGCATGCTCTGTCGCTCGTGCAGCGCATCGAGCGCGCGGACTACGCCTTCGACCAGCGCCTCGTGCTGCTGAAGGGCAACCCCCAAGTCTAGCCCGCCGATCACCTCGACCTCTTGGCGGACCACACACCAGTCGGGTTCTCCGACCGCATGGACGCGGTCACCCGATTCCTCAAAGAGGGCACTCCACTGGAGCGCCCCGTCACATCGGAGCCGTAGGCTTCCCGCTCTCACACGACGTTTCCAGCTCCGCCCGGCGAAGAGGACCGGCCGAGCAATGTCTTGTCACTTGTGCACAACACCCGCCGCGCACTAACCCGCCCCCCCTCATCCATGGATCGCAGACCCCGGCCGGGTTCGCCGCCAGGGTGGTGGGAGGCGACGGCCCGGCGGCGACCACCATCGCCCTTGACTACCAAGAGGCGGCGACGTAACCGGCAACCAGATCTAACTACTCGTCAGTAAAGTCAGCAAAAGGTCAGCATTCGTCCGACCAAACCTGGTTACAGCCTGCGACACATGAGACTCGACCGTCGGCGCCGAAGGCTCTCGCCCCGCATTCGACAGCCTCCCCTGCGAAACCAAAACCGGAGGGCCGGGCACGATTACCACACCCAGCCCTCGCGCGCACAAACCAGCAGGTCAACGCACCCTTCCTCGCGCCTTCAGGTGGGTTGGGGGAAGCTCTGGGGCCGGAATCGGAGGGCCGTCGTAGCCCTTCACCTCACCGAATCGCGACCCGTTCATCCAGTCTTCTCGGGCCTGCGCGATATCATCGTGTGACCGTCCGATCCAGTTCCAGAACATCACGATCTCCTCCTCGAACGGCTCGCCGCCCAGGAGCATCAGGCTCGCGTCCGAGGTCGCCCGCAGGGGGAGTTCGGTGCGGCCGCAGCCGAGGTAGAGCATCGAGCCCGGGAGGACCGGGACGCCGTCGACGTGGGCCTCGCCCGACATCGACAGGACCGCGTACTCGAAGTCCGGGTCCAGCGGGAGCCGGGTCTCGGTGCCCGACGCGAGGGTCAGGTCCGCTCCCACGATCGGGCTGTACGCCGTGCCCGGCGAGGTGGCCGTGTCCAGGGTGCCCAGGATGACCGTCGCCGTCAGGCCCGGGGCCGTCACCCGCGGGAGGTCGGCGTGGTGCTGGAAGTGCGGTTCCACGTTGCGGTGGGCGTCCGGCAGGGCCACCCACAGCTGGGCGCCGTGCAGGAAGCGGGCGTGCGGGCGCGGGCTCTCCTCCGAGTGGCTGATGCCGCGGCCGGAGGTCATCAGGCCCAGCTCCCGGGGCCGGATCGTCTCCAGGCTGCCGACGCTGTCGCGGTGCAGCACCTCGCCCTCGTGCAGCCAGCTCACCGTCTGCAGCCCGGAGTGCGGGTGCGGCGCGACCTGCATGCCGGGCTCGTCGGCGATGTCGTCCGGGCCGTAGTGGTCCACGAAGCACCAGGCGCCCACCATGCGGCGGCCCAGGTTGGGCAGGAGTCGGCGGACCTCGGTGGACTCTCCGAGCTTGACCGTGCGCGGGCTGAGGAGCTCGCGCACCGGTTCGGCCACGACGAAGCCGCGGCCGCCGCAGGCGGAGAGAGCGGGCTGGCGATCGAGATTGCTCATGTGGACAACCTAGCCCCGAGGCGGTACCGGCGGAGGGCGGAATGTTCCACCGCCAAGGCGTGTTGGAGGGGTCGGACAGATCACCTGAACGGCGGAAGGGACGCGATGAACGCGCCGACGACGTACTTCGAGCACGGGACGGCAGCCGAGCGCTGGGCGCGCGCCCAGCTCTTCTTCGACGCGAAGGAGTACGCGACGGCCGCCCGCATCCTGGAGGCGCTGGCGGTCGAGGCCCCCGAGCAGCTGGCGCCCCGGCTGCTGCTGGCCCGCGCCTACTACCACTCCGCCCAGCTCTCCCGGGCCGAGGGCGAGCTCCGGGCCATCCTGGAACGCTGGCCGGTGGAGGACTACGCACAGCTGATGCTCGGTCGCACCCTGGAGCGTCTCGGCCGGGCCGCCGAGGCCCGTCCGCACCTGCGGATGGCTGCCGCCATGGCGGGAGAGTTCCCCGAGTAGGGCGCCGCCCGGCCCCGCACATGCGGGGTCGGGCCTCCGGCTCGGATAGCCTGGGGCCCATATGAACCGCCTCACCACACCCTTCGGCTCCTACGAGCTCACCCGTTTCCCCGAGGACCCGCGCGACCGGCTCCGCGCCTGGGACGCCGCCGACGAGTACCTGCTGCGCCACCTCGACTCCGGTACGGGGGAACGCGGCCCGGTGGACCTGGCCGCCGCCGGCCGGATCGTCGTGCTCGGGGACCGCTGGGGGACGCTGACGACGGCGCTCGCCGCGTACCACCCGACGCAGATCACCGACTCCGCGCTCACCCGTGCCGCCACCGCCGCGAACCTGGACCGGGCCGGCATCGGGACGTCCAAGTCGACGGTGACCCTGCTGACCACCCAGGACCCGCCGCCCGAGCGGATCGACGTCCTGCTGGTGCGCGTGCCCAAGAGCCTGGCGCTGCTGGAGGACCAGCTGTACCGGCTGGCCCCGCACGTGCACGCGGGCACCGTCGTCGTCGGCACCGGCATGGTCAAGGAGATCCACACCTCCACGCTGCGGCTCTTCGAGAAGATCCTCGGCCCGACGAAGACCTCGCTCGCGGAGAAGAAGGCACGGCTGATCTTCTGCACGCCGGGCACCCCCGGGGCGACCCGCCCCACGTCCGCCGGGCCCTGGCCGCTGACGTACACGGTGGACGAGGACGCCGGGTCGGCCTCCGGCCTGTCCGTCGTGAACCACGCCGGGATCTTCTGCGCCGACCGGCTCGACGTCGGCACCCGCTTCTTCCTGCAGAACCTGCCGACCAACACCGACGGTGCCCGGGTCGTGGACCTGGGCTGCGGCAACGGCGTCGTCGGCACGGCCGTCCAGGCCCATGACCCGGACGCCGAGGTCGTGTTCACCGACGAGTCCTACCAGGCGGTCGCCTCGGCGCGGGCGACCTACCGGGCGAACATCCGCGAGGGCCGGCGCACCGCCGAGTTCCACGTCGGCGACGGGGTCGCGATGGTCTCCCCCGCCTCCGTGGACCTGGTGCTGAGCAACCCGCCCTTCCACTCCCACCAGGCCACGACGGACGCGACGGCGCTGCGGATGTTCGCGCAGTCGCGCAAGGTGCTGCGCCCGGGCGGCGAGCTGTGGATCGTCGCCAACCGGCACATGGGCTACCACACCCATCTGCGCCGGCTGTTCGGCAACAGCGAAGTCGTCGCGAGCGAGCCGAAGTTCGTGGTCCTGCGGGCGGTCAAGCAGGATCGCCCGCGGCCCATGTGACCTGCCGGTAGCTCCTACACTCTGGCGCGTGAGCAGCCAGGTGGAGGACGGAAGCGGTGGCGGGCGCTACCGCCGCGAGGACGTGGCCCGGGCGGCCGGCGTCAAGGTGCGCAACCTGCGCTACTACCAGGAGCGCGGGCTGCTGCCGCCACCGCGCCGGGAGGGCCGGATCGCCTGGTACTCCGACGATCACCTGACCCGGCTGCGGCTGATCAGCGATCTGCTGGGGCGCGGCTACACGGTCAACGGCATCGCCGAGCTGCTGCACGCGTGGGAGCAGGGTGGCGGACTGTCCCAACTGCTTGGCCTGGAACGGGAGATGACCCGGGACTGGGTCCAGGAGGAGCCGGTGACGCTCTCCCGCGGCGAACTGCGGGAGCTGTTCGGTCCGACGGCGACCGCCGCGGACACCCGGCGCGCGGCGGAGCTCGGCTACGTGACGATCGACGGGGACCTGGTCACGTACCCGAACCGCCGGCTGCTGGAGTCGACGCTGGCGCTGGTGCGGCAGGGGGTGCCGCTCGCCGAGATCCTGGATGCCGGGGAATTCGTACAGGCACAGGCGGCGGCGGTCGCGGACCGGTTCGTGGGGCTGTTCCGGCGGTACGTGATCGACGCGGCGGGCACGCACGGCTCAGCGGGCATGGACGGCGCGGCGGGCACGGACGACTCGGCGGGCTCGCCTGGCGCGGACGGCCCCGCGGGCACGGAGGGTCTGGAGCGACTTTCGGCCACGCAGCTGCAGCACATCACGGCGGCGGTGGCGGCTCTGCGACCGGTGGCCGGTGAGGTGGTGGCCACGGAGTTCGCGCGGGCGATGGCCCGGCGGGTGGACACGGAGGTCGCCGAACTGCTGCGTACGGAGCAGTAGGAGTCGGCTCAAAGGGTGCACTCGCACAACCTTGCCAACCCCCATTGGCACTCTTACATTCAACTCGTCGGTAACAACGGTGCACAGCCGATATAAGGGACGTTCTCATGACCGGTTCCCCCTATTTATCCGACCCTTCCGACGATGACTCCGGCCGTGTCCGCTGGCGCCGGTTCGCCGTCCTGACCATCCCCGCCGTGGCCGTGACCGCCGGCCTCGGCATCGCCCTCGCGCAGGGCGTGCTGGCCGCCTCGTTCGCCGTGTCGGGACAGCAGTTCAAGGTGTCGGCGAGCAGCCTGGAGGGCGAGGGCTTCGCCCAGTACGGCAGCGTGGACGTCAATGCGCGCCAGGAGCTCATCCCGGTGGCCGTCACCGCCATCCGGGAGGCCAAGCTCCACAGCCTCTGCCAGTCCGTGGTCACCTCGCTCCCGGTGATCGGGGACATCTCGCTCAACCTCACCGCCGGGGACAAGTCCCCGGTCGAGGCGAGCAACCTCTTCGTCGACGCCACCCAGCTCTCGGGCGACGCCGTCTTCAGCAACATCGAGATCGGGCGCGACGCCTCCACCCTCGACAAGGGTCCGGCCGAGGCCCAGGGGATGCAGGACCTCTTCGCCCAGCAGGCCGACACGGTCAGCATCACCGGTCTCCAGCAGACGGCGTGGGCGACGAACGCCGGCACCTTCAAGCTTTCCGGGCTCAGCATGGACGTCAGCAAGGGCAAGAAGGAATGCTTCTGAACCTGTTGCGGCGCTGGCGGCGGTGGCGGCGCAGCAGACCTTTCTGGGGCGGGCTGTTCGCGGTCCTGGCCGGGGCGTGGATCTGCGTCCTGCCGCTGGCACCACTGAAGATCATGCTCCAGCAGGGGGTGGCGGGGATCCCGTCCGTCCTGATGGGCATCGTGATGATCGTGCTCGGGCTCACCGCCTGGTTCTCTCCCGCTCAGCGTTCTCTCGCGGGTGTCCTCACCACCCTGATCGCTACCGCCGCTCTGGTCCTGTCGAACCTCGGCGGGTTCCTGATCGGCACCCTGCTCGGCATCCTCGGCGGCGGCCTGATGTTCGCCTGGCAGCCGCACGCCGCCCGGCGCACCGGCAAAGCCGGGGAAGCCGCGGATGCCGGGAACGCGGAGTCCGCCGTCGCCGCGCCCTCTCCCCCCACCCCGCACCACGATCCCCAAGGAGCACAGCCATGAGCCGTACGCGCACCGCGCTCGCCCTCGGGACCGCCGTCGCCGGAGCCATCGCGCTCGCCTCGGTCACCGCCTCCGCCGCCCCCTTACCGCTGGCCGGGTCGACCACCGTCACCCCGGCCGGGCACGCGTTCAAGGCCACCCTCAGCGGGAAGGCCACCCTCAAGGCCGGTTCGGTCACCGTGACCTGTACGGTCTCCGTCGCCACCGGCAGCGTGCCGGGGGCCCCCGGCAACAGCAACCCGGCCGGGCCGGTGTCCTCGCCGATCTCGGCCCCCACGTACAGCTCGTGCACCTCGAGCATGTGGGGAGTGACGCCCACGATCACCACCAGCGGCGCCTGGTCGGTGTCGATGCAGGACGGCGCCCCGATCACCGCCACCATGGGTCTGCCGGTCGGCGGTCTGGTGGTCCAGACGAGCGGGCTCGCCTCCTGTACGGTCACCGCCGCCCCCACCGCCCCGGCGAACGTCGGCGGCACCTGGGTCAACGGTGCTCCGTCGACGCTGACCTTCACGAACGTCTCCGTACCGGTCACGGTCACCGGCGGGTTCGGCTGCCCGACGAGCGCGACCACCTCGACCTTCAACGCGGTCTACAAGGTGACCGACACCACCGACCCGGCGCAGCAGATCACCGTCGGTCCCTGACCCGCTGCGCCCCCGTTCGAACCCGCCCGGTCCCCGAGGAATCCGGGACCGGGCGGGTCGGCGACCGGCCGCATCCAGGAGCATGCCTGCTTCTCCGAACTGGGCCTCCTGACCCGGCGGCTGGAAGCCGACTGCTTCGGACGTCTCGGTAGAGTCTGGGCAATGACAGGAAACCGGGGCCGCTGGCCAAAGATCGGTCAGGACAGTGGCATCGAGGACGTGACGCTCCTCATCCTGGAATGGCTGGGTGAGCAGGGCGTGAACGCCATGATCAGGGTGGACGCCGAGAGGGTGGCCGACAACGCGCCGGCCTGGACGTTCGCCGCCAGTGGGGGTCCCCTGGAGCATGGCATGCGTGCCGATGGGAGGACTGTGCAGCAATGCATGTCCACAGCCCTGTCTCAGCTGCGCGAGGCCGGGCTGCCGGTTCCGTTTTGATCTCCGTCTTCGCTCGCCCATGGCTGCGATCATGAAGTTGGTCTCGGCGACCACCATGTGGCCCGGTTCCATCCTCGCCATCCGCGCTTCCAACCGGGCGACCAGTGCCGCATCAGGCAACGTCAGCCGCCGTTCTTGGTCGAGGCCGACTGTCGGGTGGTGACCTCGGAAGTCGCCGAGGCGGTAGCAGCCGTTTCCGCGGGGCTGGGGTCGGGCGACGTCGGATCTGGCGACGCTCTTCCGTAGGCGGTTGTCGTCGGCGCGGCGTACTGGCGGAACCACCTCAGTGAGATGAGTGACCGTCACTTCTTGTCGGCGGCCGGGCCGAACGCCCCCGAGCGGAAAATGCGTTGCCGTCACGGGCTCGGACGGACGAAGCTCGCCGACATGTCCCAGAGCACCGAACACCAGCCCACGCAGTCCGCCGCCGCCCCGCACCCGCGCCCGGCACGACGGGACGTCTCCGACCTCTTCTCCGGTGGCCGCCTCACCGTGATCCCGCGCAAGGTCGCCCGGCGCGAGCAGTTGCTCGACCACCTCGCGCAGACCCTCTTCACCGCGGACCGGGAGTACACGGAGCCCGAGGTGAACGATGCGCTGCGGACCGTGCACGAGGACTGCTCGGCGCTGCGGCGCTATCTGATCACCTCGGGCAAGCTCACGCGGACCCGTGACGGACGTACCTACCGGCGGGCAATGACCACCCGGTAGTGCGTCGTCAGCCGGCCGTCGTCGCCGATCACGTGGAAGGCGACGGCCGGCGGCTCGTCGAGGTGCACGTGCTCGGAGGACCCGGTCGGCGCCTCCCAGGGCAGCCGGAGCGTGGAGACCACCCCGGGCGCGACGAGCACCGGCCGGCCCGCGAAGGTGGTGGCCGCGGCGGTGTGCGCGTGCCCGCACAGGAAAGCGGTCAGGTGCGGGTGCCGCTCGGCGAGGGTGGCGAGCCGCTCCTCCCCGAACTGGCGGATCTCGTCCACGTACGGCGTGTTGAGCGGTACCGGCGGGTGGTGGAAGGCGACCAGGACCGGGATCTTCTGCGGGGTGTCGGTCAGTACGCCGTCCAGCCAGGCCAGGGTGGACTCCTCCAGGAAGCCGTGGTGCTCGCCGGGAACGGACGAGTCGCACACGGCGAGGACGAAGCCCTCGCCACGCAGCACCTGGTCGACGGGCCCGCCGGCGAGGGACTCCCCCGGGGACCCCTCCCCCAGCAGGCCGCGCCGGAAGGCGGCGCGCTCGTCGTGGTTGCCGGGACAGACCACCAGGGGGTGACGCGAGCGCAGGAGCTTGGCGGCCTCCTCGTACTCGGCGTCCTCGGCGTGGTCGGCTATGTCCCCGCTCACGAGTACGGCGTCCAGGTCGTACGGAAGGGCGTCGAGGTACTCCATGACGGCGCGGGTGCGGTCGGCCGCGCGCCGGTCACCGTCGAGATGGACGTCGCTGAGGTGGGCGATCACGATCACGTGCGGTGTCTCCTTCGTCTCTGGTCAAGAGAGGGTGGGCACCCATTCAACACGCCGAACCACCGCCCGCCCGCTGCGGGTTGCCGGCCCTCAGCCGGTGCTGCGCGGCCGTGCGCGGCGCGTCAGCACCCACCCGGCGGCCGTGAGCACGACGGCGCTCGCGGTGAGGGAGGCCACGGCCACTCCGGTGGAGGCGAGTGCGCCGCCGGCGCCGGGAGCGGTGTGATCGCCGCCGCCGACCGTGGCACCGGCCGAACCGCCGCCGACACTCCCGGGGGTGCCGGACCTGCCGGATGTCCCGGACGTGCCGTCGGAGCCGCCCGCGCCACCGGAGCCGCCGTCGGAACCACCTGTCGCACTCCCGGCCCAGCCGGTGGAGCCGGTCGAACCGGTCCCGCCGGTGCCCCCGGTCGTGGCGGATCCGCCGTCGCCCTTGCCTCCCGCCGCGGGGTCCGCGATGGTGACGGTGAGGGTCGCGGCAGCGGTACGGCCCACGCCGACGTCGTTGCCGAACTCCGCCCGGTAGCGGCGGCCGCTGTCGGAGAGCGCCGCGGTGAACGTGTACGTCGGCGAGGTGGCGCCCGCCACGGCCTGCCAGGTCCGGCCCGCGTCCGTGCTGACCTGCCAGGCGACGGTGGGCTTCGGGGTTCCCTCGGCCTCGGCCGTGAGCGAGACCCGCGAGCCGGCTGCGACCGCCTGGTCCGCCGGGTTCCCGGTGACCTTCGGGGACGTCGCCCGCTCCAGCCGGGTGATCCGGCCGTGGACCGGGTCCGATACGAAGACGGCCGCGCCGCCGGGCGCGACGGCGACGGCCGCGCTGCCCAACTGCACGTGCATTCCGGGGAGTACGACCGGCTTCGCGACCTCCTGGAGGTCGCGGGTGCGGTGGACGGTCAGCTTTCCGTCGTCGTCGCTGCCCGGCTGCGAGGTGTCCCCCGCGTCCTGCCACACGACGAAGGCCTCGTGCGTGGTGGCGTCGAAACCCGCCGCGCGGGGCATGTCGGTGCCCGCGCCCCGGAGGGTGCCCAGCCGCTTGCCCGCCGCGTCGTGGACGACGACGGAGGTGTCCAGCCCGACCCACACCGCGCCGGTCTCGGGATCCACCTCCGTGAACCCGCCGAATCCCTCGCCGTCCGGAAGTTCGACGGTCGCGGCGACCTGGAAGGTGGCCGCGTCGATCCGGTACATCCGGCGGTTGCCGATGTCCGTGAACCACACCGTGCCGCGCGCCGCGTCGACCGCGAACGTGTCCCCGCCCTCCAGCGTGACGGAGCGCTTCACGGCGGCGGTCGCGGTGTCGACCTCCGACAGTACGGGGCCCTGCGCGACCAGCACCGTCGAGGGGGTGAGCCCGGCGGTGGCGTGGGTGACGGCCGCACCCGGCACCCACGCGCCCGCCGCGGCTGCGTCGCCGTCCTTCGCGCTGCCGATGCCGCGCAGCGGATAGAAGAACACCGCCCCGTCACCGGGCAGCGGCGCGAGCAGCTGCCGCACCGCCCGCCGGCCGAGCGTGCCGGTGGGCCCGGGCGCCTGGCCGACGGTGCTGCGCACCCTGCCGTCGGCGGGGTCCAGGGCGTGCAGTCCGCTCTCGTTCACGTCGGCGGTCTCGGGCAGGTCGTCCGAACCGACGTACAGCTTCTTCGAGTCCGGGTGCAGCAGCAGGTCACGGGGTTTGCCCGCCGTGGTGAACTGCGCCACCGACCGGTACGCGACAGTGCCCTGCGGTACGTCGGTCCCCTCACCCCCGGCTGCCGCTACGGGACTTCCGGTGGCTGCCGAGGCCAGTACGAGCGCGAGCGCGGCGGATGCGGCGCCCGCGCGACCGGGAGTGAGGGGGTGTCGGGGTGTCATGGCTTCCTCGTCGACGGGTCGGGGAATCGGTCCCGGAGCGGGATCAGTTGAAGGTCACCGGGACGTGGACGTCGTACTTGCGGTTCGAGGAGTTGAAGTGGTCGGCGCGCGTGACGACGGCGCACTCGACCGTCTCGCCGCAGATCTGGCCGCCGCCGAGGTCGGCCTTGACGTGGATGGTGACGCTGAAGGTGCCGCCCGTACCGAACCTGGAGGTGTTGGCCAGGGTCCCGCCGAAGATGTCGTTGACCCAGTGCGAGGCCCCGGTGGTGCCCGACTGGTCCGAACCGCCCAGGCAGGGGGTGGGCTTGCTCGCGCCCGGTGCGCCGCTGACGGCGCAGAGGCTCACGTATACGCCCTTGGCGGTGTTGTATCCGCTGCCGGTGACCGTGACGTTCTGGCCGGCCGCGGCGGCGGAGGAGGGCGCGGTGAGGCTGAGGTTGAAGGTGGTGGCGCCGTCGGTGACCGTACGCGTCGAGGTGGCGGCCGAGGCGGAGCCGGCCGCGCCGACGGCGAGCGCGACGGCGGCGGAGGCGGCGACGGCCGCACGGGCGGCGGTACGGGGCAGGGAGGCAGCACGCATCACTGGAGCACCTTTCAGGCACAGGAGTCGAGAAATTGAGGTAAGGCTAACCTAATATCGATCAAGGTTGCACGTCTGCTTCACGCCATCTCCCGCGCCGTGACGGCCGGTCAACTCCGTTCCCGCGCACGCCGGTCCGGGGCCGGGACGCAGCGAGGGCAACGGAACGGCCCGGCTGCGCCGTGCGGCGCGGCCGGGCCGTGTCCAGGACTCCGTGACCTCACCCCCGGTAGGTCTCCAGAAGCCGCAGCCAGACCTCGCTGATGGTCGGGAACGACGGCACCGCATGCCACAGGCGCTGGACCGGGACCTCCCCCGCGACCGCGATGGTGGCCGCGTGGATCATCTCCGCGGCGCCGGGGCCGACGAAGGTCACCCCGAGGAGGACCTCACGGTCGAGGTCGACGATCATCCGGGCCCGGCCCTTGTAGCCGTCGGCGTACAGACCGGCGCCGGAGACCTTGGACATGTCGTAGTCGACCGCGCGCACCCGGTGCCCGGCCCGTTCGGCCTCGGCCAGGGTCAGGCCCACGGCGGCCGCCTCCGGATCGGTGAAGACCGCCTGCGGGAGGGCGCGGATGTCGGCGGTCGGCGTGTGCGCACCCCAGGGCGCGGTGTCGAGCGGGGTGCCGGCCGCGCGGGCGGCGATCACGGCACCCGCGATCCGCCCCTGGTACTTGCCCTGGTGGGTGAGGAGCACACGGTGGTTGACGTCCCCGACGGCGTACAGCCAGTCGTGCCCGGGCACCCGGCAGGTGTCGTCCACGTCGATCCACCGGCCGGCGGGCAGGCCGACGGTGTCCAGCCCGATGTCCTCGGTCCGCGGCGCGCGGCCCGTCGCCATCAGCAGCTCGTCGCCCTCCACCGTCTCGCCGCCTTCCAGGACCACGCTGACGGGGCCGGTCGAGCCGTCCCGCACCACCGCCTCCACCGACACCCCGATGCGGACCTCGGCCCCGGCCTCGCGCAGCGCGTCGGCGACCAGTTCCCCCGCGAAGGGCTCCATCCGCGGCAGCAGCCCGGAGCCGCGTGCGAGGACGGTGACCTGCGAGCCGAGGGCCTGCCAGGCGGTGGCCATCTCGACGGCCACCACCGAGCCGCCCACGATCAGCAGCCGGCCGGGGGCCTCCTGCGCGGAGGTCGCCTCACGGCTGGTCCAGGGGCGGGCCCCGGCGATCCCGGGGAGGTCCGGGATCACGGCCCGGGTGCCGGTGGCGACGACCACCGCGTGCCGGGCCGACAGGATGTGGTGCTCGCCCTCGGGGCTGGTGACGGCGACCTTGCGGACCCCGTAGAGCCGGCCGTGGCCCCGGTACACGTGGGCGCCGATCGAGTCGATCCAGTCGATCTGGCCCTGGTCCTTCCAGTCGCCGGTCCAGTAGTTGCGGTGCGCGAGCACCGCCGCCGTGTCCAGGGGACCCTGGACGGCACCGGCCAGGCCGGGCACCCGGCGGGCGTCGGCCCGGGCCAGCGCCGGGCGCAGCAGCGCCTTGCTCGGGACACAGGCCCAGTACGAGCACTCGCCGCCCACCAGTTCGCTCTCGACGAGCGCCGTGCTCAGCCCGGCGGCGCGGGTCCGGTCGACGATGTTCTCACCGGCCGGCCCCCCGCCGAGGACCACTACGTCGTACTCCACCGCTTCCGACACAGACACCTTCCAAGGGCTCCAGAGGGTCCACCAGGACCCATGGGAATCCCGGTCAGGGGCTAACATCCCGTCACTCTACGTGTGGCCTGCGAGACATGCCTGAGATGACGGGCGGCCTCGGCGTGGTGACGCGGCCGCCCCTGGGGCCCGTGCCCGCGTGCGGCCACGGGCCCCAACTGCCGGGCGTACGGCGGCTGCATCGCCGCTGCGGGTACGAGCGCGCCCGCGGGGACGAGCGCGCGCGGGGGGACGAGCGCGCGCGTGGGGACGTACGAGCCGCCGGGGCAGGTCCGGCAGTCTGCCCCACTGTCCGCGGGGCCGGCCCGGGAACTCCGGCGGACCGGTCACCCGCCGGCCCCGCACGTTCC
The DNA here is from genome assembly GCF_030440515.1 of Streptomyces xanthophaeus. GTDB lineage: Bacteria > Actinomycetota > Actinomycetes > Streptomycetales > Streptomycetaceae > Streptomyces > Streptomyces kutzneri. Next base: position 1,012,978 of record NZ_CP076543.1, read on the forward strand.
CGCGCCACGCCCGGTTCCACCGTGTGCCCGGCGCACCGTCCTCGGCCGTCCGAGGCCGGGAGGCATCGACCGGCGCCCCACCGCCACGCACCCGCTTGTCCCACACGGGAGGTGTGAGATCCGCCCCGGCCGGTTATCCGAGTGGAGGTCTGTCGGCATTCCCGAACAAAGGGGCACCAGTGGCGCATCCAATGCAGGAGACCCGCTCGCGCGTCGGGCTGCATGTGAACGGCCGGCGCCACGAGCTCGACGTGGACCACCGGGTCACCCTCCTGGACCTGCTGCGGGAGCACCTCGGCCTGACCGGCGCCAAGAAGGGCTGCGACCACGGCCAGTGCGGCGCCTGCACCGTCCTGGTCGGCGGCCGGCGCGCCAACAGCTGCCTGCTGCTCGCCGTCGCCCACGACGGCACCCGGGTCACCACGGTGGAGGGACTGGGCGGCGACGGAGCAGACGGCCTGCACCCGTTGCAGGAGGCCTTCATGGCACGGGACGCCTTCCAGTGCGGCTACTGCACGCCCGGCCAGCTCTGCTCCGCCGCCGGCCTGCTCGCCGAGGCGGCCGCCGACCCCGGGGCCGCGGACCTCAGCCGCTCCGGGATCGCCGAGGCGATGAGCGGCAACCTGTGCCGCTGCGGCGCTTACCCCCGCATCGTGGACGCCGTACGGGACGCAGCCGCGGCCTCGCAGGCCGCTGCCCCGGACCGGGCCCAGGCCCCGGCTCCGGCCCCGGCTCCGGCCCCGGCTCCGGCCCCCGGTGACGGGCGGGTGGGCGCGTGAAGCCGTTCGCATACGTGCGCGCCACCGGGCTCCCCGAGGCCATCGCCGCCCACGGCGCGCGGCCCGGCTCCCGCTACCTCGGCGGCGGCACCAACCTCGTGGACCTCATGAAGCTCGGGGTCGAAGCCCCCGACACCGTCGTCGACCTCGCCGGCCTGCCGCTCGGCTCCGTCGAGGAGACCGCGGACGGCGGCCTGCGGGTCGGCTCCGGGGTGCGCGGCAGCGACCTCGCGCTCCACCCCCTCGTCCGTACCCGTTACCCCGCCCTGTCCCAGGCGCTCCTGGCCGGTGCCTCGGCCCAGCTGCGCAATGTCGCCACCACCGGCGGCAACCTGCTCCAGCGCACCCGCTGCCCCTACTTCCAGGACGTGGCCAAACCCTGCAACAAGCGGGAGCCCGGAAGCGGCTGCGGCGCCCGCGACGGAGTCCACCGGGACCACGCCGTCCTCGGCCACTCCCCGCAGTGCATCGCCACCCACCCGTCCGACATGGCCGTGGCGCTCGTCGCGCTCGACGCGGCCGTCGAACTCCAGGGCCCCGACGGCGCCCGTACGGTACCCGCGACCGCCTTCCACCGGCTGCCGGGCGACCACCCCGAACGGGACACCGTCGTCGAGCCCGGCGAGATCGTCACGGCGGTCACGCTCCCGGCGGACCGCGCCGGCCTCCCGTCGCGCTACCGCAAGGCCCGCGACCGCGCCTCGTACGCCTTCGCGCTCGCCTCCGTCGCCGCCGTGCTCGACGTCTCCGGGGGTCGCGTCCGCCATGTCGCGCTCGCGTTCGGCGGGCTCGCCCACCGCCCCTGGCGCGCCACCGTCGCCGAGGAACGGCTGCTGGGCGCCGCCCCGACCGAGAGCGCCGTACGGGAGGCCGTCGAGGCCGAGCTCGACCGGGCGGAGCCGCTGCGCGACAACGCCTTCAAGGTCCCCCTCGCCCGCAACCTCGCCTGCGACGTGCTCGGCTCCCTCGCCGCGAGTGCCCTCTCCCCCAGCGCCCCCGGATCCCGCTCCTGAAACGTCCCTCCGCCCCGTCGGCCCCGATCACGAGGATCTGCCATGGACTCCAGCCCCGCCGCCCCGGCGCCCTCCCTCGGCAGCCCTGCCACCCGGCTGGAGGGCCGGGAGAAGGTCACAGGCAGGGCCCGCTACGCGGCCGAGTACGCCCTGCCGGACCGGGCGTACGGATGGCCGGTGCCCGCCACCGTGGCCCGTGGACGCGTCACCGCCGTCGACACCGCCGACGCGCTCGCGCTGCCCGGCGTCCTCGCCGTCCTCACGCCCTACGACGCGCCCCGGCTGGGCCCCGCCGACGACCCCACCCTCCGCGTGCTCCAGGACCCCGGAGTACCCCACCGCGGCTGGTACGTGGCCCTGGCCGTGGCGGAGACCCCGGAGGCCGCCCGGGCCGCGGCCGCGGCCGTCCGCGTCCGCTACGACGCCGAGCCCCACGACGCCGTACTGCACACCGGCCACCCGGCCGCCTACACCCCCGAACAGGTCAACGGCGGCTATCCGGCCCGCCGCGAGAAGGGCGACGCGGCCGCCGCGTTCGCCGCCGCGCCCGTCCGGGTGGACTGCGCGTACGCCGTACCGCCGCTGCACAACCACCCCATGGAGCCGCACGCCGCCACCGCCCACTGGGACGCCGACGCCGGCACCCTCACCGTGTACGACTCCAGCCAGGGGTCCGGACTCGTACGCTCCACACTGGCTGCCCTCTTCGGGCTGCCCGCGGACCGCGTCACCGTGGTCTCCGAGCACGTCGGCGGTGCCTTCGGCTGCAAGGGCACCCCCCGCCCGCACGTCGTCCTCGCCGTGATGGCCGCGCGGCACACCGGCCGCCCCGTCACCCTCGCCCTGCCCCGGCGCCACCTCGCGGCCGTCGTCGGCCACCGCGCGCCGACCCTGCACCGCGTGCGCCTGGGCGCCCGCGAGGACGGCACGCTCACCGCCGTCGCCCACGAGGTCACCACCCACACCTCCCGCGTACGGGAGTTCGTCGAACAGGCCGCCGTCCCCGCCCGCGTCATGTACGCCGCGCCCGCCCTCCTCACCACCCACCGCGTCGTGCCCCTGGACGTGCCCACGCCCTCCTGGATGCGGGCGCCCGGCGAGTCCCCCGGCATGTACGCCCTGGAGTCGGCCATGGACGAGCTGGCCTGCGCCCTCGGCATCGACCCGGTCGAGCTGCGCATCCGCAACGAGCCCGACGCGGAACCCGACAGCGGCCACCCGTTCAGCAGCCGCCATCTGGTGGAATGCCTGCGCGAGGGGGCCGCACGGTTCGACTGGGCCGCGCACCGCACGCCGCGCCGGGACGGCCCACTGCTGATCGGCACCGGGGTCGCCGCCGCCACCTACCCGGTGTACGTCGCCCCCTCCTCGGCGCGGGCGCACGCCCTCCCCGACGGCAGGTACCTCGTGCAGACCAACGCCACCGACCTCGGCACCGGCGCCCGCACCGTCCTGGCGCAGATCGCCGCCGACGCGCTGCGGGTCGCCCTGGACCGGGTGACGGTGGAGATCGGGCACTCCGCGCTGCCGCAGGGCGCGGTGGCCGGCGGATCGGCCGGTACGGCGTCCTGGGGCTGGGCGGTCCACGACGCCTGCACGAGCCTGCTCGCCCTGCTCGCCCGCCGCTCCGGCCCGATTCCGGAGGCCGGAGTGTCCGTCCCCGCCGATACGACGGCTTCCGCCAAGCAGAAGTCCCCGTACGCCAGGCACGCGTTCGGCGCCCACTTCGCGCAGGTGCAGACCGACACCGTGACGGGCGAGGTCCGGGTCCGCAGACTCCTGGGGGTCTTCGCGGCGGGCCGCATCCTGAACCCGCTCACCGCCCGATCCCAGTTCGTCGGCGGCATGGTCATGGGTCTGGGGATGGCCCTCACCGAACACAGCACCATGGACCCGGCTTTCGGGGACTTCACCGAGAACGACCTCGCCTCCTACCACGTCCCCGCCCACGCCGACGTACCCGACATCGAGGCGCACTGGCTGGACGAGCACGACAAGCACCTCAACCCGGCGGGCGGCAAGGGCATCGGCGAGATCGGCATCGTCGGCACGGCGGCGGCCATCGGCAACGCCTTCCACCACGCGACCGGCTGCCGGATCCGCGAACTCCCCCTCACCCCGGACCGCGTGCTGGCGGCCCTCGGCTGAGGAGGCCCGGGCGCCCGGTCGGTTCAGGAAGCCCGGATCGCCCGGTCGATCTCCGCGCCGGTACGGGCCACGACGACGGGCCACTCGTCCCTGAGGGAGGCCGGCAGAAGCTCGCGGTCCTCGTGGCGCCGAATCATGGTCGGCCCGCCCGGGACGACGAGCACGGCGTCCAGCCGTCGGAGTAGGGCGGCGAGGAGGTCCATGATCCCGTCCCCTCCGAATCGGTTGAAGGTGATGCCGGCAGGGCTGTTGAAGTACACCCCCGCCTCCTCTCCCTCCGCCGTACTCACCAGCAGGAAGTCCGCTTCGAGGTCCCGCGCCACCGCGTAGGGCTCGAGAACCTCCCGCGCGGCGGTCATGTCCAGCGTCGCCGGCTCGCCGTTTTCGAACCGGCACACGAAAATGTCACAACTCATGGAGTCCTCTCCTGCATCGCCGAAGCAGGGCCGTCGCCCTCCCACTCGCCGACCGGGTCAGTTGCCGACCGACCGCCAGATGCGGTCGGGCAGTTCACGGGCGGCCTCCTCCAGATCGAGGTCCCCCACGGTGAGCCAGCGCCGGACGACGGCGACGACCGGGCCGAGGGCCAGGGACTCGATCAAGGAGGCGGGGAGCGGGGCGAGTTCGCCCGACTCCTGGTGCGCGTGGATCCAGAGGGTGATCGGTGTGAGGCGGGCCTCCTGGGTGTCCCGGATCTCGCGCGCGCGGGCCATGCCCAGGCGATCCGCGGTCACGGAGTGTACGAGGCGGGCCGCGTCGGGATGGGCCTGTACGAAGTCCAGGTAGGCCAGCACGACGGCCCGGATGCCGGAGCGGGCGTCGGTCTGCTGGAGCAGCGCCGTGCCCAGTTCCTTCAGGAGCTGTTCCAGGGAGCGCAGCGCGAGGGCGGCGACCACCCCGTCCAGGCTGCCGAAGTGGTGGTAGATGCTCCCGGAGCTGACCGAGCTGGTGCTGGTGATGGCTCCGAGGGTGAGACCGGCTTCCCCGGACGAGGCGTAGAGGCGGAGCGCCGCGTCCAGGACCTGTTCGACAGTGGCTTCGCCGCGTTGTTGCTTCGGCATCGGGCAGGCGTCCTCGGTCTCTTCATGGCGGCGGATCACCTCAGATCCTCGTCGGGTTCAGCCTAAAGCACCATTACTAGATTCTTTTCTAGAAAGACTTTCCATTCTGCGAGGGGGAGGCCCACACTGGGCTGCGTCCGGGCGGGGAGGTTCCCGTGGAGCGGAGCCGCCGCGCGCGGCAACGGGAGCGACCGCGGGGGCGGTTCGGATACGAGGAGGGGGAGACATGGTGTTGCACGTGGAGTTACCGATCGATGGGGCGGGCGGGCCACCGGACGTGGTGCGCGTCGAGGTCGTGGAGACCGGCGAGGACGGCCTGGTCCGGGTGGCCCGGCCGGGGCAGGTGATGGCGCGCGCCTCACGGTCGCTGGGGGAGATGGTGACCGGGATCCGGCCGGTAGCGCAGAGTTTCGTCGACGCCTTCCGCGGCATGGCCCAGGCGCCCGACGAGCTCAATCTGGAGTTCGGGCTGTCGCTCTCCGCCGAGGCCGACGTCGTGATCTCCAGTACGGCGGCCGAGGCCAACTTCAAGATCTCGCTGACCTGGACCCGCTCTCCGTCCGACGGCCCGGCGGCCGGCACCGCTGCGGGCCCGGCCGCTGACACCGCCGCCTCCGCCGCGGCGGAGCCCGCACCGTGACGGGGTCACAGGCCTCGGAGGGCGTCGGCCCGAAGGCCCTGAACGCGGCGGTGCTGCGGATCCGCGACCTGCGCGGGGATGCCGTCGGCCTGGGCTTCCTGATCTCCCCCGAGCTCGCGCTGACGTGCGCCCACGTGGTGTCCGCGGCGCTCGGCACGCCGCAGGACGAACACCCCGGGCCCGACGCCCGGATCCGCGTCGACCTTCCCCTGTCGTCCGCCTTCGGCCCGGACGCCGTCGGGGTGACCGCGAGCGTCGAACGCTGGCTGCCGCCACGTGAGCCGGGCGGCGGGGACATGGCGGTCCTCCGGCTGGACGCCCCGCTGCCCGGCGCCCACCCCGTGCGGCTGATCGAGGCCGAGCGGGTGTGGGGTCATCCGGTCCGGGCCTTCGGCTTCCCCGCGGGCCGCCCGGGCGGAGTCTGGCACTCCGGAGTCCTGCGGGAGTCACAGGCCTACGGATGGATACAGGCGGACCTGGCCGACGGAGGCTACCCGGTCTCCCGCGGGTTCAGCGGCACGCCGGTCTGGGACGAGAACCACGTCGGCGTGGTCGGCATGATCGCCGTCGCCGAGTCGGGCCGGCCACCGGTCAGCTACCTGATCCCGACGGCCGGCATCCTTCGGGCCTGGCCCGAACTGCGCCCGCTGGCCCTCCCCCCGTCACCGTTCCGCAGCCTCACGGCGTTCCGGGAGTCCGACGCCCCGCACTTCTACGGCAGGCGGGCCGAGAGCGACGAGCTGGACCTCGCGCTGGCCGGCGAGCAATGGGTGGCCATCGTCGGCGCCTCCGGATCCGGCAAATCCTCCCTGGCGCTGGCCGGGGTCGTCCCCCGGCTGCGGCGGTCGGGAGCGGAAGCGGTCGTCGTACGGCCGACCCACGGCAGCAGTCCCCTGGCCGTCCTCGCGGCCGCGCTGCTGCCGCTGCTGGAGCCCGGGCTGTCCGAGACGGGGCGCCTCGCCCGGATCTCCGAACTGACCGGGGTACTGCGCCGGGGCGGCCTCGCCGACATCGTGGCCCGGGTACTCGATCTGTCCGGCGGCCGTCGGCTCCTCGTCGTGGTCGACCAGTTCGAGGAACTCCTCGCTCTCGCTCCGGAAGCCGTCGACGAACTGGCCGATGTCCTGTTCGACGACGCCCTGCCGCAGCCGGTCCGGGTGCTCACGACGCTACGGGCCGACTTCCTGGAGATGGCGCTGGCGCATCCCCGGCTCGGGACCGTCATCGGCCGGCGCGTCCACGCCCTCGGCCCCCTGGGCCCCGAGCGGCTGCGCGAGGTCGTGACCGCGCCCGTGGACGCCGTCCCGGCGGTGCGCTACGAGACCGGCCTCGTGGACCGCATCCTGCAGGACACCGGCACCGAGCCAGGAGCACTGCCCCTGCTGGGCTTCACCCTCGACCTGCTGTGGCAGAAACAGCGCGGGGGGCTGCTCACCTTTCAGGCCTACCAGGACCTCGGCGGTGTCACCGGGGCGCTGAGCCTGCACGCCGACCAGGTCTGGGCCGAGTACGTCCCCGAAGCGGACGAGCCGGCGGCCCGGCGGCTGTTCACCCAGCTCGTCCGGGTCCCCGTGGGATCACCGGCCGCGACGCGCCGCATCGCCCTGCGCGCCGACCTGGGCGAGGAGCAGTGGCGGATCGCCCAGCGGCTCGCCGCCACCCGGCTCCTGGTGACCGGCCGCAGCGCCGAAGGCGGCGAGAGCGTCGAGCTCACGCACGAGGCCCTGATCAGCGGCTGGGAGAAGCTGGCGCGGTGGGTCGAGAAGGACCGGGCCTTCCTGGTGTGGCGGGAGTCCCTGCGCCACGACATGGACCGCTGGGAGCGGGCCGAGCGCACCTCCGAGCTGCTGCCGACGAAGGTGGCCCTCGCGGGCGCCGACCAGTGGCTGCCCGGGCGCGTCGACGACCTGAGCCCCGGGGAACGCGCCTACCTGGATGCCGGGCGCGCCCACCAGCGCTCCCGGGCCCGCCGGGTGCGCGGCGCCTGGTCCGCGGTCTCCTTCATCGTGGTCGTGGCCGTCCTGCTGGGGTCGCTGTTCGTCGTCACGCGGCAGGAGAGCCGCAGGCGCGACGCGCTCGCCACCTCGCGCGCCCTGACGCAGGCATCGCAGGACGTCGCGGCCACCGACCCCGCCCAGTCGGTGATGCTCGCGCTCGCGGCCTACCGGACCTCGCCGACCCAGGAGGCCCGCAACCAGCTCCTGCGCCAGCACCTGGCGTACTCGGACAAGAGCCGTGTCGTCTCGGGCCTGCTGGGAACGGTACGGGGCCTGCAGACCAGCCTGGACGGCGACGTGGTGCTGGCCACCTCGCAGAACGGAAGGGCGATGCTCTTCACGGGCGTCACCACCGGCAAGGTCCGCAGCGCGCAGGTTCCCTCGGTCGGGCAGGTGAAGTACCCGATGGTCTCGGCCGACGGGAAGCGGGCCGGCTACGTCCAGGAGGACGGGGTCGCCGCGTGGTTCCCAGTACACGCCGACCGGGAGGAGCCGATGGGCGAGCTGCACAAGCTGGCCGCGGCCCCGGGAGCGGCCGTCGGCACGGAGAAGGGGCTGGACCCCTCCATGTCGGCGGACGGGACGCTGATCGTCCACCGGGTGCTGGACCACCTGGTCTGGTGGGACCTGGACAGCGGTGCCATCGCCCGCTCGACGCGCGCGCCCGCGGACCAGAAGAACAGCATCAGCGAAGACCTGTGGATCGGCCCGGACAACCGGACCCTGCTGCTGCGGCGGGGCGGGCTGGCCGACAACAACACGGTCCTGGTCGCCTACGACCCGGCGACCGACGCGACGCGTGTCGTCGCCGGCGAGGCGGCCGAGATCGAGCTCTCCGGGGACCGGACGGCAGCAGTGGTGTGCAGCAAGAAGGGCGACGGCACGTCCCTGAGGCTGGTGCGGGTCTCCGACGGCACCCCGCAGGGCAAGGAGTACGACGAGCAGGACAAGCGGTACAAGTCCGGGATCTGCCTTCCGCAGGCGGTCAGCGCGGACGGCACACGGGTGGCGCTGTGGTTCGACGACACGCTGCGCCTGGTCGACCTGCTCCAGAGCAAGGTGGTCTCCACCGTCCCCTCACCCTCCGCGCACTGGTCGCGGCAGCTGGCGTCGGCCGGCGGCAAGCTCTACTACGTCGGGTACAAGGACTCCCTGATCACCTACACCGCACTGCCCACCGGAGAATCCGTGCTCCAGGTGGGCCAGCAGATCCTCACCCACGACGGCGGCCGCACGATCAGTGTGCTCGCCGACGGATCCGCGCTGCAGGTGCGGCCCACGGCACCGGGCACCAACGACCAGCTCATCGCCGAGGCCCCGCGCCGGACGCCCTACCGGAAACCGGCGAGCACCGACCTCCTGAGGCTGAGCAAGGACGGACGCCTGCTCGCGGACCTGGAGGGACCCAACGTGGTGTCCGTCCTCGATGCCTCCACCCTGCGCCGGCTGGCCACCATCACCGCGGCCGAACCGCCCGCCCCGGCCGCCACCACGCCGCCGCCGCTCCTCTACGACAGCGAGGAACCGGACTTCCAGCACTTCTTCGACGTCGCCGGCAACGTCCTGACCGTCTCCGGGACCCTGGTCCAGCAGTGGGACGCGCGCACGGGACGCGAACTCGCCCACTACGACGCGAAGGCCCTGCTGCCCACCACGGGATCCGCGCCGCCGCATACCGGTATCGGCCCCTACCCGGCCCCGAACAAGGTGACCGTGACCGTCTGGGGCGATCCTTCGGTCCGCATCGTCGACCTCACCACGGGCACCGTCACGGAGACCGTCCGCACCACCGAGGACGTCCTCGCCGTGCAGTTCGACCCCAGCGGCCGCTACTTCGGGCTGATGCGCCGGGGGGCGATCGTCGAGCTGTGGCGGCGCGACCCGCTGCGCAAGGAGATCGGTCCCCTGCGCAGCACCGCCGAAAACTCCACCACCCCGACCGTCACGCAGTTCCTCGACCGTGACGGCCACTTCCTGATCGCCGCCAACAACGCCGTGCGGACGTACGGCATCGAGGAACGCGCCCTCCTGGAGTCGTACGAATTCGGCCGGCCGCCGAGCGAGACCTCCGGCTCCAGCTCCCTCTTCCCGGCCCGTCCGTACGCCTTCATGGACATCTCCAAGAACGCCGGGACGGTGATCTACGCCGACCCCGCGGGTCCCGGCGGTGTCCTGCCGCTCGACCCCCGGGCGTGGCAGCGCGACCTGTGCAAGGCCATCGGCAACCGGGCGTTCACCGCCGAGGAGCGCAGGGGCCTGCCGGTCCGCATCCCGGCGCAGCCACTGTGCGCACCGGAGTAGACGCCCGGGACCGACGCCGATCCGCCGGGCTCGCGGGCCCGGCGAATCCTCAGGCCTCCTGCGTACCGGGGTCCGCGCTGCCCGCGCCCGGGGAGCCCTGCTGCTCCGCGGCGATCTTCGCGCGGACCTCGTCCATGTCGAGGTCCCGGGCCTGGCGGATGAGGTCCGTCAGGGTCGCCTCCGGCAGTGCGCCGGGCTGCGCGAAGATGGCCACCTGGTCCCGGACGATCATCAGCGTCGGGATCGAGGTGATCTGGAAGGCCCCGGCCAGCTCCTGCTGCGCCTCGGTGTCCACCTTGGCGAACACGAGGTCGGGATGGGCCTCGGAGGCCCGCTCGTAGACCGGGGCGAACTGCAGGCACGGCCGGCACCAGCCCGCCCAGAAGTCGATCAGCACGAACGGGTTCTCGCTGACCGTCTGGTCGAAGTTTTCCTTGGTGAGCTCGACTGTAGCCACGGTGTCCAGACCTCCTGTTTGAGCCGTCTGCTCCCTTGAACGAACGGCCTGCCTTCCGCATTCCGCCTCTGCGGGGCGCCGGTGGGACAGCCTTAGAACGGGTGGCCGGCGGGGGTGCTGCGGGCCGTGGTCCAGCGCAGTTCCGTGAAGGCGTCCAGGTTCGCCTCGCCGCCGAAGCGTGCACCGGTGCCGGAGGCCCCGACGCCGCCGAAGGGGGCGACGGCCTCGTCGTTGACCGTCTGGTCGTTGATGTGGGCGATCCCGGTCGGGATCCGCTCGGCCAGGTCGAGCCCGCGCGCCGCGTCCCGGGTCACGATCCCGAGGGAGAGGCCGTACGGGCCCGCCGAAGCCAGCGCCACCGCCTCCTCCTCCGTCGCGAAGGACCGTACGGGCGCCACCGGGCCGAAGACCTCCTCGGTGTAGGCGGGGGTGTCTTCGGCGACGCCCGCCAGGACGGTCGGCCGGTAGAAGAGCTCCCGGTGCGTGCCGCCGGCCACGAGCTTGGCCCCCTGCCCGGTGCTGGCCTCCACCAGGGCGTGGACGCGGTCCAGCTGGGCGCGGTCGATCAGCGGGCCCAGGTGGACCCGCTCGCGGTACGGGTCCCCCACGGCCAGTTCCTCGGCGCGCGCGGCGAGCCGCTCGACGTACTCGTCGTAGAGCGAGGCGTGGACGAGGTGCCGCCCGGCGGTCATGCAGATCTGGCCCTGGTGGAAGAAGGAACCCCAGGAGGCCTGGGCCACTGCGGCCTCGACGTCGGCGTCGCGGAGCACGACGAGGGCGGAGTTCCCGCCCAGCTCCAGGTGCACGCGCTTGAGGTGACGGCCGGCCAGCTCCCCGACGGAGCGGCCCGCGGCGGTGGATCCGGTGAAGGACACCACCCGCACGTGCGGGTCGGCGACCACCGCGGCGCCCGTCCCGGCGCCTCCGGGCAGGACCTGCAGCAGCCCGCCCGGCAGCCCGGCGGCGGCGAAGACCGCGGCGAGGGCGAGGCCGCCGCAGACCGCGGTGCGCCGGTCCGGCTTGAGCAGCACCGCGTTGCCGAGTGCGAGCGCCGGCGCGACCGAGCGGATCGCCAGGATCAGGGGGGCGTTGAAGGGAGCCACGACCCCGACCACCCCGGCCGGTACCCGCCGGGTGAAGGACAGCCGGGGCGCCTCGCTCGGCAGCACCTGCCCCGTGGGGCGCGAGGCCAGCGCAGCGGCCTCGTAGCACTCCTGCGCGGCGACGTGCAGCTCGAAGTCGGCCTTGCCGGGTATCGAGCCGGACTCGCGGACCAGCCACTCCCGCAGCTCGTCGGCGTGCGCGGTGAACAGGTCCCCGGCGCGGCGCAGCACGGCCGCCCGCTCCGGGTGGGCGGCGCGCGCCCAGGCCCGCTGCGCCGCGAGGGCCCGTACGGCGGCCTCCGCCACATCGGCGGGCGCGGCGAGGTCGATGGTGGCGAGGGTGCGGCCGGTGGCGGGTTCGACGACCGGGGCGGGGCCGCCGGTGAGGGTGGGTCCGTCCTGCCAGAGCGTCGGATCGAGGAGCGGCATGGCGCGGGGCCTCCGGGTGGGGATGGGCGGGCGGCGGGGGGCGGCAGCACGCGCCATCGTGCCAGACCGGAGGCTCCACATCTGTTCAGTTATTGGGCAGTTGACGCCGAGCGGTGACCGGAAACGATCGACGCTCGCGTGGCACCGGCCCGGGTCAGCGCTCCAGGACGAGCGCGATGCCCTGCCCGACCCCGATGCACAGGGCCGCCATGCCGGTACCGGAACCGGCCGCCGCCAGCTGGTGCGCGACCGAACCGGCCAGGCGGGCGCCCGAGGCGCCGAGCGGGTGGCCGATCGCGATGGCGCCGCCCCGCGGGTTGACCACGGCCGGGTCGAGCTCCGGCCAGGCCGCGAGGCAGCCCAACGCCTGTGCGGCGAAAGCCTCGTTCAGCTCGAAGGCGGTCAGATCGGCGAACCCGCGGCCGGACTTGGCGAGCGCCCGCTGGACGGCGTCCACCGGCCCCAGGCCGAAGAGCTGGGGCTCGATCCCGGTGACGGCGGACGCGCTGATCCGGGCGAGCGGCTCCCGGCCGGTGGCCGCCAGGCCCTCCTCGTCGGTCAGCAGCAGCGCGGCGGCGCCGTCGTTGAGCGGGGAGGCGTTGCCGGCCGTGACCGTGCCCGTGCCGTCCGTCCGGAAGGCCGGCTTCAGACGGGCCAGCGCCTCGGGCGTGGAACCCTCCCGGATGCACTCGTCCCGCACCAGGTCCACGCCGGCGTACGGGACGACCTCGCCGTCGTACAGCCCGGCGGACCAGGCGGCCGCCGCCTTGCGGTGGCTCTCCAGGGCGAAGGCGTCCTGCGCATCACGGGTGATGCCGTGCTTGTCCGCGACGAGTTCGGCTCCCTCGCCGAGCGAACCGGTCCACTCCTCGGGCATGCGCGGGTTGGTCATGCGCCAGCCCAGGGTGGTGGACCACATCTGCTGGTGCCCGGCCGGGAAGGCCCGCTCGGGCTTCTGCACGACCCAGGGGGCGCGGCTCATCGACTCGACCCCGCCCGCGATGGCGACGGAGGCGTCACCGAGCGCGATCGCGCGGGCGGCCTGGATCACGGCTTCGAGGCCGGACCCGCAGAGCCGGTTGACGGTGACCCCGGGGACGCTCACCGGCAGCCCGGCCAGCAGCACCGCCATGCGGGCCACGTCCCGGTTGTCCTCGCCCGCGCCGTTGGCGTCACCGAAGACGACGTCGTCGATACGGGCCGGATCGAGGTCCGGCGTACGCTCCACCAGCGCGCGCACGACGTGCGCGGCCAGGTCGTCCGGCCGGACCCCGGCGAGGGCGCCGCCGAACTTGCCGATCGGAGTGCGGACGGCGTCGACGACGTACACGTCGCGGACGGTGCGGATGCTCATGGGGTCTCTCCTGGGCGGATCCGTACGGGCGGTGGCGCGTCGGTGCCGGTGTGGACACCGGGGCACGCCGCCGGGCACGCCCGGTGGGGCGCGCCCGCAGTCTCCGTCCGCACGTCACCGCCTGTCAACGGCTCCCCGGACCCAGGGGGTGGCTTGCCGGTCAGGCCGGGACCGGGCACCGTCAGGTCGACTCCCTCGGGACGGCGGTGGCCGCCATCAGGTCGTGCCGCTCGGTGACCTCCGACGGCTCGCGCACCGCGTGGTCCACCAGCGAGGCCAGATCGGCACCGGTCGGCATCTCCAGGCGCACGGTGCTCAGCCGCGGCCGCAGCAGCCGGCCGATCAGCAGGTCGTCGGCGCCGATGACGGCGACGTCCTCGGGGACGCGCAGCCCCTCGTCCTGGAGGGCCCGCATCAGCAGCATCGCGTACTCGTCGTTGTACGCGAACGCCGCGTCCAGCCCGAGCCCGCGCCAGCGGGCCGCGAGGGCCGCGGCCGATTCCTCGGAGTAGGCCATCGGCAGGGCCGTGACCTCCGCCCCCGCCACCGACCGGGCGCCCGTGAGCCGGGGCACGGAGAACAGCTCCAGGCCCTCCTCCTCCGGAACGACCACACCGATCCGCCCGCGTCCGCGCTCCACGAGATGGGCGGCGGCCCGGACCCCGACCTCCTGCTGGTCCATGACGAGCGCGTGCGCCCCGGGCACACCGACGGGCCCCATCGTGATCACCGCGCGGGCCCCGGCCCGCTTGAGGGTGGCGACGTTGCGTGCCGAGAGGGTGATCTCGCCGAGGGAGATCACGGCCACCGGACGCAGTTCCGCCCAGGCCCGCACGGCCTCGTCGCCGGTCAGTCCGAGGCTCCCGTACTGCACCACCGTGTAGTCGAGGCGGCGCAGCGCCCACTGGAGCTCGTTGAGGAAGGTGCTGTAGAGCGGCCCGACCGGCACGTGGGAGGTGGGCAGCAGCACGATCCTGGTGTGTCCGGCGCGCAGGCTGCGGGCGGCGGCGTGCGGGACGTACCCGAGCTCCTCGGCGGCCTCGCGGACCTTGCGGCGGGTCGGTTCGCTGATGCGGACGGCTTCCGCGTTGTTCAGCACGTACGAGACCGTCGCGCGCGAGACACCGGCGAGGCGGGCCACGTCGGCGCTCGTCGGAACGGGGGGCGGCGGCGGGGTGGCCGGTCCGGAGGCCGGTACGGCCGGTGTCGGCTTCGGCGATTTCGATGACTGAGACATTGCCGTGGCATCTTTCCAGACCGATCACGCCCGAGGGCTGGCGGATGGCCGGAAACGAATGCTACACAGTGGTTACACGAGTCATTGACACGTGTAACCGCGGCGTCACATCCCTCTACGACCGATGTGCCGACGCCGTGCCCCGCCGTGCCGCCGCCCTGCCGCGCTCCGTCGCACCCCCGCCGTCGCGACAGGGCGGCGCGCACCCCTCCGCGCCCCAGCCCGCACGTCCCTCTTCCCTCATCCGCCCGCATCCGCCCGCATCCGCCCAGGAGGGCACCGTGGCCCTTTCCTCCCCCGGCACCGGCTCCGCCGCCGCCACCACCGACGCGTCCCCCGGACCCGGCCCCGGACCGGGCCCGGCACGGCGCGGCCTGCTGCCCCTGCTGCTCGTCGGCAACAGCGCCATGTACGCGCTCTACATCGGCGTGGCCGGCGTCCTGCTCGCGCTCCAGGTCGAGGACATCGATCCGGCGGACAAGGTGGCGAACTTCGGCCTGATCGCGGGGGTCTCGGCGATCTTCGCCACGGTCTTCAACCCCGTCGCAGGCGCCCTGTCCGACCGCAGCGGGCGGCGCAATCCATGGATCCTCGGCGGTGGACTCGCCGCCGTGCCCGCGATGTTCCTGCTGGGCCTCGCCGACACGATCCTGCTGATCACGATCGCCTGGTGCCTCGGGCAGGCCGTCATGAACGTCTACCAGGCGGCCCTCACCTCCGTGGTCCCCGACCGGGTCCCCATGGACGCCCGCGGCAGGGCCTCCGCGGCCGTGGGCCTCGGCCTGCCCTTCGGCTCCACGCTCGGCGCGCTCGTCGGCGCGGCCTTCTCCGAGGACTACCGCACCGGATACCTCGTCTTCGGCGCCCTCGTCGCGGGCGCCGCGGTGCTCTTCACCGCCTGCGGCCGCGAGCAGCGGCTCCCGGCCCGCGCCCCGATGCCCGTCAAGGAGCAGCTCGCCGCCTTCACGGGCGCGCTGCGCGACCACGACTTCCGGTGGGCCTTCATCGGGCGGGCACTGCTCGTCCTCGGCTACTTCGCCGTGAGCGGCTACCAGCTCTACATCCTGCAGGACCACACCGTGCTGCCCGACGGCATGAAGCCGGAGGCCGCGGTGGCGGTGCTGATGCCGCTGACCAGTGTGGCGATGGTCGTCTCCACGGTCCTCGGCGGATACCTGTCGGACCGGTTCGACCGCCGCAAGCTCTTCGTCGGCGCTTCCGCGCTGCTGTCCGCCGTCGCACTCGTCATCCCGGCCGTGTCGGCCGGCTGGACCGCCATGCTGTGCTTCGCCGTGGTCAACGGGCTGGCGTTCGGGTGCTACATGGCCGTGGACACCGCCCTGGTGACCATGGTGCTGCCCAAGGCCGAGGACGCCGCGCGCGACATGGGCGTACTCAACATCGCCAACGCCGGCCCGCAGATCATCGCGCCGTTCGTCGCCTCGGTGGTCGTCTCCGTCAGCGGCGGGTACACCGCGCTGTTCGTCGTCGCGGCCGTGCTGGCGGTGGCGGGGGCCCTGGCCGTGAAGCCGATCCGCAGCGTGCGCTGACGCGCCGGCCCCCTGCCGCGCCGAGCGGCACGCCGCACCGGCGGCCCGCGTCCTCCGCACCTTCCGCACGTCCCACCCCGTCCGAAATTCACCACCGAGAAAGGCACATCGTGCACCTGCACACCCACACCTGGGGCGAGGGCGACCGCGTCGCCCTCCTGATCCACGGCATCATGGCCGACCACCGCACCTGGCGCCGGGTCGGCCCCGCACTCGCCGACCACGGATACCGCGTCATCGCCGTGGACCTGCGGGGTCACGGCGCCAGCGGCCGCGGCGAGTACAGCCCCGCGCTCTTCGCGGACGACGTGGTCGAGACGCTCCCGGCCGGCGCCGAACTCGCCATCGGCCACTCCCTCGGCGGCCTGACCCTGTCGCTCGCCGTGGACCGGCTGCGACCCGCCCGGGCCGTGTTCTCCGACCCCGCGTTCCACCTGGCCGCCCCGGCCGAGGGCTTCGGCCCCGAGGTGCTCGCGCAGTTCAAGACGGCGACCAGGGAGCAGATACGGGCGATGAGCCCGCGCTGGGAGGAGGTGGACGTCGACATCGAGCTGGAGACCCTGGCGGTCTGGGACGAGCGGACCGCGTTGAGCCTCGCGCCGCTGGCCGGCGCCGACCTGATGCCGCCCGCACCGGTGGTCCCCTCCCTCGTGCAGCTCGCCGATCCGAGCGTCCTCATCGACGATGAGCGGACGCAGCTGCTCAAGAGCCGCGGGTTCGAGGTGCGTTCGGTCGCCGGGGCGGGACACACCATCCACCGGGACGACTTCGACGGGTTCATGGCCTCCCTGGAAGGCTGGCTCTAGAACTACCCGGCCACTCCCCATTACCGTCTCCCTACCGACCGGTAATGGGGAGTGGTACGCGATGTCCGATTCAGCTGTTCCGACGGCCTCCGGCCTGGTCGACATGGTCGGCGCCCTCGCCGAAGGGACCGTGTCGGCGCGGCGGTTGACCGAGGAGGCACTGCGCCGGATCGCCGCGGCCCAGCCGGAGCTCAACGCCTTCCGGACCGTACGCGCCGAGGCCGCGCTCGCCGAGGCGGACGCGGCGGACCGGCGGCTGGCCGCGGGCGAGCGGCTGCCGCTGCTGGGCGTACCGCTGGCGGTCAAGGACGACATGGACGTGACCGGGGAGCCGACCGCCTTCGGCTGCGCGGGGGCCTTCGCCCCGAAGACCGCCGACAGCGAGGCGGTACGAAGGCTGCGCGCCGCCGGCGCCGTGATCGTCGGCAAGACCCAGACGCCGGAGTTGGGGCAGTGGCCCTTCACCGAGGGCGAGGCCTTCGGCGAGACCCGCAACCCGTGGAACCCGGCCTACACGCCCGGCGGTTCCTCGGGCGGTTCGGCGGCCGCCGTGGCGGCGGGCCTGGTCCCGGCCGCCCTGGGCTCGGACGGGGCCGGCTCGGTCCGGATCCCCGCGGCCTGGACCCATCTGGTGGGGGTGAAGCCCCAGCGCGGCCGCATCTCCACCTGGCCGGAGCCGGAATCCTTCCACGGGCTCACGGTCAACGGCGTGCTGGCCCGCACCGTCGCCGACGCGGCGCTCCTGCTGGACGCCGCGAGCGGCCCGCACCCCGAGGACCTGCACCGCCCGGCACGGATCTCCGCCGTCGAGGCGACCCGGCGCACGCCCCGCCGGCTGCGGATCGCCCTCTCCTTCGCGATGGCCTTCACGGCGACACCCAAGCAGCTGGACCCGGAGGTCCGTTCCGCCGTGGAACGGCTGGCCGCGCGGCTGGAGTCGCTGGGCCACGAGGTGATCCCGGAGGACCCGCGCTACGGCCCGATCGGCCTGACCTTCGTACCCCGCGCGACCAGCGGCGTACGGGACTGGGTAGCGCGGGTTCCCGATCCCGCGCTGCTGGACCCGCGCACGCACGAGGCCGTACGGACGGGCCGCGTCCTGGGCGGGCTCGCCCTGCGGGCCTCCCGCCGGGCGGAGACGGCCCTGCGCAGGCGGGTCGGCGAGGTCTTCGACCGCTTCGACGTGGTGCTGACGCCGACGACGGCCACCCCGCCCCTGCGGATCGGGGCCCTGGCCGGGCTGGGGGCCATGGCCACGGACCGGGCGATGATCGCGGCCTGCCCGTACGCCTGGACGTGGAACGTGCTGGGCTGGCCGGGGGTGAACATCCCGGCAGGTCTCACGGCCGACGGACTGCCGATGGGAGCCCAGCTGCTGGGCCCGGCCGACTCGGAGCCGCTGCTGCTGGGGCTGGCCGCGCAGGTGGAGGCGGCGGAGGGCTGGGCGGCGGTGCGGCCGGGCCGCTAGGGGGCGAGCCCCTCCCCTCATGTAGGTTCCCATGAGGAACTATCAAGCGCCACATCGCCGGAAGGGGCGACGCGACCCATGACTCAGCAGACATGGACGGCCGTTGACAACTACTTCGACGGACTCCTGGTCCAGGAGGACGAGGCGCTGGTCGCCGCGGCCGCCTCCACCGAGACCGCCGGCCTGCCCGCCCACCAGGTGGCCCCCAACCAGGGCAAGCTGCTGAACCTCCTCGCCCGCGTCCGCGGCGCCCGCCGCATCCTGGAGATCGGCACCCTGGGCGGCTACAGCACCATCTGGCTGGCCCGCGCCCTCCCGGCCGGCGGCCGGCTGGTCACGCTGGAGGTCGACGAGCGGTGCGCCGACGTCGCGGCCGCCAACGTCGCCCGGGCCGGACTGGACCACGTCGTCGAGATCCGGCGCGGCCGCGCCGTCGACCTGCTGCCCGCGCTCACCGGCGAAGAGCCGTTCGACCTGGTCTTCATCGACGCCGACAAGCCGTCCAACCCCGAGTACCTGGAGTGGGCCCTCAAGCTCACCCGGCCCGGCAGCGTCATCATCGGCGACAACGTCGTCCGCGACGGCGCCGTCGTCGACCCGGACAGCTCCGACCCCCGTGTGCAGGGCGTCCGCCGGTTCACCGAACTCATCGCCGAGCACGCGCAGTTGTCCGCCACCGCCCTGCAGACCGTCGGCAGCAAGGGCTACGACGGGCTCATCCTGGCCCTGGTCACCGACTGACCCACGGCGCCGGCGCGGGCCCTTTCCGCGCGAGCGGGGGACATCCGGGGGACACCGGGCCGCCTGGCGTCCTCTGCTCGCGCTGCGTTTGCCAGCCGCTACGGGCGGCCGGAGACTGGTGGTATCAGCGTGGCCCCGCCTCTGCAAACGGGGTTGGCCGGCGCCAACGCTTCTCCCGGTACTGCCACACCTAGTGGGCACCTGCCGTTCTGTCTGCGAGACCTTCCCGGAGGTCCCGTGGCAACGCTGCGTCCGGCCACGTTGAACGTCGCGCATCTTCCTCGTGTTGATGAATGCCGAACCGTCGGCTCTCTCACTCAGGAGGTACCCCATGAGGAGAACACGCCCGATCAACTGCATCATTCCCCCGTACATTCTCGACAGGCTCGTGGAGAGCAAAGACAAGGACGTGCAAAAAGCCGCCCTGAACACCCTGTTGACCACTGCTCGCCTGCGGGGTGTGCGCTCGGCCCGAGTGACCTTCCCCGGCGCTGCCGCCCCGGGCAACGCCCGACGCACCGTCTTCGACTGCGAGCACTCGGAATTCCTCCAGACCGCTGCCCTGGCTCGGACGGAAGACGGACCGGAGTCCCCGGACAAGTCGGTCAACCAGGCCTTCGAAGCGCTCGGACTGACGCGCGATTTCTACAAGGAGGCGTTCCAGCGCAATTCCATCGATGACCGGGGAATGCGTCTGGACGGATTCGTCCACTTCGGCGAGAAGGTCGGTAACGCCTTCTGGGACGGGCGGCGGATGCTCTTCGGCGACGGGGACGGAACAGAATTCGGCGACCTCACCAGATCCCTCGAAGTGATCGCCCACGAGTTGACGCACGGAGTCACCGATCACACCTCGGCATTCGAATACCACAAGCAGTCCGGGGCCCTGAACGAGTCGATGTCGGACGTCTTCGGGTCGCTGGTCAAGCAGTGGAACAAGAAGGAGACGGCCGAGGAGGCCGACTGGCTGATCGGAGCCGACGTCTGGACCCCGGGAATCGAAGGAGACGCCCTGCGGTCGATGAAGGCCCCGGGGACGGCATTCAACCACCCGCTGGTCGGAAAGGACCCCCAGCCCGACCGTATGAGCAAATTCGTCCACATGCCCGACACCCGAGCCGGGGACAACGGTGCGGTGCACTACAACTCCGGCATTCCGAACAAGGCCTTCTACCTGACGGCCGTGGGCATCGGCGGATTCGCCTGGGAGGCTGCCGGGACCCTCTGGTACGAGTCGCTCAAGGCGTCCACCGCCCAGGACCAGTTCCAGGACTTCGCGGACACCACCTTCCTGAAGGCCGGGGAATTGTTCGGCGTCGGCAGCCCCGAGCAGTCGGCTGTGCTGGCGGCGTGGCAGGAGGTCGAAATCCAGGTCAGAAGTGTCCCCATCGGGCTCGCCCGGGCACGGAGCTACGCGACCAACGGGCGCGGTGGCCTGGGCCGGCAAGACGGCCAGGTGGCCCTGACCAAGCAGATCAGGGACCTGAGCGACAAGGTGGCGGCGCTCGCCAGGGAGGTGGCCGCGCTGAAGGGCGACGGGTGACCACCGGAAATCGTCGCCGATCGGGAGGTTGCGCCCGGTGAAGGTGACCCTGGAGACATACGGCGGGCTGGCGGCGGCCGCCGACTTCCGCCGCCGGCCACAGGTGCTGGACACGGTCGACCTGCCCGAGAGTCCCGCGACGGAGCTGGCACGGCTGGTGGCGGCCGCCGTCGCAATGCCCGCGGAGGCCGACACCGGCCGCGCCAGGGATGCGAGGAGCTACACGATCACGGTGGAGGACGGCGGCCGCTCGACGCTCCTTGAGCAGTCGGACGCCGCCATGACCCCCGCGTTCGCGGCCTTGCTCACGTGGCTCCGGAGACACTTCGAGGGGCAGTGACCTGCGAGGGGGCGGGCTGCCTCACCCTCTCGCGAGGCTCTGCGGGCGCACCGCCTGCACGCGCGGGAGCCCCGGGCGAGACCTGGCGGGCGGGCTCCGACCCGCCGGGCCGAGCGGTGCGACCGGACCTCGAAGCCTAGTAATCTCCGCGAAATGACGGCACTTTCCCACAGCAACGGCGACGTCGAGCAGCCCGGCCGCGATGGCGTCACCGCGACCACCGAGGCCGATCCGCACGCCATCGGCCCCGTGCGGACCGAGTACGCCCCGGACCCCGACGGCGATCCCGACCCCGGCGAGATCGTGTGGACCTGGGTCCCCTTCGAGGAGAACGACGGGCGCGGCAAGGACCGTCCCGTGCTGGTCGTGGCCCGGGAGGCGGGCGGGCGGACCCTGCTCGCCGTACAGCTGTCCAGCAAGCGGCACGACCACGACCGGGAGTGGGTGCCGATCGGGACGGGTCCGTGGGACAGCGCCGGGCGCGAGTCCTGGGTGGACGTGGACCGGGTGCTGCGGGTGCACGAGTCGGGGATGCGCCGTGAGGCCTGCGCGCTCGACCGCGGCCGCTTCGACCTGGTCGTGGAGCGGCTGCGCGAGCGCTACGGCTGGCAGTGACGCACGCGGGCCGGGCGGTGGTCGCGGCCGTGCCCGCGGCCACCGTCCGGGACCGGCCCCGGCTCCCGTGTCCCTGGCCCGGACGGTCCTGGTGATCTCCTAGGGTGAGGCCCGTAGGCGGACACAGGGAGTAGCGGGCATGCGAATAGAACGACACAGGGTGAGCGAGGCCGCCCTGGCAGCGGTACGCGAGGACTTCGCGAACAAGATGATCTCGGACGTGTACTCCAGGTCCCGGGCCGGTCTGATCGACGCCTACGACTGGTGGGACATCACGCTCCGGTTCCTCGACGGCCTCGGCGCGTACTCGGCGGTGACCCCCGACCTCGACACCCCCGAGGCGAAGGCGATCCTGGGCGACGCGGCCGAAACGGCCGCCGCCACCGTGTCGTTCGCCGCCTACCCGAACGCGTCCTTCCACGTCTTCCTCAACTACGTCAACTTCGGGCGCGACTACGAATCCGGGGCGGGGGGCATCGCCCAGCCGGTCAGCGCCGCGCGCTGGATCGACGCGTTCTGTGTGGCGGTCCTCGCCGACAAGGCCGAACGGCACGGCGAGGCCTTCCACTTCGCCCGTACGGCACCGCAACGGGCCGGCGGGCCCGGGCTCCCGCCGGTGGAGCTGATCAACGGCCTGCTGGCGTACGTCAGCGGGGACATCGGGGTCGAGTACCAGAAGCTCCCGCCCTCCCCGCAGGAGAAGGTCGCCGCGCTGGATGCCGCGCTCGCCCGGATCGCCGACCGGCAGGCCAGGGCCGGAGCCGGGGCCGACAGGACCGGGGCGGCCGACCCCGCGACCGGCGCGCTGCGCGCCCTGCGCGCGCTGGCCGCCCGGGACCGCGAGGCCTTCGCCGCCGAGCTCGCCGCGCTGCTGCTCCCGTACTCCCGCCTGGAGGACCCCCGGGCCGAGCCGCGCAGCCTGCTGCCCCTGCTGCCGCTGGCGCTGGCCGCGCTCGGCTACCGCCGCGAGGGCTGGCAGCCGCCCGTCCAGTCCGGCTACCTGCCGCGGGCACTGGTCACCGGCTTCGAGACCCCGGCGCCGCGGGTGGGGCCGTACGGGCGCGAGCGGCGTGCGGACGCCGTCGCGGCGCTGGCCTCGGGCCCCCTGGTCGTCGAGCGCCCGGAGATGCGGGAGCCTGCGGAGCACGCCGACCACCTCGTGGGCAAGCTGTACGAGGCCACCCGAGCGGGTGGCGCGTCCGCGGACTCCGCCCGCCCGGACGGCCCGGACCGCCCGCTCCGCCCCGGGAGCTGGCACGAGTCCCTGAAGCGCGCCCTGATCACCGGCAGCCGTGCGGAACTCGCCCCGCTGGTCCTCAGCGGCCCCGCCGCGCTGGAGGAGGACCGTTCCGCGTACGCCTCGTACCGGCAGGCCCTGCACGACTACCTGCGGGGCGAGGACCCGGAGCCCGCCACCGACCGGGCCGTCGCCGATGTCGGGCAGACCCGGGAGTGGGGCTTCCTCCCGGCGCCGGCCGTGCTCTTCTCCCAGCTGGTGGAGGGCGACGAGGAGAGCTTCAACCTGGCCCTGGCCGACGCCCTGGAGGCCCACCGGGACTACTACTCGGTGGGCGACCGGCTCTTCGGCTCCGGGGCCGACGCCGCGGTCGGTTTCGAAGTCCTGGCTCTGGCCTGCCACGCCCGTCGCCGGGGCTGGCGGATCCGCGTCTCGTCGCCCTATCTGCCGGAGGTCCTGCTGGGGGCGGCGAACCCGTTCTGAGCGCGGCGGGGCCCGCCGCCCAGCGGTCCAACGGCCACGCGGCCCCGCCGCCCCCGTGTCTCAGGCCGGGAAGACCCGGCCGAAGGCCTCGCGGGTGGTGGGGTCGCGGTCGAGGATGCCGAACACCACGTGCTCGAAGACTCCGGCGAACCGGTCCGCGAGCAGCCCCCGGAAGGCCTCGGCCACCTGCGCCGGGTCGTTCTGGAACACCCCGCAGCCCCAGGCCCCGAGCACCAGCCGCCGGTATCCGTGCAGCGCCGCCACCTCCAGTACGAGCCCGGCCCTGCGTGCAAGCGCCGCCGGGATCTCGGCGGTCCGCTCCGGCTCCTGCCGGCGGATCGTGCCCGCGTTGGGTGCCGGTGAGGTGAGGAAGCCGACCTGGAAGGGGGTCTCCAGCAGATCGCCCCGGTCGTCGCGGAAGACCGGGACCCCGGGCGAGTGAATCACCCGGTCGGTGTAGAAGGTGCTCCGCTCGGCGCGGTGGACCTCGTAGTACTCCGGGGCTTCCAGCAGGGTCTCGTAGAGGGCGGAGGCACGGCACAGCGCCTCCTCCTGGGCCTTGGCCCCGCGGACGTAACCACCCCCCGGGTTACGGGCCGAGGCGAAGTTCAGGACCGCGACAGGAGAGGGGTCCGGGTCGGCCGGGGTGGCGGTCGCGAGCCTTCGGGCGGCGACCGTGCTGCTCTCTCCGGTGACCTCGACGACGGTCGTGCTGCCGCCGGAAGGGATCACTTCATCTGGAATGACCCGGTTTGGTCCATATATCCTGGTTCCGGCCTTGGCTTCCGCCAGGGCGGCGGCCAGCGGAACCTGCCGTCCCGACCGCGTCCGGTACCCCCCGGCCGCCAGGATCTCCGCGTTCTCCCGCGCGATCTCGCGCAATCTGCTGCTCACGCCGCCATCCTCCGCACTGTGATTCCCGGCGGCAAAGGGTTTTGCGTCCCGAGGAGGGGTAGGCACGGGTGATGTCACGACCGACGACAGGAGACGAGGACCCGGTCATGTCCCAGGACCCATCCGCTCCACCACCCGCGCCCGGCCCGACCCCCGTGCCCTCGATCAGCGAGACGCAGGCCGAGGACCTGATCCACGGCATCTGTTTCAAAACCGGCCCGCCCCGCCTGCTCGGCGCCGAGCTCGAATGGCTCGTCCTCGACGCCGAGCGTCCGGAGCAGCCCCTGCCCCCCGAGCGGCTACGGGCCGCGCACACCGCGGCCCGCGCCCTGCCCCTGCACTCCCGGGTGACCGTCGAACCGGGCGGCCAGCTCGAACTCAGCTCGGCCCCCGCCACCTCCCTCAGCGGCTGTGTGGACGACCTGCAGTCCGACCTCACCGCCGTACGCGCCGCCCTCCTGCCCCAGGGCCTGGTCCTGCGCGGCGTAGGCCGCGATCCCCGCCTCCCGTACCGCCGGCTGCTCAGCAGCCCGCGCTACGACGCCATGGAGGCCTACTTCGACCGCACCGGCCCGGCCGGTCGCGCCATGATGTGCGCCTCCGCCTCCGTGCAGGTCTGCGTGGACGCCGGCCACGAGGAGCCGGGCGTACTCGGCCACGGCCGGCGCTGGCGGCTGGCGCACCTGCTGGGTGCGGTCCTGGTGGCCGCCTTCGCCAACTCCCCCGCCGACGAGGGCCCGTACGCCGGCTGGCGCTGTGCCCGCCAGGGGATCTGGAGCGACCTGGACACCCGGCGCTCTCTCGCACCGCCGCTGGACGCGGAACCTCGCACCGCGTGGACCCGGCAGGCCCTGGACACCGAGGTGATGTGTGTCCGGTCGTACGGGGACGACGGCCCGTGGGAGAGCCCGCCCGGCACGACCTTCCGCGACTGGCTGCGCACGGGCGGGCACCCCGCGCTGCGGCCGCCCACCGCCGAGGACCTGGACTACCACCTGACCACGCTCTTCCCGCCGGTCCGGCCGCGCGGCCATCTGGAGCTGCGGATGATCGACGCGCAGTCCGGCGACGACGGCTGGCTGGTCCCGGTGGCCGTCGTGCACGCGCTGTTCGACGATCCGGAGGCCGCCGAGACCGCGTACCGGGTGGCCAAGGGGCTCTCGGACTCCTACGGCACGCACCCCGCGCCCCGCAATCCGCTCTGGCGGTCGGCCGCCCGGGACGCTCTGGCCGATCCGGAGCTGCGGGCGTCCGCGAAGGCCTGTTTCCGGGCCGCCGCCGAGGCCCTGCCCCGGCTCGGCGCGAGCACGCACGTCCGGGACACGGTCGGCGCCTTCACCGAACGCTACGTACTGCGCGGCCGATGTCCGGCCGACGACTGGTCCACACAGGTGCTCACCGGAAAAGAGGCCCGCCGATGACCACCGGATCCCCCTCCTCCGCCCCCTCCTCCCCCTCCTCGTCCTCCGGCTCCCGCCTGCGGGAGCGGGCCGCCGCCGCCCTGACCGCGGCGCGCATACGCACCGCCGGCCTGACCGACGCCGTGACCGACGAGGACCTCACAGCCCAGCATTCCCCGCTCATGTCGCCGCTGGTCTGGGACCTGGCGCACATCGGGAACCAGGAAGAGCTCTGGCTGCTGCAGCGCGTCGCCGGACGCGAGTCGATGCGCCCCGAGATCGAGCCCCTCTACGACGCCTTCCAGCACCCCCGCGCCGAGCGGCCCAAGCTGCCGCTGCTCGGACCCGCGGAGGCCCGCCGGTACGCGGCTGAGGTGCGCGGCCGGGTCTTCGACCTGCTGGAGCGGACGCCGCTGGAGGGCAGCACGCTCCTCGACGACGGTTTCGCCTTCGGGATGATCGCCCAGCACGAGCAGCAGCACGACGAGACCATGCTGATCACCCATCAGCTCCGGCGGGGCGCGCCCGTGCTGACCGCCCCGGAACCGGACGGCCCCTACGATCCGCCGCCCACCGCCGAAGTCCTCGTCCCCGGGGGCCCGTTCACGATGGGCACCTCCGCGGAGCCGTGGTCGCTGGACAACGAACGCCCGGCGCACGTCCGGGACACCGCTCCCTTCTGGATCGACACGGTCCCCGTGACCAATGCCTCGTACCTGGCGTTCATCGCCGACGGCGGCTACCGCGATCCGCGCTGGTGGGCGGCGCCGGGCTGGGAGCAGATCCGCGAGCACTCCATCGAGGCCCCGCTGTTCTGGCACCGGGAGGCCGGCCAGTGGCTGCGCCGCCGCTTCGGGGTGACCGAGCCGGTGCCGGACGAAGAACCGGTTCTGCACGTCAGCTGGTACGAGGCGGACGCGTACGCCCGCTGGGCGGGGCGGCGACTGCCCACGGAGACGGAGTGGGAGAAGGCCGCCCGGCACGACCCGGCGACCGGCCGCTCCACCCGCTACCCGTGGGGCGACGCCGACCCGACCCCCGCACACGCCAACCTCGGGCAGCGGCACCTGCGCCCGGCGCGCGCGGGCAGTTACCCGGCCGGGGCCTCCCCGCTCGGGGTGCGCCAGCTGATCGGCGACGTGTGGGAGTGGACCGCCTCCGATTTCCTGCCGTACCCGGGCTTCCGGGCCTTCCCGTACCGGGAGTACTCGGAGGTGTTCTTCGGCCCGGAGCACAAGGTGCTGCGCGGCGGCTCCTTCGCCGTGGACCCGGTGGCCTGCCGGGGCACCTTCCGCAACTGGGACCTTCCGGTGCGGCGGCAGATCTTCTCCGGCTTCCGGACCGCGAGGGATGTCTGATGTGCCGTCACCTCGCTTATCTGGGACCGGTGGTGGCGCTCGGGGAGCTGCTCAGCGCGCCGGAACACTCGCTGGTGCGCCAGTCCTGGGAGCCGCGCCGCCAGGTGTCCGGGACCGTCAACGCCGACGGCTTCGGCATCGGCTGGTACGCGGAGGGGGACCCGGTGCCCGCCCGCTACCGGCGGTCCGGGCCGATCTGGGGCGACCTGACCTTCGCCGATCTCGCCCGGGTGGTCCGCAGCGGTGCCGTGCTGGCCGCCGTACGGGACGC
This sequence comes from Streptomyces xanthophaeus, assembly GCF_030440515.1. GTDB lineage: Bacteria > Actinomycetota > Actinomycetes > Streptomycetales > Streptomycetaceae > Streptomyces > Streptomyces kutzneri. The sequence continues at coordinate 1,040,203 of NZ_CP076543.1, forward strand.
GACGTCGCCCGGGGCCGACGGGGAGGCGGCCGCCGCGCCGTTCGCGGACGGGCCGTGGCTGTTCAGCCACAACGGCTCGGTGCGCGACTGGCCCGGGTCCGCCGCTCCGCTCGCGGCCGGGCTGCCGCCCGCGGAACTGCTCCGGCTGGCCGCGCGCACGGACTCGGCGCTGGTCTGGGCGCTGGTCCTGCACCGGCTGCGGGCCGGGGACGACCTGGGTACGGCGCTCGCCGAGCCGGTCCGGGAACTGGCTTCGGCAGCTCCCGGCTCCCGGCTGAACCTGCTGCTCACGGACGGCGTCACGATCGCCGCGACGGCCTGGGGCGATTCGCTCTGGTACCTGGCCGACGCGGAGCGGCGGCGCACCGTGGTGGCCTCCGAGCCGTACGACGACGACACCCGGTGGCGCGAAGTGCCCGACCGGACCCTGCTGACCGCCACCCGCACCAGGGTCGAGCTGACCCCGCTCAAGGAGAACTCCCTGTGAACGACTTTCAGTTGACCCGGACGCTCGACGAGCACGCCGCGGAGACGGCGCTGCGTACGGATGTGCTGCACGGGCTGACGCACACACCGAAGGTGCTGCCGCCCAAGTGGTTCTACGACGCGCGGGGCAGCGAGCTCTTCGAGGAGATCACCCGGCTGTCCGAGTACTACCCGACGCGCGCGGAGCGGGAGATCCTGCTGGAGCGGGCGCGGGAGATCGCCACCGAGAGCGGCGCCCGCACCCTGGTGGAGCTGGGCTCCGGGTCCTCGGAGAAGACCCGGCACCTCATCGAGGCGATGCCCGCGCTGGACACGTACGTGCCGGTGGACGTGAGCGAGAGCGCGCTGCGGGGAGCGGCCGAGACCCTGCTGGCGGAGCATCCCGGACTGCGGGTGCACGCGCTGCTGGCCGACTTCACGCGTGCGCTGCAGTTGCCGGACTCCCCCGGGCCCCGGCTGGTGGTGTTCCTGGGCGGCACGATCGGGAATCTGCTGCCGCCGGAGCGGGCGGTGTTCCTGGCGTCCGTACGGGCGATGCTGTCGCCCGGGGACGCGCTGCTGATGGGGACGGACCTGGTGAAGGACGAGGCCGTGCTGGTGGCGGCCTACGACGACGCGCGGGGGGTGACCGCCGAGTTCAACAAGAACGTGCTGGCGGTCATCAACCGGGAACTGGGGGCGGACTTCCACACGGCCGACTTCGCGCACGTGGCGGTGTGGAACAAGGAGCAGGAGTGGATCGAGATGCGGCTGCGGGCCCGGTCGGAACTGGTGGTGAAGATCCGGGCCCTGGATCTGGTGGTGCCGTTCGCGGCGGGTGAGGAGATCCTGACGGAGGTCTCGGCGAAGTTCCGTCAGGAGGGCGTGCGCAAGGAGCTGGCGGCGGCCGGGCTGGAGCTGACCCAGTGGTGGACGGACGCGGCCGGCCGGTTCGCGCTGTCCTTGTCGGTCGCCGACGGCGCGGCCGGCTGAGTCGGTATGCCGGTAAGCAGGGTCGGGGCTGAGGCTCCGAGCACGGCCTGCTGAGCCGCTGCCGCGAGGTCCCGCCGGTGCGCGTACCGGCCCGGCGGGATCCGCGGCAGCAGCCTGACCTCGGCCCGCACCCCGCGGGCCCGGGCGATCCGCCACAGCGAGGCGGTCAGCGGGTCGTCCCCGACGAAGGCGGGCGCCCCGGCCGGGTTCCCGTCGCACCGCAGGTAGGTGAGCCGCAGGGGCTGTACGGGGACCCGCGCGTCCAGGGCCGCCTGGAAGGAAGCCCGGCGGAAGGTGCCCTGGGCCCGCCCGCACCACGTGGAGCCCTCGGGGAAGACGGTGACCCGGTCCCCGGCCAGCAGCGCGCCGGTGATGCTCTCGACGGTGGCGGGCAGGGCGCGGATCCGGTCGCGTTCGATGAACAGGGTGCCGGCCTGTCCGGCGAGGCGCCCGAGCACCGGCCAGGCCCGGATGTCGCTCTTGGCCAGCATCCGGCAGGGCAGGGCTGCGGCCACCAGCGGGATGTCCAGCCAGGAGATGTGGTTGGCGACCAGGAGCCGGCCGCCGCCGGGCCCCGGGCTGCCGTGCACGGTGATCCGTATGCCGAAGGCCCGTACGAGCGCGGCCGACCAGGCCCGTACCACCGTGTGCCGGGGGCCGGCCGGCAGCAGCCGGACCGGCGGGGCGCCCAGGATCCCCAGCAGGATCAGGGCGACGGCGGCGGCGAGTCTGAGCACCGCCCGGGGAACGCTCGCGGTGTCCCCCTCGTGCCCGGCGCAGGCCTCGGGGGTGCAGGGCGAGGTGGGCAGCCAGACGCTCATGCGCCCGGGACGAGCGAGCGGAAGTGCTTCAGGTAGCGCGGGTTGGTCCGGCGCAGGGAGAGCAGTACGTACAGGTCGGCGCAGCCGAACCCGGCGTCGAGGGCGGGCTCGCCGCACACCCAGGCACCGAGGCGGAGGTAGCCGCGCAGCAGCGGGGGCAGCTCCATGCGGTCGGGGAAGGTGATGCCCTCGGGGCTCCAGGGGAGGTGGGGGGTGACCCGGTACTCCTCGGGGGCGAGGCTGCGGGTGAGGGCGGTCTCCCGGGTGGCGGCGGCCAGGACCCCGCCGTCGGCGAGCGGTATCGAGCAGCAGCCGGCGAGCCAGTTGTGCCCGGTGCGGTCCATGTAGTGGGCGAGGCCGGCCCAGATGAGGGCGATGACGGCGCCGTTGCGGTGGTCGGGGTGGACGCAGGAGCGGCCGACCTCGACGAGGTCGGGGCGGATGGGGGCGAGGGCCGAGAGGTCGAATTCCCCTTCGGAGTAGAGGCGGCCGGCGACGGCGGCGCGTTCCGGGGGCAGCAGCCGGTAGGTGCCGACGACCTGCTCGGTCTCCTCGTCGATGACGAGGAGGTGGTCGCAGTACGCGTCGAAGGCGTCGGCGTCGAGGCCGGGCTCGGGCCCGTCCAGACGGGCGCCGAGCTCGCCGGCGAAGACCTGGTGGCGCAGCCGCTGGGCGGCGCGCACCTCGTCCTCGTCGCGGGCGAGGCGGACGGCGTAGCGCGGTCCTTCGGAGGGCGCGCCGGGTGCCGCGGCCCGGTCCCTGACGGGGGCGAGGCGGGTGGCGGGCGCGGGTGAGGGGGCCGGCGCCGAGGCGGGGAGGGGGGACGGGGACAGGGGTGCGATCGTCATGGCGGCTCCTGATCCGGGCACGGATGGCCAGGCCCGCAGGTGTGTGGCCTGGCTCCTTTACTTCTTCCGTGACCGGCTGGATTCGACATGACCGCTCAGCGGCCCTTGGATGTGCGGACGCTGAACTCGGCGGTACCCCCGTCCCGGCGGTGGCCGGGGCACCGGCTCAGCGGTCGGAGCTGAGGACCTTGCCGATCTCCTCGGAGGCGGTCCGGGCGGCCTGCTTGGGGTCCCGGCCGGTGAGCACGGCCGTCATGAAGGGCTTGATCGGGTTCTTCGCCTCGACCTCGGCCCAGCGGGCGGAGGTGGGAGTGGCGCGGCCCTGGGCGGCGCCGGGGGCCATGGCGGCCGCGCCCTCGTTTCCGTCGACGACGTGCGCGAGGGTGGTCTTGTTGGGTACGTAGCTCATCGTGCGGGCGAGTTCGGTCTGCCATTTCTCGCTGACGAGGGCCGTGATCACGTCCACGGCGCCCTTCCGCTGTCCGGTGCGCGCCGGGATGATCAGGTCGGAGCCGCCGGTGAAGACGGCTCCCGGCTTGTCGGAGGTCTTGCCGGGGATCGGGAAGAAGCCGAGCTTGCCCTTCAGGGCGGGGTTGGCCGCCTCGATCTCTGCGGCCTGGCCGGGCGGGGCGATGATCTGGGCGACCTGGCCGCGGGCGAAGACCTGCGACTGCGGGGGCGTCTCCTCGTCGGCGCCCTTGGGTCCGTCGCCGAGGGCCTGGAGCTGCTTGTAGAAGTCCATGCCGGCCAGGGCCTTGTCGTCGTCGAGTGCGCCGACCCACTTGCCGTTGGTCTCGACGGCGAGTTCGCCGCCCTCGTCCCAGATGAAGCCGGCGAGGGCGTACCAGTTCTGGCCCGCGAGGTAGATGCCCTGCTGGTCGCCCTTGTCGAGCTTCTGGGTGGCCTGGATCCACTCCTGGCGGTTCTTGGGCGGGGTCTTGATGCCGGCGCTCGCGAAGAGGTCCTTGTGGTAGATGACCACCCGGTTGGCGGCGTACCAGGGGATTCCGTACTGGGCGCCGTTGATGGTTCCCGGGTCGGCGAGGCCCTTGAGCCAGTCCTTGCTGCCCCACGTGCGCAGGCCTTCGAGGGTGAGCTCTTCGAGGCCGCCGGTCTCGATGTACTTGGCGACCTGGGTGTTGCCGACCTCGATGACGTCGGCGCTCTCCTTGCCCGTGCCGGCGAGGACGGCGTTGACCTTGTCGCCGATGCCGGTCCACTCCTGGATCCTGACGTCCAGGTCGGTGCCGGGGTGTTCCGTCTCGAACTCCGCGGTGAACCTGCCGATGAAGTCCTCCGAGGCGCTGCCCTTCATCAGCCAGAGCGTGACCTTGCGCGACCCTGCGGCCGGGTCGGCCGACCCGCTGCAGCCCGTGAGGGCGGCGGTGGCAGCGAGGGCGGTGCAGACGGCGAGCAAGCGCATCTTCAAGAGGGTCACCTTCTGGGCTCGGTCTCGGATGGCTCGAAATTGGCATAGACCAATAGGCCGGTCAAGGGTCTTTCGCTCGGGACTGTTCGCCCAAAGTTCGCGGACCCGGACTTACTGGGGCACCGTAGAACCAGGCAAAAGCCACCCACTGTCGGGAGACCTCCATGTCCAATCACACGTACCGGGTGACCGAGATCGTCGGCACCTCCCACGAGGGCATCGATCAGGCCATCCGCAACGGGATCGCCCGGGCGGGCCAGACCGTGCGGAACCTGGACTGGTTCGAGGTGGTTCAGGTACGCGGCCACATCGAGAACGGGGAGATCGCCCACTACCAGGTGGGGCTCAAGGTCGGCTTCCGCCTCGAAGGCGAGGACTGAGCCCCCGGGCCCCTCACCTCCGCCGGATCACGTCCGTCCGTCGACCTCCTGGGCGGACTGCATCTCGGGCGCGTCCTCGGCCCAGTCGGCCAGGACCACCCGGAAGCCGGCGGCGCGGGCGGCCTGGACGACGAGCTCGTCGTCGTCGACGAGCATGCGCACCTCCCGGCCCCGGGAGATCCGCCGCAGCACCTCGATCTTCGTCGTGCGGGCCGGCCGCCGGTCCTGGTTGCCGCGCATGAACAGCCGCCCCTCGGGCAGACCGTGCCGGGCGAGCCAGTCGAGCGTGTCCGCGCGGCACCGCTCGGGGCGCCCGGTCAGGTACACCACCTCGCAGTCGGCCGCGCTCTCCACGGCCAGCGCGACCCCGCGCCCGAGCGGCGGATCGGCCGGGGCCGCGGCGAAGAAGCCCGTCCAGTCCCGGGGCCGGCGCTCCAGGAAGTGCTGGCGATGACCGGTGTCCGCCAGGGTGTTGTCGATGTCGAAGACGGCCAGCGGCCGGGACGTGTGCTCACTCATCCCGCCAGCCTAAGAGAGCCGGGGAATCCCCCGGGCCGCCGGACGTTGAGTCCTGTGTGATCCGAAAACTCTCGATACTCGACCGGTCGCGCACCCGCGAGGGCCACCCGGCCCCCGAGGCCCTGCGCGACACCGTGGACCTGGCCCGGACGGCCGAGGAGCTCGGCTACCACCGCTTCTGGGTCTCGGAGCACCACAGCGTGCCCGGTGTCGCGGGCTCGGCGCCGACGGTGCTGGCCGCCGCCGTCGCCGCGGCGACGCACCGGATCCGGGTCGGCACGGGCGGGGTCATGCTGCCCAACCACCAGCCGCTGGTGGTGGCGGAACAGTTCGGGGTCCTGGAGTCTCTGTTCCCCGGCCGGATCGACATGGGCCTCGGGCGTTCGGTCGGCTTCACGGGCGGCATCCGGCGGGCGCTGGGCCGCGACACCGGCGACGCCGACCGCTTCGAGGAACAGCTGACCGAGCTGCTGGGCTGGCTCGACGGCACCCAGCGGGCCCACCCCGAGGTGCACGCCCGCCCCGCCGAAGGACTGCGGATCCCGGCCTACCTCCTGGCCACCGGGGAAGGTGCCGGGATCGCCGCCCGGGCCGGGCTGCCCCTGGTGGTGGGCGACCTGCGGGCCCGCGGCCGATTGAACGAGATCGCCCGGGCGTACCGCAAGGAGTTCCAGCCCTCCGCCCGGGCGGTGGAGCCGTACGTCGTGGTCTCGGGCACGGTGGCGGTCGCCGCCACCGAGGAGGAGGCCCGCCGCATCCTGGTCCCGGAAGCCTGGGCCCTCGCGCACTCCCGCACCCGGGGCAGCTTCCCGCCGCTGCGCCCGGCGGAGGAGATCGAGGCGCTGGAGATGACACCGAAGGAGCGCGAGCTCTACGAGGGCGCCCTCGCCGGGCACGTCCACGGCACGGAGGACCAGGTGGCGGCACAGCTGTCGGAGGTCGCGGAGCAGACCGGCGCGGACGAACTGCTGGTCACCACCTCCACGTACGACCGCACGGCGCTGCTGGACTCCTACGCACGCCTGGCCCGGATCACGGGCCTCTGAAGGCGAGCCTCTAAAATAGGACGAATGCACCAGGCCGCCGGTACCCCCGCCCCTCCCCCCACCTCCCTCGACCCCTACGTACGGGTCCGGGGCGCCCGGGAGCACAATCTGCGCGGCGTCGACGTGGACATCCCGCGCGATGCGCTGACCGTGTTCACCGGGGTCTCCGGCTCCGGGAAGAGCTCGCTCGCCTTCGGCACGCTCTACGCCGAGGCCCAGCGCCGGTACTTCGAGTCCGTGGCCCCGTACGCCCGCCGCCTGATCCACCAGATCGGCGCGCCGAAGGTGGACTCCGTCACCGGGCTGCCGCCGGCCGTCTCGCTGGAGCAGCGGCGCTCCTCCCCCGGCTCGCGCTCCTCCGTCGGCACGGTGACCCTGCTGTCCAACTCCCTGCGGATGCTGTATTCGCGGGCCGGGACCTATCCGCCGGGTGCCGAGCGGCTCGACTCCGACGCCTTCTCGCCCAACACCGCCGCCGGGGCCTGCCCGTCGTGTCACGGGCTCGGCCGGATCCACCGCACCAGCGAGGAACTCCTCGTCCCCGACCCAAGGCTGTCGATCCGTCAGGGTGCGATCGCCGCCTGGCCGGGCGCCTGGCAGGGCAAGAACCTGCGGGACATCCTGGACACGCTCGGCCACGACGTGGACCGGCCCTGGCGGGAACTGCCGGCGAAGGACCGCGAGTGGATCCTGTTCACCGAGGAGCAGCCGGTGGTGACCGTGCACCCGGTGCGGGAGGCCGAGCGGATCCAGCGGCCCTACCAGGGCACGTACATGAGCGCCCACCGGTACGTCATGCGGACCTTCGCCGACAGCAAGAGCGCCACCCTGCGGGCCCGCGCCGAGAAGTTCCTCGCCGACTCACCGTGTCCGGTGTGCGAGGGGCGGCGGCTGCGGCCGGAGGCCCTCGCCGTCACCTTCGCCGGGCGGACCATCGCGGAGCTCGCGGCCCTCGCGCTGACCGACCTGGACGGCGTACTGGCCTCCGCGCCCCTGGACGGGGAGGCGGCGCGGGTGCTCGCCGAGGACCTGCGCTCCCGGATCGGGCCCGTCACGGAGCTGGGGCTGGGCTATCTGAGCCTGGACCGGACCGCGCCGACCCTGTCGGCGGGCGAGCTGCAGCGGCTGCGGCTGGCGACGCAGCTGCGCTCGGGGCTGTTCGGGGTCGTGTACGTGCTGGACGAACCGTCGGCGGGGCTGCACCCGGCGGACACCGAGGCACTGCTCGGGGTGCTGGACCGGCTGAAGGAGGCCGGGAACACGGTCTTCGTCGTGGAACACCATCTCGATGTGGTGCGGCACGCGGACTGGCTGGTGGACGTGGGCCCGCTGGCCGGGGAGCACGGCGGGCAGGTGCTCCACAGCGGGCCGCCGCAGGACCTGGCCGGGGTGGCGGGGTCGGCGACGGCCCGGCACCTGTTCGCGGCGCGGGAGCCCGCCGCGGCCCCCCGGCAGGTGCGCGGGGCGACCGGGGCGGTGCGGCTGACCGGTGTGGACCGGCACAACCTGCGGGAACTGGAGGCGGAGTTCCCCCTCGGAGTGTTCACGGCCGTCACCGGAGTGTCGGGGTCGGGCAAATCCACGCTGGTGGGCCAGGTACTGGCCGGGGAGGTCCGCGAGCGGCTCGCGGAGGCGGACTTCCCCGTACGGCGGCTGGTGGAGGTGGACCAGAAGCCGATCGGCCGGACGCCTCGGTCCAACCTGGCCACATACACCGGGCTGTTCGACGTGGTGCGCAAGCTCTTCACGGCGGCCCCCGAGGCGCGGGCGCGCGGCTGGAAAGCAGGCCGGTTCTCCTTCAACGTGCCTGGGGGCCGCTGCGAGACCTGCCAGGGCGAGGGTTTCGTCTCGGTGGAGCTGCTGTTCCTGCCGAGTACGTACGCCCCGTGCCCCGCATGCGCGGGGGCCCGGTACAACGCCGAGACCCTGGAGGTCCGGTACGAGGGCCTGGACATCGCGGAGGTACTGGGCCTGACGGTGGAGTCGGCGGCCGCCTTCTTCGCGGAGGTTCCGGCGGCGGCGCGCAGCCTGCGGGCGCTGGAGGAGATCGGGCTGGGCTACCTGCGGCTGGGGCAGCCGGCCACCGAGCTTTCGGGCGGCGAGGCGCAGCGGATCAAGCTGGCGACCGAGCTGCAGCGGCTGCGCCGGGACCACACGCTGTACCTGCTGGACGAGCCGACGACCGGGCTGCATCCGGCCGATGTGCGGGTGCTGCTGCGGCAGTTGCACGGGCTGGTGGACGCGGGGCACTCGGTGGTGGTCGTGGAGCACGACATGGAGGTGGTGGCGGGCGCGGACTGGGTGATCGACCTCGGTCCGGGCGGCGGCACGGCGGGCGGCCGGGTGGTCGCCGCGGGTACGCCGTCGGAGGTGGCTTCCGCGACGGGCAGCCGTACGGCTCCGTACCTGGCGCGGGCCCTCGGGTCCGGCAGGGACGGGGAGCCGGGGCGGGCATAGGCTGCCGGGCATGTTCTGGAAACGCCGGAGGGAACCGGCTCCGGCGGCGGAAGCGACCGCCTCCGTACGTCCGGCGGAGCCGGTCGCGCGGCTCCCCGTGACGAACGACGGGCGGAACCGGCTGTCGCTGATCCTCGAACCCTGGGCCTCGGAGGTATGGCTGGAGCCGGGCGAGAAGGTCACCGTGATCACCATAGGCTCGGCGGACGGCGCCCGGCCCTGGTCCGGCACCCGGGCGCCCGACGAACCCTTCGAGCTGCAGTACTGCTCGGACATGCTGGTGGTCTGGGCGAACGGCAGCGTGACGACCGTCGAGGACGCCGCCGGGAACGAACTGATCCGCTGGTGAGGCTCAGACGTCGCCGGGGAGCAGGTGCTGCGGCAGTTCGCGGAAGCTCCAGCGGCCCTGACGGCGGGTGAACATCCAGACGAGGTCGTGCCGGTCGGGCCAGGTGGCCGGGGTACCCGGGATCCGGTGGGCGCCGAGGGCCCGGACCAGGCGCGGGATCCCGCTGTGCTCCCAGCAGACGAGCACGGGCATGGGCCCGGCCAACACGGCCTGCGCGAGGGCGGCTTCGGCGCCGACCGCGAACTCGGCGCGGACGGGGGCGCGCAGGGCGGCGGCGAGCGCCGCCACCGTCTGCTTGCACCGCGCGGGGGCGGCGGTAACGTTGCCGCCTGCCGCGAAGACGGCCGCGGGGCGGGGCAGCGAGGAGCCGTGGGCCGGCGGGAAGAGGTGCGGGAGGCGTTCGGCCCGGCGCCATCCGCGGCCGGCCAGCGAACCGGGATCGTCCTCGCCCTCCGCGTCCCGGCCGACGCCGCCGGCGTACGGCTTCTCCGCGTGCCGGATCACCATGACCAGGGCGTCCTCGGGTCCGGCCGGCGCACCGGGCGCCGGGGGGCGCGGGGCTTCCCCGCCCGAGCACCCGGCCCCAGCCCCGGCCAGCGGGGCGAGGGCGGCGGCCAGTACGGCTCGGCGACGCGGTCCGGACCCGGAGGGGGCTTCTGGCATGGCGCCACTGTCCCCCACGGCCCGGGCGGGGCCGGGGCGCGGCGCGGTGCGGGCCGTTGCGGTCAGCCGATCGGCGCAGGGGCGGGGGCGGGGGCAGGGGCGGGGCCTTGGACCCGGGGCTCAGCGGGGGCCCTTGCGCACGGCCCGCAGCCACTCCTTGTTCATCGCGGCGATCGAGGGCAGCGGGATGCCCTTCGGGCAGGCCGTGGCGCACTCGCCGGTCAGGGTGCAGCCGCCGAAGCCTTCCTCGTCCATCCGGGCCACCATGTCCAGCACCCGGGTCTCGCGCTCCGGCGAGCCCTGCGGGAGGACGTTCAGGTGGTTGACCTTGGCGGAGGTGAAGAGCATCGCGGAGCCGTTGGGGCAGGCCGCCACGCACGCGCCGCAGCCGATGCACTCGGCGTGCTCGAAGGCGAAGTCGGCGTCGGCCTTGGGCACGGCGGTGGCGTGCGCCTCGGGGGCGGCGCCGGTGGGGGCGGTGATGTAGCCGCCGGCCTGGATGATCCGGTCGAAGGCGCCGCGGTCGACGACGAGGTCCTTGACCACCGGGAAGGCGGCGGCCCGCCACGGCTCGACGTCGATGGTGTCGCCGTCGGCGAAGGACCGCATGTGGAGCTGGCAGGTGGTGGTGCGTTCCGGGCCGTGGGCGTCGCCGTTGATGACGAGGCTGCAGGCGCCGCAGATGCCCTCGCGGCAGTCGTGGTCGAAGGCGACCGGGTCCTCGCCGCGCAGGATGAGGTCCTCGTTGAGGGTGTCGAGCATCTCCAGGAAGGACATGTCCTCCGAGATGCCGTCGACCTCGTAGGAGGCCATGTGACCGGGGGCGTCGGCGCCGCGCTGGCGCCAGACGCGCAGGGTGAGCTTCATGCGTAGCTCCGCTGGGTGGGGTGGACGTACTCGAAGACGAGGTCTTCCTTGTGCAGGACGGGGGCGGCGCCGGTGCCCTGGTACTCCCAGGCGGCCGCGTATCCGAACTCCTCGTCGCGGCGGGCTGCTTCGCCGTCGGCGGTCTGGGACTCCTCGCGGAAGTGGCCGCCGCAGGATTCGGCGCGGTGGAGCGCGTCGAGGCACATCAGCTCGGCGAGTTCGAGGTAGTCGACGATACGGTTGGCCTTCTCCAGCGACTGGTTGAACTCCTCGCCGCGGCCGGGGACCTTGATGCGGCGCCAGAACTCCTCGCGGATCTCGGGGATGCGGTCGAGCGCCTTGCGCAGGCCCTCCTCACTGCGGGCCATGCCGCAGTACTCCCACATCAGTTCGCCGATCTCGCGGTGGAAGGAGTCGGGGGTGCGGTCGCCGTCGACGGCGAGGAGTTTCGCCAGGCAGTCGCGGGTCTCGCGGATCGCCGCCGCGGCCTCGGGGTGGCGGTCGTCCACGGTGTCCTGGTGCGGGTGGCGGGCCAGGTAGTCGTTGATCGTGGACGGGAGCACGAAGTAGCCGTCGGCGAGGCCCTGCATCAGCGCGGAGGCGCCGAGGCGGTTGGCTCCGTGGTCGGAGAAGTTGGCCTCGCCGATGGCGAAGAGGCCGGGCAGGGTGGTCTGGAGGTCGTAGTCGACCCACAGGCCGCCCATCGTGTAGTGGACGGCGGGGTAGATCCGCATGGGAACCTCGTACGGGTTCTCCGCGGTGATCCGCTCGTACATCTCGAAGAGGTTGCCGTACTTCTCGGCGACCTTGTCGCGGCCCATGCGGCGGATGGCGTCCGCGAAGTCGAGGTAGACCCCCTGGCCGCCGGGACCGACGCCGCGGCCTTCGTCGCAGACGTTCTTCGCGGCGCGGGAGGCGATGTCGCGGGGCACGAGGTTGCCGAAGGAGGGGTAGATCCGCTCCAGGTAGTAGTCGCGCTCCGCCTCGGGGATGTCGGCCGCGGCGCGGGTGTCGCCCTTGGCCTTGGGGACCCAGATGCGTCCGTCGTTGCGCAGGGACTCGCTCATGAGGGTGAGCTTGGACTGGTGGTCGCCGGTGCGCGGGATGCAGGTGGGGTGGATCTGGGTGAAGCAGGGGTTGGCGAAGTACGCGCCACGCCGGTGCGCCCGCCAGACGGCGGTCGCGTTGGAGTTCATGGCGTTGGTGGAGAGGTAGAAGACGTTGCCGTAGCCGCCGCTCGCCAGGACCACGGCGTCGGCGTAGTACGAGGAGATCTCGCCGGTGACCAGGTCGCGTGCGACGATGCCGCGGGCCACTCCGTCCACGACGATCAGGTCGAGCATCTCGGTGCGGGCGTGCATCTCGACGTTGCCGGCGGCGATCTGCCGGGAGAGTGCCTGGTAGGCGCCGAGCAGGAGCTGCTGGCCGGTCTGGCCGCGGGCGTAGAAGGTGCGGGAGACCTGGACGCCGCCGAAGGAGCGGGTGTCGAGGAGGCCGCCGTACTCGCGGGCGAAGGGAACGCCCTGGGCCACGCACTGGTCGATGATCTCGACCGAGATCTGGGCGAGGCGGTGGACGTTGGACTCGCGGGCGCGGAAGTCGCCGCCCTTGACGGTGTCGTAGAAGAGGCGGTGCACCGAGTCGCCGTCGTTGCGGTAGTTCTTGGCGGCGTTGATGCCGCCCTGGGCGGCGATGGAGTGGGCGCGGCGCGGGGAGTCGGAGAAGCAGAACTGGACGACGTGGTAGCCCTGTTCGGCGAGTGTCGCGCCGGCCGCTCCGCCCGCCAGGCCGGTACCGACGACGATGACGGTGTGCTTGCGGCGGTTGGCCGGGTTGACGAGCTTGGCCTCGAAGCGGCGGCGGTCCCAGCGGTCCGCGATCGGGCCTTCGGGGGCCTTGGTGTCGCAGACGGGGTCGCCGGCGGTGTACACGGCGTAGTGGGAGCCCTGCCGGTGGGGGTCCCGCTGGTGGGCGTGCTGGTCGTGGTCGTGCTGGTGTGTGCTCATGGTCAGTTCACCACTCCGGTCATGACGGCTACGGGGACGGACACGAAGCCTGCGAAGAGGACGAGGGCCAGGCCGTTGGCCAGGAACTTCAGCGTCCGCTCGCGTCGGGCACTGCCCGCGCCGAGGGTCTGCGCAGCGCTCCAGAAGCCGTGGCGGACGTGCAGTCCGAGGGCGGCCATGGCCACGATGTAGATCGTGTTCCCGTACCAGGTGGAGAAGGTGGACAGGACGTTCTCGTACGGGTGGCCGGACCAGGCGCGCTCATTGACGGTGAGCGTGGTGAGGTCGAGCAGGTGCCAGACGATGAACAGGCCGAGGATGATGCCGCCCCAGCGCATGGTGCGGGTGGCGTAGCTCGCGCGGCGGCGCTTGTGGGCGTACTTCACCGGGCGGGCCTTGATGTCGCGGCGGCTGAGCTGGTACGCGGACACGGCGTGGGCGACGACCGCGACGAGCAGTCCCACGCGGACGAGCCACAGGGCCCACTCGTGGTGCAGGAAGGGCGAGCCGAGGGTGCGCAGCCAGTGGGCGTAGCCGTTGAACTCGTCCGCCCCGAAGAAGATCTTGAGGTTTCCGAGCATGTGCACGACGAGGTAGCCGAGCATGATCAGGCCGGACACGGCCATCACGGACTTCTTGCCGACGGAGGAGTCCCAGATCGTGCGTGTGATGGACGGCCGTCGATCCGTCCGCGTTGCCAGAGCCATGTCCTCGACGGTACGGACGAGGGTCCCGAAAGGTCCAAGACATGATGGAGCTGATATCGATAGGGATCAACTATCAAGCACGCTAGCCTGGGGGTATGCAGTTCCAGCAGCTCCTGTACTTCGTGGCCGTCGCCGAGACCCGGCATTTCACCCGGGCCGCGGAGCGCGTGCACGTGGCGCAGCCCTCGCTCTCGCAGCAGATCAAGGCGCTCGAACGGGAACTCGGGGCCGAGCTGTTCAGCCGGGCCCGGGGCAACATCACGCTCACCGACGCGGGCGAGACGCTGCTGCCGCTGGCCCGTCGGATCCTGGCGGACGCGGACACCGCACGGCTGGAGGTGCAGGAACTGGCGCAGCTCCGGCGCGGCCGCGTCCGGCTCGGTGCCACTCCCAGCATCTGCACGGGCCTGCTGCCGGACGTGCTGCGGACCTTCCACGACGCGCATCCCGGGATCGAGCTGCTGATCGAGGAGAGCGGCTCGCTCGACCTCGTACGGGAACTCGCGCGCGGAGCCCTGGACCTGGCCCTGATCGCGCTGCCGCTCCCCCCTTCGGCCCCGGCCCTGACCACGATGGAGCTGCTGACGGAAGACCTCGTGGTGGTCTCCTCGGCGGAACGGCCGGCGCCCGGCGGGGGCGGCGAGCTGACCATCCCGGGACTGCGGGACGAGCCGATGGTGATGTTCCGGCACGGCTACGACCTGCGGGAGCTCACGGTGGCGGCCTGCCGGGCCGAGGGCTTCGAGCCGGTCTTCACCGTGGAGGGCGGCGAGATGGACGCGGTCCTGGGCTTCGTGCGGGCGGGGCTCGGTATCGCGGTGGTCCCGGCGATGGTGGTGGACCGCGCCGGTCCGGGTCTGCGGGTGACTCCGCTGGCCGGCTCCCCGCTGCGCCGCACGATCGCCCTGGCCCACCGCACCGACGTGGCTCCGCCGCGAGCGGCCCGCGAGCTGAAGCGCATACTGACCGGCTGATTCCGCCGTGGCAGGGCTGCGGGCGGGGCGGGCAGGACGCGCGGGGCGGTCATTCCGGGGCCGGGGTCTGGGCTTGGGCGGACGCCTGGGGGGACGCCTGCACGGGGCCTGCCGGCAGGGCCTGGTCGAGGCCTTCGGCGAGCATCCCGAAGGCCTGATCGGCATCGGCCACCGCCGCCGCGTGGGCCTCGTCGGCGCTCTGCCCGGATTCGATCCGCCGCCAGTTCACCCGGCCCAACTCGTGCCGGACCGCCACCAGATGGATCGCGGCCAGGCGGGCGGCGAGCGGCGCCACCGCCTCCGCCTCCAGCCCGGCGGCGAGCAACTCCACCTCGCGGTCGGTGTAGCGGCTGAGCCGGCTCTTGAGGCTGGCGGTGCTGTAGACGAGCCCCTGGAAGGCCATCACGTTCGGGTGGTCGCACAGCCCGGTGATCGGGTCCCGCTCGGCCAGCGCCGCCAGGAAGTGCGTGTGCACGGCGCCCACCGGCGTGCGGCCGGCGGGCCGCTCGCGCACGATGCGCGCCACCTCGTCCTGATGGTCGGCGAACCGGTCGAGCAGGAGGTCCTCCTTGGTCGGGAAGTACCGGAAGAGGGTGGGCTTGGAGACCTCGGCCGCGGCCGCGACGTCCGCCACCGACACGGCATCGAAGCCCCGTTCCAGGAAGAGCTCCAGTGCCGTCGCCGCCAGTCGGTGCCGCGTACGGAGCTTCTTGTTCTCGCGCAGACCCGTCGTGTTCTCCATGCGCACAGCGTACCACGGATGCGTGACCGGGTTATTTTTGTAACCGGGTTGCTTTTTTCGGCGGGAGCCGCTTTCCTGGAGACATCGACGAGGAGAGGACATCCCATGACCGACGTACTGATCGCCGGCTCGGGTCCCACCGGACTGACGCTCGCCTGCGACCTGGCGCTGCGCGGATTCGCCGTGCGCGTCATCGACCGGCGCACCGAACCGCACCACGAGTCCCGGGGCAAGGGGCTGCTGCCGGGCAGCCTCGATGTCTTCCAGGAACTCGGCGTGCTCGACACCCTGGACGCCACCGGCAACAGGAGCGTGGTCCTGCGCAAGTACTTCGACGGACAGCACATCGACGACACCCCCACCGACGGCGGCCTGCTGATCGGGCAGTGGCAGATCGAAGCGGCGCTGCGCGACCGGCTCGCCGGGCTCGGGGTGCGGGTCGAGTACGGATCGGAGCTCGCCGCGATCACCCAGGACCCGTCCGGGGTGCGGGCGGAGCTGGCGGACGGCACCGTGATCGGAGCCCGCTATCTCGCCGGGTGCGACGGCGGGCGCAGCACCACGCGCAAGCTGCTCGGCATCCCCTTCGAGGGGAACGGCCAGGAGGAGCCCGCGATGGTCATCGGGGACGTCCGGGCGCCCGGGCTCGGCCGGGACGTCTGGCACCAGTGGTTCACCTCGGACGGCAATGGAATGCTCCTCTGCCCGATGCCGGGGACGGACAGCTTCCAGGTGCAGGCCTCGCCCGAGCGGGACGAGCGGGGCGAGCCGCTGCCGCCCTCCCTGGAGGGCTTCCAGCGGCTCTTCGACCGGCATGCGCGGGTTCCGGGCATCCGGCTCGTCGATGCCACATGGATCTCGGCCTGGCGGGTCAACATCCGGATGGCCACGCGGCTGCGGGAGGGCCGGGTCTTCCTCGCCGGGGATGCCGCGCACGTGCAGCCCATAGCAGGCGGGCTCGGCATGAACACCGGCATCCAGGACGCCACCGCCCTCGCCCGGACGCTGGCCGCAGCACTCACCGGGCCCGGCGGTGAGGAGGTGCTCGACGCGTACGAGGCGGAGCGGCTGCCCGTGGTCGCCGACGTCCTGGCCGACACGGCGGAGCGGTACGACCGGGTCGTGGAGGCCGTGCGGACCCCCGGGCGCGGGACGGAGGTCGGCATGACCCGGAGCGTGCCGCGCGCCGGAGCCTGATGCGGCCCGCGGCCGGCCCCGGCCGCCGGCAGGCCCCCGGCCGGGGCTGCAGGCCGGGGAATCGCGGCCCCGGCTCCGGGCAGCCGGGCCGGTCCGCCCGGCCCACCCGGCGGCGACGTCAGGAGGGTGTGGGCACCGCGTCCGAGAGGGAGAGGGTGTGGATGCGGTCCGGGGCCCCGGGCCGGGCGTAGTACCAGCCCTGAGCGGTGTCGCAGCCGAGGGCGCGCAGCTGGGCGGCCTGGGCTCCGGTCTCCACGCCCTCGACGGTGACGGCGAGTTCGAGGCTGTGGGCCAGGGCGACGATCCCCTCCACGATCTTGACGTCGACCGGGTTGGCGGGCTGCTGCTGCATCCCCTGGGTGAAGGAGCGGTCGAGCTTCAGGACGCTGACCGGCAGCCGCCGCAGGTTGGCCAGGTTCGAGTAGCCGGTGCCGAAGTCGTCGAGGGCGATGTCCACACCGAGGGCGGCGAGCCTGCGCAGCGGTTCCAGGAGTTCGTCGTCGGCCCCTATCAGGGCCGATTCGGTGACCTCCAGGCACAGCGCGCCCGGGGCGAGGCCGGACTTCTCCAGCACCGCCACGGTGTCGGCGACCAGGCCCGGGTGGTGGAGCTGGGTCGGCGAGAGGTTGACGTTGATCCGCAGGGCCGCGCCTCCGTGCTGGCGCTGCCAGATGCGGGCCTGACGGACGGCCTCCTCCAGCACCCAGCGCCCGAGCGGCACGATCAGCCCGGTCCGTTCGGCGAGCGGGATGAAGCGGTCCGGGCCGAGGACCCCGTACTGCGGGTGCGACCAGCGCACCAGCGCCTCGGCCCCGTGCACGCTGCCGTCGCGCATGTGGACCAGCGGCTGGTACTCGATGAAGAACTCGCCGCGTTCCAGCGCCGCGGGCAGGGCGTTGGTCAGGCCGTGGCGGGTGATCGCGCGGGCGTCGGCCTCGGCGTCGGCGAATTCGAAGCGGTTGCCGCCGGCCGCCTTGGCCCGGTACATCGTGATGTCGGCGCTGCGCAGCACCTCCGCGGGGGTGCGCTCCTTGGCCCGGCCCTCGACGATGCCGATGCTGCCCCGGACCGTCAGCTCCCGGCCCTCCAGCCGGATCGGCGTGGACAGGGCGGTCAGTATGCGGACCGCGAGTTCGGTCACCTTCTCCTCGGTGTCGGAGCCGGTGGTCAGGGCGACGAACTCGTCACCGCCGAGCCGGGCGACCACCTCGCCCGGGCCGGTCGCGCAGCTCTGCAGCCGGTCGGCGACCTCGACCAGCAGCCGGTCTCCCGCCGAGTGCCCGAGGCTGTCGTTGACCGCCTTGAAACCGTCGAGGTCGAGGTAGCACAGACCGTAGCGGTCGCCTCCGGCCCCGCCGAGGGCCTTCTCCAGCCGCTCGAAGAACAGCGTCCGGTTGGGCAGGCCGGTCAGGGCGTCGTGGGTGGCCTCGTAGCGCAGGCGCAGGTTCAGCAGCCGGCGCTCTGTGGTGTCCTCCATCAGCGCCAGCTGGTACTGCGGCTTCCCGTCGGCGTCGCGCAGCAGCGACACCGTCAAATTGGTCCAGAGCACGGTGCCGTCGTGCCGGTAGTACGGCTTCTCCACGCGGTAGCTCTCTCGCTCGCCGCGCACCAGCTCGCCGTACATCCGCCAGACGTGCGGGGTGTCGTCGGGGTGTCCCCACTCGCTGACGTTGCGACTGCGGACGTGCCCCTCCAGGCCGCCGAACATCTGCAGCAGGGTGTCGTTGACCTCCAGGACGTTCCCGTCGAGGTCGGCGATGCCGATGCCCACGGCCGCGCCCTCGAAGACCGCCCGGAAGCGCTCCTCGCTCGCGTGCAGGGCCTGCTGCGCGTCGGTGCGCGCGGTCAGCGCGGAGCGCGCGATGGCCTCCTGCTCCCTGAGGGTGCGCTCGCGCAGCGCGCGGGCGTATCCCGCCGCGATGGCGTGCTGGAGCCGGGCGCAGCGGGAGCGGTACTCCTCGGTGCCCTCGACGCCGGAGCCCTCGGGTCCGTCCGGGCCGCAGTAGAGCACCAGGTAGGACTCGATCACGCCGAGGGTGCCGGCCAGGGCCTCGGGGTCGGTGCAGTGCACGGCGACGAGTTCCGCCCCCACCTGCTGGGCGACCGAGGCGTCGAAGGGCCGGGCGTGCAGGGCCTCGGTGAGCGTCCGGGTGAGGGGTACGAGGTGCCGTTCGAACTCGGTGCGGGTCAGCGAGGTCGCCGTGACCGGGAAGATCGCCCGGCCCCAGATCGTGGCGAAGCGGGCGATCCGGTCCTCGATGCCGCCGTGCGGGGCCGCGGCGGACCCGGTGCTCGGTGCCGTGGTCGGCGCCACGGTCGGCGCCGCGGCTACCTTCGGCGCCCCCGCCGTCTGTGCCGGAAGTCTCACGCCTTGCGTCCCACGCCGCCGAAGCCCGAGAAGGCGTAGGGGTCTTCCGGTGTCTCGCCGTCCTCGCCGTCGTCGGGCCGGTCCGGCCGCCAGTCGGGCATGGACACGAGGCCCGGCTCCAGCATCTCGAACCCGTCGAAGAAGCCGCCGATCTGTTCCCGGGTCCGCATGACGAGGGGGTTGCGCATGTCCCGGTAGACGCCCACGGTGCCGGCGGCGGTTTCCTGGGTGAGCGGGATCCCCTCGTACGAGGCGTGCGTGAGGATCAGCAGGCTGCCGGGGGCCAGCGCGTCGCGCAGCTCGGCGACGGCGGCGTACGGGTCGTCCGTGTCCTCCAGGAAGTGCAGGACGGCCACGAGCAGGAGGGCGACCGGGCGGCCGAGGTCGAGCAGCCGGCCGACCTCGGGGGCGGCCAGGATCTCCTTGGGCTTGCGCAGGTCGGCGGCGACGATGTCGCTGTGGTCGTCCCCCGCGAGGACGGCCCGGCTGTGCGCGACGGCCACCGGGTCGTGGTCGACGTAGACGACGCGCGCCTGCGGGCTGGCGGCCTGGGCGATCTCGTGGACGTTGCCGAAGGTGGGGATGCCGGAGCCGATGTCGAGGAACTGCGTGACGCCCTCGGCGACGGCGTGCCGGACGGCGCGGCGCATGAATGCCCGGTTGGCCTGCATGATCTTGGGCAGTCCCGGCATGAATTCCATGGCGCGGCGAGCCGTCTGGCGGTCGACCTCGAAATTGTGGGACCCGCCCAGGTAGTAATCATAGATGCGGGACACGCTCGGCACCGATATGTCGATGCCTGGCGGGGCCCAGGCGGGGCGCTCCATCGGGGTCTCCAAGCGTTGGTCCTGCGGTCGTCCGTGTGAGGTCGGACTCCTGTCCGAGCCGAATGTACTGATCATTTCCCAACAGGGCGAGCAAAAGCGGAAATTGGCGATCCGTTCTTCGTCACACACCAAAGGCACCGCTGCTCCGGGCGAGGGAATGACCGATACCGACAAGTCCCTTATGGGAATTGGCCGAGGGTCGATCGGAGTCACCACACTACCGACCCACGAGTGGCTCAAACCTCTCTGGTCAGCAGTCCACCCGTTCAGGCGAACCGGGGGCCGAGCCTCGCGTGCCCGGGCGCGCGCGGGCCCATGCTCCCGGGGTGAACAGAGCCTGTGCCAGGCGCCTGCTGGCAGTCCCGGTCCTGCTGTGGGCGGCCTTGTCCGTCACGCCGGCCGTGGCTGATAGCCGCGCCTACGCGACGACCGACTCCGGCGACGGCCCGGCCGCCACCGTGGTGGCCGCGGTGGCCGGCGGCAGCGACCGCGGACGCGGCCCGCGTGGCGGACATCACGGTGACGACCAGGGCTCCGACCACGGGAAACGCCGTGGAGGCGGGCATGGCGGGGGCCATCACGGCCACCCCCACTGCCCACCGCCGCCGCCCCCTCCGCCCTGCCCGCCGAAGCCGCCACCGAAGCCGCCGAAGCCCACGCCGCCACCCGAGCCGACTCCCCCGCCGCCACCGCCCGAGCCCCCACCGCCCCCGAAACCCGCACCGCCGAAACCACCGCCGCCTCCCGCGCCGGCGCCGAGGCCCGTACCGAAGCCGGTCCTGCCCGCACCGCCCCCGCCGAAACCCGCGCCCCCACCGCCCCGCGTGGTCCGGGCTCCCGCACCGCCACCACTTGCACCCCCCGCCCCACCCCCACCACCCGCCCCAGAGGTGAAACCCGTACCGCGGAAACCGGTGGCCCGGCCCGCGTATCACGCGGCGGCCCGCAAACCCGTCGAGCACCACATCTCGCCGGTGACTTTCACCTTGATGACCGCCGCTCCCGCAGTGCTCGCGATCGTCGCGCTGCGCCCGCGCTAGGGCTTCTTCCGCCCCACCAGTAACCGATTGGGAGTCATCTTGTCGGAATGGCTCGTCCTGTCCCTCGCGATGGCCGCGGCCTGTGCCGTGGTGCTGTCCATCGCCTTCTTCAACCACAGGAGGATCGGCGACGACGACGATCCGAACGAGACCCCGGACGTCATCGAGTACATGACGATGATGATCGGGGTGATCTACGCGATCGTGCTGGGCCTGGCGATCGCCGGCGTCTGGGAAGGCCGCGGGGCCGCCCAGGAATACGTGCGCCAGGAGGCCCAGGCCCTGCACGAGATCAGTGTCCGCTCCGAGGTCTACCCGGCCGAGGTGCGCAAGAGGATCCGGTCCGATGTCGACGCGTACGTGACCTACGTCGTGGACACGGAGTGGAAGCGGATGGCCGACCACGGCGAGCTCACCGAGCACGGCGGGGAGCTGCTGGAACGTATCCGCCGGGACGTCACCGACTACGAGCCGCAGACCGACCACGAGGGGCAGGCCTACCAGCCGCTGGTGGACCAGGTCGCGGTGGTCGACGACGCCCGCAGCGCACGCGGTTCGAGTGCCGGGGCCACCATGCCGGGGGTGGTGTGGTTCGGGCTGATCGTCGGCGCCCTGGTGACCGTGGGCCTGATCTTCACCCTTCAGATCAGGCGGTCGTTCCGGGAGATGCTTCTGGCGGGCCTGTTCAGTGCCCTCATCGCGTTCCTGCTGTTCCTGATCTGGGACTTCGACGCGCCGTTCGGGCGGGGCATCTCCGCCACCGCCGAACCGTTCCTCGCCCAGTTCCCCCACCTGGACCTCGGCGGCTAGGCCACGGATCGCGTTCGGATCGGGCCGTCCGCAAACCGGGGACGGGCCTCCCGTCCCCGGTTCGGCCCACTGCCATGCCCCATTCGCCCGTTCCTGATCGCGGGTCACCGCACCCCGACCTAGCGTGTCGGACATCGAGGCGCACGACCCCCCACGTGCGGAAAACCGTTCCGCGGCTGCTCCTCGGGGATCCGGAGAATCAACCATGGGTGCGATACGTACCTCCGCCACCGCCCTGCTGAGCGCCGGCGCCACGGGCGCCGTCCTCGCGCTCGGCGTCCTCGGCGCGCCCGCCGCGACCGCTGCCGAGGCCCAGCCCATCACCTCGTTCGGCTTCACCCTCACGCCTTCGACCGTCGCCCCCGGGGGGCAGACGGTCCTCGCGGTCAGCCGCTGCAACGCCGCCTACGCCACCGTCTCCTCCGGGGTCTTCGACACCGTGAGCATCGCGCGCGGCCAAACCGTACGGGTCACCGTGGACCGGGACGCCCGGCGCGGAGCCGTCTACTCCGTCTCCTTCACCTGCAACGGGGAGACCGGCTCGGCCGACCTGACGATCGCCGGCGGCACCACCGTACCCACCACGAGCTCCACGCGGACCGGCACCGGCGCGACCCTCTTCCCGACCCCGTCCTCCGCCCTCGGTGTCCGCGGCGGTCTGGGCGGCAGCGTGGCCGGCATGGATCCCGTGGAGCTCGGCGCCGGCGCCGGCCTCTTCCTCGCCGCCGCGGGCGGCACCGTGTTCGCCCTGCGCCGCAGGGGGTCCGGCCGTAGCCACTGAACCCGCCGGACATCCCCCGCCACCGACGATCGCCCCGAGTCCTGACGAGGACTCGGGGCGATCGCCGGTGGCGGGGGATCCGCGTCCGGGGAGACCGGTCAGGCCCGGCTGCTGCGCAGCGGACGGCGACGGCGCAGCACGTGGGCGCCGGCGCCGAGGGCCGCGGCGCCCACGAGGCCCGCACCGATGGCGGTCTCGGCGGTGGACGGGCCGAAGGACCCGCCGATGCCACCCTGCGAGGGGTTGCCCTCCAGGATCGTGAAACGGTGCGTGGCGACCAGGTTGCTGTCGTTGCACTTGACCGACAGCGTGTGGTGCCCCGGCGAGGCGTGGTTGAAGATCCGGACGGTCGCGAAGCCGATCGACCCCGCGGACAGGTTGGCCGGCGGAAAGTTGCCGTGCGACGTGACGGTACCGCCGTGACCGCAGCCCGCCGCGCTCACCTGCATCGTGGAACCCTGGTGCACGGAGTACGGGTTGACGGAGATGTTGCTGGGGCCGTTCCCACCCCCATTCCCACCCCGGCCCCCGGGGTCCTGGTTCGCGGAGGCGAACGGGGCACTGAGGCCGATCACGGCGCAGGCTGCCGCCGTCACGGTAAGAGCGCGCAAGACACGCATGGTGGAACCTCCAGCGGGAAGCGCCCCGGAGCGTCGGCCCCGGATGATCGACGAGAACGCCTCCCACGTCGAACCCTCAGGTCGCCCCGCAACCTCCGCATTTCCGGCTTTGGGCCGCCCGGTTGAGCGACACGCCGAAGCGCGGGAAATGCAACTGACGGATCCGCAGGTCACGACCCGTCAGGCATTTATGTGACGATTACCTGGATGGACGCACCCCTTCCGGCCCTCTCCGGGTGGCGGCCACCCGTTCGCCCTTCCCCCCTCGCCGTCCTGTCGGCTCGGCCTTAGCGTGCGTGAAGTAGGGCGTACAGGGGCGGGACAGGAACGCGGGTCGGGACCCCCGCGTCGGGAAGGGAGAACGATGGGCGAGGACGAGACCGGGCAGTCACGCAAACGCTCACCGTGGGGCGTACTCGCCCTGGTCATGCTCACCGGCCTCGCCATGGTGCGCAACGGTGTGAATGTCGGCGACGGCCCGCCGCAGCCCACCGCGGCCTCGGCCGTCGCGGTGACGTCCGGGCAGTTGCCGGCGGATCCGCCCACGCCCCCGGCGGACATGGAGGTGCTGGAGCACTCGTCGGTCCAGCGCATCCGGATTCCCACGATCAACGTGGACGCGCCGGTGATGACGGTCGGGCTGGACGCGGAGGGCTGGATCGACGCGCCGCCGCCGCAGGACCGCAATCTCGCCGGCTGGTACCTCAACGGCATCTCGCCCGGCCAGCGGGGCTCCGCGGTGATCGTCGGGCACGTGGACAACGCGCAGGGCCCCGCGGTCTTCTACGGCCTCGGCTCGGTCAAGCCGGGCAACCACATCGAGGTGGAGCGGTACGACGGCCGCACGGCGGTGTTCGAGGTCTACGGGGTGGAGGTGTTCTCCAAGGAGGCCTTCCCCGGGGCCCGTGTGTACGGGGACACCGGGCACCCGGAACTCCGGGTGATCACCTGCGGCGGCGGATACTCGAAGGCCCGTGGCTACGACGGCAACGTGGTCGTCTTCGCCCGCATGGTGGAGGCCCGCTGAGCCCGTGGGTATCCGCCGCGGCCGGCACCCGGTTCAGCGGGGCGGCAGCACCGGGAGGGTCATCCGGTAGCCCCGCGCGAGCAGTTGGGGAAGGTACGAGGAGATCGCCTGGACGCTCTGCGACCGGTTGCCGCCGGCGTCGTGCGAGAGGACGATCACCCCGGGGGCCGCGCCGCCCAGGACCCGGGAGATGATCGTCGGGGTTCCCGGTTCCTTCCAGTCCAGGGTGTCCACGGTCCAGGCGAGCGGCTCCATGCCGAGCTCGGCCCCGATCTCGAAGGCGGCGCGGTTCCAGGCCCCGTAGGGGGCCCGGAACCACAGCGGCGCCTCGCCGACGGTCTGCTGTACGACCTCGCTCGTGCGGCCGATCTCGGAGGCGAGGGCGGGGCGGCTGAGGCTGGGGATGAGCGGGTGGGTCCAGGTGTGGTTGCCGATGACGTGGCCCTCGTCGACCATCCGGCGCAGCAGGTTCCGGTTCTCGGCGGCCATCTCCCCGCAGACGAAGAACATGGCGCGCACGCCGTACCGGGCGAGGGTGTCGAGGATGGCGGGGGTGTAGCGGGGGTCCGGGCCGTCGTCGAAGGTGAGCACCATGCCGGCCGACGCGGCTTCGGCGGTGGGGAGTTCCAGGATGGGCCGGGTCCGCACGGCCGGCTTCAGGGCCGCCGCGCGCACCGGCGCATCGGCGGTCATCGGCCGCAGCCGGTACGACTTCTCGGGCAGCGCCTGCGCCCGCAGCCCCGGCGCACCCGCCGCGGGCCGCGCCCCCGGCCCGGCCGGCGATCCGGAACCGCCAGGTCCGGGCCCCGGGGTACCGGTATCGCTCTCACCACCCACGCTGAGCAGGCCGGAGGCCGCGGCGACCCCGAGGAAGACGGCGGTACGCAGGACCGTGCGCCGCCCTACTGTCGGCTCGTCATTTTTCATTATTACTACGTATCAACGACATCGCCGAAGTTGTCGAGAGGCGCGGACGCACCCACTTCCCCTCACCCGGTCGGCCGAGGCCGCCGGCCCCCGGCCCGGTCAGCCGCGGCGGACCAGGGGGAAGGGGAGGGTCTCGCGGATCGTCAGGCCCGTGAGGAACATGACGAGGCGGTCCACGCCGATGCCGAGGCCGCCCGTGGGCGGCATCGCGTACTCCAGGGCGTCGAGGAAGTCGTTGTCGAGTTCCATCGCCTCCGGGTCGCCGCCCGCCGCGAGCAGGGACTGGGCGGTCAGGCGGCGGCGCTGTTCCATCGGGTCGGTCAGTTCCGAGTAGGCGGTGCCCAGTTCGGTTCCGAAGGCGACCAGGTCCCAGCGTTCGGCGAGCCTGGGGTCCCGTCGGTGCTGGCGGGTGAGCGGGGAGACGTCGGTGGGGAAGTCCTTGTAGAAGGTGGGCAGCTTGGTGCGCTCCTCCACGAGGCGCTCGTACATCTCCAGCACCACGTCGCCGCGGGTGTCCTCGGGGGCGTGCGGGACCGACGCCCGGTCGCACAGCCGGCGCAGCACCCCTTCCTCGGTGTCGGCGTCGACCTCCTCGCCGAGGGCTTCGCTGATGGCCCCGTACATGGTCTTGACCGGCCAGGTTCCGGATATGTCGTGGACGACGAGCTTTCCGTCGGGTCCCGCCTTGTGGGCGATGGGCGAGCCGAAGGCGGCGGTGGCGGCGCCCTGGATCAGTTCGCGTGTGAGGTCGAGCATCACGTCGTAGTCGGCGAAGGCCTGGTAGGCCTCCAGCATCGTGAACTCGGGGTTGTGCTTGTAGGAGACGCCCTCGTTGCGGAAGGTGCGGCCCATCTCGAATACCTTCTCCAAGCCGCCGACGCAGAGCCGCTTGAGGTAGAGCTCGGGCGCGATGCGCAGGTACAGGTCGAGGTCGTAGGCGTTGATGTGGGTGCGGAAGGGCCGGGCGTTGGCGCCGCCGTGGATCTGCTGGAGCATCGGTGTCTCGACCTCCAGGTAGCCGCGGTCGAGCAGTCCCTGGCGCAGGGCCTGGACCGCGCTGGAGCGGGCCCGTACGACGTCCCGGGCCTCGGGGCTCGCGACGAGGTCGAGGTAGCGGCGCCGGACGCGGGCCTCGGGGTCGGCGAGGCCCTTGCGCTTGTCGGGGAGGGGGCGCAGACACTTGCCGGTGAGCTGCCAGGACCGGACCACGAGCGACAGCTCGCCCGCCTTGCTGGCGCCGGTCTCGCCGCTGACGAGCACGTGGTCGCCGAAGTCGACCTGCGAGGTGAAGGAGTCCAGTACCCCGGCCCCGGTCTCGTCGCGGGTGAGCATCAGCTGTACGTCCCCGGACCAGTCCCGCAGGACGGCGAAGACCACGCCGCCGAGGTCGCGTACGAGCATGACGCGTCCGGCGAGGGTGGCCTGCTCGCCGGTCCGGGCACCGGGCGGGAGGGCGGGGCGGCCGGGGGAACCCTCGTGGGTGGCCTTCAGTTCCGCGACCGTGTGGGTGCGCGGGCGGATCCCGACCGGGTAGGGGTCGGTGCCGGCCGCCCGGATGCGTTCCAGCTTCGCGTGGCGGACGCGCACCTGTTCGGGCAGCCGCTCGGCCGGGGGCCCCGCGGCCTCCTGCTGGACCGCGTCCAGGCCGAGCGAGTCGATGGAGGGCAGTCCCTCGGTGGTGACGGGGGCGGTGAGTCCCTTGGGGTGCCCGTTGCCCCACAGGGTGCGCAGGCTGGGTACGGAGACGAAGCCCTCGGCGATGCCGGAGGCGAGGCTGACGCGGGCGAGCGAGCCGGCGTCCTGGTAGCAGAGGAAGCGCGGGTACCACTCGGGGTTGTACTTGACGTTCGAGCGGTAGAGCGCCTCCAGCTGCCACCAGCGGGAGAAGAAGAGGAGCAGCCTGCGCCACAGCTTGAGGACGGGGCCGGCGCCGATCCGGCCGCCCTCCTCGAAGGCGGAGCGGAAGACGGCGAAGTTGAGGGAGATCCGGTGCACGCCGAGGCCGGGGGCCGCGGCGCAGAGCTGGGCGACCATGAACTCCATGACCCCGTTGGGGGCGGTGCGGTCGCGGCGCATGAGGTCGAGGGAGATGCCGTCCTTGCCCCAGGGGACGAAGGAGAGCAGGGCGATCAGCTCGCCCTGGTCGTCGAAGGCCTCCACCAGCAGGCAGTCCCCGTCGGCGCGGTCGCCGAGCCGGTCCAGGGCCATGGAGAAGCCGCGCTCGGTCTCGGTGTCGCGCCATCGGTCGGCGCTCTCCACGATCCTCTGCATCTCGTCCTGGGAGAGGGCGGAGTGGCGGCGGATGACGGTGGTGGCCCCGGTGCGCCGGACCCGGTTGACGGCCTGCCGGGTGACGCGCATGTCGCGGCCGTCGAGGTCGAAGTGGGCCACGTGCAGGATGGCCTCGTCGCCGAGCTGGAGCGCGCCGAGCCCGGAGCGGCCGTAGGCGGTGGCGCCGTCCTCGGAGGCACCCATGACGGCGGGCTGCCAGCCGTAGCGCCGGGCCACGGCCAGCCAGGCGTCGATGGCGGCGGTCCAGGAGGCGGGGTCGCCGACCGGGTCCCCGCTGGCGAGGCAGACGCCGGCCTCGACGCGGTAGGTGACGCCGGCCTTGCCGTTGGGGGCGAACACGACGGCCTTGTCGCGCCGGGTGGCGAAGTAGCCGAGGGAGTCGTTGCGTCCGTAGGCGCCGAGGAGGGCGCGGATGCGGGGCTCCTCGTCGCCGTGCAGGGCGGCAGTCAGACGCTGGGAGCGGAAGAGGGTCATGGCCGCGTTCAGCAGGGCGGCGGCGCCGAAGAGGCCGAGCAGGAAGGAGAGCGGGCGGGGTGGGTGGCCGTCGAACTCCCGCGCGGAGAAGAGGCCGCCGAAGACCTCCTTGGCGGCCCAGTCCAGCCACTGGCCCTTGGGCAGGGTGCCGGGGAAGAGGGCGACGAGCGCCCAGCCCGCGAGTACGGCGGCGAGCAGGCCGAGGCCGAGCACGAACAGGGCGTGCCACAGGGCTCCGGGGCGGGAGGCGGCGTAGAACTCGTCGCGGGCGGCGATCAGCACGGCCAGTGCGGCGACGGCGATGATCATGGAGGGGATGCCGATCCAGTACTCGCCGACGGCCATCTCCAGCACGTCGTCGAGGATCAGAAGGGCCAAATAGGTGATGACGATCCACCAGGCGACCTTCTTGCGGGTGCCGAGGGCCGCGGCGAGGAGGAAAAGGAAAACGGCGTAGGCGAGGTTCGCGCTGACCGGGACGACGATCAGGTCGAGGAACCGCACGATGTGCCGCAGGAGCCGCCGCAGCGTGGGCGAGAGGGCGAGCAGGGCGCAGAGCAGGCCGAGCGCTCCGAAGAACGCGCCGAACCCGTCGGGCACCCGGTTCAGGAAGCGGTTCCGGGTTCCGTGCTTCTCCTCCACGGTGGCACTCATGGTTCGCACTGTAGGGAGGGCGGCGCCGGTACGCGCGCCGAGCGGGAGGGGCGTCCCCCGGGCCGTGCCCACGGGGCTGCGCAGGCTCATGCCCGGGCCATGCCCCGGGCCGTGCCCCGGGCGCTCCGGGGCACGGCCTATCCTCGGCAGGGTGACGGAGCACGTGAACACGGAATTCGAACGCGGTACCGACGGCCCGAAGGTGATCCTGGCCGGGGTGGACGGATCGGAGTCCTCGCTGCGGGCCGCGGCCTACGCGGCGGGGCTGGCCCGGCGGCAGAACGCCCTGCTGGCCCTGGTGTACGTCCAGCCGGTGATCCCGGCCGGCGCCGCGCTGGGCGCGCCGGTGGCGGACACCACCGGGGAGATCGCGGAGGGCCTGGTGGCCGAGATCCGCGCGTCGGCGGAGCGGCTCAAGGGCATCTACGAGGTGCGGTGGCAGTTCCACACCTTCCGCGGCGACCCGTACGCCGGCCTGGTGAGCGCGGCGGACGAGCTGATGGCGGACGCGGTGGTGGTCGGCGCCTCCGAGCAGGCGGGCCACCGCATCGTGGGGTCGGTGGCGATCCGCCTGGTCAAGGCGGGCCGCTGGCCCGTCACCGTGGTTCCGTAGGGCTCCCGGGGCACGGGGTACGGGTGCCGGGTCACGTCCCCGGTCCTACCGGCCCATGGTCAGGCCGTCCTTGGCGGCGCCGCGGCTGAGGACGGCCTCGCTGATGGCGTCGCGGGCGCGCTCGTAGTCCTCGCGGCCGGGGTCCTTGGCGAGCGCGTCGGGCAGGTGGACGACCCGGCCCGCGGACAGGTCCATCATCTGCGGCACGAACTCGGCCTTGGTGACCTGCCAGCGCTGCCCGGCGACGGCCGGCGGGGCGAAGGTGAACCGGCCGATCGAGCCGTAGTTGCCCCGCATGTCGCGCGCACCCGTGTAGTTGAACATCTCGCCCGCGACCTGGTCTCCCATGCCGTAGACGATCCAGGTCCCGTTGACCTTCTCGTAAGGCTGGGGGATATGAGCGTGCGTGCCGATGAGCAGATCGATGTCGGGGCGGCCGCCGGTCTGCGAGGCGGTCAGCGCCTTGCCGAGCGAGAGCTGGGTCCCGTCCGGCTCGGTCTCCCATTCCGTGCCCCAGTGCACGCTCACCAGCACCACGTCCGCGCCCGCCTTCCGGGCCGCCCGCGCATCCGCGATGATCTTGTCCTGCTTCATCAGGTTGACCGCCCACGGCTGGCCGTCGGGCATGGGGTAACCGTTGGTGTCGTAGGTGTACGCGAGGTGCGCCACCTTGGCGGAGCCCGCCTTGTACGTGGCCGCCTCGGCGGCCGTACGGGCCGAGCCGGCGTGACCCAGGCCGACCTTGTCGAAGCGGTCCAGCGTGCGGCGCAGGCCGGCGCCCCCGTCGTCGAGGGTGTGGTTCGAGGCCGTGGAGCAGCCGTCGTACCCGGCGTCCTTCAGTCCGTCGGCGACCTCGGGCGGTGATTTGAAGGCCGGATAGCCGGAGAAGGGGCCGCCCTCCTCCCCGTAGATCGTCTCCATGTGGCAGAGGGCGAGGTCGGCCGCGGACACCACGGACTTGACGCCGGAGAACATCGGCCTGAAGTCGTATCCGTCGCCCTCCGCGTCGTTCGCCGCGTGCTGGATGACGGAGGTGTGCGGCAGTACATCGCCGCTCGCGACCAGGGTGAAGCCCTGGGCGGCGGGCGCTCCGGCGGCGGTGGAGGGGGCGGCCGGTCCGCCGGAGTCCCCGAGGCGGGCCGGCGCGGAGCTCCCGGTGGCCGAGCATCCGACGGCGGCGGACAGCAGCACGGCCGACAGGAGGGCGAGCACCGGCGGACGGATTCGCGTGGTCATGGGCCCCGCTCTCGTTAATACGATTATCTGACATGTGATCACATGCAATCCATATAACTACACGCCGTAAGTCAAGGAACGGATCCGTCTCGCGGACACACGCCACCCGAACGGCGGACCCGGACGGCAGCGGCGGACCCGGACGGCGGCAGCCGCATGCCGTTCGCCGCGCCGTTCGACCGTTCACCGACCCGCACGGCCGCCCGGCGGACGACCCGGGTGCTTGGGCGCAACGCCGGGGCCGGACGGTTCCAGGTGGGCTCCGTGCAGGTCAGGGTGGACGGGTCGCCGCCTCCACGGCCCCCCACGCACCCCGGAAGGAGCCCCTCGTGCCGCTCTCCCCCACCCTCCCGCGTACGGACCCCGAGGCACTCGCCGAACTCCAGCGCGACCACGGGCGGGCCCTGTTCGGATTCCTGGTCGGCCTCACGGCGGGGGACGCCCAGCGCGCGGAGGACCTCGTACAGGAGACCCTCGTCCGGGTCTGGCAGCACCCGGAGGCCCTGTCCAGCGGGCACGACTCCATGCGGCCCTGGCTGTTCACGGTGGCCCGGCGCCTGGCGATCGACGCCCGGCGGGCCCGGCTGTCACGGCCGCTGGAGGTGGACCCGGAGGGGCTGGAACACGCACCCGAGCCCCAGGACGCGGTGGCCGGCTCGGTCACGGCGATCGACGTCCGGCGGGCCGTGGGGTCCCTGGGGCCCGAGCACCGCGAGGTGCTGATGCAGGTCTACTTCCGCGACCGCTCGGTGGCCGAGGCCGCCGCCGAGCTCGGCATCCCGGCCGGAACCGTCAAGTCCCGCACGTACTACGCCCTTCGCGCCCTGAAGAAGGGCCTCCAGGGGTACGGGTACGGCCTCGGCGCCTGAGGCTGCGGCGCGGCGCGGAGCGGCGAAAGATCGTGTAACGCCGTGAATAGATGCGGATCGGACATAAAACGCGTCGATTTCGGCATCAGAGCGTGCAAGTTGAGTAAACATCCCCCGCTCCGCAAGCCGCTCGGTGAAGGCTCAGGACTGACGACGGGACGCTCGAAGCGCGGGAGAAGGTGGAACGGTGCAGCCCGAGGGTAGTAACGGCACCAGTGACGGCGGGCTCGCGGTGCCCATGGCCTGGCTGTATGCCGAGTACATCGCGGACGAACTGCTGCGTACGGGCCGGCTCATCCCGGTCAGCACCCTGGAGTTCAGGGCCGGACGGGACACGCTCGCCCTGACGATCTACCTCTCGGACGCGGCCGGCGAGCTCTCCGGCATCCGGGTGGTCTCGCAGCTCGACGAGTGGCTGTCGCTCACGGCGTACGGACACCCGTGGCGCGACTGGGTGCACACCCGGTTCCTCGCTCTCGGCGAGGAGGCCCGGGAGCGCGGCGACGGCGGGGACCCCGACCTGGAACTGGCCCGGGCGGCGTGGCGCTGGCTGGACGGCACCGAGCTGTTCGCCACCAACCTCGACCCCGGGCGGCCCGACCACAGCGACTTCGCGCCGGGACTGGACGAGAACGCGCGCGTATGGACCCCGGCCTGGCAACTCGGGCTGCCTCTGGGGCATTTGGCGATGCACCTGTTCTGACGAAGCCACGGGCACGGGCACGGGACGCTGAACTCATATGATCAGCGAATTCCTTACCTGGCTCGAAAGGCACTCATCAGTTCCATGGACAGCGAAGCGATCGAGTACGCGCAACGGGTGGCGGCGCGGGTGACGGCCGACGCGGACGGCGAGGCCTGGAAGGAACACCGGTGGGCGGTCGCCCGCTTCCTGTCCGGCTCCCGGTCGGCCGCCGAGGAGGAGCGCTGGAGAGGGAAGTTGAACGACTGGAGGGAGCGGATCGTCGCCTCCCTCGCGGCGGACGCCTATGCCGAGGTCGCCGCATCGCAGGACCTCCTCCTGGGCTGGCTCCTGACGGAGCTCCGGCGCGGCGACGACGCCATCGGCTCGCTGCTGGCGCTGTACCCACCGCCCCGGCCGAAGCCGGAAGCGCCTTCCGTCTCCCCCACGCCGGCGCCGGAAGGCCGCGGCGACGGGCCCGAGTTCTACTTCGCCGACGTCTTCGCCTTCGTCACCGACTACCTGGCGGTCATGATCCGCCGCCCCCTGGACGGCACGTCCGCGACCTGGTGCCCGCTCTGGTGGGAGCACCCGGAGGCGGGGGCCCGGCTGTCCTCGCTCTGGCTGGCCTGGGAGCACCTGCGACACGATCCCGCCCTCGGCATGACGACGTGGTGGATCCAGCACGCCGATCCACACCTGCGGGTCCTGATGGATCCCCGGCAGGGCCCGTTCGCCGCGTGCTCACCCGAGGGGCACACGCAGGAACCGCTCGGCCCGCTCCCGGTGGAACCGTACGAACCGACGTAGGCCGTCCCGCCTCGGTGCTGTCCCGGGGTCCCCGGCATCTGCCGGCTGGTCCCGTCACGCCGCATGCTTCGATTCCGCGCCGGGCCGCCCGTCTAGAACTCCTCCGGATGGAGTGGCGGCGCAATCCTGAAGCATGCGGACTGAAGGTCGGAAATGGTCACCAGCGGCTCGGCGAACAATTCGAAGTTCCTGTGCCGGATGAATCGTTCCGGGAACTTCACGGACCGGAACGAGGCCTGGTTGGGGTCGATTTCCGCCGCTTCGATGAAGTAGGTCGATTCCTCGATGACCTCCGCCTTGACCTGAGGATCTATGATCCCGGTGAAGAACTTGCTGTGAATGCGGAAGTCGTCGAACGTCGCGATGCGCAGACAGAATCCCGGCGGAGCAACCGCCCGTACCAGCATGCCCGTTCCACCGAAGTTCACCAGGCTGGGGCCGGTCCACTGGAACGTGGCGTCACGGCGGTCCTGCTCGGTTTCGATCTTGGCGATGTCGGCGAGGCCGGTGTGGTCGATGATGAAGAAATCGGGGAAGTTGTTCGAGAACAGTGAGAGTTTGAGAACGGCCATGATGTCCGTCCTTCCGTGAAGCGTCCACCCGAGTCCGAGTGATGAACGACTCGGTTCGTCTTCAACCACCCCATGTTCAGGGACGGGCGCGGGAGCCAAGAAGGCCGTCACGCTCTTGCGTCCATGCGGGTGAGAGCACTATCTCCATCATGCGCCGCCGAGGGCACGGGGGCCAGCGCGTCGGCACGGTTACCGCTTCAACCACACGAGGGCCTCGAAGCCCCGGCTCAGGTCACCAGCCGCGGTCGGCGGGATCCATCACCAGGCCGGTGAAATCCGCCTCGTTGCGCTCCGCCCGGGTGACGTACCACCGGGCGATGAGCCACATCACCGGATACACCAGCAGGCCGAGCGCCACCCAGACCAGTGGCCCCGACGCGTCGTGCGACAGGGCGAACACCAGCGGCAGGGTCCCGACCAACCACACGAGCGCCGCCAACGCACCGGCGGCCGCGCGCAGTTGGCTGCGCATGAGGGCCCGGACGTAGGTGGCCCCGAGGGTGGTCTGCTCGGAGATCTCCGAGCGGGCGGGGGTGTGCGCGGGCGGCCGGCGGCGGGCGCCCCGGGGGATCCCGGTGACGACCTCGCGCCGGGGCGTCGACTGCTGCTGCTCCTCGGCCATGGTGCCGGAGTCTACGCAGCGGCCGCCTATTTGAGGAGGCGGGAGAGCCGCCGGTCCGCGAGCGGCTTGCCACCGGTCTGGCAGGTGGGGCAGTACTCCAGGGACGAATCGGCGAAGGACACCGAACGCACGGTGTCCCCGCAGACCGGGCACGGCTCACCGGCCCGGCCGTGCACCCGCAGGCCGCTCTTCTTCTCGGCCTTGAGCTTTCCCGCGGCGACCCCGTGGGCCCGGCCGACGGCCTCGCCCAGGGTGCTCCGCACGGCCTCGTAGAGCTGGGTGAGCTGTTCCTCGGTGAAGGAGGCGGCGAGCTTGAAGGGCGAGACCCTGGCCGCGTGCAGGATCTCGTCGCTGTAGGCGTTGCCGATTCCCGCGATCACGCTCTGGTCCCGCAGCACGCCCTTGATCTGGCGCCGCTCCCCCGCGAGCAGCGCTGCGAAGGCGTCCCGGTCGAAGCCCTCGGCGAGCGGATCGGGGCCGAGGCGGGCGATGCCGGGCACCTCCTGCGGGTCGTGGACCACGTACACGGCGAGGCGCTTCTGTGTTCCGGCCTCGGTGAGGTCGAAACCGCCCCCGCCGACGAGGGAGACGCGCAGTGCGAGCGGCCCCTTGCCGGGGCGCGGCGGCTGCGCGGGCAGGGTGTCCTGCCAGCGCAGCCAGCCGGCCCGGGCCAGGTGCGTGACGAGGTGGAGCTCGCCGACCGGCAGGGCCAGGAACTTGCCGTACCGGGCGGGGGTGCCGGCCGGCTGCCCTTCGAGGGCGGCCGGCGGCGGGTCGTAGGTCTTGAGCACGCTCACGGCGAGCGGGAGGACGCGCTCGACCACCCGCCCGGTGAGGTGCTCGTCGAGATACTCCCGCAGGGCCTCGACCTCGGGCAGCTCCGGCATGGTCCCAGCCTGCCGCCGCCTCAGGCGAAGCGCGAGCTGGGCACCGGGCCCGGCGAGGCGACGCGGTCGCGGGGGGCCGTGAGCCAGCCGTCGCGGACCGCGCAGGCGAAGGCCCGGAAGGCCTCGTCCGGATCGGGCGGGGTCGCGCCGTCGCCCTCGTCCGGGCCGGCGGCGGCCTGCGCGATGTCCCGGGCGATCTCCTCCTCGGACCGCTGGTCGTCCTTCCAGGGCGGGGAGACGAGCTGGCACAGCAGTGCGCTGAAGTCCGCGCTCACCGCGGGCGGATCGGTCCAGCAGGTGGCGTGCTCGGACAGGATCTGGCCGTCGGCGCGGGCGTGCAGGGTGCGCAGGAGGTCCGGGTCGGTCGCGTTCAGGTCGTAGGCGACGACGAGTGTGTCCGTACGGGCGGGCTCGTACGGTACGGCGGGCAGCCCCAGCACCCGCCCCGCGGCGAGTCCGAGGATCCGGTCGGACCGGCCGGGCAGCAGCGAGACGGTGGTGGGGCGGCGCCCGGCGGCCTCCAGGGCGAGCGCCAGGCGGGCGAGGCCCCGGCGGCACTGCTCGTGGGTGTCCCCGAGGTAGGCGTAGCGGCCGGTCATCCCGGCGTCCCAGCCGTACGGGGAGAGGGTGCCGAGGAGGCCGCCGGTGAGGCCGTAGTGCCAGCCGCGCAGGTCGGCGCGGCCGAGCGGGTCGGCGTAGCCGGCCGCGCTCTGGGCCCGGCGGGCCTGGCCGGTGCGGTGCAGCCGTCGCCTCTGGCGGTCGTGGGCGCCGGACCACTGCGGGTCCTCGGGGGCGGGGAGGGCGCTGCCGATGCGCTCGGCGGTGTCCAGGTCCCCGGCCAGCAGGGTGTGGTGCACGAGGAGGTACGTCTCGGGCCAGGCGGGCAGCGCCTGGCCGCGGCCGGAGAGCAGGGCGACGGCCTCGGCGTGCCGGTGCTCGTCCTCCAGGGCGGACACCAGCTCGGCGAGGAGCGGCCGCGAGTCGGGGAGCATCCGCAGTGCCTCGCGCAGCGGTGCGACGGCGAGGAAGGCGATGCCGTGCTCGACGCAGGCGTAGCCGAGGTCGTAGAGGGCCTGGGGGGCGCCGGGCCGTTCGGCGGCGGCCTTGGCGGCGCGGGCCAGTTCCTTGAACCCGGCGGCTTCGGCCAGGGCCCGTGCGGCCTTGGCGAGTTCGGTGATCGATGCCGTCTCGGCGTGCGGCCGGAGGGACCGTACCGCTCCGGGCAGATCGTCCTTCTTCAGGAATCGGCGTACTTCGTCCATGGTGTTGGTCATCGCCCCCGATCCTCACGGAGCCGTGGCGGGCCCGCAACGGACTTTCCCGGCGGGCCCGCTCGGTGGCGGTGGCCTCTTCGTGCGCCGTCCGGGTCAGATCCGGGCGATCAGCGCGTACCGCTCGTCGGTGACGGGTCCGCCCCACAACTCGGCTTCGCCGCTGAGCGGTTCGATCCGGAGGTCGGACACCAGGGGCCGGACCGCGGCGGCCAGGTCCCCGGCGGTGACCCCGCCGTTCCAGGGGAGCGATCCGGCTCCGGCGGCGTAGGGCACGCCGCTCTCGCCGGCTTCCCGCCACCGCCCCTCGACCAGTACCAGCCGCCCTCCCGGGCCGAGCCGCGCGACCCACGCGCGGAGCGCGGCCCCGGGATCGGGCAGGGTCCACAGCAGGTGCCGGCAGAGCAGGACGTCGTACCGCTCCTGCCCGGTCGGCGGATCGGCGGCGTCGCCGACGAGGAACCGTACCGCGAGGCCCGCGGCCGCGAGTTTGGCCTCGGCCCGCTCCACCATCCGGGGCGCGAGGTCCACACCGGTCACCCGGTGCCCGGCCTCGGCCAGCAGCAGGGACAGCGACCCGGTACCGCAGCCGACGTCGAGGACGTCGGCCGGACCGGCGGGCAGCCAGGATCTCAGCAGCCGTGCCCACGCGGCACGGGTGTGCTCCTGCCGCAGGCCGTGATCCGGTTCGTCGTCGAACGCGGCCGCGGCGGCGTCCCAGTACTCGGTGATGGCGCGGGTGGATTCGGGCATGCCGGTGATCCTGCCGGACGCCACCGACAACCGGGGGTGACGAAGGGTCGGCCCGGGGTGGAACCGGGTGGGGGTCAGCCCATCACGAACTCGCACCAGACGCATTTGCCGCCGCCCCGCGGCTCCACGCCCCAGACGTCCGCCAGGCGGTCCACCAGCATCAGGCCCCGGCCCGAGACGCCCGACTCCCCCGCCTCGCGGCGGCGCGGCAGTGCGCTGGAGCGGTCCTCCACCTCCACCCGGAGCCGGCGCTGGGGGGCCGCCAGGACCCGCAGGGTCACGATCGCCGGGCCGTCCGTGTGCATCAGGGCGTTGACGATCAGCTCGTCCGCGACCAGTTCGATCTCGTCGGCCCGTTCCCGCGCGCCCCAGGACCGCACCGCCGCCCCGATCATGTGCCGGGCCGCCACCAGGGCCTCGGGGTCGCCCGGTGCCACGTGCTGCTGGAGGCGGCCGCCGCCCTCCTGCTGCGCCACCACGTGGCGGCGAAGCAGGAGCAGCGCCATGTCGTCGTCCCCGCCCCGTTCGTCGACGATCTCGCACAGCAGGTCCGCCAGGAGCTGCAGGTCCGCCGGCCCACGGCGGATGTGGGAGGTCAGGAGCTGTATTCCGTCGTCGAGGTCGGCGCCGGGCTGTTCCACCAGGCCGTCGGTGCACAGCAGGACCGTTTCCCCGGGGTCCAGCTCCACGGTGGTCACCGGGTACTCCAGGCGGCCGAATTCCGCCGAGAGGCCGAGCGGCATGCCGCCCGCCACCGGAAGCCGGTGGCAGTCCCCGTCGCGGGTGCGCAGCAGCGGGTCGATGTGGCCCGCCCGGACGACCTGGAGGACGCCCGTCGAGAGGTCGGCCTCCACGTACGTGCAGGTCGCGAACCGGTCGGTGTCCAGCTCGTGCAGGAAGACGGAGGCCCGGGCCATGACCGTGCCGGGTGAGTGCCCCTCGGCGGCGTAGGCGCGCAGCACGATCCGGAGCTGGCCCATGACGGCCGCCGCGTGCGTGTCGTGGCCCTGGACGTCGCCTATGACGGCGCCGACCCGGCCTCCGGGCAGCGGGATGACGTCGTACCAGTCGCCGCCGATGTCCTGGCCCATCCGGGCGGACCGGTAGCGTACGGCGATCTCCCCTCCGGCGACCGACGGGATCCGCCGCGGCAGCATGGCCTGCTGGAGGCCCTCGGCCAGGTCGTGCTCCTGCTCCAGCAGCATGGCGCGCTGGAGGCTCTGCGCGATGCTGCTGCCGAGGGCGACGAGCAGGTTGCGTTCCTCCTGGGTGAAGCCGTCCTTGTCCTGGTAGAGCAGTCCGATCGCGCCGATCGGGCGGGCCTGGGCGATGAGCGGCAGGTAGGCGGCGGCCGAGATCCGCATGTACGAGATCTTCGCCCAGAGCCCGGGGTAGTCCCGGGCGAATTCCTGCGCCGAGTCGAGGAAGCGCGGCTCCAGGGAGCGGACGACCTCGCTCATCGGGTACTGCTCGTCGATGCGGGTGTAGCGGGTGCCGGGGACGAAGCTGTCCTCCGGGCCCTCGGCGACCAGGTGGATCCGGCCGGCTTCGACGAGGCCCATGACCATGCCCATCGAACCGAGCCGTTCCAGGCCGTGGGCGTCACCGATGACGTCGATGACGTCCTGCACGGTCCGGGCGTGCGCGAGGGCGGCGGTGGTGGACTCGACCACGGACGTCTGGCGGCGCCGTTCCTCGTCCAGGCCGAGCCGCTCCGCCGAGTGGCTGAGCTCGTCGGTGGCGTCCCGGACGATGCCGATGATCCGGTAGGGGCGGCCGTCGGGGCCGCGCATGACGCGGCCCTGGGTGTGCGTCCAGCGCAGCCGTCCGTCGTGGCAGCGGATGCGGAAGTAGGCGCCGTAGCTGTCCTCGCCGCTCTTGAGGGCGGAGGAGACGAGGGCGTCGAGCCGCGCGCCCTCGGTGGCGGGGACGCGCGGGTCGAGCGACTCCGGCCGGCCGTCGTACTCGTCGGGAGTCGTGTCGAAGACGTCGAGGGCGGCTTCGTCCATGTGCATGAGACCGGTGATCAGGTCCCAGTCGAAACTGCCCATGCGGTTCAGCGAGAGCGACCGGTCCGGGTGTGCGGGCCAGTCGTCCGGCAGCGATACGGTGGTCGGCACCGATCCACCATGACACACGGGCCGGTCAGGCGCTCTCCAGCGGATAGCCCCCGTCCGACGGCTGCGGCTGCGGCTGCAGGTCCGGGTCCGGGACCGCGTGGGGGTCGGACGGGTTGTAAGGGGCGTTCAGGTCGGACGGGATGTCCGGGTTGTACGGATCGACGGGGGCGGCGGGGTCGGCGGGGTCGGCGGGCAGCAGGCCCGGTGCGTCGGGCTCCGGGGGAAGCAGACCCAGCTCACCGGGGTCCAGGGGCGGCAGGCCGGCCAGGGGGTCCGAGGGGGTGTCGGCCGGCGGCCGCTGCTGCGGCTGCTCCGGCTGCTGCGGGCGGGTGGACGGGTTCGCAGGCGTGCCCGGCTTCCGCGGCGGGTTCCCTCCGGTCGAGCTCTGCGGGTCCTGCGGGCAGTCCGTCGCCCCCGGTGTCGGAGCGGTGGGGGCGTTCGGTGAGGCCGGAGAGGCCGGAGGGGCCTGGTTCGGCGGGCAGGGGTCGCCGGACGCGGACCCCGGCGGGGTGAGGGGCCCGTCCGGGATGCCGGCGGACGGGTCGTACGGGGGCAGCGCCTTCGGGGGCCGGTCCTGCGCGCCGTCGTCCCCCCGCTTGCGTTCGATCCAGGTGTTGTCGGCGATGTTGACGATCACCAGGTTGTTGATCACGTGGGTGGTCGGTTCGATGACGACGACCTGGTTGGCCTGGTAGCCGCTCCACGGGTCGCCCTTGTGCACCGGGGATCCCTTGGCGGTGCGCGGTGAGGCCAGCGGGTTTCCGCAGGCGCAGCGGACCCGGGGCATGCCGTGCTCGTCCACGAGGACGGCGGTGCCGGCCTGGAGGACGGACTGGAAGCCGTCGGCGGCGCCGTCGCGGAAGGCGTGGTTGGTGACCCGGGTGTCCGCGCGCAGGACGACGGGCGTCAGGCCGCGCAGGAACTCGGGGATCTTCCCCTCTTCGATGTTCGACGCCTCGGCGAAGGCCTGGGCCTTGGCCTTGTCGGCGGTCAGGAAGCGGACCTGCTGCTCCACGTCGCAGCTGCCGAGCCGCTGGGTGCCGCCGTACAGGCCGGGGGTGGCCGCGTTGACGGTGCGGATGCCCTGGCCGGTCGGGTTGGGCAGCGGGGGCTGTACGGGGGCGGACTCTGCGGTGGCCGAGGAGGCGGTGAAGGGATCGGGGCCGGCGGAGGCCACGGGCTGGAGGTAGACCTCCTGGCTCTCGGCTCCGGGGGCGCCGGCCGGCTGCTCCGGGCTGCTGCCGCACGCCGCGGCGAAGAGGCCGAGGAGGGCGAAGAGGGCTGCTCCGGCGGGTGCATGACGACGCGACGCCTGACGCGGTGTCGGAAGTGACGATCCGTTCACTTGAATCTCCCTTTTCGCCCCGGTTGCTCCCTCTTGTCTGCCGCATCCGCGCGGGAGCCGCAACCGGAGCGCACCTTGAACATGTTCAAGGAACGCCGTAGGCTCACCACCGTGAGTTGAACGCGTTCAAGGCGTTCACCGCAGCATTGGGGGGAGTCCAGGGTGACGGTACTGGTGAACGTGATCGTCACCCTGGGCATGCTCTACGTCGTCCCGGCCGGCCTGCGGCTCATCGACCCGGTCCGGCTCCTGCGCACGGCCCGCCTCTGGCCGGTCGCGGCCGCACCCGGAGCCCTGTGCCTGTGGCTGCCGCGCGGAATGGCCGCCACCGCGCTCGCCGTACTGTACGCGGCGGCCTGCCTGGCGCTCGCCGCCCGGGCCCCGCTCCTGCTGCTGCGTGCCCGCTCCCTGACCCCGCCCGCGGTCGCCGTCGCCACCGCGCTGATCTCGCCGTCGATCGCCGCCACCGCGCTGGTCGCCGAGCGCGCCGGCTACCGGCTCTTCGGCTTCGGCCTCGACATCCTGGCGCTGACCGTGCCCCACTTCCACTTCGCCGGCTTCACCGCCGCCCTGGTCGCCGGGCTGGTGTGCCGCACCGTGGGGGGCCGCGCCGGGACCGGCGGCCTCGCCCGCTGGGCGGCGTACAGCGTCCCGGCGGGCACCCTCCTCGTCCTCCTCGGCTACTTCGTCGACGACTGGGCCGAGCTGCTGGGCGCGGTGGTCCTGACCGGCGGGATGTGGGCCGTGGCCCTGCTCACCTGGCGGGAGATCCGGCCCGGCGGCGCGGACCGCACCACACGGACCCTGCTCGCCACCTCGGCGGCCGTGCTCGTGGCCACCATGCTGCTCGCCCTGTGGTGGGCGGCCGGCGAGGCCACCGGGATCGTCCACCCCACCCTGACCTGGATGGCCGCCACCCACGGCCTCGGCAACGCCCTCGGGTTCGCCCTGTGCTCGGTGCTCGCCTGGCGGCGGCTGGCAGCCGACGCCCGGCCCGCCGAATCGCACACCGCCGACGCGCGCGGCACCGACGCCCTGACCTCCGACGCCCGCACCGCCGACCGCCCGGACCACCGACCACGCACCACCACCGACCGAGTGGAGATCTCGCCATGACCCGCCTCATCAGCGCCGGCCGGGACACCGTCAACTACCCCGACCGGGGCGCGACGGCCCACCGGCCGCTGCCCGCCGGATACAACCACCTGTGCCACCGCACCCGCCTCGGACAGGGCCGGGCCGTCTTCGAGGCCGCCGGAACCGCGGTCACCACCTTCCACGCCCACCGGACCTCGGGCATGCGCGTGCGGGCCGATGACGGCGCGGTCCGGCCCGGCAGCCGGGCGATCGTCGGGATCGGCCTCGGGCCGCTGCGGATCGACGCT
Source organism: Streptomyces xanthophaeus (assembly GCF_030440515.1). GTDB lineage: Bacteria > Actinomycetota > Actinomycetes > Streptomycetales > Streptomycetaceae > Streptomyces > Streptomyces kutzneri. Next base: position 1,081,651 of record NZ_CP076543.1, read on the forward strand.
CCGTGCGAGGTGATCTGGACCGCGTACGAGCCCGCCCGCATCGGTTTCGCCTACGGAACCCTGGCCGGGCACCCCGAGTGCGGGGAGGAGTCCTTCATCGTGGACATGGACCCGGACGGCACGGTGTGGTTCACGGTCACCGCCTTCAGCCGCCCGAACACCTGGTACACCCGCCTGGCCGGCCCGGTGGTCCCCTTCCTCCAGCTGTCCTACGCCCGCCTGCTCGGGCACCACCTGCGCAAGCTGGCCGCCACCGGCTGACCGGTCCGATACTGGAGGCGATGGACTGGTTCACGGCGCCCGGATACTGGCTCGCCCGGCTGGTCTTCCAGCGGGCCCTGGCCGGGGTCTACCTCGTCGCCTTCCTCGGGGCCGCCCTGCAGTTCCGGGCCCTGATCGGAGCGCACGGCATGACGCCCGTACCGCGCTACGTACGGTACGTGCCCTTCCGGCGCGCCCCGAGCCTCTTCCAACTGCGCTACTCCGACCGGCTCTTCGCGGGCTGCGCCTGGGGCGGCGCGGCGCTGGCCGCTGCGCTGGCCGCCGGGGCCGGGGACGAGGTGCCGCTGGGCGCAGCCATGGCGATGTGGGCCGTGCTGTGGCTGCTGTACCTCTCGATCGTGAACGTGGGGCAGACCTGGTACTCCTTCGGCTGGGAGTCGCTGCTGCTGGAGGTGGGCTTCCTCGCCGTGTTCCTCGGCAACGCGCGGGCCGGTCCGCCCGTACTGGTGCTGTGGCTGCTGCGCTGGGTGCTCTTCCGCGTGGAATTCGGGGCCGGGCTGATCAAGATCCGCGGGGACCCCTGCTGGCGCAAGCTGACCTGCCTGTACTTCCACCACGAGACGCAGCCGATGGCCGGGCCGCTGAGCTGGTTCTTCCACCATCTGCCGAAACCGCTGCACCGGGTGGAGTGCGCGGCCAACCACGTGACCCAACTGATCGTCCCGGTGCTGCTGTTCACCCCGCAGCCGGTGGCCTCGTACGCCGCCGGGATCGTGATCGCGACGCAGCTGTGGCTGGTGCTCTCGGGGAATTTCGCCTGGCTGAACTGGCTGACGATCACCCTGGCCGTCTCGGCCGTGGACTTCACCGGGCTCGCGGGCGCTCCCCCGGCGGCCGCCTCGCGCACGGGTCCCGTGTGGTTCGTGGTCCTGGTGTGCGCGGTGACCCTACTCGTCCTGTTCCTCAGCCGGCACCCGGTGCTCAACATGGTCTCGCGCCGCCAGGTGATGAACCGCTCCTTCGACGCCCTGCACCTGGTCAACACCTACGGGGCCTTCGGCTCGGTCGGCCGGGTCCGCATGGAGGTGGCCGTGGAGGGCACCGCGGACCGGGTGCCGCGCGCGGACGGGGACTGGCGCGAGTACGGCTTCAAGGGCAAGCCGGGTGAACCGCGCCGGGTTCCGCGCCAGTTCGCCCCGTACCACCTGCGGCTGGACTGGCTGATGTGGTTCGCCGCGATCTCCCCCGACTACGCGCGGGACTGGTTCGGGCCGTTCGTGGAGCGGCTGCTGGCGGGCGACCGGGACACGCTGCGGCTGCTGCGCGACAACCCGTTCCCGGACGCCCCGCCCGTCCATGTCCGCGCCCTGCTGTACCGCTACCGGTTCACCACCTGGCGGGAGCTGCGCGAGACGGGGGCCTGGTGGCACCGCACGCTCGTGCGCGAGTACCTCCCGCCGACCCGCCTCGCGGACGCGCGCCGCTCAGAGCCCGAGTAGCCCGGCCTCCCGCTCCGCGGAGATGCCCTTGGCCGGCACGTCGGGGCGCAGTGGGGCGGCTCCGCCGAGCGTGCGCAGCCAGGCCCAGGTGTCGGCCACGGTCTCCTCGACCGGCCGGCAGGTCAGGCCGGCCGCCAGCGCCTTGGAGACGTCCCCGCGGTGCATGTGGTCGTAGGCCTCGCCCTCGGGGACCCAGACCGGGAGTTCGGTCCAGGGCGCCACGCCCGCCTCCAGGAGCCGGTCCGGGTCGGTCCAGCGCAGTTCGGCGCGGCCCCCGGTGGTGGCCGCGCAGGCGTCGAGGAGCCCGCCCATCGTGGCGTGTCCGGACGGGCAGACCAGGTTGTACGCACCCCCGCGCCCCGCCTCGGCGGCGTCCAGGGTCCAGTGCGCGAGGTCGCGTACGTCGATGTACTGGATCGGGAGCTCCCGCGGTCCCGGGGCGAGCACCGGGCCGCCGCGGGCGGTGCGATTCAGCCACCACGGCAGCCGGCCGACGTTCTCGTACGGGCCGAGGATCAGCCCGGCGCGCACCAGCAGGGCGCGGTCCTCGAAGGCGTCCAGGGCGGCGAGTTCGCCGCCCCGCTTGTCCTCGGCGTAGGCGGTCGGCCCGGCGTCCGGCGAGGCCCCGACCAGGGGGCCGTCCTCGGCGAGGCCGGCCGGGGCGGGGTACTCGTACACCGAGCGGGTGGAGATGTACGCGTACCGCCCGGCCCGGTCGCGCAGCAGGCGGGCGCTGTCGCGTACCGCCGTCGGGGCGCCGCCCCAGGTGTCGACGACCAGGTCCCACTCGCCGGAAGCGAGGGCGGCCAGACCCCCGGGGGCGGTACGGTCCCCGTGGAGGGCGGAGGTGCCCGGCGGGGGTGTGTGGTGTCCGCGGTGGAAGACGCTCACCTCCCAGCCCCGGGTCAGGGCGTCCTCGGTGATCGCGCGCCCGACGAATTCGGTACCACCCAGCATCAGCAGCTTCATGCCCGCCAGCCTGCCGGGGCGGGCGGGGCGGCGGAAGCGGTGATCGCCGTCGGCGAAGACGCTCACGGCGTAGCCGGGTCGGGAACTCCGCCGGGACCGGGCGGGGAGCGCGGGCGGTAGCCGCGGGCGGGGAGCCGCGGGCGGGTCGGAACCGCTTCGGGCAGGGCAGCGCCCCCGGTGCGCGTGGGCACGGGGGGCGCTTGGCACCGCTGTGCGGACTAGTCGATACCGGGCAGGATGTGCGCTTCCGCCAGGTCGTCCTCGTACCCGGCCAGCCGGATCGGGGCGGATCGGGCCCAGACCTCAAGGCTTCCGAGTTCGTCGGTCCGGGGCTTCGCCCGCGTTCCCGTCCGCTCCATCACCGTCGGTTCGGGCTTTGTCTTCTCAGTCACCGCGCACTCCTTCGTGTCGCGTAACCCGGTAAGCGGACCGCGCGCCGGGCAAGGGATGAAAGGTTTCCGGACGCGGTGGCGCCTTAGTGGAGCGCGGCCCGGATGGGGGCCGTCTTGATGCCCCAGAGTACACATATGAGCGGACCTCCGCTCGATAGGAAGGCAAAATCCGCTGCGCCCTCTTACTTTCGCTCCTAGTTCAGCAAGTCGTGGGTCTGCGGGTACGTGACGGGTGATCTGCTCGATCCCGGACGCGCGGGGTGTGACGGAGGGGGTCGGCGGTGGCGGGGTCCGAAGTGCCCGAGGCTCAAGTCCCTTACGTCACAAGCGTGCTGGAGCTGATGGAGCTGTTGCGCGCCGACCCTGACGACCGGGCCCTGCGGACCGCGGCCCTGCTGCGCCGCTCGCACCCCTTCGACAAAGAACTGCAGATCGCGGGCCTGGTGCACCGACTCGGCCATTTGCTCCGTCTGAGTGACGGAACGGTTACCGTCGGAGTGGCGGCGGAGTCGATCCGCCCTCTCCTGGGTGAGCGGGTGGCCCGGCTGGTACGGCTGCAGTCGCCGCAGAGGGCGGCCGGCGCGGACGGCCGACACCGCGAAGGCGACCGCGACCGTGACGACGACACCGAGGCCGAGGCGGTCGCCACCCTGTGCCAGGCCCGGGACTCCGCGGCCGCGGCCGGCCTGGACGCGGGCGTGCTGGAGGACTGGCAGCCGCTGCTGGAGCTGGTCTCGGCCGGGTCCTGCCGGGTCGGGTCCCCCGGGAACGCACTCGACCCCCTCGGTGCGCCGAGGGGGTCGAGCGGGTCGAGCAGGGCCTGGTAGGACGGGGACCGGGGTCCTGGGTCCGGGGTTACCAGTTCGCCGGGGCGTAGTCCTTGAGGAAGACGCCGAACAGGTCCTCGCCGGCCTCGCCGCGGACGATCGGGTCGTAGACCCGGGCCGCACCGTCGACCAGGTCGAGCGGGGCGTGGAAGCCCTCCTCGGCCAGGCGCAGCTTGTCGAAGTGGGGGCGCTCGTCGGTGATCCAGCCGGTGTCGACCGAGGTCATCAGGATGCGGTCGCTCTGGAACATCTCCTGGCCGCTGGTCCGCGTCACCATGTTCATCGCGGCCTTGGCGGCGTTGGTGTTCGGGTGCCCCGCACCCTTGTAGCCGCGGCTGAAGACGCCCTCCATCGCCGAGACGTTGACGACGTACGCCCGCCCGCCCGCAGCCTGCCGGGCGGCCTCCGCCATGGCCGGCCGCAGGGCGCTGATCAGGATGAACGGCGACGTGTAGTTGCACAGCTGGGTTTCGAGCAGCTCCACCGGGGAGATCTGGTCGATGGTCTGGACCCAGGTGTTGCTCTCGACGACGTCGGGCAGCAGGCCGCCCGCGTCGATGGCGGTGCCGGCGAGGTGCCGCTCCAGGCTGGCGTTGCCGGCGACCAGGGCGAGGTCGGCGACCTTCTGCGCCTCCAGCCCGCTCACTCCGACGGGCAGTGCCGCCAGGCCGTCGACCGCGCCGGAGTTGAAGGCGCCGATGACATGGTGGGCGGGGAGCTCACCGGCGGGCAGCGGGGCGGTCTCCCCCTCGACCAGTGCCGCGTAGGCGCTGGGCAGGCGGCGCACGGTCTGCGTCGCGTTGTTGATCAGGATGTCGAGCGGGCCGGCCGCGGCGACCTGATCGGCGAGGGCCACGGCCTGGGCCGGGTCGCGCAGGTCGATGCCGACGACCTCCAGGCGGTGCATCCAGTCCGCGGAGTCCTCCATCGCCTTGAAGCGGCGGATGGCGTCCTTGGGGAAGCGCGTGGTGATCGTGGTGTGGGCGCCGTCGCGCAGCAGCCGCAGCGCGATGTACATGCCGATCTTGGCCCGGCCGCCGGTGAGCAGCGCGCGCTTGCCGTTCAGGTCGGCGCGGGCCTCGCGCCTGGTCCGGTTCTCGACGGCGCACGTCGGGCAGAGCTGGTGGTAGAAGTAGTCGACCTCGACGTACCGCGTCTTGCAGATGTAGCAGGAGCGCGGGCGCTGGAGTATCCCGGCGATCCGGCCGGCCTCCGTGACCGAGGAGGGCAGGATGCCCTCGGTCTCGTCGTCGATGCGCTCGGCGGAGCCGGTGGCGGTGGCCTCGGTGACGGCCTTGTCGTTGGCGGTCTTGGCGGCGCGGCGCTCCTGGCGGCGGCGCTGCTTGACCGTCCGGTAGAGACCGGCGGTGGCGCGGCGTACGGTGATCGCGTCGGGGTGGTCGACGTCGAGCTTGTCCAGCTCGTCGAGCACGCTGAGGCAGAGGGCCAGCCGGTCGGGGTCGATACCGGGCCCGTAGGAGTGCCCGTCGTCGTGGCCGTAGTCCTGGATGTCTTCGGTCACCGTCATTGCCGCTGCCGTTCCTTGATCACTCGTCCGCATCCGCCTGCTGCGGAAGTCCTCAAAAGGGAAACTGTACGGATCCCACACGCCCGGAGCCAAACCCGCTCCCGCGGCTCTCACACACCGGGAGCGGAGCGTCACCGTACGGGGCGAAACGGTGACGCCGAGGCACCGTCGGGGGTCGCTTTCCGCTGCTGGAAGGGCCACACTGCGTACTCCCGTACTACGTCGGGAGTATGACCGATCACCACCTGTGGACTGAGGAATAGCGCAGGTGGGTCGGGCATTGTGGACCTTATGAGTGCACTGGCGCTGTCGGTCCTGCTCTGCCTCGTGTCCGCCCTGGCGTACGCGGGTGGCGCGATCGTCCAGGAACGGGTCGCGGCGACCACGCCGGACCGCCCGTACGCCCCGATGCGCCGGGGTGTCTGGTGGGTGGCGGTGGGGCTGAACGGCCTCGGTGCGCTCCTGCACGTGGTGGCCCTCGCGTACGGGCCGCTGAGCCTGGTCCAGCCGTTGGGCGCCCTGACCATCGTCTTCGCCCTGCCGATGGCCGCCGTCTTCGTACGGCGCCGGGCGGGCGCGGCCGCCTGGCGCGGGGCGGTGCTGGCCACGGTCGGCCTGGCCGGGCTGCTGGCGCTGACCGGCGGGGGCGGGCGGGCGGAGCAGTCGCTGGCGCACGACGAGCGGCGCATGCTGCTGGTGCTGACCGGGGCGCTGGTGCTGGCCCTGTTCCTGGCGGCGCAGCGGATGCACCGGGCGGTGATGCACAGTGTGCTGCTGGCCGCGGCCGCCGGTACGGCCTTCGGCATGGCCTCGGTGTTCACCAAGTCGGTGGCCGAGGACTTCGGGCCGGACGCACTGTCCGGCCTGTGGCCCGACCTCGCGGCGATCGCGGTACTGGCGGCCGGCGGGCTGCTGCTGTCGCAGGCGGCCTACCGGGGCGCCGGGCTGACCGCGCCGCTGGCCACGGTGACGGTGGTCAACCCGGTGGTGGCGGCGACGGTCGGCATCACGCTGTTCGGCGAGAGCTTCCGCTACGGGGCCGCGGGCGCGACGGCGGCGGTGGCCAGCGCCGCCCTCGCAGCGGCCGGCCTGATCCTCCTCACCGTCGTGCCCGCGCACGTGCGCGGGTCAGATGCGGACCCCGTGGCCCCGGAGGTACTTGAGCGGGTCGATGTCGGATCCGTAGCCGGGTCCCGAGCGCATCTCGAAGTGCAGGTGCGGGCCCGTGGTGTTGCCGGTCGAACCGGAGCGGCCTATGCGCTGGCCTCCGGAGACCTGCTGACCGGCCTTGACGCCGAGGGCGGAGAGGTGGGCGTACTGGGAGTACCGGCCGTCGGTGTGCCGGATGACGACCTGGTAGCCGTAGGCCCCGGCCCAGCCGGCGGAGACGACCTGTCCGGGTCCCACCGACTTGACGGTGGTGCCGGTCGCCACCGGGAAGTCGACGCCCGTGTGGTAGCCGCTGGACCAGGAGGATCCCGCGACGCGGTACGCGGTGCCGAGGGCGGCGTCGACGGGGGCGGAGAATCCGCCCGCTTCCGGCTTCTGCTGCGCTGAGGCGGGCTCCGGAGCCGGCTTTTCGACGGGCTTCTCCACCGGCTTCTCGGCCGGCTTGGGCGCGGGCTTCTCGGCGGGCTTCTCGGCGGCCGGCTCCACGGGCGTCACCGGGTCGGCGGTCCGCGGCGGCTTCTCGGGGTCCTGCCTGGGCGGCGGCGGCAGGGCCGGCGCCGTGGTGACCCGCAGGGTGAGCCGCTGGCCCGGGAAGATCAGGTTCGGGTTGCCGCCGATGGTGGCCCGGTTGGTCTCGTACAGCGCCTGCCAGCCGCCCTCGACGTGCTGACCGGTGGCGATCGCGGAGAGCGAGTCTCCGGGCGCGACGACGTACGGGTTCGGCAGGACGGAGGTCCCCGTCGGGCGCGGTCCGCCGCCCTGCTCCGGGGCCGTCCGCGCCACGGGGACCTGTCCCTGCGACTGCGTCTGCGTCTGCGGGATGACGGCGGGCGCCGGGCCGCTGCGCGTGAGTCCTGCCTGCTTCCCGCAGTTGGGCCAGGCGCCGGGCCCCTGCCCCTTGAGCACCTTCTCCGCGACGGCTATCTGCTGGTCCTTGGTGGCCAGGTCGGCACGCGGGGCATAGGTGGTGCCGCCGAAGGCCCGCCAGGTGCTCTGGCTGAACTGGAGGCCGCCGTAGTAGCCGTTGCCGGTGTTAATGCGCCAGTTGTTCGTCGATTCGCAGGACGCGACCTTGTTCCAGGTGTCCACGGAGGCCGCGTGGGCGACCCCGGCCCCGATGAGCGGGAGCGCGATCCCGGCACCGCCGGCGGTGACGGCCAGGGAGGCCCGGTTGATGCTGCTCGGCTGATACCGGCGGTGCCGGCCCCGTACACCCATGGGAGCCCCCATCGAAGACATCAGGAACCGCACAACTTAACGTCGCGATCACAGCGTGACAAGGGGCGCAACGGGGCGCATGCCAAAGGAGGTTGGCTGTATATCGGTGATTAAAAGATCCACTGGGGTCCGCGTCGGGGTACTTTCGGTGTTGCCCGCCCACCGAAAGCACACCGAAGCAAGCAGGAGCGCACCGATGAGCACCAGCACGGCCCAGATCGGCGTCACCGGACTCGCTGTCATGGGCAGCAACCTCGCCCGCAATTTCGCCCGCAACGGATTCACCGTGGCCGTCCACAACCGCACGGCCGCCAAGACCACGGCGCTGGTCGAGGAGTTCGGGCACGAGGGCGCCTTCGTGGCGGCAGGGTCGGCGAAGGAGTTCGTCGACGCGCTGGAGCGCCCCCGACGCATCGTCATCATGGTGAAGGCCGGGGAGCCGACCGATGCCGTGATCCGCGAGTTCGCCCCGCTCCTGGAGGAGGGCGACGTCATCATCGACGGAGGCAACGCGCACTTCGAGGACACCCGGCGCCGCGAGCGGGAACTGCGGGAGCAGGGACTCCACTTCGTGGGTGTGGGCATCTCCGGCGGCGAGGAGGGCGCGCTGCTGGGCCCGAGCATCATGCCGGGCGGCTCGACCACGTCCTACGCCTCCCTCGGACCGTTGCTGGAGAAGATCTCCGCGAAGGCCGCCGACGGCACGCCGTGCACCTCCCACGTGGGGCCCGACGGCGCCGGACACTTCGTCAAGATGGTGCACAACGGCATCGAGTACGCCGACATGCAGCTCATCGCCGAGGCCTACCACCTGCTGCGCGAGGTGGCGGGCTACTCCCCCGCGAAGATCGCGGAGACCTTCCGGGCGTGGAACCGGGGGCGCCTGGACTCGTACCTGATCGAGATCACGGCGGAGGTGCTCGCGCACACGGACGCCGCGACCGGGCGGGCGTTCGTCGACGTCGTGGCCGACGCCGCCGAGCAGAAGGGCACCGGCCGCTGGACCGTGCAGATCGCCCTCGACCTCGGGGTGCCGGTGTCGGGGATCGCCGAGGCGGTCTTCGCCCGCGCGGTCTCCGGCCACGCGGACCTGCGGACGGCCGCGCGCGGGCTCGCGGGCCCGACGGCTGCCGCGCTCGCACCGGAGGCGGCGGAGGCCTTCGCCGCCGAGGTGGAGCAGGCGCTGTACGCGTCGAAGATCGTCTCGTACACCCAGGGCTTCCACCAGATCCGGGCCGGCAGCGAGGAGTACGGCTGGAACGTGGACCTGGGCGCCGTGGCCTCGCTGTGGCGAGGCGGCTGCATCATCCGGGCCGCGTTCCTGGACCGGATCCGGGCGGCGTACGCCGCACAGCCGGAGCTGCCGAGCCTGCTGGCGGACGCGCACTTCGCCGAGGAGATCGCGGCCGCCCAGGACGGCTGGCGGTCCGTCCTGGTGGCGGCGGTGCGCCAGGGCATCCCGGTTCCCGCCTTCTCGGCCTCACTCGCCTACTACGACGCGCTGCGCGCGGAGCGGCTGCCCGCGGCCCTCACCCAGGGGCAGCGTGACTTCTTCGGGGCGCACACCTACCGGCGGACCGACCGCGAGGGCTCGTTCCACACCCTCTGGAGCGGCGACCGCTCCGAGGTCCGCACGTCGTAGGCCGCTCCTAGCTCAAAGGCCCGGGCTGAGGGATCGGCGCGGGTCCCGGCGGCGCCGGGACCGGGTCCGGCTCGGGCACCGGGCCGGGCACGGGCGGCACGGGCCGCGGAATGGGCTCGGGATCGGGGAAGGGGCCCGGCCCGGGCACGGGCGGCTGCGTCTCTTCTGCATCTCGCTTTCGCACCATAAGGCCCACCTTCCCGCGATTGCGGCGGATATGCCTCTCCTCGCGCAGCGCCAGGCCCGCGGCCAGGCCCGGAGCCGGGCTGGAAAGCATCGGGACCGGGCCCGTGGCCAGGTCCGCGGCCCCGGCCATGGAGGCCTGGGCCAGCACGATGACGTCCGCGCCGGTGACGGAGTCGGCGGCCGCGGCGACGCGGGCGAGGTAGCCGGCGGTGTCCCCGGCCTCGAAGCGCTCCCAGGCACCGGCGACCAGGCGCATGTCGACCGACACGGGCCGGTCACCGGCCTCCTCGGCCAGCAGCCGCCCGGTCGGGGCGAGCGTGGACTCCAGCGCGGCCAGTACGGCGATCCGCGCCCCCGCCCGTACCGCGGCGGCCGCCATCGGCCGGTCCACCCGGAGCACCGGGACCCCGAGCTCCGCGGCCAGCGGCTCCGCGGTCGCCCCGATGGTCGAGCAGGTGACCAGCACGGGCGGCCCCGCTCGTGCGAGCAGCAGCCCCCGAAGGGCCGGAGCCACCGACTCCGGCCCTTCGGCGCGGGCCCGGTCCAGCAGCTCCGGGACCACCAGGTGCCGCAGCACGGCCCCCGGATGGTTCCGGTCGCGCAGGGCGTCGAAGACCGGGACGTGCACGGGCGAGGTGTGCAGCAGGAGCAGATCGGTCACCCGAGGCCGGGGGCCGCGGCGAGCTGCGCCTTGGCCGCCACGACGACCTCGGCGGGCGGCTCGGGCGCCTCGTCGGGGTGTTTGGCGGCCCAGCTCGCCGCGTAGGGGCAGAGCGGCACCACGGGCACCCCCTCGGCGGCGGCGATCCCGTAGAAGGTCTTCACCAGCCCGCCTGCGATACCGCGGCCCTCGTGCCCCTGCTCGACGATGGTGTGGACCGCGACCAGGGCGTGCGGCGCGTCGGCGAGCACGAAGTACGCGATGTGGCCGACCACCGCCCCGTCCTCGACGGCGAGCAGCCGTCCGGCCTCACGGTCGTCCTTGAACTCGATCGCCATGATCCCCTGCTCCCCTCAGACGGCCACGGCGTGCGGGCTGCGCCGCTGGTCCGTACCCGGCACCGGGGCGGAGGGATCCGCACCCAGCTCGACGATCCGGTTGTCGCTGTCCACGTGCACCACGCGGGGCTCGAACACCCGGGCCTCGGCGTCGTCGACCTGCGCGTAGCTGATGAGGATGACCAGGTCCCCGGGGTGCACCAGGTGCGCGGCGGCGCCGTTGATCCCGATGACCCCGGACCCGCGCTCCCCTTCGATGACGTAGGTCTCGAGCCGCGCCCCGTTGGTGATGTCCACGATGTGGACGAGCTCCCCGGGCAGCAGATCGGCCGCGTCCAGCAGGTCGGCGTCGACGGTCACGGAGCCGACGTAGTGCAGGTCGGCCTGGGTGACGGTGGCTCGGTGGATCTTGGACTTGAACATGGTGCGCATCATCGAGGTACCCCTGGATCTAGGCTCCCTGCCTGCGTTTTTGCAGGTCAAGGGCAGTTTCCCTACCTTAACAACGAGTCGCTCGTCCGGTCAGCCCTCTCCGTGTTCTCGAGGACTGGCGCTGGCCGATCGCCGACTCTTGTGACGCATCGCCAGGCGGATCGGGAGGGGCCGGGCTGTTCCCCCGGCCCCCCACCGCGACGACGACGCCAGCCTACGCAACGACCGTCGGCAGTCGTCCAGGACCACCCTCGCTGTGAGCGGATCCACGGCGCCGGCGCAGGCGGTCGACACATACCGGCGCCTGCACCGCGGGGCAGCTCAGGCCGAGCCGACGACAAGAATGTGCGCCGACGCATCGTGGAACACACCGTGCTCGTCGGCGAGGCGAGCCGTCGCCATCGCATCCGCGACGAGCGCTCCCGCCTCGTCCTGGCCCGCACACCGGCCCGCCGCCACGACGTACGCCCACCCCGGACCCTCGATCCCGTGGACGCGCACCGCTCCGAGCCCCGCTTCACCGGCCTCCCGCATCAGCTCGGCAGCCGTGTGGAAGTGCGCAACCGTGAATCCCCTGCTGCCGTCGTAGGAGCCCGTACGGACCACCTGCGAGACCTCGCCGGCCAGCAGCTCCGGGGGCAGGCCCGCACTGACGGTGTAGTCCTGCATCAGGGAGTACCGCGAGATCCCCGCGGCCGCCACCAGGCCACCTGGTACGGCGGCCCGGCGGGCCTCCCTCAACGCGGCGAGACGGTCCCCGCGCTCCGGCAGGTGGTACAGCGGGCCGAGCAACAGCACCGCGTCGAACGTGTCGGCCTCGACGTCCAGGTCGCGGGCATCCCCCAGCCGGGCGACGCACCGCGGCGCGCGCTCACGGGCTTGCTCCACGTGCTTCGGCACGGGGTCGAGGAGGAGCACCTCGTATCCCTGCTCGGTGAGCCAGCCGGCATGCGTGCCCGGCCCGCCGCCCACGTCCAGCACCCGCGCCGGTGCCGGAGGCAGGTAGCGACGTAACAGCTCCTGGGTCCGCCGGAACTCCAGACGGCCCGTCGCCGTGGAGTGCAGCCGGGAAGCCTCGTCGTATTCCGTGTAGAAGTCCGTGATCCGCGGGTCGACGGTCGTCATACCCGGCGAGGGTAGGGCCGAGCCGGCCGGCCCGTCACACGGATATCCCCCCTGGCACCACCGGGCACGGCTCCACCCCATTGGGTCCAATCGGAGTGGCCCCGCGCAGGCTCCCGTGGCCAGACTGGAACGTGCTGATCGACCACTGGCCACTGCTCGGCCTTCGGCTGACGACGCCCCGCCTGGAGCTGCGCCTGCCCCGATCGGACGAGCTGGCGGCACTGGCCGATCTCGCGCGCGACGGCGTTCACGATCCGTCGCAGATGCCGTTCAGCAGTGGCTGGACCGACCTGCCCGATACCGAGCGGGCCCGCTCCGTGGTCCAGCATCACTGGCTGCGGCTCGGGAACTGGAGGCCGGACGACTGGTCCCTCAATCTGGCCGTCTTCCTCGGTGGCCGGCCGGTGGGCGTGCAGGCCATGGCGGCCAAGCGCTTCGCGCTGTTGCGGGAGGTCAACACGGCCTCCTGGCTCGGGCTGTCCCATCAGAGCCAGGGCATAGGCACGGAGATGCGCGCTGCCGTGCTGCACCTGGCATTCACCGGGCTCGGCGCCGAGGAGGCGACGACCGGGGCGTTCGCCGACAACGCGCCGTCATTGACCGTATCCCGCAAACTCGGATATGTCCCGGACGGAATCGAGCGGCGGGTGGTGCGCGGGGAGGTCGTGGTCATGCAGCGGCTTCGTATTCCCCATGGTCAGTGGCGGCCGGATCTCGCGAAAGACACCGAGATCTCCGGGCTGCTCCCGTGCCTGCCCCTGTTCGGCCTGGCGGCTGATCAGGCCACCCGCCCGTCCTGAAGGCCCGGGCACGGATTCACGGATCACTCTCTTCCGATAGTCACATGTGGCCTGAACTTGACTATTCAGTAAGGGAATTACCACACCACTCAGGCCGATACCATCTACCGTCATGACGACCGCATCTCCTCGCCAGGGCGTACCCGACAAGCCCACACTCGACGGCCTCGAAGCCAAATGGGCTCTGACCTGGGACGAGCAGGGCGTATACGTATTCGACCGCACCGCACCACGGGAGCGGGTGTACTCGATCGACACGCCCCCGCCCACCGTGAGCGGCTCACTCCACGTCGGACACGTGTTCTCGTACACCCAGACGGATGCACTCGCCCGCTTCCACCGGATGCGCGGCAAGGCCGTCTTCTACCCGATGGGCTGGGACGACAACGGTCTGCCGACCGAACGCCGGGTGCAGAACTACTTCGGTGTCCGGTGCGACCCCTCGCTGCCGTACGCCCCGGACTTCGCTCCGCCCGCGTCTCCGGGCAAGCAGCAGATCCCGGTGTCCCGCCGCAACTTCATCGAGCTCTGCGAGCAGCTCACGGTGGAGGACGAGAAGGTCTTCGAGAGCCTGTGGCGCCGACTGGGGCTGTCCGTCGACTGGAACCACACCTACCAGACCATCGACAGCCGGGCCCGTGCCATCTCGCAGCGGGCCTTCCTGGCCAACCTCGCCCGGGGCGAGGCGTACCAGGCCGAAGCCCCGACACTGTGGGACGTGACGTTCCAGACCGCCGTCGCTCAGGCCGAGCTGGAGGACCGCGAGCGGCCCAGCGCCTACCACCATCTGCTGTTCCGGTCGGAGGCCGGGACGGAGCTGGAGATCGCCACGACACGGCCCGAGCTGCTGCCCGCCTGCGTGGCCGTCGTGGCGCATCCGGACGACGAGCGCTATCAGAAGCTGTTCGGCACCACCGTGCGCACTCCGGTCTTCGGCGTCGACGTGCCGGTGGTGGCTCACCGTCTGGCCGACCCGGAGAAGGGCACCGGGGCGGCCATGATCTGCACGTTCGGCGACACCACCGACGTGGTGTGGTGGCGTGAGCTCGACCTCCCCACCCGGTCGGTGATCGGGCGGGACGGCCGCTTCGTGCGCGAAGCGCCGACCGTGCTGGAGTCCGAGGCGGCCAAGGCGGCGTACGCCCAGCTCGCCGGCGCCACCCCGCACACCGCCCGCGAGCGCCTCGTCGAGATGGTGCGCGCGGAAGGCAGCCTGGTCGGTGATCCGCGGCCCTTCAACCACATGGTCAAGTTCTACGAGAAGGGCGACAAGCCGCTCGAGATCGTCACCAGCCGCCAGTGGTACCTGCGCAACGGCGGACGCGACGCGGAGCTCCGGCAGAAGCTTCTGGAGCGCGGCCACGAGCTGAACTGGCACCCCGAGCACATGCGGAACCGGTACCAGTCCTGGGTGGAGGGACTTGCCGGGGACTGGCTGATCAGCCGGCAGCGCTACTTCGGCGTGCCCATTCCCGTGTGGTACCAGCTGGACGCCGACGGCAACCCGACGGACGAGCTGATCGTGCCGTCGCAGGACTCGCTTCCCGTGGACCCCAGCAGCGACACCCCGCCCGGCTTCGCGCCGGACCAGCGGGACGTCCCGGGTGGCTTCACCGGTGACCCGGACGTGATGGACACCTGGGCGACGTCCTCGCTGACACCGCAGATCGCCGGCGGCTGGGGCCACGACGACGACCTGTTCCAGCGCGTCTTCCCGATGGACCTGCGTCCGCAGGCCCACGAGATCATCCGCACCTGGCTGTTCTCCACCGTCGCCCGAGCCGAGCTGGAGCACGACGCGCTCCCCTGGGCTCATGCCGCGATCAGTGGCTGGATCCTCGACCCCGACCGCAAAAAGATGTCCAAGTCGAAGGGCAACGTCGTCACCCCCCTGGACCTTCTGGACCAGCATGGGTCGGACGCGGTGCGGTACTGGGCGGTGTCAGCCCGGCCGGGCACGGACACGGCGTTCGAAATCGGCCAGATGAAGATCGGCCGGCGTCTGGCCATCAAGATCCTCAACGTGTCGAAGTTCGTACTCGGCCTCGGCGCGGCCGAGCGTCGTACGGCCGTGACCAACCCGCTCGACCAGGCGCTGCTCGCACGGCTCGCGGACGTGGTGGACGAGGCCACGGCCCAGCTGGAGGCGTACGACTACGCCCGGGCGCTCGAGACGATCGAGCGGTGCTTCTGGGCGTTCTGCGACGACTACGTGGAGCTGGTGAAGACTCGCGCCTACGGAGGAGGGGGCGAGGAGGCCGCCGCGTCCGCGCAGGCGACCCTGTCGACCGCGCTGTCGACACTGCTGCGGCTCCTCGCGCCGTTCGTACCGTTCGCGACGGAAGAGGCGTGGAACTGGTGGCAGCAGGGCTCGGTCCATCAGGCTCGGTGGCCCAGCGGGACGGAGCTGCGGGAGCAGTGCCCGAAGGGAGATCCTCAGCTTCTGGACGTCGCCGCGGAGGCCATTGCCGCCATCCGGAAGTCCAAGAGTGCGGCTCAGGTCTCCATGCGGGCCGAAGTGGCCACGCTCTCGGTACGCGGGCCGGCACCGTTGCTGGCCGGCCTTCGCCAGGTGAGCGGGGACGTGCAGTCCGCCGGGAACATCGGCGAGGTGGATCTCGAAGTGGCCGAGAGTGAGCTCCTCACCTACGAGATCACCATGTAGCTCGCGCTGAGACGCAAGACGGCGTTGCCACCCTTCACATGGGGGTTGGCAGCGCCGTCTTGCGTTGCGCATCACAGGATTGCCGGTTCACGGTGTTCCCCGCTGGAAGGTTCCGGCCATGCCGGATAAAGGCGCCCAATGCACTGCACAAGGCGCGGATGTTCGTACTAGAGTCTCCGACCTGTGACAGTCAGTCACCACACGTGTGTGCTGCGGCCGGTTGGGCGTGGCACGTCAGGGGCGATGGCCTACGCGTGTGCCGTGCAAGCGAAGCTCCCGTCCACTGCTGACACATCACGAACCACCCCGCAGGGGGTCTGGATCAGCCAGCCCCTGCGGTCGACCTGTGGAAGGTGCCTGTGAAGATCGCGGTGCAAGACCCCGGAAGGAACGCCACCTACGTACTCGACCCTGAGCTCCTCGCCGAGTTCACGGCCGACCCGGCCCGGCTCGGCGAGGGTGCCGACGTCGTGTTCGTCCTGCCGTCGAAGACCCTGTGCGAGCAGGTCCCCGTCGTCGCGGGCACCGGCTCGGCCGACCCCTCCATCCTGATCTCCGACCCCGACGGCGACCGCCGTTGGCTGCTGACCCGCTCCGCCCTGGAGCGCTTCGCAGTCGACGGCCGGCCGCCGGCGGACGCCGTGTGGTTCTCCATGCCCGACGCGACCGCCGGCATCTACTCCGCGGTCCCCCTGTTCCGCCGGGCCCTCGTGCAGAACAGCTCCTGAGGTACCAGGGCCCGCGGCAGCAGCGCTGCTGCCGCGGGCCCGCCGCGTCCCGGATCCGGCACTCAGGAGGACTTCCACCAGATGGACAGGGTTCGCATATTTCCCGCACGGACCATGGCTCCCCAGATACAAGCCGACGCCCGATGGGTATCCATCGACGCCGCGACCCGTCAGGCGTACGTCCTCTCCGGCAAGGACCGGGAGTGCGCGCTGCTGTCCTGGATCGCCCGAGGCGAGAATCGCGAGGCAGCCGGGGAATTCACCGCGGCCGCGAGGGCGCTCGGCATCTCGGACTCCTGGGAGAGTCCGCCGCCGCCGGATCTCCTGGCCCACTACCGCCGCCTGAACCTCGACTACCCCTTCTTGGACTACAGCGTCGAAACGAGCCACGAGGCCGACCGCGCGCTCATGGACGGATACGCGGCGAACGCGGCGCCACCTCCCGTCACAACCCCCCGACCCGGCCCGGGCACCGGGCTACCCGACGCCCCGCTCCCGGACGGGCCCCGCAGGCTTCCCGACGCCGGCCTTCTGGCCGCGTGGCTGGCCGCGGCCGGCCGGATCACCGGCCGTCGGCAAGGTCGGCACGGCCCCATCGTCCTCAAGACGAGTCCCTCCGGCGGCGCCCGGCACCCCACGGATCTCGGCGTGATGCTCGGCGACGGGTGGCCGGTGCCGTTACGAGGATCCTGGTGGTACGACGGCGACCGCCACACGCTGGTCCGCGCCGAAGCCGGATTCCCGGTGGGAGCCTCCCTCCCGCCGTCCGGTGTGGCGTTCGTCGTGTCGAGCCATGTCGAGCGGGCCATGTGGCGGTACCGGGATGTGCGGGCCTTCCGTCCGGTCCTCATCGACGCCGGCCACGTCCTGGAAACGCTCGACCTGGCCTTGCACGCCACCGGCTGGTCCACCGCCTGGCTTCCGATGCCGTCTTTCACCGGCCCCGACCCGATTCTCGGACTGCTCCTCGCCACACCGGAACCAGACTTCGTGGAAGGGGAGTTCGCGCCGGCTCCGCGGTCCGGGCCGACGGACCCGGACCTCGAATACCGGACCAATCCACTCCTGTCCCTCATCCCCCGTGCCGACGGCCTGTACGCCCAGGTCCACTCCGAACGGCAAGGGCTGACCAAGCTCACGCCCGAGGCCGTCACCGCCCTCGCCTACGCCAATCCCAGTACGCGCGGTGACCGCCCCTCCCGGCCGGCCGAGATCCGCGAGGACAGCGGCGCGTCCATGGCGGTGGTCGAGGAGCTGGTCTCGGCCCGGGCCCTGCTCCCCGCCGACGAAGCCATGCGGCTCTGGGAACAGGCACGACCGTGGATCGAGTCCGGCTGGTTCCCGTCACTGCTGGTGCACGCCGAGGCAGCTGGTGAAGCCCGGACGAAGAAGCACCGGACGACGACCTCGGCGGCGCCGGCCCCACCGGTGCCCTGGCCACGGCTGCCCGCTGCCCTTGCCGCGCGCCGCACCCACCGTGCCTTCTCCGAACGGCCGCTCGCCGAGGGAAGCCTGGACACTCTGTTCCAGATCCTGGCGGGCGTGCAGAGCGAAGTCCGGCTCAGTCTGCTGCACCCGAACCACGTCCTGGACGCCGGCACGTACCGGCGTACCGACGACGGCTGGGTACGGGTCGGACCGGCGCCCACTCCCGACGAGATCCAACAGGCGGCCATCGGACAGCCATGGACCGCAGGCATCTCGGCGGTGGCCTGGCTCGTCCCCCGGACAACGGAGCCCGGCAGCGTGTCCTGGCAGACCGCTCTCATCCAGTGCGGACGCGACGCACAGCGCATCGCTCTCGGCCTGGCCACGGATCCGGCGTGCGGCGTCTTCCAGAGCCCTGCTCTGGTGGAGCACCTGCTGGAGCCGCTGACCGGGCTCGGCACAGCCCAGGACGGGGTCTACCTGGTGGGCGTGGGCACCACACGAGCACCCGTGCCCGGTGCCGGAGCTCATGGAGGTGAGACAGATGATCACTGAACCGTCCGGCTGGGCCGCCTGCGAACGGTCCGACGGAACCTGGGATGTCGTGGAGAACGCCACGAGCACGGCCTACCAGGTCAGCGCCGCCGTCGGTACGCAACTGTGGCGAGAGGACGAGCTCTGGCCGCTCCCGCTGCACCAGGCCCTCGACCTGGTCTCCGGCTCCGCCCAGAGCAGCGCCGAGGACGTGGTGCCGTTCGTCGATCTGGTTCTCGCCGGAGCGACGGTCCGCTACCACGCGGTCGACCCGGCTGTCCGACGATGGCTCCGGACCGGTCTCGCGGCCGCGGTCCCCGTCCGTCGGCGGACTGCCGACGTCCTCGTGCGGATCGACCGCGACGCCCGGGCCGACATGCTGCACCGGTCATTCCCCGGCGCACGGTCCGGCGTCCATCACCGCATGCCCGGTGAGCCTCAGTGGCACGCGCTGACGGGCCACCTGCCCGCTCTGCCCCCGCTCGCCGCTCCCCCGTACCGTGGGCGGTTCGTCGCCCTGCACGCCGCGCTGCTCGTGTCGGCCTCCGGCCAGGGCCTCCTCGTCTGCGGCAACCAGAAGGCCGGGAAGACGACGGCAGCACTCCGCGCCCGTGAGGCGGGGCTCGCCTCCGTCGCCACCGACGAGGTCGTCCTGCTGGACTCGCTGACCGGCTCGGTCTTCGGCGTGCCGCTCCCGGTCGCAGTACGGTCCGGTGAGCAGCGGACCTCCATGCCGCTGCCGCAGGGGGCGGAGACGTACGTCGGCGCCGCCCTGCCCGCTGCCGTGCTGGTCCTCGTCCCGGCGGAGCAGCCGGGCCGTCCGGGCTCGATCGAGACGGCCGGCAGCGAGGAGGAGGCCATGTCCTGGCTGCTGGAACACCTCCGTGACGGGGGCGCGAGCCCAGCGGTCCTGCATCGGAGCAGTTGTGAGCTGGCCTCCCGGGTCCCGGTGCACCGGCTGCGCGTCTCCCCGTGGCCCGGCCTCGTCGCCGACCTCGAGTCCCACCTGTCCTCCCTGCTCAAAGCCCTGGAGCGATGACCGTGACGCCACACGCCGTACATCGACTGGACGAAGTCGACCGACTGGCCATCCCCGAGGGCAGCCTCCCCGACGGTCTCGTATCACTCCTCGACACGGCCAACACCGCTGCTGCCGAACGAGCTGCCGCACGCCTCCGTGCCGTTCTGGGGGACACCGTGGTGGCGGCCCTCGGACGGCCCTGCGAAGCCCCGGCCCTCGGAGGGTCGGACGAAGGCATCGGCCGGCTGCCCGGCCGCCCGGAGTTCGAGCGCTGGCTCGTCGCAGAGCCACGGCTGATCGCCGGACCCGGCACGGGGGCCAACGCGGACATGGAGCTCCGCGACGACGGCGGGAAGCTGCCCGGCGACCGCTTCGGCAACCGGCTGGAGCCGGACTCCGACACCTTCCAGATGGACATCCACCGGGTCAGGCGTGCGCTGGACGAAGGCGTCACCCTCGGAATCCGGCAGTTCGACCGCTGGTCGCCGCGCCTGGCAGCGCTCATGGACGACGTGGTCGCCGTGTCCGGAGCCGACGTGTTCACCAAGCTCTTCATCTCCGCCGGCACGACCAGCGTCACCGGATGGCACAGCGATCGGCAGGACGTCATCGCGCTGATGCTCTGGGGCACCAAGCGCTTCCAACTGGGCGACTGGGACACCCCGGAGGGAGGACCCGCTTCCCGGATCCTCCTCGACGAGGTACTGAAACCCGGGAACTGCCTTCTCTTCCCCGAGGGGCACCCCCACCAGGCGGTCCCGCTCGGCGACGACAGCGGGCTCCTCTCCGTCGCACTCCTGCGGCACCACAACTGGATCTCCCGGGACCAAGTGCCGGCCCACCTCGGCGTGGCAGGATTCCCACCGAACGAGGGGACCTACCGTCGGCTGCTGCGGTCAAGGCTCCCGCTCGCTGCGGCGTCGGTGCGCCTGACGGACCGTACGCAATTACGCACGCGCATACCGGGAGGAATAGAGCCGCTGGGCAGCACCCCGGACGGCCAGGTCGTGTTCGCCGCGGCCGGCGGCGTCTTCGCGGCGGACCCGGACACCGTGGAACTCCTCGCCTCCGTACACGCATCGTTCCCGATCGGGCTCGGCCGGGCAGCACGGTCCGGCGAGCCACAGGCCGCGACCGACCGGTGCCGTTCCCTCATCGAGACGGGGCTGGTGATCACCGTGCCATAGGCCCCTGGTCGCCCCCGGCATCCTGTCCGAGCCCCCGACGTCCCTGCCCCATGGCCCGGCCGGCGCACGCCCTCGGCCCCGAGCGGGACGCTGCGGGTGCCGGCCAGGCGCTCGGCCTCCTTCCGGGCCGGCGCGGGCCGCAGGTCCTCCCCGTGCGTGTGGTGCCCGGCGATCTCCGACAGGAAGAACAGCGGGATCAGCTTGCCGTCCCGGCTCTCCAGGTCCGCCCGCCTCTCCTGGCGGACGCGGCCCGCGAGCGCCGGGACGGCAAGCGCGTTTCTCAGGACCTCCCTGACGGCCCGCGTCACCAGGTCCTGCGTGAGCGTCGCCGCTCCAGCTCTGCGGGCCGATCCGCTCGAACCCCCGGAGCTCGATGCGCACCCACGTGCGCCGCTGCGTAGCAGGCCAGGGGAACGGAACGACGCTTGCGGGCGGCCTCGTCGGTGATCCAACTCCTCCATCACCAGGGTGATATCACCACCGAGATGTGCGCGCGTTCCTCTCGGTATCAGACCCTGGGGCTCTCCCCGGTCCGGTCGGAAGCCAACCTCCGATGACGGCTCCGCACACCGGAGTCAGCCGTACGTCGGCCGGGCTTCACACGGAAGCTCAGAGAGGAACGAGATCAAGGTGATCACCAGGCGGAACGCACGGGCCATCCTGCTGGACGGCGACGAGCTCGTGCTGATCAAGCGGACCAAGCCCGGCCGGGACCCCTCCTGCGTGACGGCCGGCGGCGGTGTCGAGACCGACGACGCGAGCATCGAGGACGCCCTGCACCGCGAGGTGTTCCAAGAGCTCGGCGGAAAGCTGAGCCGGGCGGAGCTCGGCCTCGGTGTCCAGCACATCCGGATCCGCACATCGTGAGCGCCGGCATGTTCATCAGCCTCAACGGCCCGGACAACGTCGGCAAGACCACCCACTTACGCCTGCTCGCCTCGCGCTTCCCCCACGTCCAGTCGCTCGGCTCCGTACACGACCACCACGCCGCCGCCTGGAAACGAGTCGCCGACGAGGACTACGCCACGTGGTGGTTCGAGCGGTCCACGACTGCCGAGCTGACCAGGATGCTCCTCGACAGCTACGACAAGCGGTCCGGAGCGCTCGAACGCGGCCGCGTGGGTCTCCTCGACCGCGGGCTGCCGATGCTGATCGCCGTCAGCGCGGCGACGGCCTCGGTCAAGGAGGATTCGTCCCCGGCCGAAGCGCTCACCGCGGTGGAGGGGATCGCGGCCTCCCGCGCACCGGCCCCGGAAATGCCCGTTCTCCTCATGCCGTCGCTCGACGGCGAACGCAGCTACGTGATCACCAGCGCGCGCGAGGGCCGTCCGTGGACCGGGGTCTACCCGGCGTACCAGCGGACCCTGCACACGGTCTTGCTCCACCAGGCGGAGCGGGGAGCGTATGCCGGAATCGTCGACTGCGAGGGCAAGTCCGTCGAGCAGGTCCAGGCCCACGTGGTGACCATCACCGGATCGGTCCTGCTCCCTTCCACTGACGCGGAGAACTCCTGACCCATGACCGGACGCCCGAGTGCCGCCCCGCCCCTGCTCACCCCCTCTCAGCTCCGGATCGCCGCGAAGGTGGCCCTCGGCATGTCCAGCGCCCAGGTCGCCGCCGACCTCGGGCTCTCCAGGGCCACCGTGGATGTCCAGATGTCCGACAGCAACACCAGGACCGGCGTGGCTTCCCGCACCGCTCTCATCCACAGGTGCTATGTGACCCAGCAACTGCCCCCACCCGAACCGATCGCACCGGCGCCGGCGGCTGACGAGGTCGAGCGGGAGATCCTCTGGGGTCTCGCCCTGGGCGGCGAGTTGGCGGAAACCGGCCGCCGGTGCCACTACTCGGCCGACGCCGTGGGCAGGAAACTGCGTGACCTGAAGAAGCGCTGGACGGCCTCCAACGATCCCCACCTCATTACGCTGGGCTGGCAGTACGGATTGCTCGACGCCTCCCGTGGCTCCGCCGGGTTCGCCACCCGCTCCACCTCCCGCCGCTGATCGGCCGCGCGGCGCCGGGAGCGGAACAGCTCGCCGTGCTGCGGGCGTAGCCGCACGCGAGGGGTGAACCCGGCCCCGGGCAGCGGCCTGTTACGGCCCTCGGCTCGTGCTCGTGCTCGTGAGTTCGGAGATGCCCCTCATCACCCTCGCGACGTCCTCGAGCGAATCGAGCACGATATCGGCACCGGACTCGCTCAGCTCGGCAGCCGTGGTCCTGCCCGATGCGACACCGATGACGGCCGCGCCGCCCTCACGACCGGTACGGACGTCCTCGAGGGAGTCGCCGATGATGACGGTGTTCTCACGGTGGAATGCCGTTCCGTGCTTCGCCTCGGCCCGCTTCTGGGCGATGGCGACGAGCGCAGGCCGGTGGTGGTCGTCGGAGGCGAATCCGCCGATCTCCATGTCCAGCATGCTCTCCAGGTCGAAGGCCGCCAGCTTGAGCAGGGCGTTCGGCTTCAGGTTGCCGGTGACGGCAGTCGGGACGAGAGCGGGATCGTCGTGCACCGCACGCAAGGCAGCGGTGGCGCCGGGCATGAGGACCCCCTGGTGCCGCAGAGCCTGGCTGTGTGCCGCGAGCCGTTCCGGTAGGAGTTCCACCATCCGCGGCAGTAGCCCGGCCACGTCTGCGTCCGGCACACCGTTGTCGATGAGGAGCGACCGGATCGCCAGCGGCATCGTGACGCCGGTACCGCGGGCCGGCAGGTGTTCTGCGGGGCGGCCGACGACCTCGGCGAACGTCTCCCGGTAGACCTGCCGGTCGATGTCGCCGACGTACAGGAGTGTGCGGTCGATGTCCCACAGCACGAGGGCCTGCTGGGCCTGGGTCACGTTCGGCTCCTTGTACCGGTCACGAGGGCGGCGCGGTCGATCAGCTCCCGAGCGTACGGGTCTCGGCCGGCGGGGGCGAGCTCGCCCACCATCGCATCGATGTGCTCGTCGAGCCGGGCGGAATGGAGCTGTTCGGCGAGGTCGAGCGCCTGGTGCGCCGTGGAGCACCCTGCCTCCAGCTCGCCCTGCCTGAGGTAGGCGGACGCGGCACGGGAGAGGAAGAGGGCGTTGGTGCGCTGGTCCGCCGGGTTCAGCGCCTTGCGTGCCTCGGTGAAGCTGACGGCGGCCTCGGGCGGGGCGCCCAGGTCGAGGTGGGCACTGCCGGCCTGGCCGTGGATCTCACCTTCGTTGATCCAGTAGAGCCAGTGGGGATCCGATTCGGAACGCCCGCGGGCGACGAGTTCGGCGGCCTCGCCGAGCGCGGTGAGCGCTGCCTGTCGCTCGCCCAGTTTGGCGTGGCCTCGTGCCTGTCTGGTCAGCAGCATGGCTTCGAGGGCGGGGGTGCCGAGGGTTTTGATCTTCTCCCGGGCGGCTCGCGCTGCGGTGACCGCCGTGCGCGGCTGCCCGGTGGAGTAGCCGTGAATGGCCAGGTAGGAGAGGGCTCCGGCGCCGAGGCGGTCGTCGCCGGAGACCTTGGCGGCACGCAGCGCCGCGAGCAGGTAGTGCTGTGCGTGGTCGTGCCGTCCGGAGTCGAAGGCGAACCAGCCGGTCTGGGTGGCGGTGTCGGCGACTATGCCGGCCAGGCGGCGACCGATGTCTTCCGTGTACGACGCCTTCTGCAGGAGACGTTTGAGCAGTTCCAGGTGCGCGTCGCCCAGTTCGCTCAGTGTGCCGCTGCCGGCGCTCGCGTCCATGATGCGCAGGCGGTCGGTGGTCGCCTGCAGGTTGTCCAGCAGTTCCGCCGAGAGCCGGCTGCCGTCGGCGGCTCGCCGGAGGGGCTCGGCTTCGGCGGTGCCCCAGTGGTGTACGAAGGCGGTGAGGGCGATCCCGCTCACCGTGAGGAACTGCCGGCGGTCCATCACGCTGCCTCCAACCGCGTGGTCCAGTGCCGCCACCATACGGGCGGCGCTCCACGGGAGGGTGGGGTCAAGATCGCCTGCCGCCTGGTCGACGGGCGGCGGAGGCGCCGTCCCTGGAGGCCGGGGAAGCGGCAGTTGCACGAGCTCGGCGGGTGCCCCGAGGCCTGCGACGAATTCGATGATCTTGTCGATGTTGGTGAGGCGACGGCTGCCCGACTCCAGCATGGATAAGAACGCTTGGCTCAGCCCGGTGAGCCGGGCCATGTCCTCTTGGCGCAGCGAACCTCGTTGCCTGATCAGCCGGCTGGCCCTGCCGAAGTCCAAGGCGGCGAAGGCCTGTCGAACCGCGCCGTCCTGCCAGACCCGGTCCGGCACGGCCGGCAGCGAGGACGCTTCGGGAACCCGGGCGCGGGCGCAGGCGGCGCAGAGCCCGTCCGGGTTGTACCGGCTGAGCCGGCAGCCGCACCGATCGCAGTGCCGCAGCGCGTGCTGGACCACTTGTTGCCTCCTCACCGAGAAGAACGCACCCCGCACGGAAGAGCAGGTAGAGAACCGAGATCACCCCCGTGATATCACTCACGGACTGTGTGCACCGGGCGCATACCGGTCACCCTTGTCCCTCATTCAGCCTCCGTCCAGGGCCGGTTGCAAGGAAATTCTGGTCCTCCGACGCCGAGCAGGCCCGGTGGTCGACCCGCGCCTGCCCGGCAACCCGTCCACGCGCACCGCCCGGGCGGGCAACGCTTCGCTGCGGCCTCGTCGGCGGCGGGCAGCGCTGCCGAGAGCTGCCGGCGGAGCTGACCGATCTCGTGAAGCGCTCCCCGGAGACCGTGCGACTACGGCCGATGCGAGAGGCACCACTCCGTCATCTCCCGCATGAAGGGGGCGTAGCGCTCGCGGTCGGTCGAAGCCAGCTTCCGGGCGTACAGCGGACCCGCCATGCGGCGGCCGGCCTCCACTGCCGCCACGTTCCCGTCGGCCTGGGCGTCACGGATCACGTCAAGAATGGTCTGGAACTGGGCCAGCGCCTCGGCATCGGCGGCCTCCTGCTCGCCGACCGCGGCAGCCACGCCACTCGGCGCGGGAGGGTTGGCAGCCTCTCGGCTCGCAGCGAGTGCGCGGTCGATGAGACGCTCGAAGTCCACGACGATCGGATCACCGCAGGACAGCCATGCGCGGAGGTCCGCAGTGCTCAGGCCGGCGGACTTGTAGGCTTCGAGGTGGCTCTCGGCCTGCTGTACGACAACTGCGAGGTCGGTGTCAGGGCTCTCGGACAGCTTCCGAGTGACGTCCGCCGCGTCACGCAGTCGCATGCGCAGTCTCTCCGCGAGCAGTGCCGCTGGGCGTTCGTAGGACGAGGACGGCTGCGGGACAGCCCTCGGGCAGTACTTCTCGTACGCCCGCTCCCTCATGTCGCCGCTCCACCCGCGAAGGCCCTCTCCCGAACCAGGGGCTCGCGCACCGAGCTTCTCGAGGACGGCACCCAGGTAGGGGAGGTCGCGCCCCGAAGGAGCACGGACCAGCACACAGAGAAAGGGAGCATCGGGCCGGCCGGGCTTGTCCACCTCCACCAACAAGTCCCGCATCGCGGGGTCAGGGAGATGACTGAGATACCGGCCCACTCGGCGGGCAAGGTCGTGCCAAGTGGTCGTGGCTCGCTGGGCCGCCACTCGTTCCAGCTCCTGCCGGACCTGGACGGCTACCGTGCTCAGACCATCCCCGGGAACGTCCGGCACGGTTGACGCCTCCGGCCTGGCGGGCTCCGGTCGCCGGGTACCGGCCGGGACGGAAACCTGCTCGGGCAGGGAGACGGCCGGCCGCCACAGACCGGTACGTTCGGCATCGAGCCCGTTGAGGCGCACGAGGGCGTCAGCACGTACGGCGTAGTGGGTGCCGTCGACTCCGCCTGTGTCGGTGATCAGCAAGCGTGCGGGACCCGACAACCGGTACACGTATTGATCGGTGGGGGGAGATACGTCGTCCGGGAGCGAAACGCTGGCCCGGATGATCCGGCTGCCGGCAGGTTTGATGAAGCCCGCCACCAGAAAGCGGCCCTCGACCTCGAGGGATGACTGCGCCGGACTCCCGCTGCCGGAGTCGACCGCGAACACGATCTCCTCGCCGCGCAGCGGCAGGGTGCCGGGCAACGGATCGTTGCGCATACCGCCCGCGCGCACAGCCCCGGCGGAACGCAGTGCCTCGAGTTCCGGCGTGACCATGCCGTCCTTGGTCATCCGGCACGATTCCAGGGGCGCCCAGGCAACGAGGTGGTGGTCAGCGACAGTTCCGATGAGGACGCGACGGTCGGTTCCGACCGTTTCACAGCGGACGCGCAAGGCGTATCCCTGGCGAGCCACCATGTCCCGCGTGATGGGACCGTCGGGCCCGAACACCCATTCGACGTGGCCTTCCTTGGCACCGAGACTGTCGGCTGCCCTGCGCCAGCTGCGGTAGTCCTCCGGCCGCAGTTCGAACCGCAGGTGTTGCTCGGTGGCGCGGAGCCAGAAGTCCACGGCGTCCCCGGGGCCGCCACCCAGGCTGCGCAACTCGGCCTGCGCCGCATGCCCCTGATCTGCGAGCCACTCCTTGACATGCATTTTGATGAAGAGGTGGTCGGCGCTGTCGACTCCGGTAGCGGTTCGGTCGCACGCTCGGCTTCCTTCGCGGCCCGGAAAGTGCGAGAAGTGACAGACCTTGGTCTCGTACCGCTTGGTCATCAGTTTCTGCCCGCAACCGCCGAGGAGCGTGCCGCACCAGAAGCGGTCGGTGCCGAACTGGCGACGGAACTCGTCCAGGTTGTGCGGTTGTTCGGGAAGGATGACGGGCTGGTCCGACTCCCGGCCACCGATCACGGCGGTCTGGATGAGCCGCGTGTCGATCAGCGCCACTCTCACTCCCTCCCGATCAGAGTTCGGCTTCGAGTAGAGGATCCCGCGACCTGGTGCGAGGGACTCCCGTTGAGGTGGAGGAACAGCTGCAGGGGGTCCAGATCCGCTGCGGTCAGGAGGGGGCCGAGGTCTCGTCGGGCCTGCTCGCCCTGGGCTGCAGGGCGGGGCGCTCCGCTGTGGAACGTGGCGGACGGGGTCGCCGGGGCCGGGACGCGGAAGCTGGTCCACTGCGCACCCCGCTGGCGAACGAGGACCGGCCGGTGCCAGGCCATGAAGCAGGGAACCCGCGTGCCCTGACCGCGGGCCCGGGCGAGCACGGGGCCGGGCCACAGGCCGTCGGGCAGGCCGGCCAGCACCGTGACTGCCTTCGCACACGCGGCCTGCGGGTTGCTGAACTCACCCGCGAGCTCCCAGACACCGGCCTCGTAGGTCGCGCTCAGATGGGCGACAGCCAGAGCCCGGTGCGCCTCTGCGACGGGGTCCGGTACGGCCCGGGCCCGCTTGGCGAGTGCTTCGACATCAGCCTCGGTGGCCACGGGGGCCCCTCGGAGGCCCGTCTGCATGTAGAGGTCCGCCGCACGGTCCGGCTGTGCACGGGCGACCGCGGTCCGGCTCTGCTTCCAGGCCGTGGCTGCCACCGGTTCCGCGTCCGGTCCCTCGATCTCACCGTGCAGGCCGAGGAGCGACATGTGTACGGCGATCACCGCATCAAGACGCTGCCCCTGTTCCTCGGGTACGTACGCGTCCGCCGGCCACCGGTCCACTGCGGTGAGTGCGCGGAGCAGGTCGGCCGTGACGGCGCGCCAGCCGTAGTCGTTCTCGTCCCAGGCGCCCGCGGCGAGCAGCTGCAGGTGCAGGGCGGCGACCAGCAGCGTCGTCGGCACGGACCACGGCCGGGGCCGGGGCCGGGCTCCCGGCTCCGCGTCGCCCTCCTGGCCCTGCCGGCTCTGCCGACCCCTCCGGGCAGCCTCGGCAGCTGCCTTGTCCACCGCTTCCGCCTCGGACGCCAGCCGGCGTGCCAGCCTGCTCATCCACCGGCGGGAGTACTCGCGTGCACTGTCAGGAAGCGCCGACGGACCTCCCTCCACGTCCGCCTCCGTGTCGAAGCCGGCTTCGCCGGCCTCGTCCTCGTCCTCGTCGTCCACCGTGAGGTACTCCGAGATCTGCCAGCGCTGCGCCACCGGAGCCTGCGGGAGCTGCGGGAGCTGCGGCAGGTCCATCGCGAGGGGTCCGAAGGCCACCTCGGTCAGCTCCGTGCCCAGTGTCCGTCGGCAGTCGGCCACCGTCGGCGAGGCCCCGCCGGCCTGCGTCGGCCGCCCCGCCGCGTCCGTGACGAAAAGTTCACGCAGCCGGGCGATGTCCTGCTCGAACCGTCGCGCGGCCACCGCATCGCGGAACAGGTCGTCGACAGCACAGCCGGCGAAGAGGCGCGGGCCCGCGTCGGTCGCGCCGCGCGGTGCGCAGCGTTCGGCGCTGTAGAGGAAGGCCACGGCAGATTCGACGTACGTTCCGTCGGCCAGTCGGCAGGTGGCTCGGACGGCAGCGCCCGGTGGCGCCGCGGGCAGAAGGAACGTGGCGGTGTGACGGTCGGCCGGAATACGCCCGATCGTGGCCCATGAGCCTGGAGCGCCGCCGTCCGACGAGAGCTCGACGGAGACCTCCACACCTGCAGGACATCGACCCAGTACGGCCTCCAGCGCAAGCCCGTCCGCCCGTACACCGAGCAGCACGAGCGCGGGCGGTGCTCCCGCTCGGCCACGGGTTGCCGTGGTGGAGCCGGTGAGCTCCGGGACGGGAGTGGTGGGTCCCTCGTCCGGCAGCAGCGGGCTGGTCCCGCTCGCCAGGACGGCGAGTTCGCAATTGCGGGCGGGGCCGTCCACTGCCCCGCGCGGGGCGTCGCCGACGGCCCGGCCGAGTGCCGCCCTGGTCAGGTTGGGGCTTCCGGTGAGCGCGTGCCAGCGGTCGCCCGTACGCCACTCGATGAGCTTGCCGTGCCGCATCCTGGTCTCTGCGAGCTCGCGCACCCGGGCGGCAGGGTGCCCGGCGAAGGCGTGGCGCACCCCGCCCGCGTCGTAGTCGGACCACCTGCGCTGGAGTCCCAAGGTCACGTCGGCCGGGGACAGGCGGTCCCGGAGCAGCCTCAGCATCTCGCCCGAGGGATCCACGAAGGGCGCGTACAGCCTCAGTTCGTCCACCGGTCCGGCGGGGAGCTGGTCGAGGAGGGGCCGGTGCAGGTTGTGCACCAGGCGCACGTCCGTGCCTTCCGTATCGAGGGCAGGCGCCTCGCAGTGCAGCTCGGTCAGCAGGCCGGCGATGTGGCGCAGGTGCTCCTCCCACCAGGGGGTCATGGCGACCGCGTCCGGCAGCTCCTCCAGCCAGTCGGCCAGATCGGCCAGGAGCGGGTGGGAAGCCGTTCCGTCCGTGGCGACGACCGTCCACAGTTCGTCGTTGGTGCCCCATCCCGACTGCGTCGGATTGCCCGAGCCGATGGCGACGCGGCAGGCGTCGTCCCCCAGCAGCAGGGCCAGTTTGGGGTGGAAGGCCCCGTGACAGGAGGCGACGCCGTGGAGGTAGCCGCGTCCGGCCTGCCGCACGTCGACCGCTTCGTGCAAGGCATGTCCGGCGTCCCCCAGGATCGCGACACGGGCGCCCAGTGCGCGGGCGACCGGGACGGCGACCGCTTCCAGGAACGGGAGGTCGGTCGTGAAGCCGAGGACCAGGAACTCCCTGAGCGGTGCCTTGTCCGGGCGCTCCTGCCAGGCCCGCAGGAGGGAGACGGGCGAGGCGAATTCGGTGTGCACCGCTGCTGTCATGCCACCACGTCCAGGCTCGTCCACGCCGCTTCGGTCAGGGTCAGGGAGCCGGCCTCACGTGCGTCGGCCGCGAAGAGGCCGAGCTGCCGGCCGATGGAACCGAGCTGAGGGATCCGGATGCCGATCTCTTCCTTCGACTCCTCGCCGATCCTGAAGTAGCGGTCGTTGCGCATGTGCAGGCGGGAGAAGATCTTGAGGCCGCCCGTCTGCGGGTCGTAGCGCAGCTTGCGCAAGGCCACCCTGCGGGACTGGGCCAGCATGTCGTCCGCCAGGCGTGACGCCAGGTCCCGGACCGGCCGGTCACCGTACTCGCGCATCAGTGCCTCCACCCACATCGGGTCGAGGAACTCTCGCCGGTCGCCGAGGAAAGCGCGCTGGACCCCGGCGAACAGGGTGCCTGGGTGACGATGTGTGCCATCGGTGCTGTCACGGGCGCGGAGGCCGCCCGCGAGGAGGACGCGGATGTCCCGCCAGGGAGCCGGTTCCTCCTGGAGGAGCCGTGGCTCGACCGGGATGGAGTGCCCGGCCCGGTCGTGGACGGGGCCGAGTGCGGCGAGTGCCTCGTTGACGGTCCCGTCGGGCACCTGATCGCACAGCCAGGCGCGAAGCTCGGCCGCCGACCGGTCCTGGCCGCCGTCCTGCCCGTCCTGGGTACCGACCTCCGTGACGAGGTCCGCCCACAGCCGGCGCCATGCGGACACGGAGTAGTGGCGCAGCAGCAGGCCCCGCCAGCGGGCTGCCTCGGGGACGGTGGACAGTACCGGGTCGTCGGCCAGGAGCGGGCCGAACGCGACGGTCTCCCGCAGCGCACCGGTGTACGAGTCTCCTCCGTGCTGCGCGACCGCCTGCGCGAGCACGCGCAGCGTGGCCCTCCGCGTCCGATCGGTGGCCCGCCATTCATCCGGACGGTGTATTCCGTCGCGGGACGCGGTCAGCAACGAGGCGAGCCAGTCCCGCTCCGCGGCACACGGCTCACCCAGCGCTGCGGCCCCGGCTTCCTGCAGCTCGGCGGGCCGCACCTCGGTCCGCTCGGAGCCTGCGAGGGCGAGCAGCGGTGCGAACAGTTCGCCGACTTCCGCGGGGCACTGCTCCCGTCCCGGCCGGATGCCGCCCCTGCCGTACTCGACGATGCCGAGGACCTGGGCAGGTGCACCGTACTGGGACCAGAAGCCCCACGACCGGGGCGAGTAGACCCGGGCGGTCCGGTCGAGGTCGAGCCCGCCGCCGGCGGACAGCCCGGGGTACACGCCGTCGTGACCGTGTGGGGAGAGCCCGTCGGGGATGCCGCCCGGCGACTGCGCGATCTGTACTGCCGCGAGCAGCACCTCCGCCCGGCGCAGCAGCTCACGGCAGCCCTGGGCGTCAAGGTCGCGGCGCTCGGCCTCGGCTGCGGCCGCGGCGTAGAGCGCGTAGTAGCGCGCGTACTTGGTGACGCTGGACACCCCCGGGACGAGCCGGTCCACCAACCGCCGGACGGGCCCTTCCACGGACAGGGGGAACTTGGGACTCCGATGCCCCAGCCCCTCCTTGGCCCACGCCGGCCCCACTGCCTCCGCCCGCAACCTGCTGCCTTCCCCCTCGGCTGCTGCAGACGATACATCGGTCGCCTGACACTGTGACCGGTGGCGAGACGGTCGGTGGACAGGCTCCGCCGTTCATTTGGACCATATGTCCATCAGTTGGTTCGCCGCGCGGAAGTGGTCGGGTGAATCCACGTTGCACACGACGGTGACGGCGGTGGTGCGGTCCGGGCTCACCTTGAAGGTGCTGTGGAATCCCTCCCAGTCGCCGCGATGCACCAGGCTCTTGTCGGGGAGAAGGAGGATTCCGGCCCCGTACCGGCCTTCCTCGATGCCGCGCTGACGCAGGACGTCGCCCACACTCACCGCTCCCTCGGTGACTCCGGTGAGCAGCTGCGTTCCGCCTATGCGACCGGTGCGGTAGTTGTCGGCCCAGCGGACGAATTCTCCCGGGGTGGTCTGGACGGAGCCGTCCCCGTACTGCTTCCAGGGCGAGGAATCGGGGCTGAAGGAACCGTCCTTCTCGTCGTACGACTTCGCCTTGCCGGGAACGTCCACCGCCGGGGACAACGTCATGCGCAGGTGCAGTGGGGTGAAGAATTCCTGTTGGAGGAAGGCCGGGAACGGCTTGCCGGTGACCCTCTCGACGACGTGCGCCAGGAGGACGTAGTTGGAGTTGGAGTAGGAGAAGCGCTTGCCGGGCGGTTCTTCCGGCTGCGAGGCGAGGATGGCCGCGATCGCTTCCTTCTGGCCGGCCGGATCCGTCAGCCCGATGCCCTTGGCCTCCAGCAGGTCCTGGTAGTCGGTGATGCCGCTGGTGTGCCGCATCAGGTCGCCCAGTGTGACGTCCCGCGTCCAGGCGGGCGGGTCGTCGAGGTAGTCGGACAGGGGGTCGTCCAGAGCGAGTTGGTGCCGGCCGGCCAGCAGAAGGACGGCGTCCGCGGTGAACTGTTTGGAGTTGGACGCCATGTCGAAGACCGTCTGCGGGGTGATGGTGCGCCCCGTCGTCAGATCGGCCTTCCCTCTCCCCGCCTCCCAGACCACGCTTCCCCGTTCGCCGACGGCTGCCGCACAGCCGGGGCCGTCAGGAGAAGGCACCAGCTCCTGGAGCACCTGCGCGCTGCGCTTCTCGCGGTCGTCGCCGGTCGCGTACGCCTGCGGGTGTGCGGCACCGGACAGCACCACCACGGCGATCACGGCGCCTCCGGCGGTGCGCAACGACACGGTCCGGTTCACGGACACCACCTTCTTCCACGGAGGGATCGCCGGGTCCGCCGGTCGGCCGCACGATCGGGTCGGGCTTCACTTCGGGGTGATCGTGAACGGTTCCCACCCGAGGCCCGCCACGCACCCGGTGTCGGGGGCGGTCGGATCGGTGAGGAAGGACGACAGCACCTTCTGGGCGCAGGGTGACTGCGGGACCACCCAGTGGCCGATGCCGGGGACCTGCACGGTGGTCGAACCGGGCAGCGTACGGGCCGTCTTCTGCGCCCAGCTCGCCCCGGTCTTCATGTCGCCCGTCCCGTTGATGAAGAGCGTCGGCACCGAGCTGACGGGAGCCACCCGCACCGTGGCGGTGCGGTCCGGGACGTTCCACACACGGCAGACCTGTTCCTGGAAGGCCAGTTGAGGTGCCTGGGCCAGGACCGGGTCCGGCCAGCCGGGGAAGGCCCGGCGGCCCGCGTTCAGCACGTCGGACGCCGAATGGTCCGGTACCCACTCGCTGCACACCACCGAATTCGTCAGGCCGTGGGCGCTCTGGCCGACGACCGGGACCGAGCCGGCGGCGCGGGCGCGGGCGAAGCGCTCCGGTCGTCCGCGGGCGAGTTCGTCGATTGCCGCCGGGACCTCGGCGAACGGGATCGCCTTGGCCACCAGAAGGTTCACCAGCGCGCCGCCGTCGAGGACGACCTTCACCGGTTTGCCGCCCTGCGGCGGCTCGACGTTCAGTGTCAGGGGATGGGCCTCCAGTTTGCGCACCTGCTCGTTCAGGGTGCGCCCGAGGTCCGGGTAGCGGCTCTTGCAGGCCGGTTCCGCCGCGCAGGCCTTGTAGAGGTTTTCGAGGCCCTCCCGGGCGCCGGCCCAGCCGAAGGGCAGGGAGACGTCCTGCGGAGGGGCGATGGAGTCGAACGCCACCGCGCGGATCCCCTGGGGGTGCAGACGCAGGTAGGTCAGGGCCAGGTTGCTGCCGTAGGAGTGGCCGTAGACGTTCCACTCCTTGATGCCGAGCGCGGTGCGCAGGTCGGCGAAGTCGGCGGCGTTCTCGGTGCTGTTGTAGGCGCTCAGGTCGGTTCCGTCGGCCGTCAGGCGGGCCCGGCACTCCTTCACCGCGTCGAGCATCAGCTTTTCCGTCCGCGGTGCGTAGGAGGGGAGGCCGACGGACGTGGCGTAGAAGCGGTCCAGCTCCGGGCAGGCGAGGTTCGGTTCGTCGTAGAGATTGCCGCGCTGGGCCATGACGATCAGGTCGCGGTCACGGTTCAGGCCGGAGGAGACGAGGAACGGGATGTCGTCGAAGGTCTCGCCACCGGGGCCGCCCGACATGAACACCACGGGTTCCTGGGCGGGCTTCGCCGAGGCGGCCGGGATGACCGCGACGGCCAGCCGGATGGTCCGGCCTCCGGGACGGGCCCGGTTCTCCGGGACCTCCAGGAATCCGCACCGGGCGGTGGCCAGCGCCTCGATCGGCTCAGGCGTCGTGGGGCAAGGCCCCGGCACGAAGCGTGACGCGACGGCCCTGGCGGGGCCGGTGACGGTATCGGCGTTCCGTGGGGCGGCGCCCGCCGATGCCGGGCCGAGTGCCGCCAGGAGGGCGAGGCCCGCCCCGGCGACTGCCATCCCGTCGCGGTAGCTGTGCTCTGCCATGTGATCCCGTTCCTCTGCCGATCGGCGGCCTGCCACCGGGTGACGCAGCGGCGGCATGGGCGGAACGCACGCAACCGACGTTACCGGCTGGTCCGGACCCGTGCACACGGACGGCCGCCGGCCACACGCACCGCGCCCCCGCGGCGGCCCGGAGATCCCTCGGACACCACGAGCCCGGCCTGATCGACAGGACAACCCGTGGGGCCACCGGCGCGGGGAGCCGCTCCGCAGGGCCGACCGGTGACCCTGCGTAAGGACACCTCGCGGTCGGCCGTCGCCCGGTCCGCCCCGCTGCCGACGGCCCGCAGAGGTTGGAGGATGGAGTATGAGCAAATTCCGGGAGCACTCCGGCGCCGGCTGCTCGGTTCGGCCATGAGCTCCTCCGCTCGCCGTCGGCCTCCTCGTTCAGGGCACCGCCAAGAGCGCCAGGATCACGCCCCGCCCTCCAAGGGAAGGGCGCGGCGGCCACAGCGTCTTTCGTCCCTGCTGAGCGTGCGCAGTGTGGCCGGCGAGGTGTTCCTCCTCCAGCTGGCCGTCGTGATCCTTCTCGTCGCCGCCGCGGTCGTGGCGCTCGTCGTGCAGGCCCAGAGCTCCGCCATGCTGGACGCCCGGCACCGTACCCTCGCCGCCGCCGGAACGTTCGCGGAGTCTCCGGGGATCGTCGCCGCCGTGCGCAGCCCCCACCCCAGCACGGTGCTTCAGCCGAGCGCCCTGGCGGCCGCGGAGATCGCCGGGGTCGACGGCATCAACGTGTACACACTCGACGGGGTCACCCTCGCCCACAGTGACCCGCGGCAGATCGGCAAGCGCGTCGTCGGCCCCTTCGCCGAGGCGGCGGCCGGCAAGTCCTTCACCGAGACGTTCACCGGGTCGCTGGGGAAGTCCGTGGTGTCGGTGGTCCCGGTCAAGGAGGCCGACGGGAAGGTCGTCGCCATCGTCTCCTCCCCGGTCACGGTCCAGAACGTCCAGAGCATGGTGAACGGGCAGCTGCCGGTCGTCCTCGGCACCGCGGCCGGCGTGCTCGCGCTGTCGGCGGGCGGGACGGCTCTGGTGAGCCGCCGGCTGCTGCGCCGGACCCACGGCCTGGGACCGGCCGAGATGACCAGCATGTACGAGCACCACGACGCGGTGCTGCACGCGGTGCGCGAGGGCGTACTGATCATCGGCGGCGGCGGACGGCTGCTGCTGGCCAATGACGAGGCGCGGCGGCTGCTGGATCTGCCGGCGGACGCGGAGGGGCTCACCGTCAGGGACCTGGGTCTGGACGAGGAGATCGCCGGTCCGATCGCGTCGGGCCGTTCCGCGACCGACGAGCTGCACATGGCGGCCGATCGGCTGCTGGCGGTGAACATCCGGCCCACCGCCCCCTACGGGAAGGCCGGGACCGTCGTCACGCTGCGCGACACCACCGAGCTGCGGGCACTCGCCGGCAGGGCCGAGGTGGCTCGCGAGCGGCTGAAGCTGCTGTACGACGCGGGGGTGCAGGTCGGTACGACGCTGAACGTGGAGCGCACCGCGGAGGAACTGGCGGAGGTGGCGGTCCCGCGGTTCGCCGACGTGGTCACGGTCGACCTGCTGGACCCGGTGCTGCGCGGCGAGGAGCCGCCCGAAGTGATCACCGAGATGCGCCGCACCGCCGTCGTCGGTCTTCGGGACGACCACCCGCTCTCACCCGTCGGCGAGCTGATCCGGTTCGGGCCCACGGGACCCATGGCCGCCGGGCTGGCCGAAGGCCGTGCGGTACTGGAGGCGGACCTGCGCGCCACCCACCGCTGGGCGGCCCAGCACCAGGGCAACGCCCTGGAGATCCTGGACCGCGGCATCCACTCCCTGATCGTCGTACCCCTGCGCGCCCGGGGCGTGGTGCTGGGGATGGTCGGCTACTGGCGGGGGCAGGACTCCCCGCCGTTCGACGGGGAGGACGTGTCCTTCGTCGAAGAGCTGACCGCCCGGGCGGCGCTGTCCGTCGACAATGCCCGCCGCTACACGCGCGAGCACGACATGGCCGTGACCCTGCAGCGCA
The DNA here is from genome assembly GCF_030440515.1 of Streptomyces xanthophaeus. GTDB lineage: Bacteria > Actinomycetota > Actinomycetes > Streptomycetales > Streptomycetaceae > Streptomyces > Streptomyces kutzneri. Next base: position 1,118,182 of record NZ_CP076543.1, read on the forward strand.
GCCTGCTGCCCCGGGGCGTGCCGGAGCAGTCCGCCGTCGAGGTCGCGCACCGTTATCTGGCCGCCCAGGCCGGGGTGGGAGGTGACTGGTTCGACGTCATCCCGCTGCCGGGCACCCGGGTGGCCCTGGTGGTCGGCGACGTCGTCGGCCACGGTCTCCATGCCGCCGCCACCATGGGGCGCCTGCGCACCGCCGTGTACAACTTCTCCACCCTCGACCTGCCCCCCGACGAGCTCCTGAGCCACCTGGACGAGCTGGTCGCGCACATCGACACCGACGGCCAGGAGTGGCAGGGGATCACCGGAGCCACCTGCCTGTGCGCCATCTACGATCCCGTCTCGGGGCAGGTGACCGCCGCCTCCGCCGGGCACCCGGGGCCCGCTCTCGTCGGCCCCGACGGGAGCGTGTCCTTCCCGGAGGTGCCGGTCTCCCCGCCGCTGGGCCTGGGCGCGGGTCTGCCCATGGAGACCATGGCGCTCACCCTGCCCGAGGGCTCCCGGCTGGCGCTCTTCACCGACGGGCTGATCGAGAGCCGCGACCATGACCCGGACGCCGGCCTGGCAGCGCTGCGCGTCGCCCTGTCCGGGCCCGCCCGCACCCCGGAGGAGACCTGCACCGCGGTGATCGACGCGATGCTGCCCGCCAGGCCCAGCGACGACGTCGCGCTGCTGGTGGCCCGCACCCGCCTGCTGGATCCGGCGCGGATCGCCGAATGGGACGTGGCCCCCGACCCCGCGGCCGTGTCCCCGGTGCGCAACGCCTGCGCCCGCCGTCTGGCGGAGTGGGGCCTGGAGGACATCTCGTTCACCACGGAACTCATCCTCAGCGAGCTGATGACCAACGCCGTCCGGTACGGCACCGAGCCCATCCGGGTGAGGCTGCTCTACGACCGCAGCCTGGTCTGCGAGGTCTCCGACGGGTCCAGCACCTCCCCGCACCTTCGCCGGGCCGCGGACACCGACGAGGGTGGCCGCGGCCTGTTCCTCGTCGCGCAGTTCGCCGAGCGCTGGGGCACCCGCTACACCGATCGCGGCAAGATCATCTGGAGCGAGCAGGCGCTCCACGCGGGGGACGCACCGGCCTCGCCGGACCTCGGGGACGCGCTCCTGGCCGCGTGGGACGACGAGGGGTTCTGAGGACGCGCCGCTACGACAGCCGCAGGGAAGACGGCGGACACCACGGCTCGGGACTGCGCCGCCGGGGCTGCCGACCGTACGCTGGCCTCGATCGGTACGCGACCGCCCGTTATGGAGCCTTTGTGCCCGCACCCCGTCTCCGGACAGCCTTCGTCGCCGCCCTCCTGGCCCTGGCAGCGGCGCCCCTCGGCGCCTGCGGGAACAAGCCCGTCGCCGCACCGAGGGAACCCGCGGTGGCCACCTCCGCCGCGGACGCCGGCGGGATGGCGGCACTGACCGCGGCGGCGAAGAAGGAGGGCTCGCTCAACGCGATCGCCCTCCCGCGCGACTGGGCCAATTACGGCGCGCTGATCGACGGCTTCGAGAAGAAGTACGGGATCAAGGTCAGGGTGGAGAACCCCGAAGGCACCAGTCAGGACGAGATCGACGCCCTGAAGGAGCACCGGCGCGACGGCAGCGCCCCCGACGTGATCGACGTGGGGGGCTCGTTCGCCCAGTCGGCGGCCCGGCAGGGCCTGCTCGCCCCGTACGAGGTCGCCGCGTTCGACCAGATCCCCGAGGAGCAGAAGGACAAGCACGCCCGCTGGTACAACAACTACGGCGGCTACATCTCGATCGGCTGTGACGCCAAGCGGGTGAAGACCTGCCCGTCGACCTTCGCGGACCTGCGCAAGCCCGAGTACAAGGGCCAGGTCTCGTTGAACGGTGACCCCACCAAGTCCGGCTCCGCCTTCGCCGGCGTGTACGCGGCGGCCCTGGCGAACGGGGGGTCCTTCGACAACATCCAGCCGGGAATCGACTTCTTCGCCGAGCTCAGCAAGAACGGCAACTTCATCCCGGTCCAATCCTCCCCGGAAACGATCGCCAAGGGCCAGACCCCGATCAGCATCGACTGGGACTTCCTCAACCTCGCGTACGCCGACCAGTTCCGCGAGAAGGGTGCGGACGTCGACTGGCGGACCGCCATCCCCTTCGACGGCAGCTTCGCCGAGTACTACGCCAACGGGGTGAACAAGGACGCCCCGCACCCCGCGGCGGCCCGTCTGTGGCAGGAGTACCTCTTCAGTCCGGAGGGCCAGAACCTCCGGCTCGGCGCCTATGCGCGCCCCGTCCTGATGGACGCCATGAAGGAGGACGGCACCCTCGACAAGGCTGCCGCGGAGAATCTGCCGACGGTCGAGGGCACGCCGGCGTTTCCGACGGAGGAGCAGCGGGAGAAGGCGCGCGAGACCGTCAACCGCAACTGGGCCAAGGCCGTCGGGGGCTGAGTTCCGTCCGGCGCCGGACCGGTAGCGGTCTGCTGCCGAGAGGAAGGCGTCGTTCTCCTCCGGCAGAGCGACGGTGACGCGGACGCCGTCCGCGGGGAAGGTCCGCACGAGCACTCCGTGACGGGCGCACCCCCTCGGGGCGGTCGGGTGCGGCGAGGGCCGCGGCCCGGGCGAGCCGGCCGACCGCGAAGGGGACGGCCTTGTGGACGGTGGACACCACGGCCGGCGCCGCGACGCAGTACCCGATGCGCATGCCGGCGAGCCCAGGATCCGGTCGGGGAGGCGGTCGAGGAACGCGGGGGTGACCGCCGCGGGCATCGTCTCCAGGTCGTGCCGGTGGCCGGTGGCCGGCGTCCAGGGGGACGGTACGGGCGCGTACTCCGGCGACCCGGGCGAAGACCGGGCCGGGTGGTGCCGGGGACGAGCGCTCCGGCAAGTGCGGTGCGCGGGGCGGGGCTCATGCGGCCGCTCCGTCGTGCGGGGGTACGAGCACTACCTTCAGGGCGGTGCACTCGGCGCCGGGGACGGCGGCAAGGGCCTTGAACGCCTCCTCGTGGTCGGCGAGGGCGAAGCGGTGGGTGACCACGCGCTCCAGCGGCAGCTGCCGGGCCAGTTCGACGGCCTTGGGGAAAATCATGCGGGTCGTTCGAAACGTGAACGCGTCGAAAAATGGACGGCGGAACGGCAACTCGCGTCCGGGGCGCGGCGGCGGGGAGCTGCCGTGCGAGGCGGCGCACGCGGCGGGGAGCTGTGCGGAGGACGTCATGTCAATGCCGCCTCCAGGGTGACCCGCAGCTCTTCGGGCGAGGTGAACACGTGCCCCTGGAGGCCGAGCCGGCGGGCGGCGTCCACGTTCTCGGCCCGGTCGTCGACGAAGAGGATCTTCCCGGGCGGCAGTCCGAGCTCGCGCACGCACCACGCGTAGGCGGCGGGTTCCGGCTTGGCGCTGCCGATCCGGCAGGAGAGACCGCGGACCGCGAACCGCTCCAGCCACGGCTGGGTGGCCTCGTACCGGGCGGCCAGGTCCTCGGGGATGTTGGACAGGAGGCCGAGCGTGACCCCCTGGTCGGCGAGGAGGCCGAGCAGGTCCACCATGCGCCGGTCGATCTCGCTCCAGCCGGCGAGGTCGGCGGCGGTCAGCTCCTCGGTCAGCCGCGGGTCGGGCGGGATGCCGAGGTGCGCGCAGACCGCCTGCCAGTAGCCGGGACCGGTGACCTCGCCGCGGTCGTAGGGGGGCCGGTGCGACCAGTACGCCTCCCAGAAGCGGTCGGGGTCGCCGCCGGCCGTGCGTTCCAGGACGGCCATGGACTCGGGCGACTGGACACGCGCGATGACACCGAACATGTCGAAGAGGACGGCTTTCATCCTTCGGTTCCTCACGTTCTACGGGTTCAGGGTGTGGTGACGGCGTCCGTACGCCCGGAGTCGCGCGGGCCGGGCACGCGACCGGGGTCGGGGGCGTTGCGGCGCAGCCACAGGCTCAGCACGCCGCAGACGACGGCGAGCAGGAACAGCAGCAGCGGCGCCGTCCTGACCTCCATCGTGTCGATGACGGCGCCCAGCAGGGGTGGGAACGCCACGCCGCCGATCATCGAAGCGGCGATCACATAGGCACCGGCGGCGCCGACGCCGGGCACGGCGCGGTTCAGCCAGGGCAGGCAGGTCGGGAAGATCGGCGCGATCATCAGGCCGACACCGAAGTACGCGTACGGGGCGAGCGCCGGGACCGTCGCCAGGAGGAGGAAACCGGCCATGCCGGTGCAGCAGACGAGGAGGATCGACGGCGCGGACCAGCGCAGGCTGATCGGCGCGGCGACGAACCGGCCGATGGTCATGGCGGCCCAGTAGGCGGAGGTCGCGGTCGCGGCGGTGGCGGCGCCGTACCCGACGGCTTCGAGGTGGGTGGGCTCCCAGCCGCCGACGCCGGTCTCGATGGCGACGTGCAGGACGTAGACGCCGATGAACACCGCGATGATCGGAAGCACGCGGGCGCCTCCTGCCGGGGCGCCCTCCGCGGGGGCGGGGGCGGGCTCCCGGGCGGCCACCCCGCCGAGGGTGACGAGGATCAGCAGGCTGATCACGCCGGTGCCGATGAAGATCTCCGGGTAGCTGTCCGCCCCGAGCCGGCCGATCAGGGCGGGGCCGGCGATCGCGCCGATGCCGAAGTGCCCGTTCAGCAGGTTGAGCATGGCGGTGCTGCGGTGGCCGAAGCCGACGGCGAAGAGCTGGTTGAGTCCGTAGTCGATGCCGCCGAAGCCCAGGCCGATGACGAAGGTGCCGGCGAGGGCGAGGGCCCAGCTCGGGGAGAAGGCGAAGGCACCCGCGCCGACGGCCATCAGCACGTAGGACCCGCCGAGCAGCACCCGGTTGTTCAGGCGGCCCCGCAGGAGGTGGTAGATCAGCACCCCGAGGAGGGCGCCGACGAAGTGGGCGCTGAGACTGAGCCCGGCCACGGCCGGGCTGATGCCGAACTCGTCCCGCAGGGCCGGGATCGCCGGACCGTAGAGCGCCTGGAGGGCGCCGATCACCACGAACGCCAGGCACGAGGCGACGATCGCGACGGTGGTGAGCAGGGGCTTCCCCCCTGGTGGCAGGTCGGCCTCACGGGTGCCGGTCATGGCTCTCCTCATCGGTCACGGCCGAATGAACACAATCGGCGTTCACAACAGCAGGAAGTTTTCACTACTTCACTCACGCTACACATCATGAATGTTCGTTTCAACAGTTTCGATGTTCGAAACGAACATCCTGACGGCCCTCCGCCGCCATCTGTGCTAAAAGCAGACACATGAACGTGATGGAGAGGCACAAGTTCGTCGTGGGACTGCTCATGCAGCAGAACCGCGCGACGGTGGCCGAGCTGGCCCAGGCCACCGGGGCGTCCGAGATGACCATCCGCCGGGACCTTGAGGTGCTGGAGTCCCGGGGAGCGCTGCGCCGCGTGCGCGGCGGGGCGGTGAGCAGCCTGCCCGGCGGCGTCGAGCCCCCCTACGCGATCCGGGCCATGTCCGGAGCGCAGGCCAAGGAGCGGCTCGCGCGCGCCGTGGTCGAACTGCTCACCGACGGCGAGACGGTCGCGCTGGACACGGGCACGACCGCCGCGGCCATCGCCAAGGCCATGACGGGCCGCCAGCTCACCGTCGCACCCCTCTCACTGCACGCGGCCTTCACGCTGTCCGCGCATCCCGGCATCCAACTGGTGATGCCCGGCGGGCAGGTGCGCCCCGAGGAGCTGTCCTTCTACGGCCACACGCCCGTGCAGACCTTCAAGGACCTGTGCTTCGACACGTTCATCCTGGGCTGCTGCGGGGTCGACCCCGTCCAGGGCGCCACCGCCTACAACCTCGACGACGTACAGGTGAAGCGGGCGGCCGTCGCCGCGGCGCAGCGCGTGATCCTCGTCGCGACCGCCGACAAGATCGGCCGTGCGGCCCTGGGCCGCATCTGCTCCATGCAGGAGATCGCCCTCGTCGTGACGGACGCCCCCGCGGACTCCCCGGCGATCGAGGTGCTGCGCGACCAGGGGGTCGAGGTGGTCCACCCGGCGGACGACTGAGCCCGGCGGCCGGCCTCCGGGGGCCCGGCGGGCGGGGCCCGCCGGTCGTCCGGGATCCATGCGAACGCGCCTTTCCTGCACGGTGCGCATCCCCGATCGGCGCGCCCCGTCCCAGCATCGAGGGGGAGCGGCCGCCCGCCAATGGGGTACGACCGTCGTCTTACCGACTGTCGGAAAGACGACAGCAAGAACGTGCTGGAGCCCTTCGGGCGAAGTCCTGCGTCTTCCGGCCATCCCCACGGAGGCACACCCTCCGGCGCGCCGAACCGCCCGCAGGACCGTGACCGGCCCCGGGAGCTCACCTCCGAGGAGATGGGCCTCTACCGGGAGTTCGCAGAACACGGCCCCCCTCCGGAGAAGCCGGCTGCTCGCCCGGGCGGAGCCCGCCGCCATGGCCCGAACCCTCGGCGCCCTCGTCTCCAGCGGCCTGGTCCAGGAGATGGGCCCCGACCGCTTTGCAGCCACCAACCCCACCGACGTGTCCGCGCGGTTGCTCAAACGGTGGGAGGAACGCGTCCCGGGGGCCCAGCTCGACCTGCTGCGCATGCGGGGGCAGCTCGCGGAACTGGCCATCGTGCACGCCGCACGCCAACGCACCCTGGAGGGGCCGCCGCTGGAGCGCGTCGAGTCGGCGGCCGAACTCCAGCGTGTCCTCGACCGGCAGTCCGCCGCGTGCACGCAGGAGGTGCTCTGCGCCCAGCCGGGCGGCCCCCTGCCCGAGGCCGGACTGCGCCGCGCCCGTGCCCGGCACCGGGACCTGCTCTCCCGTGGCGTCCCCGTACGCACGCCGTACCAGCACTCGGCCCGCTTCGACCCGCCGACCGTGCGGTACGAGGCGGAGCTGGCGGCTCTCGGGGGCGAGGCGCGGACCGTCTCCGGCGGCCTGGCCCGGTGCCTGGTCTTCGACCGGTCCCTGCTCGCCCTCCCGCTGCCGGAAACGGCGGGCGGGGCCCTGCTCGTCCGCAGCCCGGACCTGGTCGCGTTCGTCGCCGAGATGTTCGACCTGCTGTGGGCGACGGGCGAACGCATCGGCAAGCCGCGCGAGAAGGCCTTCATCCAGGACGTCGCCGACCAGGCGAAACGCTCCGTCCTGCAGCACCTGATGCAGGGCGACGACGACCGCGCCACGGCCCGCGCCCTCGGCATCTCGGTGCGCACCTGCCAGCGCCACGTCTCCGCCGTCATGCGTCAGCTCGGCGCGACGAGCCGCTTCCAGCTCGGCTACCTGGCCCACCGGCACGGGCTGCTCGGACCCGACGGCCCAAAGACCACCCGCACGGACGTGCCGACATCGATGTCAGGCGGCCCGGTGCCCGCGCCCGCTCCGCCCGGATCCCCGGGGTACGCCGTGGACCGCGGTACCTGGATCCAGCTGTCACGGGATCGCGGTACCGAAGACTTCTCCGAGCGGATCGGGCGTCGTCAAGAGGCGTATTAGTGGGACTTTCGGGACCGTCCGGCCGTCGCGGACAGTGGCCTCACGTCGTCGTTGATCGACCGATCCGACTGAGGAGACTGACCACCGCATGGCCACTCACGACCGCGGGCCGCTGCCCCTGACCCCGCCGCAGAACGGCGTCTGGTTCGCACAGCAGCTCGACCCCACCCGCCTCGACTACACCATCGCCGAGTACCTGGAGATCCGCGGGGCGGTGGATCCGGAGCTGCTCGCCGAGGCGGTGCGCACGACGGTGGCCGGAACCGAGACGCTGTGCGTCCGCTTCGCCGAGGTGGACGGAGTGGTGTGCCAGATACCCGCCGGTCCGCCGCCGCTGCGGATGGAGACGGTCGACGTCAGCGACCACCCGGACCCGGACGCCGAGTCCGAACGGCTGATGCGCGCCGAGCTGGCCCGGCCCACGGACCTGGCGACCGGTGACGTGAGCCGTCACCTCCTCGTGCGGACCGGTCCGGCGACGTACCGCTGGATGCAGGGCTACCACCACCTCGTCGCGGACGGGGTCACCGGCTCGATCCTCGCGCGGCGGACCGCGGAGGTGTACTCGGCGCTGGTCGCGGGAGAGCCCGTACCGGCCCCCGAGAGCACACCGTGGGAGCGGATCGTGGCCGGGGAGGAGGAATACGCCCGCTCCGAACGGTTCGCGGCCGACCGCGAGTTCTGGCGTACGCGGCTGGAGGGCGCCCCCGAGCCCGTGTCCTTCACCGGCAGCGTCCCGGCACCCGCGTCCGGTACGGCGGTACGGGTGAGCGGCGAGCTCGACCCCGCCGATGCCCGCACCCTGCGCGACGCCGCGCGCCGGCACGGCACGCGCTGGTCGGCGCTGGTGATGGCCGCGGCCGCCGCCCACCTGCACCGCGCGGGCGCCACCGAGGACGTGGTCCTGGGCCTGCCGGTCACCGGCCGCACCACCCCGGAAGCCCGCCGGACACCCGGCATGTTCTCCAAGGTCCTGCCGCTGCGGCTGGCGGTGACCGGCGACACCACGATCGGCGAACTGCTGCGCAGCACCTCTGCCGGTATCAAGGAGGCCCTGCGCCACCAGCGTCACCGGATCGAAGCGATCACCGGAACCGGGCCCCGGCTGTGGGACGCCGCCGTCAACCTCATGTCCTTCGACTACGAGCTGTCCTTCGCCGGTGCTCCCGCCTCCGCGCACAACCTCTCGGTCGGCCCGGTGGAGCACGTCTCCCTCAACGTCTACGACCGCGGCGGCGACAGCCCGCTGACCGTGCAGGCCGAGGGCGACGCCGCCGACGTCGGCCCGGACGAACTCGACGCGCTGCGCGTGCGGTTCACCCGTTTCCTCGTCGCGCTCGCCACGGCCGACGACGGGACCACGGTCGGCTCGCTGCCCTTCCTCACCGCCGAGGACGAGGAGCGCCTCGCCGCCTTCGCCGAGGGCGGCGCCGACCCGGCGCCCGGCGACGGGGCGCTGCACACGCTCTTCGAGCAGGAGGCGGCGCGCTCACCCGAGAAGGTCGCCGTGATCTGCGCCGGCCAGGAGGTCACCTACCGGGAACTCGACGCCTGGGCCCAGGACATCGCGGACCGGCTGCGGCCGGACGTGGAACCGGGCACGCCGGTCGGGGTGTGCGTGGAGCGCTCGCCCTCGATGGTCGCGGCCCTGCTCGGCGTCCTGAAGGCGGGCGGCTGCTACGTACCGCTCGACCCCGGACTGCCGCCGGAGCGCATCGCCTACATCGTGCGCGACGCAGGGCTGCGCACGGTCGTCGCCGGGCCGGGCGGCCTCGGCCGCCTGCCGCACGACCTGCCGTCCGTGGTCGACGCGGGAGCCGTGACCGGCGGGATCCGCGGCGGCGGCGACCGGGCGGGCGCAGCGGTGCCGGCGGCGTCCGCCGCGTACCTGCTGTACACCTCGGGCAGTACGGGCGAGCCGAAGGGCGTCGTCGTCCCGCACGGGGCGGCGGTCGATTTCGTCCGCGGCCACCTCGCCCTGTGCGGCGCGGGCGACCGCGACGGATCCCGGCGCACGGAACGGTTCCTCGGCTTCGCCTCGCTGTCCTTCGACGTGTCGGTCCTGGACGTCTTCGGCGCGCTGCTGAGCGGTTCCACCCTGGTCCTCGCCACCGACACCGAACGGGTCGACGTCGACCGCCTCCAGGCCCTGCTCGCCGAGCACGCGGTGACCGTCGCCGACCTGCCGCCGGCACTCCTGCCGCTGCTGGACCCGGCCGCGCTGCCCGCGCTGCGGTTCCTGTCCACGGGCGGCGAGGCCCCGTCGGGTGACGCCGTCGACCGCTGGGCGGCGGACGGCCGCGAGGTCTGGAACGCGTACGGGCCCACCGAGGCCGCCGTGTCCGTGACCATGCACCGGGTGGTTCCGCCCTCGCACGGCCGGATCCCGCCGATCGGCCGTCCCATGGCCAACCACCGCGCGTACGTGGTCGACCGAGCGCTGCGGCTGCTGCCGCCGGGAGCGACCGGCGAGCTGTGCGTGGCTGGGGCCGGTCTGGCCCAGGGGTACGCCGGGCGCGCCGCCATGACGGCCGACCGCTTCGTGCCCGATCCCTTCTCCGGTGTTCCCGGTGCGCGGATGTACCGGACGGGCGACCTCGTGCGCTGGTCGGCGCGGGGCGAACTGGAGTTCCTCGGGCGGGTGGACCGACAGGTCAAGATCAACGGACACCGGATCGAACTGGGCGAGATCGAGGCGGTGCTCGGCCGGCAGCCCGCGGTGGGGCAGGCCGCGGTCGTGGTGCACGCCCCCGTGGGCGGAGCCCGGCGGCTCGTCGCCTTCGTGGCGCCGCCGGGCGACGGCGGCCCGGCTCCCGAACCGGAGCTGCTGGCAGCCGAGTTGGGGCGGGTGCTGCCGGGCTACATGGTGCCCCGCACCTTCGTGGCGGTGGACCGGCTGCCCCTCACCCCGGGTGGCAAGGTGGACCGCGCGCGGCTCCACGTACCCGAGGCCGCGGACCGTCCGGAGCGCCCCGAGCGCGCGTACGGCGCCACCGAGCTCACCCTCGCGGCGCTGTTCTCCGAGGCGCTCGGCACCACCGCCACCCCGGACGACAACTTCTTCGAGCTCGGCGGCGACAGCATCGCCGCGCTCGGCCTGACCAGCCGGGCCCGGGCGCGGGGCTTCTCCTTCACCCTGCGCGAGGTGTTCGCGCACAAGACGGCGGCCGCACTCGCCGCGGCCGTCGGCGACCCGGGCCACGGAGCCTCCCAGGCCGCCGGTGCGGCCGTCCCGGAGCACGGTCCGTTCCCCGCGACCCCGGTCATGCGCTGGCTCCTCGACGGTCCGGGTCCGGCCGGGCGGTTCAGCCAGTCCATGGTGCTGGCCCTGCCGGAGGGCGCGGACGACGCGACGCTCGTACGGGTCCTGCAGTCGGTGGTGGACCGGCACGGGGCGCTGCGCCTCGGCGTGGCCGCCGGACCGGAGGGCCCGCTGTGCACGGTCGGCGAGCCCGGTTCGGTCGACGTGTCCCGGCTGTACCGCACCGTCACGGTGACGGGGTCGGACGGGTCCGCCCGTGCCGCGATCGTGGCGCAGGCGGCTCGGGAGGCGTCCGGACAGCTGGACCCGGCGTCCTCAGTGATGCTGCGGGCGGTCCGCTTCGACGCCGGCGGGGCGTCGCCGGACCGGCTGCTCCTGTGCGTGCACCACCTGGCCGTGGATGGGGTGTCCTGGCGGATCCTGGCGGCGGACCTGGCCGCGGCCTGGGAGGCCGCCGTCGCCGGGCGTCCGCTTCCGGCCGCGGACGGGGAGGTCCCGTTCCGTGCGTGGGCCCATCACCTCGAACTCCTGGCGCGTTCCCCGGAGGTACTCGCCGAACTCCCCTTCTGGCGCTCGACGCTGGAGCCTTCCGAAGCCGGACCGGGCGCGCGGGAGCCGTGGCACCGGGTCCCCGACCCGGTGCGGGACACCGCGGGCACCACCCGCACGGTGGAGCTCGCCCTGCCCGCCGAGGTCGCCGGCCCGCTGCTGGCCGAGGTACCCGGCGCGCTGCGCACCGGTCCGGCCGAGGTGCTGCTCGCGGGGCTGGTCCTCGCGGCCCACCGCCTGCGCTCCCCCGGTACCGCTCCGGAGCCGTTGCTGGTCGACCTGGAGGGCCACGGCCGTGTCGACCGCACCGGCCGCCACGACCTGGCGCGCACGGTCGGGTGGTTCACCACCCAGTACCCGGTCCGGTTCGACCTGGACGGCCTCGACCTGGACGCGGCGGCCCGGGGCGGCGACGCCCTCGCCGAACTGGTCGCGCGGATCCACACCGCGGTCGCCTCCGTACCGGACCACGGCACGGGCTTCGGCCTGCTGAGCCGGCTCGATCCGCGGAGCGCCGCGCAGCTTTCCGGACTCCCGCGCCCCCGGGTCCTGTTCAACTACCTGGGCCGGTTCTCCGGCGGGGACGAGGCGCCCTGGAGCCCTGCCCCCGAGGCGGGCGGACTGCGGGCCGACGTGGATCCGGCGATGCCCGTCGAACACGCCCTGCAGATCGACGCCCTGGCCGTGGACGGCGCCGACGGCCCCTCCTTCAGCGCGGTCGTCACCCATCCGCGGGCCCTGCTGACCGACGCCGAGGCGGACGCCCTGGTGGCGGCCTGGGGCGAGGCCCTGCGCCTGCTGGCCGGCTGGACGGGCGCCCCGCGCCCGCGCCGCCTCACCCCCCGCGACCTGCCGCTGGTCCGGCTGACGCAGCCGGAGACGGACGCGCTGGCCGCGCGCTACGCGGGCCTCGCCGACGTGCTGCCCCTCTCGCCGCTCCAGGAAGGCCTGTTCTTCCACTCGGCCTTCGACACGGGTGCGTTGGACGCCTACACCGGCCAGATCGTCCTCAGCCTGGACGGCTCCCTGGACGCGGACACCCTGCGGGCGGCCTGCGACCGGCTGCTGCGCCGCCACACCGCGCTGCGCTCCGCCTTCACCGACCAGGGTCTGGACCGGCCGGTACAGATCGTCGTCGAGTCCGCCGGAGCGCCGTGGGAGTCCGTGGACCTGGGCGCACTCGGGTCCGCGGACCGGCAGCGGGAGTGGGAGCGGCTGCTGGCGGCCGACCGGGCCCGCCGCTTCGACCTGGAGCGGCCGCCGCTGGTGCGCTTCACCCTGGTCCGGTTCGGCGCGGACGAGCACCGGCTGGTCATGACGAACCACCACATCGTCTGGGACGGCTGGTCCTCGGCGGTGCTGCTGCGCGACCTGCTCACCGGGTACGCCGAACACGCCGCGTCCCACGAGCCCGGGGGCACCGGCCCCGTCGCGGAAGGGGTCCCGTACCGCTCGCACCTGGACTGGCTGGCCTGCCAGGACGACGGCGCCGCCGAGGCCGCGTGGAGCGGTGCGCTCGCCGGGCTGGAGGAGCCGACCCTGCTGGGCGCGGCCGACCCGAACCGGATCGACGCGCTGCCCGAGCGGGTCTCGGTGGAGCTGTCGCCGGAGCTGACGGCACGGCTCACCGCGCGGGCCCGTACCGCGGGCGTCACCCTCAACAGCGTCGTCCAGGGCCTCTGGGCTGTGCTGCTGGGCCGGGTGACCGGGCGCGACGACGTGGTGTTCGGCGGGACCGTCTCCGGGCGGACCGCGGACGTCGCGGGCATCGAGGACATGGTCGGCCTGCTGATCAACACCCTGCCCGTGCGGTTCCGGATCCGGGAGGGCGAGCCGCTGCTGGCCGCGCTCGCCCGGTTCCAGGACGAGCAGGCGGAGCTGATGGACCACCAGCACGTCGGGCTCGCCGGCATCCAGCGGGCGGCGGGGCTGGGCGCCCTCTTCGACACCACGGTCGTCGTCGAGAACTATCCGCTCGACCTGGAGTCGATGCGGGACCTGGCCGGCGGGCCGCGGCTGACCGGGGTGGAGGGCTCGGACGCCACCCACTACACCGTCAACCTCATCGTGCTGCCCGGGGAGCGGCTGCGGCTGCACCTCGACCACCGCACGGACGTCCTCGACGCCCGGACGGCGCGCAGCCTGGGCGAGGCGCTGGAGCAGCTGCTGACGGCCGTCGCCGACGCCCCCTCGACCCCCGTCGGGGAGGTGGACCTGCTCTCGGAGGAGCAGCACCGGCTGATCCGGGAGTGGAACGCCACCGCCGTGCCCGTCCCCGGCACCACGCTGGTGGAGCTGTTCGCGCAGCAGGTGGCCCGGACGCCCGGCGCACCGGCCACCGTCTTCCGCGGCGAGCGCCTGTCGTACGCCGAGCTCGACGCCCGTGCCGAGCGGCTGGCCCGCCGGCTGTGCGCCTTGGGCGCCGGTCCGGAGCGGATCGTCGCGGTCGCCCTGCAGCGCTCCACCGAGATGGTGGTCTCGCTGCTGGCCGTGCTGAAGTCGGGGGCCGCCTACCTGCCGGTGGACCCCTCACTGCCGACGGACCGGATCGCGTACCTGCTGTCCGACGCCGAACCCGTCCTGCTGCTCGCGGACGACGAGGTGGCGGCGGCGCTGCCGGCCGCGGCGGACCTGCCCCGGCTGGATCCGGGGGCCGTCCACGACGGGACCGCCGGTGCGGCGGCCGGGCCTGCGCCGCTGCCCTCGCACCCCGCGTACGTGATCTACACGTCCGGGTCGACGGGGCGGCCCAAGGCCGTCGTCGTGGAGCACTCCGCCATCGTCAACCGGCTGCTGTGGATGCAGGACCGGTACCGGCTGGGCGCGGACGACCGGGTGCTCCAGAAGACCCCGTTCGGCTTCGACGTCTCGGTGTGGGAGTTCTTCTGGCCGCTGCTGACCGGCGCGGCCCTGGTGGTCGCCGAGCCCGGCGGGCACAAGGACCCCGCCTATCTCACCCGGGTGATCCAGGAGGAGGCGGTCACCACCGTCCACTTCGTCCCGTCGATGCTGGCCGCGTTCGTGGAGGATCCGCAGGCGGGCCGCTGCCGGTCGCTGCGCCGGGTCGTGTGTAGTGGCGAGGCCCTGCCGGAAGAGCTGAAGAACCGGTTCCTCGACGTACTCGACGTGCCGCTGCACAACCTGTACGGGCCTACGGAGGCGGCCGTGGACGTCACGCACTGGGACTGCCTCCGCGAGGAGAGCGGGCCCGTGCCGATCGGCCGGCCCATCTGGAACACCTCGCTGTACGTGCTCGACCCGCGCGGGCGGCCCGTCCCGGTGGGCGTCGCGGGCGAGCTGTTCCTGGCGGGCGCGGGCCTGGCCCGCGGGTACCTGCGCCGCCCGGCGCTGACCGCGGAGCGCTTCCCGCTGGACCCGTTCGGCCCGCCGGGCTCGCGCATGTACCGCACCGGCGACCTGGCCCGCCACCGGGCCGACGGCTCGGTGGAATACCTGGGGCGCACGGACGACCAGGTGAAGATCCACGGCTTCCGGATCGAACTCGGCGAGATCGAAACGGCGCTGGGCCGCCTCCCCGGTGTCGGGCGGGCCGCGGTCGTCGTCCGCGAGGACGTCCCGGGCGAGCGCAGGCTCGTCGGGTACGTCGTCCCGGAGGCCGGGGCGGACCCGGCCCCCGACCCCGGCCCCGACCCGGATGCGATGCGCGCCGAACTGGCCCGCTCCCTCCCGGAATACATGATTCCGGTGCTCGTTGTCGTGGACGGGCTGCCCGTCACGGCGAACGGCAAGCTCGACCGCAGGGCGCTCCCCGCGCCCGCCACGGCGGCCGCCGCCACCGGGTACGAGCCGCCCGCCGGGGAGACCGAGGAACTCGTCGCCCTGGTGTGGGCCTCCGTACTGGACGCCCCGCGCATCGGCCGCCACGACGACTTCTTCGCCCTCGGGGGGCACTCGCTGAGCGCCACCCGCGTGGCAGCCCGGCTGCGCCAGTCCCTCGGCCTGGACCTGCCCCTGCACACCCTCTTCGAACAGCGGACCGTCGCCGCCCTCGCCACCGCCGTCGAGACGGTGCTGCTGGCCGAACTGGAGGCCGAAACGGCCCCGTTCGCCGCCACCGCCGACGCCGTTCCTTCACTCGTACTTCAGGGAGAGACCTCGTGACCACCCAGGAGAGCCTGCCGGCCACCGGCACGGACAGCCGCCTGGCCGCCGCCCGGGAACTGCTGCGCCGCCGGGTGCGCGCCGCGCTGGACGACTCGGCGGCCGGTCCGGCCACCGCGGCGGCACCGGCACCGGACGCGGCCGCCGACGGCCTCGGCGCCGAGCCCGTCGCCTCGTTCGCCCAGGAGCGGATGTGGCTGGTGGACCGGATGATGGACGGCACCCCCGGCTATGCGATCCCCGAGGTCGTGCGGCTGCGCGGCCCGGTCCGCCCCGACCTGCTGCGCCGCAGCCTGACGGCCGTGGTGGCCCGCCACGCACCGCTGCGCACCGTCTTCGAGGAGCGCGACGGCGCCCCTCACCCGGTGGTCCTGCCCGCGCCGGCGGCCGTCCCGCTGCCGGTGCTGGACCTCGGCAGCGCCCCCCTCCCCGAACTGGAGGAGCGGGCCCACGCCCTGGCCCGGGAGGAGGTCCGCAGACCCTTCGACCTCGCGGCGGGCCCGCTGCTGCGCGCCCTGCTGATCCGGCTGGGCGCGGAGGACCACCTGCTGGTGCTGGTGGTCCACCACATCGCCACCGACGGCTGGTCCATGGGCCTGCTCTGGCAGGAGTTCTCCGAGGGCTACGCGGCCCTGCTCGCGGACCGGCCCCTCCCGCAGGCGCCGCTCCCCCTCGACTACCAGACGTACGCCCGTACCCAGCGCGACCGGTTCGCGAGCGGCGCGATGAACGGCCGGCTGCGCTGGTGGGAGGAGTGCCTCGCCGGGCTGGAACCCCTCGAACTGCCCGCCGACCGGCCCCGGCCCACCCGCCGCAGCGGCGACGGCGCGAGCCTGGACTTCACCCTCGACGCCCGCCTCACCGCACGGCTGCGCGGCATCGCCGAGAGCGCCGGCGCCACCCTGTTCATGACCCTGCTGGCCGGCTTCCAGGCGGCCCTGGCCCGCTACGCCGGCCGCACCGACATCGCCGTCGGCACCCCGGTGGCCGGCCGCGACCGGGTGGAACTTGAGCCCCTCGTCGGGTTCTTCGTCAACACCGTGGTGCTCCGGGCCGACCTGTCGGGCGACGCCGGGTTCCGCGAACTGCTCGGCCGGGTCCGCCGGGCGACGGTGGACGCGTACGACCACCAGGAGGTGCCCTTCGACCGGCTGGTGGAGCACCTGAGCCCCGAGCGGGTCGGCGACCGCAACCCGCTCGTCCAGGTGATGTTCGCGTCGGCCCCGGACGAGACGGCCGGGCTGCGGCTGCCGGGCCTGAACGCCCAGACCGTGCGGACCGACTTCGGCGGATCGCTCTTCGACCTGAGCGTCTTCGTCTCCGAAGGCGCCGAGACCTGCTCCGGCTCCCTCGTCTTCGACACCGACCTGTTCGACCCGGCCACGGCCGGACTCGTCCTCGGCCACTACCTGGAGCTGCTGGCCTCCGCCGCCGAGGAGCCCGACCGCCCCGTGGCCGAGCTGCTGCCCTCCGCCCCGACCGCGGCCCGGCTCGCGGCCGAGGGCCACGGCGCGGTCCGCCCGGACCTGGCCCCGGCCACCCTGGTGGAGCTGTTCGCCGAGCAGGTCCGGCGCACCCCCGGCGCCGAGGCCGTGGTCTGCGGCACGGACCGCCTCACCTTCGCCGCACTCGACTCCCGCTCCGACCTGCTGGCGGCCCGGCTGACCGCGGCCGGGGTGGGGCGCGAGACCCCGGTGGCCCTGCTCATGGAGCGCTCGGTCCACCTCCCGGTGGCGATCCTGGCCGTCCTGAAGGCCGGCGGGGTCTACGTCCCGCTCGGCGAGGGGTTCCCCGTCGCGCGGCTGCACTGGATGCTGGAGCGGACCGGCGCCCGCCTGCTGCTCGCCGATCCGGCGACGGCCGGCCACGAGGCGGCCCGTACCTCGCCCGTACCGGTGCTCGACGTGAGCGCCCCGGCGGAGGAGGATCCGGGCGCCGCGGCGGTCCCGTACCCGCCGTGCTCGCCGGACCAGCTGGCGTACGTGATGTACACCTCCGGTTCCACGGGCGAGCCGAAGGGCATCGGCGTCACGCACGCCAACGTCGCGGCGCTCGCCCGCGACACCGCCTTCGGCGCCGCGCACCGGCGGGTGCTGGCCCACTCCCCGCTGTCGTTCGACGCCTCGACGTACGAACTGTGGGTGCCGCTGCTGTCCGGCGGGCAGGTGGTCATGGCGCCGCCCGGCCGGGTGGACACCGCGGCCCTGGCCGCTCTGGTGGAGGAGCACCGGATCACGTCGATGTTCCTCACGGCCGCCCTGTTCAACCTGGTGGTCGAGGAGTGCGTGGAGCTGCTGACGCGGGTGCGGGAGGTGTGGACGGGCGGCGAGGCCGCCTCCCCGCACTCCTTCGCCCGGGCCCTGGAGCAGGCCCCGGAGACCGTGCTGGTCAACGTCTACGGGCCCACCGAGACGACCACCTTCGCCACGGGCCACCGGCTGGACCCCCGTGCCGGCGCCGTCGTGGACGGCCGGATCCCCATCGGCACCGCCCTGGACGACACCCGCCTGTACGTCCTGGACGAGCGCGGCCGCCCGGTGCCGCAGGGCGCCGTCGGCGAGCTGTGCATCGGCGGCACCGGCGTGGCCCGCGGCTACCTGGGCCGGCCCGGTCTGACCGCACGGCAGTTCACCCCCGACCCGTACGGCGCCCCCGGGGCCCGGATGTACCGGACGGGCGACCTGGCCCGGCGGCGCCCCGACGGCACCGTCGACTACCTGGGCCGGATCGACCAGCAGGTCAAGATCCGCGGGCACCGGATCGAGCCGGGCGAGATCGAGGCCGAGCTCGCCCGCTGCCCGCAGATCGGGCACGCGGCGGTGGTGGTCCGCGAGGACACCCCCGGCGAGCAGCGCCTCGTCGCCTACGTGGTGCCCTCGGACGGGCAGGTGGCCGACCCGGCCGAGCTGCACCAGGTCCTCGCGGCGCGGCTGCCCGCGTACATGCTGCCCTCGGCGATCGTGCCGCTCGCGGCCCTGCCGGTGACCCCGAACGGCAAGCTGGACCGGCGTGCGCTGCCCGCCCCGCCCGAAGAGGGGGTGCGCCGGGCCGAGTTCGCCGCACCGGCCACGCCGACCGAGGAACTCGCCGCGACCGTATGGGGCGAGGTCCTGGGCACCGGGCGGATCGGCCGCCACGACGACTTCTTCGCGCTCGGCGGCCACTCCCTGCGGGCCACCCGCGCCGTGTCGCGGCTCGGTGCCCGCCTGGGCGCCGGCGTGCCGCTGCGGCTGCTGTTCGAGCACCCGACGCTGGAGCGGTTCGCGTCGGCGCTGGACGCCCTGCGCGGCGACGGCCCCGGCACCACCACGCCGGCGACCCCCGTCACCGCGATCGGCGCCCGGCCGGCCGGAGAGCCCGCGCCGCTGTCGTTCGCGCAGCAGCGGCTGTGGTTCCTGGACCAGCTCCAGCCCGGCCGGCCCGACTACAACATCCCCGTCGCGGCCCGGCTGCGCGGCCCGCTGGACGCCGACGCGCTGGCCGCCGCGCTGTGCGCGGTGGTGACCCGGCACGAGGTGCTGCGCTCGCGGATCACCGAGGGCCCGCGCGGCCCCGTACAGACCGTGGAGGCTCCGGAGGTCTTCGTCCCGGTCCGGACCGACCTGGGGGACCTGCCCCCCGAGGAGGCCCGCTCGCGGGCGCTGGGCCTCGCCCACGCGGACGCCGCCGCCCCCTTCGACCTGGGCTCCGCTCCCCTGCTGCGGGCCCGTGTGGTGCGGGTCGCGGACGACGAGCACCTCCTCGTCCTGGTCCTGCACCACACCGTCGGCGACGGCTGGTCGATGCCGGTGCTGTGGCGGGAGCTGTCCGGGGCCTACGCGGCCCTGCGCCGCGGCGAGCGTCCCGAACTGCCGGAGCTGCCGGTCCAGTACGGGGACTTCGCCCACTGGCAGCAGCGTCGGCTGGCGGACGGCGAGGCCGACGCGGGCATCGCCCACTGGCGGGCGGCCCTGAGCGGCCTCCCGGCCCTGGAGCTGCCCACCGACCGGCCGCGGCCGCAGGTGCGTTCGGGCGCGGGCGACGCCTTCGTCTTCGAGGTCCCGGCCGAACTCGCCGAGCGGCTCGGCGCTCTGGCCCGCGAGCGCGGTGCGACCCTGTTCATGGTGCTGCTGGCCGGCTTCCAGGCGCTGCTGGCCCGCTACACGGGCCAGGCGGACATCGCGGTGGGCTCGCCCATCGCGGGCCGCGACCGCACCGAACTGGAGCCGCTCGTCGGCTTCTTCGTGAACACCCTCGTGCTGCGCACGGACCTGTCCGGCGACCCCGCCTTCGGCGAGCTGCTGGGCCGGGTGCGCGGGACCGCGCTGGCCGCGTACGAGCACCAGGACGTCCCCTTCGACCGGCTGGTGGAGGAGCTGCGGCCGGAGCGCGACCTCAGCCGCAACCCGCTCTTCGACGTGCTGTTCCAGCTGCACCCCGAGCAGCTCGACGCGCTGCCGCTGGACGGTGTGGAGGTCGAGAGCCTGGACACCTCCAACGGGACGGCCAAGTTCGATCTCAGCCTCGCGATGACCGAGCACCCCGGCGGTCTGACCGGCACCGTCCAGTACGCGACGGACCTCTTCGACCGGGCGACGGTCGAGCGGTTCGGCGCGCACTACCTGCGGCTGCTGGCCGGCGCCGCCGAGACCCCCGACGCGCCGCTGTCCCGGCTGGACGTGCTGTCCCCGCAGGAGCACGCCGCCCTGCTCGGGGAGGAGTCCGGGCCGCGGGCGGACCGGCCGGCGGCCCGGACCCTGCACTCCCTGGTGGCGGAACAGGCGCGGCTGCGGCCGGACGCCCCGGCCGTCACCTGCGAGGGCATCACCATCGGCTACGCGGAACTCGACGCGGCCGCCAACCGGCTGGCCCACCGCCTGCGGGAGCTCGGGACCGGCCCCGAGAGCCGGGTGGCCGTACTGGCCGGGCGCGACCCGCGCATGCTGGTCTGCGTCCTCGCGGTCCTGAAGGCCGGCGGCGCCTACGTGCCCCTCGACGCGGGGCATCCGGCCGAGCGCATCCGCACGGTCCTCGCCGACAGCGGTGCCCACCTGGTGCTGACGGCGGGCCTGCCGGGCGGGCCGCCCGCGGACCTGACGGGCGGCCTGCCCGTCCTGGACCTGGACGCCGAGCGGGAGCTGGTCGACGCGCTGCCCGCGACGGAGCCGGCCGCCCCCGCCTCCCCCGCGCACCTCGCCTACCTGCTGTACACCTCCGGGTCGACCGGCCGCCCCAAGGGCGTGGCCGTCACGCACGCCGCGATCACCGGCTATCTGTCGGCGCTGGCCTCCACCTTCGCTCTCGGCCCCGACGACGTGGTGCTCGCCCGTACGGCGCTGACCTTCGACCCGTCGGTACGCGACCTGTTCGCCCCGCTGACCACCGGCGGGCGGATCGTGCTGGCCTCGCAGGACGAGGCCGGGGATCCGGACGCGCTGGCCCGGCTGCTGCACGCCGAGGACGTGACGGCGCTGCTGTCGATCGTCCCGTCGATGCTGGAGCCGCTGGTCGCCGCCGCCTCCGCCGGCAAGGGCGCGGCCCCGGCGCTGCGGCTGGTGATGACCACCGGTGAGGCGCTGACGGCCGGGCTGGCCCGCGCCGCGCACACCCTGGGCGTGCCCGGCCGGCTGCGGCTGGTCAACCAGTACGGTCCGACGGAGTGCACCAACACCACCACGTACCACGTGGTGACGGACGCCGACATCGAGGCGGGCCGCATCCCCATCGGGCGGCCGCTGCCCGGCGCCCGGGTGCTCGTGCTCGGTGAGCACCTCGAACCGCTGCCCCGCGGCGCGGTCGGTGAACTGTTCATCGCCGGACGCGGGGTGGCCCGCGGCTACCTCGGCGATCCGGCCCGTACCGCCGAGGCGTATCCGCCGGACCCGTACGGGCCGCCCGGCGCGCGCATGTACCGCACCGGTGACCTGGCGCGGCTGCGCTCCGACGGCGTGCTGGAGTTCCACGGCCGCCGCGACAACCAGGTCAAGGTCCGGGGCCACCGGATCGAACTCGGCGAGGTCGAGGCCGCCCTGCTGCGCCACCCCGACGTGGCCCGGGCGGTGGCCGCCGCCCACGGCGAGGGCGCCGACCGGCTGCTCGCCGCGTACGTGGTGTGGCGGGACGGGAGCGGTGATCCGGCCGCCGTACTGGACTTCGTACGCGCGGCCCTGCCGGCCGCGATGGTGCCCTCCGCGCTGGTGGTGCTGGACGCGCTGCCGCTGACCCCGAACGGGAAGACCGACCGCAGGGCGCTGCCCGCGCCGGAGTCCGGTTCGGGCGGCGGGCACCGGGCGCACGTCGCCCCGCGCACACCGCTGGAGCGGACGGTCACCGAGGTCTGGGAGGAGGTCCTCGGCGAGGGCCCGATCGGGGTCCGTGACCACTTCTTCGAACGCGGCGGGCACTCCTTGCGCGCCACCCGGGTCATCTCCCGTCTGCGCGCCCTGCTGGAGCTGGACATCCCGATGCAGCTGCTCTTCCGCCACCCGGTGGCCGAGGACCTCGCACGGGCGCTGGCCTCGCTGGGCGCGGCGGGCGCGACGGGACCGGCGATCCCCGCGCTGCCCGAGGGGCCCGGCCCGCTGTCCTTCGGCCAGCAGCGGCTGTGGCTGCTGGACCGGCTCCAGCCGGGCCGGCCCGACTACAACATGCCCGGGGCCGTACGGCTGACCGGGGAGCTCGACACCGACGCTGCCCTGGGGGCGCTGACGGACGTCGTCGCCCGGCACGAGGTGCTGCGCTCCCGGATCGAGGAGACCGCGGAAGGCGACGCCGAGGGGGCCTTCGGGGCCCGCGTCGTGCCCGGTCCGGCCTCGATGTTCGCCCCCGCCTTCACCGACCTGTCGGAGCTGGGTGCGGCGGCGGCCGGAGAGCGGGCGCGGGAGCTGGCGGCGCACGACGCGGCGCTGCCCTTCGACCTGGCCGCGGCCGGCCCGCTGCGGGCGCGCCTGGTACGGATCGCCCCGCGGGAGCACCTACTGGTGATCGTCGCCCATCACATCGCCTTCGACGGATGGTCGGTGGGGGTGTTCTGGCGGGAGTTCTTCGCCGCCTACCGGGCCCGCACCGTCGAAGGGGCCGAGCCGCTGCCGGAACTCACGGTCTCCTACCGCGAGTTCGCGTCCTGGCAGCGCGAACGGCTGAGCGGCGACGCGCTCGCGGGCACCCTGGACCACTGGCGGGAGCGGTTGGCCGGGCTCGCCCCGCTGGACCTGCCCACCGACCGGCCCCGGCCGGCCGCCCCGTCCGGGCGCGGCGAGCAGTTCTCCTTCGAGCTGCCCGAGCCTCTGCTGCGCGGGCTGCGCGACCTGGGGCGCCGGCACGACGCCACCTTGTTCATGGTGCTGCTGGCGGGCTTCCAGGCCCTGCTGGCCCGCTGGTCGGGCAGCGAGGACGTGGCGGTGGGCTCCCCCATCGCGGGCCGCGACCGCACCGAACTGGAGCCGCTCATCGGCTTCTTCGTCAACAGCCTGGTGCTGCGCACCGACCTGTCCGGCGACCCCGCTTTCGGTGAACTGCTGGACCGGGCCCGGGAGACGGCCCTGGGGGCCTACGCCCATCAGGAGGTGCCGTTCGAGCGTCTGGTGGAGGAGGTCCGGCCGGAGCGCGACCTGAGCCGCAACCCGCTGTTCCAGGTGATGCTGGTGCTCGACGAGGAGGCCGCGAAGCCGCCCGCGCTGCCCGGGCTGGCCGTCGAACCGTTCTCGCTGGCCAGCAGCGCATCCAAGTTCGACCTGTCGCTGTACTTCGTCGAGGAGGAGGGCACGCTGCGCGGCGAGGCCGTGTACGCCACCGACCTCTTCGACCGGGCGACCGTCGAGCGCATGACCTCGGCGCTGGCCGAGCTGCTCACGGCCGCGGTGGCCGATCCCGCGACCCCGCTGGGTGCGCTGCCCCTGATGGGCCCGGCCGAGGAGCGCCGGATCCTGCGCGCGGGCGCCGGGACCGCCGGGCCGGCCGCCGGGCGGCCGCTGCCGGTGCTCGTCGGTGAGCAGGCCTCCCGTACCCCGGAGGCCGTCGCCGTGGACGACGGGGAGCGCAGCCTCACGTACGCCGGACTGTGGGAGGTCTCGGGCCGGCTGGCCCGGGAGCTCGCCCGGCTGGGCGTGGGGCCGGACACGGCGGTGGCCGTGTGCGCGGAGCGCTCCGCGCTGCTGCCGGCGGCGCTGCTGGGCGTGCTGCGCTCCGGCGGCCTGTACGTGCCCGTCGACCCCGGGTATCCGGCCGACCGGATCGGCTACATGCTCGCGGACAGCGGCGCCCGGGTGATGGTGGTGTCGGGGCTCTCCGGCGCCGCGCAGGCACCGGACGGGGTCACCGTGGTGGACCTCGACGCCCTGGCCGGGGACAAGAACGCCCGGGCCGACTTCGCTCCCGTGCGGCTGGAGGCGGAGCAGCTGGCGTATGCCCTGTACACCTCGGGCTCGACGGGACGCCCGAAGGGGGTCACCGTGCCGCACCGGGCGCTGGCCAACTTCGCCCGGGACATGGTGCGCAGGCTGGAGCTGACGGCCGGTGACACGGTCGCGGCCGTCACCACCGCCTCCTTCGACATCGCCGTGCTGGAGCTGCTGGTCCCGCTCGCGTGCGGGGCCACCGTACGGGTCGTCGACCGGGAGACCGCACGGGACGGCACTCTGCTCGCGAAGGAGCTGGACTCGGCGCCGGTCACGGTCGTCCAGGCCACTCCGGCCACCTGGCACCAGCTGATGGAGTCCGGCTGGCAGGCGCCCCGCGTACGGGCGCTGTGCGGCGGCGAGGCGCTGCCGCCGGCCCTGGCCGAGCGGATGCGTACGGCGCTGGGCTCGGTATGGAACGTGTACGGGCCGACGGAGACCACCGTCTGGTCCACCGCGCACCGGCTGTCCGGACCGGTGGGCGACGGGCCGGTGCCGATCGGCTCGGCGCTCGCCAACACCCGGCTGCACGTGCTGGACGCGGGCCTGCGCCCGGTGCCGGTCGGCGTGTTCGGCGAGCTGTACATCGGCGGCGACGGGGTGGCCCGCGGCTACCACGGGCGGCCTGCGCTGACCGCGGACCGGTTCGTGCCCGATCCGTACGCGGCGGGCGAACGGCTGTACCGGACGGGTGACCTCGTACGACGGCTCGCGGACGGCGGGCTGGAGTACCGGGGCCGGGCCGACGGACAGGTGAAGGTGCGCGGCCACCGCATGGAGCTCGGCGAGATCGAGTCCGCGCTCGCCCGCCACCCGCGGGTGCTGGCGGCGGCCGTGGCCGTCCACGGCACGGGGGTGGACGCGGTACTGGCCGGCTACGTGACCTGGCGGGACGAGGCGGGCGACGTGCGCGAGCTCGGCGACTTCCTGCGCCAGGACCTGCCCGAGTACATGGTCCCGGCCGTCCTCACCGCGCTGGAGCGGCTCCCGCTCACCCCGAACGGCAAGCTCGACCGCAAGGCGCTGCCCGCCCCTTCGGCGGACGCGGCGCGCGGTGACGGCCCGGGGCGGATCGCCCCGCGCGACACGACCGAGCTGCGGATGGCGCGGCTGTGGGAGCAGACCCTGGGGACGGCCCCGATCGGGGTCCGCGACGACTTCTTCGCGCTCGGCGGGCACTCGCTCAAGGCCTTCGCCCTGATGGCGGCCGTACGCCGGGAGTTCGGTGTGGAACTGCCGCTGAACCTGGTGTTCCGCCGGCGCACCGTGGAGCTGCTCTGCGAGGCGCTGCCGGACGCGGGGGCGGCCGCCGCCAGGCTGCTGGTCCCCCTGGCCGACGGGGACCCGTCCCGGCCGCCGCTGGTCCTCGTCCACCCGCGGGGCGGTGACGTCGTCTGCTACCGGGACCTGGTGCGGGACCTGTCCGCCCGTCCCGGGGGCGACCGGCGGATCCTCGGCCTGGAGTCGGTGGGCTACAACACCGGCGAGACCCCGCTGGAGCGCGTGCCCGAGATGGCCGAGCGCTACCTGGCCGCGCTCCGCGAGGAGCAGCCGCACGGCCCGTACCTGCTCGCCGGCTGGTCGTTCGGCGGGACGGTGGCCTACGAGATGGCGGCCCGGCTGGAGGCCGCCGGTGAGGAGGTCGCCTTCCTCGGCCTGATCGACGCGGCGGCGCCGGGCGCGGCGCCCGGCAGCCGTTGCGGTACGGACGGCGGGGCGGGCGATCCGGACCTGCTGCGGTACGGCATCGCCGCCGGGATCGACGCCGGCTCGGCGCGCGAACTGGACGAGGAGGAACTGCTCGACGTCCTGGTGCGCCGGGGCCGCGAGGAGGGCACCCTCCCCCGGACGTCCCCCACCCGGGCCCTGCGCAGACTGCTGCGGGTCGCCGAGGCGAACGGGGTGGCCTCCGCGGCCTACCGCACCGACGCCGTACTCGCGGTCGGCCTGCACCTCTTCACGGTCGACGAGCGCCACCCGGAGCTCGCGACCCCGCTGGTGGACCCGGCGGCCTGGCGGCCGCGCACCGCGGGCGCGGTCGTACGGGCCGCGGTCCCGGGCAACCACCACGACCTGGTGGATCCGCCGCACTGCGCCGCCCTGGCGGAGCTGCTGGCCGCGGCCCTGCCTTCCTGACCCTCCTGGCGCCCCTGGCGCTCCTGCACCACCCGACTCCGAAGACCCTTCCGCATCCCTGATCCATCGAGGAGAACACCGTGAACGACTCGTCCCCGCAGCAGTACCTGGTCGTCGCCAACGACGAGGAGCAGTACTCCCTCTGGGAGGCCGGCCGGCCCGTCCCGCTCGGCTGGCACGACCAGGGCGTGCGCGGCACCAAGGAGGAGTGCCTCGCGCACATCGAGCGGGTGTGGACGGACATGCGCCCGCTCAGCCTCCGCGTGAGCATGGCCGGCTGACCCGACGATCCCCGGGCACCACGCCGCCCGGCAGACCCCGTCGCGGGCTGCCGGGCGGCGCGGCGGTGCCGGAAGGAACCCCGTATGACCAGCTCGTACACCGGCGGCTCCGCGTCACCGCGCCGCCGCACCCCGCTGGCCGCCCTGGTGGCGGCCTCCGGGATCTCCTCGCTCGGCATGGCGGCGACCCTGGTCGCCGTGCCCTGGTTCGTCCTGCACAGCACCGGCAGCGGCACCCGGACGGGGCTCGTCGCCACCGCCGAGGTGCTGGGCCTGCTGTGTTCCGCCGTGCTCGCGGGTCCGGTGGTCGACCGGCTGCCCGTACGCGCGACGAGCATCGCAGCGGACCTGCTGACGGCCGCCTCGATCAGCCTGATCCCGCTCCTGCACGCCGCGGGCGCCCTGCCCCTGCCCGTGCTGATCGTCCTGGTCTTCCTGGTGGGGGCCGCCCGCGGACCGTCCGACACCTCCAAGCAGCTGCTCCTGCCCGGCGCGATGCGACGCGCGGGCATCACGGCGGAGCGGGCCACGGGAGCGGTCGAGGGAGCCCGCCGGATCGGCATGATGGCGGGGGCACCGCTGGCCGGTCTGCTCATCGCGGCCGCCGGCCCCGTGCGCACCCTGTACGCGGACATGGCGGCGATGGCGCTGTGCGCCCTCCTCGTGGCGGCCCTGGTGCCGGCGGCGGCCCGCCCCCGCCCGGCCGGGGGTGGGGCGCCGCGCGGCTCCTATGTCCAGGAACTGCGTTTCGGGCTGGGCCAGTTGCGCAGGGACCGGCTCCTGGGGGCCATGGTGGGCGTCCTGATGCTGACCAACGCCCTCGACGGGGCGCTGAACGGCGTGCTCTACCCGGCGTACGGGGCCCAGGTGCTGCGCAGCAGCGCCCTGTTCGGGGCGATGGTGACCGCCATGGGGGCCGGCGCGCTGCTCGGGGCGGCCCTGTACGGCTGGGCGGGCCACCGGATGCCCCGGCGTACGGCCTTCGTCGGGGCCTTCGTCCTGGTCGGGGCGGTGCGGTGTGCCGCGCTGGCCGCCGAGCCCGGGGTGCCGGTGCTGCTGGGCGTACTGGCCCTGTCCGGCATCGGGTCGGGGATCGTGGGTCCGCTGATGATGTCGGTCGCCTACGAGCGGGTGCCCGAGGCGGTGCGGGGGCGGGTCTTCGGTCTGCTGACGGCCGCCGCGCTGGCGGCGACGCCGCTCGGGATGCTCGGTGCGGGGCTGGCCCTGGACGTCTCGGGGCTGGTGGCGGCGCTGCTGGGCACGGGGGCGCTGTACCTCGCGGTCACGCTCACCCCGCTCGTCTTCCCGGTGTGGCGGGAGCTCGACGCGCGGGGCCCGGCGGAGCCCGCGGCGGCACCGGCCGGGCATGAACAGGGCTCCTTGGCCGCCGCAGGAGCGGGATTGCTGACCGAATAGGTCGGAGTTGAGGGTATTTGCGGCCCCTCACCATCGCGCCAGGCAGCTTGATGAGCAGCCTGATCGATCACCGAAGTGCCCCCGGCACGGCAAGGTTGGTCCTGCACCGACCGGCGCGGACGGCCCACAAAGCGGTTCGCGCCCACACCAGACCGCTCGTACTCCTGGGGATCCCATGCTCAAGCGTTACGTCATCGCCCTGTCCATGGCCGCGTCCGCCCTGCTGCTGCCCGCGGCCGGCGTCGCCCAGGCCGCTGACGACACCTCGGCCGCGACCACCGTGACGACCAGCACGGGGGGCGAGGGCGGCACCACCACCCAGACGCCGCGTCAGATCGTGGCGCCCGGCGGCCGGGTGGTGACGGTCGGCACCACGCTGGGCGGCCGGACGCGTGACACGGCCGACAGCTCCTGGGGCGGCTGATCGCACCGGCCCTCAAGGGCCGCGAAAAGGCGGGGAGGGAGGATCGCATCGCGATCCTCCCTCCCCGCCTTTTCGCCCACCGCGCCTCTTCGTCAGTCACCCGTACCGCAAAGCGAGATGACGGCGTACTGCGCCTGCGGCGCACCGACGCACCGGCGCGACCACCGGGCCGGTACGTACAGCACCTCGCCCGGCAGCAGCCTGCACTGGAAGGACTCCGGCCGGCCGCTCTCGCCGGTCCCGGTCAGCTGCCAGGTCACGGCGCCGGCGATCTGGTGGATCAGCAGGTGCTCCCGGTCCCCGGGCTGACCGGTCCACACGGCGTCCACACCGGTGCCCGGCGCGGACCCGGCCGTCTCCACCCGGTCCAGCCGGACGGACAGGCCGGTCAGGGCGGCCAGTTCGGTGGTGAACCGGTCCGCCTGCGCCGGGCGCACACCGCCACCCGCCGGTCCCGCCCCGGCGTCATCGGGGTCACCGAACGCCGGGTTGTCGTACTCGGGCCACAGCACACCCGGCGCCCGGTCCAGGTGGACCGAGAGGAACAGGACGATCTCCCGCAGGTGCGGGGCCTCCCGTTCGCAGGCTTCATCCGGCATGTCCATCACGTGCCCCTCTTGTTCGGCGGCTCCACAGCTCCCATCCCAGCAGCATGCGACACGCCCGCCGACCGCGACAGACACGAGAACACGTGACACCAGGTCAGGAGTGCTGTACGGGCTGTCCCGGCTCGCCGCCCGCCTCGGCCTCCGGCGCCAGCAGGCCGCGCGCGGCGGCGGCCACCCCCGCCTGGAAGCGACTGCCCGCGCCCAGCTCCTGCATGATGTCGGCGATGTGGCGCCGGGCCGTGCGCAGCGACATGCCCAGACGTCGCGCGATGGCCTCGTCCTTCAGCCCGGCCGCGAGCAGCCGGATGATCGTCTCGTGGATCTCGCGGGCCACCTCTTCGAGTCCCTGGCCCGCCGCGGCCGAGAACGGCGAGGCCAGGTCCCAGGTCTGGTCGAAGATGTTGCACAGGTACGCGACGGTCGACGGCTCCCGTACGACGACGGCGCCCCAACTGCCGTCGGCGACGGGTATGAAGGCCAGTTCCCGGTCGAAGGCGATGAGCCGGCCGAACAGTTCGTGCGCGGTGCGGTACTGCGCCCCCAGGACGGAGGTGGCCGCGACGTAGGCCTGGCTCGGTCCGTTGAAGCGGGCCGTGTGGTGGTACAGGGTCCGGATGGAGATCCCCCGCTGGAGCATCGTCTCGTCCCGCCGCAGCGCCTCCTGCATCGCCTCCGGCACCCGGCTGCCGCCCCCGGGCTGCGAACTGAGCATCTCGGTCGTGCAGTTGAGAGAGGCCCGGTTGAGTGCCCCGCGCACGTCCTCCAGGCTTTCCAGGACCTCCAGCGACTCCCCCGTGGAACGGCGACCCAGGTAGTGCGGCAGGAAACGCCCCAGATCCTCGCGGATCCCGCTGATCGCCTGCTGCTGGTCGCGGATCTGCGCCTCCAGGGGCGCGACGAGCTGCTCGGCGGCCGTGTCCGGGGCCACCGCGAAGGCCACCGACGGGTCGATCGGGCTCACGTGCAGCAGGCGGGAGGCGCGCAGGCGTGACACGCTGCGCCGGACCTCGTCCGCGTCGAGTCCCGTACCGGCGGCCACGGCGTCCACGTCCACCGTGCGGTGTTCGAGCACCCAGCCGTAGACATCGATGTCAACATCGGCTTTCTTCGGATCCGGCACCACGTCAGATGTTTGCATTGCCCCACTTAGCCCTTTTCACCCCGGGTCGCTTTACTGCCAGGCACTTTGGTGAGGTGCCCGCCCCCTGGCGCCAGGATATGCAGGGCGAAAGGCTGTACCGGACGAACAGCGGCGGGTGTCCGGCCACTTCAGGCCCCGGACGTCCGAAACGGTGCGGTCACGCTCAGCGTGATCGCACCGTCACCGGGGGTGCCGGACCCCGCCGCTCCCCCTTCATCCTCGACCCGGAATCCGGAGCCCCACATGCTGCACACCACCCTCACCGCCCGCGCACCGGAGCTGCCCGCCCTGACCCCCCGCGAGCAGGAGGTCCTCGCCTACCTCGCGCAGGGGGACACGTACCGGATGATCGCCTGCCGGATGGGGCTGAGCCCGCACACGGTCGACACCTACCTGCGCCGGCTGCGCAGCAAGACCGGCGCGGTGAACCGGACCCAGCTCACCCACATCGCCTTCCGGCTGGGCTACTGAGCCGGTCGCGCGGCCGTGGCCCCGGCCCCCGGGGCATCGTCTTCGAACTCGCGCATCCGCCGCAGCGGGGAGCAGAGCAGGACCAGCGGGGCCGCCGACAGGGCGGCGGCGCAGAGCCACAGGGCGTTGCGCACGCCCAGCAGTTCACCGAGGAGTCCCGCCAGCAGGCCGCTCAGGGGCAGTACGCCCCACACCAGGAAGCGCATGGTGGCGGTCATCCGGCCGAGCAGGTGCGGCGGGCAGACCGTCTGCCGGTAGGTGACCTGGCAGATGTTGTACAGGGTGACGCCGGCCGACTGGACGAGCGACCCGAGCACGAACAGGCCGATCCGCCAGTCGTCGTCGGCCAGCGGGAGCAGCAGCCCGAAGGGCATGGTCACCAGCAGGGACAGCCACGTGAGCCGGGCCGCGCCGACGGCCCGGGTCACCCGGTCCGCGGCGGTGGCCGCCAGCACCGAGCCGATGGTGGCGGTCGTCAGCACCCAGCCGACGGCCGCGGGCGGCAGCCCCACGGTGCGGGTCAGG
Source organism: Streptomyces xanthophaeus (assembly GCF_030440515.1). GTDB lineage: Bacteria > Actinomycetota > Actinomycetes > Streptomycetales > Streptomycetaceae > Streptomyces > Streptomyces kutzneri. Next base: position 1,148,890 of record NZ_CP076543.1, read on the forward strand.
AAGAGCACCTCGATGGCCATCACCGCGCTGAGGAACAGGTTCACGGCAGCCGTGTTCAGGGCGATGAGCCGCAGGATCCGGTGGCTCAGGACATAGCCCAGCCCCTCGCGGATGTCGCGCAGCAGGTGCCGGCGCGGGGCGGGCTCCGGCTTCTCCTCCCGGGCCCCGATCCGCCCCAGAAGGACCACGGACACCAGTGAGGTGACCGCCTGCCCGGCCAGCGTCCCGGCCGCGCCCAGCAGTTGCACCAGGAAGCCGGCGATACCGGGACCTGCGAACTCGGCCCCCGAACGCACCGTCTCCAGCTTCGAGTTGCCCGCGATCAGCGTGTCCTTGCCGATGAGGGTCGGCAGGTAGCTCTGATCGGCCACGTCACCGAACAGCCGGGCGCAGCCGAGCAGCAGGGCCACCGCGTACAGCAGCGGCATCGAGTGCAGGTCCAGCAGGTAGGCCACCGGCAGCGCCGTCAGCAGGACGGCGCGCGCCAGGTCGGCGGCCATCATCACGCGGCGCTTGCGCATCCGGTCGACCCAGGCCCCGGCGGGCAGTCCCAGCAGCAGGAAGGCCGCGTGTTCCGCGGCGGACAGCAGACCGGCCTGCATCGCCGAGGCGTCGAGGGTGAGCACCGCCATCAGCGGCAGGGCCACGTACGTGATGCTGCCGCCCAGCTCGTTGCAGATGTGCGAGGACATGAAGAGACGGAAGTCCCTGCGCCGGCGGCGCTCGACGCTCTGGGCGGAATCGGTGGACTCGTCGGTGGTGACGGACACGGGTGCGTTCCTTGTCTGGTCGCGGACGGGGTCCGCGGGCTGCTGGTTCATCGGGGGGCGGGCGCGGGCAGCGCCCGGGGGTCGAGCTTGCCGCCCGGGGTCCGCGGCAGCCTGTCCATCAGTGTCACCACGGCCGGTACGAGGTATCCGGGCACCTTGGCCAGAAGGTGCCGGCGCAGGGCGTCCGGGGTGAGGGAGCTGCCGGGGGTGACGGCGGCCCAGGCGGCCAGCTGCGGTCCGCCGTCCGCCGCGACGGCGCGGGCGACCACGTCGACGACGTCGGGGTGGGCGGCCACGGCCGCCTCCACCTCCTTGAGTTCGACCCGGTGGCCGCGGATCTTGACCTGGTCGTCGGCGCGCCCGAGGAAGACGAGCGGGCCGCCGGGTGCGCGGGTGACGCGGTCGCCCGTGCGGTACATACGCTCGCCGGGGACGCCGGCGAAGGGGTCGGCGACGAACCGCTCTGAGGTCGGCCCCGGCCGGCCGTGGTAGCCGCGCGCCAGGCAGGAACCCGCCAGGTACAGCTCGCCCGCGGCGCCGGGGGGCGCCTCGCGCAGCTCCTCGTCGAGGACGTAGGCGCGTACCCCTGCCAGCGGTTCGCCGAGCGGGATCAGCTCGTCGCCCGCGAAGCCGGCCAGTTCGGCCGGTCCCGGCTCGTAGGAGGTCGCGGTGATCGTGGACTCCGTGAGGCCGTAGCAGCTGATCACCGGGGGGTGGCCGGCGGACGTCCAGCGCGTCAGGTCCGCGGTGCGGCCCGCGTCGCTGCCGATCACCACGCGGCGCAGTGCGGACGGCAGCGGCCGCGGGGCGCGCTCCAGGTCCTTGGCCCACTGCGACCAGTACGGGGTGGGCAGGTTGACGACGCTGATGCGCTCCTCGGCGAGGAACGGCTCCAGTTCGGCGGGCGAGAGGACGTTGTCCTTGACGAAGACGGCCGTGCCGCCCGTGCACCAGGTCGGCAGGGCCTCCTCCAGGCTGACGTCGAAGGCGGGGGCCGCGAACTGCAGGACCGCGTCCTCGGCGGTCAGCCCGTAGCGTCCGGCCAGGGTGGCGACCTGCGCGGCGAGTCCGGCGTGGCCGACCGCCACGGGTTTGGGCTGCCCGGTGGAGCCGGAGGTGAAGAGCACGTAGGCGAGGGAACCCGGGGCGATGTCGGCGGGCCGGGCCGCCGATGCGGGGGCCGCGGTCGTGGTGGAGGCCCAGAACAGCTCGCTCCCGGTGCGGCGTTGCAGCATCGCGGCCGCGTAGGTGTCGGGGGCGACCGCGTGCCGGGTGCCGGCGGCCGCCAGCAGGGTGCGCAGCCGCTCGTCGGGGGCGTCGAGGTCCACCAGGAGGGGTGCCGCCCCCGCGTACCAGATGCCGAGCAGCCCCACCGCCCAGTGGACGCCGCGGCGCACCCCCAGGAGCACCGTGTCCTCCGGCCCGGCGCCCGCGGCGCGCAGTTCCTCGGCCACCGCGCGTGCCCGCCGGTCGAACTGTCGGTACGTCAGCTCTCCTTCGGGCTCGCGGACCGCGGTGGCCTCGGGTGCGATCCCGGCCCGGTGCGCGATGCGCAGGGGCACGGGGGTGGTCTCGGTGGGGCTCATGGTGGTGGTGTCTCCTGGGGGGTGCGGACGGGCTCGTCGCGGGGGGCTCTGCGCGGGAGGGGGCTCTTCGCGGGGAGGGCGCCGCGCGTTCGGGCGCGGTCAGGCGCCCGAACGCGCGGTCACGCCCGGTCAGCCCTGGTCACGGGAGCGGGGGCGCAGGGCGGGGCGGGCGGGTGCGGTCGCGGCCTCGGCGAGGCGGGCGGCGATGCCCGCAGGGGTGGGCGTCTCGAAGAGGTCGCGGATGTTCAGCCGTACGCCGAGTTCGGTGCCGATGCGGCCGGCCAGCCGGGTGGCGAGGAGCGAGTGGCCGCCGTGGGCGAAGAAGTCGTCGTCCATGCCCGCCTCCTGGAGGCCGAGGACGGAGGCGAAGATCTCGCAGACCGTCTTCTCCGCGGGGGTGGCGGGCAGCCGGCCCGCCGGGCGGTGCACGGTGGCCGGATCGGGGAGTGCCTTGCGGTCGAGCTTGCCGTTCACGGTGAGCGGGAACCGCGGCAGGTGCAGGAACAGCGACGGGACCATGTAGTTGGGCAGGTTCCGGCCCAGTTCGGCGCGGACCTCCTCGGCGGTGGGCGTGCCGGTGAAGTAGCAGATCAGCCGCTGCTGGCCCGCGTGGTCCCGGTCGACGGCGACGACGGCCTCGCCGACGCCCGGTACGGTGCGCAGCGCGGTCTCCACCTCGCCGAGTTCGATGCGGTTGCCGCGGACCTTGACCTGGTGGTCCTGGCGGCCGAGGAAGTCGAGCTGGCCGTCGGCCCGCATCCGGGCGAGGTCGCCGGTGCGGTACATGCGGCTGCCGGGCTCGGCGGAGAACGGGTCGGGCACGTAGCGCTCGCTGGAGCGGCGCGGGTCGCGCAGGTATCCGGGTCCCACGCCGGTGCCGCCGATGAAGAGTTCGCCGGGAACGCCGGGCGGTACGGGGGCGAGTACGGCGTCCAGAAGGTAGAGGGTGTTGTTGCGCAGCGGGCGGCCGACGGGCAGCCGGCCGTGTTCCAGCTGGGCGTGCACGTCGGGGCCGATGAAGGCGTGGGTGTTGTCGTCGGAGCACTCGGTGAGGCCGTACGCGTTGACGATCGCGGCCTGCGGGTGGCGCGCGTACCAGCGGGTGCACAGTTCGGGCGGCAGCACCTCGCCGTTGACGATGAACCAGCGCAGTTCGGGCAGGGCCGGCGGCAGCACGCCGGTGTCCCACAGGTCCACGGCTGCGCGGACGAAGGAGGGCACGGTCTCCAGGACGGTGATCCCCCGGCGGGCGGCGTCGTCGAAGAGGGCGGCCGGGTCGCGGGCGGTGTCCCGGGTGACCAGGTGGACCTGTCCGCCGGTGATCAGCGGGGCGAGCATCTGCCACACGGAGATGTCGAAGGTGAGCGGGGCGTTCATCACCACGCGGTCGCCGTCGCCGAGGCCGAGGTCCTCGACCTTGGCCAGGAGGTGGTTGTTCATGCCCCGGCGGTGGACCATGGCGCCCTTGGGCTTGCCGGTGGAGCCCGAGGTGAAGCAGACGTAGGCGAGGGCGTCGGGTCCGCCGGCCGGCGCCGGCCGCTCGCCCGGGGCGGCGGCGGCCGCGTCGTCGATCACGAGGACGGGCAGGCCGCCGGGGACGGCGGCGGCGATCTCCTCGGCGCGGGCGCGCTGTTCGGGGGCGGCCAGCAGCCGGGCGATCCCGCCGCTCGCGAGGAGGTCGGCGGTACGGGTGACGGGTCCCTCGGGGTCGAGGGGGACGTAGGCCGCTCCGGAGCCGAGGATGCCGAGCATCGCGACGGGGACCCGGGCGGTGGGCTCGCTCAGCACCGCGACCAGGTCGCCGGGGCGCACGCCGTCGGCGAGCAGGGCCAGGGCGAGGGCGTCGGCGCGGGCGACGAGGGCCGCGTAGCTCAGCTCGCGGCCGGCCTCGTCGGTGGTGGCGACGGCGTCGGGCCGGCGCTCGGCCTGCTGCCGTACGCGCTCGACGGCCTCCGCGTACTGCTCGTCGCGCGCGGTGTCGTTCCATTCGACCAGGACGCGGTGGCGTTCGGCCGGGGAGAGCAGGTCCACGGTGCCCACCGGGCACGACGGGTCCTCGGCGACGGCCTCCAGGAGCCGGGCGAGTCGTTCCAGCAGGGCCTGGGCGGTGTCCCGTTCGAAGACGTCCGGCCGGTAGTCGATCTGCAGGCGCAGCCGGTCGCCGGGGATGGCGGTCAGCGAGAGCGGGTAGTGGGCGGCGTCGTACGGGTCCACTCCGGTGACGCGGAGCCCGCCCGCGCCGAGGGCGGCGAGGCCGGCCGCGTCGACGGGGTAGTTCTGGAAGGCGACGCAGGAGTCGAAGAGCTCCCCCGCTCCGGCGAGCCGCTGGATCTCGACGAGTCCCAGGTGGTGGTGGTCGATCAGCCGTGCCTGCTCGTCCTGGACCCGTTCGAACAGGGCGACGAGGGACTCCGCGGGGTCGATCCGCACGCGGACCGGCACGGTGTTGATGCACAGGCCCACGATGTCGGCGACGCCGGCCAGTTCGGGGTCGCGGCCGCTGACGATGGCGCCGAAGACCACGTCCTCGGAGCGGATCTGGCGCCCGAGCAGGAGCGCCCACGCACCCTGGAGCAGGGTTCCGGAGGTGATCCGGTGCTCGCGCGCGAGGGCGCCGAGCCGCTCGGTCAGGGACTCCGGGAGGTACGTCTCCACGCGGTCGGGCAGGACCGAGCCGGGCGGCGGGGACACGGGCGCGGTGCGGGTTCCGCCCTGCAGCCCGTCCAGGGCGCGGGTCCAGGCGTCCTGGGCGGCGGCCGTGTCGCGGCTGTGGAGCCGGCCCAGGAAGGCGGAGTACGGGGTGACCGGGCCCAGGGCTGCGTCGTCGGCGTGGTGCAGGGCGAGGAGTTCGCGCACCAGGACCGGCCAGGACCAGCCGTCCATCAGGATGTGGTGGTAGGTCAGCAGCAGCCGGTGGGACAGCGGGCCGGTGCGGATGAGGGCGAAGCGCAGCAGCGGCGGCCGGGCGAGGTCGAAGCGGGTGGCCCGGTCCTCGGCGAGGAGGGTGTCGACGGCGGCGGCGCGCTCGGCCGGGTCGAGCCCGGACAGGTCCGCCTCCTGCCAGGGGGCCCGTACGCCGCGCTGGACGACCTGGGCGGGTTCACCGGTGGCGCGGCGCAGGAAGCCGGCGCGGAGGTTGGCGTGCCGTTGCAGGACGGTGTCGGCGGCGGCGCGCAGCCGGTCCGCGTCGAGGGGGCCGTCGAGGTCGAGGAGCAGCTGGGCGACGTAGACGTCGCGTTCCTCCTCGTCGAAGAGGGCGTGGAAGAGGATGCCGTCCTGGAGGGGGGAGAGCGGCAGGACGTCCTCGACCAGGGAGCGTGCGGCGGGGGCGGCGGCAGAGGGGAGAGGGGCGGGGGTGGACGGCGGGTGGTTCACGGTGGTGTTCCTTCTGTGGTCAGGCGGTCTGGGTGCGGCGGGCCCGGCGGACGATCGGCGGGTCCTCGGCGCCGGCGCCGGCGGCCGCGGCGGCGGGCAGGGCCGCGGCCAGTTCGGCGACGGTGGGGCCGGTGAAGAACTGGCGGATGCCGACGGCGGCTCCGAACCGCGCCGTGACCTCGGCGAGCAGCTGGGTGGCGAGCAGGGAGTGGCCGCCGAGGTCGAAGAAGCTGTCGTGGACCCCGATCCGGGGCAGGCCGAGGACCTGTTCCCAGATCGCGCACAGGGTGCGCTCGTCGTCGGTGCGCGGCCCCTCGTGGGCTCCTGCGGTGCCGGCCGTGGCCGGATCCGGTGCGGGCAGGGCGGTCAGGTCGGTCTTGCCGTTGGCCGTCACGGGGAAGGCGTCGAGGAGGGTGAGGGTGGCGGGCACCATGTAGTCGGGCAGCCGGGCGCGCAGGTGCTCGCGCAGTTCCCGCGGGTCGGGTGCGGGGGTGCCCTCGGCGGGGACCGCGTAGCCCGCGAGCGCGGGTCCGGCGGCCGTGTCCACGACGGTGACGGCGGCCTGGCCCACCGCCGGGTGGGCGGCCAGGGCGTGCTCGATCTCGCCGGGTTCGATGCGCAGTCCGCGGATCTTGACCTGACGGTCGGCGCGGCCGAGGTACTCGACCTGGCCGTCGGTGTTCCAGCGGGCCAGGTCTCCGGTGCGGTACATGCGGGCGCCCGGGGGGCCGTACGGGCAGGCGACGAAGCGTTCGGCGGTCAGCGCCGCCCGGCCGAGGTAGCCCTGGGCGAGTCCGGTTCCCGCGATGTAGAGCTCGCCGATGACGCCGGGCGCCACGAGGCCGAGCCGGTCGTCCAGGACGTGGAGCTGCGTACCGTCGAGCGGGCGGCCGATCGGGACCTGCCCGTCGGGGGCCTCCTGACCCGGGCCGACGGCGAAGGTCGCGGCGAAGGTGGTGGTCTCTGTGGGGCCGTAGGCGTTGGTGACGGTGGTGCGGGGGCAGGCCTCGCGGACCCGGCGGACCATGGACGGCGAGGCGGCCTCGCCACCGGTCATCACCTCGTGCAGCGTGCCGAGCGCGGGCAGGCAGCGGTCGGCGAGGACGTTGAAGAGGGTGGCGGTGAGGAAGGTGCCGGTGACCTTCTCCTCGGTCATCAGCCGGGCGAGCGCGTCGACGTCGAGCTCGCCGGGCGGCGCGACGACGACCAGGCCGCCGTTCAGGAGCGGCACCCACATCTCGTAGGTGGAGGCGTCGAAGGCGTGCGGGGAGCGGAACAGGACCCGCTCGTGCGCGCCGCCGCGCCAGCGCCCGTCGGTGGCGAGGGCGACGACCTCGCGGTGGGAGACGGCCACGCCCTTGGGCGTGCCGGTGGAGCCGGAGGTGTACATCAGGTAGGCGAGCGCGTCGGGATGACCGGGCGGCCCGTCCGCCGCCACTGCCGCGGCCTCCTCGGCGGGGGCCCCGTCCGGGCGCAGTACGTGGCGCGGACCCGCCGGTACGGGCTCGCCGTCCGGGACGTCGGTGACGAGGACGGCGGCCCCGGCCGCGGTGATCACGGCCTCGGTACGGGCGCGCGGGGCCCGCGCGTCCAGCGGCAGGTAGGCGGCGCCCGCCTTGAGGATGCCGAGGCAGGCCGCGACGAGGCCGGCCGAGCGGTCCATCAGTACGGCGACGGCCTCGCCCGGGCGGACGCCGAGGGTACGCAGCCGCCCGGCGATCCGGTCGGCCCGGGCGTCGAGTTCGGCGTACGTGGTCTCCCGGCCGGCGCAGAGCACGGCGGCGCGGCCGGGGTGGGCGGCCGCCCGCTCCTCGAAGGCCTGGTGGACGGTGCGGACGTCGGCGGCGACCGGCGCGCCCTGCCAGTGCTCCAGGAGGTCGGCGCGCTCCCCGGGCAGCAGGACGTCGAGCGCGGAGAGGGGGATCCCGGGTGCGCGGACGACGGCGCCGATGAGGTGGACGAGCCGGTCCAGCAGCCGCCGGGCCGTCGTCCGGTCGAACAGGTCGCTCGCGTACTCCAGGCCGAGGGCCAGGCCCTGTGGTTCTCCGGTGGCCGGATCGTGGAGCTCCTCGACCTCCAGGGTGAGGTCGAACTTGGCGGTGTCGGTGCGTACCGCCTCCACCTCCGCCCGCAGACCCGCGAAGGCGGGGGTGAGCGGCTCGCCGCGCTGGGCGGAGACGGCGACCTGGAAGAGCGGGTGACGGGCGGGCGAGCGGGCCGGGTTGAGGCGTTCGACGAGCGATTCGAAGGGCAGTTCCTGGTGGGCGTACGTCTCCAGGGTGGCGGACCGCACGCGGCCCAGCACCTCCGTGAAGGTGGGGTCGCCCGAGGTGTCGGCGCGCACGACGAGGGTGTTGACGAAGAGGCCCACGAGGTCGGTGAGGGCTTCGTCGTCGCGGCCGTCGACGGGGCAGCCGAGCGGCAGGTCGGTGCCGGCGCCGAGCCGGGTGAGCAGGACCGCGAAGGCGGCCTGCACGGCCATGAACGGCGTGGCGCGGCCGCCTTGGGCCAGCGCGGCCAGCCCCGCGTGGACGGCGGCGTCGGTCCGTGCCTCCACCAGTGCGCCCCGGTGGCCGGCCACGGCCGGGCGCGGCCGGTCGGCGGGCAGGGCCAGCTCCTCGGGCAGGCCGTCCAGGGCGGCCGCCCAGTGGGTGAGCAGCCGGGCGTGCAGGGAGCCGGGGTCCTGTGCCGCGCCCAGGAGTTCGCGCTGCCACAGGGCGTAGTCCGGGTACTGGACGGGCAGTTCGGGCCACTCGGGCGGGCGCCCGGAGCTCCGGGCGGTGTAGGCGGCGGCCAGGTCGCGCACGAGGACGTTCACGGAGTGGCCGTCGCCCGCGATGTGGTGCAGGACCAGGAGCAGGTAGTGGTCCTCGGCTTCGTCGGTGAACAGGTCGGCGCGCAGCGGCGGTTCGGTTCCGAGGTCGAAGGGCCGGGACGACGCCTCCCCGGCCCGGCGGGCGCGTTCGGCGGGCGGGCAGACGGTGACGGCGAGCTGCGGGACGGCGTCCGCGGGGTCCAGGACCCGCTGGTGCGGGCGGCCCGCAGCGTCGGGGAAGACGGTACGGAGGGCCTCGTGGCGGGCGCTGACGTCCGCGAGGGCGGCGCGCAGGGCGGCCCGGTCGAGGGCGCCGCTCAGCCGCAGCCCGACGGGGATGTGGTAGAGCGCGCCGTCGGCGCCGTCCCGGGCGTGGAACCACAATCGCTGCTGGGCGTGGGACAGAGGGATCACAGCAGGGCTCCGAGCTGGGATTCGAAGGTGTCGAGGTCGGCCTGGCTGACCTGGGCGAGGGGCACGTCGGAGGGGGTCAGCCCGCCGGCGTCCGGGCGGGAGGCGTGGGTGACGACGGCGCGCAGCATGGTGAACCACTCCTGCGCGAGGTCGTGGACCCGACTCCGCGGGAAGACGTTGCCCGCCCAGGTCCAGGTGGCGCTGAGGGTGAGGCCGTCGGGGCCCTCGTGGGCGGCCGCGTTGACCTCCACGGCGTGGGCCATCGGAAGGCCGTCGTCGGCGTCGTCGAGGGCGAAGGCGTGCCCGGGTGCGGCGTCCCAGGGGGCGTCGCCGCCCATCGGGAACCGGCCGAGGTAGTTGAAGCCGATCTGGGGGATGCCGCGCGCGGCGAGGTCCGGCCCGGTACGGGAGTTGAGGTGGCGCAGCAGCCCGAAGCCGATGCCCTTGTCCGGTACGGCACGCAGTTCCTCCTTGACCAGGCGCAGGGCGGCTCCGACCGCGGGTCCGCCGGCGCGGGCCTCGTCGAGGTCGGGGCGGCCGAGGGCGAGGCGGACGGGGAACACGGTGGTGAACCAGCCGACGGTGCGGGACAGGTCCGTGCCGTCGGCGATGTCCTCGCGGCCGTGTCCCTCGACGTCGACGAGGACGGCGCCCTCCGCGTCACCCGTGTCCGCGCCGTCGGCGCTCCGCCGGCCGAGCACGGCGAGCGCCAGGGCGGTCAGCAGCACGTCGTTGACGGTGCCGTTGACGAGACCCGGCGCGGTGGTGAGCAGGGGGCCCGTCACATCCGGTCCGAGGGTCAGGGTGAGGGTGTTGTCCGGGCTCTCGGGGTCGAGGCCGCCGGGTGCGCGGACTCCGGCGAGGTCCTGCGGGGCCTCGCGCAGGGCGGCGGCCCAGCGGTCGGCCTCGGCGGTCCGGCGGCCGGAGGTGGCCTCCGCGCGCAGCAGGTCGGCCCAGTGCGCGAAGGGGGTGTGCGCCGGTTCCAGGGCGGGCTCGCGGCCCTCGGCGAGGGCCGCCGCGCAGGCCCGCAGGTCGTCCTGGAGGATCCGCCACGAGACGCCGTCGACCACGAGGTGGTGGACGACGAGTGCGAGACGTCCCTGCTGTCCGGCTCCCCGGTCGAGGAGTACGGCGCGCAGCATGTGGCCCGCGCGGGGCGAGAGCAGCCGCCGGGCCGCGCGCATCCGGTCCCGGGTCAGGGCGGGCAGTTCCCCGTCGCCCTTCCCGCGGGCGTCCACGTGCTCCAGCAGCTCCGCCGCGGTGACGGAGCCCGCGGGCGGTACGAGCGGCTCGGCGCCGGAGGCTCCGATCCCGTCGGGCAGCCGCAGGCGGAGCATCTCGTGGGTGTCGAGGAGGGCCTGGACGGTGCGTTCGGCGTCGGCCGGCCCGAAGCCCGGCGGGGTGCGCAGGACGAGCGACTGGTTGTACGTGTCGACGGGACCGCCGAGTTCGGCGAGCCAGCCCATGATGGGGGTGGACACCAGCGGCCCCAGGCGGCGCGGGGGCACGGCCGGGCCGGCGCTCTCCCCCGCCCGGCCGTGGGCGCGGGCGGTGGCGGCGAGCGCGCTCACGCTCTCGGCGCGGAGCACGTCACGGGTGCTGACGAGGAGGCCGGCCGCGCGGGCGCGGCTGACGACCTGGATCGCCTGGATGCTGTCCCCGCCCAGCCCGGTGAAGCTGTGGCCCGCGTCGACCCCGGCGCGGCCGAGGATCTCGGCGAAGAGCGAGCACAGGATCCGTACGGGGTCGGCGTCGCCGGTGTCGGTGTCGGTGTCGGTGTCGGCCGGCTGCCCGGCGCGGTGGACGGGCTCAGCCACGGGGCGCGTCCCCGGCGAGGGCGGCCACCAGGGAGGCGGGGCGCATGTCGGTCCAGACCCGCTCGACATGGTCCAGGCAGGCCTGGCGGCCGTCGGGGCCGTGCACGACGGTCCAGCCGGCCGGGACGGGGTTGGCGGCGGGCCACAGGGAGTACTGGAGCTCGTCGTTGCGGACCACGACGTAGGCGGCGTTGTCGTTCTCGAAGGGGTTGCTCATGGCGGTTCACCTTTCGGATCGGGTGCGGCCGTACGGGTCGTACGGCGCGTCTGAGGACGGGAAGCGGCAGAAGGTCAGGAGTGCTGCGGAGGCTCGATGTCGAGGCGGAGCAGGGCCCGCGCCGCGTCCAGGGCCGCGTGCACGCCCTCGGGCTCCGGGTGGCGGGCGATCACGTGCCCGAGGCGGTCGGAGGCGCTGCGCGGCCTGCGTACGGCCGCGCCGGGGGCGGCGGTGACCAGCACCGACTCGACTCCCTCGACGGCGGCGGCCTCCTGGGTGCCGTGGGCGGCGGTGAGGGTGCCGTCGGCGTCGGCGAGGAGGAACTGGATCCCGGCGTGGCCGGCGTCCTCGGCCTTGAGGTGCGGGGGCAGGCCGAGGGCGGCCCGGAGCTGCTCCCCGAGGAGGTCCACCCCGGAGGCGAGCCGGATCAGTTCGGGGATCATGCCGCCGGCCGGGCGGGGGTTGATCTCGATGAGGGCGGGCCCGTCGGCGGTCAGTTTGACCTCGGTGTGGGTGGCTCCCAGGCGGATCCCGGCCGCGTCCAGGGCCGCCGTCACCGTCTCGGTGATCCGCTGGGCGGTGGCGGCGGGCAGCGGGGCGGGGAAGAGGTGGCGGTGCTCGACGAAGTGGGGGGTGGCGGTCACGGACTTGGCGGTGATGCCGACGCACACGGCCCGGCCGTCGCCGCTGAACATCTCGACGCTGTACTCCGGCGCGTCCAGGTACTCCTCGACGAGGACGGTGCGGGCGGTGGGCATGCCCCGTACGTTGGTGCCGATGGCGAGGATCGCCTCGATCTGGGCGCGGACCTCCGCCTCGTCGGCGCAGAGCAGGACGTTGGTCGAGCCCGAGTCGTCGGCCGGCTTGACCACGCAGGGCAGTCCGGTGCGGGCGACCGCGGCCGCTGCCCCGCCCGGCTCGCGGACCAGGGCGTAGCGGGGCTGGCGGACACCTGCGGCATGCAGCCTCTCGCGCAGGGCCGACTTGTCGCGGCAGACGGCCACCGCCTCGGGCGGGTTGCCGGGCAGGCCGAGCCAGCGGGCGATCCGGGCGGCGGCCGGTACGTAGAATTCGCTGGTGGTGGTGACGCCGGCGATCTCCTCGCGGCGGAAGCGCTCCTGTACGGCGGCGCGCAGCGCGGCGTCGGAGTTGGTGTCGCAGTGCACCACCTCGGCGCCGGTGTCCGCGAGTCCCCGGTAGCGGTCGGGGTCGCCGGTCAGCAGGACGGGTACGGTGCCCAGTTCGCGCGCCCGGTCCAGGGCGAGCATGCCGGTGCCGGTGGTGTTGGACTCCACGAACAGCAGGTGCCGCTGGATCCCGGCGGGCGGGCTGTAGGCGAGGGTGGACCAGGTGCGGGCGGTGCCGTCGGGGCCGAGGGCGGCCGGTGCGGTGGCGGTGGGCACCTCGCGCAGCCGGTTCTCGTCCCAGTGCTCGTCGTTGTAGACGGTGTCGGCATAGCGGTCGCCGCGGTCGGGCAGGATGCCGACGATCCTGGTCCCGGGCTCGGCACGGTCGGCGAGGCCGGTCAGGACCCGGTAGACGGAGCCCGAGGTGTTGCCGCCGAAGATCTGCTGCTCGCGGGCGAGGTCCCAGGTCGCGGCGAAGGCCTCGTGGTCGTTGAGCCAGTGCACCTCGTCGACGAGGGTGCGGTCCAGGTTCTTGGGCAGCAGGCTGTTGCCCAGCCCGCTCTGCAGCCGCTGCGGTACGTCGGGCTGGCCGAAGAGGGCGCTGCCCACGCAGTCGACGCCGACGACGTGCAGGGCGGGGAGGCTCTCGCGCAGCGCCCGGGCGGTGCCGCACAGGGAGCCGCCGCTGCCGACGGCTCCGACGAGGGTGTCGAACTGCCCGAGATCCTGCAGGAGTTCACCGGCGAGGGTGCGGTAGGCGCCGGGGTTGTCGGGGTTGGTGTACTGCTGCGGCCAGAAGGCGCCCGGCAGTTCGTCGAGCAGTTCCGCGAGGCGCTCCAGGCGGGCGCTCTGCCAGCCGTGGCTCGTCATGGCCTCGACCACGTGCACCCTGCAGCCCAGGGCGCGGAGTTTGGCGAGGGTGACGGGGTCGATGCGCGGGTCGGTGACGATGTGCACCTCGTGGCCCAGGGAGCGGCCGACGAGGGCGACGCCGAGGGCCATGGTGCCCGAGGAGCTCTCGATGACGGGGGCTCCCGGCTTCAGGGTGCCCAGCCGCCGGGCCTCCAGCAGGATGTTGCGGGCGACGCGGTCCTTCATCGCGAAGAGGTTCTGCAGTTCCAGCTTGGCGTAGACCTCCACGCCGCGGGCCTCGCCCAGGCGCAGCCGGACCAGCGGGGTGGCGCCGATCGCGTCCGTCACGGTGTCGAACAGCATGCTCAGATCTCCAGCTCGGTGGGGTGGACGGGCGCGGCCTTCGGGCTCCAGCTGTCGCCGTCGCCGAGGGAGCGGTGTACGGACACCTCTCCGCCGAGGGCGGCGCAGCCGGCCCGGATGTGCGCGGTCTTGCCGGCGAGGGCCGGGTCGTTCGCCTCCAGGAGGACGCCGAGCATGGTGCCGCTGTGGGCGAGCACCAGGCCCAGCCCGTCGACCTCGCGGCACAGGGCGTGCAGTTCCGCGAATCCGGCGCGCCGGCGGCGGTGGGCGTTCATCTCGGCGCTGCGGGTGGCGACGGCGCCGACCTCCTGGAGGTCGCCGCGGGCCACGGCGCCGGTGAGCCGGTCCAGCAGGAGCGCGTACTCCTCCCGGTCGGCGGCGTCGATGGACCGGGCGCCCCGGTTGTGCGCGACGGTGTCCACCTGGCCGCCCTCGTCGTGGGCGACGACGGTGAGCGGGGGCAGCACGCCGAGGCGGCGGCCGAGGCGCACCTCACGGTGGTGGAAGGCCACGATCTCGTCGTACATGACCCCGTCGGCCGGTTCGATGCCGCGCAGGAAGTCCTCCGTCTCGGCCGGGGTGAACTCCCGCCCGTGGGCGGCCCCGACGGCCCTGACGGTGGCGACGAGGTCGGCGGAGGAGCTGGCGAGGCCCTTGCCCTCGGGCAGGTCACCGGCCACCTCCAGGAGGCCGCCGTCCACCGTGCCGAGGGCGGCCAGGACGGCCTCGGCGACCCGGCGGGACTTGGCCTTGTGCGCCGGCCGCACCTGGATGTCGCGCCGGCCGGGGCGGGGGTGGAAGACGGCGGTGGCCCAGCGGGCGAGGGGGAAGGTGACCAGGAAGTCCCCCTGCGGGTGGGGCAGGGCGCCCTGGAGCAGTTCGCCGAAGGTGCCGAAGGCGCTGCCGGAGCCGGATCCGAGGACGGAGGCGGAGGTTCCTCCGGCGGGGTCAGTGCGTGTGCCGTACACGGGTGCGGGTGCCATCGCCGTCCTCCTCCTGGATCTCGTCGCCGGTCACGCCGGTCGATCCGTACAGGGCACGGTCGCCCTCCTCGGCGCCCGCGCGGAGCGCGGCGGCGCGCAGCTCCCAGTCGGCGCCGAGCCGTTCGTACGTCTCCCGCTGGGTGCGCAGTACCGCGCGCACGGCGTCGGGGCGGGCCGAGCCGGCGGACACCATGCGCTCCAGGCCCCGGTCGACGTCGAAGGCCTCGGCGAGGAGCCGGGCGGGGTCGGCGAGGGTGATGCCGTGCCCGGCGGCCGCCTCGGCCAGCAGGGCGGGTTCGCCGGGGGCGGGGGCGGCGCCCGCCGCCGCGGCGAGCACGACGTACTTCCCGGCGACGACCTGGGCGGTGCGCCAGGGCACCCCTTCGGTGAGGCAGAGGGCGTTGGCGAGGCTGAAGCCGCCGAGGAACTCGCGCTCGCAGACCTGGCGCATGCGGTCGGCGCGGAAGGTCAGCCTGTCCAGTACCTCGGTGAGGAGGCGGACGGTTCCGTGGGCCGAGTCGAAGGCGTTCAGCAGGTGGGTGCCGGCCTCCTTGGACACCTCGACGAGATTGCAGAAGGGGGTGTTGCGCTGGCCCAGGAGCACGTCGAAGTGGAAGGCGGTCAGGTGGGCGGTGCGCCCGCGGATGCGCTCCAGGACGGGGTAGTTCTTCTTCTGCGGCATGGCGGAGGAGATGCCGGACAGCTCGTCGGGCAGTTCGATGAAGCCGTACTCGCTGCCGCCCCAGGTGAGCAGGTCGGTGGTGAAGCGGCTCAGGGCGGTGCCCAGCAGGCTGAGTTCCGCGGTCAGTTCGGCGCTCCAGCGGCGGGAGGCCACGGCGGTCAAGGCGTGGGGCTGCGGCCGGGAGAAGCCGAGCAGCCGGGCCATCCGGTCGCGGTCCCAGGGCAGTTCCTGTCCGGCCATGGCGCCGGCGCCCAGCGGGCAGGCGTCGATGCCGTCGTAGGCGTTCAGCAGCCGGGCGTGCGTGTGCAGCAGGTGCTCGGAGAGCGCGGCGAGGTGGAAGCCGGGGGTGATGATCTGGGCGGCCTGGAAGTGGGTGTACCCCGGCATGGGCAGGTCGCAGGTTTCCTGCGCCAGCCGGTGGACGACGGCGCCGAGTTCGAGGAGCGCGCCGGCGAAGCGGGTGAGCTGGTCGCGGCCGTACATCACCTGGGCGCAGGCCTGGAGGTCGTTACGGCTGCGGTCGGCGTGCCAGCGCACGACCGGGGCGGGCAGGCCCGCCTCGACGTGCCGTTCGAGGGCGAAGGCGATGTCCGACATGTTGGCGCCGGGCTGCGCGCTGAGGGTGCCGGGCCCGACGGAGTCCAGCAGGGCGGCGATCCGGTGGGCCTCCTCGGCGGTGATCAGGTCCATGCGGACGTACTCGGCGGCCAGGGTCTTCTCGATGGCGACGTAGTGGCGCAGCAGGTGGCGGGACTCGAATGCGAACTGCGGGGCGAGCACTTCGTCGTGGAGGAGTTCGGCGGGTCCGCCGCGGATACGGCCGCTCAGCTCGGGGGCGGGCCCCGGGGTGTCGCTCGTCACGTGGTGTGTTCCGTTCCTGTTCTGGTGCGGGGCGCGGGGCGCGAGGTGCAGGGCGCGGAGCGCAGGGCGCAGGGCGCGTCGGCGCATGCCTCGGCGGCGCGCGGCGCGGGATGGGGGGTACGGGTACCCCGGGCGGGCCGGGGCCCCGTTCAGCGGTGGTCGGCCGCGGCGAGGGCGGTGCGCAGGAGGGCGGCGGCCCGGGTGCTGTGCGGCGGCCGCATCAGCCCGTAGTGGTCGGTGGCGGCGTCGTGGCGGGTGAGGCCTCCTTCGGCCCGCCCGGCCCACCGGTCGGCGGCCCGCTCCCGGGCCCCGGTCCCGCTCTGGAGGAAGAGGACCGGGCAGGGGGCGGCCGGGGGCTCGTACGCGGCGGCGGCGCGGATCCCGGTACGGAACACCGCGTAGTGCCGGGCGAGGTCCTGCGGGTCCAGTCCGGGGGCGAAGCCCTCGCGTTCCACCTGCTCGGCGAGGACGGCGAGCCGGGCCGTGGTGTCGGTGACGCTCCGCAGGGCGCTGCGCAGTGCGGAGCTGCCCTCGTCGGACGGGTCGAAGCCGGCGGAGCGGGCCAGGTCCTCGTGGAACCACTCCAGCAGCCCGCTCTCGTCGTCCGGGACCTGACCGGGGTCCGGGTAGCCGGTGTCCAGCAGCGCGAGGGTCGCCACCTCCTGCCCTGCGGCGCGCAGTTGGACCGCCATCTCGTAGGCGAGGAGCCCGCCGAAGGACCAGCCGGCCAGGTGGTAGGGGCCGGTGGGGCGGATGCGGCGCAGGGCCTCCAGGTGGGCGGCGGCCAGCTCCTCGACGGTGGCGTCGGAGACCGGGCCGGGAGCGGTCAGACCTGGCGCGGTCAGGCCGAACACCGGCCGGTCTGCGTCCAGTTCGGAGGCCAGGGCGCGGTAGCAGAAGACGTTCCCGCCGATCGGGTGGACGAGGAAGAGCGGGTCGAGCGTGCCCTCGGGCCGCAGGCGCACCACCGGGTCCGGGGCCTCCCCGACGTCGCGGCCGCGCAGCAGCGCGGCCTGCCGGGCGACGGTCGGGTGCTCCAGGACGGCCGAGACGCCGAGCCGTTCACCGAAGGCCTGGTTGATCCGGCCGATCAGGCGCAGGGCGTCGATGGAGTGCCCGCCGGACTCGAAGAAGTCGTCGTGGACGCCGACCGGGCCGGCGGCCAGCAGCCGCTCCCAGATCCCTGCGAGGCGGGATTCGAGGGCGTCGCGGGGCGGCATCGGCTCGGCGCCGCCGCGCAGGTCGGCGGGGTCCGGGTCGGGCAGGGCGGCGCGGTCCAGTTTGCCGTTGGCGGTCAGGGGGAGGGCGTCCAGGCGCACCCAGGCGGAGGGGACCATGTACTCGGGGAGCCGCTCCCGGGCGTGGGCGGCCAGTTCGCCCGGGTCGGGGGCGGGCGCGGGGGTGCCGCCCGGGTCGGGGGCGGGCGCGGGGGTGCCGCCCGGGTCCGTGGTGCCGCCCGGGTCCGTGATGCCGGTCGTGCCGGGGACGAAGTAGCCGACGAGGCGTTCGCCGCGCGGCAGGACCGCGCAGTCGCGCACACCGGGATGTTCGGCGAGGACCGCTTCGATCTCCCCCGGCTCGACACGGAAACCGCGGATCTTGAGCTGGTGGTCGGTGCGGCCCGCGTACTCCAGGGCTCCGTCGGGGCGGTGCCGGGCCAGGTCGCCGGTCCGGTAGAGCCGGCGGGTGACGCCGTCGGGGCCGGTGTGCTCGATGAACCGCTCGGCCGTCAGTTCGGGCCGTCCGTGGTAGCCGTCGGCGAGGCCGACGCCTTCGAGGAAGAGTTCCCCGGTGACGCCGAGGGGGACCTCGGCGAGGCGGCGGTCCAGGACGTGGGTGCGCATGTTGGCGATGGGCCGGCCGATGGGCACCGTGTCGCCGCCGTCCGGGCGGCACTGCCAGTACGTGACGTCGACGGCCGCCTCGGTGGGCCCGTAGAGGTTGTGCAGTTCGACGCCGGGCAGCCGCTCGAAGAACCTGCGCTGGACCTCGTACGGCAGGGCCTCACCGCTGCACACCACCCGGGTCAGGCCGCCCGAACGGGCCGCCGCCGAGGGGTCGTCGAGGAACACGCTGAGCATCGACGGGACGAAGTGCACCGTGCTGATGCCCTCGTCGTGGATCAGGCCGGCGAGGTGGTCGGGATCGCGCTGGCCGCCGGGGCGGGCGAGGACCAGGGTGGCGCCGGTCAGCAGGGGCCAGAACAGCTCCCACACGGAGACGTCGAAGGTGTACGGCGTCTTGTGCAGCACCCGCTCCCCCGGGGTCAGTCCGTACTCGTCCTGCATCCACAGCAGGCGGTTGGCGATGGCACGGTGGGAGACCACGACTCCCTTGGGCTTGCCGGTGGAGCCCGAGGTGAAGATCATGTACGCCGGGTCGGACGGCTCGGGCGCCCGGGCGGGACCCGCGGCGGCGGTCGCGGCCTCGTCCGGCCGGACGAGGGTGACCCCGCAGCCCTCCAGCCGCTCCGCCCACGCGCCCTCGGCGACCACCAGGCCGATGCCGGACTCGGCGAGCAGCGACCGCACGCGCGGCGCCGGGTGCTCCGGGTCCAGCGGGACGTAGGCGGCGCCCGACTTCAGGACGGCGAGCAGGACGACGGGCAGGGAAAGGGATCGTTCCAGCAGCAGCCCGACGAAGGTGCCGGGGCCCGCGCCCCGTTCCCGCAGGGCCGCGCACAGCCGCTCGGCCTCGGTGTCGAGGGCGCAGTAGGTCAGCTCGGCGCCCTCGAAGCGCACGGGCGGGGCGTCGGGGGTCCGGTCGCGCTGGGCGTCGATCAGCCGGGTCAGGACGTGCGGCTGCGGGTAGTCGGCATCGGTCCGGTTCCACTCGGCGTAGCGGCGGTGTTCGGCCGCCGGCAGCAGGTCGGCGGCCGTGCAGTCACGGTCCGGGGCCTCGGCCAGGTCGCAGAGCGCGGCCGTGTAGGAGGCGTGCGCGCTCTCCATCTGCTCCTCGGAGAACTGGGCGGCGTCGAAGCGCAGGCCGAGTTCCAGCAGGGAGCCGTCGGGGCTGCGGGAGAACTCCGCGCCGAAGGCGAAGTCGGTGCCCGCCTCCCCGGTCTCCTCCAGCACGGTGAACGCGCCGTCGGCCGGCCGGTCCCGCTCCACGTGGAAGTGGGTGTAGTTGAAGAAGGTCTCGAAGAGCGGGCCGCCGCCGGACAGGCGCTGGATCTCGGCGAGCGGGAAGCGGCGGTGCGCGTGCAGGTCCGCCTCCACGGCGGCGACGTGCGCGACGAGGCCGCGCCAGCTGAGGCCGGTGATAGCGACGCTCAGCGGCAGGGTGTTCAGGAAGACGCCGACGACCTTGTCGCCATCGGTCTCCTCGGCCCGGCCATTGTGGACCACTCCGGTGGTGACCGCGTCGCCGCCGCCCAGCAGGGCCATGGCCCGCAGGTGGGCGGCGAGCAGGAGGGTGCGCAGCGGTACGCCGCACTCGGCGGCCAGGGCGGTCAGCCGGTCGTGCAGTCCCTCCGGGAGCGGCGCGAGGTGCCAGGACATCCTGGCGGGTCCGCCGGTCGCCGGGGGGGGCCGGGTCGCGGGGGCGTCGGCGGCCTTGCCGGTCCAGAAGGCGCCGCTGCCCCGCGTCGGCCAGCGCGGCCCGTTCGAGGGCGACGAAGGAGGCGAACCGGGAACGGGGGCCGGCGTCCGGGGAGGGGCCCTCCGCGGGGGTCCGGGCGGCGAGCGCCTCGGTGTAGCAGGAGGCCAGTTCGGTGAGGAGCGAACGTTCGCTCCAACCGTCGAGGACGGCGTGGTGTTCGGCGACGAACAGCTGGAGCCGGGTGTCGGAGAGCCGCTGGACGTGGAAGCGGATCAGCGGGGGCCGGTCCCAGGCGAACGGCCTTTCGCGCTCGGCGGCGTAGCGGGCGGCGACGGCGGTCCGCTGTGCCTCGGGGGCGAGCCCGTACAGGTCCTCGAAGGTGATCTCCGGGCGGGCGCCGCGGTGGACGAGCTGGAGGGGCTCGCCGAAGCCGTGCGGGTCGAAGGAGGTGCGCAGCATCTCGTGCCGGGCCGCGAGGACCTCGACGGTGGTCCGCCAGGCGTCCTCGGAGAAGGGCGCCTCGACCAGGTAGGAGGCCACGTTGTGGTAGACGCGGCCGCCGGCCGACGGCAGGTCGCTGTGGTAGAGCATGCCGGCCTGGAGCCGGGTCATCGGGTAGGCGTCCTCCAGCCCTTCGGGCAGGGCGGCGCGGTCCTCGGGGGTGAGCAGGGCGAACGGCTCGTACGGCGCCTCGGCACCGGCCGCCGCCTCCCGCCGGGTCACGACGGGGGCCAGCGCGCGGGCCGTCTGACGGCGCATGAGGTCGGCGACGGTGAGGTCGAGGCCGCGTTCCCGGACCCGGGCGAGCACCTGGAGGGAGCGGATGGAGTCGCCGCCGAGGGCGAACCAGTTGTCCAGGGCGCCGACGCGTTCGTGCCCGAGGACCAGGGCGAAGACCTCGGTGAGCGCGGTCTCGACCGGCCCGCGGGGCGCCTCGTAGGCGGCCGTGGGGGTCCGGGGCACCGAGCCGGGGGCGGGCAGGCGGCGGCGGTCGGTCTTGCCGTTGGCGGTCAGCGGGAAGGCGGGCAGGGTGACGAAGGCGCCGGGGATCATGTAGCCGGGCAGCCGCCGCGCGAGGTGGGTGCGCAGCTCCTCCACGGTGGGGCCCGCCCCGTCCTCGGCCCCGGTCACGGCCAGGTAGCCGACGAGGACGTCGCTCCCCGCGGGATCCGGTGCGACGAGTGCGACGGCGGCGTCGACGAGGGGGTGGGCGGCCAGGGCGGCCTCGACCTCGCCGAGTTCTATGCGGAAGCCGCGCAGTTTGACCTGGTGGTCGATGCGGCCGAGGTATTCCAGGTCCCCGTCGGGCAGGGCGCGCGCGAGGTCGCCGGTGCGGTACAGCCGCTCGCCGGCCGCGAGCCCGGCGGGCCCGTCGGCGCCGCGGCCGGCGAGAGCGGCGAGGCCGGTCGGGAAGCGCTCGGCGGTGAGTTCGGGCCGGCGCAGGTAGCCGCGGGCCAGGCCGGCCCCGGCGACGTACAGCTCACCGACGGCGCCGCGCGGGACGG
Source organism: Streptomyces xanthophaeus (assembly GCF_030440515.1). Taxonomy (GTDB): domain Bacteria; phylum Actinomycetota; class Actinomycetes; order Streptomycetales; family Streptomycetaceae; genus Streptomyces; species Streptomyces kutzneri. The sequence goes on from NZ_CP076543.1 coordinate 1,169,797, forward strand.
TCCGGCCGCGCGCGTCGAGCAGGTGCAGGCGCAGGTCGGGGATGGGCACGCCGATGACGCTGCCGCGGCCCTCTTCGGCGTCGCGGGCGGTGAGCGGCCGGTAGGTGACGTGCACGGTCGTCTCGGTGATGCCGTACATGTTGACCAGGCGGGGCGCGGTGTCGCCGTGCCGGGCGAACCATCCGGCGAGGGCGGCGACGTCGAGGGCCTCCCCGCCGAAGACGACGTGGCGCAGGCTCAGCCCGGACCCGGCAGGACCGGCCTCGCGGTGGTGTTCCTCGTCGGCGCGGGCCAGCTGGTAGAAGGCGGAGGGGGTCTGGTTGAGGACGGTGACCCGCTCGGCGCGCAGCAGCCGGTGGAACTCCTCGGGCGAGCGGCTGGTCCCGTACGGCACCACGACGAGGCGGCCGCCGTGGGCGAGGGGCCCCCAGAGCTCCCAGACGGAGAAGTCGAAGGCGATGGAGTGGAAGAGGGTCCATACGTCGTCGGGGCCGAAGCCGAACCAGTGGTCGGTGGCGGAGAACAGCCGGGTGACGTTGGCGTGGGGCACGAGGGTGCCCTTGGGGAGGCCGGTGGAGCCGGAGGTGTAGATGACGTAGGCCAGGTGGTCCGGGGTGACGCCGGTGTCGGGGGCGGTGTCCGGTTCGGCGGCCAGGAGCGGGGCGTCGGCCTGCAGGTCGACGGTGTGCAGGCCGGGGGCGTCCCACAGGGCCCGGGTGCCGGTGGTGCCGACGACGTGCTCCAGGCGGGCGTCCTGGACGATGTGGCGCAGCCGCTCGGGCGGGTTGTCGGGGTCGAGCGGCAGGTAGGCGCCGCCGGCCTTGAGGATGCCGAGCAGCCCGACGACGAGGTCGGCGGAGCGGGGCAGGCACAGTCCGACGAGGGTGTCGGGTCCCACGCCGAGGGCGCGCAGCCGGTGCGCGAGCCGGTTGGCCCGGGTGTCGAGCTCGCGGTAGGTGAGGGAGGTGCCCTCGTGGACGAGGGCGACGGCCTCGGGGGTGCGGGCGGCGTGCCCGGCGAAGATCTCGTGGACGCAGGTCCGCCCGCCCGGAGCGGGCGGGAGGGCGGCACGGGGCGGGAGCGGCGAGCCGATGCCGCCGCGCTCGCCGGCCGACAGCATCGGCAGCCCGCCGAGCGGCAGTTCGGGGTGCGCGGTGGCGGCGTCGAGGAGACGTGCGAAGTGGCGGCCGAACTGCTCGACGGTGGCGGCCTCGAACAGGTCGGCCCGGTACTCCAGCCGGCAGCTCAGCGCGCCGCCGGTGCGTACGACGTCGAAGGTCAGGTCGAACTTGGCGGTTCCGGCCGGTCCTTCGAGCATCCTGGCCCGCGGGCCGGGCAGGCCGTCGGTCATGCCGTCCTCGTCGTGCAGGCCGAACATGACCCGGAAGAGGGGCGCGTCGTCCTCGCCGGTGCGTCCGGGGGCGATGCGGTCGACGACGCGTTCGAAGGGCAGGTCCTGGTGGTCCTGGGCGTCGAGCACGGTGTCCCGTACGCGCTCCAGGTGGACCCGGAAGGCGGGGTCGTCGGACAGGTCCGCGCGGATCACCAGCGTGTTGACGAACAGTCCGACGGTGTCCTGGAACTCCTTGCGGTTGCGGCCCGCCACCGGCGTTCCGACCAGCACGTCGTCGGTGCCCGTGTAGCGGCCCAGCACGATCTGGAAGGCCGCCAGCATCAGCGTGTAGGGGGTGCTGCGGGTGTCACGGCACAGGCGCTCCATCCGGGTGAGCACCGGGGCGGGCACCTCGAAGGAGTGCAGCCCGGCCGCTCCGCGGGCCGCGCCGGCGCCGGGCCGGCCGTCCCGGGGCAGGGGCGCGTCGGGCAGTTCGCCGCCCAACTGCTTTTCCCAGTAGGCGAGCTGGCGCTGGGCGGCGGCTCCGCGGAGCCATTCCTCCTGCCAGTCGGAGAAGTCGGCGTACTGGTACTCGGGGGCTTCCGGGGCGGTCGGCCGCGGACCGCCGGGGCCGTCGTCGCCGCACCGGGCGTACGCGGCGAGGAGCTCGCGGGCGAGGATGCCGACGGACCAGCCGTCGGCGACGATGTGGTGCATCGAGAGCGCGAGGACCGCGCCCTCGGGGGTGTGCAGCAGCGCCGCCCGGAAGAGGGGTCCGGACTCCAGGTCGAAGGGCCGGTGGTGTTCGGCCGCCATCCACTCCTCGGCGTCCTGCGCTCCGCTCGCCGCGGCGGAGGACCAGGCGAGCGCGGCCTCGGTGTCGATGTGCTGCCACAGCTCGCCGTCCCGCAGGACGAACCGGGTGCGCAGCGCCTCGTGCCGGTCGATCAGGCCCTGGGCGCACGTGCGGAGCGCGGCCTCGTCCACCGGTCCTTCGAGACCGTAGAAGACGGGCATGTGGTAGGTCGGCCTGCCCTCCTCCATCTGCTGGAGGAAGTACATCCGCTGCTGCGCTCCCGACGCGCGGAACGCGTTGAACGACGGCTCCGCAGGGCGTTCGATCGGATCGTGACTGGCCAAGACAACTCCCTCGGCGCCGCACCGGTGCCGGTACGCGGCGCATGCTCCGCTTGCTTGCCCGTCCAGCCTAGGAAGCGCATCGATTCGGGTGAAGTCGCCTGTTTCCGGTCCCCTGTTCACGTGACCGGGGCTGTGGACGACCTGCACAAGTACGGTCGGAAGGCCGTGTTCCGACACGGTTCGGGGACCCCGGGGCGGGAGACTGCTGCCGCGGACCGAACCGAGATCGCCACAGGAGGCCACACCATGCCCTTCATCACCGTCGGCCAGGAGAACTCCACCGACATCGACCTCTACTACGAGGACCACGGCAGCGGTCAGCCCGTCGTCCTCATCCACGGCTACCCGCTGGACGGGCATTCCTGGGAGAAGCAGCTCCCCGCCCTGCTCGACGCCGGCCACCGCGTCATCACCTACGACCGGCGCGGCTTCGGGCAGTCGAGCCAGCCCACCACCGGTTACGACTACGACACCTTCGCCACCGACCTCCACACGCTGATGGAGACCCTCGACCTCACCGACACGATCCTCGTCGGCTTCTCCATGGGCACCGGCGAGGTCGGCCGCTACCTCGGCACCCGCGGTTCCGGACGCGTGGCCAAGGCCGCCTTCCTCGCCGGCCTCGAGCCGTACCTCCTGAAGACCGACGACAATCCGACCGGTGTCGACGGCAGCGTCTTCGAGGGCATCCTCGCCGCCGTCACGAAGGACCGCTACGCCTACTTCACCGACTTCTACCAGGCCTTCTACAACCTTGACGAGAACCTCGGCACGCGCATCAGCGAGGAAACCGTCCGGGCGAACTGGGCCACCGCCGCCGGCGCCTCCGCGTACGCCTCCCGCGCCGCCGTCCTCACCTGGACCACCGACTTCCGGGCCGACATCCCCAAGATCGACGTTCCCGCCCTGATCCTCCACGGCACGGCGGACCGCATCCTCCCGATCGGGGCCACCGCGGAGCCCTTCCACAAGGCCCTCCCGCACGCCGAGTACGTCGTCATCGACGGCGCCCCGCACGGTCTCCTGTGGACCCACGCCGAAGAGGTCACCAGCGCCCTCCTCGCCTTCATCGGCAAGTAGCGCCCGGCGCAGCCGTCCACCTCACCCCGGGCTCCGCAGCCGGCGACACCGCGGAGCCCGGGGGTGTGGCCGCGGCTGCGGCTGTAGCCACGCATGATGCAAGAAATTTGCTTTAAGCTGGCCGCATGAGCCGAAAAGCGATGGTCCGCCCCGGAGGCCGCAGCGCGCGGGTCCAGGAGGCGGTCCACACCGCCGTGCGCGAGCTCCAGGCCGAGCGGGGGCGTCCGGAGCTGACCGTCCCGATGGTCGCGGCGCGGGCCGGCGTCACTCCGTCGACGATCTACCGCCGCTGGGGCGACCTGCAGGAGCTGCTCTCGGACGTCGCCGTCGAGCGCCTGCGCCCCGACGCTCCGCCGGAGGACCACGGCGACCTGCTGGAGGACCTGCGGGGCTGGGCCGAGCAGTTCCAGGAGGAGATGGCCTCGCCCACGGGACGCGCGTACATCCGTGACGCTCTGCTCGGGGACCCCGACGGCGACAATGCGGGGCGGTGTTCGGCCTACGCGGCGGAGCAGATCGCCATCGTGCTCGCCCGCGCCGCGGAGCGCGGCGAGGAGGCCCCGGACGTCGAGACGGTGCTCGACCGGGTCGTGGCGCCGATGATGTACCGCATCCTGTTCCGCCCCGCCGGCCTCACCGGCGCGTACGCGCACCGGCTCGCGCGAGAGGCCGTACAGGGCTTCGGCACACCCCGCTGACCGGCCCGTCCGGCACGCCGCCGCAGCAGACGCCGCCGGACGTGCCGTCGCCGGTCAGCGGCGCGCCGGTGCGGCGGCCACGGGCTCGAGCCGGTAACCGTCCCCCTCGGCCACCACGCGACCGGCGGTCGGCGCGGGGAAGTGCGTGCCGAGGACCAGGGCGCCGGTGGCGGCGAGCCGGGCGAGCAACGCGCGGCGGGTGGCCTCGGCCTGGGCCGGGTCGATGTCGACGCAGCTGCCGATCTCCGGACGGGCCAGCTGCACGGGGTGGTGGACGGCGTCACCGGTGACGAGGGCCGCCGCGCCCGCGCTGCGCACCTCCACGGCGACCTGTCCGGGGGTGTGCCCCGGCGCGGGCAGCAGGCGCAGTCCCTCGGCCACGTCGATCCCCTCGGCCGGTACGTCGACCAGGTCGAGCAGTCCCGCCTCCTCGACCGGCACGACGGAGTCGCGGAACATGGCGCGCCGTGCCTCGTCCATGTCGTAGGCGGCCCAGAACTCGTACTCCGCCCTCGACGTCAGGTAGCGGGCGCCCGGGAAGGTCGGCACCCATGCGCCGTCCACCTCGCGGGTGTTCCATCCGACGTGGTCGGTGTGCAGATGGGTGAGGATCACCAGGTCGACGTTCTCGGGGGTGAATCCGATGTCCGCGAGGCGTGCGAGGTAGTCGGTACGGAGGTCGTTCCACGCCGGGTTGGCCCTCGTCTTGCCGTTGCCGATCCCGGTGTCGACGAGGACGCGCAGACCGTCCACCTGCAGCGCGAAGCTGTGGCTGTCGAGGTGCAGGACACCGTCCGGGCCGGCGAAGTCGGGCCGCAGCCAGTCGTGTCCGGCCACCACGTCCGGGGTGGCGGCCGGCAGCAGCCACGGTCCGGTCGCGGGCGGCAGCGGCACCTCGTCGACGCGGTGGACCGCGATCTCCCCGACGGACCAGTGGGCAGCGGCTCCGGACGGGGCCGGCTCGGTGAACTGTGCGGTGCGCATGCGCGTGTTCCTTCGTCTGGAGAGGGCCGGCCGACAACAAAAGCGATTCATTCGCTTTAAGTGACCGTAGGTCCTACTGTGAGCTAACGCAAGTTGTTAGCTTTAACGCGGCGGTGATCGTTCCGCCGTTCCCCGGAAGGAAGGCAGCACATGTCCGCCTCGGACCTCACTCCCCCCGAAGCCGCCCGCTGGGCCGCACGGTCAGGGCTTCCGCTGGCACAGGACCGCCACGCGGGGGTGGCGGCCACCGCCGACCACATCCACGCGGTCGTATCGCTCCTGCGGGAACTGGACTTCGGCGATACACCGCCCTCCGCGGCGTACCGCGCGGGAGGGGAGCGGCACGATGGAACCGTATGAGCTGACCGTGGCCGAAGCGGCCGAGGCCCTGCGCACCCGGCGGATGTCGCCGGTCGAACTGGTGGACTCGGCGCTGGCGCGCATCGCGCGGGTCGAACCGCGGCTGAAGGCCTTCACCGCCGTGACGGCCGACCGTGCGCGCGACGCGGCCCGCCGGGCGGAGACCGAGATCGCCCGCGGCACGCACCGGGGGCCCCTGCACGGCATGCCCGTCGGCCTGAAGGACCTCATCGACGTGGCCGGGATGGCGACCACGGCGAGCTCCCGGGTGCGGACGGGGCACCGGGCGGAGGCCGACAGCACGGTCGCGGCACGGCTCGCCTCGGCCGGAGCGGCCTTGGTGGGCAAGACCCACACGCACGAGTTCGCCTACGGCCTGACCACCCCTCAGACGGCCAACGCGTGGGCCGCCGACCGGGTGGCCGGCGGGTCCAGCGGCGGGTCCGCCGTCGCCGTCGCCGCGGGGGCGGCCGCCTTCGCCCTGGGGACCGACACCGGCGGATCGATCCGGGTGCCCGCCGCCCTGAACGGGGTCGTCGGCCTGAAACCGACGTACGGGCTGGTGCCGCGCCACGGCGTGACCTCGCTGGCCTGGTCGCTCGACCACGTGGGCCCCCTCACCCGTACCGTGGAGGACGCGGGGCTGGTCCTGGCCGCCCTGGTCGGACACGACCCGCGCGACCCGGCGTCCGTCGCGGCTCCGGCCACGGACCGCCGGCCGGACCCCGGCACGGATCCGGCGGATCCGTCGGATCTGACGGGGCTGCGGGTCGGAGTGCCGGGCAACTACTACTTCGACCGGGTGGACCCGGAGGTCGAGGCCGCCGTCCGGCGGGCGATCGGGCGGCTGGAGGAGCTCGGCGCCCGGCTCGTCGACGTCGAGATCCCGATGACGCGCTACATCCGGGCGGCCCACTGGGGCCTGATGGTGCCCGAGGCCTCCGCCTACCACGAGCGGACCCTGCGGTCGGTCCCCGACCTGTACGACGCCGGCATCCGGGTCCTCCTGGAGGCGGGCGAGCTCATGACCGCGGGCGACTACCTGCGGGCCCAGCGCGCCCGCACCCTCATGGGGCAGGCCTGGCGGAACATGCTGGAGGCGGTCGACCTGATCGCCGCGCCGACCGTGCCGCTCACCGCCGTCGAGTCCGGCCGGACCGCCGTGACCTGGGGTGACGGCAGCGTGGAGAGCGTCGCCGACGCGTACGTACGACTGTCGGCCCCGGCCAACCTCACCGGCGTTCCGGCGCTGAGCCTGCCCGTCGGCCTGGACTCGGCGGGCCTGCCCATCGGCATGCAGCTCATGGGGAGGCCCTTCGGCGAAGCCGCGGTACTGCGCGCGGGACACGCCTTCGAGCGGACCGGCACCGCGCGCGGTCTGGCCCCGGATCGGGTGGCGTAGCGGGGCGGGGTAGCGGGGCGGGGTGAGGTGGGCGAGGGCGCGCGAGCCCGCCGCCACGCGGTGAACCGGCCGTGACGGAGGTGGAGTTGAGCCAGTCATGGCCGCCGCGGCCGGTGCGTCTGGTGGGGGTGGGGGCGGCTATGTAATGTCACATCGCATGATGCTCTTACGGCGTGCGGCGTCGGCCGCTGCCCTTCTCGCCACCGTCCTTCCCCTGGTCGTCGCCTCGCCCGCGCACGCGGCCGACGGCTCGTCCGCGTGCCGCGCCGACGCGTCCGTACCGCTGGACGCCGAACAGGCGCGGCTCTCGGACGCCCGCGCCACGGCCCTCGTCGAGCGCGGCGGGTTAGGGGACTTCGTCCGGCGGTTCCCCGCCGCGCTGTGCGCGGCCCGCGGCCCCGCCGAGGCCGGCCGGCTCGTCACCGACTGGGGCGAGGCCCTCTGGCAGGCCTCCGTACGGCGGGCCCAGGGCCAGCGGCCCGGCGGCGACCTCGCCCCCGGGGACGACCGCCCGCTGTACTGGGCGCGGCTCGGCATGACCGCCGCGCTCGCCCGCTGGCAGCCGGAGTTCACCGCCGACCGGGCCGCGCTCCGCGCCCGCTTCGAGGACGCGTCCCGGGGCCTGACGAACAACGCCTTCCGGACCGCGCCCGGCGTACGGCACGTCTTCATCAGCGGTTTCGACCCCTTCGGGCTCGACGCCGAGATACGCCGCGCCAACCCGTCGGGATCGGCCGCCCTCCAGCTCAACGGACGGCGCGTGACCCTCGCCGACGGCAGCCCCGCCGAGATCCGCGCCGTGGTCCTCCCCGTGCGGTACGCCGACTTCGACGCCGGCATCGTGGAGCGGGCGTTCGCCCCGCGCATGGCCGGCGGACCCGCCTCGGCCGACATCATCACCACCGTCAGCCAGGGCTACCCCGGCATCTTCACCCTGGAGGACTGGGCGGGACGGGCCCGGTCCGCCGACCCGTACCCCGACAACGTGCGCGCCCTGTCCGGCGGCACCCGTGAGCACCCGGTGACCGCCCCCGGCCTCGGCCCGGGCCCGGAGTTCATCCGCACCACGCTCCCCGCGGGCGCCGTCACCGGCGCCGTGCAGACCCCGTACCCCGTCCTCCTCAACAGTGACGTGACCGAGATCCCGGCGGGCGGCACGGCTCCCGTCGACCGGACCGACGGCCCGACCCCGGGCTCGCGGGCCGTGGCGGGCGGCGGTGGCGGCTACCTGTCCAACGAAGTGGCGTACCGCTCCAACCGGCTGCGCGCCGAACTCGCCCCGCACCTTCCCGGTGGCCATCTCCACACCCCGGTGCTCACCGGCCTGCCGGCCGACCCCCAGCAGCTGACCGGCACCGAGTTCGAACGGACCGAGAGCGCGATCGCCTCGGAGGTCCGCACGGTCCTCGAACACGCCGCCGCGCGGCGGTAGCAGCAGCCCCGCCTGCGGCGCGTCCTGCTGCCATGGGGCAGGATGGCAGCCCGTTCCGGATGCGTACACACGCCCGAACGCGGCTTCACGCACGACAAACTGACAGGTGACAAGGTGACGACACACCCACACCCCATACGACGGCCGGCGGCGCCCGTCGCCACTCCCCCGGGCCGGCGCGGCGCACCGGAGGGGGTCCATTGACCCGGGATCTCGTCCTGCACGACTGGCTGGTCGCCGGGATCGCCCTGGCGGCCGGCGCCGCGGCCGGGCTGCTGCTGCGCGCCCTCCTGCGCTGGCTGGGCCGGCACGCCGAACGGACCCGGTGGCGGGGGGACGACATCATCGTCGACGCGCTGCGCACCATCGCGCCCGGGGCCGCCCTGATCGCGGGCGCGGCCGTGGCCGCCACGACCCTGCCGCTCACCGCGCGCGTCTCGGGGTTCGTGAACCAGTCGCTGACCGCGCTGCTCATCCTCATCGCCACGCTCAGCGCGGCGCGGGTCGTCGCGGGCCTCGTCCAGTCGGTGGCGGCGTCGCGCACCGGGGTGGCCGCGTCGGCGTCCATCTTCGTGAACATCACGCGGATCGTGGTCCTCGTGATGGGCGTTCTCGTCGCCCTGGAGACCCTCGGCGTGTCCATCGCGCCGCTGGTCACCGCGCTCGGCGTGGGTGGTCTGGCGGTGGCCCTGGCCCTCCAGGACACCCTCGCCAACCTCTTCGCCGGCGTGCACATCCTCGCCTCGAAGACCGTGCAGCCCGGTGACTACATCCGGCTCACCAGCGGTGAGGAGGGCTACGTCGTCGACATCAACTGGCGCAACACCGTGGTCCGCAACCTGTCGAACAACCTGGTCATCATCCCCAATGGCCGGCTCGCCCGGACCAACATGACCAACTTCACCCAGCCGGAGGCCCAGTTCTCGATCCTCGTCCAGGTGGGTGTGGGCTACGAGAGCGATCTGGAGCACGTCGAGCGGGTGACCCTCGACGTGGTCGGCCAGGTGATGGAGCACGTGGACGGCGCGGACCCCGCGCACGAAGGAGCCGTCCGCTTCCACACGTTCGCGGACTCCCGGATCAACTTCACGGTGATCCTGGGCGTCGGCGAGTTCAGCGACCAGTACCGGATCAAGCACGAGTTCATCAAGCGCCTGCACGAACGGTTCCGGGCGGAGGGCATCTCGATCCCCGCTCCGACGCGCACGGTCGCGCTCCACCGGGACGAGGTCCAGGCACCGGCGGCACCGCACCCGCCGGTCCCGCACCAGCGCGAGGCGCCGCCCTCGATGCTCGCGGACAGCGGCCGGTAGACCGCGGACCCCGCACCCGCCCCCTCGCGTGCGCGTCGGCCGGCGCGCACGCGAGGGGCGAGGGGGGACGGCGGCCCGGGTGCGGAATCCGTATGCGGTACGTCAAGACCTCACCACGGCGGGTGCCTCCTCCACCCGCCGTGGGCAGGCTGCACGTGGCTACAGCCGATCGGCCATCTGTTCTGGTCACATCCGGTGGGAGGCATCACATGCCCGGGTACCGACTCCACGACCGTGCGGCGCTGTTCGGGGCCCTGGTGGTGCCCCTCCTCGTGGCACTCGCGCTCGTCCCCTTGCGCACCTGGCTCTCCCCGGCGAACGAGGCCCTGGTCCTGGTCGTCGCCGTGGTCGTGATCGCCGCCTCGGGCACCCGGGCCGCCGCGGCGCTGGCCGCGCTCTCCGCGGCCACCTGGTTCGGCCTCTTCCTCCTCGCCCGGCCCTACGCGCGGTTCACCGTCGCCGACCGGGACGAGGTCGGGACGGCCGTGCTCCTGCTGGCCGTCGGGCTGATCGTCTCGCGACTGGCCGTCCGTGCCCGCAGGCTGGAGGCGGTCGTGGTCACCGGCGCCGCGCACCTGTCCAGCCTCCAGGGCACCGCTCGGCTGACCGAGCGGGGCGGTTCACCGGACGCGGTGGTCGAGTTCGTCCGCCGGGAGCTCATCGGTCTGCTGGGGCTGCGCGGCTGCCGCTTCGAGTACGGGACCCTGATCGGGCACCGGCCGCGGCTGGAGCACGACGGCGGCCTGTGGCTGCGCCGCGGCGGCGAGGTCACCGGGTACGCCGACTGGCCGGACGGCGAGACCGAGCTGCGGGTCGTCGGGGGCGGCCACTACTACGGCCGCTTCCTCCTCGATCCCCCTCCCGGTCACCGGCTGCCGCCCGAGGACGCCCGCTCGGTGGCGGTCGCACTGGCCGCGCTGGCGGGCGCGGCGCTGGACACGGCCGGGGTGTCCCACCGCGGCTGAACCGCCCTCAGGACGGCGGGCGGTGGGAGCGGTGGACGCGCGCGAGGACGAGGACCGTGTCGTCGGTCGGCGGGTCGGGCAGCAGGCTTCCGAGGACATGGTCCGCCATCTCCTCCAACGGCCTTCCGTTCCCTTCCAGTTCGGCGCGCAACGCGTCCAGGCCGGCCTCGATGTCCCGGCCCCGCGCCTCGATGAGGCCGTCGGTGTAGAGGGCGAGGGTCGAGCCCTCGGGCAGTTCGATCTCGGACGTCCGGAACGGGCAGCCGCCCACGCCGAGCGGGACCCCCAGCACCTCGTCCACGGTCTGCACCGTGCCGTCCGGCCGGAGCACCAGGGGCGGCGGGTGGCCCGCGCTGGCGATACGGGCCCGTCCGTCGCGCGGGTCGTAGACGATGTACAGGCAGGTCGCCAGCTCGATGCCGGCCTCCTGGGCGCACGCGTCGAGTTCGGTGAGCAGGTCGGCGGGCTCGCTGACGTGCCCGGCCAGGGCGTTGGTGGTGATGCGCAGGCGTCCCATGGCGGCGGCCGCCGACACCCCGTGCCCCATCACGTCGCCCACGACGAGGACGACCCGGCCGTCGGGCAGGTCGATCACGTCGTACCAGTCGCCGCCGACCTCGGTGATCCGGCTGCCGGGCACGTACCGGTGGGCCACGTCCACGTACGGGGTGGCCGCGAGGGCGCTGGGCAGCAGGGCTCGCTGCAGGGTGAGGGCGATGTCCTGGACCCGGCTGTAGAGGCGGGCGTTGTCCAGGCAGATCGCGGCGCGCGAGGCGAGCTCGCCGGCCAGGCTGACGTCCTCCGGGCTGAAGGGCGGGCGGGCGGCGGACCGGCCGAAGATGGCGATCCCCTGGACGGTGCCCCTGGCGATGAGCGGGGCGACGAGGATGCAGGCCACCCCGCTCTCGGCCATAAGCCGTGCGCGGGACTCGATGACGACGGTGCGGGCCAGGAACTCCTCGTCCACGACGGCCGAGATGGCACGGCCGGTGCTCAGCATGTCGTGGATGACGGAGCCGGGCGGGTACCGCACCCGTTCCACCCCGCTCACGAGTTCGACGGCCGGAGCGGGCAGGGTCGTCCCGGAGGCGATCCGGCGGGTGATCAGCGGTCGCGCCGGGTCGAAGTCCTCCGACTCGTCCATCCACTCGACGACCTCGACCACGGCGCCGTCGCAGAAGTCCGGCATCGACGCGTCGACCAGTTCCTGGGCGGTCAGGTTCACGTCCAGGGTGGTACCGATCCGGGTGGAGGCCCCGTCCAGGAGCGCCAGCCGGCGGCGGCTGGCGGTGGCCTCCAGGATGGCCCGCTCCCGGTCCGTCACGTCCACCATCAGCCCGCCCACCCCCGGGCGCGTGCCGACCGCCCGGCTCAGCGGGAAGAAGCTCACGGACCGTACCTGGTCGCGGTCGGGATGCCCCCGGGGGCGCACCCCGACCAGCGTCCCCACGACGGGCGCCCCGCCCCGGGCGACGGCGTGGAGCATCCGCTCGTACTCACCGCCGTCGGACATGATCATGATTTCGTCCATGCGCCGCCCGAGGTGGGCCTCGATCGGCAGGCCGTCCATGTCGGCGAGCGCCTGGTTGAGGTGGATGTACCGAAGGTCCTGGTCGATCATGACCAGGCCGATGGGGCAGGTCTCGAAGAGGGCGTCGAGGAAGGCGAGGTTGGTCTTGACGCGGTCGAGTTCGTCGCTGCGGCTCGACAGGACCATCACCACCGAGGGGCCGGATCCGGTCACGGAGAAGGACCGGAAGCCGCAGTCGAAGGCCGTGCCGTCACGGTGCCGGGCCGTCAGCCGGCCCCGCCAGTAGCCCTGCGTACGGCCTTGTTCCGTCAGCCGGGCGCACGATGCGGACGTGCCGCGGGTGGCATCGGCGAAGAGGAGGGCGCCGGGCCGGGTGAGGACGGCGCCGGGCTCGTACCCGAAGAGGTCACGGGCGCCGGGCCCCCAGAAGCAGACATGGTCGTCTTCGTCGATGCCGAGGACGGCCACGGGCACGCGCTCCAGCAGCGACCCCGGCTCGGCCCAGATCGGGCCGTGGGTCTCCTCGCCCCCCGGCCGGGCCGATGGCACGAGAGCCCCCTTCCGCACGCCGTCCTCTCCACATCATCATGCGGACACGCCGTGCGGGCACGCCGGGCGTCGCCCGGCGGCCCGGGGCGGGCGCCGTGCGGGACCGCGCGTCGTCGCGGGCGCGCACCCGCACGGCGATCGACCGGCAGTCACCAGCCAATTCGGGCCGATGATCTGGCACATGCCATGCCAGTGGCCGATTTTCCTCTTGGACGATCCACCGTGACGACGCGGGGCGGGTCGGCCCGGTTCCGTGCCTTGCACCAGGTGCCGCCCCGGGCCGCTCCTGGTTGACTGGCCGTGGCCACCACCCTCCGGACCGCCTGGCGGCTCTCGCGGTCACGGAGCGACCTGGCCCAGGAAGCCCCTGCGCGCCGACAGCGGTGTTCGGCGCGCGGGGCTTCGCCGGCCGGCCACCGGCCGCACCCGTACATCGTGGCGCTGAGTGGCCCGCCTTTTCGACACCCCGGCACCTGCCGGGCCCGCCCGGCTCCAGCATGATCGAAGCTCTGCGCCGGAGCGGCGGCGCACACGCCCCGCTCCGCTCCGCGTTCCTTCGATCCCGGGAGTCCGGTCCTATGTCCGACATCAGCGTGCGTTCCGTGCGGGCCGGCGATTTCGACCGGTGGCGCTCCCTCTACCGCGGCTACGCCGACTTCTACGCGGTGGAGCAGACCGAGGAGGCGGCCGCCACGGTCTGGTCATGGGTGACCGACCCCGGCCACGAGGTCAGCGCCCTGGTGGCCGAGGACACCGAGGGGCGGCTGCTGGGCCTCGCCCACTACCGCCCGTTCGCACGCCCGCTCTCGGCGACGGTCGGCTGCTTCCTCGACGACCTGTTCGTGGCCCCGCAGCACCGCGGTTCGGGCGCCGCCGACCTGCTGCTCGGCGCACTGCGCGAGCTCGCAGCCGAGCGCGGCTGGAGCGTGGTCCGCTGGATCACCGCCGACGACAACCACCGGGCACGGTCCAAGTACGACCAGGTCGCCACCCGCACCATGTGGGTCACGTACGACATGACCCCCTGAGCCCCGCCTCCGTCTCCGTCTCCGTCTCCTCGCCGGGTCCGGCGATCGGGGCACGAATGCCCCCGGACGTGGTCAGCCTGCCAGCACGGACCTCCCCGTCGACCACGGTCGGCGCCGTGAGCGGAGCGCGGTCAGACGGGAAGGTCCATCAGGAGCAGGGGGGTCGTGGTGGGTTGCGGGGATCCTCCGGCGGGTTCGACGGTGAGGCCGATCGCGGCGGCGTCGGCGGTGTCGCCGTCGACGAGGACCGTGCCGTCCTGGTGGATGAAGCCGGCCGGGCGCATGGTGCCGTCGTGGTCCAGCCACAGCTGGTAGGTGGTGCCGGGGGCGGGCGCGGGCAGTCCGCCGGCGGTGAAGACGGCCTTGTTGCGCAGGGCCGAGGAGACGACCGTGGCGGCGGCCCCGTTGCTGGTGCGGCCGTGGGCCGCGCGGGCGTCGGGGGCGGCCAGGACCGTGCTGACGTCGTCGAGGCGCTGCTCGATCTGCCGGGCCTGCTGTTCGTGGTGGCGGCTCTCCTGGCTCTGCCAGGCGGCCAGGCCCGCGAACAGGGCCGCGGCGGCCACGCTCGCGGCCACGGCGAACCGGCCGGCCTTGCGGCGCAGCGTGCCGCGCAGCGGGACCGCGGAGAGGGTGGTGGAGCTTCGGGGCGGGAGTTGGCGCACCCCGTCGACGGCCACCAGGGTCCGCTGCTTCATGGCGGCGGGGGGTTGCAGGGCCACGGCGGCGGCCAGCCGGGCCGCGGTGGCCTGGAACTCGGCCACTTCCAGGCGGCAGTCCTCGCACCGGGAGAGGTGGTCGGTGAACGGCTCGTGTTCGCCGGGGTCCAGGGCGTTCAGGGCGTAGGCGGCGGTGAGGGCGTGGCTGTCGGACCGGTGCCGGTTCATGTGGTCACCCCCATGCAGTCGCGGAGCCGGATCAGTCCGTCGCGCATGCGCGTCTTGACGGTGGGAAGCGGCGCGTGGAGGACTTCGGCGACCTCGCGGTAGGTCAGGCCCTGGTAGTAGGCCATGGTCACCACCTGGCGCTGGAGTTCGGTGAGGCCGCGCAGGCAGCGGCGGACCTGTTCGCTGTCCAGGCGGGTCTCGACCTGTTCGGCGACCTCGTCGAAGGCCGTCCGGTGTTCGCGGGCGGCCTGCGCCCGTTCGCGGTCGGCGGACGCCTGGGCGGAGCGGACCCGGTCCACGGCCCGCCGGTGGGCGATGGTCGCCGCCCACGTGGTGACGCTGCCGGAATCGGGCCGGTAACGGGCGGCCTGCCGCCACAGGTCGATCATGACCTCCTGGGCGACCTCCTCGGACTGGGACCGGTCGCGTACGACTTTGATCACGATCCCGAAGACCAGGGGGGCGAGGGCGTCGTACAGGACGGAGAACGCCTCTTTGTCGCCGTGGGCCACCTGCCGCATGACCTCGGGGAGGCCGGTGCGGTCGGTGGGGCCACCGGTGGGTTCGGGGCCGAAGGGGCTCGGCTGATTCACGGTGCGGGCTCCGGCCGTGGGGACCGGACGCAGCGGCGGCCGGGGGCGTCCGGCCGGGGGCGGGGTGTGCATCGCATGGTGGTCCTTGTCCGGAGAGCAGCGGCCGGACCGCCGCGCAGGGCGGTGTCGGCCACAGGTCCAGGGGATGGGTCTGATGGTTCTTCGTAGCGGAGGTGCCCGCGGATGGGAGGGCGTTCACGCTCCGGGACCGCGCACGGTTCCCTCGTTCGAGGGAACCGTCCGGTCAGCCGTCCCGCCAGGTGATCACTGCGATGACCTGCTTGCCGCGCGGTGAGCGGCTGACGAAGATCTCCGCGCCGAGCGCCCGGACGATCTGCAGGCCGCGCCCCCGGGTGGCGTCGGTCCCTCGGCCGTCGCCCCGCTGCGGCAGGGAGAGCGAGCCGTCGCTGACGCAGATGCCCGCCCGGCCCCGGTCCAGGCTGATCGTGAGCGCGTACGGGGGTATGGCGTGCCGGACCGCGTTGGTGGCGAGCTCGGAAGCGATGAGGAGGATGTCGCAGGCGGTCTCCTGGGGGCAGCGCACGGGGTGCAGGGCCAGGGTGCGCGCGGCGCTGCGGCGGGCTTCCCCGGCGGCCTGCGGTCCTGAGGGGAGTGGCTGGTGCACGGTCCTCGGCCGCGCCGGGGGTGCGATTGCGGTGTCCATGACGGTTCCTCGCTGTGCGAGCGGCCCCGGTGGATCCGGACCGGACCGGGGGCCGGGAACGGACGGGATTCCGGGGCGGTGACCCCGGAACCCCTTTGTGCCAGGTCGGCGCTACGGTGCTGTGGCGCTACGGGCTACCACTTGCTGTGGCAGTTCCAGTGGCCGGGCACCCAGTGCTTCGAGTGGCCGTTGCCCCACCAGCCGTCGTGCCAGTTGCCGTGGTGGTCGCGGTAGCCCTGATGCCAGGTGCCGTGGTGCCACTTGGATTCCCAGTGGCCCTTCACCCAGGTGCACCGGTCATGGCGGTCCCACCGGTTGTGGCGGTCGTGGCGGTGGTCACGATCGCGGTCCCGGTCGCGGTCTCGGTCTCGGTCACTGGTGAGCGTCGAGCTCACCGTGGCGGACGTCGCCGGGGCGGCGTTCGCGGTGCCGGAGAGGCCCAGCAGCGACCCGCCGGCCAGCAGCCCGGCGGACGCGGCTCCGACGATCAGCCGCCGTGTGCGCAGCGAACCGGTCATCGCCCTCACCTCCTTCCCTTCCTCGGACAGTCGGTCCAGCGGCCCCCTCGACCTCAGGAGCCTCACCAGAGATTCGCCACGAACAGGACGAGGGATTGGAAAATCCTCATCACGGGACAAAAGCCATGCATGCGAAAGCGAGCATCAGCTACCGTCGAGTACAGCATTTGCCAGGCCAGATCCTGAGATTCGCCTTATCTGCTGCCTTATCTGACTGATACATTCCGCAGGCGCAATCCGCACACCCCATCCCGTCACGGCTGTCCACCGACCTGGTTCGACGCCGTGCCGAGCAGCTCGGTCGGACCGATGTCCCGAGAACCACAACGGATGCGTCGGAGGCCGTGCGGCCATGGCCGCCTCCGGCCGAGATCCACCTCCGAAGGGGAAATTCTGATGCGAAAGATGCTTCTGCGGCGCCCGGTCACGGGAAAGGCGCTGGTCGTGAGTGCCCTGCTGGCCCTGGCCGTACCGGGAATCGCGTACGCCAACACGGTCGGCGTGACCGTGAAGACCCCGGGCGCCACCATGGGACCCGGCTCCGCCTTCTCCGAGATATCCACCAACGCCGCCTGTAGCAGCGGCCTGATCTCCGGTGGCGGGATCGCCCAGGCCATCGGCACCGGCACCTCGTCGAACGGCAACAAGATCAACGGCACCTCGCCGAGCCCCGACGGCAGCACCGAGTACACCGGCTCCACAGGCGTGGTCGGGACCGACGTGGCCTACTGGCTCGGCATCGGCGGCAGCGGCGGCGCGGTGAACGCCTCCTTCTCCAGCACGCCGTACGCCATGTGCTTCACCAGCAACCTGATCAACCACACCCAGGTGGTCATGAACAAGATCGCCGGACCCACCACCAGCGGGACGGTGGGCCTGGTCACCGCGAGCTGCCCGGCCAACACCCGCCTGATCGGCGGCGGCGCCCGCATCACCCCGGCGAGCGTCGGCAGCCTCAAGCCCATCGCGAGCTTCCCCACCTTCAACGACTCCGCCCACGGCTTCGGCCAGAAGGCCGCGGCCGACGGCGAGAACAACCCCGACTCCTGGACCGCGGTCGGCTGGAACGGAGGCGGCGGCAACAGCAACAACACCACGTACGCCTACGCGATCTGCAGCGGCAACAACATCGACATCAGCGGTGCCACCGTCAAGGTCCGCCACAGCGAGGTGAGCGGCCCGACCGCGGCCACCAGCGGCCAGACGGTCACGGTGGGCTGCGGCGGCAACGACGGAAAGCTGGTCGCCGGAGGCGCCGCGATCAGCGGTGGCGGCGTCACGACCACCAACTTCACCGGACCCGGATCGGTCGGCGACCACCTCAACGGCAGCTACCCGAGCAACTCCGGCGGCACCCCGGTCGGTGACGGAACCACCACCGCCGCCTACTGGACGGCCGTCACCCACACCGGCGGGGGCAGCTCGCCGGGCACCTACTCCGATGCCTGGGCGCTGTGCGCCGACGACGGCGTCTGAGTCACCGGCAGCTCCCGTCCCCTCCCACGCACTCTCGTTTGGAACCTCATTGAGCATTTTCAGATCCAGGACAGCAGTGGCGGCCGGCGTGACCGGCCTGCTGGCCGCCGTACTGGCGGCCGTGCCCGCGACCGCCGACCCGGCCGCGGCCCCGTCTCCGTGCGGCACGGGCGGCACCTTCACCGCCTCGCCCCCCACCTGCACCTACACGGCGGTCGGGACGGACACCTTCACCGTCCCCGAGGGCGTGGGCGCGGTCACCTTCGACGTGTTCGGAGCCGAGGGCGGCAGCGCGGCCGGCTTCGTCACCCCCAACCCCCCGAACGAGGGGGCGCCCGGCGGACTCGGCGGCGAGACCCGTGCGGCCCTCGCCGTGAGCGCGGGCCAGAACATCCAGATCACGGTGGGCGGGGCGGGCAGCTCCGGCAGTTCGCGCCGCGGCGAGTACGCCCGGCCCGGCGGCACCGGCCACGGGGCCGGCGGCGGCGGTGCTCACGGCGGGGGCGGCTCCGGCGGTGGCGCCACCGATGTGCGCACCGGTGCCTTCGGACCGGCCGACCGGATCCTCGTCGCCGGCGGCGGCGGGGGCGCGGGCAACGGCGGGCCCCTGCTGCGCGGCGGCCACGGCGGCGGCACGGCCGGTGAACCCGGCGGCCACGGCGGCGGTCCGGAGGGATCCGGCATCGGCGGCGGTGGCGCGACCCGGACCGAGCACGGGACCGGCAGCCGCACCTCCCCCCTCGGCGGCCCCGGAATACCCGGAGGCGACATCGACCCCAACACCGGGCAGCCCAACCCGGGCAGCGGCGGCCCCGGCGGCAACGGGGCACGCGGCGGCAACGGAGGCGGAGGCGGTGGCGGAGGCTACTTCGGCGGAGGCGGCGGTTCCGGCGGCGGGAACCCCGACAACCTGTACGGGGCCGGCGGCGGGGGCGGCAGCGGCTTCGCGGCTCCCTCGGCCACCGGTGTCGCCCTCCTGCCGGGGGTGAACCGCGGCAACGGCAAGGCGGTCGTCTCGTTCCGGTACGGGACCTCGATTTCGGTGGCCGCGGACACCTCCGCGCCGCTGTTCGGGCATCCCGTGACCCTGACCGCGACCGCCACCCCGGCGAATCCGGCCGCGGGCACGGCGGGCGGGACGGTGACGTTCTTCGACGGAACGACGGCGCTGGCGACCGTGCCGCTCGACGGCGGGCAGGCCCGCCTGCGCACCGCCGCGTTCCGGCCCGGCGCCCACGCGATCACCGCGACGTACGGCGGGGACGCGAGCCACACGCCGAGCGCGACGCCCGGGCCGTCCGCCGTCACGGTCGGTTTCAGCCTGCCGTGCATCACGACGGCACGCGTCGGCGCCCTGACGGTGGCCGCCGGCCAGGCGCTCTGCATCGCCTCGGGCGGCAGCCAGACGGGCCCGGTCAAGGTGGCTCCGGGCGGATCCCTGGCGATCACGGACGCCCGTGTCACCGGGCCCGTGTCCGCCGAAGGCGCCCTGGCCCTCGACCTCTGCGGCTCGCACCTCACCGGGCCCGTCTCGGTGACGGACAGCGCCGGCTACGTCCTGGCCGGCTCGGAGGACGGGTCGACCGGCTGCGGTGGCAACACCTTCCAGGGGCCGCTGACCATCGAAGGCAACACCGGTGGCCTCCAGGCCTCCGCCAACACGGTCACCGGACCGGTACGGATCGACCGCAACAGCGGCAGCGGACCGCTGCCCGGCGCGGACGTCCCGGCGTTCCGTGCCAACCGGGTCACCGGACCGCTGCGTTGTGAGGGCAACGCACCGGAGCTGGTGCAGACGGGCACCGTCGTCCAGGGGCCCCGCTCGGGCCAGTGCCGCCCGGCTCCGTAGGCAGGCCTGCTCCGCGGCCACGTGTGGGTCGCGGCGGGCCGTGACCACGGGCGCCGTCGGCGCGCGCCGACGGCGAGGCACCCGGGACGATCGGTCCCGGGTGCCTCGCCGTTCGCGGCCGGAGCGGCACCGCCTATGCTGCGGGCGTGCCGTCGTACTCCGTGGGCCTCGCCGCCCAACTGCTGCGCGTGAGCCCCGAAACCGTCCGCCGGTGGGCCGAGACGGGCAGGCTGCCGGCCGACCGCGCCCCGGACGGTTCCCGGACCGTCGACGGCGTGGTCCTCGCCGCCTTCGCCAAGGAACGCGCCGCCGGAATGCACCCGTTGCCGCCGGGTACCGCGCTGACCTCCGTACGGAACTCCTTCGCCGGGATCGTCACCGCCGTACGGCTCGACGACGTGGCGGCCCGGGTGGAGATCCAGTCGGGACCGCACCACGTGGTGTCCGTGGTGACCAGGGAGTCGGTCGAGCAGCTCGGCATCATGGTCGGCTCGACCGTCACGGCCCGGGTGAAGTCCACCGAGGTCCACATCGCGTCACCGTAGGTCCGGCGCGGCGCAGCGCAGCGCCGCGTACAGGTCCAACTTGTGGTCGAGGCGCGACAGGTCACGGCCCGTCAGGACCTCCACCCGCTCGATCCGGTAGTGCACCGTGTTCACGTGCAGGTGGAGCGCCTCCGCCGTACGGGCCCAGGAGCAGTTGTTGGCCAGGAAGACCTCCAGGGTCTCCCGCAGCATCCCGTCCCCGAGCGCTCCCAGGATCCGCGCCCCGTACACCGACCGCACCTCCGGCGGGATCCCCGCCATCAGCTCGCCGAGGGTGTCCAGCTGCTCGACCCCGCGCACCGGGACCACCTCGTCCGCCGAGGTCAGCGCGAACCGGGCCTGGCTGAGCGAGGCCCGCAGCCCCTCCAGGCCCTCGGCCCGCGTGCCGAGGCCCAGCCGGAGATCCGACTGCGGCCCCCCGCACTGCCGGAGCATGGGCCACACCGCGCGCAGCGCCCCGGCCGTGTCGGTCGTTGCAGCCGGGTCCTCGTGCAGCACCGCCGCCGACCGCCCTACGGCGTACGCCGCGTTCTCCAGGTGGCGCAGGCCCTCCGCCAGGGCGTCGCCCGAGGTCGCCGCCAGGACCCGGTAGGCCCCTCCCACGGGCAGCCCGGCCCCCGCGAGCGCCTCCTCCAGGGCTCCGGTGTCGGCCGGCGCGGGGCCCGCGAGCGCCCCCTCCAGCACGCCGATCAGCTCCTGCCCGGCCAGCCGCTCCGCGGCGAGCCGGCGGGTCTGCCCGCTCCGGCTCTGGGCGAGCACCTCGGCGATCTCGTGGAGCACCCGCGGGGGCGCCGCGTCCGGGTCGGGCACGTGCAGCTGCCAGGCGTCGTACGGGGAGCTCTCGGTCTCGATGCGCAGCCAGACCCCGCCGCGCGCGGAGGCGGCCGACGCCTGCCGGGCGGGCAGCTCGGGGGCCGACGGCGTACGGGCCACCGTGCGGCCGCTGGCGGTGAGCAGGTAGCAGGACACCCGGCCGAGGTGCGCGCACGCCCGGTCCAGGAGTTCGTCCGGGTCGGCCCCCGCCTCCACGAGCCGGCTCAGCTCGCCGCGCACGTTCTCGGGGAGTGCGAAGAGCCGGGTCGGGCGGCGGCTCAGGTCGCCCCACTGGCGCAGGTACACGGCCTCGGTCACCGCCCGGAAGCTGGTGCGCGCAGGGACGGCCACGAGCGGCACCCGGTGGCTGCGGCAGGCGGCGACGACTTCGTCGGGGACCCTGCCGTGGGTCTCCTCCCCGGCCAGCAGCGCCGTGGCTCCGGCGTCGGCGAGCGCCCCCACGAAGCGGTCCGCCTTGGTCACGTCGCCCTCGGCCCACCACACCAGCCCGCTCAGCACGAGCTCCCCCGGCCCCAGGAAGCGGCCGGGCTCCTCCAGGTCGGTGGCGGTGACGCCGGCGACCTCCTGGCCGAGAAGGGCTTCCTCGCCCCAGAGCAGGCTGAGACCGAGGCTGTCGAGCTGGAGCAGGTCGTGGACGTGCATGGCGGGGACTCCTTGCGGCGGGCGGATACCCACATTCGCGAGGCGAACAGAGGCTCAGCCATCGTAAATGCTAGGCGAAGCACCCGGTATGCCTCTTGGTTGATCCTCCAGGAGGGAGGGTTTCGGGCTCGTCCGATTCCGTGGCCGGGACCAGTCGTCCCCTCCCCGCTTCCGTTGGTTCACTGGCCGAAACCCCCCGGGTGGCACCCCTGCGTGACGCCCCCGGTGAAACCCCTTGTCAGGCCGGAAAGGCTGGTGGCGCGAATTGGATCTCAACACGGTGCTCGACGTGCGCGACGCCCGCCGCCGTGAACCCTGGCGTCCCGGCGACGCCTGGCTCGGCGGCGGCACGTACCTCTTCTCCGAGCCGCAGCCGCACATCCGCCGCCTCGTCGACCTCTCCCGCATGGGCTGGCCGCCCCTGTCCTGGCAGCCCGACGGCTCCCTCGACATCGCCGCGACCTGCACGATCACCGAGCTCTCGCGGTTCGCCCGGACCCTGCCGACCACGGCCGCCCCGCTCTTCGAGCAGTGCTGCCGGGCCTTCCTCGCCAGCTTCAAGATCTGGAACATGGCGACCGTCGGCGGCAACCTCTGCAACGGCCTGCCCGCCGGCCCGATGGTCTCCCTCACCGCCGGTCTCGACGGCACCGTCTTCCTCCAGGGCCAGGACGGCGCCACCCGCCGGATGCCCGTCACCGAGTTCATCCTCGGCGCCGGCGTGAAGAACCTGCGCGAGGGCGAGCTGCTGCGGTCCGTGCGCCTGCCCCCGAACGCGCTGGACTCCCGTACGGCCTTCCGCCAGGCGTCCCTCTACGGACTCGGGCGCTCCGGCGCGCTGGTCATCGGCGCCTGCGACCCCGCCGACGGCTCCCTCGCCGTGACGGTCTCCGCCGCCACCACCCGCCCCTTCCGCTTCTGGTTCGCGCTGCCGCCCACGGCCGCCGAACTGCGCGCGGCGATCGACGGCACCGTCCGCCCCGACGAGTGGTACGACGACATCCACGGGCTGCCCGCATGGCGGCGCCACATGGCCCTGCGCCTTGCCGAGGAGATCCGCCGCGAGCTCACCACCGAGGACCACCGATGACGTACGAGATCGAGATCAACAAGCGGCGTTTCGACACCGAGCCGCGGGCCGGCCAGTGCCTGCGCACCTACCTGCGCGAACGCGGCTGGTTCGGCGTGAAGAAGGGCTGCGACCAGGGCGACTGCGGGGCCTGCACGGTCCACGTCGACGGGCAGCCGGTGCACAGCTGTCTCTACCCGGCGGTCCGTGCCGAGGGCCGCAGCGTCACCACCGTGGAGGGCCTGGCCTGCTCCGGCGGCGAGCTGCACCCGGCGCAGCAGCAGTTCCTGGACGCCCAGGGCTTCCAGTGCGGCTTCTGCACCGCCGGTTTCCTGATGACCACCGCCGCCCTCCAGGCCGAGGAGGGCACCGCCCACGACGACGGCAAGCTCCAGGACCTCCCGCGCGCCTTCAAGGGCAACATCTGCCGCTGCACGGGCTATCGCGCCATCGAGGACGCCGTGCGCGGGGTCAAGCACACCGAGGCCCCGGAGGCCGGGCAGGCCGTGGGCAGGTCCCTGGGCGCCCCCGCCGGTCCCCTCGTCGTCACCGGCACCGCCCGCTACACCTTCGACGTCGAGGTGCCCGGGCTGCTGCACATGAAGCTGCTGCGCTCCCCGCACCCGCACGCCCGTATCGTCGGCATCGACACCACGGATGCCCTCCAGGTCCCGGGCGTCCACGCGGTCCTCACCCACCACGACGCCCCCGACCGGCTGTACTCGTCCGCACGCCACGAGCACCCGACCGAGGACCCGATGGACACCCGCGTCCTGGACGACGTGGTGCGCTTCGTCGGCCAGCGCGTGGCGGCCGTCGTCGCCGACAGCGAGCAGGCCGCCGAGGAGGGCTGCCGCCGGGTGGTCGTCACGTACGAGGAACTCCCGTACGTCATCGACCCGGAGGAGGCCATGCTGCCGGGCGCCCCCGTCCTCCACGCCAAGGGGCCCGAATCGGGGATCTTCCGCGCGGGGAACAACGTATGCGGCGAGGTCCACAACACGATCGGCGACATGGAGAAGGGGTACGCGGAGGCCGACGTCGTCCTCGAGGAGACGTTCCAGACCCAGCGCGTGCAGCACGCCAGCCTGGAGACCCACGGCAGCGTCGCGTACTTCGAACCGAAGGAGGAGGGCGACGGCGAGCGCATCACGGTCCGCTCCTCCACCCAGGCGCCGTTCCTGACCCGGCGGGCGCTGTGCGCCCTCTACGACCTGAACGAGGACGAGGTCCGCGTCGTCGCGGGCCGCGTGGGCGGCGGGTTCGGCGGCAAGCAGGAGATGCTGACCGAGGACATCGTGGTCCTCGCCGCCCTGAAGCTGCGCCGACCGGTGAAACTCGAATTCACCCGGGCCGAGCAGTTCTACGGTGCCACCACCCGCCACCCCTTCAAGATCACCATCAAGATCGGGGCCAAGGCCGACGGCACCCTCACCGCGCTGCGCATCCGCGTGGTCTCCAACACCGGCGCCTACGGCAACCACGGGCCGGCGGTCATGTTCCACAGCGTGGGCGAGTCCTTCGCCGTCTACAAGGCACCGAACAAGGAGGTGGAGGCGTACTCCGTCTACACCAACGGCGTCCCGGCCGGCGCCTTCCGCGGATACGGCCTGGGCCAGGTCCTCTTCGCCCTCGAATCGGTGATGGACGAGCTCGCCGTCCGGCTCGGCATGGACCCGCTCGAACTGCGCGAGAAGAACGTCATCGGCGCCGGCGACCACATGGTCACCCCGATCGGTCACGAGGAGGACCTCTTCATCGCCTCGTACGGGATGAAGCAGTGCATGGACGTGGTGCGCAAGGCCATCGCCGAGGACCGCAGCCACGAGGACGTCCCGGAGGGCTGGCTCACCGGCACGGGATCGGCCGTCGCCATGATCGCGACCGGCCCGCCGGGCGGCCACTTCGCCGACGCCCGGGTGAGCCTGCTGCGCGACGGCACGTACGACATCGCGGTCGGCACCGCGGAGTTCGGCAACGGCACGACCACCGTCCACAAGCAGATCACGGCCGGCGCGCTGAACACGACGGTGGACCGGATCACCGTCCGCCAGTCCGACACCGACGTCGTCCGCCACGACACCGGCGCGTTCGGGTCGGCCGGCACGGTGGTGGCGGGCAAGGCGGTGATGCTGGCGGCGAACTCGCTCGCGGAGCGGCTGCAGACCTTCGCGGCCCGCCACACGGGCGTGGCCCGGCACCTGTGCAAGCTGCGGGCCGAGGCCTTCGACTGCGCGGGCCGGACCGTCACCCTCAAGGAGCTGTACGAGGCCGCGTACGACCAGGGCAAGCTGGAGGAGGTGGCCGCGGACGGCCACTGGACCGGCTCCCCCCGCTCGGTCGCCTTCAACGCCCAGTGGTTCCGCCTCGCCGTCGACCCGCACACCGGCGAGATGAAGATCCTGCGCAGCGTGCACGCGGCGGACGCGGGCAAGGTCATGAACCCGATGCAGTGCCGCGGCCAGGTCGAGGGCGGCGTCGCGCAGGCACTCGGCGCGACCCTCTTCGAGACCGTACGGGTGGACGAGCGCGGCGAGGTCACCACGGCCGCCTTCCGCCGTTACCGGCTCCCCCAGTACGCGGACGTCCCGCGCACCGAGGTCCATTTCATGGAGACCTCGGACGCGATCGGCCCGCTCGGCGCCAAGTCGATGAGTGAGAGCCCCTTCAACCCGGTGGGCCCGGCCTTCGCCAACGCCCTGCGGGACGCGACCGGGGTGCGGTTCACGGAGCTGCCGGTCACCCGGGATGTCGTCTGGCAGAAGATGCAAGCTGCGAGGGAGTAGAACACGCTCAGATGCAACTCACATAGTGAGATGAGGGTGGCAGATACGTTTCCCGGGCGAGGGGATCTGGGAATCGGGCCCGTATGGCCAAACTGATGCTGCACGGAGATCTCGACCGCCCGGCCCTGCTCAGCGTCGCCGACCTGCGCGAATGGGAGCAGCACCGGGCCAAGGTGGTGTTCGACTGCGCGACGAACGGCCCGCAGCACCACGTCTTCGACGGCGTGCTGCTGCGTGACGTGGTCGCGAGCGCGGGCCCTGCCTTCGACGCCCGGCGCCGCAAGGACCGCTCGCGCTTCCTGCTGGCGGTCAGCGGCGGGGACGGCCACCACAGCGTCCTCGCCTGGGCCGAGCTGGACGCCGACTTCGGAGGCAGTCCGGTGCTGCTGGCCACCCGTCTGGACGGGGAGGACCTGGACGAGTCCGGGGCCCAGCTGGTGGTGCCCTCGGACCGGTGCGGGGCGCGCTATGTCAGCGCGGTCACGCACGTGTGGTTCGGCGCCCTGGCGGCGCCGGGCATCTGAGCCCGGCCGGGACCGTACGACGCCGGGACCGGCCTACGGTGCGAACGGCAGGGCCGGTTCAGGCGTCGGCGAGGGAGATCTCGGTCGACTTGATCAGGGCCACGACGGAGGAGCCGGGGACCAGGCCCAGCGCCTGGACACCGTCGGCGGTGACGGCCGCGGTCAGCCCGCCCCCGTTCACGTTGACCTTGACGGCGGCCATGGCCGGGCCGACGGCGACCTCGGACACCGTGCCCGTGATCTGGTTGCGGATGGAGATGTTCTCGACCGGGCCGGTGGCCAGGGCCACCTCGGTGGCCTTGACGAGCGCCTTCACCGCGGAGCCCTGGGTGATGCCGAGGTCCTTGACGGCGTCGGCGGTGATGGCGGCGGTGATCTCCTGACCGCCGGCCAGACGGACCTTGACCGTCGCCATGGCCTCGCCGACGGTGACGGCGGTGACGGTGCCCGCGAGCTGGTTACGGATGCTCAGACTCATGAAGGTTCGACCTCTTGCGTAGGCGCCTCGCGCGGTCCGAAGGGGCCGCACGGGACCGACCGTAGGGCCACCCGGCCCGCTCCGCCCCGATCCCCCTCACGCCAGCGCGCCAGAACCACCCGACCGGCTGGCCCGGTGCTTCACTGGGGAACATGCCATTCGACCGCTACGGCGTGCTGGCCGGGACCCTGCACAAGCACTTCCGCGACACCCCCGACACGGAGGGCGCCTGGTTCCACGTCAACCTCCGGGTCGACGCCCCGGACGGGCGGTACAAGTGCGCCGTCGACGTGGACAGTCACGACTCGGAGACCGGCGTGCAGTGGAAGGTCTTCACCGTGGACGCGGCGGCACTCGGCCCGGTGGCCGCGATGGCGCCCGGGTTCCACGACCTGGACCGCGTGCCCAGGTCCGGAGCCCTCGACTACCTCCGCCATCCGGCCCTGCGCAGGCTCCAGGAGTGGCCCGGGTGGCTGCCCGGCCCGCTGGGCGAACTCCTCGACCGGCTGCTGAAGTCCTCCCCGCCCTGGACGTCGGGCTCCAACGTCGAAGCCGCCAACGCCTTCGAGCCGATCCTCGCCGTGGGACGGCCGGTCCTGGTGTTCGGCGAACCGTTCGACACGGGGCTGGGCGTCCACAACATCCACCAGAACCAGGGCGACGCGTACGGCAGCCAGTGGTGGCCCGAGAACGGCATCTGGCAGGACGGCGCGACCATGACCCGCCGCCCCGACGGCCGTTTCGACGTGTTCCTGAACAAGTTCTCCGGCCAGAAGGACCACACGGACGCCGAGGGCCACCCGATCTGAACACGGCCGGGGTCGGCTCCGGATCCGCCTCCGTCCGTGGCGACGGTTCCGGGCCTGCGGCGAATCGGCCCCGGACCACCGGGAACTCCGGGCGCCCCCGATCCGACTACTGCCGTGTGGGAGGCGGATCCTCGCCTTCCCGCGCGGCGGCGGAGGAGGCGTGTGATGGGCGGGCTGGATGTGCGCATGCGGGAGGTCGTGTGCCGGCACGGCCGGGTGGAGGCCGTCTCGGACGTCGATCTGGAGATCGCCGCCGGTGAACGCGTGGCCCTGACCGGTACCAACGGCTCGGGCAAGACGACGCTGCTGCGCGCCGTCCTCGGTCTGCACCGTCAGACGACGGGCTCGATCCTGGTCGGTGGCCGGGAGGGCCGGTCGCCCGCCGAGTGGGCCTGGCGGCGCCGGGCCTGCGCCTGGATCCCGCAGAAGCCGGCTGCCGGCCGCTTCCCCCTGCTCGGCACCGAACTGCTGGCCGCCAGCAACGCTCCGGCGGAGGCGGCCGAGGCAGCGGCGCGGCTCGGTGTGGGCCCCCTCGTCGGGCGGCCCCTGCACACCCTCTCCGGCGGCCAGCTGCAGCGGATGTACCTCGCCCGGGCGATCGGATGCATCGCTGCGGGAGCCGAGTTGCTCCTGGCGGACGAGCCGACCGCCGCGCTCGACTTCGACGGGCAGTCGGAGGCCGCGGACGTCCTCACCTCCCTGCCGGTGACCCTGATCGTGGTGACGCACGACCGGGCGCTGGCGGACCGCTGCGACCGCGTGCTGGAGATGGCCGCGGGCCACCTGCGGGAGGTCCGGTGAACCTGGCCACCGCCGACCTCGGCGAACTCCTGCAGCTGCTGCCCGTACAACGGGCGGGCGTGGCCCTGCTGCTGGCCGCGATCGGCCTGCCCGTCATCGGCGTGGTCATCGTCGGACTCGACATCATGCCGGTCCGGTTCGCGATGATGCACGTGGCCCTGCTGGGCATCGCCGTCGGACTCCTCACCGGACTCGACCCCATGCTGTGCGCGCTGGTGGCCTGTGCGCTGGCCGGCGCGGGCGTGGCCCCGCTCGCCCGGACCCCGGACGGCCTGTCGGGGGCGATGGGCCTGCTGATGAGCCTGGCCATCGCGGCGGCGCTGCTCCTGCTGGCCGTGTCGGGGGTCAACGCCTCCGGCGCCTTCGCCCTGCTCTGGGGGTCGATCCTGTCGGTCGGGACGCCGGACCTCGTCGTCCTCGGCGTGCTGGCCGTCGCCGTACCGGGCCTGTTCTGGTGGCGGCGCCGCGAGATCGGCCTCCTCCTCTACGACCGCGAGCTCGCGCTGTGTTCCGGCGTACCGGTACGGGCGCTGACGGCCGCCCTGCTGGTACTGGTCGCCATCGCGGTCGCCGGGGCGATCAAGCTGACCGGCGCCCTGCTCGTCGACGCCCTGACCCTGCTGCCCGCACTCGCCGCCCGCCGCCTGGGCAGCTCACTGAAGTCGATCACCCTCTGGGCGGTCGGCATCGGCGTGGCGGTGAATCTGACGGGGTTCCTGCTGGCCCTGTGGCTGGACTGGCCTCCCGGCCCGGTCCTCGTCCTGACCGCGGGGGCGCTGGTCCTCGCGGTGCATTTCATACCCGAACGGAGAATCAGCTCATGGCGCGCACCCGCGTCCGTATCTCTTCCCTCCTCGCACTGAGCGCGGCGCTCGCCCTGACCGCCGCCTGCGGGAACACGCCCTCGCCCCAGGACGCGAAGTCCCAGGACGGCCCGCAGCCGCAGGCCAAGAAGCCGGTCGTGGTCGTCACCACCACCTGGGAGGGCGCCTTCGCGAAGGCCGCGGGCGCCGAGGACGTCAAGGTCATCGTGCCGCAGTCCGTCCACCACGCCCCGGACTACGACCCCAAGCCGTCGGACCTCGCCGCCGTGGCCAAGGCCGATTTCGTGCTCTACGCGCCGTTCGAGCCGTACGCCGCGAAGATCAAGGAGGCCGCGGGCTCCAAGGCGAAGCTGGTCGAGGTCAACCTCGACAACGATCCCGACAAGGTCAAGGCCGAGGTCGACAAGCTGGGAGCCCTCTTCGGCACGGCGGACGCCGCGACGAAGTGGAAGACCGGCTTCGACACCGAGTACGCGAAGCTGAACAAGGAGGTCCAGGCCGGGTGGCCCGGCGGCAAGAGCCCCTCCGTCGTCACCCAGGTCTTCACCGCGTGGTCGGCGAAGCTCGCGGGCGCCACCCCGGTGGGCACGTACGGACCCGAGGCCGTGACCCCGGCGCAGCTGGCCGAACTCGCGGCGAAGAAGCCGGAGCTGGTGCTGGACAACGCGCACATGTCCACCGGCACGGTACTGCCCGACTCCGGCGCCAAGCAGGTGAAGATCGTCAACTACCCCGGCGAGGACCTCGACCTCCTGCCGGTCTACCGCAACGCCGCGGCCGAACTGAAGAAGGCCATGGGCGCCTCCTGACCGACCGCCCCCGAGCAGCCCCGCGGGGACCGGCCGGTGCCGGGAGTACCGGCTCACCCTCCGCGGGGCGCTCCGCCGTACCTCAGCCGCCGGCCCGCACGGACCGTGCGGGCCGGCTTCGTTTGGCCGGCGAGGGCCCGGCGGGCGGTGGGTGCCGCCGGGCCCGTGTCTCAGCCCGCCTGCGCGAGCGGCGGAGCCGTCGTGGAGGTCGCCGCGAGGCGCTC
The DNA here is from genome assembly GCF_030440515.1 of Streptomyces xanthophaeus. GTDB lineage: Bacteria > Actinomycetota > Actinomycetes > Streptomycetales > Streptomycetaceae > Streptomyces > Streptomyces kutzneri. The sequence continues at coordinate 1,199,941 of NZ_CP076543.1, forward strand.
GCGCAGGGCCGCGCGGTCCGGTTTGCCGGCCGCCGTCAGGGGCAGTTCGGCGATCAGGAGCAGCCGCTCGGGGTGTTTGGTCCGTTCCAGCCCGCGCCGCGTGAGGTGTTCGCCGAGGGAGGCGAGGGTGAGGGGCTGGCCGCCGCGCGGCACCACGCAGGCCGCCAGCCGCTCCCCCATCAGCGGGTCCGGCACGCCGACGCAGGCCACGTCCCGGATCTGGGGGTGCGCGGTGAGTTCGCGTTCCACCTCCGCCGGGCTGATGTTGGCGCCGCCGCGGATGACGATGTCCTTGAGGCGGCCCACGATGTGCAGGACGCTGTCGGAGTCGAGGTACCCGAGGTCACCGGTGCGGACCCAGCCGTCGGGCGTACGGTAGCGGGCGTCCAGGTCGGGCGCGCCCACGTAGCACAGCGGGGTCATCGGGCCGCGCGAGATGATCTCGCCGACGGCGCCGTCGGGCAGCGGTTCGTGCGTGTCGGGGTCGGCGATGCGGATCTCGGCGACCCGGGGGTCGGGATGGCCGGCGACGACCCCGGATCCGTCGGTGGGCGGCACCGTACTGCCCAGTCCGGTGTGGCAGTTGACGCCGTCGGCGGAGCCGTAGAGGTTCACCACGGGACAGCCGAAGGCCTCGGCCGCGGCGGCCGCGGTGGTCTCGTCGAGCGGCGCCCCGCCGAGGACCAGTGCGGTGGGCGCGGGCAGCTTCTCGTCCGTCCCGTCGAGACGTTCGAGCATCATGCGGACCATGGTGGGCACGCCGAGGATGTGCGTCGGCCGGTGTTCGCGCACCGCCTCGAGGGCCGCTTCCGGGGTGAAGTGGTCGAGCAGGACGAGGGTGCCGCCGTGCCGGGCGAGGGTGACGGCGGTGCCGTTGGACCCGAAGGCGGACGCCAGCGGTACGAGGAACAGGCAGCTCGGCGGGGTGCGGTCCGGGATGAGGGAGGCGAGGAAGTTCCCGCGTCCGCCGGCCAGCGCGTTGTGCGAGTACGCGATCATCTTCGGCTCGGCCTCGGAGCCGGAGGACACGAGGATGCGTGCGGCGCTGTCGGGATCGGGCCGGGCGGGGACGAATCCGCTGGGGTCGGAACGCAGCAGCTCCGACAGCCGAATCGTTCCTTCAGGCGCGGCTCCGGGGCCTGCGGCAATGACGTGGCGCAGGGCCGGGAGCGCTCCGGCGAGCGTGCTCAGATCCGCCGCGTGCCGCAGTTCCCGGTGCTCGGTGGCCGCGATGACGGCGACGGCCTCGGCACGGCGCAGCAGGCACTCGGCTTCGAGGACGCCGCGGCCCACCGGGAACGGGAGGGCGATCGCGCCGAGCGCGGCGAGCGCGAGATCGGCGATGACGGCGAAGCGGTTGTTGGGGAGTTGTACGCCGACCACGTCGCCCGGGCCGATCCCGAGTTCCCGTAGGCCGGTGGCCAGACATCGCACCTTGCGGTCCAGCGCGGTGTAGCAGAGCTTGCCCTTGGCGTCGAGGACGGCCGTGCGGTGCAGATCGGCGATCTGGCGTGCCCGGAAGAGGCTGTAGAGGTCGAGGTCGGGGCAGGTCCCGTCGACCACCCAGGACCGGCGGAGTTCGGCGGGCAGCAGGTCGTGCAGTACGAGCCTGTCGGCGGTCATACGAAGCTCCAGGGGTCGGGGACTGCGGGGGCGCCGTGCGCGTCGCGGCTGATCGAGCCGGTGAAGCGCGGATCGTGGTGCAGGTCGGACAGCTCGGTGGTGACCGCGGTCGCGGTCAGCCCGTGCTCGTGCAGCCGGGCCAGGGCCTCGGCCGTGGACAGGCCGCCCAGGTCGTGGGCGGCCACGGCGCCGGCGTCGGCGTCGGCCGGCGCGAGCCAGCCGTCCGCCGTCGGCCGCGGGAGCCGGAATCCGGCCGGCCGGCGGGGGTTCTCCCCGCGGGCCGCCCGGCGCAGGGCGGGGGCGGTCAGCGTGTCGGCCGCGCCGAGCAGGGAGGAGTCCACCCGTACGCCGTGGCCGGTGCGCTCGCGCAGCAGCAGCCCGGCGAGGACGGCTTCGGCGCCGAGCAGTCCGCCCAGTACGTCGAGCAGGGTCATCAGCGAGGGCGCCGGGGCCTCGCCCTCGGGGCGGACGGCCTCGCCGACGCCCGTACGGGCCTGGACCATGAAGTCGGTGCCCATGGGGGCGTGCTCGATCCGGCCGGCCCAGCCGCTGGTGTACGCGTAGACGAGCGCGGGATTGACCCGCGCGAGGTCGCCGGAGTCCAGGCCGAGTTCGGCGGCCTTGCCCGGCGCCCAGTTGTGCAGGAAGACGTCGGCCCCGGCCGCCAGCTCCCGCAGCCGGCGGCGGTCGGCCTCCTGCTTGATGTCGATCTCCACGGCGCGCTTGCCCCGGTTGAGGGCGAGCCAGCGCGCCGAGATCCCGGAACAGGCCGGGGGCATGCCGCGCAGCGGGTCGCCGCCCGGCGGTTCGATCCGGATCACGTCGGCGCCGAGGCGCCCGAGCAGATGCGCCGCGAGCGGTGCCTGGATGCGACGGCCCGCCTCCAGCACGGTCAGCCCGGCAAGGGGCCCGCCGGAGGGTGCCGAGTCGGGCAGCCGGGCCGACCTGGCGGTGAGACGTCCGGTGGCCGACCGGGACAGGGACCAGGGGGAGGCGCCGTCGTGTTCCGCGGTCCGTTCCGCTGCCCGTTCCGCGAGCGGGTGCAGGGCGCACACCTCGGTGCCGTAGGCGGCCGCGGCCCGGCGGATCCGCTCCCAGGGGTGGGACCGGGCCGTGAGGTGGAGGGCCGCCGGGAAGGGGGCGCAGGCGGTGGCGTAGCGGAACTGGAAGGGCCGCCAGCCGGCCCTCAGGGCCTCGGCGGGCGCGTCCAGGGCCTTCCAGAAGGCCGCCCAGGCGCCCGGATCGAGGGTCTCCAGTTCGAAGAGGACGCCGTCGGCGGAGGTGAACGGAGGTCCTCCTGCGGCGAGTTCGGCGGCCTCGCCCTCGTCGGCCCCGGCGGCGGCGAGGTACTGGGAGACCGCGAGCAGGCCCGCCCGGTCCGCGCTGGTGGTGACCGCGCGGGCGGCCCCGCCGCGGGCCTGGCCCACGAGGGCCGCGAGCAGCCCCTGCACGGCCAGGACTCCGGTGGCGGTGGCCGCGTAGTCGACGGCGAGGCCGCGCGGGCTGCCGTCACGCCTGCCGTGCACGGCCATGATGCCGGTCGCGGCCTGCACCGTGGCCTCGTCGGCGAGCCCGCTCAGGGGATCCGCCCAGGTGGCGCTCGCGTGTGCCGGGTCGAAACCGCCGCCCATGAGCGTGGTGCCCCCTGGGGTGGCGGTGCCGGTGGACGCGTCCACTTGTGCGGGTCGGTCCGTCCGTGCGCCGAGCAGCCGCAGGTGGTCGGCGATGACGCTCGTGATCTGCGGGGGCCCCGATGTGTCGAAGCGCAGTGTGTCGAGCGGCCGGACCGTCTGCGTGGTTGCTGGTGACGCCATGCCTCTCCTCTCCTGGCGCGGCGGTGGCCGGCGCCCGGGTCTTACCGAATCTGGGGAACCCGGGAGCGTCCGCACCCGACCAGTTCCACGGACAGGGAGTCGGTCGGCCGTTCCCGCGAGTTCCCGGGAATGAGGAGGAAAGAAGTGACGGATCCAGGCACGGACCACACCTCGGATGCGCAACAGGTGTCGGAGACGGATGAGTTGAGGGAGCGGATCGACCGCTTCGTCGGCACCCGGGTGATCCCCCGGGAGGCGGTGCTGGACGGCGGCGGGCCCGCTGCGGCGGAAGCGCTGGCCGAACTGCGCGGCCAGGCACAGGAGGAGGGCCTGTGGGCGCTGCCGCTCCCGGCGGAACTGGGCGGCGGCGGGCTGGGGTTCACGGCGTACGCCGCCCTGGCCGAGGCGGAGGGGGCCAGTGACCACGGCCCGGCCGCGCTGGGATCCGCCCCGCTGCTCGACGTGACGATGCTGGCGCGGCACGGGGGGAGCGCGGTCCGCGAGGCGTACCTGAAGCCGCTCGTCGCCGGGGAGATGCGGGCCTGTTACGCCATGACCGAGCCGGACGTCCCCGGCACCGACCCCTTCCGGACCGGCACCCGGGCCGAGCGCGGGCCGGACGGGAGCTGGCTCGTCACCGGCCGCAAGTGGTTCACGTCCGGGGCCGCGGACGCCGGCCTGGTGACGGTCATGGCCCGCACCGGCGGGAGCACCGGTGACCGCGAGGGCCTGTCGTTGCTGCTCGTGCCCACCGCATCGGCCGGCTTCCGCGTCGTACGCGAACTCCCCGTCCTCGGCGCGGGCGGCCAGTACGAGATCGAGCTCGACCGGGTCCGGGTCCCGGCCGACCACCTCCTCGGCGAGCCCGGGGACGCCCTCGCCATCGCCGGGGAGCGGCTCCAGCTCGGCCGTACGCTGCGCTGCCTGCGCTGGCTCGGCCAGGCCCGGCGCGCCTTCGACCTGATGTGCGAGCGGGCCGCCACCCGCAGCGGGTCCCGTGGGCCCCTCGCCGACCAGCAGCTGATCCAGAGTCATGTCTTCGACGCCCTGCTCGCCCTGCGCACCACCCGTCCCCTGGTGCACGAGGCGGTGGCGCTGATCGCCGCCGGGCGGGACGCGCGTACGGAGGTGGGGCTCGCCAAGGTCGCCGCAGCGCGCATGCTCCAGCAGGTCGCGGACTCCGCCATCCAGGTCCACGGCGCCGCCGGGCTCGGTCCGGACACCCCGCTGCCCGGGCTCCTGCGCACCGGCCGGGCCGCCCGCATCCTCGACGGGCCGGACGAGCTGCACATCACCTCCGTGGCCCGCCGGGTCCTGCGCGGCTACGCGCGGGACGGCGGCCAGGACGCCCCCTGGTAGGGCTTGGTTCGGTTTGGGGCTGGTGTGGGTATGCCGCGGTGGCAGGTGGGGCATACACCGGTCCATGTCGCGAGGAGGGTCTGTAGCTCGCGGACGATGCGGTAGAGGCTCAGGCCGGCGTGGTGTCTCGATGCTCGATCACCCGATCTCGGCCGACGCTCTCGCGGAGATGGAGCGATGCGATCGCCCCGTGACCGTCGACGATCTCGTCGCGATCGCCTACGTGCTCAACACGACCCCCGCGGTGCTGCTGTCGCACATCCCTATCGACATGCCGGAACCCGAGGGGCCTTTCGCCACGGGGCTCCCGAGTGACGTCGACCCAACCGAGCTCCGTGCCTGGATCGAGGGGAAGACCACGCTCGACCGCGAGTCGCGGGTGCGCTGGTGGGAAGAGTGGGCTGGCCGCCTCAGGGTCCGGTCAGCACACCACGAGGAACAGCTGCAGGGAGCGTACGCAGAGCTGGGTGAACTCGGCGACCTGGCAGTCCAAGAAGCAGCTGCCCCGCCCGTGCAGCGTCTGCAGTGGCGCATCCAGGACGGCGAGCAGGCGCTCAATCAGTCCGAGGTCGCGCTGGCGCTGACTGAGCATCGGCTCGACAACCTCCGAGAAGGCACCTGACAGAGGGTCCCGGTCAGCCGAAGTCACCTACTCATAGGCTATTTTGACTGGTCTTTTGTCTTAAACCGACTTTCATCACGAACTAGGGGAGAACGCCATGAGCATCACCAGGACTGCACGTAGGACGCGGGCCGAGATCGCCGTATCCATCGCGGCCCTGGCCGCGGGCTCACTCATACTCACCGCCTGCAGTGGAAGCAGTGACAGCGCCGGCAAGCTCGACGGCATCTACTACGTCAAGGACGTCAACGGCACGTCCGACCTCGGCCAGCTGGTCGTCAAGGGCAGCAATGTCTCGCATCATGAGTACGACTGCGATGGTGTCTACGAGGAGCCGGACGTGACCAGCACCGGCGAGTTCAACAAGGATCAGTCCCAGATCATCTGGACGGTCGCCGGAGACGACACCCGCAACAGGCGGACCGGCACCGAGCCCATCTCAACCAGCAACACCTCGATCAGCGTCAGCGGTAGCGCGTACGTACGTGACAACTCCGATGCCGGCAAGGCTCTGCTGGACGCCTTTAAGGCCAAGTGCAAGAAGTAACGTCGACGTCCCGCTCGGCCGGCCGAGCAGCGCAGAACCCCGTGGACATCGCGTACACGGGGTTCTGTCCTTCCTCGTCTGGTCAAGCCTCTACGCCTGCTCCTGAAGCTGCTGCGCCCGGTCAGGTTGGGGCTGGTGTGGGTATGCCGCGGTGGCAGTTGGGGCATACGCCGGTCCATGCCGCGAGGAGGGTCTGTAGCTCGCGGACGATGCGGTGGAGGCTCAGGCCGGCGTGGTGTCTTTGGGGGCTCTGGCCAGTCGTTGCAGGGTGCAGAAGGCGTGGGCGACGGAGACGAGGGTGACGTGGTGGTGCCACCCGTTCCAGGTGCGGCCCTCGAAGTGGGCCAGGCCCAACGCCTGCTTCATCTCGCGGTAGTCGTGTTCGATGCGCCAGCGGAGCTTGGCCAGGCGGACCAGTGTGGTGAGCGGGGTGTCGGCGGGTAGGTCGGAGAGCCAGAACTGGACGGGTTCGGCCTGGTCGGCCGGCCACTCGGCCAGGAGCCAGCACTCGGGAAGCTCCGGGCCGTCGACGGCTCGGCGGACCTCGCGTCCGGCAGGACGAATCCGCAAGGTCACGAACCGCGAGTACATCCGCTTGAAGCCACTGCGGCCGGTGCCGGGCCGGGAGCCCTCACGCCACTGCACCGGCTTCGCCGCCTTCCGGCCCGCCCCGATGACCAGCTGTTTCACCAACTGTGGCTTATCCGGGTACTTCGCAACCGGCGGCCGTCCGGTCCCGGAGTACGTCTCGGTCACCGGCCTCGCTCGGCCGGGCTGGGCCGAGAGGGGGGTGGAGATTCCCACGACGTAGTTGAGGCCCTGGGCCTGCAGGCCGTGCCGGAAGGCGGCCGCGTCCCCGTATCCGGCATCCGCAACAGCCAGCGGGACCTCGATGCCCCACGAGCGGGTTTCGTCGAGCATGTCGAGTGCGAGCTGCCACTTCTCCACATGCCCGATGTCCTCGGGAATGCCGCAGGCGGTGCGGCGGGCGACCTTGTCCGGATCCGCCTTCACGGACCCCGGCGCCCAGGTCTCGGGCACGAACAGCCGCCAGTCCACCGCCGCCGAGGCATGATCCGAGGCCAGGTGTAGCGAGACTCCCACCTGGCAGTTGGTGACCTTGCCCGCCGTACCCGTGTACTGCTGGCGGCCATCGGCTCGACCGACTTGCGCTGCCCGTCCGTGAGCAGCCCCCGCAGGTAGACCCGCCCCCGCCGACGCTGATCATTAGGCGCGAACGGCTCGAAGACCTCTGCCGCAAAGTCCTCCAACTCGCCGCGCACAGCAGAAACTTCCTCCGGCGTCACACATCCCCGACGACACACCGAACCCGCAGGACACGCAACACCGACACGAACCTGACCAAGCCCTACTAGTGCTGTGGCCGGGAAGGTTCACCGGGTGACGACGCCCGGCAGAACTTCCCGGCCAGCACTAGGCCCGGGTGATGTCTACGACGCCGTGCAGGGCGGCGAGGCCGAGGGCCAGGAAGAAGTCGCCCCAGACGAGCTCGTGCCGGACGGCCAGTGCCTTCCCGGCGTCGTAGCAGCCGTCCAGCAGCATCCCGGGCGGGCGTCCGGAGTCCGGGCCGGTGAGGTGGCTCTCCGCGAGGCGGTGGAGGATCGCCTCGGCCCGGTGCGCGTACGCGCCGGCCCGGGGGCCGGGCACACGGGCGAGTTTCAGCAGGGCGACCGCGGTGATCGCGGCGGCCGAGGTGTCGAGCGGACCGTCCGGGCGGGCGGCGTCGGCCGCCGGGACGAGCCGCGCGGGCCCTCCGGCCGGGAACTCGGCCCCGGACGACAGGAGTTCGGCCACCTCGGCGAGCCGGGCGGCCGGGCCGGGCATCGCGAGGTCCGGGCGCAGCAAGGCGTCGGCCACCGCCAGGAGCAGCCAGGCCCGGCCCCGGCTCCAGCCCGGCGGCGGGTCCGCACAGGGCTGCCAGCCCGCGGCCGCGTCGAAGCGCAGGGCGGGCCGCAGCGGGAGGCCCCGGCTCGCGCCGAGACAGAGGTCGAGGTGGCGGTGGAGGTGGGACGCCGCCGCGGCGGCGCCCTGCGGTCCGGCCCCGGCCAGCAGGGGCACGGTCCCCGGCACCCCGTCCACGCGGGCGAGCATGCGGGGCCCGCCGAGCGCGTCCCCCCAGGGCACGAGCCCGAGTTCGCGGTCGTAGGCCGACAGCACGGCCCGGGCGCCGCGGTCTCGGAGCTCGGCGGCTTCGGCGTCGTCCCCGGCCGAAGCGGTCCCGTACCAGAGGATCAGGCCGCGGGTGGCGGTGTCGGCCCCCACCCACGGTCCGAGCCGGGCCGTGCACGCGGCGGCGGCGCGCCGGTCGGCCGCGTCGCCGGTGTACCGTGCCCGCAGCCAGAGCAGCCCGGCCCAGAATCCGCCGGTCCACGAGCCGCGGCCGGTGGTCGTCCACCGCCCGTCGTCCGGGCCGGCGTACAGCGGGAAGCGGGGGCCGACCGCCTCGGCGGTCACCGCCACCCGTGCCATGACGGCCGCGAGGGCCGGGCCCGGCCCGAAGACGCCGACACTCATGCCGCGGCCTCCCGCCGGTCCCGTACGGCCCACAGGAACGCGACGGCCGCCGCGGCCGCGAATTCCGCGCCCACCAGCAGCCAGCCCGGCCCGTACCGTCCGCTCTGCGCGAGCAGCCCGAACAGGGGCGGGCCCACCGCGAATCCCCCGAAGAACCCGGCCGCGACCAGCGCCGAGTCCTGTCCGGCGCGGCCGGGAGCGGCCCGCTGCATGACCAGCACCATCGAGACGGCGTTGCCGGAGACGGCGAAGACGCCGGCGGCGATCGCCCCGGCCCACACCAGCGGGCCCACCACCAGGGCGGCCGCCAGCAGGGCGGCCGCGCCCAGCGCCCCGCAGGCCAGCCACCCCGGGAGCCACTCGGCCCGCCCGGGCCGGGCCGCCTTCGACCATCCGACCCGGCCCGCGATCCCCGCCACGCCCAGGACGGCGACCAGCGCGGCCGCCGCCGTCGGGCCCAGGTCCAGCCGCTGCGCGCCGAAGAGGGCGAGGTAGGTGTTGACCGAGGCGATTCCGGCGCCGAGGAACAGCGAGAAGACCGCCAGCCAGGCCACCATCCCCCGCGGCACGAGAGCCGTACGGGGGCCCGCGGGCGGCGCGGCGGGGTCGGCGGGCAGGACGCGCAGCGCCCACAGCCCGGCGAGCAGGGCGGCGCCGGCGCCGGTCCAGACCGCGCCCCGCCAGCCGATGCCGCCCGCGAGCAGGGCGAGCGGCAGTCCGGCCGCGAAGGCCCCGAGCTGGACTCCGGACTGCTTGAGGCCGGTCACCGCGCCCCGCCGGGCGGGCGGGACGGCGCGCAGCACGGCCTTGTTCGTGGCCGGGTTGGCCAGCGCCTGGGGTACGCCGCCCAGTGCGACGGCGCCGAGCAGCAGACCGGCGCCGGGCGCGGCGCCGATCAGGGCGAGGGCCGCCGCCGAGACCAGCAGCAGGATCACCAGCGAGCGCCGCGGACCGATCCGGTCCACGATCCGGCCGCCCGCCGGGGACAGGACGGCGGCGGTCCCGAAGCCGATCGTGGTCGTCAGTCCCAGCACGGCCGGGGATACGCCGAGTTCGGTGACCAGGCGCGGGCCCAGCGCCCCGAGGAGGAACAGCTGCAGCATCGAGAACGCCATGGCGCAGGTCAGCAGCGCGGTCAACTGCCGCCCCGACGCGCCGTCCTTCTCCGCCGGCGATGCGGTCGCCGTCCCCTCCGCCGTCACGAAGTCTCCCTTCCCAGGACGTTGAACTCTTCGACCGAGCGGGTAGGCAGTCGGATGGAGCGGCGGGCAGGTTCCCTCCCTCCGCTGTGCCCTGCACCACACGAGGCGGACGTCCCGGCCCCATGACAGGCCGGGACGCGGGAACTTGTCCGGAAGTGCGCACCCTGATGTGCGGCTCGGGAGGCCGGTGCAAGGATGAGCCCTCCATGAACCCGGTTCGCTTTCTACGCGCCCTGCGGGCTGCGATGTTCGCAGCCCTCTGTGTGCTGCTCGCGGCCACCGGACACCTGCTCATGTCGGGTGTGGCAGTGCCCTGGTGGGCCTTGTCCGTCGCTTTTCCGGGCACGGCGGCGACGGCCTGGGCCCTCGCGGGCCGGGAACGCGGGCTGCTCGCCGTGACGACGGCGGCCGTCGCCGTCCAGGCGGTGCTCCACGCCGGATTCACCCTGTCCCAGTCCCTCGCCGGGGCGGCCGCGCCGACCGGATCCGGGCAGATGTCCTCGGTGTCGACGATGTCCTCGATGTCCTCGATGTCGACGATGATGCGGATGCCGCAGCCGCCCGGCACCGGGATGCCGGGGGCGCCCGCCCACCTGCACCACGCGATGCACGGAACGGCGGACGCCGCGTCCGCCGTGACTGCCGCATCCGCCGCGACCGGTGCGCATGGTGCCGCGACCGGCGGGCCGCTGCCGGGCGGCCTGCACGAGGCGGTCGCCATGTCCCCGGCGGGCATGCTGGCCGCGCACCTGCTGGCCGCCGTGCTGTGCGGGCTGTGGCTCGCCCACGGCGAGCGGGCCGTCTTCCGCGTGGTGCGCGCCGTCGCCGGGCGCCTGTGGACTCCGCTGCGCCTGCTGCTCCGTACGGCGGTACCCGCGTACCGGCCGCCCGTCCGGGTCCGCAGCCGGCGCCGGCACCGCGCGCCGCGCCGGCTCTTCCTGGTCCACGCCATCACCTCACGGGGTCCGCCGGCGGGAACCGCTGTCCTCTGACAGCTGGTTCCCCGAGCCGCGTCCGCGACCTCTCTCGCACCCGCACCCCGCGCCTCGGGCCTCGGTCGTGCCTTCCGGCAGGCCGCACCCCTCACCGGCCCCGCCGTTCGCGGCGCCGGACTCCCCTTGCCCGTAAGGACCTTGTGGCGATGACTGCTGCCCTGACGACCCCTTCCTGTACCACCGGCGACCGGCCGGCCCGGCGCACCCCCGACTCCGACGCGGCGGTGACCCGATTGGCGCTGGACGCCCGCGACGGCGATCCCGTGAAGACCGACCGGTTCGTGCGGGCCCTCCACCGCGACGTCTGGCGCTACGTGGCCTACCTCAGCGCCGACACCCAGGCGGCCGACGACCTCACGCAGGACGTCTTCCTCCGCGCGCTGGCGAGCCTGCACCGGTTCGAGGGCCGTTCCTCCGCGCGGACCTGGCTGCTGTCCATAGCCCGCCGTACGGTCGTGGACAGCCTGCGCCACGCGGCCGCCCGGCCGAGACTCTCGGACCGCTGCGACTGGCAGACGGCTGCCGAGCAGGCCCAGCCGTGCGACGTGCCGGGCTTCGAGGACGGCATCGCCCTGGCGGAACTGCTCGCCGTGATCCCGTCCGAGCGCCGGGAGGCCCTGGTCCTCACCCAGTTGCTGGGCCTGTCCTACGCCGAGGCGGCAACGGCCGTCGGCTGCCCGATCGGTACGGTCCGCTCCCGCGTCGCCCGCGCCCGTACCTCCCTGATCGCGCTCCTGACGGACACCCGTACGGCCGAACCGGCGCCGGAGCCCCCGGCGCCGCGGCCCGACCGGGCCGGCGAGCGGATGCTCACGGCGGCCGCGGCGCTCGCCTGATCCTGTGGGAGGGCCGGCGGGCGGCGTGTGCACCCGCCGGCCCTCCCGCGTCGCACCGCGCCGCGATCCGCTCCTCCGGTGCCGGACACGGCCAAGGTGTCGGTCCGCAGGAGGTCCTGCTCGTCCGCGACGAGCAGGCCGGCCTGATGTGGGGGCTGGAGCGGACGGCCCGTACGGCGACCGGTGAGCCGCGGCGCGGAAGCGAGCTCTCCACGGAAAGCCTGGCGCACCGGTCGCGCCTGGACCCGCAGCCCCCGCGGACGGTTCCGCGCGCGGCGGTCGCGTACGAGGCGATGAACTCCGGGCCCGCGAACTGGATCCCCTTCATCGCCGTCCACTCCGGCGGGCGCGGGCGATCGGTGCGGTTGCGGCGCGCGGCCCTGCCGCATCCCGTCGACGGCCGTGCGGTGGAGCCCCGGACGGAGCTGCTGCGGCCCTGGCCTGGACCCGGTGGCACCGGCCCGGCGGCAGGCCTGCTCCGTGACCGAGGAGGAGGTCCCGCAGGCCGGCTCCCGGCTGGCGGTGGCGTACGACCGCACCCGGGGCCGGGACGGCCAGGTGGTCGTCCGGCTCGGCGCGCACCGTGGCGCGGGGCGCGGGGAGCCGCGAGCGGCCTGGCCTTCGACCACCTCGTGGACACGTCGGACGCCTGATCCGGGTCCCGTGCCGGGCCGGCGGCACGCGGGCAGGGCCGGACGGCACCCGGGCATGACAGGGCACGACGGCGCCGCCCGGCCGAATCTCCGGGCGCGCCGCAAGATATCAGCCTTCTGCGGAGACGCCAGGATGTTTGTCCGATGGTGATGTCCTCCGGCCCCGGCGCCACGCCCGGCACTAGCGTCCCGTGACACCCCGGGAATGCGGGTGCGCTCCGCACTGCATGTGCGGCCCCTCCTGCCCCGCCACCCCCTCCCGGCCCTTGGAGCGAGGAGGCACAGTGCCGTCATTGCGGCGGAGATCCATCAGCAGCTTGTCGTTGGCCACGCGATACACGATCGGAAGCGGCCTGGTCATCACCGCCCTTGCGCTCACCCTGATCGCCCTTCTGATACCCGTGGACAGTTTCGGCAGCCGGCCCGCGGCCGCCGTGGCGGGTCAGGCGGGTCCGGCGGGCGGCGACGACGACGGCGGCGGAACGTTGAGCACGGCCTACGGACCACTGACCGCCGCGGACCGGGACTTCGTCCGCAAGGTCCGGCTCGCCGGACTCTGGGAGCTGCCCGCGGGCCGCCAGGCCCAGCAGCGCGGTTCCCGACCGGCGATCAAGACGGCCGGCCAGCACCTCATCGACGGCCATACCGAGCTGGACCGGCAGGTCATCCAGGTCGGCCAGGCCCTCGGTGTCGATCTGCCCAACCAGCCGTCCGCTCAGCAGCAGGACTGGCTGGGCCAGATGAACCGTGCACGCGGAGAGGAATACGAACGACTGTTCGTTCAACTGCTGCGCCGAGCTCACGGAAAGGTGTTCGCCCTGCTGGCCGGAATCCGGTCAACGACCAAGAACTCGATGGTCCGGGCCCTCGCCACGTCCGCCAACGCCACGGTTCTGGACCACATCACGGTCCTCGAAGACACCGGACTCGTCGACTTCGACGCGCTTTCCGACAATGTCCAACCGACGAAGTGAAGTGATCGCATGAGTAAAAAGGGCCACAAACGCTCACGCCTGTCGAACAAGGTCCTGGGCGTGGTATCCGCGCTCGTACTGGGCGGTGGCGGGGTCGCCATCGTCGCCGGGAACGCGTCCGCCGGCCAGGACAACCGGATGACGTCCACCATCAGCTGCCCCGACGTGGGAGACAAGCTCACCGCGGTCCCCGAACAGGCCAAGCCCGAGGTCGACGCGAACCTCGCCAAGCTGGACGACCAGGTCGCCGAGGCCTCCAAGCAGCTCGCCGACGGCAAGGCGAAGGGCGACGCGGCCCTCCTCGGTGACCTGAAGCAGAAGCGGGACCAGACCATCGCGGGCATGGCCGACGCGATAGGCCGCGCCGGCGAAAAGCCCAAGGACATCCAGGCCTTGAGCGCGTGCACGATGAAGCAGGCGGCCGCCGCGGACGACGGTGCGGCAGCTGCCGCAAGCAAGGGCGAGCAGGGCGCGGCCGCCCAGGCCGCCGCGCAGAAGGGCGGTCCGGCGAAGAGCGACTTCGTCAGCATCACCAAGATCAAGCCGAACGTGAAGAATCCCGCCCAGGCCGGAAACGCCTCGAAGGGCTCCTTCACCTCGCAGTGCGGCCGCAACGAGAACGGTCACTTCAACCCCGACAACGTGATCGTCGCCCCCGGTGTCTCCAACGGTGCACACCACATGCACGACTACGTGGGCAACCTGACCACCGACGCCTTCTCCACGAACGGCAGCCTCGCCGCGTCCGGCACCACCTGCGGCAACGGGGACCAGTCCGCGTACTACTGGCCCGTACTGCGGCTGCGCGACGGCAAGGTGGAGAAGGACGCCAAGGCGCCCGGCGGCGGCCAGGACGCCAACGTCGGCACCATCCTCAAGCCGAAGCAGGTGTCGATCACCTTCAAGGGCAGTCCGGTGGGCAAGGTCACGGCGATGCCCCGCTTCATGCGCATCATCACCGGTGACGCCAAGGCCTTCACCAACGGCAACGGCAACGCCAACGCCTCCTGGAGCTGCACGGGCTTCGAGAACCGGCAGCTGAAGGACAAGTACCCGGTCTGCCCGAAGGGCAGTGACGTGGTGCGCACCTTCAACTTCCAGAGCTGCTGGGACGGCAAGAACGTCGACAGCGCGAACCACCGCACGCACGTGGCGTTCGCGGACAAGAACGGCCGCTGCCCGAACGGCTTCAAGGCCATTCCGCAGCTGGTGATGCGCCTCACCTACGGGGTGGCGCCGGGTGCCCGGTTCGCCGTGGACAGCTTCCCCGAGCAGCTCCACAAGCCGGCGACCGACCACGACGACTTCATCAACGTGATGTCGAACGGCCTGATGAACAAGGCCGTGAACTGCATCAACAACGGGCAGAACTGCCGCTGACCCCCGCAGCGGGAGGCTCCCCCCTCCGCTCCCGGGCCGGACGCCCCTCACCCCCACCCCCGGCGTCCGGCCCGGGACAGGTGTTGGCCCGAAGCCGACTTCGGGCCAACACCGCACGTATGTGTACGCCGCCGCCGAGTCCCGGCGGCGTACGCATGTCACGGGCCGGGCCGCAACGGTCCCGCACCCCCGGCACCCGGCACCCCCGGCACCCGGCACCCCCGGCACCCGGCACCCGCGGCACCCCCGGCACCCCATCCCCCCAGCACCCCGCGGGACGTGCCCGGCCCGCACCGGTCGCACATCGCGCGACACCCGGCCGGCCCGGCCGACCCGGACGACCCGGACGGCTCGCGCACAGCACCGCTCGGCACCACCGCGGCCCGCACGGGTCAAGCACCGGTCGCCCGCCGCACAAGAGGACACGGCCCGGCCCGGCGGCGCACACCGCAGGACATGCACCCCCGCCCGGTGCCGTACGCACGAAACAGCCCGGCCCGGCCCCGTGATTCGGGGCCGGGCCGGGCTGTTGGCGGTTCAGAGGCCGTTGACGCGGGCCATCCGTCCGACGACCAGGGGGGTGAAGTCCGCCTGGATCACGCGGGCGGCCCGGCGGCCGACCCGGGAGTGCTGACGCCGGACCTGGGCCATCAGCCGGCGGCTGCGCAGGGCCATCTCCAGTTCGAATCGGGTACGGGGGTCCCGCAGGCCGGTCCCGAAGAGCTTCTCCAGCTGACGCATGCGGTAACGCACGGTCTGGGGGTGCACACTCAACGCCTTGGCGGCCTCGGGGGCACCGCCGCCCTCGAGCCAGGCGAGCAGCGTCACCTCCAGCCGCTCGCTCTGGCGGGGGGTCAGGTCGGCCAGCGGACGCAGCCACCGGGCGGCCAGCGCGTGGGCCAGGGGTTCGTCCTGAAGGAGCAACAGGGTCGAGAGGTGGTCGTCGACGAAGACGGGCCGGACCTCCAGGCCGGGACGGGCGGGTGTCAGTGCGGCCAGGCGCAGCGCCCAGCGCAGTGAGGATGCGGTGTCGCGGAGGGGGACGGCGTGGCCCACGGCCGCGAACCGGCCGCGCAGCAGGTGTTCCAGCGGGGCGCGGGTGTCCGGGTCGGCGCTGGGGACGAGCAGGCACGGACGGCCCGCGAACATGCCGACCAGGCAGTGGTCCAGTACGGCGGCGAGTTGCTGGGTCTCGCCGGGCGTGGCGGGCACGATGGCCCGTACGGCGAGCGGGAGGGGCCATCCGGCCGCCTCCGCGAGCTCGCTGAGGGACATCTCGGATGCGTCCCTGTCATCGGTGAGCGTCTTGAAGAGGTCGTGCCGTGCCCGGTCCATCTCGCGGATGCCTTCCTGCCGGGCCTCCTGCCGGGCCTCGTGCCGGCTTCCGTGCCGGGCCTCGCGCAGTCCTTCATTACGGACCTCGCGCAGGCCTTGGTTCCGGACCTCGCGGAGCCCTTCGCGGAGGCCTTCGCGAAGACCCTCGTTGCGGGCCTCGTTGCGAGCCTCGCGGAGACCTTCGTGCCGGCCCTCGTGTGTGACCTCGTACTCGGCCCTGGCCGCGATCCCGACCTCGATCCCGTGCTCGACCTTGCTGTCGAACTGGCTCTCGACCTCGATCTGGTTCTCGATCTCGTCCTCGCTCTCGGCCTGTTCATCGTGCTCGTCCGGTGCTTGTTCCCGGTGCTGTTCCTGGTAGCCGAGGACGGTGAGGAGTGCCTCTTCCACCCGCTGCCGGAACAACTCGTCATCAATGGCATCGTTGTCATCGATAAGTGCGGAAAATTCCGGAATTCCATGCAGAAGCTCCTCCACTATCTCGGCGGCCAGCGAGGGGAGTTCCCTGCGCAGGACGCGCGTCCACTCGCCACGCGGGCGGGACCAGATGCGGTTCAGAAGTTCACACATCGTTTTCCTCGTTCGTGCCGGGGTGAGGCTTGTCAGGGGGAAGAGCGACAAGCCCGCCGAGGTTGCCCCTCACGTCAACATCCTTGTCTGACGCGAGAGTTGCGGCCCTCGTACTCCCTCCTGGAGAGGTCCGACCACTTACGGTCCCGTTGTTTTGCCGTTCTTTTACCGTCGGGGACGCGTAGGTGACGGTCGGCGCGGTGGCCTGTCGCAACCCCCGCTGGAGGGGAATCTTCCGGTGTTGTTCGATGCGCCGGAGACGCGGTGCGAGAAATTATCACGTTTCGATAAAACCTGTGGAGCTGCTGTGCAGCTCCACGATGCTGCTGCACTCCGGCCCCAAGTTCCCTCGGCCGGCGCGGAGTTTCACAGCGCTGCCGGGTACGACGACAACGACCCCCGGGTACCGAGCGCCAGGTGGAGTGCTCGGATGCCCAGGCGCACAGGAGACCTGGATGCCCCTGCCCCAGCCTCGAATGCCCAGCTCACACAGGGCACGCCGCAAGAACCGCCATGCCTCGGCTGCGGCTGCGGCTGCCGGACGGAGGGCCCTCCGGCGGCCCTCCCTCCTTCCCAAGGAAGGCAGGCTGAGCCCCGGCGTGCTCTGCGCCGTCGGCGCGGCCATCGTGCTCGTCACCGTGGCTGCCCGCGCGGGCGCCTTCACCCAACTATGGGCCTTCCTCGATTTCGGAGCGGGCGTGCTCTCGCTCGTCTCGCTCACCGCCACCGTCCTTTGGGGACTGGCCGCGACCGACCGGGTCATCCTCGGTTCGGGGCACCGGCTGCTCGCCCAGGGCGCTCACCGCGGCCTGGCCGTCGCAGGGCTCCTGTTCCTCGCCCTGCACATCTGGATCAAGGTCGCGGGACAGCGGACGACCGCGGCGTCCGCGGCCGTGCCGTTCACGGACGCCACCCGGCCCGTCCTGGTCGGGCTCGGCAGTCTGGCCGGATACCTCTTCATCGCGGTGGCCATCTCCGGCGCGGTGCGCAGCGTGTTCAACACCAGGAGCGGCTCGGCGTGGTGGCGGGTCCTGCACTTCGGTGCCTATCCGGCCTGGGGCGCCTCACTGGTGCACGGTCTGAAGTCGGGCCGCGCCGCCGCCCCCTGGGTCACGTCCGCGTACGCACTGGCCCTGCTCGGCATCGTGGGTGTGCTCGTGTTCCGGGTCAGGAGCCGGATGCGCGAAGCGGCCGTCTTCGTGCCGCCCGTCCCCCAGCCCGTGGCCCCGGAGCCCGTCAAGGGCGGCGTGCCCCGACAGAGGCGCGGCTCACGTCCTGCAGCGGCGGCCGTGACCGCGAACCAGGCCCAGCCGCCCCGGCCCGAGCGGCCGGCCCTCAATGACCGACCGCCCCTGAGCAACGAACCTCCGCGCACCGCCGTCTACGCGCCGAGCCGCGCCCGCGCAACCGCTGACGCCGAGACGCTCATCAGCCGGGACCAGTGGCTGTGAGCGGTGAGCCGCGCCCCAGCCTCGGCTGCGTGGGCGCTCCCCGGCTGCTGGCCGGGCTCGACCAGGCCGCGCGGCTCGACCGCGTGGCCCATCTGACGACACACGGCCAGATGCCCCGCTACCGGCCGGAGGAGCTCGTCGACCTCGCCGAGAACATCGACCTCCGCGGGCGCGGCGGCGCGGGCTTCCCGTTCGCCAAGAAACTGCGCTCCGTGATGCGGTCGGCCCGCGCCGGGGACGGACAGACCGCCGTCGTCGTCAACGGCAGTGAGGGCGAGCCGAGTTGCCTCAAGGACACCGCGCTGCTGCTGCACACCCCCCATCTGGTGCTCGACGGGGCCCTGCTGGCCGCCGCCGCGCTGAACTCCGAGGACGTCGTGGTGGGCGTCACCCGGAGGGACGTGGAGCAGTCACTGCGGGAGGCCGTCGCGGAACGCGGCCCGGCAGGACGCCGGGTGCAGGTCACGCTGCTCCCCGAGCGCTTCGTGACCGGCGAGAGCACGGCGCACGTGAACGGCCTCAACGGCGGGCCGACGCTGCCGTCCGGCCAGAAGGTGCGCACCAGCGACCGGGGCCTGAACGGCGTGCCCACCCTGTTCTCCAACACCGAGACCTTCGCCCAGCTGGCCGTCGCCGCCCGGCTCGGCGCGCTGGACTTCCGTGCGACCGGCCTGCCCAGCGAGCCGGGCACCATCATGCTGACGGTCGCGGGCAACACGGTCGTCGAGACGCCGAGCGGAGCCGCGCTCTCCTACATCCTGGAACTGTGCGGCACCGATCCGGGCCAGGGCGTCCTGGTCGGCGGGTTTCACGGCAAATGGCTCACTCCGGCAAACGCACGTGCGGCCGAGATATCGCGCGAGTCCCTCGACCGGCTCGGCGCACGGCTGGGGGCGGGGGCGGTGATGCCGCTGCCCATGGACACCTGCCCGGCCGGCGAAGTGGCACGCGTGACCCGTTGGCTGGCCAAGGAGTCGGCCGGCCAGTGCGGCCCCTGCGTACGCGGGCTGCCCGCCATCGCCGACGTACTGGACGACGCCATCCGGGGCGGGGGCAAACCCGCCCTGGAGATGCTGGAGCTCCGGATGAAGGCGGTGCTGAAACGCGGCGCGTGCAGCCATCCGGACGGCACCTCGAACTTCGTCGCCTCGGCGCTCAGGACCTTCCCGGACGAGTTCCGCGACCATGCGCTCGGCAGCGGCTGCGGCAGACGGGTGCTGGGCGCCCTTCCGCTGTACGAGGACGACGAGAGCCCGGAGCGGCTCCTGGTCGACTGGACCCTCTGCAGGGGCCACGGGCTGTGCGTGGACGTCCTGCCCGATGTGGTCCGCCTGGACCTGGACGGCTTCCCGGCGGAGGCGTCCATGGCCGTACCCCGCGCGCAGCGCCAGAAGGCGCTGCGCGCGGTACGGCGCTGCCCGGCCCTCGCGCTGCGCATCCAGGACTGAACCAATGCCCCGGGTTCAATGTTGGCGCGATCTGACAAATTCCCGGGGATATCCGCTTCCAACCCTCCCGGCCCCGTATCAATTACCGGGGGCAAGGAAACGCGGAACCGAACCTGAAGGAGAGATCGTGAAGATTAAGCGTCGTGAGATATTCGCCGGGTCAGCGGTCGCGGTACTGATGTTGACAACAGCCGCATGCGGAAGCTCCGACAATTACGGGGGAAAGGCGCCGGCAGTCCAGCCGGTGGGTGACAGCAAACAGGCCGGATCCGGCTACGGCGACCCGTACGGAAGCGGTTCGGGGGCCGCCCCGGCGGGCGCCGCCGGCAAGAGCGGCCCGGCCGGACAGCTGAAGGTGAGCGAGGTCCAGGGCCTGGGACCCGGGGTCACCGACAGCGAGGGCTTCACGCTCTACCGGTTCGACAAGGACACGCCGAAGCCGCCCAAGTCCAACTGCGAGGGGGACTGCGCCGCGGCCTGGCCCGCGGTGTCCGCGGACGACGCCTCGGTCAGCGCGGGAATCGACGCGGCCCTCCTCGGCTCCGTCGAACGGGCCGACGGCACCAAGCAGCTCACGCTCGCCGGATGGCCCGTGTACCGCTACTCCAAGGACGCCAAGGCGGGCGACGCGCTCGGCGAGGGCGTCGGCGGCACCTGGCACGTACTGGGCCCGGGCGGCAAGCCGGCCGGGGCGAGCAAGGGCGCGGGCGCCGGGGCGGAGAAGGAGAAGGAGGAGAAGGCCGACACGGCGGCGAAGGGCGGCGAACTCACCGCCGTGCAGAACCCCCAGCTCGGGACCCTCGTCGAGGACGGGGAGGGCAAGACGCTCTACCGGTTCGACAAGGACAGCGCCTGGCCGATGAAGATCGGCTGCGTGGATGCCTGCACGGACACCTGGAAGCCGGCCAAGCCGGTCGACAAGGAAAAGGTAAACGGAATCGCCCCCGAATTGATTGGAAAGGTGAAGCGGCCCGACGGTAGCGAGCAATTGACGATCGACTGCTGGCCGGTCTACACCTTCACCGGTGACAAGGAACCCGGTGACACCACCGGGCACAACAACAAGGGTCTCTGGTTCGCCATCACCGACAAGGGCAAGAAAGCGAAGGTTGTCGGCTAGCACCTGTCCGCGGCCCGCCGATCCGCCCCTGAAACGCGTGGTGCCCGGGTACCTCCCCACCCGGGCGCCACGGACCCTCCCCGATCAGCCAGAGAGGTCACCATGCCGTCGACCGACCGCAGCACCCGCCGGATCCGGCGGATCCTCCCGTCACTTCCGGCCGTCGCGGCGGTGTGTGTCGCCGCGCTGCTGTGCGGGGGCTGCTCCTCGAAGGCGGCGGCGCAGCACACCTCGGCCGGGGCCTCGGCGCCCGAGGCACCCTCGGCGTCCGCGGCACCCTCGGCGTCCGCGGCACCCTCGGAACCCGCGGCGGCGCCCGGGACCTCCCTCGAGCAGATCGCCACGGCTATCGGCTGTACCGCCGAAGTGAACGTGGAGGCCGAGGAGTTGCGCCAGGGCGGGTGCCAGGCCGGGCAGGTCGTCTACCGCATGGTCACCTTCACCGCCGAGCAGGGACTGCGCTCCTGGCTGACCGAGGCCCGGATGTACGGCGGCCACTATCTGGTCGGCGACCGATGGGTCGTCACCGCGCCGGCGGAGGATGCCCTGACCGCGCTGCGCGGACGTCTCGGAGGCAACCTGGAGGCGGGCGACACGCACGGTGGCGCACACGGCGGGACGCCGGGGGCAACGCCCGGCGGGACGCCGGGAGCAGCAGCCGGCGAGACACCCGGTGCGACGCCCGGCGAGACACACGGCGGCAGCCACGAGGGCGGGCACGACGGCGGCCAGGGCGGCGGCCACTGAGGCCGCACCTGGAACCGCGCACACGTCGGCCCCCGGCACGCACGACCGGGGGCCGACTGCGGCGTGTCGGCCACCTGTCCTGTTGTCGGCTCGTTCGTGAGGAGCACAGGGCACGAACCCTCGGGATGATTCGGCCGGGCGCCGGGTGCAACAAGGTGGACGCGTAAGCGACTTCACCGAAAGGAACGGGTCAGTGCGCCTGAAACGCCTCGCACCGCTGCTCGCCGCCGCCGGACTCATCGCGACCACCGTGCCCCTGCTGTCCGCGGCCCAGGCCTCCGCCGCCCCGGCCGCCGACCACCTTCGGCAGAAACCCGCCTGGCACCGCTGCAGCCCCGAGCAGCCGGCCTCGTACGAGTGCGCGACGCTCAAGGTCCCGCTCGACCACCGGCGTCCCGACGGGCGCACGATCGACCTCGCCATATCCCGGATCAAGAGCGAGAACCCGGCCAAGCGGCACGGCGCCCTGCTGCTGAACCCCGGCGGCCCGGGCGGTCCCGGCCTCGACCTGCCGCTGCTGATGGCCCCGGCGATGCCGAAGGACGTACGGGAGAGCTACGACCTCATCGGCTTCGACCCGCGCGGGGTGGGCGCCAGCAGCCCGATCACCTGCGGACTGACCGACACCGAGCAGAACTTCAACCGCGCCTACCGTCCCGAGACCTTCGGCTCCGACGTGACCTGGGCGCGCACCGTCGCCGACAAGTGCCGCGAGAAGGCCGGTTCGGTGCTTCCGTACATCACCACCCGCAACACGGCGCGGGACATGGACACGATCCGTGCGGTCCTCGGCGAGCGCAAGCTCTCCTACCTGGGCTACTCGTACGGGACCTACCTCGGCGCGGTCTACTCGCAGATGTTCCCGGACCGCACGGACCGCTTCGTCCTCGACAGCGGCGTGGACCCGCAGCGGATCTGGCGCGGCATGATCCAGGTCTGGGCCACCGAGGCCGAGCCCGCCTTCGCGCGGTGGACGCAGTGGGCGGCGCAGCGGTCGGCGGAGTACGGACTGGGCGACACCCCGAAGGCCGTGTC
Organism: Streptomyces xanthophaeus; assembly: GCF_030440515.1. GTDB lineage: Bacteria > Actinomycetota > Actinomycetes > Streptomycetales > Streptomycetaceae > Streptomyces > Streptomyces kutzneri. Next base: position 1,222,187 of record NZ_CP076543.1, read on the forward strand.
CGAGACGTTCTGGGAACTGGTGGCGCGCGCCGACAAGGAGCCGTTCGAGTTCGAGGGCATGAAGGTCGACGGGGACGTGATCCGCTCCACGCGCGGGGTGTTCTTCTACCCGGCGCAAGCCTCCCCGATGGTCGTGGCCCTGAAGGCCGCGGCCGAGGGCAGGCCGCTGCCCGCGGGCACGACCCCGGCCGAGCTCAAGGGGCTGCTGACGGGCGGCGCGATGGCCGAGCCCGCCTCGGACAACAGCACCGCCGTGTTCTGGGCCGTGGCGTGCGGGGACACCGGCAGCTGGCCGCGCTACACCGAGCAGTACGAGCGCGACGCGGTGAAGGACAAGGCCGAGTACCCCCTGTACGGGGACTTCGCGTCCAACATCAAGCCGTGCGCGTTCTGGGACCGGCCGGTCGAGGCGGCCACGCCGATGCACAAGAAGGCGAACGTGCTGACGGTGCAGAACGAGTGGGACTCCCAGACCCCGCTGGTGAGCGGCCAGGGCCTGCACAAGGCCCTCAAGGGCTCGCGGATGGTGCTGGCGGCGGGCGGTGAGGGCCACGGCGTGTACCTGTCCGACCCCACCTCCTGCGCCAACGCCCTGGTGAGCGCGTACCTGGTCACGGGCAAGCTGCCCGCCCAGGACGTGACCTGCCAGAACCCGCCGGCCGCTGCCGAGCGGCGCGAAACGGCGGCGCCCGCGAAGCGGCTGCCGTTCCCGTCCTCCCCCGGCCGGTTCTGACACCGCCCGGACACGGACTCCTGCGGAACCTGCCCGGGGCCTCGGCCCGGGCAGGTTCTTCCGGGAGGGGACCGAGCCGATACTTCGGAGAGAGCCCTCAGGGAGCGATGGACGCCTCGGCGGCCGCCTTGATGCGGCGGCCGAAGTCGGGGGCGTCCTTGCGGGCCGCACCGACCGCGAGGCCGACGAGCAGCTTGCCGAGGCCGTGGCCTTCGAGGGTGTTGAAGATGCGGACGCGGGTGCGGCCGCCGGGGAGCGATTCGAGGTCGTAGCCGCCCTCCGCCGTGACGAGGTTGCGACTCTGCTCCGTCCAGCGGATCAGGTGCGGCGGTTCCAGGCCGACGATGCGGAACTCACGGCCGGTCTTCATCCCGGCGTCCTTGACCGTGCTCCGGAAGACCGTGCCGAGGGCCGTGGGGCCGTCCGGGGTCTTGGTGATCTCCTGGACGCGCGGGCTGAACTCGGGGTCGTGCCGCCCGTCCGCGAGGTAGGCGAACACCGCCTCCACCGGTCGGTCGATCTCGACACTGGCCTCGAACTGTCCGGACATGTGGGCTCCTCGGTGCGGCTACCTGTGATCCACGATCCCAGACGGGCACCCTACGCGCGCGCCGACGGCTCGGCGGCCGGCTCCTGGTCCGGGGCGACGGGCCCGGCCGGCGCAGCGCCCGCGCGGCTGCCGCGCAGCGGTGTCAGCAGCCCGCCGCCGAGGATCAGCAGGCACAGCGCCCCGCCCGCCAGACTGACCGCCGGGACCCCGTGCCGGGCGGCCAGCAGGGTGAGCACGGCCGCTCCCACCGGGCCCGAGGCGTTGTGCACGGTCCAGAAGGCGGACGTGACCCGGCCGAGCAGGTGGTCCGGGGTCACCTCCTGGCGCAGGGTCATGCTGCAGATCCCGCCCAGGGTCATCCCGAACATGTTGACGGCGCTCAGCACGGCGATCACCGGCACGCTGCGGCTGACGCCCGTCACCGTCACTCCGACGGCGATCATCGCGACCGAGGCGAGCCAGCACGTGCCGAAACCGAGGAGCCGGCGCAGGCGCCCCGCGCTCAGGGCCGCGGCGACCGACCCGGCCCCGCCGACGGCGATCACGTAGCCGAGGGTGGCCGCGTCCCGGCCGAGGTCGTGCTGGACCCGGTAGATCAGCAGGTCGCCGGCGCCCATGGTGACGAAGGTCAGCAGGGTGAGCCCTACGGTGAGCGGGCGCAGCAGCGGGTGGCTCCACAGGAAGCGGAAGCCGACCACGAACATCTCCCGGAACACCCCGGCCCCGGCCTTGTCCGTCGCCCTGTCCCCCGCCCTGTCCGCGCCTTCCCCGGCCGGGCGCGCGGTGAACCGCACCCACCCCAGGCTCGCGGCGGAGACCAGGAAGGTCGCCCCGTCCAGGGCCAGTGCCCACTCCGCGCCCACTCCGGCCGTCAGGAAGCCGGCCACCACCGGCCCGAGCAGGCTCCCGAGGGCGAAGGTGCCCATCAGCCGTCCGTTGGCGGCCGTGAGGTCCTCTGTACGCACCAGATTGGGGATGGCCGTCACGTACGCGACGTCGAACAGCGTGCTCAGTACGGAGGTGAGTGCGGTCAGCACGTACAGCAGCCAGATCTGCGGCCCGGCGACCCACCAGACGAGCGGGACCGCGCCGAGCAGCACGGCTCGCGCCAGATCGCAGACGATCATGAGCCTGCGGCGGTCCGCCCGGTCCACCACATACCCGGCGAAGACCCCCGTGCCGATGGCGGTGGCGGCGGAGACGACCGTGACCAGGCCCATCTGGACGATGGATCCGGTGGCGTCGAGGACGAGCAGAGGAAGGGCGAGCATCGAGACGGAGCCGCCGAGCACCGACAGCGCCTGGCCGAGCCAGAAGACGGCGAAGTCCCTGTTCCGCCGCAGCGGCGGTATCGCATCGTAAGCCCTGGATTTCGCCGAGATGTCCCGCTCCCCCGTTCCCGCCGGCCGCCTTGCTGGGCCGATGGCCGCGAGCGTAGGCGAGTCGGCCCGCCGCCCGCCAACGCGTTTTTGATCTCGGCTCGGGGCGCTGCGGTCACGGGAAGGGTGTGCACGGGCAGATCCGAGCGGGGCCCCTGCCGGCGCGCGGCCGGCGGGGGCTTCGCCGTGCGGGTGCCGGCCTAGCCGAGCAGGGCGTACACCGTGGAGGCCGTGGCCGCCGGGTCTTCGGCGCCTTCGGGGGTCAGGGTGATGTCGGCGAAGGCCATCCGCTTCCCGAGCTTGGTCACCCGTACGTGGATCAGTACGTCGGCTCCGACCACCGGCCGCTGGAAGCTGGTGGACTGCTGGACGGTGGTCATCGGCCCGTAGGTGCCGCGGGCGGCGGAGATCGCGATGACGGTGGCCGTGTCGGCGGCCGCCATCATGGCCTGGCCCGAGAGACCGCCGCCGTCCCGGGCCAGTTCGTCGGACCAGGGCAGCCGCAGTACGGCATGCCGCTCCCCGGTCTCCTGGACGGTCAGTCCGAGGGCGAGCACCCAGGGGGCGAAGTTGTCGGTAAGGATCTTGTCTGCGTCTGCCGGTGAGATCGTCACCGGGAGATTGTGGCGGTCCGGCCGGACCGCCACAATCCCCTTCCGGTCAGAGGCCGGCGGCCAGTTCCGTTCCCTGCCGGATGGCCCGCTTGGCGTCGAGCTCGGCCGCCACGTCGGCGCCGCCGATCAGGTGGGCTTCGACGCCCGCCGCGCGCAGGGCCTCGTACAGGTCGCGGCGCGGCTCCTGGCCCGTGCACAGGACCACCGTGTCGGCGGGCACGAGGTGCTGTTCTCCGCCGACGGTGATGTGCAGGCCCTGGTCGTCGATGCGGTCGTACGTGGCCCCCGCGACCGAGACGACGCCCCGGTGCTTGAGCTCCGCACGGTGGATCCACCCGGTGGTGGTGCCGAGGCCCGCGCCGACCTTGGTGGCCTTGCGCTGGAGAAGGTGGACCTGGCGCGGCGATGCGGGGCGCTCGGGGGCGGTGAGCCCGCCGGGGCCGGCGTACGTGGTGTCCACGCCCCAGTGGCGGAAGTAGACGTCGGGGTCCTGGGAGGCGCCCTCGCCGCTGTCGGTGAGGAACTCGGCGACGTCGAAGCCGATGCCGCCGGCGCCGACGACGGCGACGCGCTCGCCGACGGGGGCTCCGTCGCGCAGCACGTCGAGGTAGCTGACGACGTTGGCGTGGTCGACGCCCTCGATGTCGGGGGTGCGCGGGGTGACGCCGGTGGCGATGACGACCTCGTCGTAGCCCTGGAGGGTCTCCACGTCGGCGCGGGTGTTCAGGCGGACCTCGACGCCGGACTCGACGAGCTGGGTGCCGAAGTAGCGGATGGTCTCCTCGAACTCCTCCTTGCCGGGGATGCGGCGGGCGACGTCGAGCTGGCCGCCGATGTGGCCGGAGGCTTCGAAGAGGGTGACGGCGTGGCCGCGGCCGGCGGCGGAGACCGAGCAGGCGAGACCGGCGGGACCGGCTCCGACGACGGCAACGCGCTTCCTGGTCCGCGTCGGGGACAGGACGAGCTCGGTCTCGTGGCAGGCGCGCGGGTTGACCAGGCAGCTGGTGATCTTGCCGCTGAAGGTGTGGTCGAGGCAGGCCTGGTTGCAGCCGATGCAGGTGTTGATGGTCTCGGAGCGGCCGGCCGCGGCCTTGGCGACGAAGTCGGCGTCGGCCAGGAAGGGGCGGGCCAGGGAGACCAGGTCGGCGCGGCCGTCGGCGAGCAGCTCCTCGGCGATCTCCGGGGTGTTGATGCGGTTGCTGGTGACGAGGGGGACGGACACCGCGCCCATCAGCCGCTTGGTGACCCAGGTGTAGGCGCCGCGCGGGACGGAGGTGGCGATGGTGGGGATGCGGGCCTCGTGCCAGCCGATGCCGGTGTTGATGATGGTGGCGCCGGCCGCCTCGATCTCCTTGGCGAGGTGGACGACCTCGTCGAGGGTGGAGCCGCCGGGGATGAGGTCGAGCATGGAGAGGCGGTAGATGAGGATGAAGTCCTCGCCGACGGCCGCGCGGGTGCGCCGGACGATCTCCAGCGGGAAGCGGACGCGGTTCTCGTAGGCGCCGCCCCAGCGGTCGGTGCGCTTGTTCGTCGCGGCGGCGATGAACTCGTTGACCAGGTAGCCCTCGGAGCCCATGATCTCGACGCCGTCGTAGCCCGCGAGCTTGGCGAGGCGGGCGGCGCGGACGAAGTCCTCGACGGTGCGCTCGACCTCGATGTCGGTGAGCTCGTTCGGGACGAAGGGGCTGATGGGGGCCTGGATGGCGCTGGGGGCCACCAGGTCCTTGTGGTAGGCGTAGCGGCCGAAGTGGAGGATCTGCATCGCGATCTTCCCGCCCTCGGCGTGCACGGCCTCGGTGATCACCCGGTGCTCGGCGGCCTCCTCCTCGGTGGTGAGGCGGGAGCCTCCCTCGAAGGGGCGGCCGGCGTCGTTCGGGGAGATGCCGCCGGTGACGATCAGGCCGGCGCCGCCGCGGGCGCGCTCGGCGTAGAAGGCGGCGAGCCGCTCGAAGCCGCCCTGGTGCTCTTCGAGGCCGGTGTGCATCGAGCCCATGATCACGCGGTTCGGCAGGGTGGTGAAGCCGAGGTCCAGGGGGCT